>JAUIAP010000022.1 GCA_030425205.1 Anaerolineae bacterium
ATTATGGTATCTTTGCTCATCAGCGTATTCTCCTTGGGGCTTCTTGACCCCGTTTTGGTTTGAACACCTGTGAGGATACGCTGCCTTTCTCTTTTTTCCTAATCCACAACTTTTGATAATAACTCATCTTGGCTAAGATTTTCATCAAGGCTCTTTGAATATAGATGATACTCGTTCATTATGTTGTTTAGAAGTCTCATATCATCAATAAAAAGAGAGATGTTATCAAGCAATTCGTCTGAAATATCGTAGGCGTTATTTTTTACAATCTTGGAGAGTTGCTCTATCGAGTTTGATGAATTGATTACAGGGATGATAGGTATTGTGAAATCAAAGAATTTTGTTCTATCATAACCTTGGAACATATCATCCCTAACGGCATATATAAAAGTGACATTCTGCTTCACTTTCTTGGAATTATTAATGAGCAAATTTATCTCTCTCAGTTTAGTAAAGACTTCTGCCTGCTCAAATCTATCGAGATCCTCTATTACTACAATGTTGTAATTAGTCACCTCGAAGAAATACAAAATTTCATCGATATGTTTATTTAGGATTGACTTGCTGATTTGGGTATCAATTTCGATCTCGGCATTTTTAAAACTTAACTTGCTTATGACAAATCCCTGTAGAAATCTTGTTGAACGAAAAATGATATAGAAAGCACCAAGTGCAGAAAGAAGCAAAGATACATAGTGTAACCACTCCTTAACTTGGATAGGGAGCGGCGTTATTCGTAAGATGTCAGTCAAAAAGTCTGGGAAAATTATATTTGTTAATGCAATAAGGAAGAGAGAGATTGCGCTTGTTAGGAAAACTAAACGCCAAAATCTGTGATTTTTAATTTTTTTGAATCTGGAGTCAGGAATGTTCTTATCTTCTTCAAAGTAGAATAATTGCTGAAGGATGCTTAACTCGATCAATCTTAATGTTTCGTCAGCAGGCTTTTTGTTTGATTCTTTTGATGTTTTTGGTTCTTTTGATTCTTCAAATGTTGCCAAGGAGATATTTAGAAAACGATACTTTCTATTTCTGTTTCTCTTTTGAAATGTTTCAATGAAACTGCTTTTGCCAGAGCCGAAAGGGCCAGAAATAGCTATATTCTTGATTCTCTTTCCTTGCTGTAAAGCCCAATCTAGTGAATCAATATAATGCTCAATATTTTTAGCTTCATCGGTAGGGGATAGGGGATGATATGGATTCAGATCAGATTTTTCTCTAGAGAGTTTGTCATAAATATATGGCATCCAATCAATGATCCTTTTCAATATGTTTAGAAGCATATCTTTCACAATGTTGTGCTCATCTAAGTTTTTCAGACTGCTAAAATCGAAGGCATTACAAAGTATTATTTTGCTGAGCAAAGGTCGTACAAAGTTGCTTTAGCCACACGTCGTTTTCATGAATGCCTCAGCTTAAAGCCTCAGTTAGTTGGCGTATCTCTCAACTTAACCATTTTTGCGGAAAATACGACGAACTTTTGGGATAGCCCGCCGAACGCCGCAAATCTTAGATTTGACGACATCAACTTTATGCGTACTCAAGGTTTTTGTCAATCAGGGTTTTACGTAATCTTGCAGTCTTGGTCTGGATTTGGCGATTATTATCAAAATGAGTTCTTCAAATCTTTGTAAACTTCTTCTCTGTTTGCAATCACGCGAATTGCAATAAGATCATCCGAATGTTGGTAAATAATTCGGTACTCTACCCTATTTGCTTTTACTTTGAGCGAGTGAAAACTAGATAGTTTGCCTTTTAGTTGGTAGCCTAGCTCTGGATTTCCTGCTAAATCTTTGAGTTGTTTGATAATTCTTGACTGCGAATCCTTTGGTAGCTTTTTGAGATATTTTTGAGCTTTGGGGGCTACGATTATTCGATAGGTTTTTTTCGACAGAAACGCTAGTCCAGCAAGTTTTCGAGAGCAACATAGTTGCTCAAATCAACCTCTTTTGACTCTCCTAATAGATCTTTTGAAAGTTCCTTATTTGTCAGTATCGCCAGCGTATCCGCCATCGCATCATCGTATTCAATAATTCGATCAATGGCAGCGTTCCATGATTTCATTGAGGCAATTTCATTTTCACCAACTAGCCAAGCCATAGGCTTGTTTTTGCGTGCAATTTGAAAGCGTTTGTTTTGATAGAAACTGAGTTCAAGCAGTTCGCCAAAACGATTTCTTGCATCAAGAGCTTGGATTTTTACCGTCTGTTTCTTATTCATGTACCATGTATAACATAGTTAGGGTCCTTATGTAAACTACCCAAACTGCAAGAGATAGGTCAACTACCACTATCAAAGACGGCAGTTATTACACCTATCCCACTTTTTTTCGGCCGACTCTTCGTGCTACTCTTAATTCAAGTGTTTTGCTGCGTTCCACTGAACGCAGATAGTTAGCTTGACTTGGCAACGACCGAGTTCATATTTGCACGTTAAAAACCAAAATCACCGGAGGTGTCTGAATGAGTAAATGATTTCCCCTTTTTCCACGTACTGTTCGTCCTAGATGGCCTTAGTTTGTATCAAGGTCAATATCGCTTATGGTGAAGTAACACAAAACCCGCTTGAAGAAGGTCGCCAAACACAGCTTCAAACGGGTAATGGATAAAATCATGACCAGTTTATCACCTACTTTAGAACGCTCGCAAGAGCAGATTACGTTTTGGGATGACTTTGATGAAATTGACGCACTTGCAAAAACGCTTGCAAGAAAAACAACGCGCCAATTCAATTTACGACAAGTCACATTTATTGAAGTATTGGATGATTTAGTACAAGAAGCATGGAGTATCCTTTTGGAGCATCGAACCGATAACAGTCTTACAAAAGGGCAGATAATATCTCGCGTTCTTTGGAGGCTTGGGGATTATATACGAACACAGGTCTTTGAATGGGACAAGAATTACCGTAGTGATCGCCCTAACCTGATTCGTTGGGAAGTTGCAAAAGAGTATCAATTCCGAGATGAACAGGGACGCTCTACATTTGAGGCAGCAATTGAACAATCACTGTTAGAACAGCCTCCTCGTAATGTATGTGCATCTTTAGATGAAGAAATTTCTCACATCGGTCAACCTGATTTAACTGAGGACGAGGTAGTTCAACAGTTCTTTCAGAATTGGTCAGGGAGTGATTTTCTATTCCATCAGGTAAAACGTGGTGAACAGATTAACCCTCATCATCCACAGCTTGAGCGTGCCTTTTACCAACTTTTTTGCGCGGAGCAGTTGTTGCGAATGCCGTCACATAAGTTGCATCTTGATGTAAAACGTATCCGTGCCTATATTATGATGCGTCGAGTGCAGGGGGAAACCAATGTAAACATTGGTGCAGAAATTGGCATGACATCCAAAGATGTAGGTATGCACGTTTTTGCGTCTCGCAAAGTAATTATTCGCTGGCTCCAAATTGACCAGTTTGAGCAAAAGAAAGCCCTGATGCAAATGTATCAAAGGCACTCAACAATTGAGCGAGCGAGCTTACCTTATACGAATAGGCGTGATGAATATATCCACCCACATGATATGGCAAGACTTGATCGTATGGCAGATATTATGCTTCGCAAGGTTAGGCATTCGCTTTATTGCGATAGACATGAATGGGGGCGTTTGTATGACGAACTCAAGCAAGTAGCCTTGTTACATTTAGTTACGCATTGCAGTAACGGTAAATATGCTGGCTATGCCTATCGTGCGGCGTACCGAGAAGTATTGAGTTTTGTATTTTTCCAAGTATGGCAAAAAGACCCACGCTTTAATCGTGAACGAGATAAACACCTCGCACTAGATGTAGAGTTGGAAAACATTGACGAGTTTGATCGGGGCGAGAACAGTCGTCGGCTCCCTGCGCCACTAATAGTTATCTCTCCAGAAGAACAAATCATCAGTGATGAAAGGGCTAATCAACGAGATCGTTATTGGCAAAAGGTCGAGCAGGAGATCTGCGACATATTGCTGGCGATGCTGGAAATCAAATCTCAGCGAAGTCGAGTAAGCATACCAATACAGGCCAAGTGCTTTTGTCTTCGATTACGGTTTGGGTACACCAAAACCGAGATCGGTGACTGTCTGAATATCCCTGCATCTACAGCTTCATCGCATTTGAGAAATTCGCGTCAACAAATATGTAAGTTTCTTGATTTGTCCCAAAGTGAACAGGCAGCACGTTTACTTTATGCGTATTTCGATCAAGAAAGCATTGAAGACATTCCAGAATGTCAACTGCAAACGCTTTCTCGTTCGTTACACATTCGGATTGATGGAACAGCTTGGATTCTGACTAAAAGGTGTCAGGGAAAAAGAAGAGAGGTGTATTTACACGCTACATTCTCAAGGAAATCAGTCGGTACTGGCAAAAGAGTTACACCGAAAATCTATGTCGGTCGTCCCGAGCTGATGTCACATGACCTTGTTCGCGCTGCGGCCATCAGGCTATCAGCAAAGCACTCAATAAATACAGCATTGAAATATCACTAAAACATCTGGTGATTTCCATGCGATATAGGCCGTCAATCTCTATAAACTTTGAGGTTGGCGGCCTTTAACTTTTGAAGATTTCTAATCAAATGTGGCAGTTAAACGTAAATGCGGTCATAAAGGCTTCGTGGCGCGACATTCCCCGCTGCCACTTCGCAAAAAACTATTCCCTTCCCGTTTGTCTATCACAGAATTGTTGTTCGCCCGCCCTGCCCACACTACGCAGAAAGGTTCGCCTTGTCTACAGGATTTGCTAGCGCAACCCTTTGACGGGCAAACAAACCGCGTGCGTGGTCTAGGGCTTTATTGCCGCCAGTGTAAGCGTAGGAATAGTTACGATTAAGTTGTCCTGAATTTGGGATTATCGTTTTAGCGAGACAAGTTTTGCTTCGATGCTATCGACACGTTTTTCCAACGTGTCGTATGTATCTTCTGTCACAAGACCATTGGCATAACTATCACCGAGAAATTTGTAGAGTTCATCAAATTTAGCGTTCATCAAGTCAGCCATACGTCGTTCGGATTCAAAAACAACGTTTCTAATACTGCCATCAACATATGCTTTCAACCGACCCTCTGAGGTATCTATTGAACCATCGACGTATGCTTTTAACCGATCTTCTGAGGCAGAAACAGCCGTGTTGATCGCGTCTACAATAAATTCTTTGTCATTTTGATCTAGTGCCATTTTTTTATTACAACATATATTGACCTGTGAACGAAGCAAAGATAATTGTGAATTGTTATTTTCCCACTAGAAATGGTCATAGGAGCTTCGTGGCGCGACATTCCCTGCTGCGACTTCGCAAACTATTCCCTTCCTACTATCCAAATACAGTGCAGTTTTTGATCCGCCCTGACCACACGGCGCGGAAAGGAAAGGTTTGCCTCGTTGCAGGATTTGTTTCGCAACCCTTTAACGGGCAAACAAACCGCTTGCGTGGTCTAGGGCTTACTTGTAGAATGTGAGTACAGACTGTGTTGTTTCACCGCTTGAGGCTTCCTTGCAGTCAGCCTGCGCTGCTTACGATCTATTTGAACACATAACGCGACTGGACGGATAAGGAACGCTGCGCGGCATTCCCCCCCCCCTTTTCCCAAGCAGCAAAAGAAACGCATGGGTGCGATCATTCTTTCAACTCATTTCGTTAGAAATCTTGTTGCGAAGCAACGGCTTTGGTTCTTTTTGCCGCTCAAAAGAACATAGACTTTTGAAATTCTGTGGTTCTTTGTCCGCTACCGCTTTTTCTTTTTCAATGAACCAACCTGCCATTTTGTAAATGCCTTTTTGTTGTATTTCTGAAACAGTACGTTCGGCAAGCCCAAAATGATCGGCAACTTCACTTAATTTCATACCCGCCCAAAACCGCGATTGAATAATTGCTTCCTCTTGCGAACTGCCTAGTGCGACTAGACTGACTAAATTTTCCATGAAGGTACATAATGCTTCAGGAAGTGAGTTTGTTTGGCTAGACTCAACATAAATTGCATAAACTAAACGACTTGTAATTAATGGTGAGCCACGTAACGCAATAGGATTATTTAAGTTCTTCAAAACATGCGAAATTTCCTTGTACTTAATCTCATAAGCATCATCATATTCTGACATACTATGCACTCCGATGAGCAGCGGGTCATCCCCGCTGCCCAAGTTAAGGCTCACAGTTACAAACCTGTACAACAAAAATACGCTATCTTCCGATATTCTGAGAGGCACAGCTTGATGTAATCAACGTAAGGTATGCACTCATTTGGCAAGTACATACCATCTTCCTTAGCTGGAAAACAAAGTACATTCCACCAAATTCGACGTTTCGCCAACTCGGTTTTTACAAGCAGGTAAAAGCGTGCCATATGGCTAGCTGATGTTACAAGCACCACCGTTATACTACGACTGTTCTTCTCTTGTAAGATTTTCTCGATTAGGTCAATCGAGAACTCTACGTTCTGCACAGTATTTGTCGCCAGTTGCTCACGAGCAATCAAGCGATCAGGTACTCCTTTTGAGATTAGATAGGCAGCATATCTATCTGCTTCTGTCTCTACGATTTTCATTGAAGGCAGTTCGCGTTGAGGCGCGCGTCCCGATACAACAATGTTTGCACAACGATTTCCCTGACACCAAACCTCATATGCAGCTTTCGGCCGTTCCAATGAATGACCACCAGCTACGAAGATGGCATCTGCATGATTACTGAAGGGGTTGAAACTTCTGTATTGCACCATCAACCCTTCAACCATCAACAGCAAAAGGTGTTCAACTCTATCTCGTACATCCTCGTCGTCACAGTAAGCGCGTATGATTCCATTGCTTAGTCGATGTTCGAAATCTTGGTTTTTCCACTGTTTCATCATTTCCTCATTGGGATAAACTTGAAACTCGTTGAAATCAATCAACTTCGACAAACTAGTTACTGGTTTGAAGATGTCTTTTGGTAAAAGACTTGTGCGAGTTTCAAAATCGAGAATATCCATGTCACTGGGACTTGGATGAGTTCGATATACAACTTCCCCACTATGTAATTCGGTCAAGCGAGTATTATCAATGATCTTGTACATTGATTCTCCATTGACAGGCAGAATTGCATGTGCAATAAAGCCATGTCCTGACTATTTGATTGATTTTCTACACATGGGGGTGCTATACTGAGCAAGGAATCGCTATTTTCGGATAGCACCCATAAGGGCAACAAGATCTGTTCTAGAGATTTTGTTGCCTTTCCACTTATTTGCTGTGGACTTTGATTTATTCCTTATTGTTACTACCTCCTTTCTTTAATTTATTTGTGGCAATTCTGTATTGTCCCAAGTAGGTAAACCATCTATAAAGACTAATTGGTGTGCCTGTTGCACAGTTTTAATTCCATCCTGAAACCTAATATCAGGCTTGTCTTCACGTACCCATCGTGACCGCATAATAATGTCAGAGCAGGGTTCGTAGGTTGACCAGTAGTTCTCAAAAGATGCTACATTCGTTTTGGTTATATCTACATCGTTTAAAACGAGTGCAGTATCTGGCTTTTTTGCTCCCCGCCTAGTGGAGTATGCTAGTACAGTGGTTTCGCTACCAAACAAAACCATGCTATTTGCTAGTTGTGGTATAAGTTCACCTTTTTTTGTTCTGAGTGAGCGTATTTCTACATCAGGACACTGACTGGGTGGCCCTAGATTTCCTAAGTCTTTGAAGGAACTCAACATCCACAGCATATACGCAAAGAGTTCGCTGTAAATGGGAGTTTGTAACAAAATACGCAGTCTAGTTTCG
This sequence comes from Anaerolineae bacterium, assembly GCA_030425205.1. Lineage (GTDB taxonomy): Bacteria > Chloroflexota > Anaerolineae > Promineifilales > Promineifilaceae > CALECP01. Next base: position 7,741 of record JAUIAP010000022.1, read on the forward strand.
GGGTGATGTTTAATGTATAAAGCTAAGGTTTCAAACCACGGTTTTTTGAATTTACTGCGTTCCCACATTCCACCAAAGGACAATAAATTGACAGATTCATAAGAATGACTTTCCCATCGATCATTCAATATACCAATTGCTCCTTCATACATGGATTTCTCACCTTTAACTAAAACCGTTTGCAAAAAATTGCCTTGTGATACATATGAGACGTTGTTGAGCTTGGTCATTAAAGCTCGTTCTTCACTATTTGCAGGAGTAAGTTTTTTACACCCTGCAAGCACCAGAAGATTATTTGCGTGAGACAATTCTTTAAGAAGATCAAGCTCAATAAGTACCCGCAAAATATCAAGCATATGTTTACAATTAGTCGCTGAACCTTTTGGAGAATTACTTCTCATTCGTCTCAATGAACTTTCTGGAACACCACTTAACTTCGATAATTCTCCAAGGGTTATATCCCCCAACGCAAGATAATAAGAAAGCAATGAATTCAGAGTTGCAGAACCACTAAAGTGCAGGTCGTTGACGACACCATTAGCTAGCTGTTTATTTTCGACCATGTTAAAAGAATTAGCATGGTATGATGAAGTCTTTTCCATAAAAAGTTTCCTCTCAATCATTGCTTCTGAGCGAAATCGACAATTTTCTTAGCGATTTCGCTCAATGGTACCATTTTTATGTTAACGAAGAATAAGATCATCTGTTGATCCTCGTATTCTTTGCAGATTTTGTTCGTTCCCGCGATCAGAGATTTCGTATATGATGAAACGGTAGTTGAGTGAACGTTGACAATCAAATTGCAGGATAGATAGTTGCGGTTAAAATGAGTCTGATGGCTGACGATTGGATAACCACCCACGAAGCGGTAGAGATAAGCAACTATCATCCTATTTACTTACGCACCCTTCTAAGGGAACAACGCATTCGTTCCCGCAAGTTCGGCCGAACTTGGCAAGTAAGTAAGTCCTCACTGCTTGATTACATCGAGAAAGCGCAAAAAAGTTCAGATAAGCGATTTGGTGCAAAAGAATAAGTAGCAAGAAGCATTGTCGCAAGATCATTTTTCAGCTACGATAATACCTGTCGTGACGATGGGTATCTGTTGTATTCATATCGCTACAAAAACGAGCGATGATTACTTACAACTTTGTGAATGGTCAGGTGATCGCAAATTTCAAAAGGTATGCACCGCACCACAGACCAGAACTTCCCCAATTACGACCCGTTGTTCTATTGATCTTAGAGGTCAAAGATTCTCAAAAGGAGCAATCTGAGCCTATTTCGGAGGCCAAAAATGGCAAGGAAAACCGATAAGCGTATCCGATTTGCGATCTACACGCGCTACTCGTCAGAAATGCAGAACGAGCTAAGTCTTGAGGCACAAGAAGAACGTTGTCGCAAGGCTGTAGCAGAACGTAACGGAACAGTCGTAGAAGTATTTAGTGATGGTGCAAAAAGCGGTTGGAGTTTAGACCGTGATGGATTTAACCAACTTCGCAGCGCAGCAGAGAAACGCCGTTTTGACGCGATCATGTTCTGGAAGTTTGATCGACTGGCACGCAATCACAATCATGTTGTGATGATTAAAATTTTGTTGCGTCAAGAGTATGGGTTGAAACTGTATTGCGTGGAAGGTTTCTCGGAGGATGAAGATGATTCACCGTACACGGCGATGATGGAACAAATGCTGGCAGTATTTTCAGCATTCTATTCCAAGAATCTAAGCAACGAAACCAAACGAGGCAAACGCCAGCGCGTTATGAAAGGGGAGTTCAACGGCAGCATTGCGCCGCTTGGCTATGAGCTTGTGACTAAAGCACGCGCTGCAAAGGAAGACCGCGCCGCAGGACTGTACATTGTCCCTGAACAAGCGGAAATTGTAGAGGAAGCATTTAAGCTGTATTCCACTGGTGACTACAGTGATGCAGACATCGCGCAATGGATGAACAGTCACTTAGTCATCCAAAAGTTGCGCGAGGGGCGACAGCCAGTCAACAAAGAAATGATTCGTGAACTGTTACAAAACCGTGTCTACACAGGGCGAGTTTCATACGCTGAAACGATCTATAAAGGATCACTCGGTCAAGGAAGGCAAACAGGAAGAAAGCGTAAGAAGTGGTTTGAAGGCAAGCACGAAGGATTTGTTTCAGATGAACTCTTTGAAACGTGTCTAACCATTCGGAGTGACTTACGCAAGTTGCAACATTCACCGAGAAAGTCGCGCACCTACATTTTGCACAATGCTGTATTTTGTGCGCGGTGCATCAGTCGAAAGCCGTCGGGGTTAAGCGATGAGCGTTACGGTAAGATGCGACCCGGTTGGGATGCGAGATATGTACGCGGTCGCTACCGTTGTATGGCACGGGATAGAGGCTATCATCAGTGTGAGCAATCCTACGTCCCCGTTGTAACGGTTGATGAGCAAGTTAAAAAGGCCATCAGTTCATTACAAATCCCCGATGGGTTTCAAGAACGTGTAGAGGAGGCGATTCGCAACAAGGTTGAACATGCCGAAGCCATGCGAAGGATGAATGAAATCGAAGAAATCGTGAAACGGATTGATTTTAGTTGGGAGCAAGGATTCCTCACTCCAGAACAGTACACAGAGAAACGCAACCAGCTTTTTCAAGAACTAGAAGCCTTACGACCAATTGAGTATGAAGATTTAATGGAAGCGGCTGACTTACTTGAGAATTTCGAGACGTATTGGAACGCTTGTGAGGAGATGGCGAAACCCGATGATGCGAAGAAACAATTAATCGCAAAAATCGTAGATAAAGTATTTGTCTATGATGAACAAGTAATCGGGGTTGCCTTACACGGGGATTTTGGAGTTGTGATTGATAGTGCTATTTCAGCACCATATGAAGTAGTTGAGGGAGTAAGGGTAGAAATGAAAAAGGGTGCATCCAAAAAAGATTTTGGACGCACCCACCACGGGAACGACGGGATTTGAACCCGCGACCTCCGGCTTGACAGGCCGGCGTGCTAACCGCTGCACCACGTCCCCAGTTGAGCGAACGGAATTATAGCAAATACGCGGAGGGTGTCAAGGCGAATTTTTGACGGATTTCGAAGTTCGTCAAAAGTCGTTTGCCACTGCAAAGGCGGTCGATTTGTCGAGGGCGGGGTTGTAAGATTGATGGCGACAACATGCGATGCGTAGGGATGGTCGTTTGGCTAAGTTAGGGCATATTTTCGCAACTTGTGTGAATTGCCAACTTGAACTATAACTCAAAATCGAGCGACTTTGAGATGATAAATATGGACACACAACACGAACAGATAAAATCGGCCGAACAATACATTGCCAGTCTGCGCGGACGCAATCTCACCATCTACCTCTTTGGAGAACTGGTCGAAGAACCTGTCGATCATCCGCTGATTCGCCCATCGATCAATGCCGTCGCGCAAACTTACGCACTTGCCGAAGCCCATCCCGACCTTGCCACAACTATCTCCCCGCTAACAAACACGCGCATCAATCGCTTCCTGCACGTCTCGATGAGCGCGGAAGATTTGGTGCTGCAAAACAAGATGCAGCGGCGACTGGGGCAGTTGACAGGAACCTGTTTTCAGCGTTGTGTTGGGATGGACGCATTCAACGCGCTCTATTCGGTGACTTACGAAATGGACGAGGCGCATGAGACGTCCTATCATGCGCGGCTCAAGGATTTCTTGGCCACGATGCAAATGCGCGGCTACGTGGTGGGTGGGGCAATGACCGATGTAAAAGGGGATCGCAGCAAGGCACCCCATGAGCAGGAAGACCCTGACCTGTATGTTCATATTACACGACGCACGGCTGATGGCGTGTACATTTCTGGTGCCAAGGCACATCAAACGGGCTGCATCAACTCCCACTGGATGCTCGTGATGCCGACGTTGCGGCTGGGTGAGAATGACCGTGACTTTGCGATTGTCGGCGCAGTTCCCGTTGATGCAGATGGAATCACCTATATTTACGGACGGCAGTCGTGTGACACGCGCAGCATGGAAGGGGGAACGATTGACGTAGGCAATCTCAACTTTGGCGGTCAGGAGGCGATGGTCATTTTTGAGGATGTGTTTATTCCTAACAATCTGATTTTCATGGATGGGGAGTATGAATTTGCGGCGATGCTGGTCGAGCGGTTTACGTCATATCATCGGCGCAGCTATGTGTGCAAGAGTGGGGTCGGGGATGTGTTGATTGGGGCAGCGGCGACGGCGGCCGAGTACAACGGTGTTGAAAAAGCGGGCCATGTTCGTGATAAGTTGGTCGAGATGACCCATTTGAATGAGACGATTTATGGCACAGGGATTGCCGCATCGCATCAAGGTGCGCCGACTAAATCGGGAGCCTATTTGGCGGATGATATGCTGGCGAACGTGTGCAAACATCATGTGACGAAGATGCCGTATGAAATCGGCCGAATTGCCCAAGACCTCGCTGGGGGTCTCGTCGCAACGATGCCATCTGAACAAGACTATCGCCATGAAAAGATCGGCGCACTGCTCGACAAATATTTGCGAGGTCGCGCCGATGTCCCAACCGAGCACAGGATACGGATTTTGCGCCTGATCGAGAACATGACACTTGGTCGCAACGCCGTTGGCTATCTGACCGAATCGATGCACGGCGCAGGCTCCCCACAGGCGCAACGCATCCAAATCTATCGCAACATGCAGATCGAATTCAAAAAAGAGCTCGCCCAAATTCTGGCGGGCGTGAAGGAGCGCGAAACATTAGTTGACGAGATGAGCGACTATTTTGCGCGAGTTTTCGAAATTTAACTAGGAACGCGACCAGCTTGGTCGCTGCTTCTACTGGCGACCACGCAGGTCGCGCTTCAAAATATGCCCATTTTTAACTCACAGATTTCTACAAAGTCAGACAGTTTTGCCGCCAATCGCAATGGGATGTTTGCGCTAATTGACAAGGTGCGCGAGCTACAGGAGCGATCAGCCCACGCATCGGCACAGGCAAAACCACGTTTTGACAAGCGTGGACAGATCTTGCCGCGTGAACGGTTGGCATGTTTGCTCGATCCCGGCGAGCCGTTTTTGGAAATCGGCAATATGGCGGGGTATCTATATGACGATCCCAACCCTGACACCTCGTTGGCGGGGGCGAGCATGTTGGCGGGGATTGGATTTGTCAGCGGTGTGCGCGTGATGATTGTGGCGACCGACAGCGGGATCAATGCCGGCGCATTCACCGACATTGGTGGCATGAAGATGCAGCGGTGTCAAGAGATTGCGCTGGCGCAGAAGCTGCCCTTTATCCATTTGGTCGAGAGTGCAGGGGCAAATTTACTGCTCTACAAGGTCGAAATGTTTGTGGCAGGAGGCGGGATTTTTCAGCGGTTGGCAAAACTAAGCGCGGCAGGCTGTCCCGTCATCACCGTTTTGCACGGCTCCTCAACGGCGGGTGGCGCGTATATGCCGGGCATGAGTGATGTCGTGATTGGAGTGCAGGGACGCGGGCAGGCGTTTTTGGCGGGGCCACCATTGGTCAAGGCGGCGACGGGAGAGGTGGCGAATTCGGCCGATCTCGGCGGCGCAGAGATGCATGCAACCATCTCTGGCTTGGTCGAACATCTCGCCGAAAACGACTATGAAGCGATTGAGCTCGCCCGTCAAGTGGTTGCACGTCTTAATTGGAATCGCACGGGGGCGGGGGCAAATTCGGCCGATTACCGCGAACCAAAATACAGCCCCGATGAACTGGTTGGCGTTGTGCCATTGAACTATCGACAGCCCTACGACGTGCGCGAAGTCATGGCGCGTATCGTCGATGACTCTGATTTACTCGACTTCAAACAGAGCTACGGCAGCGCGACCGTTTGTGTTCAGGCCGACATTCAGGGTCACGCTGTCGGCTTGATCGGCAACAACGGGCCGATTGACCCCGACGGTGCAACAAAGGCGACCCACTTTATCCAGCTTTGCAGCCAGCTCAACACCCCGCTCGTCTTTCTGCAAAATACGACGGGTTACATGGTTGGAACAGCGTATGAGCAAGGCGGCATGATAAAGCACGGCTCAAAGATGATTCAAGCCGTTTCCAATGCAACAGTACCGCGCTTCACATTGCAAATTGGGGCAAGCTTTGGAGCGGGAAATTATGGAATGTGTGGCCGTTCTTATGATCCCGACTTTCTATTTACGTGGCCGAACGCCGTAACGGGCGTGATGGGTGGGGAGCAGGCTGCGATGGTGATGCGGATAGTCGCAGAAGGGAGCGCGAAAAGGCGCGGACGTTCAATTAATTCCGACGTACTTGACGCGCAAGAGCAGCAGATCATCGATCTATTCAACCGCCAATCGAGCGCACTTTACACATCAGGGCGTGGACTTGACGATGGGATTATTGACCCACGTGATAGTCGCAATGTGTTAGGGTTTTTGTTGAGAACGGCCGATGAGGCGCAACATCGCACGCTGCATCCAACGACGTTTGGCGTTGCAAGGATGTAGCTGGAGCGCAAACAAGGCGTTTGCGCTCCCATAGTAGAACGTCAATTTTTATCGGCGGATCGCAGGAAGATAGAGGTTGTACTCTATATGTTCATTGAATGCCGTATAAACGTAGATTGAGACGGCCGTATCATCCTCGCCATCTTGGTCAGCATCCATGTAAAGGATGACATCACCACTGCCATCAGCGATAAATTCAACGCCGACAGGTAGTAGTGTTTCACCTGGCTGTAACGTCACATCGGTCAGATAGAGCGAATCACCCGCAGGTTCCCCATCTAAGCTGATGGGATTACTCCCGCCGCTATCCGTCATCCCCATCGAATCGATGCGAATATCAACCACCTGCTCATCTGTGCTCATATTTTCGATTGGGAAGTCGAGAACCGTTTCTGTAACGGCGCGGTTGCCGACTGGAACACGGAGTGGTTGACCGTTATTGGGAGGACGAACCCAGAACCATGCGTCAGCACTTGGATTCCAAATGAGGCCGCCACACATAAAGCTATATCCACCATTGATATTAGTGACCGTCACCTTGTATGGTGCAAACGGTGAAATGGTGACAATCGGCTTCGGCGACACAATCACGAGTACATGGCGGAAACTATGTGCGTTAACCGTGATCGGCATAGGCGGGATCGTTCTAAAGTTATTCAGACCGATGATACCAACCCCAGAGAGCGAGATTGTGTAAGTTTGTGCCGTTGCTGTATTGTTGTGGATCGTCATCCAGAAACGCATTTCGGTAGCTGGATGCGGTGGAATATGGATATCCCAATGGCTGTTACACCATTCGCTCAACGTTGGTGTTGGCGTATGGGTGGGAGTGGGTGATGGGGTATAGGTGGGCGTTGGGGTGGGTGTATAGGTGGGTGTATAAGTTGGGGTTGGTGTATGCGTAGGGGTATTGGTTGGCGTATGCGTGGGGGTATTGGTTGGGGTTGCAGTTGGTGTGTTGCTGGGTGTTTGTGTCGGTGTGTTGGTTGAGGTTGGGGACGGGGTGTCAGTTGGCACAGGGGTTCTGGTCGGGATTGTGTTGCCAGTGAGAACAATTTCCATCGCACGCGGACTGTCTTGCGTCGCGCTCGCGGATGAGAATGCGATTGCAGCCAGAACGATAATACTGGACAGGAACAGTAGTTTCGTGAACGAATATTTGAACATAACTCTCCTTCGTGAAGTGACTTAAATTTGTAAACGCTCCCCAACTGTCGAAAGACAATGTTTCTTTGAGATATGTAGATTAGGTACTGCTACATGAATATAGTTTAATTATACGCCAACATACGTAAACTTAACAAACCATCTGTTGAAACTTATTGCGATGGGAGCTACAAATCGAGGTTAAAATCATAGACGTCGCCTGATGGATTGTTACAGAGGAGAAGTTAAATGAAGTTTGACACATTATTACTGACACACAATTTAGAAAATGCCGCAAATGCTGCTAAGCGTGCAGAGGAAATTGGGTTTGATGGGTTATGGACGGCTGAAACTCAGAGCGATCCCTTGTTACCATTGACGATTGCGGCTGAGCATACCCAAAACATCACGATTGGCACAGCAATCACAGTGGCATTTCCACGCAGCCCAATGGTGTTGGCGATGATGGCGTGGGATTTGCAGCGGTTTAGTAAGGGTCGCTTTATTTTGGGGCTTGGCACACAGGTGCGCGCGCATAACGAACGACGGTTTGGTGTTAAGTGGGAGAAGCCCGTTCGCAAGCTGCGCGAGACAATTGAGGCGATGCACGCGATTTGGGATTGCTGGCAAAATGGAACAAAGCTGAATTATGAGGGGGAGTTTTTTAAGCTCAATTTGATGACGCCATTTTTTAACGGGGGGCCACTTGAGATAGATGGACGGACGGACCGTTCTGTTCGGCCGAAAGTTTTCATCTCGGCCGTCAATCAAAATATGCTCCGGTTGGTTGGTCGTCTCTGTGATGGCGCGCATATCCACAGCTTTTGTACTGAGAAATATCTGCGCGAATTTGCCTTGCCCGAAATAGAAGTTGGATTGGCGGACAGCGGACGCGCCCGCAGCGATATTCAACTCAACAGCAGTATTTTCACCGTGCCAACAGATGCCGTAAAACCGGCCGCGCATTACGAGAAGTTTGCGCGGGAACAGATCGCGTTTTACATGAGTACCCCTGCGTATCGCGTGGTGACAGAACTGCACGGATGGGAAGCGACGGCGTTGCAACTGAGCAAGCTGGCACGCAGCGGCGGGTGGGCAGAGATGCCCAAACTCATTACAGATGAAATGTTAGATGCGTTTGCAGTGTCGGGAACGTGGTCAGAGTTGCCGCGAAAGGTAAGCGAGCGTTATGGTGGCTTGCTCGATCGGGTGGGTTACTACTTAACGTTTACGCCGGGTGAGATGGATGATGCTTGGAAAACGTCGGTGGCGGGGTTTCGCGCATTATAGCTATGCGGCATTTCAGCTATCAATGAAGTGCTTAGATCAATATGAAGAGAGAACCGACAAATACAACCCTTTTACGCCTAGAGCGAGAGCGCAATGTTTGGATGGCGAGTATGCGGCGTGATGGTCGGCCGCATCTTGTCCCCGTTTGGTTTGTCTGGCATGAGGGGAGCTTTTTTATTGGAATGCAGGCAAAAAGCATCAAGGCAAAGAATCTATCCAGCACGCCGCTTGTTTCACTGTCATTGGAGAGTGGGGATGACGTGGTGATTTGTGAGGGACGGGTAGAGGTGATAGAGGGAGAATTTTCGGCCGAAATCCAACAAAAATTTCAACAAAAATATGACTGGGATGTTTCGGCCGATGCAGATTATGGTTTTTATGTTCAGATACTGCCGCTCAAATGGCTGATCTGGGGGACAGAAGGAAATTACGCATGACGCAAAAAGTAATTAACATCGGTGGTGCGGCCGGGGCATGGGGAGATTCATCGCTTGCGACAGCGCAACTTCTGGCAAGCGAAAAACTCGACTACATCGTCTATGAAGGACTCGCAGAAGTCACGATGGCGATTTTGACGCGCCTCAAAATGCGTGACCCTAACGCTGGTTATGCGTATGACTTTATCGACCCAATTCTAAAAACGCATCTCGCAGAAATTCGACGACAAGGGATTCGCGTCGTCACCAATGCAGGCGGGATCAATCCACAAGGGGCGGCCGATGCGTTGCGCGCAATCGCACAAGAACAGGGAATCGATCTTAAAGTTGCCGTTGTTGAGGGGGATAACTTGCTGCCCCAACTCGATGCGCTGCGTTCGGCCGATGTGCGCGAGATGTCGCACGATACGCCACTTCCCAAGCATGTCTTAGCAATGAATGCATACTTGGGCGCATTTCCGATTGCCGCTGCGCTTGATGCCGGTGCAGATGTCGTGATTACGGGGCGAGTTGTCGATAGCGCGTTGATGTTGGGGCCGTGTATCCATGAGTTTGGATGGCGCGCAGATGAGTTCGACAAGTTGGCACAAGGTAGCTTGATGGGGCATTTGCTGGAGTGTGGCACGCAATCGACAGGCGGATTGCTGACCGACTGGGAGCGTGTCGCAAGTTGGGTCGATGTGGGCTATCCGATTGCGGAAATTGCCGAAGACGCGACCTTCATTTTGACAAAACCTGACAACACAGATGGCATCGTCAATCGTGCGAGCGTCACCGAGCAAATACTTTACGAGATTGGTGATCCCCGCCACTATATTCTGCCCGATGTCGTTTGTGATTTTGCCGATGTGCAACTAACGGAAGTTGGCAAAGATCGTGTGCGTGTTGAAAATGCACGCGGCGCACCCCCTCCGTCCTCTTACAAGGCGACGACGCTGGAAATGGATGGCTATCGTCTGACATTCTTGCTGTTGCTGACGGGACATGATGCGGTACGGAAGGCGCAGCGCGTCGGCGAAACACTATTTGAACGGATGCGGCGCGTATTCCCCCAAATGGGCTGGGGTGATTTTCGGGCGACATCAATTGAGATTTTAGGTGGAGAAAGTCAGTTTGGCGTGCATAGTCGCGCTCACGCGGCGCGTGAAGTCGTTCTTAAGCTAGCTGCGCATCACGACAACAAAGAGGCGTTGTCATTTTTTGCACGTGAAGTGCCGTCGAGTGCGCTGTCGATGGCGCAGGGGATCATTGGTGGGACAGGCCTTCCGCGACCAATGCCGCTGATCCGCGCCCATTCGATGTTGATTCCGCGCGAATTTGTCACGGTTTTGGTGGATGGGGTTCGGTTTGAAGACCCCGCAGCCTTCAGCTCCCATGCCCAACCGCTAGAGAGCAAGAAGCTTGATCAGTTAGAACGCGGTTCAAGTCAGGAAACTGGTTCTTATCGGGTTGTGCCACTGAGAATGATCGCTTATGGTCGCAGTGGGGATAAGGGCAATATCGCCAATGTGGGAATCGTGGCACGCCGTGCAGAGTTTGTGGAGGTACTGCGGCGGGAGCTAACGGCCGAGAAGGTGAAGGATTATTTGGCGCATTTGGTGAAGGGGGATGTTGTGCGCTATGAGTTGCCGGGTTTGCAGGCATTTAACTTTGTGATGCACGATGCGTTGGACGGCGGGGGAACAGCCTCTTTGCGCTTTGACCCACTAGGCAAGGGGATGGCACAGATATTGTTAGAGTGTCCAATTCGGGTTGAGGAAGGGGTGATTTCGGCCGATTTTTAGCCCGCACTCTTGTGTAATTATTACACTTGAAAAGCAATATATCAGCGTTTTATGCCCCAAATTGGATAATTCAGCGCATAGTACGTGCAATTCTTGGCTTTTTTGCATAAATGGCACACAGTTGACACACCTTGCCGCAAGCTGACACACCATTTGCACACGCTCTCCATATCTTTTCCGCACTGTATTGCTACACTACTGGTAAGTCACTAAAAACGGCTGGTAGAACACAGGACATAAATTAATTATCTAGCTGTGTGGCTTATTACAAAACAAACAATCATGTTGTGGCGTTCGCGCCCATACATGCGTCTAGCGGAGAATATAAAATGGATCAATTACATCCCAATCACCAATTACAGATTCTTAAAGCCGAGCACGCTCAATATCAGACTGGCTACTATACACCAACCGCCCGTTTGAACTTCACACCAATCCGAGCAATCATTCGGTCACTTACTCGCCCACAAGGTCAGTAATACACTAATCGCAACAGCAACCAAAACGCGCCGTCACACATGTGATGGCGCGTTTTTTGATCTAAATTTACAGCTTATTACAGCGTAAAGAAAATTTATGGCGTTGTAATTCTCGCCTTCACGCAAATCCAGTCTTAGGAAAGAATGGATACCTGCCTTCGCAGGTATGACAGGACTATGCCCTTATTCAAGCCGATCGCGTGCATATGCGATGAATTTAAAGCTCGTTATGGGAGCGGCGTATACATAAATCGTTTCATCTTTCGACGATACTGTACAAGTACAAATTGGGCCAATTCGATTTTAAATCAGGGGTATGGGAGAATATACGCATGGAAAAAAAAGCAGCAATTATTACAGCCGCAGGTAGCGGCATGGGGGCGGCAATCGCCCGTAAACTGGCTAGTGAAAACTACAATGTGGCAATTCTTTCTTCCTCTGGAAAAGGAGAGGCACTTGCACAGGAACTTGGTGGGATTGGGGTCACAGGCTCTAACCGCAGCGTCGCCGACTTAGAACGCCTTGTCCAAACGACGATGGACAAATATGGGCGTATTGATTGTGTTGTGAACAGCGCAGGACATGGGCCGAAAGGCGAAATTCTCTCTATCAGTGATGATGACTGGGTGCTGGGAATGGAAGTCTATTTGCTCAACGTCGTGCGAATTGCGCGGCTTGTCACACCCATTTTTGTCAAACAGGGTGGCGGTGTCATTGTCAACATCTCGACCTATGCTACGTTTGAACCTGACCCAACCTTTCCCACATCAGGCGTGTTTCGCGCAGGATTGGCCGCATATACAAAACTATATGCTGACCAATATGCCGCGCACAACGTGCGTATGAACAACATCCTGCCCGGATTTATCGACAGCTTGCCAGAGAAAGAGGTTTTTCGGGAGCGTATCCCACTGGGACGTTATGGAACCGAAGCCGAGATTGCGGCAACGGCCGCATTCTTAGTCTCGGATGGTGCAACTTACATTACGGGACAGAATATCCGCGTTGATGGGGGAATTACGCGGTCTGTTTGATGTTGAATTTACGTTAGTGCCTTTTGGTTTTCGTCACCATACGGCGTAGTGCGTAGTGCGTGGTGCGTGAACCAGATACGCACCACGCACTACGCACTACGCACTACGTTTAACATTACGGGCAAAACTTCGTGATACGAACGATTTACCGTTAGCCTGTCTGAATGTGAACAGACAGGCTAACAGCTCATTCTACATCATGGATGAGTGGATGATTGTCTCGTTGAGGAGGGTGCGGTGGACGGGACAGCGGGTCGAAATTTCGAGCAAGCGTTCGCGCTGAGCGGCATCGAGTTCGCCGTGAAATTCCATTTCCGCATCAAAAATATCGACAAACCCCTTTTCCGAAACAGCCTCAGCCGTCTCGCTCGCCTTCACTTTTCGATGGGAGACGGCAATATCCATACTACGCAGATCCCACTTCTTGCGTTCGGCATACATTTGGCAAGTCATCGCTTTACACGCCGCGAGACTGGCGCAGAGCAGTTCATAGGGGCCAAAGCCGATGTCCGTTCCACCAGCATCTTGGGGCTCGTCAGCGATGATGCTGTGTCGGCCATTGCTCATGGTTACTTGATATTTATAAACGAGCCTTCCGTTAATACTAGACATTGTTTCCTTCTATTGAGTGGACCTTAGCCCACTTGAGTTTTAATGGGCTTCAGACCCATTCAGCGCGCGTGCCACGCTGCTAATACTTTTTGTTCTTTTTCGGCCGAAATTCCAATCTTCAATTCCCGCTCTTGTGTCGGCCACCATTCAAGAATTTGCTCGACAGAGTCGGCGAGCGGTCGTAATGTCAGGCCGTGTTGCAATGCCTTCTCGATGCTAAAAAAGTGGAATCCCAATCGATCACCTTCTTGGGGAACCCAGAGAGGCAAATCTTGCCACGGCTGCACCTCATGCGTCTGTAAGAAATCATACGGGACATAAGTGATGGTGGTGTCGCTGCCGCTAACGGCTTGGGAAACTTCGAGCGCATGTCCTAGTGTGCCGCTAATCGATCCCGCGATGTTGAACACGCCGGTCAAGTTGGCTTCAACCGAGCGAATAATCCACTCTGCCTCGTCGCGTGCGTCGATCACCTGCAAGGGTTGATGACGATCGACGGGGGCCAGCATTTCCCCACCTCTGGCGACGCGCACAGGCCAGTAACTAAAGCGGTCTGTATGATCATGTGCGCCGATGATAAGACCCGAACGAGAGTGTAGCGTCTTGCCCGGCATCATCTGCTCGGCCATCTCTTCGCAGAGGACTTTCAAGCCGCCATACGTTTCACCCGTCACCTCTTCGACAGTTGGATCGTCAAGATGAATAAGTTCGGCCGATTCGTTCTGCCCGATCAAGTCGTTGCGCTTATACACAGAAATGGTCGAAATCAAGGTGTAATGGTTCGTCTTGACCGTTTCAAGCAACTCCTTGACAGCACGCGGAACGTAGGCAGATACGTCGATGATCGCATCAAATTCGCGCCCTTTAAGCGCGTCTAAATTAGTGTCTTTGCGATCTCCGATTAAGTGTTCGGCTTCTGGGAAGAGGTCGGGATTTGTCTTGCCCCGATGAAAAAGCGAGACGGAATGTCCGCTCGCCAATGCTGCTGTGACGATGGCACGACCGAGAAATTGGGTGCCACCCATAATTAGGATGTTCATAGTTGTCCAGAGACGGGGAACAATCGGTGGTAATCAGTGACGAGCGAACAATCGAGTTACGATCAACTGGTCACGGCAATACGCTGAATTGTTCACCGTCAAACGGGTTCCGCTAAAATTTTCTGAAGAGCTGCAAATTCCGAGCGACAACAGCCACACAGCTCAAAATGCTGTGTTACCTCTGGCATAAGGACTGAAAGATCGGCTCCTGCGGCAACCAGCTCGGCCGCCTCATCCATGATGTCATAAACATGTGAACAGTCACACTCGGTCGGTTCAGTTTTTTCAATCAATTTCAGCAAACGGTTGATGCGTTGTTCTATTTCCATATTGACACCTGTTATCATTACTCTCTGGGTAATAGACGGGATGAGCCGCAGCCATCTTACGCAACGGGTGTCCATTGCGTCATTATAATGGCTGTCCTTGGGGCAAGGTCAAGCTATGTGAATGAGGCAAGAATATCGGCCGAATTCATCCCCTCTTCCTCAAGCCGACTTTTCAGTTTAACCCGCGCATCATGGATTAGCTTATACATTGCGTTGCGCTTCATGCCCATCTGCTGTGCCGCCACTTCTATCGGCAGTCCCCCCATTGGCACAAGCTCCATCGCCTGACGCTGTTTGTCGGTTAACTCTTCCTCAATGAGCGTCAACACCTTCTGCACCAAATCCCCCTGTTCCGTCATCTGATCGGGTCTGCGCTTCTTGTCCGTTGGCGCAAATACATAGGGCGTTTCATCCGACGTCATCTCATCGAGTGAACGGTTCTTCCAGCGCGCCCGCCGCAATTCGGTTAGCGCGACACGGATGGCGATTTTGTGCGCCCATGTCGTAAATTTGCTGTTGCCCTTGAACGTATCCAAGTTCGCCAATATCTTTAGCAACGCTTCTTGTGTAAAATCTTCTGCCAGCGGTTGAAACTCAGGTCCCGATGTTCGTACATAGTCGGTCAACCCGCGTTGCAGCCCGCGCAGCAGTATGGCACGCAAATCAGCCAACGCTTCTTCGCGCTTACCAACATTCTGTAACTCACTTAACCATTCTTCATTTGTTCGCTCTCTCATGGCGGTATTGTACGAATCAATTGACAATCGGGCATTGCCGTAGAAAAATAACTGACGGAAAAACAAGGGAGACGGATCGCCTCATGTTCAATGCTTCAAAATTGTATGCTGTCCTTGCTGCAAACATGCTCTTACGCTCTGCCATGACCGCCAGCGGCAGTAACGCCCTGATCGGTTTCTACCTCGCTGATCTCGCATTAGACGGTCACAATGTGAATTCCGCCATCGTCGGCAACCTCAACGCAACCCACGACGCAATTGCCTTATTGTTTGCAATTCCATTTGGTATTTTGATCGACCGCTTTTCGCCGAGAGTTGTCTTGGTGACGGGCGCGATGTGTGGTGCGGCCGCGACACAGCTTTTCGGCTTAACGGGCATGATCGGCATCTTTTTTGTTGCGCGTGCGCTGGAAGGGTTAGGGACATCGGCAACGACGCCGGGCATCCTCGCCTATCTGACCGATGCAACAACCCCTGTGCCAGAAAAGCGGGGGCAGGTGATGAGCTGGTTTGAAATTTCGCTTTTCTTGGGGCTGGCAATTGGCAATTTAGTCAGTGGCCCACTTTGGGAGCGTCTTGGCACAAGTGCGTTTGGGCTCATTTCGGTCTTTTATGTGACGGCAGCCATCATCTTTTTGCGACGCGCTGAAACGGGCGCACAAATCGACCGCGCAGGTAGTCCACTTGTCGGTTTGCGCCAGACGTTTAGCAATAAGAATCTACTGCGCTTGGCTGTGCCGTGGTTGGTGTTTAACTCTGTTGTGGGTTTGTGGCTGTCACAGTTGGCGTTTCAATTAAATGGCCCCATGCGAGCGGGGCAGTGGCTCGTCGGCCGATTAACCCCCTCGCAGACATCGGTCGTGCTTTTTCTCTATATCCTTACCTTCTCCGTCGGCGTGTGGTACTTTGGGCTGCAAATCGGCCGAATTCCGCGCACGCGCATTATGCGCACTGGCTTTTTGGCGATGTTTGGTGTGGTCACCTGTGTCTTTATGCTGAACAACAGCAGCGAATGGTCGCCAACGGCGCGTTTTTCCATCTTTCCCTTTTATGCCATTGCCGCTGGATTGCAAGGCGCATTCCCGCCCGCCGCCCTCTCCTTTCTGGCTGATGTGGCGGGTAGCTCGCAAGGACGCGGCTCTGCGATGGGGATTTATACGCTATTGCTCAGTCTCGGAAATATCAGCGGTGCACTGCTGGGAGGGCAGTTGGGTCATGCATTTGCGCTCAATGGATTGATTCTCGGCACGTTGCTTCTCGCGCTGATCGGACTATTCTCACTGCGCTTTTTACGTGAGAAACCGATCCCTGTGGTGATGGCGTAAGAAACGCGGCGTTCGTGTCAAGCACCACGCAATCTCATTCAAATTCGGCCGAACTCACAGCCAACACAACTTCCTCAAACGCCGCCCAACTTTCCTGCGGTGACTCCGCCCAAATCACGCGCTCCGCATCATCATAAGAGGTCAAAATCGCGCCGCGCATTGGCACACCATTGACAGCCGTATAGTTAAAATCGGTTCGTAGCCAAGCATAGCCAGCCAGCGCAACCGCCTCTGATGGTTGGAATGTGACATCTTGCGCACCGTCTGTCGCAGTGTTGAGCCATGCGTTGTTGAGATCGGCCGAACTTACTCTTACCCTTGCATCTGTTCGCACCGCCAAGAACGTTTGCGGCTGACTATCTTGCAAAATCCGTTTCCAGCCACTGTCAAGCAGCTCATAGCGAAAATCCTTCGGCAACAAATAGGCGGGTGCATCGGCAAGCGTAGCGAATTGGATCGCCTCTGATCCAAAACCAGTTTCGCGGAACGCCCATCCAGCGATCAACTCATCCATTAACGCGAGCATCTCCGCCTCTCGCTCCGTCGGCATATCGAGGTCGACCGCGTATCCAACGTCGTCATGTACGAAGGTGAGCAGCGTTCCCGTGCGCTGCCCGTCATCGGTGAGATAGCCATAGACAGTGCGCTGGGCAGGGACGTCAGCGACTGAAATCGTCTCTGTAAACAGTTGTGATACACCCATCCATTGATCGAAAACGCTTGTGCTGACAGCTTCGGCCGATAATGCCTCCGTCAATACCCCTTGCGCGTAGAGCTTGACTTGAAAGCTGACCGTCCCGCTCACATCATTTGTAAGTAGTAAGGTTGCGCCATAGTCTCGGTTGGACGGCGGAACCCAGTCGGCAGGATAGGGGAATTGATACCCGACGTAGGGATCGAGATAGGCGAGCGTCGATGTGGGAACGCCGCTGTTGTCGAGTGACAGGTCGATCAGACGGGTGCTTTGGTCGCCGCTGATCGATTCGGCCGATATTCCCAAAAAGTACTCCCCATCGGGCAACGGTCGCCACGCATAGAGCAAGCTGTCGAGCGCAAGCGTTGGGCCATCTGTGCCAATAATTTGGTTATTGTCGTCAAGTGTGTAGCGAATCGGCCGAAATGTCGCCCCTGTAACGGGCGCAATCTCCGCAACCGCCCCGTTCATGCCACCCCAAATCCCGACGCGCTGACCGCTGCTATGGTCAAATAGCATCGCTGCGGGCAACGCCTCCCCATCTGGTTCGATGTAGTAACCCTGCACGGCAAACTGATTGGTTTGCCCAGTCACGGGCCACATCACCACAAACAGCCCCTCTTCTCCATCTGTCAGATAAGTCGATTGACTGTCCCAGACGTAGAAATCACGGTGGATGCCGCTGCGCCAAGTCGCCATGCGTGTGCCGTCGGGCAGCTGTGTCGCCTCCGGTATAAGCGGTTGGTAGTCCAACAGCTCTCGCTCACCGTCGATCATTCGCCCCGCTATGACCACAACCTCATCTATCTGTCGCCCAGTCATTTCAAAGCCGAAGTAGGCAGGATTGAGCGCATTGATCGTCCCTGAGGGGATGCTGGTTAAAGACAGTTCGGGCGCGGGAACCGCCAAATCATAAAATGCGGCAAGCAGATCGTCGGTCGTCGCATCGGCCGATTGATAGTGTGCCTCAAACGCTCCTGCGCGATTGGGAAAATACAGACCAATCCCGCTGGCAAATGCATTGGGATGACGTGCAATGACTGCCCGTTCGATTGCCGAGCCAAGTGTCGCGGCTGACGTTTGCAACTCGGCCGTCGTCAGTTGAGAAAGCAGCATGGCAAATCGGCCGAGATCGACCACCTCACCTTCCTGCCCAATCCCGGCGAGACGACTGCCCGCCAGCGCATCGCTCACATCATTCGCATAGCGTGGCATCTCGTTTGCCGTTAATTCGGCCATTACTCCCAAACTCTCGCTCTCCAGTGCATAGTTCGTCAATTCAACCGCCGCAATTTTGGCATTCGGTTGTGCATCGTATACGCCAGCATAGCTGTCCACGATCATGCGCGCCACATCTGCAGAACCGCTGGTTGGCGTTGCCGCTAACTGATCGAGCCATGTCGTATAGTGCCAGCCATTGCCCGGAACGAGACCGCTGGAGGCGATGCCAATTTCGGCCGAATCTTGCACCGCCGCAAAAACATCATGCTGTCCCATCAGGCAGGCATCAAATCCGATAAATGCCAACTGTTCGACCTCACCCGCCAACAATCCATCCTGCACGCCGCGCTGTAGCTGCACGAGTGACAGTTGCGCCCCCGCTGCGCTTAAATCTGACCCCGTACCGCGCCAGCCCGCCCCATGTCCCCAGACGATTAAGCCGACGTGTTGCGCGGGATATGTTTCCAATCCCCACGCGATAAAGTCGGTCAGGGTTTCGGCCGAACTCATATTTAACTCTCCCAACGCGGCGACTTCTTGCCAACTTTCTGAGCTTTTGACAAATCGCTTGACTTGCCAATCATCTTGATCATCGCTGACGCGATCTGACCGATCCAACTGCGCCACAACCTGTACCTCTGCACTCGTTTGTGCCGCCATCATCTCTTGCCAATCCGCCAATGCAAACGGCTCCAAATTATTATCTGCATCCATATACAGCAAAATCGTCCACATTGGCAGCGGTTCAGGCGTAGGCGTTGCCGTATTTTGCGGCATGGGGGTGGCTGTTGGCGCGGGCGGCGTGTCTGTTGGCTGTGGCGTTGGAACAACCGTCCGACACCCCATCAAAATCAGAAAAGTGTAGATCAAGAATGAGAGAGTACGATTCATAGCGGGATGCTAACCTACACAATTCTGAGTGGCAAGGGCGTTCACTGCAAATTCGCTGACGCTTATGGGTTCGTTTGGTACAATGGCACGACTGTCTTGCAGCATAAAACAGGGACAGAAAGACAATTACATGCAGACAACGCCAGAAAACCTCATTTCGGCATTCGGCCGAAATTTATACAACACGCTGCTTCCCGCATCGATGCGCCAACGGCTTGACAATGCACCGATCGTGCAGGGCATCCGCGAGAGTTTCAAGGACGAAGCGGCCGAAATCCCCTACGTTTTGCTTGAGGAGCGACATATTGCTAATTTGCGTGTCGTTTTGAACCGTGATGCACTGTTGCAAGCGTTGCCAGAACAAGCGGTGGTGGCCGAAATTGGCGTCGCTTCTGGCGATTTTTCAAAACGTATCTTGCGGCACGCTAAACCCAGTCGCCTCCACCTGATCGACGCATGGGATGACGACCGCTATCATAGCGGCTTGGAACAAGTTGTCACGGACAAGTTAGATGGCGAGATTGAAAGCGGACGTGTCTCCATTCATCGCGGCTATTCGACCACCGTGCTGACCACCTTCCCCGATAACTACTTCGATTGGGTTTACCTCGACACCGATCATACCTACGAAACAACCCGCGATGAACTCAAACTTTTAAGCCAAAAAGTCAAACCCGGCGGAATCATTGCCGGACATGACTACATCACAGGTGATTGGAAAATGCGGAACCGTTATGGGGTGGTCGAGGCGGTCAATGAGTTTTGCGTCGAGAACAATTGGGAACTCGTCTACACCACCTACGAAACCCATCGCCATCTCAGCTTCAGCATCCGCGAAATGGGCTACTGAAAAACGCGCCTTGAGCGCGTCTAAAAACAATAACGAGACATGACAAACTCATGCGTTATGTCTTAATCTAAAAAAGGGGTGCCATAAACAGTGGCACCCCTTTTTTGTTTGTACACCACGCCGTCAGCGCGGCGCAGAAAGCCCAAAGAGCCTTTATTCTTTCTGCATTCCGATTGGGTTGATCTGCGCCTTTTCCGGTGCGTTTGCGCCAATCCGCAAGCCACCTTCAACGATGACATCTTTATAGCCACGTGCGACGACGACAAGACTATACGCCGCCCCTTTTGGTAGCTGCGTTGGGAAGGTGAAGCTCCCATCGCGGGCCGTTCGCGCCGATGTAAATGCCATGCTCTTGTTTTGGACCTTGACAAAATCCATCACGCGCACATTGGGCTTGAGCGCAATCACAAGGGCATTGTTGATCCCGCGTCCACGTGTTGCATCGACAATCCGGCCGCCTACTTCGGTGTCACCATCTTGCACTTTTCGGCCGACGGTCACTTCCCCTTCCGCCGCAACCTGTCCTTTCACAGTAATGACTAAGTGATAGGTTCCATCGGGAATGCCGCGTGCGTTGGAAAGCGTTAAGACTTGCCGTCCGCTGCCCCCTGCTTCCCATTTGCCTGTCTGATCCATCACCTTATTACCATTGTGCGCCCAAACTTGTCCCCATTCCGTCCCTTTACGCAAGCCTGAGAACTCAAATGAGGCGTAAATTGACTTGACGCCACTTGGCAAAATTTCTGATGCGTTGACCGGTCGGCCATCATTACGCACTCGACTGCTAAAGACCAGATTATCAATGTGTGCGCCCGTGTTTGCCTGTCTTGGCTGGGCAGGTTGAACCGTTTGCTGCGTCTTTTCAACTGGAGCCGTCGGAATTGAACTGCGCGACCCTGCTCCCGTCACCTTAACGCCTGCCTGTTTGAGCAGTGGTTTGGCGAGATTAACAGGTCGCAACCCGTTGATAAATCCGCCAATTGCCATCGGCGTGTCACGTTGGTCGACGCGTCCATCCCGATTGGTGTCTACAACAGGGCGGGCATCAACGGGCGTAACCCCATCGCCAGCGGCTGCTTGAGTTGGAATACCAATCAGATGCCCATGATTATCGATCGCGGTTCCGCCAGAGTTTCCACCAGCAATCGTAGCGTCTGTCTTGATCCATGCCCGCGCGTTGAGCTGTTTATGGCGCGTAAAGCCCGAGACGCTGCCGCTTGTAAATGTGACCGTCTCGCCACCGATGCCCGGATAGCCAAAGATGGCAAGTTCATCGGCGAGTTCTATTTTGCTCGAATCACCCAACTCGACAAAGGGTAGTGCGAGGCGACTGACCTTGCGCCCCTGCATATCGCTGACAATCTTGAGAACAGCGAGATCAAGCTCTGGTGATTGGGCGACAATTTCTGCCAGATAGGTCAGGGCAGGCGGCTCATCTGAGCGATCGGTGATGGCGATTGCCAGCGCGTTTGCTGGTGGGCTAGGCATCCCCATAGCACGTGGATTGGCGACATGGCAATTGGTTAAAATGATGCCACGTGAATCGACGATGGTGCCGCTGCCCGTCCATGCGGAGGACATACCGCCAAGAAACCCCTTCTTGAGCGCGACGATCTGCACAACCGATTTTAGTGTATTGCGAATAATTTCTGGTGAGGCGTGAATTTCAGCCATTTGTTTTCTCTCTCGTGATCTACCATTCCCGTTTAACTAGGCATTCTTGAACCGATGCGCTACAGGAATCTCAATCTAACTACCAACTGTCCAATAACCCTTTCAAATCAACGTGCTTGGTGGTGACGGGGCGCGGTTTGATACGCTGTTGCCCAATGATTTTGACCACCTCTTGCAGTGCTTCATTAGCCTTTGTTTCGGGCAGTCCCGTCTGTTGGGCAAGCTGGTTCGCCATGCCACTGTTGCTAAAGCGGCTCTGTAGTGCGCTTCCGTCACCCATAATGTCGAGTAGATCATCGAGATCGAGAGAGTCATCTGTCGGTTGCGTGCGATAATCACCACCACCAACCGACTGCGTTTGCTCTTTTTTGCCAAAGAACTTTTTCATCACCTGTGCCATAAAAAAGGCGACAATCGCCTGTGCAATTTGTGGGGAGATGTTGAGTCGTTCGGCGAGAATCTTGGCAATCGGGTTGATCGATGCGGATGAAGTCGGCCGACCACCCCCTAAGACCGCCCCAATTAGATCGGCCATCCCATTTTGATGTGGTTCACCTTGACTGGCGTTGCCACCGATCACAAGCCCGATCAGGTCTTCTACGCCTAACCCGCTCTTTTGCGGCGCAGGTTGCTGGCTCGATGTGCTGCCGCCACCGAGAATCCCACCGAGTAGATCACGGATTGGATCGCTGGTTTCGGCCGATCTACTCTGTTGTTGTCCTGCCGCTTGGCTTGCTTCGAGAATTTGTCTAAGTATGTCTGACATAGTTATACGGTTCCTTTTGTTGTGTTGCTACAACTTTATAGACAACAATTGTACGGGAAAGACACATTTTTCGTTAGTCACACTGTTCAATCTTTACTTTTGCTGCCGCATTGCGCAAGAAATCATTCTCTCAGCTCAAAAACCGTTACAATTGTTGCTATGCAAGCTGCTTACTACGAACAATTCCAAGCGCAAATCACAATTGAAGATCTCGCTGATCCACATGTACCTGATGACGGTGTCGTCATTCGTGTCATGGCAAATGGCATTTGTCGCAGCGACTGGCATGGTTGGATGGGACACGATGATGACATCCAACTGCCCCATGTGCCGGGCCATGAATGGGCGGGGATCATCGAAGAAGTTGGCAAAAACGTGCGTAATTGGCGGCGCGGCGACCGCGTGACAGCACCCTTTGTCTGTGGCTGTGGGGTATGCCGCGAATGCGTCAGCGGCCATCAGCACATCTGTGACAATCAATTTCAGCCCGGATTTACAGGATGGGGATCAATGGCGCAATACGTCGCGATTCGCTATGCAGATGATAATTTAGTGCGGTTGCCAGATCAATTGGGATTCGTCGAGGCAGCAAGTTTGGGCTGTCGCTTTGTGACCTCATTTCACGCCGTCGTACATCAAGGTCGCGCTAAAGCGGGGGAATTTGTCGTCGTTCATGGGTGTGGTGGTGTTGGCTTATCGGCCGTCATGATCGCGTCCGCCTTGGGCACTCAGGTCATTGCCGTGGATATTGACAATGAGAAGTTAGACTTTGCCCGCGAAATCGGCGCGACGCATACGATCAACGCCCGCCAGCACCCTAATGTCGTAAAAGAGATCCGTGAATTGACCAATGGGGGCGCGCACCTGTCGCTCGATGCGCTGGGCAGCACGGAAACGTGTCTCAACTCGATCAATGGCTTGCGGAAGCGGGGGCGGCATGTGCAGGTTGGGCTGATGGTGGCGGATGATGCGACCCCTGCTGTGCCGATGGGGTTGCTGCATGCGCGTGAGATCGAATTGCTCGGCGCACACGGGATGCAAGCGTGGCAATATCCGTCAATGTTGGCAATGATTGGGGCAGGGCGGTTGCGTCCTGAGAAGTTGATCAGTCAGCGGGTTGCGTTGCAAGAATCGGCCGAAATTCTGCAATCCCTCAACAGCTTCCCCAGCACAGGCATTATCGTCATCGACCGCTTCTAAAACAAAAAAGGCGCGTGACTCTCGCCACACGCCTCTTCCGTTTTACTTTTTACTGCAAACTGTCAACCGGAACTCACGTCCCATGTTGCCAAGAGTTCAAGTACTCCGTCTGCTGGTCGGTCAACACGTCGATGTTGATTCCCATCGCATTTAGCTTATAGCTGGCGATGCGCTGGTCAACTTCCTGTGGCACAACATAGACCTTGTTCTCCAACGTTTCACGGTTGTCGATCAGGTACTTTGCGGCCAATGCCTGACCTGAGAAGCTCATGTCCATCACGCTGGCTGGATGACCCTCAGCCGCAGCCAAGTTGATCAACCGGCCTTCACCCAAAATGTTGATCTTGCGACCATCTTTCATCGTGTACTGGTCAACAAATGGACGCACACGTGCATGTTCAACAGCCATTTCAGCGAGTGACGGAATGTTGATTTCGACGTTGAAGTGACCACTGTTGCAGACCAACGCACCGCCTTTCATCGTTTCAAAGTGGTGTTTGTCGATCACGTTGATGTCGCCAGTTGCGGTGACGAAGATGTCGCCGATTGGAGCCGCTTGCGCCATAGGCATGACGCGGAAGCCGTCCATAACCGCCTCAAGTGCTTTCAATGGGTCGATCTCGGTGACGATGACGCTACCGCCCAAACCAGCCGCCCGCATCGCAATCCCGCGTGAGCACCAGCCGTAGCCGGCGACAACAACCGTCTTGCCCGCAATCAGGTAGTTGGTTGCACGGATGATACCGTCCATCGTCGATTGGCCCGTGCCATAGCGATTGTCAAAGAGGTGCTTTGTCAATGCATCGTTGGCAGCAATAACGGGGAATTTGAGTGCGCCATCGGCCGCCATCGCTTTCAAGCGAATGACCCCCGTCGTCGTCTCTTCGGTCCCACCAATCATGTCCGCCAACTGGTGGGGACGCTCTTTGTGCAACGTGCTGACCAAATCCGCACCGTCATCCATGATGATGTGTGGCTTGTGATCAAGTACAGCGTTGAGGTGATTGTAGTACGTCTCGTCGTCCTCACCTTTGATGGCGTACACAGGGATTTCGTTGTGTGCAACGAGTGATGCGGCAACATCATCCTGTGTCGAAAGCGGATTGCTGGCACAAATAACAATGTCCGCACCACCAGATTGCAATGCTTTCATCAAATTTGCCGTTTCCGTTGTCACGTGCATGCACGCGCCCAAACGCAATCCAGCGAGGGGTTTATCGTTGCTAAACTCCTCATGTACACTTGCCAACACAGGCATTTCCTGTGCAGCCCAGTCCATGCGGTGACGACCGCCGACTGCTTGGTCTATATCTCGAATATGAAAATCCATCTTGCAAAACTCCAATCAAAAAGAGACAACAACACGCAAAGAGGTGTTAAACTGTATTAAAGATACAGTGAAAAGGCTTTCACCCACCAAAATGGCTCACGCATTGCGTGTCGTGTTCTCTGAAAAAGCTATTAAGTAACTAATTATTGTAGCAACGCGGCATTTGCCCGTCGTTACAGAAGTACGTCGAGCGCACCTTCATCGTCAAAATTCTGACGATAGCGATTGACAAAACTTTCGGCCGAAAAACAGTGATTCTGTGGCCCAAAATTCTCTAATACGTATGTCGCTGCCAGCGCACCCATGCGCCCGGCAACTTCCCATGGGAGACCTAACTGCATGCCGCGCATCAGCCCCGCACGATATGCATCGCCGGCCCCTGTCGGCTCAACGATTTGTTTTGGCACAACGGAAGGGATGTGATATTCCGTGCCATCAACGATCAGACGTGAACCATCCTCGCCGAGCGTAATCAGCCAGCCGCCCGTTTCAGCCAAAATCTCATCTTCGCTTAAGCCCGTCTTGTCTAAAATCAGGCTGCGCTCATATTCATTGCTCGCCAAGAGGCGGCTGCCACGAATACCCGCCATCAGTTGTTCGCCGTCAAAGCGGATCGTTTGCTGGCTTGGGTCAAAGATGAAGTCGATGCCAAGCGTGCGGCATTCGTTGGGAATAGCCACCATTGCAGTGGGGTCGCTGGGAGAGACGATGACAAGATTTGCGTCTGGGGCATATTGGGCGAGCGTCACTTCGGCCGAATGGATCATCGCACCCGGATAAAAGCTGGCGAGCTGATTTTGCATCTTGTCGGTCGTGCAGAAAAAGCTGGCACAATATTCATCTTCGTGAATAACAACCGCACTCGTGTCAACGCCGTGCTTTTGCAACCATTCCGCATAGCCGTGAAAATCTTCACCGGCCGCACCCATCACAGTGGGCGCACCGCCCAACATTCCCAGTGTGTAGGCGATATTGGGCGCCGTGCCGCCGCGCTGCTTCTTCATCGAATCGACGAGAAAGCTCAGGCTGACTTTTTCAAGGCTACCCTCAATAAATTGTTCACTAATTTTGCCGGGAAACGACATCAAATAATCGTAGGCAATCGAGCCAGTTACAACGATCTTCATTAAACTCTTCCTCTTTCCAAACGACAACACGAGACTACAAGACAAACAAAGGCTCACAGCCAGTTGGCAAAAATCGCGATTTCTGCCCGCTTACTTTGTACTTTGCCGCGCAACTCTCTGTTAATTCTTCTTTAAAACAGGCGTAAGCCCCAACCGATCTCGCAGCATTGTGCGAATGGCATAAATACCATGTACAGCGCGGATCTTCTTGCCCTCTTCGTACGTGCGGGGATTATAGGTGATCGGAATTTCGTGAATCCGATGACCCGCCAGCAAGATTTTGTTGGGCAATTCAAAATCTAAGTTGAAATCAGTTGTTGTTAAATTCAGGGATTTGACGACATCAGCGCGAACCATTTTCGTCGCAGTCGCAACGTCCGTTAGCTTACCACCAAACAACAGATTTGTCAGCCCAGTTAGAACGCGATTGCCGAATAAAGTGCGTAAATACTGTGTTCGCACATCTCCCCCTAAGAGACGCGAGCCAAAAAGGGCGGGTGGACGATGTTCATCCACATAGTGCATGAATTTAACATGCTCGGCTGGGTCGTATTCCAGATCAGCATCTTGAATCAGCATGTAATCGCCCGTCATGTTGGCGATACCTGTGCGAATTGACATCCCTTTACCCATATTTTTTTCATGGTAGATGATGCGAATTTCGGGGTGGTGAATCGCGCCCAGCAGGTCGCGTGTGCCGTCGGTGGAGCAGTTGTCTACGACCAAAATTTCACGCGCCCAACCAGCATTAAGCGGAACAGCTTTCGTCTTTTCGATCACGTCCAGAATGGTGGCGCGTTCGTTATAGCAACAAATAATGACAGATAGTTTCATAAAAAATCCTGTGGCTCAAACCACAGGCTAGCAGATAAAGTACGCTAGTGCGCACGGGATTCTTGACTTGGTAAATACTGTTTCCAAAAGTTGTTGATAATCTCTAGATGCAATGGCCTACAATTTGTGTATGCAGTAAGACAAGCGCAATACATTTCATAACTGCGCGAAAAATTTAGCAAAGGTTTCGACGATATAGTCGAGACGCGGCTGGTCAAGACCGGGATAAACGCCCACGAAGAACCCACCGCGCATAATGTCGTCGGCCACAGCCAGATCGCCGATGACGCGCTTTTCGATATGGGCATAGCCGGGCTGTTTGGTGATGTTCCCAGCGAAAATGAGGCGCGTTTCGACGCCGTTCTGCTCTAAGAAGCGCGTGATTTCATGGCGCATGAACGGCGCATCGGCGCGAACAAGCATCGGGAAGGCGAACCATGAGACATCGGCTTGCGGTTCCCACGTAGGCATCATGATAAACGACTCGTATTGGCAGAGATTTTCGTAGAGAAAGGCAAAGTTGCGTTTGCGTGCAGCGATGAATTCAGGCAGCTTGTCGAGTTGCGCGACCCCCATCGCCGCTTGCGGATCGGTGATTTTGAGGTTGTAGCCGATTTCGGAGTAGAGGTATTTGTGATCGTAGTAGCCGGGAATACCGGGAACTTCACGGTCGAAGCGTCGGCCGCAAGCCCCATTGGTTGGGTTGTCATAGCCGCACCAGCAGTCGCGCCCCCAATCACGGACGGCGCGGGCGATTTTGGCGAGTTTCGGCCGATTCGTATACACCGCGCCACCTTCGCCCATCGTAATATGGTGTGCAGGATAAAAACTCAACGTCGCTAACTGTCCAAATGTCCCCAGTGCCTTGCCATCCCACTTAGAGCCGAGCGCGTCGCAGGTGTCCTCAATTAGATAAAGGTCGTGCTTCTTAACAAACGCCATCACCGCATCCATGTCGGCTGGATTGCCCAACGTGTGTGCAAACATAACGGCGCGGGTACGGTCTGAAACGGCTTCCTCTAATTGGGAAACATTGAGATTAAAATCACCGTAATTGCTATCGACAAAAACGGGTGTCAGTTGATTCTGAATGATGGGGTTGACCGTTGTCGGGAAACTGGTGGCGGGAACGATGACCTCATCGCCGGGCAGCAGCGGATCGTCAAGCTGGCGCGAACAGAGGGTCGTCAGGGCAACCAAATTGGCAGATGAACCTGAGTTGACAGGCAGCACTTCGCGCACGCCGAGAAATTTGCCCAGCTTTTTCTCAAACTTTTGCGCCCATGGCCCTGCCGTAAGCCAAAAATCCAGCACGCTATCAACCATGTTGATCATCTCGCGCTCATCGTAGACGCGCCCCGCGTATTGGACACGATCCTTCCCCGCGGCAAAGGATCGATCAGCGTGCGCGGCCTCATAGTAGGCCGCTACCTGTTCAAGAATCGATTGTCGCAGATCGTCCGCGTTTCCCATTGGCAATTAGCAGTACACAGTTGGCAGTTGGCAGCAGACAGAAAACAATTGGCAAGTTTCCTGTTCACTGTTCACTATCGACTGTAACAGATGAAAGTTTAAGTAGCTAAACGCCGATTATAGCACAGGCAAGGTGTGGCATAAGGTTTGTGAGCAACGCTTTAGCACTGTTTCCACTATGCACTTACATGTGTTGAGATACGGTTACAATTTTTGTGAAGAATGCAGATCGGAGCGAATGAGATGTACGACTCAACAATCGAGTTTGGGCTTGAGGCAACCCGTTGGTTGCAAATGACCTATCCCCAACTGACGGCATTTATGCAGTTGGTGAGCGAATTCGGCCGATTTGAGGTTTACTTAATCATTCTCCCCTTCATCTACTGGTGTCTGAACAAACGTCTTGGCCTCCATCTTAGCTATCTGCTCGTTTTCTCCGCATTAATCAACTCGATTGTCAAACATTGGGGACATCAACCCCGCCCCTTCTGGCTCGATCCCGCGCTTTCGGTCGATGGGGCAGAAGGGTATGGCTTCCCAAGCGGCCACGTCCAAATCGCCACAACCATCTCATTTTTTCTTGCCGCATGGTTCCGTGAAGGCTGGCTTTGGATTCTCGCCATCATCTATACGCTGCTCATGGCGATTAGCCGTATCTATCTCGGTGTTCATTTTGTCCATGACATTGCCTTGGGATTCCTGATAGGCGTTTTAGTCTTGAGCGGTTATGCTGGATGGAGGCAAGTGGCACACACACCTTTCAAACAGCGTATATTTGGTCAACGCCTATTATTGGCTGCTGCGCTCCCGTTGATTCTATTTGCGCTTCACCTCTTCGTTATCTGGTTACAAGGCGCACCAACGTGGCCGACCGCGCTTAGAGCGTTGGGCATGGCGGCCGAAGGCTTTGCATTTGAGGAAGTGATTCAATATACGGCCATACTGCTTGGCATGGGCATCGGTTTTACCTTTGAAAAAAATCGTGTCTGCTTCAAGTCAGATGGTGTGTTATGGAAGCGGATTGCGCGCTATGTAATCGGAATGGCGGTGACGATTTTGATCTGGCGCGGTGGGTCGATTTTGACCGACATTATTAATCCAAACGACTCGCTTTGGCTAAACTATCCGCTACGCTTTCTGCGCTACACGCTACTTGGGCTTTGGGTGGCCTACTATGCACCGGCACTATTTGTTCTGTTCAATCTCGCCGATCATGCGGTTGAGCCAGAGCTACCCTATCAAGTTGAAGGGACAACGCTCCCAAATAGTAAGAATCGGCGGTTTTTCAGATAGGTCCGCTTACCACATCGCTGCGAGGTCATGATGTCAAACACAGTCAGGCTAAAAGATAAAGGGTTAGACACGATCGGAACGCTCTTAGTTTGCGCGGGCGCGTTGCTGCTTATGCTGGTGGCAGTTATTGTGATTTGGCCTGATTTTGAGGCAGAGGTTGTGGGGCGTCTGATGCCCAATCTTGAACAAATCGAAACACTGCAATGTCCGCTGATCATTAATGGTGAGGAAGAGGGGACGATTCGGGCATCGTTTTATAACCCAACGAACGAGCCATTGCGCTTGCGAATTGATAGCTCGATTAGTCAAGGATCATTGTTGCTCAATCGAACGGACGCGCGTGAGATTTTTATTCAACCAAACGTGACGGAAGAAGTGACTTGGCTGTTTTCGGCCGAAGATGCCGTCCATGATCGCATGGTTGTGGCGCGGTTTCACGCCTATCGCAATAGTGAGATGGCTGCACGTGCGTCAAACTGTGGCATTATGGTTTTGAATCTGCCCCTGTTGAGCGGGCGACAGGTGTTGATTGGATTGGTTACCGCGATTACGCTGCTCGTTAG
This sequence comes from Anaerolineae bacterium, assembly GCA_030425205.1. Taxonomy (GTDB): domain Bacteria; phylum Chloroflexota; class Anaerolineae; order Promineifilales; family Promineifilaceae; genus CALECP01. The sequence goes on from JAUIAP010000022.1 coordinate 38,335, forward strand.
TTTGGGATTGCGCATTATCTTGTCGCAACGCCCCCTAACACGACGCGGAAAACGTATTTTGTTGCAGCTTTGCCTGCTCATTGTGGCGATTAGTATTCCGCTAGTTGCTGGACTGTTCGGTCTTGGCTTAATCGCCCTGCCATTGGCGGCAATTCCAGCGATCGTCCTGATTAGCTTGGTAGAATATGCGCTGCAATAGCTGTCTGACCGCCTGCAATGCTCATCCTAAGCCCTATCAAGGCAAGACTTCCACAATTACCCCTTCTTCCGCCCACGAATACAGTTGTTCCGCAACGTTGTTGCCCACCAACACACAGCCATAGGTTGCAGGACTGCCTAAGCTGTTTGTCCAGAGCAGGTTCGTCCCATCCCGCGTTGGGAAGCCATGAAATCCGTTCATAAAGTCGATGTTGGGAGCGGGGCGGTAGATGCCCATAAAATAGGGCATGTGTAAATCCCAACTGTTGGCATAAGCGTTGATTTCGTGGGTTTGGATTTGGAACACGCCAGGCGATGTTGGACTATCAGCGATGCCCGTGCTAATCGGATAATCCCAAATGAGTTGACCATTTTGATAGGCCCACAGGTGTTGATCGCTGATACTGACGACGAGCCGCTTGCCACGCACGACGGGTAGCGGGATGAGATCATCGGGGGATGGAATGATAATTTCTTGACCAATGCGTAGCTGGTCTACGTCGGGATTGGACGCTTGCAGCCACGGGTAGGGCATCCCATAGCGGCGGCCAATGCTGGAAAGGGTTTCGCCACTTTGGACGACATGGATGCGTTCGCCGTGTCGAATCTGCAATTCGGCCGATTCCTGCCCCGACACAACCGCGCTCGTCACATCTGCCAGCGCAATGTAGCGAAAATCGTTAAACTGTGCGTTTATAAATTCACCGACGCGATTATCATCGACGCGCAGATCCAGCGTATTCTCATCGGCCGAAAAATCCAGCCAGTTCGCCCATTCAGCCTGACTGACAACAATTTCTGACGCTGCATCAGTGAGTGGATCATAGGTCGTTAGCTGAATCGGCCGATTTAGAATCGCATTCGCCTGTGCCGCCAGCGGCGCAAGATCATTGGTGGGTGAGGCAATTTCGTTTGTAACCAGTTCAAACGACCCACTCTTGACAGCGGTGCGCCAGTTAGTTTCCCAGATGGCCACTGTGGCCGCCGTATCCAACTGCTGACCCGGCTGACCGGCACGGACACTCACAACGCCATTTTCCTTAACGAGCGAGGCGGGTTGTGGGGTAGCGTTAATATCGGCCGATAATGCCGCAAGTCGCGCTGTCGCCACCTCTCGGTTCACCACATATTTTGGCACGATCTCGCGCTTTTTTGTCCACAATAGACGAAATGGTGCAAGAAAACTACCGCGTCCTTCCTTGTATGCCTCGCGCACAACTGTTTGCGCGTCGATCTCAATTCCCAGTTCTATCAGCGGCACAGTAAACTGCTGCTCTCCAGCCACCAACTGCACACTCTGCGTGCGCCAATTGTTTTCCAGCTTTGTCAACGCCGCCGTGCGCGTCATGTTGCCGATGTCTATCCCCAATGCGGTCGTTCCGTTGGCAATGTAATTGCTGTTGGCAAAGACAAAATAGCCCAGCACAAGACCGATCATGACGGCAATGACGAGCGCAATGCCACCGCGCAAAACGATGGAATGAGAACGGGGTTTTGGATGCACAAAGCTCATGGATGTCATCATAGCATATTTCAACATTAGGTAGTTTTGTTCTAGTATATAATCCGTTACAATAGGCGTGCATGACAACAGTTGACCGCCATAGACACGTTTTCCCTACGCGCCCCGCTCGCAACCGTGCGCGCTCCCTCAATGGCTTTGTCCGCTGGGTGGCACGAACGACCGCCCCCGAAAATAGCATCAATCCATACGCCCACAACGGCACGCGCGGCAATGCGGCTCGTCGTCATAATTTAGCCCAATATCTCTGTCAAATGGCGCAGCGGAAACCCAAGCTGTTACTCGTTGGCGAGGCGCCCGGCTATCGTGGATTGCGTGAGACAGGGATTCCGTTTAGCAGCACCAAATTGATGGGGTCACACCCATTTTTTCAGAGCCTCAATTTGCGCGAGATTCCCGATGCGCCCGGCCGTGCGGAAGCGTCCGCCACGATCATGCAGGACACGCTCGACACGCTTAATATCAACCCACTGCTCTGGAATGCCTATCCATTTCACCCCCACAAACCGCGCCATCCCCAATCGAACCGCAAGCCCACAGCGGGCGAATTACGACTTGGGGCCAACTTTTTATATTGGATCATCGACTATTTTGCGATTGATGCGATTGTCGCGGTGGGAAATTCGGCCGAACATACCCTCCAAGCCCTGCAAATCCCCAATACCAAAGTGCGCCACCCATCACGCGGCGGTGCGATCATGTTTCGGGAGCAACTGGCGGCCTTCGTCAACGGCCGACAGGTCACGAGCAACGGTACACAGTTGCTCGTCAACTGACGCCTGATGCGGATTCTATTCCTCACACCCGCCTATCCCCCTGCGCCCGGCGGCGGCGAACGCTACACGCGCGAACTAGCGCAACATCTTGCCAGCCTGGGCTGCGAAATCACGGTCTTGACGAGCAGTGCACGTGGAGATGCCGACTTTTGGCGTGGTCGTCTCGACACGTATCATGAGCGCGATGGGGCAATTTCCGTGCAACGTCTGGTGGTTCAACCTTTTCCGCTGGGGCGACGCGAACTGTTGGCATGGCGCAAATTGATGGTTGTGTTGTCAACGTTGAAGATAGCTGACAGTTCGCCGATTTTGCCTAGGATGGCGCGGCGTTTTCCACGTATCATCGGGTTAGAAAGCGCACTTGCAGCGCAGCCGCGCCCCGATCTGGTACATGGATTTAATGCGTCGTGGGAGTATCCGATGCTCGCAGGGTGGGCGGCTGCGCGACGTTGGGGCGTACCGTTTGTGGCAACACCCTTCGCCCATTTTGGGGCAAATCCGCGTGGTCGCATGGCGCGCAACACCTTTATGCAACATCAACAGCAGATGTTGGCCGCTGCTGATGCGGTGCTGACGTTGACAGATGTTGAGATAACGGGGATGGCGGCGTGGGGAATTCGGCCGAAAATCATCAAGTCAATCGGTGGCGGCATCGACCCGCTGCCCAACTTTATCGGTGTAGACGCGATTCGCCAGAAATATGCGCTGCCCGAACGCTTTGGGCTGTTTATCGGCCGATTGAACCGCGATAAAGGCGCGATTGACGCCGCCAACGCCGCTGTCGCTGCCAATCTTCCAATCGTGTTTGTTGGTTCGCAAATGCCCGATTTTGCTAAATTCTATGCCGCCAATCCGCACCCGAACATTCAACTACTCAACTTTGTTTCCGAATCAGACAAGCACGCCTTACTCAATGCCTGCACGTTCTTGACACTGCCTTCGCATAGTGAATCGTTTGGCATCGTGATTTTAGAGGCGTGGGCGCATGGCAAAGCAGTCGTGGCGGCCGATGCGGGTGGTATTCCCGCGCTCGTAACCGACGGACAAAACGGCTTGTTAGTTCCTTATAGCAATCTGACTCAACTCGCGGACGCATTTCGCCGTGTGTACACGGACGAAAATCTCGCGCAGCGATTGGGCAACGAGGGTCGCGCAACTTTGGCAAGCCGCTTTAATTGGCAGCAGGTCGCACGCGACGTGTTCGAAGTCTATCAGGGGTTGGTGGGGATCGTTTGACGCACCGCGCACTACTTCCTGCGCAAATCTCGCACGATATTCTTCACTTCACGGATGTCAAACAACTGCACACAAAGCAGATAGATGGCTAGTCCGACGATTCCCGCGCATGTGACGACGATTGTCTTTTCGATGAAGCTGTTTGGGGTCAAAATGGGGGTGAGAATTTCGGCCGATCCCCATGCTCCCACTGCCGTCAATACACTGCCCAGCAACGCTTTGCCGGCCGTGTTGATCACGCCAAAGCCGAGAATTCGGCCGACTTGCCGCCGCAACACAAACAGCATCATGATCACGTGCGTAATCTGCTTGACCGCATCGGCAACCATCAACGCAAAAATGCCGAGCGAATCGAGCATCGTCAACGCCGCCGCCCAATAAAATCCTAAACTAATCACACCGACGAGCGCGGGTTCCCACGTGCGCTGTCGCGCATACGAGGCTGAAACGAGCATCAGATCGATTGCGGCAAACGGCAGACCGATCAGATAGTAGCGCAACATCAGCGAAACGAGCGCGGTGTCGGCTGCCCCAAATGCACCGCGTTCAAAGAGCAAGCTGGTAATTGGAATGGAGAGCGCAAATAGCCCGAGCGCAGCGGGTAAAATTAACCCTAAGACGAGCCGCAACCCGCCCGCTAATGTCTCCTTGAAATCGCCAACCGCGCCCAGCGCAAGGTGTGAAAGCGTCGGCAAAATGGCGATGGCAAGCGCAGTTGCCACCAAACCTTGTGGAAACTGATAGAGCGTTGTTGCAAAGCGCATCGCTGATACGTTGCTGTCCCCCAATCCAGTCGCCAGTCGATAACTTGCTCCTTCCGAAACGCGATTGACGACCAGCCCCAAAACGATTGGCATGTAGAGCAGCAGAATGCGGTGAATGGCTGGATGGCGAAAGTTGATGCGCCAGCGTAATTTTGCATCGCGCAGCGCGGGCAATTGGACGAGAACCTGCAAGATTGAGCCGATCAACAAGCCCCAGACAAGCCCCTCTTCGTTGCCCCAGATGTAGGCACAAACGATAAAGCTGAGATTGAGCGTCGCAGTGACAAAGGCAGGGGCGGTGAACCGCTTGAGCGCGTAGAGAACGCCGCTGATAAAGCTGGCGAGACTGAGAAAGAGAATCGCTGGTGTGGCGAGACGTACCCAGCGAATGGCAAGCGGTTGCAGCGTTGGGTCTTGGAACTGGTCTGCTCCCAAAAGCGAGACAATGGTTGGTGCAAATAGCATGATGCCAGCGACACAGATCGCCAACACAAAAATGGCAAGGCTGAGGAAGATGCTGACCACTTCCCATAAATCGCGCCGCTTCTCGCCCGCCGCATATTCACTAAAAATCGGAACCAGCGCAGAGTTGACCATCTCGCCACCAATGACGAGCTGGAAGATCGACATCGGCACAAAGGTGGCGATTTCAAATGCACTCAACGCGCCTGACGCACCAAACAGGCTCGCCTTGACCGTCTCACGAACGAGGCCCAGTAGACGACTAACGACGTTGCCTATCGAGAGCAGGAGGGCTGCACGTAAAAACCCGCCTTGTTGACGGGTTTCAGGTAGGCCGTCTATAAGTTCGGCCGATGTTTCTTCAACTTCAATCATTCGGACAATTCTAGCGTTCCGACTGGCGTGATGCACCACGCCTTCCAAACGCTACGCATCCGCTCACGAGAAATGCTATCATCAATAGGAGTCTGTTATCTGGCCTAACATTGATTGCCGTGTTTAGAACAAGGAGCTAGATCATGAAACGAATGCGCTCGTTACTCGTTGTATTGTCAGCATTGATTGTTTCGGCCTGTCGCGGAGGCGATGTGCGGAGTAGCGCAAATTTGCCAACCGATGGCGCACGACTGTTGTTGCAGAAGGAGGGGTTGTTTGTTATTTCGGCCGAAAATGGCACAACAACCCAATGGCAACCGCGCACAGCGGGCAATCTCGATATCTGGGCAGCCTCAGCGGCCGACTATCACCATTTTGTGCATGATAATGCTATCATTTTTATCGGCAACACGGGCGACTACGCCAAATTCGCTCTTGGGGAGACAAGTTCAACACGACTCTCACCCGATGGCCGCTATGCGGGCCGCCTGTTGGATGGCAACGCCGTTTTGTGGCGGATTGATCAGCAACCGACCGACGCACAAACGATTGCGGAGAATGTGGCGGTGACGGGCGGCTGGACACGAGATGGAACGCAGTTGATCTATCAACGTGTAGAAGATGGCGTCAGGCAACATTTCTTGTACGATGTGGCGAGTGGACAGCAGACGTTATTTGCCGAATCGGAGGGGAACATCCGCTTTCCAATCTGGTCAGATGATGGCGCATTTTACTCTTTTGTAACGATCGAGGATGGTTTGACGCAGCTCCATCAGATTTCGGCCGAAAATCAGCAAACTATCAGCGTCACGCTACCCTTCAGTGAACCAACCAAGCTATTTTATGTCGCACAGACAAACAGCCTGATCGCGGCAAGTCGTGACGATATGCGCGGCCAGCTTCATCACATCGACCCCACGAATGGCAGCGTCAAACGGCTCATCGAAACACCGTACTTCATCAAAGAAACGGTTGTCACCCCAGATGGTTCATCGCTATTTGCCGTTGTAGATAACTGGAACACGACCGACACGCTACAACTGCACAACCTATCACTTAGCGATGCACCCGATGTTTCGGCAACGCTGAATGCAGCATCTATAGCGGCAACTGCATTCTCTCCTGTCGGGAATAAGCTCGCGCTGTTGGTGGATGGTAGTCGCTTGCTCGTGTGGGATGGGGTTGCGGCCGCTCCGTTGCCGCTGATTCCCTCGAATGACTCCACCACACAACCGATCAATATCTCTAGTTTTGTTTGGTCGGCCGATGGGGAATCGTTATTCGTCATGGCCGCTTTCGAGGACGATTGCCAATCTAAGAAAAAGTTCTCCATCGCCCTTGTGCCGACATTTGTCGATGAGCTGAGCTGTGCGCTTGGTCTTTACCGCGTGCAGGCAGATGGAAACGGATATGAGCGTTTGGGGACGTTCCGCTCGCCTATGTCAGCCTCAATGGAATCAACGTTGGTTTGGCTACCTTAAATGCAACAACGAGACTTCGCTAGAACATTCAAGGCACCGCAAAATAAGTCCTGTCATACCTGCGCAGGCAGGTATCCATTCTTTTCCAAGACTGGATTCCCGCCTTCGCGGGAACGACAACGCCATAAAATTTACTCTACATTGCAATTAAGAAACGCGCCCCGCTTGATTAGGTGTTCCGCTTGCGCCTATAGAGCGTAATCAATGTAAATGTCAGCATCAAAAATAGGAACAGCGGTACGTGATTTGATGATTGCGCCGCCAGAAGGGTCAACTGAATCGCTGTTGGTAAGCTGGCAACGGGAGACATCTCTGACGTATTGTTTGCTGCGTCACGTGCAGTGAAGGCAGCATCAGTTGGCGTCAGCCCGTAAGTGCCGAGATCGACTGACCATGCGCCGCTAGCATCGGCCGAAATCGTCCCCACATACTCCCCCCCGCCACCATTGCCACGTGGGTCGCCAAACGCATCGAAGACATCAACGAGACAGTTGTTGCACGCCGTTCCCTCAACGGTTGTGCCGCTGATGACGGTCACTTCGGGAAAGTTTAACAGCGTGTTTGCGCCGCTGTCACCATCGCCCACATCGTTACTAGTTGCGCCATCAAAGCCAAGATCGATGGGCAGCCCACTGTTATCGCGCACGCGCCGCAATTGGAGCAAATTACCCGTCGTTGTTGCCCCCGCAACGACTATGCCACCATTCCCATTACTCGTCACCCACCCATATATTTCGGCATCGTTTGCCCCATTGACCAGATAGATGCCCGGCTGGTCGTTGCCGTAAATGTAGGTGCGATTTCCCACAATGACGCCGTCTGAGTCGTCAATATAGATGCCGTATTGCGCATGATTGGTGATTTCAAGGCAGAACTCTGAGAGATTGCAATCTGTTGCATCGCCGATGTGAACGCCATTTGTACGGATGACACTGATGCCTGACAAGGCATTGTTGTGAGTAGCAGTTGCGGTACGTGTTGTGTTGCGGGTCGCTAATCGGCCGATGTCATTGCGCTGCACCTCGTTGCCACTGCCCCCATCACTGAACAAGATCCCATCGCCACCATTAAATAGGATACTGTTGCGACTATTGGCGGTATCTTCCCCAATCAGGTTACTTGCCGAACCCGCCACGACTTGAATGCCCGCCGTACCGTTGCCCAAGTTGCTCGTTCCGTTGGCGGCAGCCCCAATGATATTTCCCGCAATCAAATTGCTGTCGCTGTCGTCCAGTAAGATACCATTCAACTGATTGCCGCTGATGACGTTGCCCATTTCTGCAACGCTGCCCGTCACGCTGCTATTGCCAATAAATGCGCCACTGCCGCGAAACAGTCGAATTCCGATTCGGTTTTCCCCTGCAGTCGTGCCGTCTGCCTCGACACCGATGTAGTTGCAGGCGATCAAATTTAGAGACCCAACATTGGATAAGTGAACGCCGTTTCCCGCATTGTTGACGACAATGTTGCGGCGGGCTGCGCCGTAGGGTGGATCGGCCGAACAGCCGATCACATTACCGCCGCCGCTCGAAACGGCAATTCCGTCGGTCGCGCTATTCTGCACAACGTTGGCATAAATGTCGTTGTTGCTGCCCGACACGTCAATCCCGACTGCCCCGCTGCTGTCAACCAAATTGTCGTAGATCGCATTGTTGCTGCCCGACAAAATGATCCCATCGTTGGAATGGTCTTCAAAAGTGCTGTTATGCACGCGATTGTTATCTGTTTCGATCACGACCCCGTTTTGGCTTTGACTAAACGAGTTGGCCTGTGCGCTATCTGCTGTGCCGCTCGTATTTTCGCCGATGAACACGTTGGTCGCGCCCAGACGTGCGCGCACGCCCGCTCCGCGCAAACAGCGAAAGGTGTTGCCGTAGATGTGGATAGTTGTCGATGAGATGGCATAGATACCATCGTAGCCGCCGAAGTAGGTGCCACAATCGGCCGATCCCACATCATCCCCAATCAGGTTGCCGTTGATATTGATATTTTGTACATTGCTTTCAACGACAATCAGCCGCCCATTTGAGTTGATGTTGTTTCCACCAAAGAGGATGAGACCACTGAGTGTGATGTTGTCGGCACGCACCACGAAGATGTTGTCAAGCCCCGCCGCGTCAACTTTGACCGTTTGATTGAACGCAAAGATGGTCAAGTTGTCGCCAGTTATCGACGGCAGGTCACTGCTGAGTGTAATCGTGCGGTCGCCCAAGAAACCGATGCTGTCTGTCGCGGCCGATCCGTTCGCCAATCGAATCGCGCTGCGTAGCGTACAATCATTGGCCGCGCTTGTGCAATTGAGAAAGTCAGCATCATCGTCACGATCGACATAGTAAAGTGCAGCTGGTTCAGCCAGCGTTGGCGCGGCAAATAAAAGGGCGAACAGGACAATCAATAAACTTGGTAATGTTTTCATCATCTTGCTCCATTTGGCTATTTTCATTGCCTGTCCCATTGCTGACAGTTGCTACGATTCACGCACGTGCCACCAAGCCCATGCCATCAACACAAACTGTAGCGGCAACCGCACCAACAACGCCCATTGCGGCACCTTCAATCCTGCGCCGCCCGACAAAAAATGGTAAATGTTGGCGGGATAAACAGCGATCAGCAGGGCAATGATCCCCTTTGCCGCCAGCTTGCGCGTTCGTTTTGGCAATAGTAGCAGCCCCAGCACAATTTCGGCCGCGCCGCTGACATTGTTGAGTAGTTCGGGCGACGGCAGTTGTGGTGGAATAATTCGCATGTACATGCGTGGCATCCGAAAATGGTTGATTCCTGCAAAAATATAGAAGATGGCTTGTATGATCAGGCTAACGTTTTTCATCATGAAGTTGTTCGTGGCGCAGTCGCATTCTCGTCAGGTTAAAGTTATTAGTGCCATTGAGTATAGCACTGTCCAGTCAGCGTATTGCGCGGTCATGCGTGTCGCGTAACGGTTAGCGCGTCCATTTCCAGAATCGTTTAACAACATTTTGTCCATTTCCGATGAAATGTTTTAAAATAAGCACAAATCCTAAAGAAATTTCACCAAAATCAAAAATTGTTCTTGACAAAAGAATAATTTTCGTCTATCCTCTCATCTATCAAAGAAAGTTACTGATATACAAAAATTTATTGGCTGACAAGCAAAAAGCACGCGACGGCGTGTGGTTGCTTGCTGCCTTTTGGCAAGAAATATGTACCCAGCTATTGGAACCTGTCCCGTCTGTCAACACGAACTCTTCGTCACCCGTCTGCAATGTCATAATTGCGCGACTTCGATTGAAGGTCACTTCGCACTCTCCCGTTTCGCCCAACTGGACGATGAACAGCTCGCATTTCTCGAACTGTTTGTGCAAATGGAGGGTAAATTGAATCGCGTCCAGCAAGAGCTGGGCATTCCGTATACGCAGGCGCGAGCACGGCTGTCGGAGGTGGTGGAGGCAATGGGATTTGATGCCCCGAACGATGATCCGCCGTTGACAAGTGAGCAACGACAAGAGATTTTGGGGTTGGTTAAGGCTGGGGAGATTTCGGCCGAAGAAGCCATGACATTGTTGAAGAGATAGTTACTAGTTGCTAGTCGCTAGTGGTGGGTGAGTATGTCTTACTAGCCACTAGCCGCCAGTCGCTAACCCCTACGAACCATGAATGAACAAGAGAGACTAATCATCCTGAAAAAATTAAGCAGTGGGGAGATTTCGGCCGAAAAAGCCGGTCGTCTTCTCAGTGGAGCCGAAGAACTGACGACCGTGATTGAGGTGGAAGTAAAACCGAACCCAGCTGAGGCGGTAGACATGGCGGTTGAGGCTCCTGAAGTTGACGAAGATCTGGACTCCCAGCCTCAGGCAGAGGCGTTGCAGGTCGAGATCAAGATTGACGACGAGCCAAAACGAGTCGCCAAACAGATCAGATTTAGCGCGGTCGATGAGAGCGGCAAAGTAGACATCGACATTGTCGTGCCTGTCTCGCTGCTCAAACTGGGACAACAGATTGGCGATCGCTTTGCCCCAACGCTCGACGGATGGGATTGGAATACACTCGATTTAGATATCAATTTAGACACGCTGCACGTGCGCGTTGCGGCCGAATAAGGACATTGCAAACGACTGTCAGCCCAATCAGGCTTGCAGTCGTCGGAGACAAACAAAATGAAAGGATCAGGCACTTTTGACTTGGAAGACAAAACACTCATTATCTCATGTGTGGGCAATTTGACCGTGCGGGGTGATGTGGGTAGCAGCATCCGCTTTGTATCAAACGGCGGCGCAGATGATCAATTTGATACGGCAACGGGTCGCTTTAGCACTGATGGCAACGCCGCGCTACGGGTTCCGCACTACATCTCAGTTATCATTGAGCATGTTGGTGGTAATGCCCAAATCAAAGGGATCGATGGCTCGATGACGGTTGATGGCGAGATTAGCGGCAACCTAACCGCTTCTATGGTGAATGGCGGCATCACGCTGCACGGCGTGGGCGGCAATCTTACCCTTAAGCACGCAAACGGTTCGCTTGTTTGCAAGGGCAACATCGGCGGTGATTTGAATGTCAAGCATGTTGGTGATTTAACCTTTACGCAAATTGGTGGTAATGCCAATCTCAAGCATATTAATGGCGACGTAGCAATCGAGCATGTCGATGGCAATCTCGCCGCCCGCCATATGAACGGCGACATCACGGTTGATATGGTTGAGGGAGATGTCAACCTCTCACATATCGCTGGGGCAATTAGCGTGATATCGAATGATGATATTCGTCTTTCGGGACCATTATCGGCCGAAAAACATATGCTCACCGCCCAATCGCGTATCGACTTCTACCATCAATCATCCCAACCATTGATCTTAACGGCACAAGCCCCTAACATCGTCAACCGCATCAACTTTGAAAAGATCGTTGAGGAAGGGGACACGTTGCACGGTTCTATCGGGGAAGATGGTGCAGTGGTATCGCTGACGGCAGGGGACAGAATCTCTTTGCGCGCCAGTAGCAAGGGCGGCAACCGCGATTGGGAGTCGTTTGCAGACTTCGAGTTCGAGTTTAACGAGAACTTTGACTTTGGCGAGTTGAATCGTCTAGGTGAGCAGATTTCGGCCGAAGTGAATGCTCGCATGGAAGAGTTTTCGCAGCGACTCGCTCCTGAAGTCAATCAATATGCCGAGCGTGCCATTCGTAAGGCGCAAGAGGCAGTTGATCGCGTCGTCGTGCGGATGGAACATGAGTTGAGCCGTGCAGAGCATCAAGCAGACCGTCACGCTGAGCGTGCAGCGCGTCAGGCAGAACGTGCGGTACATCGCCAGCACAGTCGTCCTGTGCCGCCAATGCCACCCAAACCGCCGACGCCACCCGTTGCCCCCAAGGCTGATACGAGTGCCGCACAGCTCAAAATCCTGAAAATGCTCGAAGATGACAAAATAACTGTTGAGCAAGCCAACGAACTGCTGGCAGCACTTGAATAGATTGATTAGAATGTGGGTCTGAGTTTAAGAACGAAGCTCGGTTGGGCTTCGTTCTTGTGTGATCATGGCTTCAACCCACATGCCCGCTGGCCGCGTTGCCAGCCCGATTCGGCCGATCAACATCTCCCGCGACATGCAGGCGGTTATGCGCTTGCTCAATCGCGTTTTCAGCCCCACGCTCGATCAAGAGGGACGCAATGCGCTCAACAACATGAGCAACCAGCCCTCACTCGTCCATCGCATCCAACAATTTGGCAACAAACTAGCACCCGGCTTTATTTGGGTTGAGAGAGGCGAGATCGTCGGCAACGTTTCAATCATTCCGACAAGCATGGCGGGACGAATCATCATCGCCAATGTGGCCGTCCATGAGAAGTTTCGCCGACGCGGGATCGCCCAAGCGTTGCTAGATGCCACGCTCGATCACCTTTCCCATCGCAACATCAATACCGTCATGCTGCAAGTTGATGTGGATAACGAAGGAGCAGCGCGGCTCTATCACCATCTCGGGTTCAACACGGTGGGCAGCACGACCTATTGGGTCGCTTCACCGGGCAGCTGGCGGGAAGTGGCGACTTCGGCCGATTATGAAGTCCGTCCCCTGCGCAGCTCCGAACACGCCAAAGCTTATCAGCTAGACCGCGATAGCTATACAGTCGATCTCAACTGGCCCGAACCGATCACGCCCAAAACGTATCGTGGCTCATTCTGGCGGTCACTCGACAACTTCCTCAACGGTAAGACAGAAGAGCATTGGGTCATCGACGATGAGCGCGGCAATCTGCTGGCACTCGGCAGCATTTGGGGGGATTGGGGTCGGCCCTATCGCATTACGTTGCGTGCGCTGCCCGACCATCGCGACGAACTCATGCGCCCACTCTTTGCAAAAATTTCACGTCGTCTCAACTATATGCGTCGTCGTCATGCTACAGTTGAACATCTCTATGAGGATGAGCTCACTGGGCATCTGCTCAACGTCGCCAACTTCCATCCCAAACGCCACCTCACGACAATGCGACTCGATCTATAAAAGTAGCCAATTCGGGGAGATAATTAAATGAATGCTGAACGAATGCGTGTATTGCGGATGATCGAAAGTGGGGCAATTTCGGCCGCCGATGGAGCGATGCTATTGGGGCAGCTCGCGACGCAAGATGAGGCAACCCCCAGCGACCAACCGCAGGAGCGACCGCGCTGGTTTCGTGTGCATGTCAGCGACGTGCAGACGGGAAAGAGCAAGGTCAACCTCAATATCCCGCTCGATTTGGTTGAAGTTGGGCTGCGAATGGGGGCGCGATTTGTGCCAGATTGGGAGCCAAGCCATTACGAGCCAATTTTGAAGGCGGCGCAAGCGGGTGAGACGGGGCAGATGTTGGAAGAGATTAGTGATGGGGAACGGATCGAAATTTTTGTGGAGTGAAATGGCGGAAGCAGTTCAGTAGTTTCGCACGTGAAAGATTTGTTGCCACAAATTGACACCAATTACACGAATCGGCCGATTTTATTCGTGTAATTCGTGTAATTCGTGGCTCACTCTTGCGACTCGTTGTGTTCTACTAATTCTCGCCATTCGCAATTTGCGGCTGGCGCGTTAAGATCACAAACGAAAATGAGTAGGGGTGCCTCTCATCGGCGGGATGGTGGACACGTTCGATCTCTTGCCAATTTTCGGCCGAAAGCTCCCCAAACCACGTATCCCCGTCAACTTCCGCAGCTACCTCAGTCAAATAGATCTTGTCCGTCAATGGCAAAAACAGATCGTAGATGGTTGCCCCACCGATCACGACAAGCTCCGCTACATCGCCCGCCGCCGCAATCGCATCCTCAACTGAATGGACGACGATACACCCCTCCGCCACAAAATCACACTGGCGGGTCATGACGATATTGGTGCGTCCCTTGAGCGGTTTGCCAATCGAATCGAACGTCTTGCGCCCCATCACAATGGGCTTGCTCATCGTCACCTTGCGAAACCAGCGCATGTCGTCGGGCAGCCGCCACGGCAACCCGCCATCAACACCGATGACGCGGTTTTTATCCATTGCAACAATTTGAGAAATGATCATAAAGTTTGGAGCGCGGTCGCCCCGCCCGCGTCTACAGCGAACGAACGATGCGCGCTCCCAGAATTACAAACGTGAATCCCAAAGCGGTTCGGCAACGCCCTGCTGCTTATTCTCATAGCGCGACATCACAAACAGCGCGTCTGACAACCGGTTGAGGTATTTCACGACAAACTCGCCGACCGCTTCCTCACGGGCAAGTTTGAGGACTTCACGTTCGGCACGTCGGCAGACGGTGCGTGCGACGTGTAGATGGGCGGCACCAAGCGAGCCGCCGGGCAGGATGAAATTTTCGAGCGGTCCAACATCGGCCGAAATTTCATCGATCAACCCCTCCATCTTGTCGATATGTCGCTGCTCAATTTGTGGGATACTGAATTTGATCTTGTCTTCTTCGACAAAACAGAGATCTGACCCCAAATGAAAAAGCTCATTTTGAATCGTCGTCAGTTCGGTCGTTAATTTCTCGCTCAATCCCGCCGCCACAGCCACACCGATTACCGAATTCAATTCGTCAACCGTGCCATAGCTTTCAATCCGCTGCGACTCTTTTGGCACGCGCTGCCCACCGCCAAGCGATGTCGCACCCTTATCGCCGCCGCGTGTGTATATTTTTGTCAATCGTGGCATTAATTTGTCCGCCGTCCGCCTCGTAGCGCATCTTGCAATGACGTCAGCGCATCCCAATCTTCCGCTGCGGCGAGTAATGCTTGCTCCGCCCATGTGCTAATGCTGCCCGGTCGCCGCATTCCTGCCCCAGTGATGATGGTGGTAAGCTCATCCTCTGTCATGTCTGCCACCTGCATAAAGGTTGTCACACCCGCAGCGAGCAGAGCCGCTTCGCTTTTAGGGCCGATCCCTTCGATCTTTTGCAACAGATCGTGGATGGTTGCAGACTCAGCATCTGGCGGCAAAATGACCATACCTTCTGATTCGGCCGATTGCACTTCCAAATCATCCGACACGTAGGCCTCATCCGTTTCAACGCCCCCCTCTTCTGCTGGTGGCGCCTCTTCGGGCAGTGATTCAGTTGGTAAGAATTCATCGGGTGGCAAGACGACCATACCTTCTGATTCGGCCGATTGCACTTCTAAATCATCCGAAACGTATGCCTCATCGGTCTCAACGCCCCCTGCTGGTTCGAGGTCGGTCACTTCGCTGATTGCACGTGCGCTCGAAAGCTCATCGCGCAGCTGTGATGCTTCCTGTTGTACGATTGAAAGCTGATGGGTGTGGTTATTGAGTTTGCTTTGGAGGGTGAGGATTTCGGCCGATTGTCCCGAAACTTTGCGCTCCGATTCGCGTAACTGCCCGCGCATCGCGTTCAGTTCTGCCTTGAGCGACATGATCTTTTCTTGCGCTTTTCGGCCGAAAATAAAGCGTTCTGCTAAAAAGCCTAAACTAGTGCCAAAAAATATTGTAAGTAGCCAATTTGTAATCCGTTTCATTCGTTCATTCTACCCGTTGCACTGAGTAATTCGCAAGAAATTGTACCTATTTTGATGAGGGGTCAACGCATAACGAGGCGGGAATGCAAAAAAGCCGTTAAGGTATTTCCTTAACGGCTTGAAACGGGGAGTTATAACAAAAAGTTGTTTAGCGAGCGGTGTTTCCGTTGAGGAAATCGGCGAGATTCCCTGTTACGTTGAGACTCGCTTCATAGGCCGCCAACACATCCATGTAGCCCGATCCTGCCTCATGTAGCGCATTGTTCATCGGGTTTGTCGTTGTGACGAGCAAATCCATCACTTGGTCGGGAGAGAGGTCTGGATTGCTTGAGAATAACAGTGCAGCTGCTCCGACCACATGGGGAGTTGCCATGCTCGTGCCACTCATTTTTGTGTAGAACGGTGTCCACAATACGTCAACGGGGTTCAGTGCGGTGTCCAATGCCGTGATGCCAATGGTGCTGGAGCGTGCAGCATAAATATCGACGCCGGGAGCGGTCAGGTCTGGGTGTTTCAATGCGTCGCCAGATTTACCGCGTGATGAGAAGCCAGCCAGGTTGCCACTCTTGTCGCCAGCCGCAACGGCGAGAACCCATGGTGCAATCGAGTAGGGATTCATGATGTCGTTGCCACCATCGTTGCCGGCTGCGAAGACGCTCAAAATACCAGCTTCATAGGCTGCACGTGATGCAACGTTGATTGGATTTTGTGGGTCAAAGTCGCCACCTGAAATACCCCATGAGTTGTTGATAACACGGATGTTGTATTCAGCATGGTTGGTCAGAACCCAATCGTATGCCTCTGCTGCGGTGAGGATTGAAATGGCTTCACCTGAACCCAATCCAACGAGGTCTACCTCTGGAGCGATGCCGCGATAGTGACCACCTGAGAACGTGCCGTCGCCGCCAATCGTGCCTGCAACGTGTGTCCCATGCCCTGATGTTGTGTCTGTTTGTGGGAAGTTTTCGATGGGTGGGAGCAGTGGCAAAACCTTAACATTTTGTACAACGTTGCCCATGTCAGGATGCAGTCCGTCGATTCCTGAGTCGATCACAGCCGCCGCGACATCACCACCACCTTTCTCGCCGTAGGTTGTCCAAACTTGGTCAGCTTTGACATAGCTAACAGATTCGGCAAGGAAATATTCTAGAGGTTGGTTATGGACGATGTAATCAACACCGGGCAGTGCTGCGACGACGTCGATCAAGCCTGCTGGCAAAATTGCGCCAGCCATTGGCAATGTCTGCATCGCGTAGAATTCGTTCGCTAAGGCAGCGACTTCACTCGTTGCGGACATATCGTCAAATACGATGACGACCTCGATTGGTGCGGCCGGCAATACGGTGTCGAGCAGAGAGAGTAGTTCAATATCGACGTGATCGGCGACAATGCCAGATGCATTGGTTGTGTGAGTCATGCTGCCAATTGCAAGGACAAGCATTGTGACAAGTAAGGTTGAGAGACATACTATTTTTTTTGAGATAGTCATGATACAAATCGCTCCGTAAGGTTAAGTTGTCTATAGATGCACGCTCGATACGTAAAAAATACATCCAATTTTGAAATTGCTGAAATTCGTCAATTTAGAGCATTCGCAAGGTTTAACCATCAGAGGAGATATTGGACTACAATTGGAAAGTTATGTACAAATTAAGCGATTTTCAAGCAGCAGCGGAGATGATCCGCGGGCGCACAAATTTTCGGCCGAAAATCGGCCTCGTTCTCGGTTCTGGTCTGAGCAGTCTGGCCGACACCATCCCCAACCCTGACATTATCGACTACGCCGACATTCCTAACTGGCCGCGCAGTACGGTGGAAGGGCATAGTGGCCGCTTGGTTGTGGGTGAATTGGAAGGGCAATCTGTCCTCATCATGCAGGGGCGTGTCCATACCTATGAAGGATATTCGGCACACGATGTGACGTTTCCGATTCGCGTCATGAAACTGCTTGGCATTGAGACCGTCATCTTGACCAATGCGGCGGGCGGGCTTAATCCTGCCTTTCACGTGGGCGATCTAATGCTGATAACCGATCACATCAATTGGGTTGGTATGGCGGGATTAAATCCATTGAAGGGAGAGAATGACGCTAATTTTGGCGTGCGCTTCCCCGATATGACGTTTGCCTATGATCGTGATCTCCAAAAATTGGCGCGCAAAGTTGCTCGTGAGGAAGGCGTCGATTTACGTGAAGGCGTGTATACATGGTTGAGCGGTCCCAACTTTGAAACCCCAGCCGAAATCCGTATGTTGTATCGGCTTGGCTCCGATGCAGTGGGTATGTCCACCGTTCCGTCCGTCGTCGTCGCACGTCATGCAGGCATGCGCGTTCTCGGCATCAGCACCATCACCAACGTCGCCCCCCACCATCCCAGCCCCGATCATGAAACGACCCACGATGAGGTAATTGAAACAGGAAAAATTGTTGTGCCAAAGCTGATCACACTGTTACGCGGCATTCTGCGACAATTTTAGCCAGATGAACCAAGTTTCGTATCGCAAATAGCGCACAACGCGACTACCCACGAACGAACACCCGAATGTACTATCGTTTTCTCGCCTTCATCGTTCAGAATGACGTCTGGATACTGTTTCTCTGTATCCTTGCGATTATTTGGTATCTGGCGCAATTTCTACGCAGCCAGCGCGAGTTGTCACAGTCGATGTTTTACATGGAGCGCGACCGGGCATCGGGTGCGCGCGGAACGGCGATCGTTTATTTACTCATTTTCATGGGGATCGCAGGCGGTGTCGTCTATATCAACACACAGTTGCGCGATGATATTCCCGCGATCTATTTGGAACCCCCCACGCCGACGCCCGACTTGATTGCAACACGACTCGCCACGCCTGATGCGGCGCAACTGGTTACCCCGCTCGCGCAATTTCCAACCTCAACGCCGCTCGTTGCGCCGACCGCGACACTGCGCGATCCCAGCACCGCCAACATCGACCCAATTCAAGTGACGCCAACTCGCCCACTGGCGTTAGAGGTCGAGCCACTCATTGAGGGCTGTACGGGGAGCGTTTACATAACGGAACCCGTCTCGGGGGCGACATTGCTAGGCGGCGTGTCGCTTTTCGGGACGGCAGACGCCGTCGATTTTAACTACTACAAGCTGGAAATTTTAGGGCCGCAGACGTTTGACCAATGGCAATTTTTGGCGGGGGCAATTTCGGCCGAATCTGTCAACAACGCCTATCTTGGCGGCGCAGACCTCTCAACGTGGGAGACAGGCATCTATCAACTGCGCCTAACGGTCGTCGACTCTGCCAATAGCGAGGTGGGCGTTTGTCTGATTCAGGTCGGTGTCATTGGCGTTTCGGCTGATGATTCATCGTAGGTTTTCAGCTCAATAGCCCCGCTGCAAATCTGAACTGCCATCATGAAATTGCTAAAACCAATCCCGCGTAAAGAAGGCGTTCAGGCACGCACTGTTTGGGTGGGGCTTTTCGGTCGATTTGCCGATGAACTGCTTTCCGGTCTATTTGTCGTTCTGCTCCCCACCTTCCGCAGCGTCTTTAATCTATCGCTTGCACAAGCCAGTCTGCTGCTGCAAATTCTCGAATATGTTGCCGTGATCGTTGAACCAGTTGCGGGCGTCTTGAACGACATCTGGCAACGCAAATGGATCATGGCGTTTGGCGCAGCGGTGTGTGGCCTATCGCTGATGACGATGGGGATTGCGCCAACATTTTTGGTTTTGCTGCTCGGTTTCGCGCTGTATGGTCTGGGAACGGGGCCGATGGCGCATTCGGCCGATATTTTGCTTGTAGAAACCCACCCAGATGCGCCTGAACGAATTTTTGCCCGTTCGACGTTGCTCGACACGATTGGCGCGTTGATTGCGCCGCTGCTTGTGCCGATTGGCGCATTTATTGGGTTGGAATGGCGATGGCTATTGATTTTGGCAGGCGCGAGCGGGGTGATCTATGCGCTTGTGATCGGCCGAACGCCCTTTCCTGCCATCAACACAAATGATGAAGCGGAAGAGGACGCGGGTTTGCTGCAAACGGTGCGCGCCAACCTGCAAACCGTTTTACGTGATCCTCAGTCGCGCCGCTGGTTGATTTTCCTGCTCATCCTGCACGTCTTTGAAATTCCGTTTCAACTCAAAACGATCTGGCTCAATGAGGCGGTTGGTATGAGCCAGCGCATGATCGGTTTTTACATCGCCTTTGAGATGGCGATTGGCGTGCTGGCACTGCTCTTGCTGGATCGTCTGCGCGAATCGGTGACAGTTCAACGCCTATTGCAAGCTGCACTCGTCGTCATGCTGCTCACCTTTCCCGCGTGGCTCTTACTGCCCGGCATCTGGACACGTTTTCTGCTCGCCGTACCGCTCAACTTGGCCTTCGCACTGCTCTGGCCGATCAGCCGAGCGCAATCACTCGCCGCGATTCCTGGCAAGGCGGGTGCAGTGACGGCGATCCATTCTCTCTTCTCAATCTTGCCCTTGACGTTGCTGTTTGGCTTGTTCGCACAGTCTGTCTCACTGACGACGGCGATGTTGGTCGTGCAGCTTCCAACGATCTTAGTGATGTTATGGGCGATGGTGCAGCCAGATTAATGCAGGCGTTAGGCGTGCAATTACACCAACTTTCTAAAGCCCATTCAACTTCAACGCCACATCACCGATCAAAATCTCGTCTCCCACGCTAATGATGGTCGGTTCTGCAATGTCGAGTCCGTTGACCAGCGTGCCATTGCGACTATCCAAATCCTCAACCCACCACTGATTTTCGCGGAAAGTGATCAGGGCATGTTGGGCGGAGGTATAACCATTGTTGAGGACGATGCTGTTTTGGGGAATTCGGCCGATACTCAACACAGGCCGCAACGCTACGCGCTCAGTCTCCCCATCGGGATGCGTCACGATCAGTTCACCGCGCGCAACCTCTTCGCGTGCCAGCAGTCGCTCTGCGACGCGCAACTCACGCTGCATGAAATAGGCCAACGTACCCAAAAACGCCAGTAACGCCAGCGCAGAAATGCCCCGCATCAACAATAAGAATAGTTCTGTGTTCATTGTGATGGCGTCTCGAAACGCGGGTGCATTTGCGTAATTTGGGCAGCGTCCTCGTCGACAGATTTTATCTCTTGCGTCTTTGCCAGCCCTTCCCCATAGATCAACTTCACGTCGGCCAATTGAATCAAATCGCCCACACGCAGCACGCACTCGTCAACCTGCTCCCCGTTGACATACGTTCCCGAGCGACTACCCAGATCATAGATGATAAATTTCCCAAAGCGCCAGCGCAGTTGGGCATGGCGGCGGCTGACCGTCTTGCCCTCAACCACCACGTCGCAGTCGGTGCGTCGCCCTATCGTCAATTGTGGTTTATCGAGTGGCACATGTCGCCGACCGTTGACGATCAAAAATGCATCCCGTTCGCGTAGCAGGGCCAGTGGATCATACGCTCTGATCGGCCGAAAAACGTCCGTCTCTTCTGTCAAGATCGATTTGTGTTCTGCATGAATGTGGGCGTAGTGGCGGGCAATATCAGGGCTGGCGACCAATTCAACCACTGGGTCAGTCGTCAGCTCTAGCCGCAACTCGCGGGCAATTTGCAAGACGTAGTGGGCCAAAATCGCTGCCACGTCAGGCCATTTTTGACGCATCTCGGCATAATCGACGGGGTGCAGCTGGACGCGATACTCGTTGGGGGCAAAGCCGCCTTGCTGGTTATTTTCGATGGCGCGGGCGAGATCGGCCGAAATCTCCACTGGATCGAGTTGACCCCCAAACAGCCGCCCCAGCGACCGTTCTGCCCAGCGTTGTGCTAATGTCTCAAAGCGTTCAAGTGGTTTTTTCGGCATAGAAGTTCCTTGACTGCGATTATAGAAAATCGGCCGATTCTCCGTCAATCAACAGCCAGCATACCTCACGCGCTGTATACTTTCCATTGAAAAAAAGTTTAGAGTGACCAGTGATGAGTGATTCATAATCATCTGTTACTAACCACTAATCACTAGCCACTAACCACTTCTCACATGATTAAACTCACCGCACTCGCTTCTTGCGCTGGTTGAGCGTCTAAGTTCGGCCCGGCCGACTTGGCGCACGTGTTGCAGCCATTACGCGAGACTTTCAACGAAAACGACCATCCCAACCTGCTCGTCGGACTCGGCAGGGCGGATGATGCTGCCGTCTATCAACTTGACGGTCAACAGGCAATTATCAGCACGACCGACTTCTTCCCGCCGGTTGTCGATGACCCCTACGACTTTGGTGCCATTGCTGCCGCCAACGCGCTTTCCGATGTCTATGCAATGGGTGGGCGCGTGCTGTTTGCCTTGAATCTCGTCGCGTTTCCTGAGGGGTTGGACAAGGGAATCTTGCGCGAAATTTTGCGCGGTGGCGCAGAGAAGGTCGCAGAGGCAGGTGGGGTCATTGCAGGCGGGCATACCGTCACCGATCCCGAACCAAAATACGGGCTTGCCGTGACGGGAATCGTCGATCCCGCGCGTGTCAAGCGCAAGGGCGGGGCGCGAGACGGCGACGTGTTATTGCTCACAAAACCACTGGGCGTCGGTGTGATTACAACCGCGTTGAAACGTGATTTAACCGAACCACATGAGGTCGCCGCCGCTGTAGAGAGCATGAAAACGCTTAACCGTCTGGCGGCCGAAGCTGCAATTGCCGCCAACGCGAGCAGCATGACCGACATCACAGGCTTTGGCCTACTCGGTCATGCCCGCGAAATGGCGGCGCAGGGGGCGGTCGATTTTCACTTTGAGGCGGCGCAACTGCCGTGGCTTGAAGGCACGCATAAATATGGTTTGCAGCGCGTTTTTCCCGGCGGTATGGGACGCAATCGTGAACATTTTGGTAAATTTGTCTCATTCAGTGATCAGATCGATGTGTCAACACGTAACATGCTTTGGACACCCGAAACATCGGGTGGATTATTGATTGCCGTTGCGCCAGCTGAGGTTGGGACGGTGCAGGCCATCTGTCCGAATGCGGTCATTGTCGGTCGAGTGACATCGGGCAGCGGGCAAATCACTGTGCGCTGATTTCAGAAGGCCTGTGGTTTTAACCACAGGCTGTTACACAAAGTGCGTTGAAACGCACCGGAAACAACGCGCTTGAGCGCGTTTCGTGTATCAGCCTGCGGCTTTAGCCGTAGGATTTTGGCAACGTCTCATCCTAATAGTGGGCTAGGCAGCGGCAGGCATATTTCAGACACAAAAATCTATGTTACAACGCTATCTGCCGCCGACTTTATTATTGATTGCTGGATTGACGCTGCTTCTGCTCAGCGGGGCGCGTCATTTTTTTCAGTCGCGCACCAATCAGGTTGCTGGGTTTGTGGTGACAAATACGCCACTGGTTGCGACGCTTGCGCCAACGCGCACGCCACTCTACGCACCGACGCGCACGCCCGTACTAAGTACATCGCTGCCCGTCACGCCTAGCCCCACCGTCACCCCCGTTCCACTTGTCACGCCCACGGATACCCCATCCGCAACCACAGAAATTGTCGTGACTGAAACACCCATTCCAACCGGAACCGCACCACCGACGGAAACGCTGTTGTCTACCGTTGTGGTCGTCACACAAACGCCGTTGCCGACTGATGAGACGGAGGCGCAGCAGGTGACAGCGACCCTAGTCGGCGAAGGCGAGACGGTTGAAATGACGGTAACCCCACTGCCCACCAGCACGTTTGCGTCAACCGCGACCGCAACACCCATAGCAACCAACACGCCGTCACCCACCAATACACCTCAGCCAACCAATACGCCGATGCCGACAAATACAGTTCAGGCAATTGATCCAAATTTTTCGATTACCTACCGCGAGCGATTTGGGGTGTCTGGGTCGATCAAGGATGCGCCACGTGCGCGGAGCGCGGGGTTGAATTACGGTAGTTTCATATCGTGGACAACGTTTGATACGAGTCAATTATCGGCCGATGTCACCCCATGGCAGATGGTGCGGGTTTCACAAGCGGGAATCATTGGGGGCTTAGAGCCACTTGGCGTCGCCGTGCGCGCCAATCCCGGCGGCTATTTTGTGATTGGCAATGAGCCAGACGTCGGGGTTCAAGACAACACGACCGCCCCACGCTATGCGGAGATTTATCACGATGCCTACTATTACATCAAAAGCATCGACCCAACCGCCCAAGTCGCCATTGCAGGGGTCGCCAGTCCAACTCCGTTGCGTCGCTTCTATCTCGAATTGGTGCTAAATCACTATGAGCAGACCTATGGGGAAAAGATGCCGATCGATATTTGGACGATCCATGTTTACGTCCTGCGCGAGGAGCGTGATAGCTGGGGAATCGGCATTCCCACAGGGTTGGGTGGCACCGATCAGGGGATGCTCTATGAGATCGATGACCATAAGAATGCGGATATTGCCAACCAACTATTGACCGATTTCCGCTGGTGGCTGTCAGAAAAAGGGTATCGCGACACACCGTTAGCGATCACCGAGTTTGGCATTTTGCTGCCAGCCGATTATGGCTTTCCGCCTGAAGTTGTCTCTAACTACATGACAACGCTCGTTAACTACTATCTAAATGCAGCAGGTGGGACGGGCTATCCGAGTGATGGCAACAAGCTGGTGCAGTGGTGGTTCTGGTTTAGCATTGTCGACCACGATCAGTTTGAAGTCAGCAATATGTTGGATAGTGCGGGGCAGTTAACGCCTGTTGGTCGGACCTATGCGGGCTATATTCCATAATCGACCGATCACCAGCCAATACAAGAGCAACCCCCTCTCCCTCATTCATGGGAAAGGGGGCTAGGTGAAACTAATCTCTACTCTACAACGATAACTTTTTCGGCCGAAACTATCTTCCCATTCGCCACAAAGACCGCGTGGTCATTCCCATTGAGCCGAATCTCAACCACATGTTGCCCCGCAGGCAGCTTGCCAATAAAAAAGTAGGGGGCGTACATTCGGCCGATCTGTTCCCCATTGAGCAAGACAACCCCATGCCCCTCGTTCGGTACAGTCGGTGTGCCAATTAACTCGGGTGTGAACGTCCAATCTTCGATCTCTGCAAAGAGTGTGTAGCTACCGTCTGGTTCGCCAATTACCTCCAGCGTTGAGACTTGCGGCACGTCACCATTGCTCAGATCAACGGTCACGCGGCTGCCCTCTAATTTG
The DNA here is from genome assembly GCA_030425205.1 of Anaerolineae bacterium. Classification (GTDB taxonomy): domain Bacteria; phylum Chloroflexota; class Anaerolineae; order Promineifilales; family Promineifilaceae; genus CALECP01. The sequence goes on from JAUIAP010000022.1 coordinate 63,232, forward strand.
GCGACCGCCACTTCATACTGTTGCTGCGCCGTCACACTGTATGCACCGCTCACCACAAATACAAACAGCACAAAGTTGACCGCTGCAAACGCGACGCGCCAGTTCATCTTTTTGTGTAGCAGAATAGGGGGTTTGAACGTCTTGCCCGGCCCGTTGAGCAAAAAGACGAGCAACGCGGCGTGGACAGGCGTGTGCCCAATCACTTCTAGCTTGCCAAAAATAGTCGTTGTGGTGAAGAAGACGAGCGTAATGATCAACGAGAGAGGACGTTCAAGTAGGCCGATGATGAGTAGATAGCCCAAGTTGAGTTCGACGAAGGCGGCACCGCGCAGGAAAAATTCGGGTGGGAAGCCGAGCGTTAGCTGTGGATTCTGCGCCAACAGATATAATGCCCACTCTGGATAGACCAGCTTTTCCATTCCCAACCAGCCGAGCGCAAAGCCAACTGTGGCAAACAAAACGGGCAATGCGGAATCGCGCACAACCTGATTTTTGTTGCTGCTGACAATGAGATAGTAGGCGATGCCAAGATAATGAACGTAGTCGATCATATGGAAAAAGCCGTACTCTCCCAACGCCAAGACAAATATGGCAAGCAATCCAACGCCAGCGGCTGGTGTCGTGCGTTCGGAAATGAGCAGCATGGCCAGCACAAACTGTAGCCACCCCACCCAAACGGCCGTCACCGCCAATTCAGGTGCGAGCATTGAATCTGTTTGCCACGATAGCAACAGCGTTGCGCCCATAGCGACGCGCATGATCAGCCCGCTATATTGTGAACGAGCCGCCAGCCACTCGTTGACGCGCCGATAGATTTCCCAGCGGCCTAAATATCGCTCGGCCACAACCAGCGCGCCGATCACGATCATGCTCAATACGAGCAGCGCGAAAAAGGTCGGCACCGCAATTTCACGCAATGTGAGTGGTTTGTCTAAGAAGCTGAAATCGCTAAACCACTTGACGTGCGCTTCGGCCGATTGTGGCAAAACCGCCAAGACAAGCATCAGTCCAAACCATTTCCAATTAATTCTGATGGGCATACTAACTCTCCATGACATTCATTTGCAAAAAAGTGTAACAAGTGCCAGCGTGTACGTCTATTATTTTATGACATGCACAAAAAGATCGTGACATTTGACTGTTTGCATTTCGGCCGAAAACACTTAAACTGCATATCGATGACTGTAAAAAGACGACAATTTTCGGCCGAATTCAGGCAGCAAGCCCTCGCTAAACTAAACGCAAACGGTATAACTGCCGCCCAACTTGAACGTGACCTAAACTTGACGCGAGGAACCCTTTCTCGCTGGAAAAAACAATACAATACGATGACTGACGAAATCCCACCGCAAATTACGATTGACCTGACTGCTCCTACTTATTATGTTAACCGCGAACTAAGTCAAATAGAATTTAATCGGCGTGTCTTAGAGCAAAGCATGGACCCGCGCCATCCCCTGCTTGAACGCGCCAAATTTGTTGCGATCTTTGCGACAAATATGGATGAATTTTTCATGGTGCGGGTCAGCGGATTGAAGCAACAGGTCGCCTTAGGGATCAATGAATCGCCGGCCGATGGCCTTACGCCACGTGAACAGCTTGTCGCCATTCATCGACTGACCACCAAGTTGGTGCATGATGAGATGGACAATTGGCATGCCATTGAAAATGCGCTTTACGAAGCGGATGTACAGGTGCGCCACTACAATGAGCTAAAGTCGAGTCGCAAGCGTAAATTGCGTCAATATTTTGAGCAGGAGATTTTTCCCGTCCTCACGCCGCTCGCCTTTGACCCCTCTCATCCCTTCCCACACATCTCAAATTTGAGCATCAACCTCGCGGTCGTCATCCGTGATCCCGACACAAATGAAACACAGTTTGCCCGTGTCAAGGTTCCGCAATCGTTGCCGCGCCTTGTTCCATTGCGCCGCGTTGCACCTGAGGAGTTGGTGCAACCTTCGACGCTCAAATTCGTCTGGCTTGAGCAAGTGATTCAGGCCAACCTCGATCAACTCTTTCCCGGCATGGAAATTGTCGATGCCTATCCGTTCCGCGTTACCCGTAACAACGATATGGAGATTCAGGAAGAGGAAGCGGATGATCTGCTGCTTTCGATTGAGGAAAATGTGCGGCAGCGACACTTTGGTAACGTCGTGCGGCTCGAAGTTGATGACAGTATGCCAGACACGATCCGCGCTGTTCTGATGCAGAATTTCGAGATTGGCTCATATGATGTCTACACCGTCGATGGCCCGTTGGGACTTTCTAGCTTGTGGGAACTTCTGCGAATCGAACGCCCCGATTTAAAGGACGAGAATTTTTTTCCGAAACATCCTGAGCCGCTTAAAAACGTCGAAAGTATTTTCAGCGTCTTGCGCCGTCAGGATGTGTTACTACATCGTCCCTATGACAACTTCAGTAACGTCATCGATCTGCTCAACCGTGCCGCCGTCGATCCCGATGTTTTGGCGATCAAGATCACGCTCTATCGTGTAGGCGGAAACTCGGCCGTTGTGGACGCACTCATGCTAGCGCGCGCGAACAATAAACAGGTGGCCGCACTTGTCGAACTGAAAGCACGATTTGATGAGGAAAGCAACATCAACTGGGCGCGCAAGCTAGAGCGCGCCGGCGTACACGTCGTTTATGGCGTGTTGGGTTTGAAAGTGCATGCCAAGATGCTGCTCGTCGTGCGCCGTGAACGCGGTGGGATTCGCCGCTATGTGCATCTAGCGACGGGAAACTACAATGCGAACACGGCCCGTGTCTATGAGGACATCGACTTCTTCACGAGTGATGACGCGATTGGTAGCGACGCGACGGACGTGTTCAACTTTTTGACAGGTTACTCGAAACAGCGCGAATTTAATCGCTTTTTGGTCGCGCCAATGACGTTGCGCGATAAGCTGATGGAGGCAATTTCGGCCGAATCCACACGCGGCGCAGACGGTCACGTCATCATTAAATGCAACTCTATTGTTGATCCAAAATTTATCCAATCACTCTATCGCGCCTCACAAGCTGGCACAAAGGTCGAACTGATCGTGCGCGGTATCTGTTGTTTGCGACCCGGTATTGAGGGTGTGAGTGAAAATATCACCGTGCGCAGTATCGTCGGTCGCTTTCTCGAACACTCTCGCATCTACTACTTCGCCAACGACGGTGATCCCATCATCTATGCGGGCAGCGCAGATCCCATGCCGCGCAATTTAGATCGGCGCGTGGAGATCGTTTTTCCAATCAAGGATGGGATATTGCGGCGCGAGTTGTTTGAAAACTTTCTGCAAAAGCAGCTTTCCGACACGGTAGCTGCCTATGAGATGCAGAGTGACGGCTCCTACAAACGGTTGTTGGACGAGTTAGAAGATTCACAGGTGGGATTTGATAGTCAAGTTTGGATGCTCCATAAGCGCGAGACGCTGTTGCAGGCAAAATCGGCCGAAGTCTAACCAGACTGTTCAAACAATAAAAGTGGCGAAACCTGAACTCGCTTGACTATCCACCGTAAATTTCCCACAATTCAATGGTGAATACACTCAATGAAACCTATCGCAAAAATGCCCGCACATTCGATTTTGTCCCAGTCGTCGATGTTGAACTAGACGACAGTGCATGGGTCGCCAACCATGCAAGGATCGACATGGCAGGGCGGGAAGCCGAATTTGCCCAGCTCATTCATGCGCTGATCGATCCGCCATGCGCCGCCCAGCTCAAAGATCGCCGTTATCGCAGCAACATGCACGACTTTGCGCGCAATGATGGGTTGCCTTGGCTGACCAAAGCACAACTGATCGATGTCTATCGTCAACTTTGCCAGCTAAATTACTTTACGTTTGATCCCGCCATCATCACCTATCTGCAAAAGAAGCCAACCCGCTCGCAAGCAGGCGTTGCCGTTGTAACGGTGTTGACCAAGCCGTTTCCCTGTCCGGGCAAGTGCATTTTCTGCCCAACCGACGTGCGGATGCCAAAGAGCTATCTGCACGATGAACCCGGTGCACAGCGAGCTGAGCGGCACAACTTTGATCCGTATGACCAAACCCTTTCGCGCATCGAAGCCCTCGCGGCAACCGGTCATCCAACGAACAAAATCGAGCTACTGATTCTCGGCGGCACGTGGTCAAGCTATCGACGGGACTATCAGGAGTGGTTCATCAAACGCTGTTTTGACGCAATGAATGGGGTCGATTCGGCCGATCTTCCCACCGCCCAAACCTATAATACGACCACCCAGCGACGCAACGTCGGCCTCGTTGTCGAAACGCGCCAAGACCACATTGATGTGGACGAATTGCGGTGGCTACGTTATCTCGGTGTGACCAAAGTTCAGGTCGGCATTCAGAGCATGGATGAGCAGGTGCTGGCGTTAAATGCGCGTGGGCATGATGCACAGGCGACCCGTGACGCCTTCCGCCTGCTGCGGCTGGGAGGGTTCAAAATACATGGTCACTGGATGGCAAATCTGCTTGGCGCGACGCTTGAGAGCGACCGCGCTGACTATGACAGCCTCTGGTCTGATCCCGCCGTGCGTCCCGACGAGCTAAAAATCTATCCGTGTATGCTCGTCGAAAATGCTGAACTTTATCAATATTGGCAGCGCGGCGAATATCAACCATACAGTGAGGAAGATTTGACGCAGCTGCTTATGTACTGCCTCAAACGTACCCCTCGCTACAATCGCCTGACGCGCGTCATTCGCGATATTCCAACAACCAATGTCGTTGCCGGCAACAAAAAGGCCAATCTGCGCCAAATTGCATCCCAGCGAATGGAGAAAAAAGGGGAACGTGGTTTTGACATCCGCAGTCGTGAAATTCGCCGCGAACAGGTCGCATGGGACGATCTTGAGTTGCGGGTTGAAACGTATGCAACGAACGGTACGACAGAACACTTCTTGAGCTATGAAACGGCCGATGACAAACTGGCTGGCTTTCTACGACTCTCATTCCCCGATCAAGACCAAGATCTGCCACTTCCCGAACTCGCAAACCATGCCATGATCCGCGAGGTACATGTCTACGGCCCCGTGATGAAGTTAGGGCTTGATAGTGATGGCGAAGCACAGCACATGGGCATCGGCGCTAAACTGATCGAGCAAGCCAAGCAGATGTCACGCGCTGCTGGCTATGCCAAGCTCGCTGTCATCAGTGCCATTGGAACCCAAGAGTACTATGCCAAGCATCAATTTACGCTTGATAATCTATACATGACAACTGATTTACATCAATAAGGCGCGCGTTTTGATAAAGTAGCGCATAGGATGGTAACGAAGTATGCGTGAAAGAACTCTTTTAGTGATTGATGATGAATCGACTGTGCGTGAAGCAGTTGCGGATATTTTGGAGATGGAAGATATTGCCGTGATTGGCGCGCGTAATGGGGAAGAGGGCTTGGCGTTGTTTCGTGAAAATCGGCCGAAAATCGACGCGATTCTGCTCGACATGCAGATGCCAGTCATGAACGGTGAAGAGACTTTTCTGCATCTCCGCAAACTCGATCCCAATGCCCAGATCATTCTCTCCTCTGGTTACAGCGAAGCGGAGACGATGCAACATTTTGTTGGGCAGGGGCTTGTCTCCTTTTTGCAAAAGCCTTATGACATCGATCAGTTGATTTCAACTGTTTTGCGTGTAATAGATAGTCAGGCGGTTACTGGTTAGATTGCGCGGGGCTAGTAAAATTAGCATACTTGCAACGAATTACGATTTTCCAATAACCATCCATGCTTGAACTTTTCGTCTACACACTCAAAATCGAGGGCAACGATATGGCTGCCCTTTCACTGCTCCCGCCAGATATTGTCCAACAACATGGCTTACCAGCCGCTGCCGTTTTTGGCGAAGTTGATCCACGTCGCCCCGATATGACGGTAGATGGATTCACCCCGAACGAAGAGTTTCTTGAACTACTCAATAATGTTATCGCCACCCATGCGACGACATTGGAGAGCGTGCAGAAGCAGCTTACCAAAGTCAAGAATGGCCCTGTCTATGTGGTCGATCGGCGCACAGTCAATCGCGGTGGCTTGCCCCCATTTGAAGATATTTTGGGTTGGTTTGCCGTGCGCGACGGCGAAATTCTCCCCGATAGCTATAATCCCAGCCCCAACTATCAACTGCTCTCCAACAACGGCCCGCTTGAGTTAGAGTCTGAACTCGAAGAAAAATTGATCGATGCAGTGTATGAGACACTCGAGCAGGCCGCAGAGAGCTGACCCATCTAATTTCAACATCAATCGAATGCCCAAGCTGTTATAAAGTGCGTTGCCTATGCGACGAATGTTAGTAAACAGATATAGCGGGAAAAGTTAAGCATGAGCGAACGCGCGCAGAAGCTCGGCGAGATGTAGCGCACGACGATTTGCGCCGTGCTTGATCTGTTCGCGGCACGAGACCCCAGCGGCGACGATGAACGTATCCTTGTCTTGGGCGCGGACGGCGGGGAGGAGACGACGTTCGCCCATTTTTAGCGACATAGCGACGTGTTCCGCTTCATAGCCGAAAGAGCCAGCCATCCCACAGCAACCCGAATCGACTTCCTCAACCGCTAGCCCTAACAAGTCGCGCAAGATTTGTTGGGTAGGTTGTATTCCGATGAGGGCTTTTTGATGGCAATGTCCGTGCAATAGAACGCGCCCCCCGCTCTTGGAAAAGACGCCTCTAGTCACATCTGCCGCTAAGCCCGCAATAAATTGATCAAACAGCAGCGTTTGCGCATGAACGAATGCAACGCGCGCATCATCTGGCAGCAGAAACGCATAGTCGTCTGTAATCATTGAGACGTCGCTTGGTTCGAGTCCGATAATGGGCAATCCTGCAATGGCGTATGGTGCCAACTCATTGAGCGTTTGGCGGGCAAATTTGGCAGCCTGTTTGAGCAGACCTTTGGACATAGCAGGTCTGCCGACACACGTCTGACGTGTGGGAATTACCTCAAAACCAAGTCGTTCCAACACTTCAACTGCGGCAATCGTGATTTCGGGATAGTTGTAAACGTTATAGGTGTCGGTCAGCAAAACGACACGCCCGCGATTTGGCACATTACGCTGGGCAACGCGCCGCGACAAACGACCTGCCGACTGCTCATGCTGTTGCCACCAATCCCAAAATGAGTGGCGTGCAAAATGGGGCAGCTCGCGTTCAACGCTGATCCCGACAAACTTATCAAGCCCCCATTTGGCAACGGGATTGGAGAGGGTGAAATTTGCTAATGGCGCAACTTGACTGCCGATTTTGCTGAGCGTGCCGATATTGGCAAAGATCCGCGAGCGAATCGGCGTGCCATTTTCTGCTAAAAAGTGTGCTTGCCATTCCGCTTTGATTTTTGCCATATCGACTGAAGAAGGGCATTCAGCCTTGCACGCCTTGCACGAAACGCACAGTTCCATCACCTCTCTCATGCGCGGGCTGGTCAATTCGCTGGCGGGCAGTGCGCCTGACATGGCGGCACGTAAGGCATTTGCGCGACCACGAGTGCTGTGTTCTTCCTCGCGGGTGACCATAAATGGCGGACACATCGTGCCCGCCGTTGTCTTGCGGCAAACACCAGCACCATTACACATTTCGACAGCACGATGGAACCCCATGTCCGCGCTAAAATCGAGATGTTCTGAAATGTCGATCACCTTGTATTCGGTCCCATAGCGCAAATTTTCACGCATGTCTGGCGCGTTGACGAGATTGCCCGGATTGAGCAAGTTGTGGGGATCAAAAATTTGTTTGGTGTCCTGATAAAGTTTGTAAAGCTTGGCACCAAAGAATGCCTCGTTGGCCCAACTTCGTGCCAACCCATCCCCATGCTCGCTGGAAAGTGCACCGCCATATTCCCCCAAGAGGTCAAGTGCGAAGGTGATAATGGCGGGCATCTTGTCGATGTCCGTTGCAACCTTTGTGTCGATCAGTGGTCGAACATGGAGACAGCCTGCGCTGGCATGGGCATAGTAGGCGACCTCTGTGCCGATTGAGTTGCAGAACTTTTCGAGACGCAAGATGTAGTCGGCGAGAAATTGTGGTGGGACAGCGGCATCTTCAATAAACGGGATTGGCTTGTGGTCTCCCTTAACGCTCATTAGAAAGCCCAAGCCAACTTTGCGGACGTGCCAGATGTTGGACTGTTTTTCGGCCGAAAATGCCCGCGTCAGTCCGCTATACCCAATTCCCCGTTGCTGCATATGCACTTCCAGCGCGTCGATCTTCTGACGCAATTCACGCTCGTTCTCACCATAAAATTCGGTGATCAAGATGCAGTTCGGTTCCCCCTCGATAAACGTCTTGAGCAGCCGAGCGTATTCGGGAACTTGCCGCGCGCGGGTCAACCCAATGTAATCGACTAGCTCAATGGCTGATGGGAAGAGTTCGAGCATGTGCGGAACTGCATCGAGCGATGCTTTCAGTTCATCAAAATGCACCACCGCAATCGCTGACTGTTTGGGCAGGTCAACGAGGTTGAGCTTGACGCTGTTGATCACGGCCAGTGTTCCTTCTGCGCCACATACCAGCTTAGCCAAATTAAAGGTTGTGTCCTGTGGTAAGCGAAAGTTGACTCCTTCACCATTTACAAAGCGATCCAAATTGTAGCCGCCACAGCGTCGCCAATGTCGTGGCGTGCCGCTGGCGATGATCTCACGATTGCGCTCGTTAAAGGTTAACGCGGCGAATTTCTGGTAGATTTTCGCCTCAAAGTCGTTGCGGGTTTGATATTGCAGCAAGTCGCGCGTCGAAGTCGCGCCAAATGTTGTCCATGAGCCATCGCTCAAGATCACATCCATTTCCAAGACGTGATCGGCCGTCATTCCATACAAAATCGAATGTGAGCCCGTTGAGTTGTTGCTGACGATGCCGCCCAACGCCGCACGGCTGCTACTGGCTGGATCGGGACCAAACTTGAGGCCATACGGACGCAAATAGAGATTGAGTTCGTCTAACACCATGCCGGACTGGACAATCACCCACTTTTCTTCAACATTTAGTTCCAGAACGCCATTCAGGTGTTTGGATGAGTCGATGACGAGCGCGGCATTGGTGCACTGCCCAGCTAGACTAGTTCCGCCTGCACGTGGCAAAATCGGCATGTTGTATTGGGTGGCGAGTTCGATGGCGGCATGGGTATCTTCGGCCGATCTCGGCAACAAGACCCCATAAGGCTGTTGTCGATAGATACTCGCGTCGGTGCTGTAAAACATGCGGCTATAGTCGTCAGTGCGCACATCGCCGCGTACCTGCTGGCGCAGGTCGTGCATGTAACTTTCAATTTGGGCTTGGGCTAACATGATGGGTCAGTTGTTTCGAGACGTTCGTAGAGGATAATGACGGTAATCGTCACTATTTTTGCGCATTTTCGCGTGATATGGAAGATAGGATGGCAAAAAAGCCAAACAAAGTCAAAAAGAGCCAAGACAACTTGGCTCTAAATGTTACCCTTTGTCGTCAAACAGATTACGCAACTCTTCTTCCCACACATCATCGAGTGGCAGGAAGACATTTTCGGTGAATTCGGCCGATAATCCCTCCAAATATCCGCGAATATCTAGCTGCGGCGCTTCATGTTCCAGCTCATCCACCTTCTCATCCATGACTGAAATCAGCTTATCCGCCTTCGCTTCAAGGTCGGTCAAATCGAAATCCCAGCCGAGCATGTATGCGATTCGGCGCATAACGCCCAGCCACGCGACGAAATCATTCTCGATGCGAATCCCTGTTGCCGTCTCCGAAAATTGCCCAAAATTGTAGGTAGGCGCAAACGCATAGAAGCTGACATACTCCATTTTCGCCTGTTGGGCCGCATAGGCGATGACCGTGCCGATGCTCGCACCCCCGTTGTAGTTCGACATGGAAATTGCATACTTCGCAAATTCGTCGCGCATTTCTGGCAAACTAAACAACATAGAGACGGGACGCTCTTTATCATATGGCAGCTCTGCATAAACGCCGCCCAAGCCAACGATGCGCTTTACCTTGAGCTGTCGCGCAATCTCCAGAACCCCATTCGCATACGTTTCAGCACCCAAATGAGGTTCGTCCCCTATAAAAATAACGATCCCTTTGCCGTCATTTTGCGGCGAGTAGAAGATTTCATTTTCGTGCTTATTGAGCGATTTGGGCAACCCATCGTCCACCGCAATGACAGGTCGCACCAAGTCATGGGTGCCGGGAATTTGGAAGAGATAGCACGTATCTGCGTCGAGCGTGCCAATTTTGCGTGCCTTTGTCTGGTCGATGATATAGCGTGGTAACGTTGACGAAACAGAGCCTGCGTCTGCCCACTGGCGCCAGCCTGCAATCATGTACATCTCATCCACTTGTGGAATTTCGGTCAATTTAACAGTTGCCATAATAGTTTCCAAATAGTCAACTTTCTCGCATTAAATGGGGAAGTGTATCAACAGTTCTGTCGAATCGGTGAAACTTTATTGCACGTCTAACAGCTTAGCGTAGGATTTCTCGCAACCAGTAACGCGCCTCAATCGGCCGAATCCATTCCCCCAAATATCCTTCCCCAATCCACAGTTCAAAATGTAGATGTGAATCTTCATTCTCACCCTGTATCGACGCAGGCGAGCCACTATTGCCGACTTGCGCGATCACCTGTCCCGCCTCTACCCATGCACCGACCTGCACCGTCCAGTCAATCGCACTGAGATGCACATAGCGCGTCACGATACCATCACCATGATCGATCCATACTTGCCGACCGCGAAAGAAGTCGTTTGCCTCGTCGCTCGTGTAGCCGAGCTGATACGATTGTCCGCGCCACAGATCAAATAGTTCCGCATAAGGCTCTTGATATTCCCAATCGGCGCGGATGACTGTCCCGCTGCCTGCCGCGTGAACTTGGCTACCACGTTGCCAGTAAAAGTCGAATCCCTCGTGTACGCCCAGGCGATAGTGGCGCGGGGCCCCTGCCATTTGATAGTCGCGCTGGATAAATTGTGGTATCCCAATGGGAATGTTGAGATTGACCAACTGGGCGAGAACGTCGCTGTCATGTGCCCGATTGGACACTGTGAGCGTGTCCATTGCGAAAAGTTGATAGCTCGGTTCGGCCATGCGAAAGAGTGCGTCCCGCCCGACGAAAGTGAGGGTTGGGGTGGCTGAAATGGCGGTTATCGGCCGATTATCTGCAAAGCGAAAGCGCGTCAGCTCCTCGTGTGTATCGCGTGCAATCAGACGAATCCGTCGTCCATCTAAATCGGTCACGACCAACTGCCGATCATTCGCCTCAATTTGCCGCGCTTGCGTCAACGGTTCAGCGAGTTCAATCGCCCCTCGTTCCACCCCGTTTTCAAATTGCAAAATTGATCCAAACGGCGATGTTTTCTCCTGCACTAACACGTAGCTCCATTTTGCATCGCCCTCCCATGCTACCGCCACATCAATCGGGTACATATCCAGCGGTAACGTGCTTCGTTTCTCGTCTGTGTCATCATATCGTAACAGCAATGGCGCACTCGTTTCGATGAGGTTGCGCCTCATACCTTCAGCCGCCGCTAGTGCCACATAGTAATGGGCAGAGCGATCACGTATCGGCCGATCATAGCGTTCCACTTCCCAACGCCCGTCCGCATAGCGATAGACATCGCCCGCGCGGTCGAGTGCGAGCAAGTTAGTTCCATCATCTGCCAAATCGAGCAATCCCAGCACGCGCACGTCGCCGACATCATCCCCTTCACGTAATATCGGCCGAACTGATCCATCCGCCGTAATGGCTAATATGCGCCCGCTATCGAGTAGAAAAGTTGTCCCGTTTAGCTCCGTGACGGCGAGCGGGTGGATGAGCGTATCGGCCGAAAATTCCCAAACGGCCAGCCCTTCTTCTTGCAACCAAACTGTCTCCCCCTCTGAAAATTCTCGCGCCAACTGCTGCAAGAAAACGGCCGTGGCTGCTGGATGTGCCGCTGCCTCCGTATCGCGAATCCCCAGCGTGATGGCGGCCGTTCCACGTGCTGTCAAGTAGTCGATAAAGTGACCCACAGTGCGCGGCAAACGGCTTTCTGCCAGCACAACATCATTATTCGCATAGTTATCTACCATGCTCACAACCATCGTTTGAGCCATGCGATTCTGCCCACATGAATCGTAGTGGATCACATTTTGTGGCGCGTTTTCATAAAAGGCGACGAACACGGCGTCGTCTAAGAAGGTGCGCAGGGCGTGGGATTCGGCCGAAATCCATGCCTTGCCGTTGCCCTCGTTACGCTCGCAGCCATCAAACCCCGCATCCGCATCCCGAATCACATCATGCGCCCCATCGGGATTCATATTAGGCACAAACCAGACGCTCAACTGGGCGGGAATTTGTTCAGGATGCGTCACAAAATGCTGATAGAGTTGTGACACCAGCGGCTGTCGATCTCCGATCAGTACCACCTTAAATACGCCATCGCCCACACGGTGCGCTAACACATCCTCGCCGTTCTGTGTGGTTAATAAAAGTCGGTCATTGCTGATCGGTTCACCTTCCACAACAGGCGTTCGTGTCAGCGTTGGTTGCATTTCTGCTGTGGTCTCTTGCTGGGGCAAGGGTGTTGGCTGCGCTGTGTCTGTCTGGGGTGTGCGTGTCGCAAAGGTGATGGCGGGTGGGGGCAACGTCTCGGCCGCGACCGTTGTGGTCACGTCTAAACTATCGACAACAGGTATATCTCGTGTCTTGCAGTTAGCCAAGAGGAGTAAACAGAGCCATATCCATGCTATACTTCTTCCCATACTAGGAGATTTTAACGTAGCGTAGTCTACGCTGAAACGGAGTGCCTATGAAAAAAGAAATCATTCATACGGAGGCTGCCCCTAAAGCGGTGGGCCCCTATTCACAAGCCGTCAAAATCGGCGATTTTCTCTTCACATCGGGTCAAGTTGCGCTTGACCCAGAAACGATGCAGTTGGTTGATGGTGACGTGCAGACACAAGCCCATCAAGTTCTCAAAAACCTCGATGCTGTCTTGCAGGCAGGTGGTAGCGACCTTGAAAATGTCATCAAGACAACCGTTTTCCTCGCAGATATTGCTGACTACAAAGCTGTAAACGCCGTCTACGAAGTCTATTTTAGCGACTCAAAACCTGCACGTTCGGCCGTCGCTGTGCGCGATTTGCCGCTTGGCGCACTGGTCGAAATCGAAGCGGTCGCCTTTGTCAAGAAGCAAAAAGAAAAGGACACGCTCGAAGCATTTCGTGAAGTCGAGTTAGACGTTCCGAATGTTTCAACGGTGCCATAAGCGATGAATAGAGTCTTTGTGACCCCCTATTTCTTGGATCAAGCCGTGCCTCGAATCGCCGAGATTGGTCAAGAGCGGGGCTGGCCAGTGAGCGATGTGTCGTTTGTTGGCACGACTGAGATGGAACGGTTGGGATCAGCGCATCGGCCGATTGCCGCCTTCGTCTCAGACACAGTTCAAGCAGGCGACACACCAATTGCGTTTAATGGGGATTGTTGCGCCGCAATTGGCGTGTTGGCTGGGTTACAGCGTGCGGGAGTGGCGCCACGTCTGTTGTGGCTCGACGCGCACGGTGGCTTTAACACCTTTGAAACAACGCCTAGCAACTTCTTGGGAGGAATGCCGTTGGCGATGATGATTGGAATCGGCGATATGACGATGATGGCTGGCGTGGAAGCTGGGCAATTATCGGCCGAAAATGTCGTTGCATCTGACCTGCGCGATCTCGATCCCGGCGAACGCGAACTCGTCAACGGCTCTGCTATCCGACACGTTGAAGACTTTGACGATCTCCACAACATTGACTGGCAAGCCAAGCCGCTCTGGATCCATTTTGATACAGATATATTGCATTTAGATGAGATGAGCGCAGTAAGCTATCTTGCTAAAGGGGGCGCTTCAGCGGCGCAAATCAAGCGGCTGTTCTTACAACTGAAGAAAACGGCGGATATTGTGGCTGTTTCAGTTACGGCTTGGACTCCCGCGTTGGATTCGGATGGATCGGCCGAAAAAGTGGTTATGTCGCTCGTTGATCTGCTCTTATGAGTAGGCGGCTTGCCAAACGGCCGATGCTGCATCGGCCGATTCTTGTTGGAATGCCTCTTCAATTTCAACACCTAATCCATCAGCCAACCGATTGACAAAGGCATAGTAGGCACACACCTGATTGATGTCTAAAATTGCCGCATCGCTAAAACCAGCCTCACGTAAGGCGATTACGTCGTCTTCAACCATTTCCCATGGAGTAAGCGTCAACTTTTCGACGTAGGTCAGTATGGCCCGATTTTCGGCCGAAAGCTCGGCCGTGCGCCAATCCCCCTGTAACGCCGCCACGAGCGTATCATCTTTTGTCAGTTTACGGAGACCCTCCCCGTGATGAAATAGTCAGTATTTGCAGCGGTTGATGTTGGATGTTGTGACCGCAATCATCTCGCGCTGGACGCGACTTAACGCGGATCGCCCACGCATTAAATGTGCGTACAGATCAAAATGAGTCCGCAAAGATTTTGGATTGAGGCTGTGGATCTTCAGGATATTGTCCACACCGACCAGCGGCTCACTATATTTATCATACTGCGCCTTTAGCGCACCCGTCGCGTCTTCTTCAGAAATAACGTTTATCCATGCCATCTGTTAATTATACCATTGACCCATTGCTGGTGGGCAATGCTCTATTGCGCCTGATTCAGAGGGCCAGTACGAGAATAGCATGTCAGCCTGTCAGCTAGTCAGCTTCTTAGCTGACGCCTGAAATGCTGAAATGCTGAAATGCTGAAATGCTAATTTTCATTCTTCGTTGGTAAGCCCGACCTCTCATAGAAAACAAAAAAGCCTCCATCATAAATGGAGGCTTCTAAGGCGACGACCGGATTCGAACCGGTGAATGGAGCTTTTGCAGAGCTCTGCCTTACCACTTGGCCACGTCGCCGTGTGGAAAAAAAATAGCAGACAAAAATTTTATCTGCTATTTAGAGCGGGCGACGAGATTCGAACTCGTGACCTTCTCCTTGGCAAGGAGATGTTCTACCGCTGAACTACGCCCGCGTATCGGAAACGATGCCAAGACCCAGACTCGAACTGGGGACACTCGCATTTTCAGTGCGATGCTCTACCAACTGAGCTATCTCGGCGTATTTGTTAAGAGCGAACGGAATTCTAGCAAACTATCTGATAGTGTCAAGGGCTTTTTGAAAATTGCATCGAAATGGCTGATTCATTCTCTTGCGCAAACTTCGCATAGTCAATCGAGTTGACGAGATATGAAGCCCATAGCAGCCCCGCCGCAGAGAGGGCGAAGATGATCGCATAGGTGGTCGTAAAGGGGAAGAGGAAGCCAAGAACGTCGCGCAATGCGCTGCCTGAGAATGTGCCAGCACCCTTTGTAAGTAGAATACAAGCTGACCAAAGACCGAGATAGGCACCAGCGTTGCGTGTTGGCGACATGACCGCCATGAGGCTGAGACCGCCAAATGTGTAGAGGCCGAATCCGCCACCAAAAATTAGCAGTGAGGGGATGAGCAGGGGTTGATTTCGGCCGAAACTCCCCATTGCAAGCACGCCCATTCCAACCGCCATCGTCATCAAGCCTATTTGCGTCAACCGTCCCTGTGTTTCGGGGCGTTTCGTGCGCAACAACCGAAAGCAAACTAACAACACGATCACCGTTGCACCCCCCCAATAGCCTGTAAAGCGCGTTGTTACGCCGACAGGCAGTTCAAACACATCATCCCCAAATGGCTCAAGAATGTTGTCCTGCATCCATGCGGCAAACGTCGCAAGCCCCAGAAAGATAAAAAAGGCGCGAGTCGCACCATCTGCCCAAATAGATTGCAGGGTTGCGCGAAATGCGTGTGGTGGGGAAGGGGCGATCGGGTGGGGCGATGAAGGTCGCTTGCTGGGTGTAAGCGTGCTGCGCTCGATGTTGACGATGGCAAACCACCAAAAGAATCCCGCAAACACCAGCGTGATAATGGTTAGTTGCCAAAAGGCGGCGAGTGAATAGGTTTCCATCGCCCTGCCAAAGCCGACGGCGACGATTGGGAAGAGTGCGATCAGTGTTGTTTCGACAACGGCGATGGCCAGTCCACGTTTTTCAGGTGGTGCAGATTCACGGACAAGGGCAAGAAAGACGCTGCCAGATGCAAGTTTGCCTGCGCCAAAGAGCAGAAATGCGAGCGTTGCGATGAGCCAGCCCATCGTCGGGTCAGCATGTGTAAATCGGCCGATGCTGACCCCTAACAGCGGAAACGAGAACAGTACCAATCCGCGCCCTAACCAAATATAGCTGACACGTCGTCGGCCGAAGAGCTTTAAGCGATCTGAGCGGTCGCCCACATAGAGGCTGATTGGCAGCAAAATATATTGCAAGACAAGCAGCAACCCGACAGGGGTGGCTGGCATCCCCAATTCACTAATCATAATGCGATTCCAGACGCTAGCGGTCAAGATCTCGCCCATTGCAGAGCCGATTTGGAATGTACTCAGACGCACGTTGCGCCAAATAGAATAGTTCGCTGCCATGTGAAAAAATGCACGAATGCTTAATTTTGGTTAGATTTGCCAAAGTTTACAGGAGCGAATGTTGAAACGGTAACTGATAGACCCTTTTTATTGCGCTTCGTATTTTTGCTCGGCCGAATTGCGCAATACGCCCGCGATACGCAGCGGTTTTGGATTGTTGCCGTTAGGATCGACCGGCCAACCCTCGCGTTGGCTTTCACGATTGCCATCTGTCTCTTCTGTCTGATCATGGAAAAGTAGAACTTGGGTTGGATATGGCATATCGACGCCATTTTCGGTCAACTTTGCAGCGATGGCGCGTAGAACACGATCTTGGACGGCGACGACATTGCTACGTCGTGAATTTGTCCACCAACGAGCGCGGAGAACGATCGCCGAATCTGCGAGTTCCCACAGACGCACATCGGGGGCTGGATCAGTCAACACACCTTCTACACTTTGCATCGCTGCGACCATGATTTCACTGGCTTGATCGACGTTGTCTCCATAGCCGATACCGACATCATATTGCGAACGGCGATTTTCATGCGCCGTGTTGACGAGGACAGAATCGGTAAAGAGATCTGCATTTGGGATGATGACATCACGTCCATCGTAGGTATGAATGCGTGTCGAACGCAGACTAATCTGTTTAACCGTTCCCTCGTATCCGCCGACAACAATCTGGTCTTCAAGACTAAATGGTTCTTGGATGAGCAGAATCAGACCGGCAAAAAAGTTTTGCAAAATGTCGCGGAATGCAAAACCGATCACAACTCCGGTCACGCCCAAAGAACCGATCAGCGTGGCGACGTTTACGCTTGGCACAATAATCGTCAACACCAAAAGGATGCCAAAGACAACGACCGCATAGCGGGCAATTCGGCCGAATGCGATCCCAGCCTGCTCAGAGATGCGATTGGTGCGCGAAAGATTCTGTACGAGTCGCTCCACCCGCCTAGAAATGGGAAAAACCAAGATTAGAACAACTAATCCCAAGAGGATTTGTGGGAGCATATCCACAAAATTGAAGAGAACTTCTTTAAATTGATCGATGATTGACAGCTCTTCAATCGGTGGTGTGTCTTGTTGGAAATTATTCATACGTTCCTTTTCTAAATCAAAAATAGATAATTGACGTTGTATTCAATTATTGGAACGTAGCATTTGGGCAATAGAGGAACGCAAAAATGGGGGTATAACGAGGGTTACAAAGAAAACAGCGATTCGATTGGTGTAATTCTTGGCTATTTTCAGGAGAGAGAAGGTCGCGCTCAAGTCATGCGCGACCTCTCAACAGTTTACGCATTCGTGTAGGGGTCAAACAACTTCTGCCATTCATCAAGCGCATAGCGGTCGGTCATACCTGCGAGATAGTCGGCGATAACGCGCTGTTGGCTGCGTTCACCGATCAGGTTGAACGTTTCGGGGGGCAACATCGTTGGCTGGGCGTTGTAGACGTTGAATAGATCGGTCAAAAAACGTTCTGCCTTATGCTGCATTCGCACAAGCCGATAGTGCATGTACATGCAGTTGTAGAGGAATTTTTTGAGCTCATCGACCTGTGGTGCCAGTTCAGCCGAATATCCGACGACGTTTTCGTGATGCTGTTGCACTTTTTCGGCCGAATCCAACCCCGCCGCCTCAATCCGCTGATTGGTTGCGTTTAACACATCTGTCACAGTCAATCCAATCAACTCCCGCACCAACGCTCGGCGCGTTAACTGCCCGAATTTGCCACGCTCCCAGCCGATCTGCTCATGCAATCGGTTGATGATGGCGAGGTCTTCCAATGCCTCAATCGGGAATAGTCCCGCGCCCAAACCATCCTCCAAATCGGCCGCATTGTACGCCATCTCATCGGCCAAATTTGCGATCTGCGCTTCTACCGATGCTCGTTTTTCGGGGTCATAGTTCTTCGCATCGCTTTTGTCATACGCGGTTTCATGTTTGATCATGCCCTCTCGCGTCTCATAGGTCAGATTGAGGCCGCTAAATCCTTCATAGCGATCCTCCAGCTTAGTCACGACCCGATAACTCTGGGTATTGTGATTAAAGCCGCCATAGCCTTGCATGAGGCGGTTGAGTGCATGTTCGCCTGCATGACCAAAGGGGGAGTGTCCTAAATCGTGTGCGAGACAGATGGCTTCGGTCAACGCCTCATTGCATCCCAGCCCACGTGCCAATGTGCGCCCCAACTGTGCGACTTCTAGCGTGTGCGTGAGGCGATTGCGGTAGTGGTCGCCCTCAAAAAAGACAAAGACCTGCGTTTTATATTCGAGCCGACGAAAGGCGGTTGTGTGAATAATGCGGTCGCGGTCGCGCTGAAAGGCGGTGCGATTAGCAGATTCTGGTTCAGGGTAGTGTCGGCCGCGTGATTCGGCCGATTTTAGCGCATAGGGTGCTAAAAATTGGGATTCTCGTTGCTCAAGTTCTTTGCGGCCAACAATCATAGTATCTCACTCATCCACTCTGACAGAGATTCATCAGCAGGTGGAACTAACAGGCTAATTGAAGCGTTTATCCGCCATGCTATAATGATAACCGAGATAATCGCAGTGGGTGGTTTGTAAGAGGATATATTTATGAATAAGCTTGGCAGAGGATTTGTTGCAATTTTAATTGCGTTGATCATCGTTGCAGGTGTTTGGATTTTTTTCCAGATGCGCAGTGGGAATCCCGACGAGGCCACAGTAGAGGTTGTTGAACCGAACGTCGTTGATGCGGATGAGTTACCGCAAAGCCAGACCGTGCGTGTCGCGAACTATGAGGTCCAGATCAATCCTGATCCCCGACAGGTCACCGTTCTCGCCCCCTCGCAAACACAGCAGTCAGTTGTGACGCCACTCCCTGCCGTCACCGACACCCCCAATTTTACCGTTGCAACGCAAACGCCCATCCCTGTGCCAACGGCTGAGCCGACGGCCAATAATAATACTGTCATCATTCCGACGACAACGTCCAACCTGCCCAGCCGCAACAATATCGCATTTGTGAGCCACACCGTTTCGCAGGGTGAGACGCTCTATGGCATTGCGTCCCGTTATGGGAGTTCTGTTTCGTTGATGGCCGAATATAGCATCGCGCAAGATCATCTGTATGCGGGCAACGTGATCAACGTGCCTGTCGCTGCGTCCAATGCATGTACTACAGGTCAGCGCACACATATCGTTTTAGAGGGTGAGAATGTCTTTCGTATCGCCATTCGCTATGGCACAACGAGAGAAGCGATCCGCGCTGCCAATCCCGTCATTAACGATAGCTATTTAATCTATGCAGGAGATGTGATCTGCATCCCATAATTGCGGGGTTCGGCCGATTTTGCTATCATTGTGGGTCGGTCAATGGGGTCGGAATCCCCAAAATTAAAACGACAATTTTCGAAAACAGGGCTTTTGAGCCTTGTTTTTTTTGAGAGGCTATCGAAATGAGTACAAAGCAAACCTACCAACCAAAAATTCGCCGCCGTATGCGCGTGCACGGTTTCCGCCAGCGGATGCAGACAAAAAATGGTCGTCGTGTTTTGAAGAACAAACGCCGTAAAGGTCGTGCCGAGTTGGGCGTGAAAATGAACAATCACGTAAAACGTATTAACTGGAACGCCAGTTCAGCCACCTCTTATCGTGGGTTGAAGCGTGGTGGAGCAAAGAACCTGAGATAAAGACGTGTTGCAAAGTCGCTATCGCTTGCATCGTAGCGCGGAAATTCAAGAGACACGGCGACGTGGGCGGGTGGTCAAACATCCGCTTTTGGTGTTGGTCTATCGGCCGAATCACCTACTCGTCAGCCGTTTCTGTTTTTCTGCCAGCAAGCGAACGGGCAACGCGGTCGAACGCAATCGTGCCAAACGGCTCTTGCGTGAGGCAATACGCCTCAACCTGACGGGGATTGCTGGCGGCTGGGATTTTGTTATCAACGCACGTCGTGCATCGGTAACTGCTGATTTCGCCGCCGTCGAAGTAGCCGTATTACATCTATTAGAGAAAGCTGGGGTTTTGCAACGCGGTCAGAAAAGCAGCGTATCAGTAAGTAATATGACAGTCAATGGTGGACAGTAAGCAGTCTGTTTATGCATTGCTGTTTACTGCATTCTGAAACATACGATGAAACACCTCGCACTACTCCTTATACGGCTCTATCAAAACACACTCTCCCGCGTCTTGCCGCCGTCGTGTCGATTCACACCGACATGTTCACATTACGGGTATGAGGCAATCGAAAAATTTGGATTTATCAAGGGTGGTTGGATGACGGTTAAGCGTATTAGTCGCTGTCACCCCTTCAACTCCGGTGGGTATGATCCCGTCCCTTGATGGAGGTTTGGGTGGTTGTAAATCAACGACGGTCGAAATTTCGGCCGAAATTTCTCTTCCTTGCGCTGTTGGCATTGCTATTGATTGGCTGTGCGGATAGTTTGACAGGGACAAACAACAACTGGCCGGGCTTAAGCACGGCTGAAAATGTCGTCTATATGGCATACGGCAACAATATCGTTGCCGTCGATGCAACGGACGAACGCGAGTTATGGCGTTACCCAGAAGGGAACTCCGCCGCACCGCTCTTAGCCCCACCAACGGCTGATGGAGACCGTGTCTATGTCGCCGATTATGGCGCGTCACAAGGTTTCTTGTCACCCGGCGTCATAGCGGGTGTTTCTGCGTTAGACGCGACAAACATCAATGGCGGCATCGCCACGCGAGTTTGGCACAATGAGCGCGTCGCGACCGATCGGATCGTGGCTGCCCCGCTAGCCGTCGATGGATACGTCTTTGTTGGAACGTCCGACAATCGAGTGGTTGCACTCGATGAAAGCGATGGCGCGGAACTTTGGAGCCAAGAGCTTGGGCATGGTGTCTGGGGGCAACCTGCCTATGTCGACGGATTATTGATCGTTGGATCGCTCGATAAGGCCGTGCACGCATTTGATGCTGCGACCGGTGACATTCGCTGGACAAAGCCCGTTGGGGGTGCGATTGCCTCTAGCCCACTTGTCATCGAAGATCGCATCTACATAACAGGTTTTGACGCACAACTCCACGCCTTTGACTTAGATGGCAACGATTTGTGGCAGGTGGATGCGACAGATTGGATTTGGAACGCACCTGCCTATGATGATGGTCGGTTATTCTTTGGTGATGTAAAGGGCCATGTCTACGCAGTTGATGCGACGGACGGCACGATACTCTGGGAAACGACGGTGTCGGGATCAGTTGAAGCTGGTGTTGCAGCGGCAGACGGAGTGGTCTTTATCTCATCTGTTATCGGCGTTGCCACGGATGATGAGCAGACGGGTGAACTATTGGCCGTTTCGGCCGAAACTGGCGACCAACTGTGGCGCAAAGAGCTAAGTACGCCTATCTTTACTTCTCCTGTTATTGCGGGCGATCGTTTGGTCGTTCTGTTTAGCAATTCGGCCGATAATCCTGTTGAACTGCGCTTTTACGATCTGGCTACGGGCAGTGAATCGGGACTGTTTGTTCCGGCTGACAGCTAAAACATAAATTATGTGGAATTTCATCTGGCAAAGTGGCATCGTCAACCCAATGACCAACCTCCTGTTGGTCTTGTACGATCTGCTTTTCAACAACTTCTTTCTTGCACTGGTCGTCTTTACAGCATTGACGCGCTTGATCATGTTGCCGCTTAGTATTCGCCAACAGCGGTCTATGGCACGCACACAGGAGATGCAGCCGCAGATTCAGGCGATCCAAAAGAAATATCGTAGCGACCCAGCCAAAATGCAGGAGGAGTTCCAAAAAATTGGGTACAATCCTACGGAAAGTCTGACTGGCTGTTTGCCGCTTGTGATTCAGATGCCGATCTTTTTTGGGCTCTATCGCGCCATCAACTTTGTCTTGGCAACCACACCCCAATCACTCTATCAGCTTTCTGAACGAGCGTATGACGCGGTCAACCTGACAAATTTGCTGCCAATTGATAACTCATTTGCCTGGCTCAACTTGGCGCAACCCGATCCGCTTTTCATTCTGCCAATTTTGGTCGGTGGCTCGATGTATTTGCAACAAAAGCTGATCACGCCGCAAAAGAAAGATGATGGCAAGAAGAAGAAGGACAACGATCAACCCGATCCGACGGCACAAGTGCAACAGTCGATGCAAGTGACGATGCCGCTCATGTTTGGCTTTTTTGCGCTAAACTTCCCAGCGGGTCTTTCGATTTACTTCGTGATCTCAAATCTAATCGGGATTGCACAGGGGCTATTTCTCAAGCGCACAAAAGAGGCTGATGCCAAAAAGAATGGGTCGGCACGAAAGCCAAAGCCGGTGCGGACAGAAGAGCCAGATTTGTTCCAAAAGTCGATTACGAGCGATAATACGGCAACGGCAAGTGAAAACGGTTCGGCAAAGAAGAAGAGTAAAAAGAAGAAAAAGAAGTAGGTTAGTTTCGGGGAGAGAATTATGTTAGAGAAAGTACAAGTGACCGGCGAAACAATTGAAGAGGCGATTCAAGCTGGTTTAAATCAGCTGGGCGTTGCTCGCACAGATGTTGCAATTGATGTCATCGATGAGGGGAGTCGTGGCGTTCTAGGCATTGGAAAGCGGGATGCAATCGTTGAACTCAGCGTCCTCGATGGAACAGAAGTTGTTCCAGAACCGACGCCCGCACCAAAGAAAGCCCCCGTTGTAGCAAAAAAGCCAGCCGTAACAGAGGGGGATGATGATGGTCTGCTGATCGAGCCAGAACTCGAACGAGAGGCCGAAATCGCACTCGATATCGTAACGACAATGATGGACATGATGGGAATGGACGTCAACGTTAAGGCGGAAATCTCCGAGAAAGACGATCTCAACATCAGAGTTGTCACGGTTAATGTTGATGGGCCAGATGAATCATTGTTGATCGGCGAAGACGGTCAAATTCTCAATGCGCTGCAATTTATTGCACGCTCGATGGCAAGCCAGCAAATTCAAGATCGTACCAGCTTTGTGATCGACATCGCGGGTTTTCGTGAGCGTCGCACCGCTGAGCTAGTCGATTTGGCAAACCAGACGGCGAGTAAGGTGGTGGAGTTTAATCGGCCGATTTCCCTCGACCCAATGCCACCACACGAACGCCGCATTATCCACATGACGTTACGCGAACACCCCGAAGTGAAAACAGAGAGCAAGGGAGATGGTGACCGTCGCCGTGTCCGCGTGATGCCTGAAGGGTGGGTAGACCGCCATTTACGCGAAGAGCGACGCAGCGGTGGCTATCGAGGCGGCGGTGGTGGTTATCGCGGCCGACAAGGTGGTAATCGTGGCTATGGCGGCAGTCGTCGCTATAACGACTAAAAATTACGCGAGGTTTTGCCTCGCTTTTTTTATCCCTATTGCCATTTCTTCACGCTATTTGTCAGATAGTTAACGCCAGCAGCGAATGATATTTTGTAGTCTACTCCTTGTATAACTACATTTCCTCCTTTTCTCCTTTTTTGAAAGCCCCGTTAACCCCCACACGGGGCTTTTTGTTCTCTGTAAAAGCCGTTACAATTTGACCAACAGAAAAGAGGAGAAGTATGTCGAAAAAACAAAAATTGCCCCTGCGCCTACAGCTTTTGTATGCCGTTGGTCAACTGGGTTGGTCAACCCTCACCAACATTATTGGTTTGCAACTCGTCTATTTTTATATACCGCCAAGTGATGCTGGATTACCTACATTTATCACGCAAGCGACGTTTTTCGTTGTCCTGAATGCAATCGTTCTCGTCGCTGCATCGGGGCGACTGCTCGATGCGATTACCGATCCATTGATTGCCAGTTGGAGCGACCGCACAGAAAATCCAAGTGGCAAACGGATTCCATTTATGCGCTATGGGGCAGCTCCAGCTGCGCTTTTTTGTTTTCTGATGTTCCTGCCCCCTAGTGATAGCAGTGCGATCAACATCGTTTGGCTTGTCATTGTGCAGGCACTTTTCTATGTCGCATTAACAGCCTATGTCACGCCCTACTTCGCACTCTTGCCCGAACTAAGCCGAGACGCCGACGACCGGCTTAACCTCTCGACATGGATTTCGATCACATTTGCACTTGGCATCGTGTTGGCTGCCCAAGTGCCTGTTATTGCCGGTTTATTTCCGTTTGGAGCCGTCCAATCGTTGCAAGCAGCGATTGCCCTGCTGTGTGTCCTCGCCTTGCTGCTCATGCTTGTTCCCGTGTTTACACTCGACGAAAAGATGTATAGCGACAGTGAACCGTCCAATGTCCCGATGATGGCGGCATTGCGTGAAACGTTCAGCAACATCAACTTTCGTTATTACGTGATCGCTGATTTCTCTTACTTCACCGCCATCACAATTATTAGTACAGGCCTACTCTATTACATAACCGTCCTGCTGTTGCAAGCAGAGGCATTGGTGGGACTTCTGCTGACGATTACTGTGCTGCTTTCGTTTTTGATCTACCCACTTGTCAACATGTTGGCGAAGCGTGTTGGCAAAAAGATTCTGGTCGTCGCGGCATTTTTCATGATGAGTGCTGTTTTTGTGCTGGTCTACTTTTTGGGGGAGGGAATCCCGCTCTCAAACACGTCTCAAGCCTATTTGGTCGTGTTGATCTACGCGATTCCGCTGGCGTTTCTCGGCGTCTTGCCGAATGCCATCCTAGCCGATATTGCGACGCACGATGCACTTGAAACGGGTAAGCCAAAGGAGGGGATGTATTTTGCCGCTCGTACGTTGGCGCAAAAGTTTGGACAGACCTTTGGCGTCTTGATTTTTGCGATGATGACCACCTTTGGCAAAGATATTGGTAACGACACAGGCATTCGCCTTAGCGGGGTCGTCGGATTTGTGCTTTGCTTTCTCGCGGGTGTAATTTTCCTGCGTTATCAAGAGAGCCAAATTCTGAATGAGATCCGCACAATGGAGACCAAGTAATATGAAAAAGGGAACCAAGACCGTACTCGCCGCAGGAGCTGCCGTCGGCGCAGGCGCACTGCTCAAAAACCAGCTCACCGATAATCCCTCACCGGTCGGCAGTTATGGGGGCACGGATATCTATCGGACACCAGAAGAACAGTTAACCAGCTCACCGATAATCCCTCACCGGTCGGCAGTTATGGGGGCACGGATATCTATCGGACACCAGAAGAACAGTTCGAAAATTTGCATGATTATCCGTTTGCCCCGCACTATCTCGATGTTAACGGGCTACGAATGCACTACGTCGATGAGGGTGTGGGCATCGAGCCTGTGCTCATGCTGCATGGCGAGCCAAGTTGGTCGTATCTTTATCGCAAGATGATCCCACTATTCGTAGAGGCAGGGTATCGCGCTGTTGCCCCCGACCTGATTGGATTTGGCAAGTCGGATAAGCTAGCGGATAAGAATGCGTATAGTTATCAAACGCACGTCGATTGGATGTGGTCGTTTGTTCAATCGGCCGATCTTAGAAATATCACACTGATCTGTCAAGATTGGGGCTCGCTGATTGGATTACGCTTGGTCGCCGAACATCCAGAACGATTTGCGCGTGTGGTTGTCGCTAACGGCATGTTGCCAACGGGCGATCACGGCGTTAGTGTCGCCTTCCAAGCGTGGTTGACCTTCTCACAAACAACACCCGTCTTCCCAATTGGCAAAGTCATCCAATCGGGGACGCTGGGCAAACTTAGCGAGGATGTGTTGGCCGGTTACAACGCACCGTTTCCAAATGAGGCATACAAGGCTGGGGCGCGTATCTTTCCAAAGCTGGTGCCAATTTCGGCCGATGATCCCGCCACGATTCCCAATCGCGCCGCGTGGGAATCGCTCAAAAAATTCGACAAGCCATTTCTGACCGCATTTGGTGACAAAGATCCGATTACCAGCGGAGGGGAGCGCATTCTTCAAAAGCTCATTCCCGGCGCAAAGGATCAACCTCATACTATAATCAGCGACGCAGGACATTTTATCCAAGAAGACAAAGGTGCTGAACTAGCAAACGTCGTGTTGGATTTTATGGCCGCAAATCCACTCTAAATTGCTGCAACCAACAGATTGCGCTCAACGTATAGTCTGCAACAAACATTTACGGAGATAAACCATGATCGAACGATTTAAGAATAGTTGGGAACTTGTCAAACAGAGTTGGGGAGTCTTAAAACAAGACCGCGAACTGGCCGTTTTTCCACTAATGGCGGGAATTGCCTCCTTGTTAATTATGGCAACTTTTCTGATTCCGATGATTGTCGCGGGGGCATTTGACTCTTTTGTCAACGAAGGCGGCATTGGCATTGCCAGCTACATCGTCCTCTTCTTTTTCTATGTCGCAACCTATTTTGTCACCATCTTTGCCAACTCAGCACTTGTCGGCGCGGCACTGATTCGGTTACGTGGCGGCGATCCAACCGTTAAGGACGGCTTGCGCATTGCACGCGAACACATTGGGCAGATTTTCAGCTATGCCGTGATTGCCGCAACGGTCGGTCTAGTTTTGCAGATGATTTCCGAGCGCAGTGGTGCAATCGGCAAAATCGTGACGGGTCTGATTGGATTGGCGTGGAGCTTGGCAACGTTTTTGGTCGTTCCAGTGTTGGTGACAGAAGATTTGGGGCCTGTCGATGCGATCAAGCGCAGCGGCAATCTGCTGAAAAAGACGTGGGGTGAACAGGTCGCGGGCAACTTTGGTATTGGCGCAATTTTTGGACTGGTGACATTTGGCATCATTGTGCTGTTTGTCCCACTGTTGATAGTGGCAATTTCGGCCGAATCTGTCGCCCTCATCATCGCCGCCATTGCCTTCTTGATCATTGCCCTGATCACGATTGCGCTTGTTTCGTCTGCCCTCAACGGCATCTATGCCGCTGCTGTTTATCAGTACGCTATTACAGGTAAAGCTGGCGAATTCTATGATCCATCCTTGTTGAAGGACAGCTTCAAAACCAAGTAGCTCTATCGCAACAATCTAACATTCGAGAAAACGCGGGCAATCTCCGCGTTTTTTATTCCCGCGAATCCTCAATCACCCAATAGCCTCGACCGATCTTTGTTTCGACAATTTTCTCAGCCATTTCAATTGCTAGGGCGTGCGTTTCGGCCGAAAATACCTGTCGCTGCTGCGCTCCAGTCTCCAAGCTGCCCCACATCACCATCACACTTATCTCTCTAAACAGCGACTTTTGCACCGATACGACGTAGTAACGGTGCATATTTTCATCAGGATCAATTCGATGCAACACGACAACCATGTCTTAGCTACTCTGTAATTGATGAAATCGCTCTGCGACTTTAAATGGATTGCGATCCAATAGCTCGGCGACTTGTTTGATCGATTTGCCATTTGCCAGATGAAAAAGAAGCTGCTGATCTTCGTCTCCGCTCCAGCCTGAAGGAGAGGTCTGCACGGGAGGAGGGGGATCATATGCAAGTGTTGGTTGCGCGGGCGGGGTAGATGTTGGGGCTGGTTGTGTGTCTTGCATCGCCCAAAGCATTCCCATAATTCGCAACTCATCGTATGAGATACGCTCGTTGAAATGGTCATAAATCGGCCGAAGTCGATCCTCCCCCAGCTCCATGAATGCTGCAAAAACTGCCTCTTGATCTTCAAACGATAGGTCGCTCGCCTCTTGCAAATACGTCATAGGCACATCGTTTCCCGCACTGACGAACTTATTCAAATTGGCGATGATCGTCCCCTTCTTAACCCCATAGTCGATCATCATGCTTGCCATCGTCTCGCCTGCTAAGAAACGTTCGCCCACCTCTTCCCAGCGCGCCTTTTTCTGAGTCATAGATGTCGATTGGCGCGGTTGGCGGTTAGCGCGTTGCGTTGCCTTTGGCTTTTCAACGAGGCCATTTTGCGCACAATAGGCGCGGATGATGGGCAAGATCGTGTCGGCAAATTGGGCGACTTTGCGCGTGCCGATCCCGTGCATTTGGTTGAAAGATTCGGCCGAATGTGGAAAGTAGGTCGCCATCTCCATCAATGCGCGGTCAGAAAAGATGACATACGGCGGCACGTTGTCATTGTCGGCCAGCTCTTTACGCTTGCCCCGCAAAATCTCGAACAGATCCGTGTTGTATTCAAGCTGGACGGCGGCCGCCTCGTCACGCCGTTGCTTCTCGCGTGCGACAGGCATCAGCCCCATAAATGGTTCCTGCCCTTTCATGACGGCAATGCCTGCCGGTGTGAGGGCAAGTCCACCATGCTCATTCGCTTGTAACAGCGTGGCCGAGACAAATTGGCGCGCGAGTTTTTGCCACTGCTTCTTAGTTAGGTCCGCACCGATATTGTAGGTCGATAGCTGATCATGACCGCGCTCAATGACCCGTTGCGATTTGGAACCGCGCAGCACGTCTATGATGTGACTGGCGCCAAACATCTGCTTGGTGCGATAGACACACGCAAGGAATTTCTGCGCCAAGACGGTCAAATCGCTATCGTCTGCGCGTTCGGTTGTGCAGTTGTCGCAGAAATCACAGCTGTCTCGCGTCGGCACCTCACCAAAATATTGTAATAACCCATGCCGACGGCAGGTACGCCGATTTTCTGCCCATGTAACCAGCTTTTGCAGGCGCATCTCGCGTCCGCGCTGTTCTCCCTGCGCCCCTTGTCCGATATGCTGCCGCTGGCGAGCGATATCATCATATCCGAAAATCAAATAGACATCAGCACGCAGTCCGTCACGTCCTGCTCGGCCGATTTGCTGATAATAATTTTCGATGTTTTTGGGCAGATTGGTGTGCAAGACAAAGCGCACATCAGGCTTGTCGATCCCCATTCCAAACGCGATCGTTGCGACGATAATATCGACATCATCACGCACAAACGCAATTTGATTGGCTTGTCGCTGCGCCGCGTCTAGCCCTGCATGGTAGCCAGCCACCTTGTACCCACGCTCTTTCAATCGCTCGACCAGTGCATCGACGCGCCTGCGTGTTCCCGCGTAAATGATCCCACTCTGTCCGCGACGCGGTTCTAAAAATGCGAGTACTTGGTTGAGCGTGTTCGATTTTTCTTCGGCCGAAATAAAAAGATTCGGCCGATCAAAACTCGCCAGAAAGACATCATCTGACTTAAATGCCAGCGTCTGCCGAATATCTTCCTGCACACGTGGCGTCGCCGTCGCTGTCAGCGCAATACACGTCGCTTCTGGGTATCGCTCGCGAACCTCGACAATGCGCCGATACTCAGGGCGAAAATCGTGTCCCCATGCTGAAATGCAATGCGCCTCATCAATGGCCAATAGCTTAACGTTGCAACCGTCCAACAGCTCAAGCATGTCAGGTTTTAACAACGTTTCAGGGGCGACATAGAGCAGCTTAATTTTACCTGTCAACGCCTGTTGCTTGACCATATTCTGCTCAAAAAAGGCCATCGTGCTGTTGATAAACGCCGCCTTCACCCCCAGCGCACGCAGTTGCGTCACCTGATCTTGCATCAGCGCGATCAGTGGGGACACAACAACCGTCAACCCATCCAGCATCAGTGCGGGAAGCTGGTAGCACAGCGATTTACCACCACCCGTTGGCATGATAACGAGCGAGTCGTCGCCAGCTATGATGTTGTCGATAATTGGGCGTTGATTCGGCCGAAAATCCTCATAGCCGAACACATCTTGCAAAAGTTGAATCGCGTCCATCCCCCGATTGTAGCGTATGATTTACGATTTACGATTTACGAATGAGCTGTCTCGTAAATCGTAAATCCAAAATTATCAATCACCTTACGGCATCCACCAAGTTGGATCGTCGCGATTGCCGTTGACGCGCACCTCAATATGGATGTGCGGGCCCGATGAGCAGCCTGTATTACCCGAATAACCAATCACGTTTCCCTTGTAGACAATCTGTCCCGGATAGACGTTGAAGCCGCTCAGGTGGGCATAAAATGTTTCTTTCCCATTGCCGTGATTGACGACGATCAAGTTGCCATAACAGTATGGCGACCATGATGCATAGGTGACAGTTCCAGTATCGGCCGCATAGATCGCCGACCCTTCGTTCAACGCGACATCCCATCCCGGATGCCCATACCAAAATCCCTGCGTGGTGCGCCCACCGCTAAATGGGCGAATAAATGTCCCCGTTCCAACGATCAGTGGTTGGGCTTGACCTGCCCAATACGCGCTGCCGCCGCTGATTGTGATGGTCGGTGGGTCCCATTGGAACACTTCACGGACTGCGCCCGGCACAAGAATTTGCGTGTCGGCATAGAGCCGATAGGGAAACTCCAGATTATTTGGTTCATATGCAATGATGTCGGCCTCATCGATCCCGTATAAATTGGAGATCGTTTCGAGAGATTCACCTGCCTGAACGGTATGCAATACGCCGTCCACTGGCAAAATAATCAGTTCATCGTCTACTTGAAGTAGGCCCGCCTCTTCGCTCAAGTGTGGATTACCACCAAGTAGCGATTCGGGCGAAATTCCAAACTTGAGCGCGATGCGGTTTGGCGTGTCGCCGCGCACGACAGTATACGTTTGGAACTGCCCATGCACGGGCTGCTTGCCTACAAAGGTGCGTGGGTTGAGAGCGGGGGAGATTGCACTGTCCTCTTGGAAAGTGGGTACTTCGGAGAGGTCAAACGTCTGATCGGAAAGCGATACATCGGTCAGTTCGGATACCTGCGTTTCGATGATGGCAGGGGTTAAGGTCGGTTGGGTGATGACGCTTTCGATGATCTGCTGTGGGGTGTTTTCGGCCGAAATGACCCCGCTACGCCGCCCCAACGCATAGACAATCACGCCCAATAGCACCGAAATCAACACCAGTTGCAGCCCATATTGCCGCATAAACGTTTTATTGCTTCCCATAAATCTTCCAATCGAGTCAGGAGTAACTCATTTGATCGCTTGTTTAACACGAATGAAGTTCTTTAGTGGAACTTCGTTCGGCATACTATCACAAACAAAAAAGAACAGGTCGCCCATGCGACCTGTCCTCTACGTTCTTTTATAGATGTGAAAAAGATGTGCGGAAATATCGCCAACGATTCTCTACAAGAGCTGTCGGCAATCTTGAAACTACATATCCGCTGTCAACTCTTCCAAGAATTCGTAATTTGTCTTTGTCTCGCGCAACCGCTGCAACACAGCTCCCGTCGCGCTGGAAAGGTCATAACCCGGGGTGTCCATCAAATGTGCCAACATGCGACGCATCGTGTAGACACGAGCCAACTCGTCACCCGAAAGCAACAAATCCTCGCGCCGTGTACCAGACCGTTCAATGTCAAATGCTGGGAAGATACGACGCTCTTGCAAACGACGGCTCAGGAGCAACTCCATGTTACCCGTTCCCTTGAACTCTTCGTAAATGACCTCGTCCATACGGCTACCCGTGTCCACCAGCGTTGTGCCGATGATCGTCAGGCTGCCGCCTTCTTCGAGATTACGCGCCGCACCAAAGAATTTCTTTGGCGGATAGAGCGCAGTTGGGTCAAGACCACCGGAGAGCGTGCGCCCACTTGGTGCAACGACCAAGTTATACGCCCGCGCCAAACGTGTAATCGAGTCGAGCAGAACGACCACGTCCAAGCCCGATTCAACCATACGCTTACCACGCGCTAAGGCCATTTCGGCCACCCGCGTGTGCTGCTTGACTGGTTCATCAAAGGTCGAGCTAACGACCTCACCATCGACCGAACGGATCATGTCCGTCACCTCTTCAGGTCGCTCACCAATTAAGACAACCATGAGGTGAATGTCGGGGTAGTTCTCTGAGATGCCGTTGGCGATCTCTTTTAGAATCGTCGTCTTACCCGCTTTCGGTGGCGACACGATCAGGCCACGTTGTCCACGACCAATCGGGGAAACGAGGTCAAGCAAGCGTGTCGAGAGTATGTTCGCATCTGTCTCTAATTTGATCTTTTCGAGCGGGAAGATCGGAGTCTGACGTTCAAAACGCGGCCGATTTTTGGCCGTTTCTGGATCGAGTCCATTAACAACCGAAATGCGCAACATGCTGTGATACTTCTCGCTATCTTTCGGCGCACGCACTTGACCCAAAACGAGATCACCCGTGCGCAATCCCATACGCCGAATTTGCGACGCAGAGACATAAATATCTTCTGGCCCCGGCAAATAGTTTTCCGCACGCAGGAAGCCGATCTTTTGCTTGTCATCGTCGATGATTTCAAGCACGCCACCACGGAAATCGTGTCCCCGTTCGCGGGCTTCAGCCCTCATAATGCCACGTACAAGATCGGGTTTGCGCTTTGTGCTATATCCCGGCACGTTAAATTCACGCGCAATCGTTCGTAGCGCGGTTAGAGACTTTGTCTCTAGTTCAGAATATTCCATCTTCATACTCCAAATTCGCAGGATTTATTGTCTGCAAGTTAAGCTCTTTTTGGGTTTAGGGTGTTTAGACTGGAAACAGCATTTCAAATGGTTGGTCAATACCATGAAGCTGTTGGTGTCTTCAGTGAGTTCTATCAAATCGTTCTAAGGTTACTTGGTGGTTTGCGACCCATCATAGGGAAATTGCGGGGTAGCAGCGTTGCTATGCAATTAAATCAACACAATTTGCTGAATAGAAAATGGGTTCCACAAAGTGGTTAATGACAGTATAGCATGGGATTCATTCTGGTCAACGTCACCACATATGAATTTCACAAACTTATCTCATGATTAACGTTTGAAGCGCACAATCGTGACACCTTCATCCCCTTCACCCTGTTTGCCATCCTCCCAACTATTAACGCCGTGATGTTTTCCGAGTGCTTTACGAACAGCTTGGCGCAAACGACCCGTCCCCTTGCCGTGAATGATTCGCGCCCATGGGAGATCGGAGATGGCGGCTGCATCGAGATAGGTGTCCAGCCGTTGCAGGCCAGATTCGACCCGTTCCCCACGTATGTCCAGCTCCATGCTGATATCGGTGACGGTTGGTGTATAGGAGGATTGACGTTGTTCAGGCTCTGGTTCGGAGCGACTTTTGAACTCTAACTGATCAAGCCGTACACGCATCGTCATGCGTCCTGCCGCGATCTCTGCTTCCTTTCCCTGTATGTTTGTGATTACGCCCGTTGTATTGAGGTTGGCAATCCCTACGGTGTCGCCTACTTGCAATCGCTTGTTGCGTCGCCGTTTCGGTTCGTCCGGGATGTCCACCAACGTCAAATCTTCGAGTGGTTGCTGAACCCCATCCTCCATTTCCGAAACGCGCTTACTGACCTTTTTTACGGCCGTTAATGATTGAGCATGTTTGAGCTTTTTGCGTGCGCGACGAATTTCATTGCGGACGTTCTCCAGTTCTGCTTCCGCCTGTTCGCGCGCCTCTTCGAGAATTTTGCGGCGTTCATACTCCAGTGCGACCGCTTCCATGCGCAGCTGGTCTCGCTCTTTTTCTGCACGGCTGCGGGCGAGACGGGTTGCGGCTTCTTCGGCCGAAATTTTCTCCCGCAAATCAAAGATTGAATCGATCAACTTCTCGGCCTCTCGATCCCCAATCCCAACCAACCCCATCGCTTCATCCAATATTGACTCATCCAACCCGAGCCGCCGCGCAATGGCAAGCGCGTTTGACTTGCCCGGAATCCCAATCGCCAGTTCATACGTTGGGGAAAGCGTCTCCACATCAAACATCATGGATGCATTGGTTGCACCTGCCGTTTGGCTTGCATACAGTTTTAGCTCGGGATAGTGGGTCGCGATGAAGCTCGTTGCGCCTTGATCGCGCAGGAAGTTGATGATGGCTTGGGCAATCGCTGCCCCTTCTGTCGGATCTGTGCCTGAGCCCAGTTCATCTAGGACGACGAGGGAACGCTCATCTACCTGTCGTAAGATACGGATGATGTTCGTGATATGCGCGGAAAAGGTTGAAAGGCTCTGTTCAATTGACTGCTCATCGCCAATATCAGCGAAGACATTGTCAAAAACGGTCAAGCGCGCTTCATTGGCGGGGACGTGCAGTCCGCTCTGCGCCATCAAAATCATGAGACCCAAGTTCTTGAGCGAAACCGTTTTGCCGCCCGTGTTCGGCCCTGTAATCAACACGGTAAATAGATCATCGGCGACGAGGAAATCGGTTGGAATAACGCTGGCTGGGTCGAGCAGCGGATGACGTGCGGCGCGAATCCAAACAGTTGAACCGGGATGTGGCGGTTTGAGATCGCGCCATTCGTTAAAAATCGGCCGAACCGCATCCGTCGCCATCCCATAACGGGCGCGTGCAAAAATCAAGTCAAGTTCCGCCATACGCTCAACAATGCGGATCAGTTCTTCCCCGTTGACGGCAACTTGACGCGAGAGCTCTGCCAAAATGCGCTCGATCTCTTTCTGCTCCTCAATTTGCAAGCTGCGATAGCTATTGTTGAGTTCGACCGTGTTGAGCGGTTCGATAAATAGCGTCGCGCCGCTAGAGCTTTGATCGTGAACAACGCCCTTGATGCGCCCTTTGAACTCAGCGCGGAGCGGAATGACATAGCGACCGCCGCGCATCGTGATGATCGGGTCTTGCATGTACTGGCTGGCACTGCTGTTGATTAGACCGCGCAGCCGATCTTGAATGCGGTCATGTGCGGTGCGAAGCTGTTGACGTAACCGACTTAGGGCAGGGGTTGCGTTGTCCGCCACCTCATCGCGCTCATCGATCTTTTGATTGATGTCGTTGATCAGACCCGGAACTTCCTCGATTAAATCGGAGATTTCGGCCAGTTGCGGGATGCGATCCCGTTTTTTGAGCAGATTGCGTTTGAGCGTTCGGGAAGAGATCAGCGTATCTTTGATGGCGATGAACTCTGTAATTGGCAGCGTGAAGCCGCGTTGGGCATTTTCGGCCGATCTTCTAACATCTTTCGCCCCACCAATACTCACTTCGCTGTCACCCGAAAGCAACATGATCGCCTCGGCCGTCTGGGTCTGCCAGCGTTGCGCCTCGCGCAAATCCGTCGTCGGGGCAACGTCCAATGCCGCATCCTCACCTGCGCTAAAACTCGTATATTCCGCCAGCGTTGCCAGCACTTTTGGAAACTCTAACGTTTCTATTGATTTCGTATCCATCATGAAAAGTTGCTAGTTGCTAGTTGCTGGTGAAGAAGACAAGTTTCATTGGCGTGATTTACTTAACTAGCCACTGTCGACTAGCCACTTGCGACTGCGTCAATAAATTGTTACTGTGGTGGTGAATGCGGAAGGCCGCTGCATAGTATAGCAGAGAATGAGAGTGATAGATAGGTTATTTCAGCACGTGAAAAAGCCATTGCATTCATCTGCCATTCACAAAACCCTTCACTATCCACCGATTCCTAACCGCAAACTCAGCTTATTATCTTTTTACGCCATTTGAGTTTTGCAGTTAGCCAACCACACCTATAATATGGGGAACCCTTTACCAGCAATGTGTCTACCCTCTATGGCACTTGGAGCCGTGTTCAGCCTTCATCGACTCGGTAATCGCATAAGTAGACGAACGTACTTCCCACTAAACAGGCAGTCGGTGAAGGGTGGGAAATAAAAAAGGTAGCAAAAGTTTTGAAATTTGGAGAAACGCATATGTCCTATATCGAAGATCGCGTCTCAAAACGGACGATTCTATTGGGTGTCATTACGCTCCTACTGCTTGCCATCGGCATTCTCAGTGGAACAGCAGCGGCACAAGACCAACGTGGTGGCGGCACTGTCCCAACCACCCCTCCTCCCAGCGGCCCGACGAACCCATCAAATGGTGGTGATTGTGTCATCCCCGACAGTGGCCCATGGCCCCCCTGTGCGACGGGTGGTGGCAGTGGCAGCAACAATGGGGGCAATAACAGTGGTGATTGTGTCATTCCAGAAAGCGGCCCATGGCCCCCATGTGCAACTGGCGGTGGTAGCGGCGGCAATGCGGGTGGGGGTAATAGCGGCGGCGATGACTGCGTCATTCCTCCTGTTGGCCCATGGCCTCCTTGCGCGACTGGTGGCGGTGGGAGTGGCAGCACGCCCCCCACGCCTCCAACCAATCCCGGTGGCGGCGGCGGCACCTTTGACCCAATAGCAGGTGGCACTACCACATTTAATGTGACCAATCAGGTTGCACAGGGTGGTACGCAACGCTTTGGGGTTGGTCTCGGCCGACATGACCAATTTGGCTCACGTCAAATTCTCGCCAACATCGTGCCAAATCCCGGTTTTGAGCCAGCCGAATTCGGTATGGTCTTCATCGTCTATGACAGCAACCCGACCGCTACGAAAGTTCAGTCGGACAACTGGCTGCAATCATTCAACAATGATGCATTGAACATCGGCCAACCTGCTGGTTTTTGGGATGGCGCGCAGTTTGAAGTTTTGAGCGGCCCCGCAAAGGGACGCACTGGCACGGTCACGAGCTATACATTCGACGGTGGACGTTCGACCTTCAACCTTTCTGGTGGCGGTCAAGTTCCAGCCGTAGGCAGTGCCATTGCCGTTCGCAAAGGCATCGCTGGCTACGACTTTAACACGTTGCCAAACGCGAAAGCTGCTGCTGGGCAAATTCGTCCCGGCAGTCCCGGAACACAATCGCTCAGCCTGACGCCAGCAGCTAACAACCAAGCCTCCTACCAGGAGTTTTTCGATAGCTACGGCAACTCGCTCGACCAATCTGCTGGCAAACAGCTCGTCATCAATGGTGAATGGAAACTCAATCTGTGGGCAAAATCTGATGCCAATGCGACATTGCGTGTCCGATTTGCACGTGGTGGCAACGTCTTTGTTGAGAAGTCGTATGCGTTAAACGGTGGTTGGACAAATATCCAAGAGACGTTTACTGGTAACGAAGTACCGCAAGGTGGCGGAACGCTTGCCCTGCAAATGTTTGTCGATGGTCAGGTGCTGATCGACGACATCCGTATCTCACGTGCCAGCTATGGGAACGAGGCGTTTAGCGGCGTGGTATTTAACGCACTGCGCGACATGCGTCCGGGCATTCTGCGTGATTGGGGTGACCAACTTGGTTCATCTTTGGACAATCAGTTGGCGACGGAATTCGGCCGAAAACCAACCGGCTACAGCCCACGCGACCGCATTGCGTCAGGCTTCCATTATTCGCTGCATGACTTCTTGCGCTTGAGCCAACAAGTCGGCGCAGAACCCTATTACGTCGTGCCTGTCACGTGGACACCTGCCGAGTTGCAAAACTTTATCGCCTACCTCTCTGCGCCAGCGGGATCGCATCCATACGCAAATCTGCGTGCCCAACTGGGTCAAAATGCACCGTGGACAAACGTCTTCTCTGAAATCCACATTGAATATGGTAACGAGATTTGGGGATCGAACGACAACAACGACCCCTATGTCGGCGCGACCTTCCGTGGTGGTGTCCGTGCAGGACAAGTGGCCAACGACCGCATCAGCATCATGAAGGCGAGCCCCTACTACAACGCGCAAAAGATGAACTTTATCATCGGCGGTCAATCCCGCTTCACGCCGCGTCAAACGGAGCTTGAGGCCAACAGCACAGCGCATGACTCAATCGGTTTCGCGCCATACTATGGCGGTTTGAACAGCTTCGCAAATGATGCTGATAAGTACAACCCACTGTGGGCGCATGGCTCAGAACTGGGATTGCGCGGCTTTATGCGTGACAATGTCGATATTCTGGCCAATGCTGGTAACAACACCCGCCCGCTCATCTACGAAATCAACCTCGATTTTGCACAGCAGTTCGTGCCGGGCAATGTTTGTAACTCGTTCTTGACAAGTGAGGGCGCAGGCATCAGCTTGCCACTCGTCATGCTGCACCATCTGCAAGATTTGGGCATTCGTGACCAAATCGCCTTCCAGTTGGCGCAATACTCTAACACCTTCCGTCGCTGCACGGGCGAACCACAACGACTGTTCGGCCTGATGCGTGATATCGAGGCGACAGGCAATAAACGTCCCACGTTCTTGGGTATTGAGTTGGTTAACAAGGCGTTAGGCGGCAACTTGCTCGTTACCAATTCGAGCGGCCCTGCATTCACCCAACAGCCGATCAATGGCGTGATTGCTCCAACCGAAGTGCCATACGTGCAGGCATTTGTCTTCCAACAAGGCGGCAAATACACGGCCGTATTGTTCAACGTTGATCTCGGACAGGCGCGTAACATTACGCTGAATGTGCCAAGCGCTGGTTCACAGGCGACGGCGTATGAGATCGTTGCACCGCTCAACGCAAACAACGAGACGAACGTCCAAGTTCGCATCAACGAGCGTCAGATCAACAACTTCTCAAACTCCTACAACACAACCTTGCAACCTCACTCAATGGTTGTCTTGGAGTGGACACCCTAGCGGTTCGGTGAATTCACCGTAAGAAGCAGGACGGTTTCGCCCGCGAATTGCTATGATTCGCGGGCGGAACCGTTTTTTTATTTACGATCTGCGATTCATGATTTACGATTGCAAGTTCGTAGGTCGTGGAACGCAATCTGAAATTCGACGCACAGAATCTATGAAATATAGTCGCTTGTTGGGGGTCGTCTTACTACTATTGGTGTGGGTATTTTCGGCCGAAAGCCAATCCCCACCGATCACCACCGTTATCGTTGAAGACGAAGTTTTTGTCGAACAGCCAAAACATCTGGGTGTTAATCTCGGCACGCACGATCAGTTTGGCGCAAGTCAACTGCTCAAAAACGTCATCACCAATCCCGGATTTGAAGCAGGCGAGTTTGCATCATTCGTCTTTGTGGCAGAAGAGCCAGAGACAGGCACGTTTCAGCAGGACAATTGGGAGACACGCTGGAATAGCCCAACGGTTGGTCAGTTAGAAGGTTTTTGGGACGGCGCAGAGTATGAGGTGTTGTTTGGGACGGCGACTGGGACGAGTGGACAGGTTGAGGCGTTCACCTATCAGGATGGCAAAAACACCTTTGTCTTGGACAAAACACCGCAACTAAATCAAGAGGACGTGATCGTGTTGCGGCAGGACGTGGCTGGTTACATTGGCGACGAGTCGGCCGTAGACACGACGCAAACCCGTCCCAACTCTCCCGGCCGACAATCCCTACGTCTCCAGCCTGCTGGCTTCACGCCCGCATTTGCCTACTACATGGACTCGCTTTGGCGCGATGGCGACACCACCGCTGGCAAGTTGATGATTGTTGAAGGGAACTGGCACTTTGAGGTATGGGCAAAAGGCAGTCGGAACGGCGATGTTATGGAAGTGACGTGGCAGCGACAGGGGGAAGCTATTTTCATGAGTGAAACATTTCCACTGACGACCGAGTGGCGCAAGATCAGCCATGATTTCTATGTTCAGCCCGGCCTCGACAGCCGCGATATGAACGCAGATCGCCCCGTCAATGGTGTCCTCGAATTCACGATACGCATCCCAGAAAACGCTTCAACCGTCTGGATTGATGATATCGATCTCTCACGCCGCGACTATACAAACCCAACCGTTTTTACGGATAAAGTCGTCAACGTCTTGCGCGAGTTAGAGCCAGGAATACTTCGAAATTGGGGTGGTCAGTTAGGCAGCTCTCTTGAGAATCAACTCGCGCCCCCGTTTGCACGCAAGACGACAGGACATTCGCCACGCGCCGACCAACCTCTCAACTACACTTATTCCCTGCATGAATTTCTTGAACTGGCCCAACACATTGGTGCTGAGCCATGGTATGTCATACCACCAACGTGGAGTGATGCGGAAGTCCGTG
This sequence comes from Anaerolineae bacterium, assembly GCA_030425205.1. Classification (GTDB taxonomy): domain Bacteria; phylum Chloroflexota; class Anaerolineae; order Promineifilales; family Promineifilaceae; genus CALECP01. Next base: position 103,183 of record JAUIAP010000022.1, read on the forward strand.
CGCTGGTCGCCTATCTGGCCGCCCCAGCCGGTGACTCGCAATGGTCAAACCGTCGCGCTGACTTGGGGCAGCACGCACCGTGGACAGAGGTTTTCTCAGAGATCCATCTCGAATTTGGGAACGAGCTGTGGGGTGGCAACGCAGGAGATGATCCCTTTATCGGAGCGACGCTGCGTGGGGGAGAGCGCGTCGGAACGCTGGCTAATGCACGCTTTGCGATGATGCGGAACAGTCAGTGGTATGATGACGACAAGTTTGACTTGATAATTGGCGGCCAATTTGGCTATCCAGAGCGGCAAGCACAAATCGAATTTGCCAGTGAACGGCACGATAGCGTCGCTCTTTCACCCTATTTTGGTTACATCGACGTGGCGACTAACAATGAGGATCTGTTCTATCCACTTTTTGCGCGCGTGCAGCAGGATATGCAGTATGGTGCAATGGCGATTACGGGTGATGTGATTCGCTCGGAGCAAAGCGCGACAGATTTAGCCATCTACGAGATCAACTTTCACACGACGACAGGGGATGTACCGCTGCCGATTCGCAATGATTTTGTGACGGGGATGAGCGGCGGAATCGCGCTGCCGCTCTATATGCTCAACTATCAAAAGTGGCTCAATGTGCAAAATCAGGCGGCGTTTGTCTTGTCGCAATACTCATATCAGCTATCAAATGGCGAGTATGCACGAATTTGGGGTTTGTTGCGCGATTTAGAGGCGACTGGAAGAAAACGGCCGACTTGGTTGGGGTTGGAACTCGCCAATCTTGCCATACGGGGCGATTTACTTTTGACGCGACACGGCGGTGACAACCCGTCGTATACTGCGCCTACGATTAATGAGATCGAATTTCCCGTCAACGTGCCGTTTGTGCAATCGTTTGCCTATCGCGATGAAGCCAGCTATGCGGTTGTCCTATTTAACTTGAGCCTTGATGAGGAGCAGCGAGTTATTCTACAGACACCCAACACGCCAGATCCGCAGGCTGTGCTGCACTGGCTCGACGGCAATGACATTCGTGCCAACAATGAAACGAGCCAGCGCGTCTCGCGCAAATCGCGCCAATTGAGTGATTTTTCACAGAGCTATGAAATCGTGTTGCCCCCCCATTCGATGCAGGTGGTTGAGTGGAGTGATGCGGGGAATGCGGTTGTCTATGTCGAACCCGTTGTAACGGACACCCCTGCGCCACTACCAACGGCGACTCCCGATCCAAGTGTTGTTGCACTCGCGACGGCTACGCCCATTCCGCCCCCAACTGTGACGCCCGTATTTACGCCTGAGCCACTGCCGACATCTGTCCTAGATGAGACCGCAATGCTTTTCAGTCCAACGGAGACACCTGTTCCGTCATTAATCGGCGAGGGTGGGCGGATTATCGACACACAACCCTTTGTACAAGACTTCGAGAATGTGCGTTTGGTCGCGCAGAACTATCCGCTGATCGCAGGGATACTTGGGGTGGTGACAGGGGTTATGGTGATCTCTTTTGGAACTGGCGTCTTCTTGTATTTCCGGAAGAAGTGATAACTCACAATGAATGTTGAACTTTATACGCCTCGATGCTTGCGCGGATGCGATTGCGATTGTCGATAGCGACATTGAAGGGATCGCGCAATTTTAGCTGGTAGTTCTGTCGCAAGGTGGCGGTACGGGTGAGGTGGGATTCGGCCGATTCCAACACCCCATTCTTCAACGGTACAATCACATTATCAACCAATGGTGTCGCCGTTTCATTGACACCGCCTAGCCACATTTCCAATGGATTTGCCACGTTTGAAACGAGCCCATCGGTCGTCTCTGGCGTCACATCGAGCAAGTTTGCCAACGCATCGATCAAGTTAGTTGTATTCTCACCTAGTCCAAACGGCAACCACTTGAGCAATTTCTCTGTCCAATCTGCCATCATGCTCAACACATCGCTTGCGCCTTCCGACACATTGAGTAGCATTTGGCGTGCGCGCGAATAGGCAACGCTGACTTGTGAGACATGGCCCAGTAGCCATAAGCGTGCCCCATCGATCAACGGTACTTCGCTCTCGAAATCTAAGAGCAGTTGCCGACCGGCCGAAAGTGTCTCTTGCACAGTGGGTATATCATCGACGATCTCACCAATATTAGACGCCATCTCCTGCATTCCGTTTGATACGTAATCTCCGACATCCCCATTATCTAGCTGTTGGTAGAGCGCAACCAGGCCGCCAAGGATGCCAAGTTGGGTTGTCGCGCCATCAAGCTCCATGCGAAGATTGCTCGTCTCCCCTTCGCGCATTCCGAGTGCCGATTCTAAATCCGCAATGCGTTGCTGCGCGGCCGCCAGTTCGCTTTGCAGACGTGAATTCTCCAACTGTGAGGCGGCTAGATCGGTCGCGAGCTGCGTCGCTCCTGACGGTGTGATTGATTGTGGCACAACTTGCGCGGGTGATGTTGGCACAGATGATTGGACTGCTGGCACAACGTTTGTTTGCACATTGGGCATCGCGTCAATTGCATCCGACACTTCTTGCCGTCGGATCAGACCAACCGCACCCCCAGTCGCTACGGCTGCTGTCGTTAATGTTGCGCCTAGAATAAATTGTCGTCTGCTTGCGTTTCCAGCCATGATACGTTGTCCTTACTAATTCTCGAACTATTGTTTCATCATACCATCAGACAATAAATCTCAGGTGAGAGTCACTACTTAGATAATGTTGAACTGTTCTCAAACAACAATACGAACTGACAGCGAGAATGATGCACAACAAGTGGATTGCTAATGGATTGAAAATGCACAACGTTTTCGAGTTACGCTATCTGCTTTTCAACCTGCCACCTCTTTGTTACCATAACCGGCATGACGGAAGCGGTGAATCTACAAATCGGCATAATTTTATTGATTACGGTTGTTCTGAGTGTTCTCGTGCATTTCTTGTTGCTCGGGAGTGCGCGCTTGACGGGGCGTACCAAGACAGATTTAGATGATCGGGTGATAGATGCGTTGGATCGGCCGATTGTGTTTCTCATTCTCGTAATCGGCATTGAGATAGCTTTTGATCAGTTTAGTAGCATCACATTTCGGTGGTTGCAATATGTCGAGGATGGGTTTTTCATCGTTCGATGGCTCATCTTGCTGCTAATCGTCTATCGTCTGATCAATGCATTGGTCGGCTGGTACGGGGCTGAGGTCGCCCACCGCACTGAGACGGAGCTGGACGATAAATTCCTGACGCTTTTTCGGCATATTGCCGTCATCATCGTTACGACGATTGCCATCGTGATGTTGCTAAACCACTTTGAAGTAGACATCAGTGCCATGGTAACGACCTTAGGTATTACCTCGCTGGCAGTCGCGTTGGCGGCTCAAGATAGTCTGAGCAATATGATGGCTGGTTTTTTCTTGATGCTTGACCAGCCATTTCGTGAGGGCCATCGTATTGGCATTGAAGAGATTAACACGTGGGGGGACGTGCAAGAAATCGGACTGCGAACGACGCGCATTTTGATGAGCGATCATCGTCTCGTCTCCGTTCCCAATTCCGTTATCGCAAAAGGATTGATCGTCAATTATTCACTGCCTGACCTGCGTTTTCGCATCTCGACGACAGTAGGGATTGCCTATGGCAGCGACATTGAGGCGGCACGTGTGGTGATGGTTGACGCAATTCGCCAGCAAAGTTGGGTTTTGGCAGACCGACGTATTGAGGCACTCTTTCTCGAATTTGGCGATTCAGCGTTAAACTTTCGTGTGCGCTGCTGGATCAATTCGGTAATCGACACACAGCCGATTCAGGATAAGATGAATACGGCATTGTATGAGGCGTTGAACGAGGCAGGGATCGACATTCCGTTCCCGCAGGTAGTGGTACATTCGGCCGATTAATGCACCCCTAGCTCACCCAACGCACGAATCAAGTCAGCCGTATTTTTGGAAGGTGGATAGTGAATGGCGTGCATGCCGACCGCTAGCGCGCCGTCGATATTATGTTGAAAGTCATCGATGAAGACGCTCTCTTCTGCGGAGATGCCTAATTCTTCGAGCGTATGCAGGTAGCAGGGCTGTTCAGTTCTAGGAAAGTAGAGATAGGATGATAAACTTGTGGGTTAAAATCACCTCACCCAGAAGGAATCAATCCAATGCTTCACAGTTTTTTGTCTCAAATCAAAGATCATCGACGTG
>JAUIAP010000078.1 GCA_030425205.1 Anaerolineae bacterium
ATTCTGGATTCACGCACGCTAAACTTGTCATTGGAGGTCGAGTGTTGTTTTTCTTTTTCATACGGTTATTTTAACCGCTCACTCTGGCCTCCTTCTTTTTCGGCTGGGATAATCTCACCTGACGACCAGGTGATGCTCTTGCAAGACAAATAAATTACGTCATTTGTCCGATCACAGCACGCCTAATTTTGGATAAAATGATTATGGCCTACCTATTCGGCTAAATCATTGGCAGCGTGCCAATAGTTAACAGGTGTGCCTATTCGCCGACCTGACGGCCGACCCACTAGACAGCCACAATTTGGAGAAAGAAAATGACCTGCTCAGGTTTGAACCGTGTCCTGATCGGCAGACCGTTCCCGACACGCGATGAACTTCACGAGCGACTCGACAACGTGCGTGCGCTCACCATTTTTGCGAGCGACCCGATCAGCAGCAACGCCTACGCTACCGAAGCGATCATGAGCATTTTGCTCTTGCTCGGCACGGCGGCTCTTCGCTGGACGTTGCCGTTGGCATTGGGTGTCGCCGCGCTGGTGCTGATCGTCGTGACCAGCTACATCCAGACGATTCGCCACTATCCCGACGGTGGCGGCGCGTATACCGTCACCAAAGACAACTTGGGTGTAACGCCTTCATTGATTGCGGCAGCCTCATTGCTGATCGACTACGTGTTGACTGTTGCCGTTTCGATTTCGGCCGGTATGCGTGCGCTCACGTCCGCATTTCCATCGCTGGAGAGTTACGTCGTGCCGATGGCGGTTATGACCGTCGTCGTGCTAATGTGGATCAATTTGCGCGGTATTCGTGAGAGCGGCAGCATCTTTGCGCTGCCGACGTATGCGTTCATCGGCGGTGTGCTGGTCGTGATTGGGATGGGTCTGTTTCAGATGGCGACGGGGACGCTGGCAGTGAATGAGGTCGCATCGGCCGAAACCATCCCGCCCGTCACCAACGTGTTCCTCATCTGGGTACTCGTCCGCGCCTTTGCCGCTGGCTGTACCGCTCTGACAGGAATTGAGGCGATCAGCAATGGTGTGCAGGCGTTCAAAAAACCAGAAGCAGAAAACGCCATCAAGACGATGGTAGCGATGGGTGTGGCGGCAATGACACTGTTTATCGGCATTTCACTGCTCGCCAGCCGCATTCATCTTATCCCGTCGGAAGGGTCAGAAACGATTCTGTCTCAACTGACACGCAACGTCGCTGGCACGGGCATTCTCTACTATTGGGTGCAGGCATTCACGATGTTGATCCTCGTCCTTGCCGCCAACACAGGCTTTCAAGATTTCCCGCGTCTCAGTTCGTATCTGTCGCGTGATGGCTTTATGCCACGCTGGATGCAGCATCGCGGTGACCGTCTGGTGTACGATGTTGGTATCGTGACGCTTTCGCTGTTTGCCATCGTCATCATCATCCTGTTTCGCGCCGACGAGATCGCTATGCTGCCACTTTATGCGCTCGGTGTGATGCTCAGTTTTACGCTGTCGCAAACGTCGATGGGTCGCTTGATGGGGCGTATCGCCCATCTCAAACCCAGCGAAACGCTCAAGACGCACGTTACCGAAGTGCATTACGAGCGCGGCATCGTTTGGAAACGGGTCATGAACATAGTCGGCGCGACGGCAACGGGGATTGTGTTGGTTGCGTTGACGGTGACGAAATTTATGGAAGGGGCGTGGATTGTCGTGTTGGCGATTCCGCTGATCGTGGTGGGGCTCCGTGCGGTCAAGCGGCACTATGGGCATGTTGCGGAGACGTTGCGCGTGCGGGATATGGTTTTGGAAGAGGTTCGGCCGATTGCCGACACCGTCATTGTCCCCATCGCTGACCTGCATCGTGGGTCGCTCATGGCGTTGCAGTACGCCCGTCACTTTGCGCCCAACGTGATGGCACTTGCCATCGTCACCAATGAGGCAAATGAGCAACGACTGCGCGAACGCTGGCAAAAGTTCGCCACCATCACCAACGGAATGCAGCTTAACCTCGTCTCCTACGACTACCGCGACATCCTCACGCCGCTGGTCGAAACGATTGAGACGATCAAAGATGAACAGCATCCAAATGAGGAGTTGATGGTCGTCATCCCCGAATTTGTGGCGGATAGTTGGGGTGGGGAATTTACTACATAACCAAACGGCGCGACTGTTGCAAAATCGTCTGCGCCATCATGAAGGCATTGTGTTGATCGATGTGCCGTATCAGGTACACGATTAAACAAGAAAGCGGCTCTGCCGCGAATGTAGGGCAAGCATCCTGCTTGCCAAAAGAAACAGGCAGGATGCCTATGGTACATTTTTATACTTGCCTATACGACAAGGAAGTAGAAACATTATGGAAAAAATAACCATTTCAACCATTGTCAACTCAGATTTAGACACCGTTTGGAAGGCGTGGAATACGCCAGACGATATTATGCAGTGGAATGCCGCCTCCGACGACTGGCACACGACCGCCAGCGAGGTTGACCTGCGCGAAGGCGGCACATTTAGCTCGCGCATGGAGGCAAAAGATGGCAGCATGGGCTTCGATTTTGGCGGCACGTATACCAAAGTGATCGAACAAGAGCGGGTGGAGTCACGTTTTGGCGACCGTACGCTGGTTGTTGTCTTTACACCAGTTGATGATGGTATCAAAGTCGAAGAAACGTTTGACGCTGAAGACGAAAACCCCATCGAGATGCAGCGTGCTGGTTGGCAGAGCATCCTCGACAATTTTGCGCGGCACGTCGAATCAAAGCAGCTATAGGGCTGCACGTCTACCATGAACACAACAACACCGAAAACCGTTGATGCCTATATCGCTGGGTTTCCAGATGAGGCACAGGTGCGGCTACAAGAAGTTAGACGCACCATTCAACAGGCGGCACCAAAGGCGACTGAGAAGATCAGCTACGCCATGCCAACGTTTGTGCTGGAAGGAAATTTGGTACATTTCGCGGCGTTCAAAAACCATATCGGCTTTTATCCAGTGCCAACGGGAATTGAGGCGTTTCAGGATGAGTTGGCGGGTTACAAACAGGGGAAGGGGTCGGTGCAGTTTCCGCTTGACCAGCCCTTGCCGTTGGCGTTAATCGGTCGAATCACCCAGTTCCGCGTCAACGAAAACAAACAAAAAGCGGCCGATTTCGTGCGAAAAAAAGGGGATCAATGCAATGACCGACAATACAAAACCACAAGGGCCTGCATCCTACTTCCCATCGATTGAAAAGAAGTACGATCAACCGATCTCACACTGGCTACAGGTACTCGACTCAGTAAAAGAACAGAAGCACATGGAGCAAGTGGTCTATCTAAAGTCAGAGCATGGCATGGGGCACAGTCACGCGAATGCGCTTGTCGCATATTATCGAGCGCAATAACGTGGCCGACTGCATGGCATATTCTGAAAACCAACAAAACAAAGTAAGCGCAAAAAAGCGCATTTAGTCAAAAGGAGCCGCTAAAATGGCACGTACAGCTACCTATCTCAACTTTACAAATTCAACAGAGGCCGCGTTCAACTTCTACAAGACGGTCTTCAACACCGAGTTTTCCGCGCCGATTATGCGTATGGGCGATGTACCAAGTCCGCAAGAATTATCGGCCGAACAAGCCAACCTCGTCATGCACGTCGCGCTACCCATTCTGGGTGGTCATGTGCTGATGGGAACGGATGCGCCCGACGAAAATCTGATCATTGGCAATAATACATCGCTCAATTTGGAGCCTGATTCACTGGCGGAAACGGAGCGTCTCTTTAGCGCACTATCAGAAGGGGGCAGCGTCACAACGCCGTTGGCACCACAGTTCTGGGGTGGCGTGTTTGGACAGCTAACCGACCGCTTTGGCATTCAGTGGATGTTCAACTTTGTCGAAGGCTCGGCATAAAGCGAACAGATTGAGACTGAAAAAGCCTGCCTGAATCAGAGAGGCAGCCGATGGAGAAAAGAGATGCAAAGTACAAAAAATCACGACGACCGAATTGCCCAAATGACCTTTGCTTCCGTGTACCCTCACTATGTGACTAAAGTCGAAAAGAAGGGGCGATCAAAGGCAGAATTACATCAAGTGATTCAGTGGCTAACTGGTTACGATGAGTTGATGGTACAACAACAGATTGAAGACCAATCGACATTTTTGCAATTTTTCGAGCAAGCCAACTTAAATCCCCAAGCACATCTCATCACGGGTGTCATTTGTGGCTATCGAGTCGAAGAGATCGAGAATCCACTAACGCAGCAGGCCAGATATTTGGATAAGTTGGTGGACGAATTAGCGAAAGGGCGCAAAATGGAAAAGATTTTACGAACAGGCTAAGAGGAACCAAAATGAAAATCACACAACCAATCACCCCCTGTTTATGGTTTGATGGAAACATCGAAGCGGTTGCTGAGTTCTACACCAGCATCTTTGAGAATTCATGCATTACAGACATCTCACGCTATCCCGATGCAGGACAGGACGTTCACGGTCACGCCGTAGGGGATGCACTGACCGTCTCCTTTGAGCTAGACGGTCAGCCGTTTACCGCGTTGAACGGCGGCTCGCACTTCAAAATCAGTGAGGCGATTTCGTTTCAGGTGATGTGCGACACGCAGGAGGCGATTGATTATTATTGGGAAAGGCTTGGGGAGGGGGGCGATCCAGATGCCGAACAGTGCGGCTGGCTCAAAGATAAATTTGGCGTATCGTGGCAAATTGTGCCGTCGATGATGGGGGAGTTGATGAGCCACCCCGATCCCGATAAGTCGCGTCGCACGATGGAGGCGATGCTTAAAATGAAAAAGTTAGATATTGCTGAGTTGAAAGCGGCATAAGCGGATTGGATTACTTCTACTGATCATCGCGCAACTTTTCCCGTTCCTGATCCCAAAGTTGGGCAAACCGGTCAAAGACATTAGCGATGATTGCCAGTTCTTCAGTTGCATAGCTGGCGAGTAGGGCTTCTTGCGCCCTACGTGCGGACGCAAACCATGACCGCGCAGTCTCTCTTCCCTTCTCTGCGGGCGAAACTAGTGTGCCGCGTCGGTCTTTTGGGTTAGGTCGCCGCTCAACCAATCCCGCTTTTTCAAGTCGATCCAGCATAGCGGTCGTCGCCCCAGATGTCAGTCCCGTCTGCTTGGCAAGCTCAGTTGGAGATGCAACCCCTTTCTGAACGAGCAGACGCACACACTCCATGTCGGTTGCGTTTAGTCCCACCCACTCGTTCATAGCGTTGCGGAAATGCGTCAAATTCACGCCGTAGTCGCGCACCGCAGTCAGAGCGCGTTGTACCAATTCTGCTTTTGTAGGGTTCGTCATCTCGATCCTCTTGACACTATTTCGATCATCAAGTATCTTTATTATAAAGATAAGTTTCCTGCAACGCAAGCCGCTAAGCAGCGTCTCGCAAGAATTTTTACCGCCGAGTCCGCTGAGTTCGCTGAGCGGTGAATTCAAACGTCAACAAAGTGGAGATTACCATGAAAACTAAGAAAGCTACGACAAGTGCAGGTGAGGGATTTTCGGCCGAAGAAAAAGCGGCCATGAAAGCGCGTGCCAAAGAGATGAAAGCCGAAGCGCGTGCCAACAAAAAGAAAGAGGAGGGGGAACAGGCTGTGCTAGAGAGCATCGCCGCCATGGCAGAGGCAGACCGCACAATGGCGACACGCCTGCATGAGCTAATCACGACAAACACAGACCTTTGGTCGAAAACGTGGTATGGAATGCCCGCCTATACACAAGAGGGGAAGGTGATCTGCTTTTTTCAAGCCGCATCAAAGTTCAACACGCGCTATGCGACGCTCGGCTTTCAGCACGACGCGCAGCTTGACGACGGCAATATGTGGCCGACGGCATTTGCGCTGTTCGAATTAACTGCTGATGAAGAGACAAAAATCAAGAATTTATTAGCAAAGGCTGTAGGTTGAGAGTTTGATCATTCGCTAAAGTTCTTTCCCTATCGACCTATCAATCAGAGCGCGACTATGCTAGATCGCGCTCTTTTGTTTCTACTGCCACCTTTAAGTACACTCCCGTTGTCCTTCCGTGTGTGGAGCGGTAGCAAGCAGCGCAGCAGAGACAGTTACTCATGACAACTACTCTATAAGACTATGTATCCCGTCATTTTTCCCGAACAACAGGTTGCGGCCGACATCATCCGCCAGCACGGTGTTTCCCACAACGACTATTTCAAACTGTGGCCTGACAAGGAGTATCTGTTTAACCGCACTGAAAGTGGTGTTGTCGCGTTTGGGGTGAGCCACAAAGTCGGGTTTGCCTATGGCGATCCCGTCGCGCCACGCGCTGAAATGGGTGCGCTGATCGACCAGTTCATCAAGCACTGCCGACAACATCGCTGGACACCCGTTTTCTATCAAGTCTCGCCTCACTATCTCGATCTCTATCAGCAACGCGGCTTGCACACCTTTAAGTCAAGCGAGGAGGCGATTGTCGATCTCAAGGCGTTCGCGCTGACCGGTAAGGCAGGGCAGAACTCGCGCACGACGCTCAACCGCTTTCAACGTGAAGGGATCACGGCACACTTTTTCGCGCCGCCCGTGCCAGATGCAATCGTCGCGCAGGCGCAAGCCGTCTCCGACGAGTGGTTGACAATGGATCGCCGTGAGCGCCAATTCGTGACGGGTCGCTTTAGCGAAGGCTACGTGCGGAACACGCCCATGGTAGCAGCCATCAATGCGGAGGGGGCGATGCTAGGGTTTGTCAATCGCATTCCCTCTTACGCGGACGGCATGGCGACGCTCGACCTGATGCGTCATCGCGTCGATGCGCCCAATGGGACAATGGATTTCCTCTTTCTCAAGCTGTTTGAAGATAGCAAGGCGCATGGGTTTGATTACTTTAGTTTGGGACCTGCGCCGATTGTGGAGGTGGTGGATCGGGAGGGATTATCGGCCGAAGAAAAAGCATACTATAAGCTGACCCATCACCTCGACGCTTTCTTTAGCATGACGGGTCTGCGCCGCTATAAGGCGAAATACGCGACGATTTGGGAACCACACTACCTCATCTATCCGCGCACAACAGACCTGCTGAAACTCGTCCGCGCGTTAACAGCACTTTCTGAACTGCCTGAGAACAAAAAGCCGATCTTAGGCAAAGAGCATCGCCAGCAAGCCAAAGCGTTGACGCATGAGGCTATCGTGGAAATTCGCAAAATACGTGCGGCGCGACGGACGACAAAACAAGCCTCCCCTTCCAATGCACCAGCCAACCTCTGAACACCTCACCCCATCTCCGAAACCGCGCAACTGGCGCAAGCTGCTTTTTTGGGTTGTGCTGCTCCTGTTTGGCTGGATCGTCTGGAGTCGCTTTGCCGAAATCGACAAGCTGATTCACACGTTGGAGTCGGGGCAGCCACTCTGGATCGCGTCCGCCATGGCGGTGCAGTTTCTCTTTTTTGTGATCTTTTCAGGGGTCTATTGGGCAGCCTTTCGGACGGTCGGTGTACTGTCTCGGCTGCGCGATCTGATCGAGCTGACCTTTGCCGCCACCTTTGTCAACGCCACCATCTCATCAGGCGGCACAGCGGGAACGGCACTCTACATCGACGACGCACGGCGACGTGGACAGTCTCCCGCCCAAGCAGCGGCGGGGTCGGTATTGGTTGTGGCGGCCGATTATGCTGGTTATGGGGTGCTGCTGGCGGTCGGCTTAATCACGCTGATTCGGCAGCACAGCATCACGCGCATTGAAGTGATCAGCGCGTTGATTATGTACGGGTTGATCTTCGCGGTGCTGGCGGTTTTGAGTACGAGCGTTTGGTATCCACAGGGGTTACGGCGACTGTTGCATGGCGTGCAGCGTGGGGTCAATCGGGTGGGGGGATGGGTGCGGCGGCCGAGGGTTGTTTCGGCCGATTGGGCAGACAAAAACGCCGCCGATTTCATCACCGCAGGTAATTCGCTCAAACAAAATCCTCGTTCTGTCGCCCAAACGGTCACCATTGCCTTTCTGTCCCATCTTGTGCAAGCTGTCGTTCTCTACCTGCTCTTTCTGGCATTCAAACAGCCGATCACGTTCAGCTTTGCCCTGACGCTCTACGTCATGACGATTCTGTTCACCGTTGTCTCGCCCACGCCGAGCGGAGTCGGTGTCGTCGAGACGATCATGCCTGCCATTTACGTCTCGCTCGGTGTCCCGCTGGAAGCTGGCACGATCATCAACCTTGCCTTTCGTGGGATTAGCTTTTGGTTGCCACTGCTGATCGGGTTCTTTGCGCTCCGTCAGCAAACAAAGAGTTCCCTAACATAATCCCGCAATGCTTCAATATCCAACGATTGAGGCTAAATCTCAACTCCAGTCAAGCCAGCCGCGCCTAACAATAGTGACAGTTCCCCAGCGTGGGGCAGGTCGTGGTCGAGCAGTCCCCAAATCGTCTGTATGCGCCCTTCCTCCTCCTCAGAGAGCGCATCGGCCGATGATCCGCTCATCAAACACGCGGTGATGAACTGCCACGTCAATTCCAGCCCAGCGATAATCTCAGTGGCACTGTGAGCGGAGTTGTCAGCATCTCCCCACGCGATCAACGGCGTTAATTCGGCCGCTGTATCGCCCAAAGTATGGTGGAGATGGAGGGCGCGGCCGAAGACGATATGTTCGGCAATTTCGCCCGCTGTCCGCAGGTTCGGTATCAGCCGTTGCTGCAACTGTTCCAAAGTCAGCGGCGCGATGGCTCGCTTGAGGGCCGCTTGATAATCCTGCCAACTTTCGAAAATGCGCGTTTCCGCGATGGTTGCTCTTGTCATCTTTTTCGCTCCATTATTTTCCAGAAGTGTAGCAGATAGTCCTCCTTAAACTTCTCATAAGGTTGCCACAAGCCAGCGTTAAAGCCATCACCCCCCACCTCGCGCTATCCTGTCTTCAGCATTGAAATTCGGGATCACATCCCGTCATGAGAGGACAACGCAATGATAGCGACACCTAACCAAGTGGCGACCGTTCGCCCATCTACAAACGGTTTTAATTCGACCGTCTCGCGCACCCAATTTGAGACAGAAACGTGCTTTCTGCATGACTTGTTTGAGCAGATCAACAACGTGATGGTCGGGCAGGAACGCCTCGTCGAGCGCGTCATCATGGCATTGCTCGCTGATGGTCACATCTTGCTTGAAGGCGTGCCAGGTTTGGCAAAAACGCTGCTCATCAAGACGGTGGCGCAAGCGATCAACGCCGACTTTTCGCGCATTCAGTTTACGCCTGACCTGCTGCCGGCCGACCTTGTCGGGACGCAAATTTACAATCCCCGCACGGGTGAATTTAGCATCCATCGGGGGCCGCTCTTCGCCAACTTTATCTTGGCGGATGAGATTAACCGCGCGCCCGCTAAAGTGCAGTCCGCGCTGCTTGAGGCGATGCAGGAACGCCAAATCACCATCAGCAACGAGACGTTCAAAATGGACGATCTCTTTTTGGTGTTGGCGACGCAAAACCCAATTGAGCAGGAAGGAACGTGCCCGCTGCCAGAAGCGCAGGTAGACCGCTTTATGATAAAGGTGGTCGTGGATTATCCACAGCGTGAAGAGGAAAAGCAGATCATTCGGCGCATGACTTCGGCCGAAAAGCCCACCGTCCGCCCCGTCGTCACGCCTGACCAATTGTTTTTGGGTGCTGGCAGTAGGGCTACTTAAGACAGCAGCTTGAACGGTAACGATACTCATCCTTATCGTTATCGTCATCCCATTAAGGAGCCATTATTCACCTTCTCAATACGAATAATCTGTTGATTACCAACCATTTCTGATTGCCACAGCGACAGTGATAATCTGTTTCAAAGGCCAGCACCCGAAAAAAATCAGTCTCATAGTTGAAGTTTTTTGCGCCGAGCCATTGTTCCCGCAGCGTCCAAGTCACCCACTGACCCAATAGCTGGGTCGGCTCTGACTCATATCCCTTGAGCAGAATCGCCCGTGGGGTGTGTCCGACAAGCATATTGATGAGCCAAAAGATGGCTATCGCCAGTTTTTGGTACAGGCGAAGGGCTGCATCAGTCGTTTGTGCGCCCATCGTGACGATGCTGGCAAAGTCGGATTGTCTTTCTGGATGCTTGCTAAGATACATCAGTGGGAGTAACCCGCCGCCACTATGAGAAACCCATGTCAGCGAACTGGCATGGGTTTTGGCAAGCACATAACTGATTGCGGTAGGCACATCGTTGAATGCACAATGCTCAAAGTTCTGTCGTCTGCGTGCTGGAATGCTTTGACCATGTCCGCCCCATTCCAATAGCCAGCAATCGTAACCTGCCGCATGTAGAAAGCTGCAAAGGTTGAGGACAGAATTGCCATTTGAGATGGTGCCGTGGGTAATGATGAGGGGTGGGGCGGCGGTTTCGGCCGAAAACCGATACAACGCGATCCGTCCGCCACCAGCCATTTCAACAAGATGTGTTTCGTCTGCGCTATTCATCGTTCAGGGATAAGTTCATAAACTGCCTACTTTTTGCGAATTTCATCTGCCAGCCAATCTCTTTGGGAGGGCGCTGGTAATAAGAGATGGTCGCGACTTCACAGCACTAAAAGCCATTGCGTGAACACCTCGCAAATCTTATACTTTACCCAATGCGGGAAATTTCCCCATTTTAAGGCGTTATCCAGCAATTTTGCAGAATAACACCCCGATTTTCATCATAGACTGCGATTCTTGCAGAATTTTGTCCGGATTAAGGGTTTTATCATGCAAAATACGCAGTCTAACAAGAATTTTCGGGGATTATGCCGCGCAGTGCGCGGCATAATATATGTACGGCGGGCTACCACAACAATACTCCTCCACACCAGAGTAAATCGCCCGCCGAACACAAGCATCAAGCGGACAAAACTGAGGACAGATTTTGCGGCTTATGCAACTGAATGGCGGACACTTTCTATGAAAATTTGTAAGCGTTGCACAACTGAATTACATTCTAAATCTGCAAATTTTTGCCATCATTGCGGTTTGGCAGTTACTCAAGAACCATCGCCTGAAATTAACCAGTATTTGAAACATAGTTTGCTGAGCGAACAATTTCATAATGACTACCTCGCAATAGCGGATCAAATGCTTGGATACAACGAGGGAGTTACATGGGTGAGCGATCACTCTTTAGGAAACAAGAAACAGCTTGGTTCACATGTGAGTAGTGGAACCGTCGGCTATATTATTGTCACATTATCCCGAATTATTATGGTTAGCTTTCGCACAACTCAACGCGAAGTCTACGGATTTGAAAATAGTTGGCATTGTCCTATCCAACCATTTACAAATGATTTAACAACTTCTGAGATCGAAAGTCGAAATATTTGGCAAGTGAAGTTGGAGCATTTGTACGAGTCGGGATATTACGAGTTTGACGATGGAAATCATGGTTATTCCAAATTCTCATTACGTTTTGTCGAAAGTCCACGAGAGACTAAATCTCAATTCTTTGTGTATGGTCGTCATGTGAGCAGAAATCTAAAGGATATTCTGGATCGCAATTCAATTAAAACACTCAATCATTTGACTCAGGAACAAGCGACTCACTAGTGGGAAGTTGACTCTGAAATACCGCTCCGTGCCGCCGAAGCAGGCGTTAGCCCCACAATACGATTAATATAGGAATGAAGCAACAATGCAAACTTATGGAGTTAATGTCGCAGTCTTTCAAAATGAAAAAGTCTTACTCACATTACGAAGCGATCTGCCTGTCTGGTGTTTGCCGGGTGGTGCCATAGAAGATGGCGAAACTCTTGTCGAAGCCGCAATAAGGGAATGCCAGGAAGAAACAGGGGCTGAAGTGGAGATTTTGGGCATTGTGGGCGTTTATTCAAGACCAAATTGGCGAGACGGCGGAAACTATGAGGTTGTCTTCAAAGGAAAACAAGTAGGCGGAGAATTATTCCCTTACGATGGGGAGGCAATCGACATTTCCTATTTTAATCTAACTGAATTACCGAAATCTCTAATTTGGTGGCATCATGAACGTATCTACGATGCTGCCTATGGGCATGAAGTTGTAGCCCGAAAACAAGATGTTCGCTGGCCGCTTGAAGGGGTTAGCAACGAAGAAACCAAACAACTTCTCTTGAATGGCAAACTGTCAACACAGCAATTGGTTGAGTACTTTAGCACAAAGCCAGCAGACAGTGACAGTTATTTAGAACTTGGTGAAATCAAACATACGCATGACCAAGAGCAGGGCTAACAAAGCTTTCACCTGATTGCGAGCCCGGAGCTCATTCACGATTTTAGGCTATGGTGAGTAAAGGTATATCGCCCGAAAAGAAGCTGGATTTTGCTCGCAACACGTGAAGCAGGCGTTGGGCAGCAACGAGAGTAAGACTATTGTGATTAAGTATGACACACAAATCTCCTAATGAAAGCAAGGTTTGGCGTGTTTCGCAATTCGCCGACTTGGAATTACTGCGTGCTAGCTACCAAACAAAATCCTTCCCTCGACATACCCATGAACGATACGCGATAGGGGTTATTGAACAAGGAGCATTGGGCTTTTTTTATCGTGGCGAGAATATTGTTGCCTCGCCAGGAAATATCAACCTGTGCATCCCTGGCGAAGTTCATACCGGACAGCCCGCTGTTGCGGAGGGTTGGACCTACCGGATGTTTTACCTTGACACCGAAATGCTACAGAATATCGCCTCCGAGGTTGCGGACCGACCGCGTTCGATTCCGTTCTTCCATTCTGGTGTCCTCACCGACATTAATCTGGCTCAAGAACTCCGTCAGTTGCACATCCAATTAGAAAGAGGGGCTACCTCTCGTCTCGAGCAGGAAACTGTTTTGCTGGATGTTCTGTCGCAGTTGATAATCCGACATGCTGATGATCCTCCATCTATGCGGCAGGTGGGTCAAGAGCCACAGCCAGTCACTCAACTAAAACAATATATTGAGAACTTCTACGCTGAGGACATTTCACTCAACGAGCTGTCCAAACTCACACACTTAAGCCGCTATTACCTCATTCGCGTCTTTCGAGAAGCGGTAGGCATCCCGCCACACGCGTACCTTCGGCAGGTGCGCATCAAGCGTGCAAAGGAGTTGCTGGCTTGCGGTCTTCCTATTGCTGATGTGGCACTTGCGACTGGCTTCACAGACCAAAGCCATCTCACACGCTGGTTCAAACGGCTATGGGGTTTTACGCCCGGCCAATACCGCAATAGCGTGCAAGACGGCTCGGCTTAACAACTGTACATTCTGGACAGTAATTGTTCTCGTAAAAGGAGAGACTGTCTATGAATGAGCGAACTCGAGCATACGTTGAACTAAGCCTTGCGATGATTATTGTCGGTAGTTCTGTTGTTGTTGGAAAATTAGTGGTTGCCACCTTTCCTGTGTTTCTGGCTTCGGCACTGCGTTTTGCCATCGCCAGCCTTATACTTGTGCCGCTTCTGTGGCAGCGCGAAAGCATCGGGTTGACTTTGACACGGCGCGACTGGTCAATTCTATTTCTACAGGCGTTTACTGGCGTTTTCTTATTCAGTATCTTTCTCTTGTACGGACTCAAATTCACTAATGCGGCTGAAGCTGGAATCATCACCAGTATTACGCCCGCTGTGGTAGGAATTATCTCTTTCCTATTCCTAAAGGAGTACCTCTCTACATATAAAGTGCTGGGCATTGGTTTTGCAGTTGGTGGAGTGATTCTCATCAATGTGCTAGGGGCAACTTTGGACACAGCACACGGCTCGTTGCCTCTGCTCGGAAATACACTTGTGTTCGGCGCGGTCGTAGGTGAGGCGTTGTTTACCATCTTTCGTAAAACTGCTTCAAACAAAGTATCCTCGCTGCGAATGGCAACAGTTGTGAGTGTTATTGGCTTATTACTTTTTCTTCCGCTTGCTGTTTTTGAAGCCGCGGCATTCGACTTTTCAGCCGTTAGTTGGGCAGAGTGGTTTCCTATTTTGTACTATGCGATCGTTGTGACAGTGATAGGTTTTATCCTTTGGTTTCAGGGCGTACAAAAGGTACCTGCTAGTACTGCTGCCGTTTTTACTAGTATAATGCCAGTGAGTGCCGTGCTGTTGTCCTACTTGATCCTACAAGAGCCATTCGCTTGGTCGCATATCTGGGGTGGTTTGTGCGTCTTGATCGGTCTCATCTTGATTGTGAGGAAACCTTCGCAACAAGTAGTTCAGCTAAAGTAAAAGCCACACAAAAGCGGCAGAAAGGCAGATGAGACCAATATGAAGCCGCCCAACATGGCTTGGTGCGACCTGAAAAGTCGCTAGTTTAGCTGCTGAAACGTCAGGGTGAGACGGTTTCAGCCTGATATTCTGCTATCAGTACCCAACCGACACATGCGTTGCGAGTAATTGCAGGGTGTGAAGCTGTCG
>JAUIAP010000079.1 GCA_030425205.1 Anaerolineae bacterium
TATTGTCACTGCCTACACCCTCGGTATTTATCTCAATTTCAGGTTGCAACGCCCTCTTCTCAAAATCAAAGAGTTATTCGCCTGAATTACGCATAATCCGTTATAAAATGCGCGTGCGTTGCTATTAAACGAGCGAATCCGATTGTTGAGGTCAAGCAGAAGCACGCTATCAGGTAAGCTTTCGAGCGCGGTTGTCGATGCAATTGGGGTGAGATCAAGCCAGCGAAATTCAAACATGACCCATGCCGTTACGATACCAAACACGACGATGGCAAAGGGTGTCCAATCGACTCGGGGTAGGGGGTCGGCATTTAGGATATAGAATATATTGCCGAGAAGTGGCAATGACAATCCACCAAAAAGCAGACCACCCTGCGCGAAGGTTAATATAGGAGAGCGGCGTATGATGTCAACAACCAAGGCCAGGCCGATAAAATGGAAGAGGTAGGCGTGGGCGAAGTTGATGATGAACCAGTTGCCGTATTCAAAAGTGTAGAAGGTGAGATTGCTGACGGTGACGAGTTCGGCCGATGTCCAAATCCACTCTGTTTTGACCCATATAATGATCGCCGTCGCAATTGGCACGACCAGCAACGGCAGGACGCGCCACCCATCGAGCCAGCGTGAGCCACGATAGCGCACCAGATAGATGACAAGGATAGGTGTGACAAATGGGATTCCTAGATATTGTGTCTTAGCCCAGAAAAATTTGCGTGCGGAGGTTAATGTTGCAAACTCTAGGGCATAGCCAAACAACCAGATGGCGATGGCAGTCATAAAGAGCGCAAAGTAGCGATGGCCCGCAATTGTCGTGCGGGTAAGCGCATATCGCGCCGTGATGAGGGAGACAGCACAGCCAGATAATAAGAACAGAATCGGCAAAAGGCCAGATGAGAACATACCGCTACCTATTGTAGACCTGACAACTTGCAGACCGCATAACGATTTACGCCTACATCCATGATGAAAAGGTGTCGATTTATTAAACGCTCAGTAAAAAAGGATTTCGGCCGAAACCGTTCGCTAATTAATCTGCACCCACTATAATCCTCACAAATATCTACCATTTAGGAGAATATGTCCCATGCTCAATCTTGCTACATTACTTGAAGACAGCGCACGTAAATATCCAACGCGCAACGCAGTTATTCTCAATGACACCAAAATGGCTTTTGGACAGCTCAATGCCATGTCAAACATGGTCGCCAACGGGCTGGTCAAAGCCGGAATCCAGAAAGGGGATAAGGTTGCGCTTGGATGCCCCAACCTGCCATTTTTCCCGCTGGTTTACTATGGCATTTTGAAGGCGGGAGCAACGGTTGTGCCGCTCAACGTGTTATTACGACCACGTGAAATCGCCTATCATCTCGCAGATTCGGACGCAAAGGCGTACTTCTGTTTTGAAGGAACGGCCGATTTGCCGATGGGTCAGATGGGGTATGCGGGATTCCAAGAAGCGGAAAATTGTCAGACGATGGTCGTGATGACGGCCGATCCGACTGCGGCGAGTCCGCTAGAAGGGGTTCCAACGCTGGGCATGTTTATGCACGGCAATGCGCCAACGTTTGACACGGTTAATACAACGCCTGATGATACAGCTGTCATTTTATACACAAGTGGGACAACTGGTCGGCCGAAAGGTGCAGAACTTTCGCATAGCAATATGGTCATGAATGCGTTTGTTTCGGCAAATTTGTTCGGACTTGAAGGGGGACAGACCCACCTCATCACGCTCCCACTCTTCCACTCGTTTGGGCAAACATGTCAAATGAATGCGGGCATTTACACAGGCAGCACCCTTTCGCTGCTGCCACGCTTTGACCCGGCGGATGCACTTGCCATTATGCAGCGTGATGAAGTGAATGTTTTCTGTGGTGTGCCGACGATGTATTGGGCCATGCTCAATTTGCCCAATGCAGAGGAAAAATTTGACCTAGAGAAAATCGCCTCAAACTTGGTTTTGTGTGGCTCTGGCGGTTCAGCAATGCCAGTTGAGGTCATGAAGGATTTTGAGGCTAAATTCAAAGTACCTATTCTTGAAGGGTATGGATTGAGTGAGACAAGCCCTGTTTCTACGTTTAGCCCCCTTGTTGGTGTTCGTAAAGCTGGCTCTGTCGGGATTCCGATTTGGGGCGTTGAAGTGCGAATTGTTGACGAGCATGATCAGGATGTTGCGCAAGGTGAGTTGGGCGAAATTGTGATCAAGGGTCACAACATCATGAAGGGTTACTACGGTCGGCCAGAGGCGACGGCTGAGACGATGCGTGGTGGTTGGTTCCATTCTGGCGATATCGGCCGAATGGATGAAGACGGCTACATCTACATCGTAGATCGCGTCAAGGATATGATCATTCGTGGTGGGTATAACGTCTATCCACGTGAGCTGGAAGAGGTGTTGATGGAGCATCCCGCTGTTAGTCTCGCTGCCGTGATTGGTGTGCCGGATGATCAGTATGGCGAAGAGGTTAAGGCATATATCATTCCGAAGGCGGGTGCGACGGCAACGGCCGATGAAATCAAGGCATGGTGTAAAGAAAACATGGCTCCCTACAAATATCCACGTCAGGTTATCTTGCGTGATGCGCTGCCGATGACGGCAACGGGCAAAATCCTGAAGCGGGAGCTACGCGACGAAGCATAGCGATTGCGCTCGCGGTGGGGTGCGTTTGTCATCCCATCGCTCTTGTTCGTCTACTGTTTCTTCGCTATCCAACTCAAGCTTGTTGTCAGGGTGATGAGGGCGAGGGCAACGCCCGATAGCAATGTTAAGTTGATTGAATCGGTTGAAAGCTTAGTGATTGCGACGGCAGTTGGGATTTCTTCGACAAATTCAAATGCGCCCACGTCACATGCCGTCGGCTGCTTGCGTTTAACACCGCGTTGATCAGTTGACAAACAGACTTCGCCCATCACATCAACGGCCGCATGTGCGGGATCGAGCGCGTGCGTTTGTGTTGCGCCGCCATTGTCAGCCAGTGGCGGTAGATCTAACTCCCCAACAATTGCGGCCTCACAGCTTCCGTCCTCGTCCGCATTGCTCGTGTTTATGGCAATTGTGGAGAGATTGATGCAGCCTCCGCCGACATTATCGGCAAAGAGGTTACGCACAAGCGAAAGTGTCCCGCCATTATTATTGAAGACGGCCCCGCCAAACGCATAGCCCCCATTACTGTCGGCACGATTATTGGCGAAGGTCGTATGTATCAGGGACGCCGTGCCGCCATTGTTCCAGAGTCCCCCACCGCCGCCTGTGCCTAGTATGCGTCGGGATTGCGTTTCGGCCGAATTGCCACTCACCGTACTATTTTTCATCATCAATGTGCCGCGATTGAATATCCCACCCCCACCGCTTACGCTTGAATAGACCGTATTGTGCGATAGCGTAGTGTTTTCGATATTCAATTGTCCGCTGCCACTGTTATAAATGCCTCCACCGAGTTCATTGGCACCATTGTCCGCAATCGTACTATCGGCTAACGTCACCGTCTGATTGCTATAAATGCCACCGCCGTACAACTCACTGTGATTGCCATAGATGCGACTATGTTCAATTAGGACATTGCCACCTGCGACGAACAAGCCCCCGCCATAGTCAACGGCATGATTGTCATAGAGCGTGACATCGCGCAACGTTAGAGATACAACATCATTAACCTGAATACCGCCGCCGCGATAGGCTGTGCCACCCGTGATCGACAGATTTTCAAATGTGAGTGAGTCATTTGGGGCAGAGATGCGCACAACGCTGAGTTGTTGGACACCTTCTAGAACGGTTGGGTACAGTTTGGGATCAGAGAGTGTCCAATCGGATGGACTATAGCCGCCCCGAAAGATCAGCGTTCTGTCGTTGATTAAGATGTTGCCGGGACAGTAGCCCGCGATTCGCACAATCCCATCGGTATTGAAGGTTTGATCGGCCGCCCGTTGGACAGCGTAGGCGGAATCGGCCGAAAATACCCGCCCACCTCCGTTGGCCGTTGCATAGCATGTCGCTTCAGAGGCAGCGGCTGTTGCCGTCATGCGTCCCAGCAGACCCAAAATTAGCAAACTGATGGGTAATAAGAATCGTTGCATCTTCATCTCGTTTTCTGTCCTCACTCTATTAATTGGTCATTGCATCCGTCGAAGATGTTTGTTTATGGTGCTTCAATCGAATCACTCGCGCATTGATAGCCACTGGCGAACTTAGGGTAAGCGATTATTGCATCCTTGAGATAACTGATAACCACCGCATCTGATGTGCTGCGAATATACGAAAACAGATATCGCCGCAGCAGTTTGCGGTTGCAAAATTCTATTCAACTTATGCCAATACAATGGGTTTGGTTAGAAACCGTTAGGGAGATAATAGTACGTTATCGTATTGTACTCTGTAAAGCCGTTAATAAGGAATTGATATTTGATTGAAATTAGGAGAAAGGTCATATTGCCGAGAGGCAAAGACGTCTAAATCAAGTGATTTCGATCAATTCACGGGGATAAGTCGTTAGAGAACGATAGCCATCGGCGGTCAATACGATGTCATCTTCGATGCGCGCACCCCCAACACCTGGTTTGTAGATGCCGGGTTCGACGGTAAAGACGGCACCAATTGGAAGGGGGTTGTCGTTGCCTGTAATGAGCGAGGGGGCCTCATGTGCTTCCATTCCCAAACCATGTCCTGTGCGATGGATGAAAAATTCACCATATCCCGCCGCGTCGATCACGTCCCGTGCTGCCTTGTCGATGGCTGCTCCCGTGACGTTGGGATGACAGGCGGCAACGCCGGCCGCGTTTGCTGCCTTAACCGTTTCGTAGATGGTGCGGAGTTCGGTGCTGATCGTGCCGAGTGCAAATGTGCGTGTGATGTCGCTGACATAGTCGCCGACCTGTGCGCCCCAATCGAGGATGAGCAAATCGCCGTTTTGCAACCGATTGGTGGTCGGAACAGCGTGTGGGCTAGTCGTATTTTCTCCGGCTGAAACGATTGGTGGAAAGGTCAATGCGTCTGCGCCTGCATCAAGAATCGCTTGCGAAAGCTTGGCCGCGACTTCACGCTCTGTCATGCCAACGGCAATCGTGGGTAAGAAGTTATCCATTGCCTGCTCTGCAACATCAACCGCTTTTTGCATCGCCGCGATCTCGTCTGCATCTTTGACCAAGCGCAGACTATCCATGATATCGTCAGCGTGAACGACCGATGCACTACCGACTTCAGTAAGTAAATCCCCTTCCAAGACGCGCATCTTCAGCGACTCTACGCCGATCCGTTTACCTTTGAGTTTAAGCATTGCCGCCGCATTGTGAAAAGCAGGTAGGTAGCCTTGTTGATCGGTGTAGGCGAAGATATTTTCGGCCGAAATTCCCGCCGCTTCCCCCTTCATCGCCTCCAACTTGGGCATAATCGCCGCCATCGTTCCATCTGCTGCGACAAAAAGCAGCATCGGTCGCTCGCTTGTGTGGGAATGGATGCCCGACAGATAGACCATGCTGGGACTTGGAACCAGTGCGAGCCAGTCTAGCTTTTGACTGCTTAGTTTCGATTGTAGTTTGTGTATGCGTGCTTGTTTCATGTGCGGGATTGTGACTGAGAGGGAGAAATTGGGCAACTTTCGGCCGAAAGTTGGTTTGCGTTACGCAATCGACATTATCTTGCTTTTGTGGCAACTGCGTAACGCATATTTGATTATTGTCTTGGTTTGTTTCGGCCGAAACGGACCGTTCCAAAAATTAGTAAGCTCACCACAAACATCAGCAGCGGCAATGAAGGCAAGCGATTGGAACTGGTTGCAACGTGTAGCGAAATGGCAGTTGGCGCACTCTGTGCTTCTGTCACTGTCAGGAAAATTGCACTTTCCGCGCCCTCATTGCCCGCCTGATCTGATCCCCCTACAAACACCGTATGGTCTCCAAGGGCTAAATCAGTTGTATCAATGGTCGCTTCAACAACTTCAATCATTTCATCAAATGCGCCATCTGCAGGGGACATCGCCTGCATCATTGACCGTACCTGGTAAATTGGTGTATCGATTGTAAACGCTGCGTCCACAATCGATTCGCTTGTAACCGAATCTGCGCCATTATTCGCATACCAATCGTTGGTATCGAACTGTGTATCGTCGATGGTTGCGACCAATTGGACGGGCGTCCCCGCCACAACGGAGAGACGTTGTGTGGCGATATCGTCGCCTGCCCGTAGCTCGATGTTCGAGACGGTTGGCCCTTTAGAGGTCATGTATGGTGCGCGAGCGTTTTTAAACGCATACATGAGCGCGTCGATATTTTTGGGGAGAATCGCCGATTCAAAACTGTCACATGGCTCAAAATGGGTTGTCCCTAACTCAATCGTGTAGGAGGCCACACCTAATTCCCCATAGACGAAATCATCCTGAGTCCCTGAGGCGGGTTGGTAGGCTGGTCCCGTACCATAGACAACATAGTCGTTATAGTAAGCCATGCGTCGGCCGAAAAGATTCAAATCTTCATAGTTTGGCGTCGATGTGTAATTTGTCCAGCCCCATGGGACTAAAATTTCTTCACCAAAACTGTGTAGGCTGATAAATACGCCAGTTGTATCTTGCGGTGCAGGAGTGACGACATCATCGATACGTTGGTCAGGGAAAAGCGCACGTGCGTATGTCTCGAATGCGATCGTTTCAACCTCCGACGCAGCTTCGTTGCCACGATAGGTGTCTGCACAACGGTTGCTGCTCGATCCCGCACCGCCCCATTTGTAACTACTGTTGCGATTTAGATCGACCCCATAGGAAGTAGGGAAGATACAGCTTAATGGGCCGTTCGTGTTTTTTCGCCATGCAAGGCCCGTCTCTGCCCGCTTACGTCCATCGGGGTTGCCCTGTGGGATGAGATGGAGTTCGTGGTGATCGAGTAGCCATGTGATGTCGGGATCGGTTCCATAGTTGGTGAGGAGATGTTCGGCAAAGCGCGTTGCCAGCTCAGCGGTGGCATATTCACGGGCGTGAACGGCCGCTAAAATCAGGAGGGCAGGTTTTGGTTCGGCACTATTTGTCGCTTGGTTGGTCAGCACATATGCCCATAAATCATTCCCTAGCAATCCTAATGAGTTGTAGGCTTTCTCAAAGGAATCGCCAAAATCTACGCGCTCAACAAGCGTTGGGTAGCCGATTTCCAATTGTTCAAAGGTTGTGGCCGTCTCTTCGACTGTGCGATAGCAAGCATAACCGGGAATCATTCCGTTGAGAGGCAGGCCAGCAGTTTGAGTAGAATTCAAGATCAGATTGGGAAAATCGGCCGAAAGTAACTCATACTGCAATGGAGAAAGTCGTAAGCTAACTTTATTTACGCCAACGCGATCATGCCAAATGTCGTAATCTAGCAGTGGTAATATGGTGTCAAAATCTTCATATTCAATATCATAAATGGCATAATCTTCAATTGGCGTTTGTGCCGTGCCGACTTGCGTAAATAGCCAGCCCGTGCAACCAATTAATACAATTAACAGTACAATACGCATCTATAAATACTCCTGTTGTATGAATTGAGTCAATGTGAAATAGGGTATGTTATTTGCCCGCACACCTGTATGATGGCGCGGGACTCGTAAGAGAGTCTAACATAAGTTGAAGCGGTAATATTGTTACCGTTAACGGAGTAGTACTAAATGGGGAGGGCTAGAAAGGAGCATATAGAAATTTATATCTAGAAGCGACTAAAAAGAGTGAAAATAGTTTCCTATTCCCACTCTATGGTGCCGGGCGGCTTCGATGTAATGTCGTAAGTCACGCGATTGATCCCCGCAACTTCGTTGACAATTCGACGACTAACACGCGCCAATAGTTCATAGGGGAGTCGCGCCCAGTCGGCCGTCATGAAATCTTCCGTCGTCACGGCACGCAAGGCAAGCACCTCCTCGTAGGTGCGTCCATCACCCATCACGCCAACGCTCTTGACGGGTAGCAAGACCGCAAACGCTTGTGCTGTTCCCCGTCGTAGCATTCCCGCTGCACGTAGTTCGCTAGTGAAAATCGCATCGGCCGCTCGCAACTTCTCTAATCGCTCCCACGTGATTTCACCCAGACAACGAATTGCTAATCCGGGACCTGGAAAGGGTTGGCGCCAAATGATGCTATCGGGCAAACCCAACGCAGTGCCAATTTTGCGAACCTCGTCCTTGAATAGTGAGCGCAATGGCTCGACGAGTGCAAATGTCATATCCTCAGGCAAACCGCCGACGTTGTGATGGGATTTAATCGTTTTGGCGGATGTATCATCGTGCGATGCACTTTCAATCACATCGGGGTAGATGGTTCCCTGTGCTAGATAGTCGATTTTTCCTAGCTTGTTGGCCTCGCGCTCAAAAATACGCACAAACTTTTCACCAATTATTTTGCGCTTGCGTTCGGGTTCGGTCACGCCAGCCAGTGCACCGAGATATTCTTCAATCGCGTTGACGGCGATCAGATTCATGCCTTGCTCACGCTCAAATGTTTGCACCACTTGGGCTCCTTCGCCCATGCGTAGCAAGCCATGATCGACAAAGACGCATGTTAGCTGATCCCCAATCGCACGATGGATCAGCGCGGCCGCAACTGAGGAATCGACCCCGCCGCTCAAGCCTAATACCACGCGCCCAGCTCCCACTTGCTGCTGAATGGAAGCAACCTGCTCTTCTATATAGTTAGCAGGTGTCCAATCGGCCGCGCAGCCACAAATCTCATGTACAAAATTGCTCAGTAGTTGACTGCCCATAGGCGTATGGACGACTTCAGGATGGAATTGGACACAGTAATAGTTACGGCTGAGATCGGCCGATGCTGCAAATGGTGAGCCACCTGAATGTGCCAATGGTTCGAACCCCTCTGCCAACTGCTCTACCTTATCCCCATGCGACATCCAAACCTTCAGTGTATTGTGCGCACTGCCTTCAGTTGGTTGACCAAAAAGATTGGCGAACAGTGGATTTTCGTCTACATCAACCGTCACCTCCGCAGGGCCATATTCGCGGTGTGTGCTCCCCGCGACATTACCACCCAGTGTGTGGGTCAAGAGCTGCATTCCATAACAGATGCCGAGAATAGGGATACCGCTTTCTAAAACATATTTTGGCAGCGTCGGTGCATCTGTATCGTAAACACTGTTAGGACCACCGCTTAGAATGATCCCGCGTGGATTTAGCGCCATAACCCGCTCGGCGGGCGTGCGCCACGAAAACAGTTCACAGTAGACATTCGCCTCCCGTACACGGCGCGCAATCAGTTGCGCGTATTGGGAGCCATAATCGAGGACAACAATCGTATCATGAGACATTAAAAATTATAGTTGCTAGTTGCTGGTTGCTAGTAAAAGCCCGTCGTCTTACTAGCCACTAGCCGCTAACCACTTGCTACTCGTATCATTTTCCCCTAATCGTAATCCAACGTAAAGGAGATACACTAGGGGTATGCAAGAAAACGATGAAGTTACGATAGAAGAGACGACAATTTTTGATCATCAAGACGATCTGCCCGAAACCCATCAGTCGGGATTTGTCGCAGTCGTTGGTGCCCCCAATGCGGGTAAGAGCACGTTGATGAACGCGCTGCTTGACCAGAAGATTGCGATTGTCAGCCCACGTCCGCAAACGACACGGACGCGCCAACTTGGAATTTTGACGACGAAAGAGTATCAAATTGTCTTTGTTGATACGCCGGGTTTGATCAAGAAGGCGATGCATACGCTCGATGAGGCGATGATCGACACGGTGATGGAGGCAATTGATGGGGCCGACGCGGTATTGTGGGTTGTGGATGGAACGAATCGGCCGAATGCGTCTGATCACGAGTTGTCCAATTTGCTTAAGCGGCTTGGGGAACGTGTCCCTCTCATTCTAGCCATCAACAAAATTGATGACATGTCGGCCGAACAGGTCTCTAGTCACTCCGCCGCTTATCGTCAATTGCTACCCGATGGACAGTGGATCGTTTTCTCAGCGTTGACCCGAGCCGGACTAGAAGAGTTGCGCGGGATGATTATCGCGGCATTGCCGCAAGGCCCGCGTTTCTACCCGCCTGATCAGGTAACTGATTCGTGGGTTCGGGTGATTTCGGCCGAACTTGTCCGCGAGCAACTGTTGCTCCAACTGCGTGACGAAATCCCGCACGCCCTTGCCGTCAAGGTTGACGAATTCAAAGAACGCGAAAATGGCGTGATCTACATCCATGCAACCATCTTTGTCGAACGTGACAGCCAGAAACGTATTGTCATTGGCAAGAACGGCGCACAAATCAAAAAGCTGGGAGCCTCTGCTCGCCGTGAAATCGAAAAACTCGTCGATACACGAGTCTTTCTCGAACTGCGGGTTAAGGTTGCCGAAAAGTGGCGACGCAACCGCCAGATGATTGAGCGATTCGGTTACACGTCATGAGTTGGACAGAGATTCGTCACCAACTATACGATTCTGATCTATCTGCTTAAAATGGCGTGCATTTTGTTCGATTTTGGATCATAATGAGCTGATTGGATCGTAAATTCCGATACTTCTCGTAGATTTTACACCTGTGGCCTAGTTGACTTTTCGCTATCTTCTGGTAGAATCCACAGGCTAAAATGTTTTAACACACCCGTGTGGCACTTACCGCATCTTTATTGCAAAGTGGTGCTGCTAAGTGAATAAACAATTTCGGGCCATCAAGCGCAGAATTTATCGCTTGATGGTCTTTGTTTGTGGAATGTGAACGTTTGAGAGCAGTAGAGTTTGCCATTTAGATGTGGCCTTCGGTTTGAAAACTCCGATTTAGGATAAAAAATTAAGGTAGCTGTATTTGATGCGGCGGCATCGTTAGTTAACGGTGTGTCTGCTGACAGAATGCGGTTCGTTGGAGAAGATTGTGCCGACAATCAATCAATTAGTCCGTAAAGGGCGCAAAAGCAAGAAAAAGAAGAGCGGTGCGCCCGCATTGCAGTATAACTTCAATACATTTAAGCAGCGTCGCCTTCACCAACAGGGTGGGTCGCCGCAAAAGCGTGGCGTTTGTGTGAAAGTGCAAACGTTGACCCCTAAAAAGCCGAACTCAGCGTTGCGGAAGGTTGCGCGTGTGCGCCTAACCAACGGCATCGAAGTGACGGCCTACATCGGTGGTGAAGGACACAGCCTCCAAGATCACAGCGTTGTGCTTGTGCGTGGTGGTCGTGTGAAGGACTTGCCGGGTGTGCGCTACCATATCGTGCGTGGGTCGCTTGATGCGACTGGTGTGAACGACCGCAAGCAGGGTCGCTCAAAGTACGGAACGAAGAAGGGTCGCGGCTAGATAGGTGGAGAAATAGATTATGCCAAGACGTAACAGCCCAGATCGTCGGCCAGTTGAGCCGGACATGAAATTTAACAGTGAGCGCGTGTCGATGTTTATTAATCGACTGATGTATGACGGGAAGAAAAGTACCGCTACGCGCGTTTTGTACAACGCATTTGACATGATGGATTCACGCAGCGATCAACCCGCAATTGAGGTGTTTGAACAAGCGTTGAAGAATGTAGGACCCCGTGTGGAAGTTCGGCCGAAACGTGTCGGCGGTACAACCTACCAAGTTCCCTACGAAGTCAATAACTACCGTGCCTTGACGCTGGCGATGCGGTGGCTTCTCGCCTCCTCTCGTAAGCGCAGTGGACGTAGTATGTCTGAAAAATTAGCAAACGAATTGATGGACGCAGCGAAAGGACAAGGCGCGGCTGTCAAGAAGCGTGACGACACGCATAGAATGGCGGACGCTAATCGCGCCTTCGCGCATTTTAGCCGCTACTAAGAACTATGAGCAGTCGATATCCCCTAGAACGGGTTCGTAACATCGGAATTATTGCCCACATTGATGCGGGCAAGACCACGACCACCGAGCGCATCCTCTACTACACCGGTGTTATTCACCGTATGGGTGAGGTGCATGATGGTGGTGCAACGATGGATCACATGGCGCAAGAGCAAGAGCGTGGTATTACCATCACATCTGCCGCGACCACGACCTTTTGGCGTGACCATCAAGTAAACATTATTGATACCCCCGGCCACATCGACTTCACTGCTGAGGTACAGCGTAGCTTACGCGTTCTCGATGGTGGTGTGGTTGTCTTTGACGCAGTTGCAGGTGTCGAGCCACAATCAGAAACGGTGTGGCGTCAGGCTGATGAGTACAAAGTGCCGCGCATCTGTTTTGTCAACAAGATGGATCGCACGGGTGCTAGCTTTGAGCGCACGGTTCAGACGATTATTGATCGCTTGCGTGCCAACCCAGTCCCAATCCAAATCCCAATTGGCGAGGAAGATGATTTTCGCGGTGTGGTTGATTTGATCACGATGCAAGCGAAGGTGTGGGACACGGGCGACTTGGGTGCGAAGTCAGAAATCATTCCAATTCCAGATAATCTCGTGGCAAAGGCTGAGGAAGCCCGCGAGAACATGATCGAGAAGATCGTTGAAACAGACGACGAATTGATGATGTACTATTTGGAAGGGGAAGAAATCTCCAACGAGCAGTTAGTCGCTGCATTGCGTGCCGCAACGTTGGCAAGCAAAGTCAACCCTGTCCTTTGTGGAACAGCATTGCGAAATAAAGGTGTTCAGCCTGTTCTCGATGCACTCGTTGATTACTTGCCATCGCCACTGGATGTGCCGCCAATTCATGGCATCAATCCAGAAACAGAAGAAGAAGTTGTTCGCCATGCAGATGATGATGAACCACTTTCAGCACTGGTTTTCAAAATTGTGACTGACCCATATGTGGGTAAGCTTGCTTATTTCCGCGTCTACTCTGGCGTTTTGGAAGCAGGTATGAATGTTCACAACGGCAATAAGCGACGGAAAGAACGGATCGGCCGATTGTTGCGTATGCATGCAAATCGCCGTGAAGACATTAGTGAAGTGCGTGCTGGCGATATCGCCGCAACACTTGGCTTGAAAAATACCTTTACAGGTGAAACGCTCTGCGACCGCCATGAGCCTGTCATTTTGGAAAGTATCGACTTCCCAGAGCCAGTAATCTCAATTGCGATTGAGCCGAAAACTTCGCTTGATCAAGATAAGATGGGTGTCGCACTCCGTTCACTTTCAGAAGAAGATCCGACCTTCCAAATCGAGAATGACGAGCAAACTGGTCAGACCATTCTGTATGGAATGGGCGAGTTACATCTTGACGTTTTGGTTGATCGACTGAAGCGCGAATTTAACGTCGCTGCAAATGTGGGTAAACCACGTGTTGCCTACCGTGAGACAATTACACGCCCTGTTGAGAAAGCAGAAGGTCGTTTTGTTCGTCAGACGGGTGGTAGCGGTCAGTATGGCCATGTTATTGTGGTCATTGAGCCAAACGAACCAGGTGGCGGTTTTGAATACGAGTGGGGTGTTGTCGGTGGACGTGTCCCGCGCGATTACGAAAAGGCTGTCGGCGAAGGGCTAAAAGAAGCAATGGGTGCAGGCATCCGTGCTGGCTATCCCGTCGTTGATGTAAAGGCAAAAGTCATCGATGGTTCTTACCACGATGTTGACTCTTCGGAAATGGCATTCAAAGTGGCTGGCTCGCTGGCAATGAAGGATGCGCTCAATCGTGGCCGTTCAATTTTGTTGGAGCCAATGATGGCTGTTGAAGTCGTTACACCTGATGAATACATGGGTGATGTAATCGGCAACATCAGCTCACGCCGCGGCTTGATCGAAGGAATGGAAGGCCGCATCGAAGGGATTCAAAGCATTAAGGCAAATGTCCCTCTCGCTGAAATGTTCGGCTACGCGACCACATTGCGCTCAATGACGCAAGGACGCGGTACGTTCTCGATGGAGTTCAAGCATTACGCCCCTGTTACAGAGTCGATTGCGGAAAACATCATCAAGGGCAATCTATAAAAATGTTGAGCGGACTTGAGTCCGCTTATAAAGATGGGCAAGGTTATAAACTGCGCCCAACCGATTAAGAGGACTAATAAAAATGGGTAAAGCAAAATTTGAACGCAGCAAGCCGCATGTGAACATCGGCACAATTGGACACGTTGATCATGGCAAGACGAGCCTGACAGCAGCAATCACAAAGGCATTGAGCCTGAAAGGATATGCCGATTACAGCGCATTCGAGAATATCGACAACGCGCCAGAAGAGCGCGCGCGCGG
>JAUIAP010000023.1 GCA_030425205.1 Anaerolineae bacterium
GATGGACAACCGCTCAGCATCATTCAAGCCCAACTAGCAGAACAACTGAGCACGCAAAAGGGCATCATTGTCATTGACGGCATGTTGACACTGGAAAGCTACCAAGCATTTTGCAAACTGCTGCAACCGTTGGAAACTAGCGTCAAGTTTTTGCTAACGACTCGGGAAACAGATGCTGATTCAACTAGCGCACTGCATCAAATTGAATCGTTAAGTAGAGACGATGCAAGAACACTCTTACATCATCATCTTGGCAATGTGACCGTCGATGCACCAATAATCGATGACTTACTAGACGCGATTGGCGGGCACCCGCTGGCGATCCGTGAGGTGGCGACACAACTTAAGTCTGGCTCAGATATCAGCACCCTGAGCGATAATTTGCAAAAAGCGTTGTCTGAGTCGCTCTACCCAACCATTTTTGCCAATCTGTGGGAGACGTTAACGCTGACCCAACAGACTGTGCTGCAATGTTTTTATCTCTTTCCCTCCGCTGGCGCGGCGTTTGCGCCATTGGTTGCCATCACAGGAATAGGCAACGGGCTCTTTGATGTCACGACCGAGCTAAGTGAGCGGGGGTTGCTGATGACAACAGTCGATTCCGGTCGCTATCAGCTTCAACCGCTGGTTTATCAATATCTATCACGCCTAATTAGCAGCCAATCACACCAGCAACGGGTCGTTGCGAGGCGGTGTGGGATTGCGTTGAGTTATTGGTTAAATAAAACCCAAGAGGCAGCACGGGATCAATTTAACAAGTTCGATGACAGTCGGATGGCGATTTGGCGAACCATACGTGTCGCGCTTGATTTGCGGGGGCTGCTTTCCGATGAGAACCTCGCCACCCTCACCACCCTTTCCCGTAAACTCACTGACTACGTTTACATTCGTGGTTATGCGCATGAATGGCTCCCCATTCTCACACAAGTAGAGCGCGAGTTGCGTCAAATTGACAACAACCTGCGTGTGTATCTACTGTCTAATCTCGGCGTGGTTGCACGCTATGCTGGGCAAATTGAGATGGCAATGACGGCCCACCAGCGCGGTCTGATTCTCGCGCAGCAACTTGGTCTTGCAGACGCAATCGCCGCCGCACATTACAATATTGGGGTCTGCCATGAACTGCTTGGTGCGTGGGCTGAAAGCGGCCATCATGCACGTAACGCGCTCGCTGGATTCCAAAGACAGGAAGATGGCAACGGTATTGCCGCCACGCACAACCTGCTTGGCATGATACACTTTCTACAAGGCGACTTTATAGAGGCTGAAAAGCAGTTTCAAACCGCTATCGAAATGTTTGAACTGGCAGGTAAGCGAGCAGAAATGGTGCGCTCCTATTACAACTTGGCGCGAATTTATGTCGAACAGCGCGACTTCAAACGTGCCCGTGCCAAGTTCCGCAACGTGAATACAGCGCTTAGGCACAACCCAAATCGACTGGTCGAAATTTATGGGGTCGTCTATCAAGCAGATATGTTTAATCAAGAGGGGCGACATGATGAAGCATACAAAAAGCTAGCAAGGTGGACCGAGTCGAAGATTATCGCTGTGGGACACGCACATCTCTACGCTGGCTTTCTCAATCAATTTGGCTGGGCCGCGACTGCATTGGGGTATGATGAAGAGGGATTGGACAGGTTGCAACGCAGTGTCGAAATCTGGCATCGGCTAGACCTACCCGTGCAGGAAGCAGCAGTTGTGCTTAACTTATTGCGTCGGGCTGTATTGGGGGAAAATTCGGCCGAAATCATCCACTACAGCAATGAAATTGATAAACTGTTAGAGAACAACCAGCACTACTATTTGTCTCGTAAAGTCATCGCGCAGCGTGATGATTTGATTAGCTAACAGAGAGGGCAGGCATGATCGTCATCATGCCTACGTTTATCTGTCAGCTAACCCAAAACTAGGCTATTCACCTCTTTCCATGAGCCTGCCACATTTTAAATCAGCTCAGTCCACAATATGCCCGCCCGCATCCGCTTTCGCCAGCACCTGCTCAATGGTTTGCACCAGCGATCTAGCTGCCTCGACGTCCAATTCGATCGCCACTCTAGCACTTACGCCGTGTGCCTCGTTGACAAAATCGAGGTTGAGTGAATGCTCTAGTGGGGCATGATAAGGATGATCGTATGAGACGTTGACCTGATTTACTTCAAACCAACCCTTCGTCCCCTTGCCGTAACCCGCTATCGTTATTTTTTCTGCAATGCCTGTACACATGGTTTACTCCGTAGGCGTGGTTTAGAAACCACTACGACGCTAGATGACGACCTAGAAATTCCCAAATCTTGTTCCACCCGTCAACCGCTTGTGCCTGACGATAATTCGGCCGATGTTCATAAAAGAACCCATGTCCCGCGCCATCATAACGGTGGAACTCATACGTCTTACCGTGTTTCTTCAACTCAGCCTCTAAAATATCGACATTGGCGGGCGTGGGGCTGTGATCCTCATTGCCAAAAATACCCAATAGCGGACAGGATAGGTCGGCCGTGTAATCGAGCGGCGCGACTGGCCAGTTATCGGTCAGCGTTTCAGCTGGCATCACGACGCGACCGCCCCAGCAGTCGATGGCGGCATCAAATCCGTCGCTGCGACAGGCCGCTAGAAAGCTGTGACGGCCACCCGAACAGGTTCCCCAAATGCCAACTTTCCCATTGTTATAGGGTTGTGCGCGCAAAAAACGCATTGCGCCGACCATGTCACCAACCGCTTGATCATCGGGTACGCCGCCTTGTGATCGTGCTTTTGCGCCCACGTCTTCGGGTGACCCGTGACCGAGTCGATAGTAGAGATTTGGCGAGAGTGCCGCATACCCCATCGCAGCATAGGTGCGCGTTGCCTGACGGTACCAGGCATCCCAGCCGGGAAAGTGGTGGACGATAACCATGCCGGGAAACGGGCCGGGCCCCAGCGGACGGGCATAGTAAGCATTAATCGTGTCTCCATTCGCGCCTTGCAGCATCACAGTCTCAGCGATCATGCCTTCGTACATGTCTGTTTCGTACATCGACTTCTCCTTTTGTAATCTAATTAAATTGCCCCAAACACGTGGGGCATTTATCTCATTCTTTTCTGGTTTATATCAACTGCACTCAATCATACACCTCATCATACACCTCTGTCACTATGCGAAGTTGCGCCTGCTGTTACCACTGAAATTCGCTATTGCTTTTGATGCTACGTGCAAAAGTAATTTCTTGGCACTACACAAAACCTCGTTGCGACCTATCAATAGGCTGTCAATCTGTATGCTTCTGACCCACAGACTCCCGCTCAAATAGCTGTGGCTGAATCACTGCACGCACGTTGCTCGACATCGGATAATCGAGCCGATTAAATAACAACTGCGCCGCAAGTCGTCCCATCGACATCTTATCGACACGCATCGTCGTTAATGCGGGCGTGACGTGTTGCGCCAGTACGATGTTGTCGAAGCCGATCACCGAAATATCTTCGGGAACACGCCGCCCTAATGATTTGAGCTTTTTCATGATGCCGATGGCGGTTTCGTCATTGCAGGCGAAAAAGGCGGTTGTGTCTGGTTGCTTGGCGAGAATTTCGGCCGAAATCTCCCCACCCGCATCAGGATTTAGCGCACAATCTCCAAACAATGGCTCCAATCCGTGTGCGGTCATCGCCTGAATATATCCCTCTCGCCGTTCGCGGATGCTAGGGTACGCATCGGCCGAACTGCCAATCAGCGCGATCTGCGTATGACCTTGTGCAATCAGATAGGTCGTTGCCTCGCGTCCACCGCGTATGTTGTCCGTCACGACGGCATCATACTGGTCATTTTCCACATACCCATCAACCAACACGATTGGCAAGCCGCGCTGCTGAAAATGTGCCAACAACCCCTGTGTCAACTCCATCCCAATCATCAACAACCCGTCAATCTGTTGTTCGAGCAGCAAGCGCGGCAGCTCTAGCGGCTGATTATGTTCATCAACGAGCAGGTTTGCATACAGCAAGTTGCTTTGCATTTGCCGACAAATCCCCTCGATGCCTGTCACAACGGGCGCATAAAAATGATTGTTGCCCGGTGGATCGCTGGGATTGATCTTCATCACCACACCGATATGTTTAAGCGCGCTGGCAGGGGATTGGCGTGGTGCAGTTGCGGGAGGGATGTAGCCCAGCGTCTGAGCCATCTCCAACACGCGCTGACGTGTGTCATCTCCTACACCGGGCTTATCGCGCAGAACGAGCGAGACGGTCGCGGGTGAAACCGCACTGGCCTTTGCAATATCTGTGATCGTCACTTTTTCATTTGATGAAGCTTTTTTACCCATAGTGTCTCTATTGTAAACCAAACAGTTCCTTACTAAAAATTTCTAGTAGCAATGAGAACAGCAGCGCGTCAGGCGCGTGCACCAATCACGCGCAAACCCCGTTTTACTAAAGATTTTAGTGAACACTCTTGACATAGTTAAAATTTCGTCTATTATTGTTATTGATTAGTAAACATTTTAGTGAATATGTACAACTGCTGTCTCAAAAACTGTGGCTATTTATGTTTCACAAGCAAAACTACTAAAACTTTTTAGTGGTTTCACCAAGAAAAAGATGACTATGACTTATCCTAATAACCATCATGTTGTCGGACGCACCGCTATTCCGTGGGAAGATCGGCCGAAAAACAACCACAATGTCCTCTGGCGTTCAGCCCACAACCCCATCATCGATCACGACCACATCCCTAGCAGCAACAGCATTTTCAACAGTGCCGTTGTGCCATTCAAGGACGGCTTTGCAGGCGTGTTCCGTGCCGATAACAAAACGCGCCGCATGCAGCTACACGTTGGTCACAGCACCGACGGCGTAAACTGGGAGATTGGACACGAGCGCATCCGTTTTGTCGCGCATGATGAGCGCACAGAAGAGATTAGTAATTTTGAATATGCCTACGATCCGCGTGTCGTCTGGCTTGAGGAGCGCTACTACATCATGTGGTGCAATGGCTATCACGGCCCCACCATCGGCATCGGCTACACCTTCGATTTTGAAACGTTCTATCAAATGGAAAACGCCTTTCTGCCGTTCAACCGCAATGGCGTATTGTTTCCACGCAAAATCAACGGCGCGTATGCCCTGCTCAGTCGCCCTAGCGATAGTGGTCACACTCCCTTTGGCGACATCTATTACAGCGAAAGCCCTGACATGACATATTGGGGTCGCCATCGCTTTGTGATGGGTGCAACGAGCGGGTGGCAGGCGACCAAAATTGGCGCAGGGCCAATCCCAATCGAGACAGATGAAGGGTGGCTGTTGATCTATCACGGCGTTCTCAACTCGTGCAATGGGTTCGTCTACAGCTTTGGCGCGGCGTTGCTCGACTTAGACCAACCGTGGAAGGTAATTGCACGCGGCGAACCGTATCTACTCGCTCCGCAAGCGCCTTATGAGCGTGTGGGCGATGTGCCAAACGTCGCATTCCCATGTGCCGCCCTGCACGACCCCACCTCTGGCAAACTCGCAATCTACTACGGCGCGGCCGACACCTCTGTGTGCCTCGCCTTTGGCATGGTGGACGACATCGTGTCGTTCGTCAAAAACAATTCACGTCTTTAGACAAAATCAAAAGTTGGAGAACATAATGAACAAACTACGCATGTTTTGGCTTATTGCCCTATTTAGCTTAATGCTGGCAGCCTGTGGGGGCGCAGAAGAGACCCCAACAGAAGAGCCAGAGAGTCCTGAAGTGGCTGGGGAGCCGACCGCCGTTGTCGAACCCACACCGCTTCCGCCAGCCGATGAAATTTCAGGTGAGATCACCGTCTTGACCAACCGCACCGACATCGTAGACACCGTTTTCGTTGAGTATGCTGAACGCTTCAACGAAATTTACCCCAACGTCACCGTTGAGTTTGAAGCGTTAACCGACTATCCCGGCGAAGTCAAAATCCGCATGAACACGACTGACTATGGCGACGTGCTGCTGATTCCAAACGAAATTACACCAGACCAACTCGGTGACTTTTTTACACCGTTAGGCAGTGTCGCCAATCTCGACGAAAAGTATATTTTCGTAACGGAGAAAGCGTTTGACGGTCAAGTATACGGTATTCCCGTTGTCGGCAACGCGCAGGGTATTGTCTACAACAAAGCGGTCTTCGCAGAAGCTGGGATCACAGAGTTGCCGACAACAACTGACGAATTCCTTGCAGCGATGCAGATGATTAAGGACAACACCGATGCAATCCCCTATTACACCAACTATGCCGCTGGCTGGCCGTTGGTGCAGTGGGAAGGTAATCGCGGTGCGTTGAGCTGTAATCCAAACTACGTGACTGAAATGGCGTATACGGATGAGCTATTTGCCGAGGGAACCGACCACTATCAACTATACAAGCTGATGTACGACCTCGTTGCCAACGAACTGGTTGAGGCGGACCCATCGACATCAGATTGGGAAACATCGAAAGAGCTACTTGGCAGCGGTGAAGTCGCCTCAATGGTGTTGGGATCGTGGGCGATTGTGCAGATGCAAGATGCGGCCGCCAACCCAGACGACATCGGCTACATGCCCTTCCCCGCCAACGTTGATGGAACTATTTGTTCAGCCGCTGGTGGCGACTGGAAGATGGGGATCAATAAGAACTCAGAGAATCAAGCGGCCGCACGCGCATGGATGAACTGGTTCCTCGAAGAATCGGGCTTTGCAGATAGCCAAGGCGGCATCCCGCCAGTCAAGGGCAGCCCCATGCCTGAGACATTAGCCGCATTTGAAGAGCTGGATGTCCAGCTAATCGCTCAAAACCCTGCACCAGAAGCTGAAGCAGGTTGGGTCGATAACATCGACTCCGAAGCCGAAATTGGTCTGTGGGCACCTCCGATGCGTCAGCGCATTGTCGATGCGGCACGCGGCAACAGTGATGAGACGATTGAGGATATTTTTACCGACTTGAACACGCGCTGGGCAGAGGCACGGCAGGAAGTTGTTAATCAGTAGCCTTTTGAACATTAGCTTATGGGGTGGCGCATGCGCCACCCCATAAGAGCAGAGGCATTATGACAACCTTAAGCCGAGATATTTCCCCACGACCATTTCTCTCCAACCGAGTACAAAAGCGGATCATCCCCTTTCTCTTTCTAATCGTCCCCGTTTCGCTTCTACTCATATTTACTTACGTTCCCGTTTTGAATATGTTTGGCTACAGCCTGTTAGAGTGGAACGGTTTTAGCAAAGACCGCGATTTTGTCGGGGTCGAGAACTACGTTGAAATTTTCACACGCCCCGAACTGTTCAGCGTATTTTGGGTCAGCATCTACTACTTTGTCGGTGCGTTTGTCCAGATGGGTCTCGCGCTCTACTTTGCGACGATTCTGAGCTTTGACGTGCGTTTCAAGAGCTTTTTCAAAGGCATCCTTTTCTTCCCCTACTTGATTAACGGCGTGGCGATTGGGTTCATCTTTCTCTACTTTTTCCGGCCTGAAGGGGTGCTAGACACGTTGATGATCGGGGCTGGCTTGGGCGAATATACGCAGCTTTGGTTGGGAAACCGCGACATTATCAACTTTTCGCTCTCTGGCGTTTCGATTTGGCGGTACATGGGGCTTAACTTTGTGCTGTTTTTGGGCGCGATCCAGTCGATTGGTGCAGACATCTATGAGGCAAGTGAACTGGATGGCGCGACTCGCTGGCAGCAGTTCCGCTACATCATTTTGCCGAGTATTTTGCCCATTTTGAGCCTGAGCTTTATTTTGGCGATTAAGGGCGCGTTGAGCGTCTTTGAGATTCCGTACATCATGACGGGTGGTTCAAACGGCAGCGCGACGTTTGTGATTCAAACGGTCGATATGGCGTTTAAGTTCGGTAAGGTCGGGCTCGGGTCAGCGATGGCGGTTGTGCTACTAATCATCATTTTAATTATCACGGGTATTCAACGCATGTTGTTGCCAGATGATGGGGTCGGGTAAATTATGACAACAAGACAATTACGCGAGATACCGACGACGTTTGCCAAATACTTTTCACTGCTGTTGGGTTGTTTTATTGCGCTTGTGCCGCTGGTGGTGGTGTTTTTAGCCTCGCTGAAATCGGCCGATGAGTATAAAACAACTGCCGTCTTTGCCCCCCCTGCCAACTGGTTCAACTTTGATAACTATGTGACCGCCTTCACACGCGGCAACATGCTGCAAGGCTTTCTCAACACTACCGTTA
Organism: Anaerolineae bacterium; assembly: GCA_030425205.1. GTDB lineage: Bacteria > Chloroflexota > Anaerolineae > Promineifilales > Promineifilaceae > CALECP01. Next base: position 8,171 of record JAUIAP010000023.1, read on the forward strand.
TTTTGGTCATCTCTGTCGCTGCGACCATCATAATTGGCTCGATGGCGGCCTATGTGCTGGATCGCTTCGACTTTGGCATGAAGAAGGTGATCCTGTTTCTGTTCCTCTTGGCAACGCTTGTACCCGGCGTGACGACACAAGTGGCGACATTTCAGGTCGTCAACTTTTTCGGTCTGTTTAACACGCGCTGGGCAGCGATTTTGCTCTTCATGGGGACGGACATCATCTCGATCTACATCTTTATCCAGTTCTTGAAGGGCATTCCTAAAGAGCTAGACGAAGCGGCGTTGATGGATGGTGCATCCTACTTCACCATCTACACACGCATCATCCTGCCCCTGCTCAAACCCGCGATTGCAACCGTCGTCATCATCAAAGGGGTGGCGATTTACAACGAGTTTTACATCCCGTTTCTCTACATGCCCAAGAAGGCATTAGGGGTTGTTTCAACGGCGTTGTTCAAATTTAAGGGGCCGTATGGCACGCAGTGGGAGATCATTTCGGCGGGTATCGTCATTGCGATCATACCAACGCTGATTATCTTTCTCTCGCTGCAAAAATATATCTATAACGGCTTCACCTCTGGCGCAACCAAATAGCACCAGACACTACCGCACGAATGGATCAATTCGCGTCTGGTTCGATGCAGAAAACCACGACGATTTCTACACCGATGACGAGATCAAACAGGCATACAAAAACGACATCAACACGCTCGTCAACATCGTCGCGGATTGCGCGGATTGGCGCGGATTGAAGAATAATCAGCGGTAATCCGCGCAATCCGCGACCTTCCTAGATACGCTTATGTCACTAACTGAACTTCGTAATGCAGTCGAATTAGAACTCACCGAGCGCATTTTGCCGTTTCACATTCAGCACATTGTCGATGCAGAGCGCGGCGGCTTTTATGGCAGCATCAGCAACAATTTGAGCGTTGATTACGACGCACCAAAAGGAGCTGTGCAGTGTGCGCGACTGCTTTGGACGTATGCGCGTGCGTATCGTCTCTTTGCAGATGATGACTATCTCATCATGGCAAAACGAGCCTTCACGTATCTGCTCGACTGCTTTTGGGATGCTGAATATGGCGGTCTGTTTTGGTCGGTTACACCAACGGGCGAGCCGCACGACACGCGCAAGCTAACCTACGCGCAGGCGTTTGGCATCTATGGGCTGTCTGAATTCTTTCGCGCAACCCAAGAATATGCAGCGTTGACAAAGGCGATTCGGCTGTTTCATCTATTGGAGAGTCGTCAGTTCACGCAGGGGTATGTCGAGGGGACGCTGCGCAATTGGGAGATCGACCCCACGTCGGCCGTCGATACTGTCTCGATGCCTGTTGCCATGAGCATGAACACCCATCTGCATATTCTGGAAGCGTATGCCAACCTGTTGTTGGCGTGGCCTGACAGTGTTGTGCGAACGCGGCTTCATCGGCTGATTGTGATAATGAATGAGCGTGTCTATGACGCAAAGACAGGCCATTTGCAGCTACACTTTGATGCAGATTGGCGATCTTTGAGTGGCCACTTCTCGTATGGACATGATATTGAGGCGAGCTGGCTGATGTGGGAATCGGCCGAAATTCTCAACGACCCCGACCTCTGCGCCACCATCCGCCCCACCGTGCTGCGTCTCGCCGAGGTGACGCTGGCAGAAGGGATCGACAGCGATGGCGGGGTTCTCGATGAAGGGGATGCGTCGGGCATTATCAGTCGTGAAAAACATTGGTGGCCGCAAGCGGAAGCCCTCGTCGGCTTTCTCAATGCGTACCAGATGACGGGGGATGCGCGGTATGTGGGGGTAATCGGCCGAATTTGGACATTCATCCAATCCCACATCATCGACCCCGAACATGGCGAATGGATTTGGGGCATCGACGCAGCGGGCGACCCCTTACCCAAAGAAAAGGCAGGCATGTGGAAGACCCCCTACCACAACGGTCGCGCCTGCTTTGAACTCCTCGAACGACTCTCAAAAATCAGATAAACAAACACATTAACCAACCTAGCTATCGGTCGCAATCGACAGCTTAGAGCACACCAATGCCACATTACGGATTTAATTTTCAATGGATGTTCTGGAAAGATAAAGGGGATCAGCTGCCAAAATCGGCCGATCTTCGCGCTCTCGACTTTATGGCGGAAATGGGATTCAACTTTGCGCGAATCCCGACCAGCTACTGGTTTTGGGTCGATGCGTTCAATTATTACAACCCTAAAGAAGCAGTTCTGAGCGTTATCGACGGCTACCTCGCCGCCTGTCAGCAGCGCGGGCTGCACATGAGCCTCAACCTGCATCGCGCCCCCGGCTACTGTATCAACGGCAACGCCCTTGAGAAACACAATTTGTGGCTCGACCGCGCGGCGCAAGATGCATTTGTCTGGACGTGGGAGATGTTCGCCCGTCGCTATGCGGGTGTGTCAAACGCTGATTTAAGCTTTGACCTCGTCAACGAACCTCCAGCGGTTGGACAGTACGGCATGACCCGCACCAACCACGCCGCTCTCATCCGCCGCGCGGTTGCCGCCATCCGCGCCATTCATCCAGAGCGCGACATCGTGATCGATGGTCTTGATGGTGGACACCTCGCCATGCCCGAACTCGCCGATTTGGGTGTGATTCACAGCGGACGTGGCTACCAGCCTCAAAACATCTCCCACTATCTCGCCGAATGGTGGGACGAGTGGGAAGGGCAGCCGTTTCCCGTCTATCCAAACACGCAATTCAAGGGCAAACGCTGGGATCGCCAAACGCTCTATGACTTCTATCAGCCGTGGCGCGACGTGGAGGCGGCAGGCGCAAGAATTCATATGGGCGAGTTTGGCTGCTACAACAAAACACCCAATGACGTTGCATTGCGCTGGTTCGCCGATCTGTTAAGCGTCTGGCAGGCGTGCGGATGGGGGTACGGTTTGTGGGAATTTGCAGGCCCGTTTGGCATTGTCGAACACGGTCGAGAGGGTGCGAAATATGAGCTGTTGCATGGGTATCAGGTAGATCGGGAACTGCTCGATTTGCTTTTAGCGCATCGAATTTCAGAGGAATCCCCATGACAAGAAACGTGCAATGCGGCCTATTCAGCTACAGCTATCACCTCTCGTTATGTTCAATGTCTTAGGGACACGATGTTGCAATTAGGTGTTTCGTTTAACTTAGAAGACCTATCACCGAACGATTGGGCGGCACGCTTGCAGCGGCTGGGCGTGCAGTTTACCAACTGGCCGTTGCCAACCGTTGACGTTTTAGAGGATACGATTGCCGTCAAATGCGGCGTACATAGCTGGAATGGCGCACATTCGCCATGTCGCGCACAAACTAGCAATCCCCATGCAGGGCTAACCACATGACACACCCCAATATTCTTCTGATCTACACCGACCAACAACGCTGGGACGCGCTGGGCGCAAGCGGCAATCCCCATATTCACACCCCCAATCTCGACAAGCTGGCGGCTGACGGAACAAATTTTGATCACTGTTTTGTCCAGAACCCGCTTTGTATGCCCAGTCGCGCCAGCTTTTTGACAGGGCAATATCCGAGCACGTTGGGGATCACGGAGATGGGCGTGCCTGTTCCAGAAGACGCGGTGACATGGGGGACGATTTTCGGCCGAACGCACCACACCGCCTACTTTGGCAAGCTACATTTTCAACCCCATGCCAACCGCGACCACCGCGAGCTGCACCCCACCTATGGATTTGACGAACTGTGCATCAGCGATGAACCCGGTGTTTACGAGGATGCGTATCGCGCATGGGTGCGCCGCCATGCCCCAGAACAGCTTGCGCATTTGAGTGTCGGCTTGCCCCCCGCAACGGTGACGTGGCAGCAGACAATGGGTATAAACGATGGCGTACAGCACCCTAGCCCCGAGCCACGCGACGACTTTACGGGCGCAATCCCATTTACAGGCGATGAACGCTATACCCACAGCGCGTTTGTCGCCGCGCAAACGACTCAGTTTTTAACACGCCAAACAGGACAACAGCCCTTTTTCTGTGTCGCCAGCTTCTATTCGCCACACGCGCCATGGGTCGTTCCGCAACGCTTTCTTGACCTATACGACCGTGCGAGCTTGCCCCTGCCGACATTTTCGCCAGCCGAAGAGAGCCAACGCCAACAGCTTGGCTGGATCGACGACTATCTGCGCGAGGCAAAGCACGGCTATTACGCGATGGTCAGCGAGGTCGATTGGTATGTCGGGGAAATTGTGCGAACGCTGCAAAAGACGGGGCAGTATGACAATACCGTGATCGTCTTTACCAGCGATCATGGTGAATGGTTGGGGGACGGCGTGCGCTTTGGCAAAGGATATCCAGGAGATGACGCGGTGACGCGCGTGCCGTTGATTGTGCGACTGCCAACAGGTGAGCGCGGATTGTGTTATTCAGAGATTGTCGAGGCAGTCGACGTGTTGCCCACGCTGCTCGATGCGTGTGGATTGCAGTCACCGCCTCATTTACAGGGACGCAGCTTTTTTGATGTGCTGATCGGCCGAAAACACCCCCCACGCACCTCCGCACTCGTTGAATTTGCAGGCTGGAAAAGCCTTCGCACGCCCAACCATCGTTATTTGATCGATGCGGAGGGGCAGGAGTGGTTGTGGGATCAGAGCGAGGGGGAGATTTCGGCCGAAATCTCCGACCCCGCCCTGCTACGCCAGCACGCTCATCTGCTCTTGCAGCGACTAATCGCGCAAGAAAGCCGCCTTAAACGGAGCTGGGTGTACTGAGTTCCAATCGGCTGGCTTGATCCCCTACTGCAAGCCGTCCATCCAACGGTAACAGATCACGCATCAACCCACTTCCATGCGTTCCAAATGATGAACAGAAGAAAAATAGTTTCAACCGTCGCAACAAACAGATAGTGCGGATAGGTTGAACCGCCGCCCCAAATGCCGCCAATCGTGATGAGTCCGATGATGATATTCGCCCAGCGGTTGGCCTTATACGGCAACACCCGTGCAAAAAATATCATCAGGGTCGAAATCTCAACGAGAATTGCACCGCCCAGCATCAACAGAGGAATCGGCGTATCGCCAGCTACACGCGCAACTTCGTCCGTTGCACCCGGAATGTAAAGCGAAAGAATGTCCGCCTTCAGCATATTGATCAGCACCACAATCCACAGCGTGGAAAGCAGTGCTCTCTTGTCCATCGTTTTAATATAGGTATTCATCCGAACAGTATGGTGCAAACGCACGCGGCTGTATAGACACGTTGGTGTTGTTTTGGGGTGTTAGAGGAGACCTAGTTCACGCGCACGCGCAACCGCTTCGGTACGGCGGCGCACATCGAGCTTGGCATAGATGCGGCGGTTATGCCCTTTGACCGTATCGAGTGCGAGGAAGAGGCGTTCCCCGATTTCACGGTTGGAGAGACCTTGCGCGACGAGGCGGATCACGTCGATTTCACGCGCACTGAGCGGTGAGTCAACGCTGGGAAGTGGGAGCTTGTGCCGGTTGGCAAGCTGCGTGGCGGCAACGATATCGCCGCATTCATGTAGGAGGTCAATTTTGGCTTGATAGATTGCAGGCAGAATGTGGGCAAAGTGATGTGTGGTGGCGAAGATTTCGGCCGATTCCAGCCACCCCATCGCCCGTTCATCTTCCCCCGCCAATTGAGACAGCCGCGCCAGCACCATGCCGCACTCCGCATAGGTCGGCAGGTTCTTCATCTCCTGCGCCAGTCGCATCGCCTCAGTCGCGCACTGTTGCGCTTGCACAAGTTCACTTTGTGCGAGATGCATGCGCGCCAATCCGATAAACGCCTCACACGCGAGCGGTGCGGGTGGGCGACCCGCCAGTTGAATCGCTTCGTGAAAGCGTTCGGCCGCTTGCGTCCAGCGTCCCTGCGCTTCCAGCACGCTGCCCAATCCGATGGTAGACGCAATGTTGATGATGTAATGACCAATCCCCTCGGCTTGCCGCTTGGCGGTGTGCAGCAACGCGGTCGCATTTGCATACTCACCGCGCATCAGATGTGCCAATCCGAGCGTCCAAAAAGTTGCGGTGCGGACAGGAAAGTTGTCGGGATGTAGGTGAGTGAGGGCGCGTTGGGATTGGGCGAAAACCGTTTCAGCATCACGCATTGGCACAGCGAGCGTGGCGCGAATCGTCGCCAGATGACCGATTAAGTCGTGGGTGTTGGTGTGTTGGAGGGCATTTTCGGCCGAATTGATCACGCTCGCAACCTCAGCATGTCGCCCCGCAAAAACCAAGGCCGACGCATAGATAATCCAGAGCGTTGGACGGTGATCTAGCTCAGACGGTTCCAATGCGTTGAGCCAGTTGAGCGTTGGTCTGACTGCGCCGCGAAAGAGCAGCGGCATCCCGTTTCCCTCAGCCAGCCGCGCGGCTAAATCGATGTCACCCGCCGCGACCGCCTGTTCAAACGCCGCGATTTCATCGCCATGTTGCTCAAACCACGCGCTTGCCCGTCGATGCAGGGTCGCCACATCCGCACCACTCCGTGCCAAACGCTGCCGCAGCAGATCGGCAAACAGATGATGATAGCGATACCAGCGGCGTTCCTCATCGAGCGGGATGATAAAGAGGTTGGTCTGTTCGAGTTGTTCGAGGGTCGCCTGTCCCCCCATCGTTTGCAGCAGCGCATCGCAGAGGTCGCCACACAATCTGTCCAGCAGGGACGTTTGCAGCAGAAAGGTTTGCATAGCGGCGGATTGCTGCTCAAGCACCTCTGTCAGCAGATAGTCCAGCACAAAGTGGTGACTTCCGCTAAAGGCGGCGATTTGTTGGGATGGCTCAGCGCGACCTTGCAACGAGAGTGCGGCAAGCTGCAACCCCGCCGCCCACCCCTCTGTGCGCGTCTCTAACATGGCGACCAAATCGGCCGAAATCTGCACACCCATTGTCGTGAAAAATTCGGCCGATTCCGCCACGCTAAAGCGTAAATCGGCGGCTCGAATCTCGCTCATTGCCCCCTGCACGCGCAGTCGAGCCAGCGGCAAGGCAGGGTCTTCGCGGGTGATGATGACGAGATGCACGTTTGGCGGCAGATGCGCCAATAAAAACGTCAGCGCACCATTCACCTCTGGCGCGTCGATTAGATGATAGTCATCCAGCACAAGCAAAAACGGCTTTGCCCATTGCGTCATGGCGTTGATCAACTCAGTTAGTAACAACGTCGCGGGTGGTGGTTGGGGTAGCTGCACGGCAGCAATGAGACCCTCAGAGAGATTCGCAACAACCGTCTGCACGGCCGCCATTAGGTAGGCGAGAAAGCGGTTGAGATCGCTCTCTGCACCATCGAGCGATAGCCATGCGACGTCGCGCCCACACGCTGCTGCCCAACTGCTGACGATGGTAGTCTTGCCATAGCCCGCCGCAGCAGAAACGAGCGTCAACTTGCGCGTGATGCCAGCCATCATGTGGGTGACTAGCTGGGATCGGCCGATAATGTTTTCGCGCGGGATGGGGACAAACAGCTTGGTTGCAAGAATAGGCGTGGGCATATGGGATTACCGGTGTCGTTGAACTACCCTACGCTGGTGCGGTTGTTTAGTTGCAATGGTATACCTTCTCGTTTCTACCAAACAGTCTGAATCCAGCGTACAAATTGCGGGAAGATTTCCTCTGGCTCCGCCAAGTTTTGATGCCACCGCTTTTCATGTTCAAAAACGAGCCAGTCATCATATCCAGACTGTTTCAACAGTTGGATCGATTCATTAAGCGGCAGTTCTCCCGTTCCCGGCGCGACATAGTGCCACCCGTCTTTCATGGCCAAGGAAGAGTCTGGCTCATAAACCGCATCCTTGACATGGGTATAGCCAACTCTTTCACCAATCGCGTGCCAAGAGTCATTCGCCTTTTCTCGCCCGGCACGCCACGTGTGTCCCATATCCCACAGTGCGCCAAATGTGGGATCGGGAATGCTGTCGAGCAACAGCTTACAATGCTCCGCCTGCACCCAATTATCGTGCGTCTCGAACAACCATTTCAGGTCAGCCGCGCCATCCAGCTGGAGAATTTTCGTGATACAGTCACAGCCGAATTTCGCCAGTTCCGCACGCGAATAGCGTTCCAAATCGCCACCACCAAAAATGCGGACGTTGACCACATGGAAAGCGTTCGCCACCCCGATTGTGCGCCGTGCCTCTTCCAAGTTTTTCTCCAGCTGTTCAGGCACGCACGCCCATATACTTGAACTAATTCCGCTAATGACTAATTCGGCGTCTTGCAGTTTGCGGCGAGTTTCGGCCGAATTCGTCGTAAACTCAGGCAACAACGTCACGTCAATTTCGTCCAAATAACCCCGTAGATCGATGCCGTCGAACCCATATTCACGCCCACGACGGCAAATCGTATCCAAATCCCAAGTCGGGCAGCCAAGTGTCATAAAACTAATTCTCGGCATCAGAATGAACTCCCCACATCGTCAACGTCACGTATCACGACATTTTTCTTGAACTGTGAGCTTGCTTTTAATGCTTGCAGCTTGGCGGCATACGCTGCGCCATCCATTGGCAACGCAACGGGTTGCCCCAAAAATGATGACAACATAATCGCGTTGCCCAACGTCAGCCCATTGATTCCCTCAACTGCTGGCGCTATCAATGCTTCACCCGTCAAAATCGCGTTGGCAAAATTCTCGATCACAAGTCGATGCCCCGACTGTCCATGATGTTGGTGAGGCACGTCAATTTTCCAGTTCTCGACCTTTTCAAAGCCGCTCGTCGCATTTTCAATTTGCTCAAACGTCGAAATCCGATTGCGGTAAAAGGTCAGGTTGCCGTTTTCAAAAATCAGCTTCCCCTTCTCGCCAACGATCTCAAGACGGTTGGTTCCGGGTGATTCAGCGGTGGAGGTAACGAGATGCCCAATCATGCCGTTTTCATATTCAAGATAAGCCGTCACTTCATCTTCAACCTCGATCTTGTGATATTTTCCGATGGCGGCGAATCCAACCACCCGTTTCGGCATACCGACAAACCATTGGAATAGGTCAAGGTTGTGCGGACATTGATTCAGGAGAACGCCACCCCCTTCCCCTTCCCACGTGGCACGCCAGCCGCCGTTGTCGTAGTAACTTTGCGTGCGGAACCAATCTGTGATGATCCATGTGGTACGCATCAGTTTTCCAAGTTCACCCTCGTCAATCAATGCTTTGATCTTCTTCCAAAAACCGTATGTTCGCTGTTGGAAAACGGCTGCGAATATGAGCTTTGGATACTGCGTCAATGCCGCTTCATAGGCGTTGAGCAGTTCGTGTGCCGCTTGAATGTGGACGGCAATCGGTTTTTCGACCAAAACGTGAATCCCGCGCTTGAACGCCGCCATAGCGATTTGTGGATGGTCATAATGCGGCGTGGCGATCACAATCGCATCAATGTCTGGTTGCTCGAGCAATTTTGTGTAGTCGCTAAATGCTGGAACATCGTAGCGGCTGGCAAAATCATCCGCACGAGTTGGGTCGGTGTCACATACCCCCACCAATTCGGTGTTGTCGAGGTCAACGATGTCGCGTGAATGTTGACTGCCCATCACGCCCACGCCGATTACGGCTATCTTGATTTTTGACATATTAATTCCTGATGCAATTGTATGGCACTGTCATTCCCGCTGCGCGGGAATCCAGTCCCAGAAAAAGAATGGATACCTGCCTTCACAGATATGACGGGGCTTACTTTACGGTGCAACAAATGTGACCATGATTAAGTCCTGTCACGGCAAATCGAAGGTTTGTTTGGGTCATCTAAAGTTCCAAATGCGTCTGAGCATGGTATGATTGGTACGAACTGGTATGAACTCATGAATCTCGACGCACTAAAATCTGCAATTCAATCGCCACATCCCTTGCCTTTACACGCCAAGCTGCGCGAGGCGTTGCTGCGTCAAATTGAGGACGGGCAGTTGCCAGCGGGTGCGCTGTTGCCCTCTGAGCGCATCCTGCGCGAGGCGCTTAACGTCAGCCGCTCGACTGTGCGACAGGCAATTCATGCGTTGGTGCAGGCTGGTCGCTTGCAGAGCGTACCGGGTAAAGGGACGTTTGTCCTTGCCGAAACCTCTACAAGTGGTCTCGGGCAGATCGCCCTGATCGTCTCGCGTCCGAATTTTCATTTTTTCTATCCTCAGCTTGCGGCGGCGTTTGAGACGGCCGTGCGGCAAGCTGGATACGGGCTGGTGATGTCGCTGCACAATGACCGTGTTGAGACATTGCTGGAGCGGCTCGATGAACTCGTTCAGGCGCAGTCGCTGGCAGGGATTGCGCTTGTGCCGCCGCGCTTTGGCGATTTGGCGGCGGTGGTCGCAAAGGTCAAACGCATTGGTGTGCCGCTCGTATTTATCGGCCGAACCGCCAACACCCAATCCGCCCCATCCGTCGCCGTGGACAACGTGCAGATCGGCTTGCGTGCGACCCAACATCTGATCGAATTGGGTCATCGGCACATTCTGTACATCGGCTTCACCGACTACTCGACGGGCATCGAACGCGCTGAGGGTTATCGGCAGGCGATGACGGCGGCGGGATTGGCTGAGTTGATCGATATTCGGCCGATTCCCGAATCGCACAGCGACGATGCCAACATCCGCATCGCCGAACCTGCGCGACAGTTGGCGGCGGAAATTTTGACCGCTAAAAATCGGTCGACCGCCATCTTCTGCTTCAACGATGCGACGGCGATGGGCGTTTACAAAGCTGCCCGCGACCTCGCTATTGCGATGCCATTGCAATTGTCGCTCGTTTCCGTCGATAATTTGCCAACGATTTTGCATTTTGAAGTGCCGCTGACGACATTCGCCCTGCCCAGTACGGAGCTTGGGGAAAGATCGGCCGATTTGCTGCTCGCGCAACTGCGCGGTGATGCCTCTTCCAAACCTCAACAGTTATTGCTCCCTGCCCAATTTATGCCGCGTCAGTCGTCGGGCGCAGTTCATAATCTGTAATTTCATGCGCCATAAACTGACTAGCGGATGACGGTTGACACCCATAAATCCACATGGGTGTCTGTCAGCATCGTCAATGCTTCGAGCATAAAGTAATCACCATAGATCATGTATGCGTCCATCCACTGCCCTTTCGGGACATGGCTTGCACCATGCAAAAGCAAGCCTTGTGCATCAGGACGATCATCCCAACAATGTGTTGTCAGGGCATCAAATAGGCGCGTTGCATACGCTTTATATTCTACTGCATTCTCAGGATCGACCTGCGCCAGACGCAACAGACCAACCAACGCAATGGATGCAGCCGAACTGTCACGATAATCGGGCATACCTTCAGGTAGCCATAAATCCCACAGCGGCACATCGTCTGCGGGCAGCTCCGCCATAAATCGCCGCGCCATTTTGCGGGCAGTTTCCACAAGAAATGGCTGATCGGGACACCATTGCGCCGCCATCGCAAACCCACAAATCCCCCACGCCTGACCACGCGCCCATAGCGATTCATCGGCCGCGCCCTGATGGGTTGCGCCGTGCATTGGCTCGCCCGTATGCTGGTTGAAGAAAAAGGTGTGGAACGTGCTGCCGTCGGGGCGCATGTTGTGGGCGGCGGTGGCGCGGGCATGGTCGAGCGCGGCGGTCGCATAGCGCGAATCACCTGTGCGTTGACCTGCCCAAAAGAGTAGCGGCAAATTCATCATCGTGTCCATGATCATCTGTCCGCCGCGCGCCTCTTCGCCGATTGGTCCCCACGCTTGGATATAGCGACCTTTCGGCCGATAACGCCCCAGTAGCACCGCCGCCGCCCGCATCGCTAACGCAGCCGCGTCCTCATCGCCTGTCAACTGGTGCTGGGCCTGCGCACTCAGCGTAAACAAAAAGCCGAGGTCGTGGTTAATATGGATATTTTCGTCGAGCCGCCGCTCAAAGCTGGGAAGCAACGCCGCCGCATAGCCAGCAAGTTCTTCATCCCCCGTTTGTGCGTAGGTCAGCCAAACCATGCCCGGCCAGAAGCCAGCGACCCAGTTGATATTTTCCTTGAGGGCGTATCTTGTGCCGTCGCCGTAGTTGGGGAATTTGCTCCCATATATACGCCAATTTTGCTGAACGCGTTGCATAGCGGTGTCGAGAAGGTGTTGGGGGTCTTGCGTGCGTGCCATGCTGAATGTCAAATCCTTGCACCATTTTTTGAGTCACCCAAACTGGTACGTACCAGTTGTATCACGGATGGAGATGGTAGGCAAATTAAATGTGCTGATGGCGATTTACGCACCCCGTCAGGCCAATCAGCGAAGAATAAAAAGAAATCCCGTAAAAGCACGGCAAACAATTTCCGACCTTTATAGAGAATGGTGAATTATGCATGATGAATTATGAAGTCCCGTTTTGGCATTGCTCCTTTTTGTTGGTTGGTTGTGTTGTGCCAACCATTCCAGATAACCGTCTGCTTCGTTTGACGTTCTCGTAGGTAGAGGCGGTCTTGTTTGTGCGCGTGTTTTGCAGCGTGCTGACCATCGGTGAAGTAAAGCCGCTCTTTCCGCTTAGCTTGTGACGTGTTGCCCTGTGTCCCGTGTTTCGCAAGGTCTCGTCGTAGTTGGCGGTTGAGTGGTTTTGTTCCGTTGGTGGTGCTGTTTTTGTAGGGGGCTAGATAGCTGTTAGGCAGGCGACACGCCCATTGAACGCGACGGTCTCCGCGCGGATCGGTGAAGGCAAAGGCGGCACGCCCATGTTGCCACAGCGCGCCCTCTTTATCTTGTGTTGCTAGGATGGCAAAATTGCTGACACGCCCGACATCACAGGCATGATCATAGTTGCGCTGTGTGCGAGCAGCGACTCCCGTAATTGTTTCTAAGCGATCGCGTGAAATGGGGAGTGCTGCGCGCCCCGCATGAAAGCACGCGTAGAAGCTGGCACGCACGCCCCCAATCGTTTGTAGTAATGCTGTGATGGGTAGCTCGACACAGTTGCCTTGCAAATAGTCGAGGTCAAGGTGTCGTGCGACGCGCGTAGTGCCGTAAAGCCAGAGACGGCCGTGATCATCTCGCTCCCACAAAATGCCCGCCCCATCCTGCAAAAGTTGTCGTAAGCGTCGCCAGCCGCAAACGCGCAGGGCAGAAAACTTAGCTGTTAAGGTTGCTCTCAGTTTCTCAACGGCGATCCAACCTCTCCCCTGCGAATCTAGGTGACGACAGAGTAGCCAAATTCGGCCGATTGCCGCCAACTCTTCACGCAACATCGCCACTAACAACGTTGGCTGCACGCGAATCGTGGTGCGTTCTGCAACAACAGAGGGTGTATCTGGAATGATTTCGAGCGCGATTGGTTGACGGGGTCGCAGATTGGATGTGACAGGCTGCCCCTGTCGCTGTGCGGGGACGCGGGAAAGCCGTTGTGGGGTATAGGCAGAGATAGCGCAACCTGCAACGTGCTGCGCGTCGTGCTGTGCTGCTAAATTTGTTACCTGTGTTGCATCACGCTGTGCTTGCTGCTGTTGCCGTAATGCCAGCAATTTCTCGTTGGCAGCACACAATTGCGCGGACAAATTGACAGGATCACCAATCCGTGCTATCTTTGCCACAATCTTTGACGGGTTCCTTGCGGGAGGCACATCTTCCCCCTCCCCAATCAAGGAGCTTTCTAAGCGAGATAACTATTAGCGACCAAACCAAGAAGTTATCTCAAACGAAAATATTTATTTTTGAAAGCTGGCTAACAAGCCAGCTTTTTCGTTTCTAGGGCAAAACAGCTACCCTAGAGACGGCAAAAGCCGCCCATCTTTACTCACAATAGGGGAACATTGTGATCAAAAATAGACAGCTTTTTGAGAAAAGTGACGTTGAATTGTTTAGAAGAAGCGACATAGCCAATCCCTTTGGCAAAATCTGTATTTAGTTTGGGATTAAAGCTGAGATGAGGGTCAATTTTGCAATGATAATACAATTTCGTATAATCATCAGTAATTGTTTGCCAACTCAACGCAATCCATTGATTGGTGAACTTTATACCCATCCGTTCAAGCTCTGTCGCCTAACCAAAAGCAAATGCAGAGCTTGTTCTGTTTTTAGGTCAAAGTTTCGCATCATTATAAACAGATCATCCCAAATTAGCGAAGATCAATTTCATACTTGTACTTTCTTATCCGATCAGACGTGCTACGAAAAAGGGTGCGGCACTTAACGCGTACTTTGAAGCGGGTGGGCAGCCGCAATGGTTTCGCACTCATCTTAAAAGTGTGCTGGGTCAACATCCCCAATGGTTGAATTATCCGCACTGCGGAGATTTGCTTGCCATTAACAAGGGTCGTTCATTACGTGCTGCTCGCGGCTGTTGGCTAACTTGCTGGTTGGGTAAATTTGTTCAAAAGGCACGGCCACCACAATGGGTTGTCTCGGCCGTTTGAATTTCTTGCTGTCAGTCTGATGATGTTGATTTGGAGACGCGAAAGCAAAAGTGGTAGGGGGTTTAAGGGTATTAAATTAAGAATGATTGCAGGCGGTGTGAATCTATGCTTTGGTGTTCATGTTTCACGGGGAACAACGATGGTTTAGGTGAATCCCCATACCTAAACTAAACACTTTCGAGATGATGACATCGTCATTTGCTGATTGTCGATAAGCGACAAGGGGCCTCCACTTTACTGTATAGAATCACAGAATTTGTTTGTTCTTTTCTCCACTAACCGCCATACAAAAGCACAGTGAATTCACTATGAATTAATCAGGTTTCACTATGAATTAAGTAAGGTTTCATGATTAATTAAATTGTCTTGCCTGTTGCCATATACGCCGCACTTGCGTTATACTGAAACAACTATGATGCACTGTGAATTAAATGTGATTTCATAGTTAATTCAATTGAAACAACTTTAAGTTTGGGTGTAGGAGAATGTGATGGCAAATAGGGACAGCAAGATATTTGCAATTGTGAACCGGAAGGGTGGGGTGGGTAAGTCAACGACGGCAATCAACCTTGCGCATGGTTTATCAAGACAATTACTTAGAAAAGACAGTGATGGAGAATGGGAAGCCGATGGCCATGTATTACTCATCGACTTTGATCCACAGGGCAACTGCGCGATGGCGTTGGGTGTTGAACGCGGTGATGCCGATTTGGGAGAGTTGCTGACGGGCAGACAAACATTGGCGGAGGCGGTCGTATCGGCCGATCGTGAAGATGCAGGCTTTCCGCGTGGCAATCTTTGGCTGATCCCGTCATCCAACTCGTTGGCCGATGCCAAGCAGGAAGTGATTCTCGGCAACTTCATGAAAATGATGACGGCGCGACAAAGTCGTGGTGAGATTCCATTGTTAGACGTTCTAAAAGATAAGCTAGGCGCACTGCGGGAGCGATTCACCTATATTGTGATCGATTGCCCGCCCACGCTGGATGCGCTTTCAAACGCTGTATATCATCTCTCCGACGCGGCCATTGTTCCTGTAAAAGTGGATTATTTGAGCGCCGCAGGAGCCGCGCAACATGTTACGGATATTCGACAAGCACAAACTGATGGAATTGAAATAAACATCGATCTCATTGTGCCGACCTTCTATGTCAGCCGCCAAGTGCTTGATAGACAGATATTGGATGCTTTGAAGGAGACTTATGGTGAAGGACGAGTCGCTGAGCCGATTCCGAAAGCGCAATCAGTTGCAGAGGCTCCAGCCTATCAGGGTGGGGCGACGCTCTTTGAATATGCTCCCGATTCACCCGCAACGGTCGCATATCAAAGTTTAGTAGAGAGGGTATTTAACAATGGCTAAGAAGAAAGGGCTGGCGAATCCAATGGCGGGTTTTGATGCAAAACCCACAAAGAAAACAAGCCGCATACTTGATAATCCGCTTGAAAGCGTCATTCCAACTGATGTGCGAAAAGCACTGAATCGCAAAGGGAAAGATACGACAATGGCTGGTCGCTATCTGCGCCGGTCGATTCTCGTATTGCCTGAAATGGATGAGGCGATGAATCGTAAGGCACGGGAGCTTGGGGTAGGGAAGATGGAGCTGGTTCGTTACTTATTGGCAGCTGGACTTGAACAGTTGAACAGGGGGGAAGAACCAGAAAAGAAAGAGGTTGTGACCGTGCGTTTAGAGATGCCACATTGGCAAGAGTAGTGAAACCTGTTGAAACAATAGTGAATTCACAGTTGTTTCAATAATATTTCACAGGTAATCAATCATGACACAAGAACAGAAAGCTGTCACACCCATGCAGCAACGAGAAATTGAGTTTTATGGAGATGAGATCGTCGCGGTTCAAACGGTTGATGGAGACGTGGTTGTTCCTGTTCGGCCGATTTGTGAGCTAATCGGTGTCGCGTGGCCGCCGCAATATAATCGTATCAAGCGCGATCTGATTCTTTCGGAGGAGGCGACGGTCGTTACCGTTACGATAACGACCGCTGGGGCAACCCAAACACAAAGCCGTGAAATGGTTGCGCTACCACTCAAATATCTAAATGGTTGGCTGTTTGGGATGAACGCAAGTCGTGTCAAACCAGAAATCAAAGAGCGCCTATTACGCTACCAACGTGAATGTTACGATGTTCTGTACGAGGCATTTTTTGAGAACAAAGTGACGGCACGTCCTGATCCGCTGGTGGATGAACTGCTACGGGGTGATTCGGCCGAAGCACGCGCTTATCAAATGGCAATGGCGATTGCAAACATGGCTCGTGAACAGTTGTTGATGCGCCAAAGGGTTGAATCGGCCGAAAGTATATTGACCAAGCACGAGCAACGGCTACAGATTCTCGAAGCAGGGCAGGGGGATGACTCACGATTTATTAGCGAGAATCAAGCGGTTGAGATTAGTCAGGCGGTGAAGACGATAGCGAATGAACTGACGAAGCGTAGTGGACGCAATCAGTTTGGCAGTGTTTATGGTGAGTTGTATCGTCGCATGGAAGTTACAAGCTATAAGCGATTGCCAGCGCCCCAATTCGATGAGGCAATGGATTTTTTGCGTCAATGGTGGCAGAGTTTGACGGATCAGAGTGGTGTTCCATTCTAGAACACGGTGTATGAGTCAAGATTTGACCTGACAGGCACAATCGGCCGAATGATACTATCTAGATAATTCTTGTTTATAAGATTAAACAAACTATGAGACAAGTCCCGTCATACCTGAGAAGGCAGGTATCCATTCTTTACAATGAGTTGGCTCCAAAAATGATATAGTGGCACTATAATCAGAAACTGAAGGATGGCAGACCGCACCACACTTTTTAGATGTGACCTGTCGATTCAAAATTGCCATGCTGTCTGCAAACGAGATTTATCATGTTCCGCATTCGCCCCTTACTGATCGTCCTATTCTTTCTAACCATCGTGCGACCAGCACTGGCAGATTCGCCCACTTACCAAACCAGCGCTAGCACCACGACCTTTTTCGCCACCCTTCAACCATTCGTCTCTGCACGACTTTATTATCCCAGCGCACAGGCAGATGGCTCCCCCCTCAACCCAACCGACCAATTCCCCGTTGTCGTCTTTATGCAGGGAGCCAACGTCGTTGCTGAACGCTATGAGTGGTTGGGCGCAATTGCGGCTGCTGGCTATATCGTCATCATTCCCGATAAGCCAGCTATCCCTAACGTACCAACGCTGACGACTGTCGATATTCTCGATAGCGCAATCCAACATATCAAGGCGTTGGATGAGCAGGCCGGGTCCGGGATATTCGGCCGATATTCCCAACAAACGATTATCGCAGGTCACTCATTTGGCGGCTTTGTCAGCATCGTTGCCGCGCAAACCGCAGGGTGTCAGGAACACATACAGGATATTCTTGCCTTATGTCCACCGTTTTACGAACTCGACCCTACGGTGAAGGGGATGTGGCTGATCGGTGGTCATCGTCAAACGAGTGATCCCAACCCGACCTCCCCAACGACCAAGCCTGACGATTTCCCAATCTATTTGATTGCGGGTGAGCAAGATGGACTTTCAACACGAGCAGATGTCATCGCCACATTTGATCGTTACGTGCAGCCCAAGTTTTATTACGAAATGGCGGGAGCCAACCATTTTCAGTGGACGTCGTATCTTGAAGAAGGGGATCGCATCGAAGAGGATGGGGTCGCGACAATTTCGGCCGAAACGCAACAGGCACAATCGGTCAACATCACCGTGCAGTTTATGGATTGTGTCCTTGAGATTAATCTCGCTGCCTGTGCGGAATTCCCCACTACCTCCACGCTCCCGACTGCCATCACGCTCACCACAACCCAATCATCGCCAATCCCCGCAATCCCTATTATCTTGGGACTATTTCTCCTCCTCCTCACAATTTCAGGCGTTACGCAAACGCGTAGATTTGTTTGGCGGGATTCATTCAGTACGACGCACCGGATTTAGTGCACCGTAAAGTATGTCCTGTCATACCTGCGGAGGCAGGTACCCATTCTTTATTGTTGTAATGAAAAACTGCGCCAAGTGTGGCAGGTCGAGAATTCTTGTTACGGTGTAGTTATTGTACAGTTTTGATGGAGAGGATGAGGTTTGTGTACTTTATACTATAAGGTGAAGCATAAGTAATACCATTTGTTATGATTTCGCTTGCTTATGCCAAAAACCGATTCACCCAAGAAAGGAAACCTCAGCATGTCAACCCGCAAAAAATCCACACTTATCGCTCTCTTTGCCGCATTGCTCTTACCCATACTGTTCGCATCAGCATTTTTCAGGCCACAACCTGCCAGTGCGAACACGCCGCGTACCGTCATGGTCCATCTATTCGAGTGGAAGTGGACAGACATTGCGCAGGAGTGCGAAACGTTTTTGGGGCCGAAGGGATTTGCTGCCGTGCAGGTCTCGCCACCCAATGAACACGCGATTGTTGGCAACCATTATTGGTATCAACGCTATCAGCCAGTCAGCTATGAACTGAATAGTCGCAGCGGTAATCGCGCCGAGTTTATCGACATGGTGCAGCGTTGCGGTGCCGTAGATGTTGACATTTATGTTGATGCGGTCATCAACCACATGGCGGCCGATGCGACTTCAGGCCAAACGAGCGGTAACAACAGCTTCAACCCAGCACAGTTTAGCTATCCCGGCGTGGCGTATGGATACAACGATTTTCACCATTGCGGCCGCAATGGAAACGACGAAATTCAAAATTACGGCGACCGTTATGAAGTCCAAACCTGTAGTCTCGTTGGCTTGCCCGATCTCAACACAGGCAGCAGCTATGTGCAGGGTCAAATCGTCGCATACATGAATGACCTGATCAATATTGGCGTCGCGGGTTTTCGTTTAGATGCGTCAAAGCACATGGCAACGGGCGATATCAATGCCATCATCAGTCAACTGAACGGCAATCCTTACATTTTCCAAGAAGTGATTGATTTAGGCGGCGAAGCGATTGGTGCGAGTGAGTATTTCCAGAACGGGGATGTGACGGAGTTTAAGTATAGTGCGGAAATCGGCCGAGTTTTCAAAGATGGTCAACTCTCATGGCTAGAGCAGTATGGCGAGGCGTGGGGTTTCATGAGCAGCAGCGATGCGGTCGTCTTCACCGATAACCATGACAATCAGCGCGGGCATGGTGGCGGCGGCAACACCGTTACCTTCCAAGATGGCACCGTTTATGACCTTGCCAACGTCTTCATGTTGGGCTGGCCTTATGGCTATCCAAAGGTGATGTCAAGCTACGATTTCAACAGTGATTCGCAAGGCCCCCCAAGCAACGGCAGTGGACAAACCAACGACATCTATAGTAACGGCACGCCTAATTGCTTCAACGAGTGGAAATGTGAGCATCGCTGGCTTCCGATTGCCAATATGGTCGAGTTCCGCAATGTAACGTCCTCCAACTTTTTCACCACCGACTGGTGGACAAACGGGAACGACCGCATCGCATTTGGGCGCGGCGATCTCGGATTTGTCGCTATCAACCGCGAAGGTGGCTCGTTTAGCCGCACTTATCAAACGAGCATGGCCGCAGGCGACTATTGCAACATTATCGACGGCGAACCAACCAGCAACGGCTGCTCTGGTTCAACCATCACCGTTGACGGCAACGGCCAAGCGACGATTAGCTTGGGCGGGATGAGCGCGGCCGCGATTCACGTTGGCGCAATGGCGGGTGGTAATAACGGCGGCGGGGGCGGAACCAGCACCGTCACATTCAACGTCAACCGCAGCACTTATTTTGGGCAGAACGTCTTTGTCGTCGGTAACGTCCCAGAACTAGGCAACTGGAACCCATCAAATGCTGTTCCGCTCGGCACAGCTAACTATCCTATCTGGGACGGCAGCGTGACATTCCCCGCCAATACAACGGTTGAATACAAGTACATCATCATTGAAAATGGCACCGTGATCTGGGAAAACGGTGGCAATCGCACATTGACAACGCCGAATAGCGGCACTATCTCAACCAGCGACAGTTGGCAATACTAAATCGAGCGCCATGAAATACATATTGCGCCTTGACGTCAACCAGTAGCAAGGCGCATATGCATTCCAAGCTGGTCAATTCTTGACAATGCGAGTCGATAGGATTCGCCCTGAGGGTGCTGGTAATAGGCCAAAATCGACCTGTCCCTTGCAGACCATATGCGGTCAGAACTAACTTGTAGGCACCGCTATCGCCAATGTGCAATCGACCCATACCAGCGGCGGCTGGCACAGGTCGATTAGACGCTTTAAGATGAGCAGTTGCGCTTGGCTACATTGCAACGAATAGGAAATCGTGGCTAATGCAAAGACACTCGCTCAAGTGAAACTCGCCCGCGACGCAACAAGATCCCTGTTACGAGAAGCATTGCCAAGACAATGACCACGACTGGCAATGTCATCATTGGCGCGACGACTTTAGGCTGTCTAATTAAGGTAATTGCAGTGGGTATCCCCGCAACGGCGAGGCACTGGGAAAACTCGGACGTGTTGCCATCTGGGTCGGTCGCTGTCGCGGTGACCGCACCCGCTTGCGGCAGAGCCATGTCAAGCAGCGTAAGGTCAATTGTCACATTGCCATCGCTGTCAGTGATGAAGACCTCTGAACCCAGAACAATTCGCGCTTCGCCGTGTCCAGACGAATCACAGCTTTCACTGAAGAAAAACTCAATCAAATAGCGTGTGCTGCCATGACTATTCAAGCTGGCAACAAGGTGTAAATCAGCTCCCTCATTTTCTGCCATTGTCAAAACGGGGAAGTTCTGTAAATCATTGGGCAGTTTGCTGTCGTCATCGTCTAAATCATTTGGCGACACACCATCGTTGACCAGATCAATCCCCATCCCAAAATTATCATAGATAGCATTGCCGACAAGCTGTTGCTGCAACGGGACGGCTCCAGCCAACGTCATCGCTGTAAACCCGTTACCCCCGTTGTAGGCGATTGTATTGTCGCTGATGGTGGTTGCCCCTGTGCCAGCGACGTGGATGCCATCACCACTGTTGCCGACCGCGCTCGCTCCCGTTGCATCTGTGCCGATGCGGTTGCGTGTGATGGTGTTGCCGTGAACATATTCAGTGATTAGGTAGATGCCATGCTCTTCGTTACCAGAGATCGTGTTGTCATGGATTTGATTGTTGTGAACAGCTTCTTTGTCACCCAAGCCTAAATCGCCCAAGGCTATTCCGTTCTTTAAGTTGGCAAGAATGCTCGTACCATCGGCCGCCAGACCGATATAGTTAAATGCCACGACATTGTTTTTGGTAACGGCGTGGATATCGCTATCAGGGATCCTTGCTTGAATTAAGATACCGTTTCCACCGTTTCCAGAGATGACGTTGCCATAATCGGCCGAAACTCCCCCAATCACGCCTCCCGATTCACCCATGAAAAACACGCCACCACCGACATTAGACAAGGCGGCTAACCCTGTTTTGTCAACCCCAATATAGTTGCCTGCAATCTGATTATTCGTGTTCTCGCCTGAAAACAGGGTCATCGACCTGATACCAAATGAACCATTTCCCGCAATGATATTGCGAGCAGTTGCGGTATTGCCACCAATCAGATTGTTCGTCCCTGATATCGAAATACCATCAAATTGATTCCCCAACGCGACAAGCCCCGTCTTGTCTGTCCCAATTAAATTGCCCTGGACCGTCGCATTGCCGTCTCCCGATAATAAAATGCCTGTCCCATTGCCCGCAATCAGATTCCCCTCATTGGCTTGTACCCCGCCGATTTGGGTGTTATCAGTTTCAGATCCAACAAGAATACCTTCCCCGTTGGGGACGGCGGCCAATCCGGCAGCATTTGTGCCGATTTGATTGTTTATGATCGTGGTGCTTTCAGCCAAGATCTCCTCTACATCGTACACAGTCTCAATCTCAACCCCAGAGCTTGAATGTCCGCTGATGAGATTCCCGTCGATCAGCGTATTGTCTGCATCGTAAATCGTAATTCCAGCAAAACCAGCGAGGTCAATTGTGCCATTGCCACTTGCATCGGTGCCAATGTAGTTGCCAAGAATTTGATTGTTGTCCGCTTCATTTCCCTCGACGCACACATTGTTTTCGTGACCGATAATCACATTACGACCAGCTTCTGTGCCATCTCCGACAAAATTATCAGGTGTGTTGAGCGTAATACCACAACCCGCAAAGATGGCATTGCCATTCTCGCCAAGCACCGTTTCGCCATCGGCCGCCAGCCCGATGTAGTTGCCGACGATATGATGCTGTTTGTTGGTTGCAGGATTATCTGTAATGACAATGCCGCCTCTGATGATGTTGCGTTTTTCGGCCGAATTTCCCCCAATCAGCACATTGAATCCATACTCAATCGTGATGCCCGCTTCCCCATTGGACATGACATTCATACCCGTCTTGTCAGTGCCGATATAGTTGTTTTGAATGATAGTATCAGTTGCCCCAGCCGGCCTAATGGCAATCCCAGATTGCCCATTGTCAGAGATGATGTTACGGCTTTTCACTCCGACAGCACCGATCCTGTTTGTCTCTGACCCAAGCGTCAGTTCGATTCCATTCATGCCATTGCCAAGCGGCGTTATGCCATCGACCGCCGTGCCAATAAAATTGGCCTGTATTAGATTGTTGTCTGATTGACCAAAATAGATGCCATTCCCTATATTGCCAGAAATTACATTACCACGAACTGAATCCCCCAAAACAAGCCCTAAAACGTTGTTGTTTGAAGTGCTTATAGAAATTCCCGTCCCGTTGCCCATTGCGCTCATGCCACTGCTGTCTGTACCGAGAAAGTTACAACTAACGATATTGTTGTCACTCGATACCACAATGGGAGTCCCAGCAAAACGGTTCATCACCAAGCCGCTCACCGCGCTATCGTCCGCATAGATGAAGAAACCACTTGGGGCACCCTGGTTGATTTGGCTACCTTCTATTTCGATTCGCAACGTTGGCGGCCAGCTTGTGCAATCTGTCCCTGGCTGAGTCAATCCGTCAATGACCACAGGATCATTAATCTGATATTGCATGAGTGGTGAAATAGTGTGAACACCTGCTCCTGGAATGTTGAAGAAGATGTAGTCCAAGCCCGGATTATTGTTTGCGTTCGTGATGGCCCAGCGCAACGAGCCGTTGCCGGAATCGTCTGTGTTGGTGACGGTATAAGTTGCGGAAGGAGCCGCTTCAAGCGTTTGGCTCATGCCCACAAGCAGCAGCAGCATAAATAAGGCTGTCAGTTTAAGCGTCGTCTGCGTCATTTGATTGTCTCCATATAGTCGTTTGTATTGCTGTTTTGATAGTCAGCGTCAACGTTGGCAAGAAAGACAATGCACTGTTCAATCGTGGCAAAATGGTGTTCTTCGCCAGTTTGAACATTTTTGACGAAGATGTGCCATCGGCCGAAATCGTCATTGCGCCAGAAGCGCAATAAATACGCTTTGTAATGTCTTGTCGTCGGAGCTAACTCATTCATGTGGACAGAATAAAACGCTTACGTAGCCAAATCGTAGCCAGACAGTCGCCGATCGTATTACGTGTGGTTTTGAATGGGCATTTCCGCTCCATTTTTAGCTATAGCCCTTCGCCACATCTAGTCGAAAATGCCCCCGTCACATCTTCGACTGGCTCCCATTCGCCATCGGGCTCGCGTGCAAACGATTCGTCGCTATCAACGCGGATAGCGACGAATCGTGTCGGGGTGGAACCTCAGGTCACGCTAGAACGCGGTGCGCAAACGCCATGTCGCTCCCGTAAGCAGTAGTAACCCAAACAGCACAATAACGGCTGAGACAGGCGTGCGTGCTGCCATAGACGTAAGTCCAACCGCCGTCGGAACCGCCGCTGGATCAAACTCAAACGCGCCCCTGTCATACTCGTTGGCGGATGGGGTGTCATCGCCGTCGATGGGGCGCGCGACTCCGTTGATATCGTGGGCGAGGCTGTCGCCACAAGCGTCGATTGCAGGCGAGTTGGCCGCGAGATAGGCATCCCCCAGCGCGTTGCTGACGAGCAGCGGATCAGCACCACTGTCGCTGGGACTGTCAAACGCTTGCGTTCCTGCCAGCGCGGGCTGCGCGATGTTGCAGTTGGAGGCAAACGTCGTCGCTGCCGAAATCTGCGTTCCCTGTGTATTGCCCCAAATGATCGATCGCTCGACGCGCAACAGGTCAGCACTTTCAGTGGAGAGGGGAATCCCACCGTTGTTGTAGAGCGTGCTGCTTGTGATGCGAGCGGTGAGGGGATCAGTCAATCTGATTAGCGCATAACTGGCCACATTGTCATAGAACAAAACGGTGTCGAACTGCAAATCGCTGTCTGCACCAGCACCACTCACAACGTTAGACGCGGCATTTGCGGTGATAGCCGTGTGGGTCACCATCAGCGTTGAGCCGACGACGTTAAGGGCCGCCCCGCTTTGTGCGCTGTTGTTGTGTAGCTGCGAGCAGTAGCGACCGTTTGGCAATGTTGCGCTGTTGCAGCCTGTGGTGCGGGCAGCGTTGGCAAATTCGGCCGAAATCCCCACCGACGCCCCGGTCACAATCGTCAACCCGCCACCCGTTGTGTGTGACAGGTTATTTTCGATCACCGTGTTGACAAAGTTGACCGTTCGCTGACTGATATAACCGCCCGCGCCGCCGCTAGCCTCGTTGTCATAAATATCAGCATGACTAATCATGACGTTCTCACCTGCCCCGTTGCTAATCTCAAAGCCACCGCCATTCGATGTGGCAACGTTGTGATGCAGGCTGGGACGTTCTGTGCTGTTCCCCAGCAGGGCGAAAGAGCCACGCGCCGTGTAGATGCCCGCTCCACGCTGTGCGTGATTGTGATGAATTTCGGCCGAATCGAGCAGCACCAGTCGCGCATCTTGGTCGACATTGATCCCGCCACCCCAATAGGCGACGTTGTTCGCCACGGCCGTTTGTTCTGTCATTGTCAAGACCGCACTCTCCCCAATCAGCGCAATGCCGCCTCCCTCACCCTGCGCGTCCAATGTTGCGGTGACGACGTTGCCGCTGACCGTGGATGTTCCTGTCAGCAAAGCTGATGAGAATAAGAAATAGAGTCCCCCTCCATGCCCTGCCGTATTGCTGATCACGGTGCTGTCGGCGAGCGAGAATGTTGTGCTTGTCGCCGACATGCCACCCCCGTTCCCGTCTGCTGAATTGTGCGAAAGTTCAAAAGCGTCTGCTATCGTCACCGTCGCGCCCAATATCGCATCCACGCCACCCCCATTGCTGCCAGCCTGATTTTGGCTGATCGCGCCGTTTCCGCTGGCGATAAGCTGCGCCGCCTTTATGCTAATGCCGCCACCACTTTCTGCCGCCGTGTTGTGCGTGACCCGTGCTCGGTCGTTGAGCTGAATCGTTCCGTCTACTGCATAAATCCCCCCGCCATTGCTGCCCGCGATGTTCTGCACAATTTGCGCGTCGTCTTCAAGCGTCAGGGCTGGGTCGCCCGAATTGTCTTCATCACTCATAAACACAGCACCCCCGCTGCCGCTCACAACCTCGTTATCGACGATGCGGCTCTGGTCACGCAGCGTGAGCGTCGAGCGTGCGCCAAGCAGCACCGCGCCGCCGTGATTTTCTGCACGATTGCTGATGCCAACGGCGACCTCTCGGCCGATTGCGCTTGTCCCTTCCAAAATGATGTCGCTGCCGTCATATGCAGCCACCGCGCCCCCGTCGTTAAACGCAACATTGTCGATCAGGTGGCTGTCGATCAGATGCAGGCTGCTTTGCGCCATGTAGATGCCGCCGCCGTCAAAATTGGCGTCCCCATTTTGCATCGTCGAGTCGATCATCGTCAGTGACGCATCAAATAGATACGCATTGCCGCCATCGTCACTATGCCCGTTCATCAACGTCACCTGCGTCATCGTCAATGTCCCCTTTTGCAGGTTCAACGCCCGATCATCAAATAGGGCGGCATCAAAGGTCAGCCGATCATCGCTGGCTGCCGCCGCGTCACAGCCCGCCGCCCCGCTCGGCCGCACGGTCAGACGATTGTCGACAATATCCATTCTGTCGCTATGCACGAGCGGCAATCCAAAGATGGTGTCGTCCAGTTGCGACACCGCTTCTGCTGCGGCAAATGTGCCATAGGTGCAGGGCGCACCGTTGAGTCCAAATAGACCGCCAAATTCGTACGCCCCCGCGTCATATGCGCCCATGCTGATCGTCTGGTTGCCTAACTCGCTGGACAGATCGACGGGGCGCGTGTGGTCGCGCAGACCGCGCACGCCCGTCGCATCGGCGCAAATATCGACCGCTGGCGACGTCGGCTCGACGCGAAAATCATCGGTTGCAACATCACGAAACTGCACGTCTTGTCGGCCGATCACGTTCTTCAGAGCAGAAAAGTTCCAGCCAAACGGCAGCACCGAGCAGGTGACGCTGGACAGAACCTGACCCCCCAAGCTGATCCCGTCCTCGCTCTCATCGCCGCGCACGACGGCTCCCGTCACCGTTAGGTCAAGGTTGCCATCCAAGCGCAAATCGAGCAGATCGCCCTGCTGAAACTCCGTTTTGTTATAGGCAAATGTCGTCCCCAAAATGTCGACGGTGTGCTGTTCGTTGTCGCTGCTGTTCACGTCGATCACCGACTGCTCGCGCACGCTGTTGCGGGCGAGCAGCACTGATTGAAGCGACAGCAGCGTGCTGGCATTGCCAAACGTGTTGTCCGCCTCGATGTAAACGGCAGAACCGCTGTGGGCATAGTTGTTGTCCACGCTGGCATAGTTAAGCGCAACGCGACTGTTGTTGGCATAAACACCGCCGCCGTAATTGCCCGCGCTTTTGCCCGCAGAGTTGCCGTGCAAGGTCAGGCAGCGCGTGGTCGTGCAGCCCGTAATGTCGTTAAACGTCACCAATGCGTCATCAAACGCCGCAACACCCGCCCCGCGCGCCGCGTTGTTGCCATCGACATGCCCTTTCTGCGCCAAGAGCGATGAGTCGTTCAAGTAGATGCCGCCCCCGTCAAACGTCGCGCTGTTCTCATTGATGTCTGAGTCTGAGCTGTTTAGGTTGATCGAGCTGCCATTGGTCGCGTAGATGCCGCCCCCATTGCGGGCTGTGTTGTCGCTGAGATCGGCCGATCCAAACACCTGCACATCACAATTGTCGCTATAGAGACCGCCGCCATTTAAATCGGCCGAATTGTCGCGCACCACGCTCGCATCGCGCAGCACCACTTTTGCATCCACGCAGTAGATGCCGCCCCCGTTATCTACCTCAGTATGGTTGTAGATTTGAGAACCATACAGCGTGAGCGCGGTGCGGCTGACCTGAATGGGCGAGCCAATGATGCGAACGCCGCCGCCAGAATCGGCCGAATTGTCATAGATAGCAACGTTGTGCAGCTCGACCTTAAAGTTGTCGCTGATCTCAATCCCGCCGCCCGTGCCATCCCCCGCTGCGTTGTGCAGCACAAAGTTGTGCAGCGCAACGGTACGTGGTGCAGTTGCGCCCGTCAGCTCAAAGATTGTGTCGACCTGAAAATTGGCCCGCATCGTCGTTAGCGATACCGTTCCGCCCAAACAGTTGAACTGTCCGCCGATAATCGTGAGGCTCTTATCCTGAATGTTGACCGTGCTATCCGCGCCGAGAAACGTTTTCCCCTGCACGATAATGGTGTCGCCATCGTTGGCATCATCGACCGCCGCCTGAATCGAGCCGTAAGCACAGCCAAATTCACTGCCGACGGTGAGGGTGGCGGCGGGTGTTTCGGCCGAAACCGCCCGTGCGCCCGCCAACAAACAAAGGATAATCAATAGGTTAGTCAGAATTTTGTTCATGAGATTGTTGCTCCAAAAATGTGACCAGCGCAGCAAGCGAGCGAAACCCGATGCGGCGACCCGTGCGGAGTTCTTCAAGCACAAACGTGTGCTGGTTGGATGATTGCCCCCAAACGCGCAACAAAAATGAGCGGTAGGTAGCAGGTGTGTGGCTTAATTGCGACATCATGCGACCGTTTTACAATAGATGCGTCAAGAGTTCGTCAAGACACCAATTTATGCTTCATCTCAACCTGCTCGGCTCATTTTCACTCACCCGCGACGACACACCGCTGACGGGCTTTATTTCCAACAAAGTACAGGCATTGCTTGTCTATTTGGCCGTGACCCAGCGGACGCACACGCGAGACACACTGGCGGCGTTGCTCTGGCAGGGGGTGCCAGAAAAGGTCGCCAAGCACAGCTTGCGACAGGCGTTATCAAATCTGCGCAAAATTGTGCCAGAGGGGGTGGTGATTACACGCCAGACGGTCTCAGCGGCCGCCATCAACACCGACACGTCCCAATTTGACTCTCTGATCGGGGCGGGGAGATTGGCCGATGCCGCCGTGCTGTACAAAGGCGAATTTTTAGAGGGCTTTTTTGTGGCCGACGCGCCCCGCTTTGAGACGTGGCAGGTCGTCCAGCGTGAGCGGCGACATCGTCAGGCGTTTGAGTTGTTTTATGATTTACAGACGGCGGCGCAAGGTTCGGCCGATTTGCCGCGTGCCATCGAATACGCTCGCCGCTTGCAGACATTGGAGCCATGGCACGAGCCGACCCATCGCTGCCTGATGCGCCTGTTTGCCCAGCGCGGCGATTACGCGAGCGGGCTGGCGCAGTTTGCCGCCTGTCGTCAACTGCTGCAAGACGAACTCGGCGTTGCGCCAGAACGGGCGACGCAAGAGCTATATGAGCGCATCAAGGCGGCGCGGCAACGCACCGTGCGTCGCTGGGTTGCGCCACCAGCGTTGATTGGCCGCAATGCGGAACTCGCTCAACTCAAACAGCTGCTATTGAGCGGCACGCGCATCGTCTCGCTGACCGCACCCGGCGGTTTTGGCAAAACACACATCGCCCAGCAGCTTGCCTACGACATGCGCCTGCATTGGCTTGAAGGTGTGTACTTTGTGCCGCTGGCGGCAGTGACAGATGAGATCGGCGTGCTGACCGCCATCGCGCAGACGGTGCAGGTTGAGATCGGTGGCGAGGGGGAGATTTTGGCGCAGCTGCAACGCTGGCTGGCACGGCGTGAACTGCTGCTTGTGCTGGATAACTGTGAGCAGTTGGTCGGCGACTGGTTTGCCGCCTTAATCACCGCGCTGCTAGACGGTGCGCCACAGTTGACGCTGCTGCTGACCAGTCGGGAGCGGTTGCAGATGGGGGGTGAGCAAGTCATGCTGTTGGAGGGATTAGCGGCCGAATCAGCCGCTGTTGATCTCTTCCTCACCGCCGTCCGTCGGCAACAGCTCGACTTCGTGCCAGATACGAGAGCAACTCGCGCGATCTCGACCATCTGCCGTGCGGTGGGCAACGTGCCGCTCGCGCTTGAGCTGGCCGCCGCACAAATCGACCTGTTCGGCGTTGACGAAATCGCCCACGCCATCACCGCATCGCTAGACACGTTGGCGACGACGCAACGCCAAATCGCACCGCGCCAGCGCAGCATCCGCGCCGTATTTGACACATCATGGGCGCGTCTCAATGCAGATGAACGGGAACTGCTGGCGGGATTAAGTATCTTTGTCGCTGGGTGTACGCTGGCGGCGGCACAGGCAATTGTCGGCGCAACCCCCGCACGCATACGCAGCTTGGTCAACAAATCATTGCTGACGCGACAGGGCAAACGCTGGGTGCAGCATCCGTTATTGCAGCAATTTTCGGCCGAAAAGCTCGCCCAAAACCCCACCCGTCAGCAGGCGTTGCAGAACGCACACGCTGACTACTTCGCCCACTTTCTCAACACCCATTTTGCCGACATTCAACTGCTCAAGCAGCCCACGCTGCAACAGGTCGCGGCTGACCTGCCCAACATCACACGCGCATGGCGGCACGCCCTGACCCACGCACAAATCTCCAACGTCGCCATCAGCTTTCGCCCGCTCTCCTTTTTCTATGATGCAACCAACCGCATCGTTGCCTGGAAAAATCAGTTTCGTTTTGCCGTCGAACAGCTCGATAAACAGCCTGATGCCCCCGCGTCACAGCAAAATCCGTTGTTGGCGGGCATTCTGGTTGCGTATGGGACGGCGTTGGACAGATCGGCCGAATTCACGCTCGCTCACACCATCGGCACACGCAGTCTCGCTATCGCCACCGCCTATCAGTTCACCGAAGCGATGTTTCACGCCACGCTGCTCGTGGGGCGCAGCCAGCACTACTTTGGCGACTACGCTTGCGCCATCACCCACATCCGCGCCGCGCTCGACCTCAGCCGCCAGCTCGCCGATGCGCACGCCCAAGCCCGCACGCTGCAATCGCTGGGCGGCAGTCTGCTCTATCATGGAAAAATCGCCGATGCAAAAGCGGCGTACAGCGAGGCGCAGCGGCTGTTTATCGAAGTGGGCGACAAGCGCGGCGAGATGTATGCGACCATGATGCTGGGGCAAGTCGCATATGTGCAGGGGGAGGTTGAACACGCATGGAGAGATTGGCACAGCGTCTTGGCACATGAGGGATTGCAGCGACATAAGCTGCTGGCGGGAATGCTCTACGACTGGATCACGGCAGCCCATTTTCGTCGGGGAGCGTATCGTGAGGCGTTGGAATCGGCCGATCAAGCCCTCGCCGTTCTCGACACGCTGACGTTCACCGCCGTCTATTTCAACAGCCAAATTCTCCGCGCCCACGTCTACGCCGCCACCGATCAACTCGACCAGGCACAGCAAATCGAAGCCCAGTTACAACCGTATGCACACAATTCTGGCTCGCCTCTCCACCGTCATACCCACGACGTATTGCGCGGTGTGTTGTTCATCAAGCTTGGTGACACGGTGCGCGGATTGGCGTTGCTCAAACAGGTTCAAGCCACACCGGCAAGCGGCTGGCTTAATCAGCAAATGGTTGAGCATTTATTGCCGCTGCTTGTGTGATGTTGGGCAAGTCATCTCAGGGTTTCGTGTAGTAATTGTCTCATATGACGTATTGCGTATTGCGTATCCAGAGGTTAATACGCAATATGACTGTCATCCACATCAAATCCCGTGATCGTGCACCGTTGGAACAGTGCGAGTTGAGTCGACGCGGCCTGTGATGAGCGCATGGTTGAGCAGGTGGCGGCAAGCAATCAATTTATCGTGCCAGTATGTGCGACGGGACTGAATCGAATCCCATCAAGCCGCCCCAACCGCCTCCAGCCGCTCCAAATACGCATCCCCCCAGGTCCGCAAACGCTTGATAATCGGCACAATCGTCCAGGGTGTGGATTAACAAAAACGACTATGACAAAAACAATTCTAATCACAGGCTCCACCGACGGGATCGGGCTGGAAACGGCGAAACGATTGCTTGCAAAAGGGCATCGCGTATTGCTACACGGGCGCAATGCGTCTAAGCTGGAAAAGGTGGCACAATCGCTGGCGAGTAAGGGAGAAATTGAGAGCTACGTCGCTGACCTATCCGATATGAAGGCTGTCGCGGGACTAGCTGAGGCGATCACTGATCAACACGATCAGCTCGACGTGTTGATCAACAACGCGGGTGTTTTGCG
Source organism: Anaerolineae bacterium (assembly GCA_030425205.1). Classification (GTDB taxonomy): domain Bacteria; phylum Chloroflexota; class Anaerolineae; order Promineifilales; family Promineifilaceae; genus CALECP01. The sequence goes on from JAUIAP010000023.1 coordinate 39,956, forward strand.
CGTATCCAACCCGCTGACAAAAGATGGCCTAGACGTACGCTTTGTCGTCAATACAATTGCGCCCTCCAATGGACATCGTCCGCAATAGCATTTTCGATAATTGTCCATTGCAAAACGCTCAATACATCGTATTGTCGTTTGCACTTTTGTTCGGAATCTGCTGAATCGAATCCCAATGCTCAACGATTTTGCCATTTTCATCAAAGCGGAAAAAATCCATCGTCACGTACTCATCGCCACCCGGCCACGTTTGGTGGGTGTGTAGGGCGACCAGATCTCCCTCTGCAATCGCACGCACGAACGCGATTTGTTTGTTGGGATAGTCGCGTTGCATTTCCTCAAAGTAGTTGATAAATCCCTGCTTACCGTCGCGCACAGCGGGATTGTGCTGGATATATTCTGCGCCGACGTATTGCGCGACCGCTTTGGCGGGTTCGCCTAAGTAGGCGGTGCGGTAGAAAGCGATGGCGTTTTGTTTGTTTGTTTCCAATCTGTTTGTCGTAGACAGCATGTGTCTCCTTCATCAGCGTTGATGTGTGATGGGTATCTACAGTCGTCCGCAGTTTAACCCACTTCTACGCTTGAGCCACGACGCGCCCCTCGCACGCTGATGCCAAAGCAGATCGTGCCCACCTTTCCCCCAACTATTGGTAAGCACACCAGAAACACAAGATCGAGAGAAGAAAAGCACCGCCCTCTCGCTGGTGATCGTCGCTAGAGCGGCGGCCTATTAGACCGTTAACGGTCTGCTTTTGGACTCATCCATAGACTGCTGCTTTATCAAAGTGAACGACCAGCAAATAGTAGACGACCGCCCGATGCTTTGTTCGCACCGACTTGCCATACGTTTCTATGACACTCTCAATTGCGGCATCAAGTGCATCTTCCTCAGATAGCCCCAGCTTCTTGATGAGGAAATTGTTTTTAAGCCTTTCAATCTCGCTTGGGTCAGTCGCTGAGACAGTCGCTGAATCCTTATTATAAATCGATGGGCCTAACCCGATTGTAACTTTTCGCAACAGGTCGCCATCTGGCTCGACACCACATTTCTCGCGCAAATCTGCTTCATACTTTTTGATCAACTCATCTCGCTTATTCATTCTGTTTACTCCTTTGTGCATGTTGTTGTGCTTAGAATAACGATCTTAATTGCCCCCGTCAAGTTGAACTAGAGACAAAATGTCGCGCAAAAGAACCATGCATGATAAGAGTCGGTAATGCATAGTCAAAATGTTCCGAGCAACCCGCTCCCAAGCAGAGCTAGGTCTTGGACTGGCCTCGAATATCAGCGACGACTTTCGTGATAAACGTGTGGAAGCGTCCTGGAAGCGTTCGGCCGATATACTATGTGCATTGGCTCAAATCTACAGACGGGGTGTGTGAAAAGACAATAGTTGTGAAGTTCCCAAACCTATCCCACTTCCGAGATTTGTTTTCACAGCGACTATGGTCAGACGCTAAATTGTAGCTTTCCTAGCTTTGCGCTCATGAGTAGATCTAGCTGAATTATCAAAAATAAAAATGATTGACAACTAACATATAAGGAAACGACAATGAGTGAAAATAGCATTGGCATATATGCCCAACCTTATGGAAGCTGGAAAGGGACTGGGATTAACCTGGATAAGGGATATCGTCTCACTATCACCGCAAATGAATCGGAAGGCATTCGAAATATGAAAGAGGGAGAAAGCTTCTTCCCATCTGGATATGGTCGGGCTGACGATTCGTTCATTTGTCCCAATTTGCCTGAGTACGCACTGGTCGGCAAAATAGGTGAGAACGGTGAGCCATTTAAGATCGGCACTGATTATTCTGAAACAGTGAACGTCATAGGGGAACTGTTCATAACGATTAACATCCGTTTGGATAACGCTGAGAGCTATGATCTTGAGGGTGAATATCAACTGACGGTTGAGTTTGAGGGGGCGCCAAGTTCAGCATCGGCTTTGAACGAGGATAATGATCTCATTTCGCAGGGACAACAAGAGGTTGGGCAGGTGGACGCCGGCAAGCAAACAAAGAGTGGATTGGGGATCAAGGGGATTGATGCTGAATCGGCCGAAAAACTAAAAGAACAGGATATTGGCGATTCAGAAGCCCTGTTGCAAGTGGCGGGTGATGCTACGGGGCGTCGACGTCTTGCAAAGGAGACGGGTATTGCCGAAAAGACAATACTCGGGTGGGTAAATCGCGCTGATTTGATGAGGGTAAAAGGGGTTGGGGAGAAAAACAGCGACCTGTTAGAAGCGGCAGGGGTGGACACCGTCAAAGAGCTTGCACAACGTAACGCCGAAAATTTACAGATGAAATTGGACGAAATCAATGAGCAACAGGAATTGGTAAAAGCCGTTCCCTCTGTCTCAAAGGTGAAGGAGTGGGTGCAACAAGCCAAGAGACTAAAGGCGAAAGTTACATACTAAAGCACTTCAATCTGCCAACGAGCAGTAGATCTATGTTACATCAGACCAACTTTACGCACCTATTGGTTACAACATTTGCCCGCTGACGACGTCCGTCACTTGGCAAGTTTTATCTTTTTGAAGGAAATGCACTATGTCTATCCGTAGGACGATCGAGCTACCCACTACACTGAAAACAACCTTCGTTTTTACAAAAATTCCCAATAGTGTTCACGCTAATCGTTCTACATTGGAGCAATCAGCGATTACTCCGGCCAATTCACTTGCAGAGGCCATGCAAACGGCGCGAAATAAGGCGGCGATCACCTCTTTCTGTTGGGTTCATGGCGGAATTCAGGGTGACGGGTTGCAGATGAATGAAGCCACCTTTTTTGAAGGTGAAACGCTCGCGCTAACTTCAGCGGAAGGGGCTGTCGATACATACGCCGTAGCGGAACTGTATGACACAGCGGACATTGCCACGCAAGAGGCAATTGTCTCTGCGCTAAGAAATTCATTTCTGACAACGCCCTTTGTTGACACCGCAACCGGTTCGACCGATGCGCCTACACGGGTTGTTGGTGGCATCGTTTTGTGCGAATTTCAAGATATCAAGGGAGGGGGCGCACAACAGCTCATTGACGATCTGATCGGGTCGAACAGCGGGGAAGCACAGTCGAAGTTGCAGCAGTTCATAGCAAATGCGTCGCAGGGGCGTGTTCAGCTAGATATCGATGTGTATAGCGGCTCGGATGAATCACCACGCTGGCTCACGCTGCGCGGCAACTATCATCTCTATGCCAATGATTGGAATAAAGTTGCCCGTGAGGTGGACGCAAGGATTGTCTTACCGAGCAACTGGGATTTTGCAATTTTTGTGTTTCCCGCACGCACCGCGACTGCGGAGCAACTGGCTTCAAACTGGTGCAAGACGGGTGACTTGGCTGACATAGCCGCAACCGACCTAGACGGCCGAGAACTACCGTATGTCATTGTCGATCCAGCAGGTTCGCCAAATCCTGTCGGCGTGATGATTCATGAAGTGATGCACGCATTTGGCTTACCTGATCTGTACTCGCGGGAGGTGAATCGTTCGCACGACCACTCAATCATGAGCGCGATTGGCGGGGAAAAACGGCTGACGCTGTTCGAAAAGCTGCTGTTAGGCTGGTGTGACGTTACCGATGTTGTGTTCTTAAAGCGCGGCATCTATCCGATTGAAGTTGATGGAGAAAATGGGCAGGGCATTGTCATTTTGCCCGATTACGACGCTGGTCGGGAAGATATCTACTTTATGGAGCGCGATCAAGAGGGGGATATTCGCCTGTTTATGGCGCATCCAGATCGGCAGTACAGCGTTATCTCTCCCGTTGATGTTTCAGCGCAATTCAAAACAAACGGTGTCTTCGGTTCCATTCAGTCGATGGTGGACGATGCGGGGGGGAAGATCGGCCGAATCATCGGAGTCAACCCCACCTATCGCCCCAGCAACACCGCGACCTCCTTGCGCGAGAATGAACGACTCGTCGCTGGCAGACACCACTTCCGCTTAACCCCTATCGGCACACTCAATTTTAACGACGCACCCTTTTTAACTGTTGGTGGTGATTTAGTTAGCGCAGCCGTTGAGGAATGGAACGTTCACGGTGCTGGCTATGGCTTTTGTGCCTTTGTCGATGACAGAGGCGTATTCAACTTGGCGCGTGGCACGCAACCAGCAAGCGAAGCCGTTCTCAAACAGATTAAGCCCGCTGGTAAGCCACTTGATAGAGGGGAGTACTACCTTCAACTTGAAGAACGCAGCGGCGGCGGCGCAGCAGTGGCGATCTATCGCAGGCAGTCAACAGGGGATGCGTTTGTCTACGACCTGTTCAGCACGCCGTATCTCTCGCGTGGCGGACAAATTAAGCAAGGGGAGTACATCCTCAAGCTAGATACGAACGGTGATCTGACCCTTCAACGCGGTGACGCGCAGATCGGCAGCAGCTTCGCCGTCTACTCGAAGGTTGATAATAATCCCCATTTTGCCTCTTTCGATTCTAAGGGTGCGCTTTCATATTATGATCGGCGCGGCGAACTGCTCAAAACCTTTAGCGGCAAGAAGGGCGAAGGACCGTTTCGGATTGCGATTGAAGAGAGTCAGCCGAACGTGGTGACGATCCTCGTCAAGGATGCTGCGGAGCAAATTCTGTATACGCTCTATAGCGTTGTGACCGCTGGATGGCAAACCGCCTCAGAGATGGGACATCTAATTGGCTTGGATTCAAAAAATCGTTTAACTGTCAATAAGGGGGAGCAAGTTCTTTTCAAAAGCGACATAGACGGCGAAGATATGACGCGCTACTTCACACAAGATGGTTGGATGCGTTGGGTGAAAGCTGGTGCGACATGGCTCAAGACGTATGTGGGAGAGCGGGGAGTGGGGCCGTATCATCTGGCACTTGCCAATGCCGCTCATCATCGCTGTGATCTCGTTGTCAGAGATGCGGAAAATCGGACGTTGTACAGCATTTGCGGCTATCTCGAAGCGGGTTGGGCAACACAGCAGGGGGATTTCCGGATTGAACTTTCGGCCGAAAAAGGCAGTCTTCTCGTCAGCGGCAAAGGCGCAAATGATGATGTGGCGGCTGCCCATCTTCGCGCTGAGCAGCGCAATCGGCCGATCACAATCACCTTCGACGACGAAGGCACGATGCGCTGGTGGAACAAGGCAGGCGAACAAATCAAGCTGTTTTCAGGCGAACGAGGGCGCGGCCCATTTGAACTCGTCGTCGTGAGCGGGACGCATGATCGGTGGGAGCTTGTCGTTAAGGATGTCAGTGGTCGAACGCTGTACACAGTGGGCAGCGGTGTGGGCAGTGCGAAGGATGACCTAACCCGCATTGAGGGCATCGGTCCAAAAACAGCGACGCTGCTACACGAGGCGGGCATCACGTCATTTGACGCACTGGCTGACAGCACGACGGAGCAGCTCGAAGCCATTCTCGACGCGGGCGGGGCGCGGTTCAATCTAGCCGTCCCCGACACATGGCCGCAACAGGCACGCCTAGCCGCCGCAGCTGACTGGGCACAGTTGGAGACACTGCAAAAAGCACTCACAGGTGGTCGTGAGTAATGACGCAACCACGCGCATGGCACGCAGCAGACGAAACACAATCTAAAGGAAATTTCTCATGCAAACGATTCACCGCACCTGTTTGTCCTTTGACGGCATCAACGATTACATCGACTGCGGCGCAGGGCCGACGCTCAGCAATGCGCTTACCCTCGAATTTTGGGTCAAAAGTCGCGGCGGCCATGGGTACGTCATCAGCCGTGGTGGCGGTTCAGGGGTTGATGGCTATTCAGTCTATGTGACGCTTGACACGCTGCGCGTCGTGCTGCGAGGCGGCGAACAGCAACGGACGTTTACATATACGCTGCCTGCCACCAAGCAGTGGAAGCACGTCGCCTTTAGCTGGAGCCAATCGGCCGATCACGCCACCGCCTTTATTAACGGCGAGCGTCAGCAGAAACCGAATAGCTTCACCGTCCCGCTCAACATGCCAGCCGATGTCAATTTGAATATCGGCCGAAGTGCCTCGTTTGACGACTACTTCAACGGCGAACTGGCTGAAGTGCGCCTTTGGAATGTTGCAAGGTCGCAGGAAGAAATCAGCGATACGCTATCCCGCACCCTTGATGTACCGCAAGCGGGGCTTGTCGGCTATTGGCCGCTCACCCATACCGTCTTGGACAAATCTGGCGCGGGCCACAACGGCACAAATCATGGCGCGACCCGTCAGCGCGATGACACGCTGCCGCTGTTTCTTGATCGAGAGCCACTTGCCCTGTCGCTGCCCAACACGCAGTCATATGTAGATTGTGGAGAGGGGCCGCATCTCGCCGACGCGATTACGGTCGAGGCGTGGATTAAGTCGCAGGGAAGCTACGGTCACATTGTCAATCGTGGGGGTGGTTGGGATGACAATGGCTATTCGCTCTACCATGTGAACGGGCAACTGCGCGTTGAGCTACAGGGGTGGGGCAATAAGATGGTGGTTGACAACTCGCTTGCGGCCGATGGCGTGTGGCATCATGTCGCCTTTAGCTGGAGCAAGAGCTCGCAGACGGCGATTGTCTACCTCGACGGTCAACGACAGCCGCAGGTGGGCAATTTCAAGTACACCGTCACAATGCCAGAAAGAATGAATCTAAATATCGGCCGAAACGCCCGACACGGCGAAAACTTTGTCGGTCAAATCGCCGATGTCCGCATTTGGGAAGTCGCGCGTTCAGCAGAGCAAATCGCGGCTTACATGAGCCATCGCCTGCGCGGTGACGAGGCGGGTCTGGTTGGCTACTGGCCGCTCGACCAAGCTACCCATTTCGCCGAAGATCAATCTTCGCGTGAGAATCGCGGCATCCTGCACGGGAATGCAGACTGGATCAGCACACCGACCCTGATTTTGAGCAAACCGCTGGAGGCGGAGCCTGTTGCCCCTGCTAGACCGCCCTCCCAATTTAACCAACCGCCTGAGCCAATTGTTGAGAATGCGGCGTTGGCATTTGACGGGATCAACGGCCACGTGACGTGCGGCGTGATCGATTTTGCACGCGGCAACTATTCCGTTGAGGCGTGGGTTAAGCCTGAGATCGGCGATATTTTTGCCGCGACGGTTGGTGACCTGCACGGCATTCGGCTTTCGATTTCGGCCGATGGGACGCTACGCTATCTCCATCGCCAACCACCCGGTTACGAGGGCGGTCGCGTCGTTACATCCACCGCGTCGCTCACCGACGGTAAGTGGCACCACGTTGCAGCCGTGATGGATGGGCAGTTGCGCTTGTTCGTGGACGGCGTGCAGCAGGCAGCCGTTGATGGCGCAATCCAAATGGTGCAACCAGTCGAGGTTGTGCTTGGGCAGACCGCAGCCAGCATTGCAAACCATCGTTATAAAGGTCTGATGCGCGATGTGCGTATTTGGAATGTGGCGCGTTCGGCCGAAGAGATTCAAGCCGCAATGCGCTCACGTCTGCTTGGAACGGAAAACGGATTGGTTGCTAACTGGCAACTCAATAGCGGCCTTCCTCAACAGACGATTGTAGACAAAACCAACCGCTTTCATGCCACGCTGCATGAAACAAGTTGGCAAGCGAGCAACGGGTTGAGCCTTTCAGCACCCCTCGCCACCGTGCACGCACCTGCGCCGCCCCCAATGCCCCATAATCCCGCTGCCGCAATGGTCGGCACAAAGCGCAGTTCCAACCCCACCGAGCTGATAGATCCCAATCACCCCGCATGGCTGCAAACGCTGCTCAACGACATTGACCAGTCAAGAAACGGCAATAATTTGGAGGTCAAGCCTGATACCTTCACGGAGTTCAATCCATTTGCGCAGTTGGGTGGCTTACTCATCAGCACGTTGCCGCTCAAAAATATCGAGCTGGAACTGCTCGCGGCGGCGGAGCCGGGCGCACAAGAGGTGGGCTTGGCGATCAGCGGGACGGTGGACGTGTTGGGGTGGAATGCGGCCGATATTGGTCTCGAATTCTCCGTTGCAAATGACCAAACCCGCACCGTGTTGGTCAAGATCAAGGGACGTGACCTCAATATGACCATCAGCAAACTGCTGGGCGGAACGCTGCCACAGGAGGTCACAGCCGTTCTCGACATTTTGGGTGGTGTGACACTCTCTAATCCATCAATCGCCTTCACCAACAGCGGCGAAGATATAGACGATGATGATGAGCCATTTGATGTCGGTATTAGTTCTGGGCTCAACCTCTATGGCACGCTCGACATGCAGGCGTTTGCCGCCGACGACAAGGGTGAATTGGGCAAGCTGTTGAAGTTCGTGGCGGGCTTTTTGGGATTAGATGCGTTGACGATTCGCTTGACGCTCGACCAGACACAGACGGGGCTAAACCTCGACCTCGATGCGATCATCGAGCAAGACATCACCATCATTGATGGCAAGCATTTCGGCTTGGTCTACAAGGGGGCGGTCGTTAGCTTGTCGATGCGCGGCGCACCACCTGAACCGTCGCTTTCGATCAGCAACAGTTTGCTGCTGACACTTAGTTTTTTGGGTGCGGACGATCTGCTCATGACGGGGACAATCGCGGGAGAGGCCGAGTCGATCACAGGTGCGTACACGCTAGAAGCGACGAATGGCCCATGGCATCCGTTCAACTTCTCACAGATTTCCGTCCACAGAATGGCGGTGCAGATCGGTGGAACGTATGCCGCGCCGTGGATCGACAACTTTGGGGCGGCGGCCGACCATCTCACAATCGGGGATGTGTCGGGCAGTCTCGCCATCTTGGTCGATGCCAATGATGCAGATAATTTTGTCTTTTTGCTCGAAACGCAGTACATCACGCTGCTGCAACTGGTTTCCTGCTTTTCGGCTCCCGTTTTTCTCGCCTATCAAACCCTGCCCGCCATAATCAAAACGCCCCTCGAAAAGATTGTCAACGTCCACGCCAGAGACGTGCGCGTTTCAATCATTCCCGCCGCTACCCAAATTGGTGAAATCGAGTACAACGATGAGGGAATCACCATTAACGGAACGCTTTCACTTTGGGGGTGGGAGGCGAGCCTCAAGGCAAGCGTTTCGACCTCCATGATCGATGCGACCGGCAAACTGTCACCCATCGTGTTCAACCTGGCTGGCATCGACCTGTTCAGTGTCAAAGGGGCGTTGGGCAGTGACCACCCTAGCTTTAGGCTGTATCTCGGCACAGAGGCCATTCCAGAATTTCACATGTCAGCGGCGGTCTCGCTGCTTGGCATCAGCCATTCGGTCTATGCGGAACTCGACCAGTCTGGTCTCAAGTTCATGCTAGAAAGATCGCTGCCAATTTGTGGCTATAGTCTGACCGCCGTTGCGAACAGCGGTCAACTGCGAGCGGCTGGCTCGATGCATTTCACGCTCAACCTCACGCTGTCGCTCGGCGGGTTGATCGATGTTCCACTTATTGATGTTGGGTTTGGCGCATCGGCCGATTTGACAATTTCCCATGCGTTTAACCTGACCTTGTCGGGGCATATCCGTTTTTATGGGTATGAACTGAACGTCTGGCTGGCGATCCAAGAACCTGTAGGGAGCTTTGAGGATATTTTCAACGCGCTTGTTGACTATTTGCGCCAGAAAGCGGCTGAACTGCTGCTGTCCATCTGGCGTACGCTGGAGGAGTTGGCGGATGCCATTGCTGCGGGGGCTGCGTGGGTCGCGGGCAATCTGGCGGTTGTTGCCAGAGATGTCTATCAGCTTGGCGACGACGCGGTGAGCAGCATCATCAGCGCATCCCAAACAATTGGGGACGGCGCGGTCGTCATCGCGGGCGGCATGAACGAGGCGTATGGCTGGACGGAAAAGCAGGTTGCCAAAGCGTTACGCGACGCTGGCTACGCGATTGGTGAGGTCGTTGAGGCGCTTGATGAAGCATTTGATGTCACCAAAGAGGCGATTATCGAAGCTCTGCACTTCGGTGGCTATGCGGCTGAGGAGGTCGCCCAGTTTGCGGTCGATGCGTGGAATTGGTCGCAGAAGCAAATCGTCAGTGCGCTGTACGCCGTCGGCTACTCGGCAACAGAGATTGCAACAGCTCTGTACAACGTATTCAACTTGGGAGCCGAAGCTGTTGCCACAGCCCTGCGAGCGGTTGGCTTTGCGGCTGCGGCGACAGCGGCAGCACTCAACGCCGTGTTCAGCTATGGGGCAGATGCGGCCGCTGCTGCGCTCAAGACGGCTGGCTATGTCGCCGCTGAAATTGCCGCCGGCATTGAGACGACCTTCCAAATTGGCATCAACGCGGTTGCTGGCGTACTGCAAGGGGTGGGGTATGGAGCGGATGTCACGGCAGATGCGCTCAGAGTTGCCTTCAACGCCTCCATCGACGCGGTTGCCGCTGCCCTCAAAGGGGTTGGCTATGCGGCGGATGTGACGGCGAACGCGCTCAAGTTTGCCTTTAACGCATCGGCCGATATAACCGCCTTCGCCCTCCAATCAGCGGGATACGCGGCCAACGAAATCGCCAACGGTCTGAAAAGCGCGTTTAATCTCGGCGTGGATGCGGTTGCCGCAACGCTAAAAGGGTTGAACTACACCGCCGACATCACCGCCGATGCGCTGCGAACGGTGTTTGATGCCGCTGCTGACGCGACGGCCGCAGCCTTAAAACTGGCTGGCTACACCGCCAACGAGATTGCCAGCGGCTTGAAAACGGTTTATCAACTCGCTGCCGACGCAGTTGCGGGTGTGCTAAGAGGGGTAGGGTATGCGGCCGATGTGACGGCTGGCGCGTTGTTGTCCGCCTTTAACGCGACCGCCGATGTCGCAGCCGCTGCGCTGCAATCGGCTGGCTATGTGGCAAACGAGATCGCCAGCGGTCTCAAAAACGCTTATCACTTGGGGACGGATGGGGTCGCCATCGCACTCAAAGGGATTGGCTACACGGCTGATATTACTGCTGGTGCGCTGATGTCGGCGTTTAATGCCACCGCCGACGGCGCGGCGTTCGCGCTCAAGGCGGCCAATTACACGGCAGACGAGATCGCTGCTGGCTTGAAGATTGCCTATCAGCTTGGAGCCGAAGCGGTGGCGACCGTATTGCGCGGGGTGGGCTTTTCGGCCGAAATCACCGCCGCCGCCCTCAAATCGGCGTTCAATTTATCGGCCGAAGTCGCAGCCGCTGCCCTCAAAATCGCTGGTTATGCGGCAAGCGAAATCGCCAGCGGGTTGAAGACGGTCTTCAATTTCGGCACAGATGCAGTCGCCATCACGCTCAAGGGATTGGGCTATGGGGCTGACGTAACGGCGGATGCGCTCTTGATGGCGTTCAACGCCACCACTGACGTTGCCACCGCTGCGCTCAACGCGGCTGGCTACACCGCCAACGAAATCGCGTCCGGCCTGAAAACCGCCTATCAATTGGGGACGGAAGCCGTCGCTGCCGCGTTGAAGGGCGTGGGCTATGGGGCTGACATCACCGCCGCCGCGCTGCTATCGGCATTTAACGCATCAGCAGAAGGAGCTGCATTTGCGCTCAAGGCGGCTGGCTATGCGGTCGATGAAATCGCCGCCGGTCTGAAAAGTGCTTATCAGCTTGGGGCCAATGCTGTTGCGACAACGTTGCGGGCGGTCGGCTACGCGGCCGATATTACGGCGACTGCGCTTAAAACGGTATTTAACATTCCGGCCGATGGAGCCGCGTTTGCGCTGAACGTCGCTGGCTATACGGCAAACGAGATTGCCGCCACGCTCAAGAACGTCTTTAACGTTGGAATCGATGCGCTCTCGACCATCTTTAGAGGCTTGGGGTATGGCGTAGAGGTGACGGCAGGGGCGTTGGCCGCCGTCTTCAACGTCACAGCCGCAGGTGCAGCGGCAGCTCTTCAAGCGGCAGGCTACACCATCAACGAAATTGCCAGCGGGATCAAATTCGCCTATCAGTTGAGTACCGACGCGGTTGCAGGCGTTCTCAAAGGATTAGGACATGGTGCAGACATTGTCGCGGGCGCGTTGCTGTCCGCGTTCAACGCAACTGCGGATAGCGCGGCGTTTGCGCTCAATGCGGCTGGCTATACTGCTAACGAAATTGCCAACGGACTCAAAGTCACTTATCAGCTAGGGGCTGGGGTCGTGGCAGGGCTGATAAAAGGGTTAGGCTATGGAGCCGATGTCGCCACAGCCGCGCTGGTCGCAGCGTTTGGGGTGACGGCCGACGGCGCAGCGGCCGCTCTCAATATGGCTGGTTATGCCATCAATGAAATTGCTGGCGGATTGAAAAATGTCTTTGGGCTGGGTGCAAACGCGGTGGCGGGTGTCTTGAGGGGCATTGGAAGTGGGGTTGAGCTAACCGCTAGTGCATTACAGACCGTGTTTGGATTATCGGCCGATGGCGCGGCGTTTGCGCTTAACGCGGCTGGCTATACCGCCAACGAGATTGCCAGCGGACTCAAGACGGTCTACCAGCTTGGTGCGGACGCAGTGACGGGTTTGCTGAAAGGGTTGAATTTTGGCGCTGACGTTGCCGCCAATGCGCTGAAGGCTGTGTTTAGCATTTCGGCCGATGGTGCCGCGACTATTCTCAAGGGAGCGGGCTATACGGTTGACGAGATCGCTAACGGCCTAAAGGTCGCCTATCAGCTTGGTACGGATGCGGTTGCTGGCATTCTAAAAGGGGTTGGCTATGGGGTGGATGTTGTCACGGGCGCATTAGCCACCGTGTTTGGCGCGACTCCTCAGGTTGCCGCCGCTGCCCTGAAAGCGGCAGGCTACACCGCGTTGGAGATTGCAAAAGGGGCATCGGCCGTTTTTGGCTTGGGCCAAGACGGCGTTGCAGGTTTGCTGAAAGGCCTTCGATTTGGATCAGATGTAACGGTCGATGCACTCAAGGCGACCTTTGGTCTCACTGCAAATGCAGCGGCTATCGCGCTCAAAGTAGGTGGATACGGCGCGAACGCAATCGGCAGGGGGCTAGTCAGCGGCTATCAGATTGGGGAGGCGGGTATGGCTGGCTTGCTAAAGGGATTAAACTTTGGGGCGAGCACCACAGCAGAAGCTCTCTGGATGACCTTTGGCGCGACGAGTGACGCAGTGGCAATAGCGTTAAAAGGTGCTGGCTTTGGCATAGACGCAACCACCAGTGCCCTGCAATACACGTTCAATACTTCGGCTGAGGGTGTTGCCATCGCACTCGATGCGGCTGGCTATGGGGCAACACAAATCGCAAACGGTGTGGGCGCGGCATTCGGCTATTCTGCCGGCACAGTTGCATCCGCGCTCAAAGCGGTTGGCTACGGCGTTGAGGAGATCAGCGATGTTCTCGATGATGCGCTCGGATTGGGTGAATCGGCGATTGAAGAAGCTCTCGGCGTGGCTGGCTTTGCCGCTGATGCGATTGGAGACCTCTTTAGCAGCGTGTTTGGCGGCATTTTTTAGTGTAGGTCGGATTGTCAATCCGACCTATGGGTTAACAACCCGACTTGTAGAGGAGTGTTAAATGACAAATCAGGCTTTGAAATTCATACAGGACGTAGGTAAGAATCGAGAGTTGCGTGAAAAGGTGTATGCAAAATTTAGAATGCTGCCCGTTGGCGATTGGCAAGGATTCGCGGTGATCGGAGCGGAACATGGATACGATTTCGAGGGCGAAGAGTTAAAGGCCAACGTCCCCAAAGGTTTTTATGAGCAGCGCGGCAAGGAATGGAAGGAGACTAAACATGAGAACATCATTTTCTCTCCCACGCGCACAGAATAGTTATTGATTATGTGGGCTACAAGAAGCCAAATGAAGATCAAAAAATACGAGCGTGAGAAATTGCGCGCATTTTTGAATGGAGCAGACGCGATTTTAGACCAGTAATCTAATGATTGGGCGATAACAACAAACGTTGTGGAACGAGTTGCGCTGGTTGGGAGATGCGACAGGCCCCTTTTGGGAAGATTTGCCACTGGGCGTTTCGGGCGATCCAACAAATGTTGAAGAGGCAAAACCGGGCGTTTTGCTGATCAACGAGGCCGTGTTTGAAGAGATCAATTCTAAAAAGAGATAGTCATTGGATTTAAAGTTTGCGATGGCGCGAAAGCGTGATGGCGGCAAAAAGGCCGTAGGCGATAAAGCCCAGTGCGACGACGCTGAGGAGGTAGGGACCATACGGTCTCTGGGTCAAAACGGTCAGCGCGCGGCCGATGCCGCCTACTTTCTCTGGATCATAAGTGACTGCTGCTTGTGTCAAAAATATGCCGATTAAGGTGTAAATGACACCGCGTGCTGAATATCCGAATTGGCCTGCACGCCTTGCCGCATGGCGCTCTTCTTTTTGCATGTCCCCTTTATTTAGATGGTGCATAAATCTAGCCGAGTAGGCGCGATAAAATTGATAGAGGCCAACGCCCATCATGACGACACCCCCAGCGGCGATTGACCAGCGTCCCAAGGGGTATTGCATCACCAGCGCCGTCCAGCTAGAGACATCGCCTTGACCCCCTCCACTGCTGTTAAACACCCGCTGAAAAGCAGAAAAGGCAATGCCAGCATAGAAGAGACCCGAGAGGATGTAACCTGTTCGCTTGATGAGTCCCTTAAAATCGCTCCCCGCATCATCGGTGTCTTTCACGCCACGGATGAGATACCAAATCGTCAGCCCAACGAGTCCGACTGCTATCAGACCCAACAAGATACGGCCAAAGGGCTGACTTGCCACTTTCATCAACACACCGTCTTGACCTGTTGTGCTACCGCCAACGCCAATTGCGACTTGAAATGCCAAAACGCCAATCAGGATATAGATGATTCCCTTGGCGATAAATCCCGCTCGCATCAGTTTTTGCAGCCATTCGTTTTTGTGGATCTCGTTTGTACTCATTTGTCAATTGTTGGGGCGCGATTGTCAATCTAGATCAATCGGTGCGATATTTATGTGTAATGGTTCGGCAAGTGTGATGGAGACGATCTCTAGGGTCATAGTCTATGCGACCTGCCTATTGATGGCTAACCTCATCTGGCTTTGAGCGGCACAAAAAGGGGTACAGCATGATTCTCTACGAAGACAGAAAAGATGTCCCCCGTAACCTTTGACAAACGAACCCCTCACAGCGCACAATACCGCCCATGACAACATTGACTGAAGGCAGTGCGCCGGTTTCGGCCGAACTCACCCAAATCGCCTACGAGCTGCTCGACCAGCTACCCGTTCCCTCCCATCTCCTGATTGGGCTGGCGTATGCGCGCGCCGTTGTCGATTTTGCCATCGTTCTGCCCGCCGCCGTCCTCGTTGCCACAGACGCGACGCGCTTTGAGCAGGGCAATCCCCACGCTGCGGCCGCAACGCTTGCCGCCGCAACGACGATCCCTGTCCCGATCCACGCCTTTTGGTTTGGCAAGCTGCCGCTGACGACGGCTGACGGACTGCCCCAGTTTGACGATGCCGCGACAATTTTGCACGCCGTCGAAAAGCTCAACGAAAAAGAGTGGCAGCTTGACCGCCGCACCGTTGATGAGCTGGCTGACCGCCTGATTACGAGCCAAAAATTAGCCAGCGATAGCCCAACAGTAAAGCAGGAAGAACATTCCCCCATCAGTCTCCTGCGCCATTCGGTGAGCGATCTGCTTGCATTGCCACGCCAGTTGGACAAGCGGCTGCAATCACAGGTGCGTCAGCCGTTTATGCTGCGGCGTTGGAGCGGGACGTTGCAGCCAGCCGATTTGAATAAGTCGCTCGTCAAGGCACTGTTTGATGAGGCGCATTTGACGACACGCGGCGAGATGCAGATTGTGCCGAATCAGTTTGCAGTTACATTGCATCCAGATGATTATGTGGCGCATTTTCGGCCGAATCAACCCGCCATTTTGACCGAGTGGCAAGCCTACCTGCGCGACGCGCTCGACACCGCCAACCAGCGACATGGCCGCACGCGCTATCGCTGGGATGCCCCACTGTCGATTGTGATCGAGACAAATGAGAGCGTGGCGCGAAATTCAGCCGAAATCGCCGCCACAACAGCCCAGCCCGCCACGCCTGTTGAGCCGACGGTCGCATTTCGGCCGAACCGAACGGTGGCGTGCCACATTGCCACCCAACCCTGTCTGCGCCTTCCCAACAATACGACAATTTCACTGTACGAAGACCTCATCACGCTTGGTCGCCATCCCGATGCCACCATCACGCTCCCTGACGATGACCTGCTTCTCAGCAGCTATCACGCGACGCTACGCCGCACGCCCAACGGTTACACCTTGCACGACGGCAACCCCAACGCTCGCCCCTCCACCAACGGAACAGCGATCAATGGACAACCCGTTGACGTCGCTGGCAAACAACTCAATAAGGGAGACAAAATCACGCTGGCAGGGGTCGAACTCACTTACGAGATGTGCTGATTTCTATTCCCTTGTCCACCCCAAAACTTACTTTTCCCTCTGGTAAGTGAGATACAATAGCAGTTATGTCCGCGCCCCTAATACTGCTCGCTAACTTACTCTTTCTCGGCTTACTTTACTTTGCCATTTTTCGCATGGTGCGCGTCGTCTACCGCGAAATGCAAGGTCACGTCACGCCTAGCCGCGTCGCCCCCAGCGAGGTAGCGCAACTACACATTCGCAGTGTCGGCGCGGAGGCAAACCATCCACGCGGGACACGCTTTCCCCTGCACAACATGACGCTTATCGGCCGATCTTCCGACAACGACATCGTGCTACGCGATGCGTTCACTTCTGGCACACACGCCATGATCCGCTGGGACGGCGCACGCTGGACGGTTGAAGATTTGGGCAGCACCAACGGTACGCTGCTCAACGGCAACGTCCTGATCGAACGCACGCCGCAACCCCTACTGTCCGACAGCGTTTTGACCATCGGTGAATTTGAGCTGGAGATCGAACAGTGAACGCCCGTCAATCTGAACGCACGCTGCTCCTGATCGTCGCCGCCTTTGTGCTGCTTGGCTTCGTGATTGTGACGTTTGTACAACAGTCGCTCGATGTGGAGGTCGCCCCATTTTGGACGTTTGCCACGCCGATTGTCATCATCGGTCTGCTTGCTGCCGCCCATCTGCTCCTAACCTATCAAAAGGTGACCGACGCCCCGCTGCTTCTGCCGATCATCGGTTTGCTGATGGGGATTGGGCTGATTTTGCTACAACGTCTCTTTCCAGAGGCGGCGCGTTCGCAGCTATTGCGCGGCTTTGTGCCGGGCATGATCGGTCTCATGCTGTTGATACGCTTTCCGCAGGTCGTTGAAAGTTTACGGCGCGATTGGCCGATGACGGTTTCGCTGATTGGGTTGGTGTTGCTGTTGGCGACGGCGTTTTTCGGCCGAATCGACGAAACGGGCACACGCCTCGCCCTGCAAATCGGCAGCCTGCCCGCCATCCAAACGACCGAAGCGATCAAGGTCGCCCTGATCGTCTTTCTCGCATGGTATATCGAAAGTGAAGGGGAAGCGGCCGAACGCCACGCCTTCAAATTTGCAGGGTTGAGTTTGCCACCCCTGCGCTACTTTCTCCCCAGCCTCACCTTTGTCGCCATCGCCACGCTTGCCCTCGTCAAAATGTCCGATTTCGGCGCAATTTTGATCCTGACGGGCATCTTTTTGGCGATGCTCTACATCGGCTTTAACCAGCGCATCTTTTTCACCATCATGGGCATTGCGGTCGCGGCGGGTCTCATCGTCGGCATCGCGCTTTTTGCCGTTTGGGACGTTCCCGCCACCATCCAGCAGCGCGTCATCGCCTTCCGCGATCCGTTCAGCACCGAAGAACTCGTTCTCAACGGCCAGCCACAAGGGTACAGCATCGCATTAGGGCCCGGCTATCAATCGGTGCAGGGTATTCAGGCGATTATCAACGGCGGTTTTCTCGGCACGGGGTTGGGCTGGGGCGTGCCTGAAAATGTCCCGCTCTCCTACAGCGACTTTATTTTTGCCGCGCTTGTTGAAGAGTTAGGCGCGGCGGGCGGGTTTGCCGTCCTGCTCCTGTTCGGATTGCTCATCATGCGGATTGTACGACTGGCGATGCTGCTCCCCGCTGGACAAATTTTTGAACGCTTACTGCTCGTTGGCATTGCCGCCCACTTTTTGACACAGGTGTTGGTGATGGTCGGCGGAACCGTCCTGCTCCTCCCCGTCACAGGGGTCACCATTCCATTTGTCACGCTCGGCGGGATGGCGTTGTTGGTTAACCTATTGGAAATGGGAATCGTTTTCGCCCTCGCGCAACGTATATCGCGCTAATTTACGATTTTGGATTTACGATTTACGAAGCACGCGCTCTTTCGTAAATCGTAAATCGCAAATCGTAAATCCAACCATGGCACAAAATCGCCGCTTTCTTCATTTCACCGTTGTCGCGCTGCTCATTCTGCTGGCGTTGTCATTGCGGATGGTTTATTGGCAACTAGTCGGCGTGCCGCGTGCTGAAATTGCACCTGCACAGCAAATCATTGCGTTGGGCACGGCGTCGCCCACGCCACCGCCAACCCCTACGCCCGACCTGCGCCTGATCGAGCGCGGCGGCATCATCACCGCACGCAACGCGCCGCTGGCATATGGAAACGGGGCAGGGCGCGTCTATCCGCTTGAATCGGCCGCCCACATCGTCGGCTATCTCTCTGGTGACGAGCGCGGCATCACGGGGATCGAAGGTGCATATGATGATGAGCTGCTCGGCTTGGCAACGCCTGAACCAGAGCGGGACCCCGTCACCATTCCCGCCGAACTG
The DNA here is from genome assembly GCA_030425205.1 of Anaerolineae bacterium. Lineage (GTDB taxonomy): Bacteria > Chloroflexota > Anaerolineae > Promineifilales > Promineifilaceae > CALECP01. The sequence goes on from JAUIAP010000023.1 coordinate 58,566, forward strand.
CCCGTGCGTGGGTACGAAGTGCGGCTGACACTGGATGAGCGCGTGCAACAGGCGGCCGCTGCTGGATTGGGCAATCGCAACGGCGCAGTCGTTGCGCTCGATGCGGAAACGGGCGCGGTGTTGGCGATGGTCAGCTATCCCCGATTTGACCCCGTGCAGATGCAGAACGCTGACTATGTGGCGGGGTTGGAAGGGCGTGAAGATGTCTCGCTGGTCAATCGTGCGGCGCAAGGGCTGTATCCACCGGGATCGACGTGGAAGACGGTCACGCTGCTGGCGGCGTTGGATAGTGGACACGCCAACCCGCAGACGATGTTTGAGTTTGGCGAACAGCAGCGCGATGAAAATGGCAGCTACTATGTTTACACAGTGGATGGTTTTGATGTGGTTGACCCCAACCATCCCGAATCGCGGCTCAATTTAACGCGCACCTACGCGGTGTCGGCAAATGCGGCGTTTGCGCGGATGGGGGATGAGATGGGGGCGCGAACGATGGAGAATTATGCGGAGAGGCTGGGTTTCGGCCGATCTGAACCCCCACCGTTTGACATAGATGCCAGCGTCGCCCAACTCAGCGCGGATGGGTCGCTCGATGACAACGTGCTGCGCGCCATCACGGCGATTGGACAGGGCGAACTGCTCGTCTCGCCGCTCTCCGTCGCGCTGATGACCGCCGCCGTTGCGACCAATGGGGATGTTCCCGCGCCCTATCTCGCCAGCGCCCTGCTCGCACCCGATGGCAGCGTTGTCTGGGAACGGGAGCCAGAAGTTTGGATCGACAACGATTTTGACGAGAAGGCGTTGCAAGATGCACAAAACATTATGATTGAAGCAGTGCGCGGCGGCAGTGGGGTTAATGCGGCGGTCAGCGGTTTTTCTGTTGGCGGCAAAACTGGCACGGCCGAAACAGGCGACGGCAGCACGCCCCACGCATGGTTTACAGGCTTTATTCGTCTCGAAGGGCGCACGGTGGCAATTGCCGTGATTGTGGAAAATGGCGGGTCGGGGGCAGATGTTGCCGCGCCGATTTTCCGTACTGTGGCACAAGCGGCGACGCAGCCATAAATTTACGATTTACGGTTTACGATTTACGAAGCAAGCGCGTTCTCGTAAATCGTAAATCCAAAATCGTAAATCAAATAGTTTTATGAACACATCACTAATCGGCAAAAAACTAGACAACTACAAAATCATCGCCCCACTCGGTTCGGGCGCGATGGCGACCGTTTATCACGCCGACGACATGATGCTGGATCGTCCCGTCGCGCTAAAGGTAATTCGGGCTGAACTGGATTCGGAGGTAGCGGAGCAGTTTTTGCGCGAGGCGCGTTCGGTGGCGCGTTGGCAGCATCCCAACATCGTGCAGGTTTACGCCGCCAATAGCAGCGATGATTACCTCTATATTGCGATGGAGCTAATCGAGGGAACTGATTTGGCGACGCTGTTGAAGAAAGAAGAGGGGTTGTTGCCTGTGGCGCGGGTACTGGAAATCGGCCGATCTGTCGCAACCGCGCTTGACCATGCCCATGAGCAGGGTGCGATTCACCGCGATGTCAAACCCGCCAACATTTTGATCGCCGACGATGGACGAATTGCGTTAAGCGATTTTGGGCTGGTGATGTTGGAGAACCAGAAAACGTTGTTTGAGGCGATTGGCACGCCGCACTATGTTGCGCCAGAACAGGCGCGAAAATCGGCCGATGCCGTTCCCCAATCAGACATCTACGCACTTGGCGTTGTTCTGTACGAACTGTTGACGGGGCGCGTGCCGTTTGATGATCCGTCATTGGTCAGCGTTTTGGTGCAACACGCGACACAGCCACCGCCCGACCCACAGGAGATCAATCCTGCGCTCAATCGGCCGACGGCTGATGTGCTACTCAAAGCGATGGCAAAACAACCCACAGAGCGGTATCAAACGGCGACAGAGTTCATCAATACGCTAGCCGCCGCGATTGAAAATGCCGTTCCCATCGCCGATTCGACCGTTGTGCGGAGCGATTCCACAGCAGATGAGGCGGCTCCCAGCGTCGATCCGACCGTTGTGCGGAATGAACCTGCCGCGTTTGTTGTGCCACCGACAGTCGTGCAAGCGGCCGAATCGCCGCAATCTGGGACACCCCCCACCGTCGTGAAACCACCAGCAGATGAGGGGACACGCCTCAAGCCAAAAAGCTCAATTCCATCTGCTCGCCCCGTCGCTACGCCGCCGCCCACTGCTCAAGAAACCCGTCGTCAGTTGTCCCCCTACACGATTTTGGGGTTGGGCGCGATTTTGCTACTCTGTTTGATGCTAGGCTATTTTGTTTGGGGTGGTGGCGATGATGCGACGGTTATTGATCCCGAAACGGGAGCGGTGGTGGTCGTTGATGATTTGGATGGTGAAGCTGTCGATGGCGCGGAGGGTGCGGCGGTTGATGAAACTCTCGACCTTGCATCAACGGCAACAGTCGCGGGAGAAGCGGGGGTTGTGTTGCAGCCACCAACTGCGGAAAGTGGGGTGGCTCCCGTGAGCGGGCGCGTGTTGCGGTTGAGTTGGGATGCGAACAACTTTTATGCTTACAATCCGACGGGGGAAAGCATTGCGATTCGGCCGATTGAGTTCACCGCCGTCGGAGATGACCGCCGTCTCAAAGGGAGCGCATGGGCAGGCTATTTCCGCGACATCCAGCCGGGCAAATGTGACGCAGTTGAAATTATCGGTCAGCCCAATAATCGGCCGGGTGACTGTCAAGGCTTCAATGCGATTCGTACCCCTAAAGTTGATCAAAAAGAGGCGTTTTTTGTGCCGCGTGACGGTGTGAGCGAGTTTGTTGTGACGTATGATGGGATTGAAATCGGCCGATGTGCCATCGCCGCCGGTGGATGTGAGGTAACGCTACCGTGATTGACGCACCCAAGCAGCTTGACGAATATGAACTGGGCGATCTGCTGGGATCGGGCGGGATGGCGCAGGTTTATCACGCGACTGATTTGCGCCTGCAACGCCCCGCCGCCGTCAAGCTGATCAACCCCGCCCTCCGCAATACGGAAAGCTACCGCAATCGCTTTGAGCACGAGGCACGCGCCGTCGCCCAGCTCAATCATCCCAACATTGTGCAAGTGTATCGCTATGGTGAGGCGGATGATTTGCTCTACATGGCGATGCAGTTTGTCGAGGGACAGCATTTGGGTGATTTGCTGGCTGAACAGGTGAAAAGCGAAAACTATCTATCGCTTGATGATGTCGTCTCGATTGTCGAGCAGGTGTGCGCCGCGCTCGACTATGCCCATCAGCACGGTGTCTTTCACCGTGACATTAAGCCCTCCAACATCATCCAAACGCCTGACGGCCGCATCGTTCTGGTCGATTTTGGACTGGCGTTGCTCTCCGAAGTCGGCACACTGGGCGAGGCACTCGGCACGCCGACCTATCTCGCGCCAGAGCAAGCGATGTCATCGCAAAACGTGGTCGCGCAGAGCGATCTCTATGCGCTTGGCGTAATCGTCTTTCAGCTTTTGACCCATCGGCTGCCGTTTCCAGCGGTGGAGGAACCGCTTGATATGGTGCTGCATCATTTGGAGACGGAGCCATATTTGGTGAGGCGATTTCGGCCGAATCTCACCCCTTCCATCGAACAAGCTGTCAACAAGCTGCTCGCCAAACGTCCCCAAGATCGCTACGCCAGTGGAGCAGATTTTGCCAATGCGTTTAGCGCGGCTGTTCACGCCTCCCCGCTGGTGCGCCACCTAGAACTCGCCGCCGTCAACATTCGCGCCGATGCCCAAATGGCAGCGACGCAACTAGGGCAGTTTACCGACTCCAAGGTCAGACCCGCCCTAACGGAAGTGGGTTCTAAACTGCGTGAAGGGCTATTTCAGTTCGACGATGTGATGGTGCAAAAGATCGTTCCGACCGTTCAGGCGCACCTCACCAGGTTGCGCGATCCAGCGCAGCGCGGCGACGTGCTGCCCTATTGGCTAGGGGGATTGGTCGTGATTTTGCTGTTGCTGTTGGCATGGGCGGTTTTAGCGTGAGATATTTGGTTTTGGTTTTACTGCTGTTGGGTGGATGTAATGCGCCCGTTAGATCGTCGGGGGAGTCGCCTACCACAGAAAGTGACGCAATTGCGGAAGAGATCGCTGTCACTGCGGAGGCGGCGGTTACGATTGAACGCGCAACGGTCGCCATCGCCCCAAGCCGTGATGCGACAATTGATACACTGTTGAACAATGTTTCAACACAGCAACTGCTCGCCTCTGTTCAGCAGCTAACCAGTTTTGAAACACGTAATAGCTACAGCGCGACCGATGATCCTGCGCGGGGGATTGGGGCAGCTAGGGAGTGGATTTCGGCCGAATTTCAGCGTCTCACCCCCAACTGCGCCACCATCAGCGAGCAGCCCTACCAAATGAAAGACGGCACGCCCCAGCATAACATCGTCGTTGAACTGAGCGCGACGGGCGACTATGCGGGGCGGCTGGTGATTGGGGCGCACTACGACACGCGCGTACAAAACGTGCAAGATGGCAAAAGCCCTGCGCCGGGTGCGAATGACAATGCCAGCGGGGTCGCCGTCTTACTGGAGACAGCGCGGTTGCTGTGTGCGACTGAGCGGAGTCATCGGGTGGTGTTGGTGGCATTTTCGGCCGAAGAGCAAGACGCACAGGGTAGCCAAGCATTTGTGAAGTGGGCGGCCGAGCAGGGTTGGCAAATCGACATGATGCTCAACAACGACAGCGTCGGCGGGCGTGACGGCATTCCGCAGCAGTTGCGCCTCTTTGCCCCTGAAATTGCGTCCTCTTCATCGGGGCAAGTCGCCCGTTATGTGGCGACGCTCAACGCGCTCTATCAGCCCGACTTCCCGCTCGATCTCGTCGATAGCCTCGATCGCAACGGTCGCTACGGGGATCAACGTTCGTTTGTGGAGGCGGGGATTCCTGCCGTGCGGCTGCTTGAATCAGAAGAAAGTGCTGCGCTGCTTAACTCCCCCACCGACACGTTTGACAAAATCGACTACAACTATCTTGCCCAAGCGGTGCGGCTCAATTTGGCAGTGGCGGCAAATTGGACGGGTGCGCCGATGCCGACGACCGCGCCAACCATTATGGCGATTGAAGATGGCATATACGAGGTAGCTTGGGACGCGATTCCAACGGCAATTGGGTACGCCGTCTCGCTGCGACCACAGGCGCAGTTGACCTACCCAGAATTTCAATATGTGCCAAGCGAGTTGGTGAACAACGTGACGCTGACGGGGTTGCAGGCGGGGGTGCGTTATGGGATCAGCGTTGCGCCGCTGGATGGACAGGGGCGATTGGGGGGATTTTCGGCCGAAGTTTTTGTTGTGGAGTGACTTTACGTATCGCAGGTATTGAATAACATTTATGAAACGCATCGGTGGTTTGGCGGCTGGACTTGGCCCATTGACTCGTGATCGATGAGAAATCGAGCTTGTCTACCAGCTTTTGATCTATCCCATGATCCTGACATTTCCCTGGTCTCCTTAGCGGCGGATTGCTGGTAAGTAGAGTTCTATTCCATTAAAAGCCCTGCCGCTCAACACATTGTCGTTTTCGTTAAACTCGTCAATCTTGTTTCCTGAATCGACTTTGACCCATACGTTGCTTATGCCATCCGGTGCGCCAGTCCACGTGGCCGAGAACGTATATTCCCGTTGCGCGCAACCGAGAAGAACTGGCTCAATTGTGACGGTGGCAAGTGGTTGGGTTAAGCCCGCGTTTGCATAGAATGTGACTGTGAATGGGGCAATAACATGTGAGTCACCCGTGTTACGTGCGTTAACGGTCAGAATAACATCGCCGTTGTTGCCCAAGCGACTCGAAATGAAATATGGGACGATATTCGGCCGAAGTTCACCTCTTGTCGCCGCCGCATTGAACGCTTGCCCCATATTAGTCAACGTCGCATCGTTGCCAGGAGCGCCATTGAACGCCTCATTCAAAAAGAGGTTGCTTGCGTGTCCAAGACTGTCTGTATACGTACCAAACCATGCCCACTGTTGGACAAGTTTGTTGCCGTCGGGGGCAAAGCCTAAGTTTGGATCGGCAGCCGTCTCCAGATAGCTGTGTGTTGCCTTCATGAAGTTTGTGACACGAATTTCATCAAAGCATTGGCCATACTCATCTCTCAGAAAACAGCTGCCATCATTTTCTATTTCATAGGGGTAGAGTTGGCTATATTCTGAAATGATAAGCGGCTTGTTTTGCTGATTGTGATCTTTCATCCACTGACGCATTGCTGTCACTTGGTTGGCAAAGATCGTTATATTGTCATGCTCGGCATAGCAGTAAGTGTCATCATTTTCGTCACCGCAGTAAAGTACATTTGCATCACTCCCTTTGATCGCACCAAAGTTGTTTGTGCCAACTGCCGTACTGGCAATATTATTTGGTACGCCGTTGCGGTCGACTTCTGGCAATACATAAATGTGCGCGTTCCAAACGTCTACTGGCATTTGAACGCCATACTGTTGCTGATAGGATGCCCAAACCAAGTCGAGATAGCGCAGTCGATTGGGGGTCACTTGAACCAAGCCGGAGATCGCAAAGCGTGCCGATGGATCAACCGCCCGAATCGTATGATAGACGAGGTGATAGGCTTCAGCGTAGAGATCTGGTTCTGTCCCATCCTGCCCAATCCGATCAATCTCATTGCCGACGAGATAGAGACGACCAGGATACGTTCGTGCTCGTGCAACCAAGTAATCGAGTGACGGTTTAATTTGATAGCCACGCGGCAATATCGGATTTCCGTCGTCATCTCGCAACTGCTCGATGCGAATGATAGGCGTGTACTGTATATCTGATAACTCAGGTCGGTCTGCACCAAAGTTAACATACCATCCCGTTCCCATCGCACGCATCCAATCAGGCGGCGTGCCAGACAGATCAACAAGACCATAGCGACAATTGGGCATATCCGTAAACACATCGGCCGACTTGAAAATGATTGGCAAGAAAACTTGATGTTCTGGCGTACTCTGCGCATTGACAGTACATGAGCATAGCGCGACAAATATCACGAGCGAAAACAGCCATAACGTTTTCGATGCTGTTCGTATCAGAGTGGGTTGCTGTCGATGCAGCGTCGCAACAGTTGCATTGGTCGATGACATTAACTGATTCTCCTATTACATGTTGAGGGTAGGGCGAACCAAACGCAATAATTCCAAAACAGCGATTTCGCGGAGTATAAATCCAATCGTGTGTAACACAATACGTCAAATGACGTAGCCCCAAGCGAAAGGCTGGAGATAGCCAACATTGTTTTCAGAATACCTGTTCAACATTCTTCAACAATTGTTTCTACATCCCAATCTGCTTTGTTAAACGGCAAATTGCATCTGCTGTTTGGTCTGCGCAGTCGGTCGCATATGGTCGAATCGGCCGCTGGTTGGTCATCTCCTGTGAGTGTCCCCGAACTTGGCAGCTTTGAAGAGATCAACAGTGATTCACGTGGCAATCTGCACGCACTGGTGTATTCAGACGCATCAGGCAGTGACACGCTCGATTATGTGACCTTCTCCCCAGTTAATCACACAGATTCAACAGGCCATACACCTAAAGAGACCTATGAAAATTCTAGGGTTCAATATCGAGAATGGCTTGATGCAGGTTTGATTTTTGATATATCGCGTGAAGAATCACTGTTCTTATTAATACTGCCCTTGTACTCATAGGTGGGGCTATAGATGCGGTCTTGGAACTTGCTGGAGCTCGTGGTGCTCGTGCAGCAGGAGTTAAAGTAGGTAGAATACTTGGAGAGGCTTTAGATGCTGCTTTGTCATTAGCCAACCTTGCCTATGATAACTCAAGACAAGCCGTTCAAGTGGGGCAACCTGAACCCCGACGCAACTTGCATCGGGGTTCAGTGTATCTATCTATCGTGCCAAGAATCGATCTCCTAATCGACAGACTTCGCATAACGATAACGACGCAACTGCTCATGCGTCACCCATACCATGCCAATAAAAGTGAACAATAGCAGCCATAGGGCAAGCAGTTGTGACCCCGTCGCTGTGTCAAGCTGTTGCAGGTCAACACTGGTCGGTACGCCAACCGTGACCTCAAGCGCATACGGGTCGGAAATGGTCTCATTGCCAGCCTCGTCCGTCACTAGCACGATCAATGTGTAGCTGCCGACGGGGAGGGTATCGGCCGAAATCCGCCACGAACTCCCAACCGCCCGACCATTACTCTCAACCGTCGCCGTCAACTCCACGCTATCACCAACCGTCGGCTGCGCCACCACGCGCACGCTGTCGCTGCTATGCCCATCGGCAATCGTCCCGCTCAGGACAGGTGTTGGGTCATTGACCTGAATGGCTGAGAAATAGCGATCGACGTTCAGAACAGGCGCAACCGTATCAACCACCGTCATAAGCGGCGCGGTCGAGGTGACGACGTTGCCCGCGTAATCAAACGCCCGATAGCGAATCGTATGCTGACCGCCATCTTCACGCGGCAGTTGCCAGCTATACAGCCAGTCGCGGTCACCATTGGTGTCAGCAATGGCTAAATTCACCGTTTCCCAATTGCCACCGTCGATCTGTATCTGAACTTGCGCGACTTCGGCGTAGGCTGGCTCAGGATCGCTGGCGATACCCGTGAGACGCACGACGCTTGCGCCACCGACGATGGCGGGAACGGTCGGCGTAATCACGGGCGGCACGTCATCGACCACCAGCGTCGCGCTGATGACATCACTGACCTGTCCATGCAGGTCGGTTGCGCGGGCATAGACCAGCAGTTGGCTATTGTGACCAGTCGTTGGCGTGATGAGTGCTGTCCACGAAGCGGTATCGACGGCTGATTGCCAATTGGCCTGATCATGACTGATCTCAACCAATGCGACACCCGCGCCTGCGCCGTCATCGGCCGTTCCCTCGATATTGAGTGGCGCACTGCTGATGACGTTGCCCGGCGCACGCAGGATGGTGACAGATGGCGCGGCGAGGTCGAGTCGATGGCTGATGGTTTCGGCCGAATAGTCGCTCGAAGCCGAAATTAATTCCACCGTCGTCGTTACCGCGTTCAACCCCGTTAAATCTGCGTCTAGCCGGGCGGTCAGCGTCACAATCTGTGTTGCGTCCACCGCCAGCGCAGGCACATCGAGCAGCCAGCTATCATCGGCCGCACAGTCGTTACACGTCGCGCCAGCCACCGTCTGATAGTTGACACCCGCACTGCCCGTCACTTGAAGCTGGATGCCGCTCGTTGTGCCGCCGACCAGATTTGCCAGTGTCACAACAACTGTCACCGTCTCGCCATGCGATAGCGTCGTCGCTTCGCTGGGGTCACTGCTCACCGCCATGTCGAGGTCTGACAGTTGGGCGTTGGTCGGCAGTTCGAGCAAGTCGCCACCGACCGTGATGTTCCAATCGTAGTAATGCGCAAATGTGCCGTTGAGTGAGTTGTTGCGCGGGAAAGCTGCCCACACCTCGCCGCTGTCATCGCTTGCATACGCCATCATGCGATGGTTATCGGCCGATTCCAGATTGCCCAACTCAAAGTCGATCTTAAATTCAAACCCTTTCATCGTTTGGTCAATACCGACCAGTTCAGGACTGCCGGTTGTTGTCCATGCGTTGCCGTCGAATTGCCACTGCTGGGCGAACCACTCCCCGCCACCAGCGTAGCTGACTGCGAAATCGGCCGAAAACGGCAACACAATCGACCCCGTATCGCTAACGGGCTGCGTCGTGCCACCGTCGATCAGGTCATAATAGACGAATAGTGTGCCGTCTGTCTCCCAATCCGCACCCGACCAGCCGACGAACGATTGTCCAGCCGACCATGCGTTATACAGCGACTGCGGCGACCCACTGCGCGCATCGGTGTCCAGCCATTCAGTTGGGGTCAGATACTCACCGTGCGTCAGGTCGATCACGCCATCAACGGTAAATTCAATGCTCTGAATTGCACCACCCCACGGCAGACCGTTTGGTGCATCTGGGTCGCGCACCTGTCCCGCATACCACGGGCCGATCCACATCCAATCCTCGTTGCCCACCTCATCTTCTGCGCCCACAAGCGCATACCATTCACCACCCTCGGTGATGCGTGCGCCGATCCGTTCATTCGTTGGTTGGACGGCGGTCGGCATGATGGTCGGTTCGACCTGACCAAAGTTGCCGAGCATCGTCACTTCGCCGCCGCCATCGGTCGGCTCAATCCATGAGAAGTCGAGATAGGTGATCTCGTCAACGTGCTGCCCCAGGGCAGGCCCAGCATCCAAGTTGATCGTGCCAACGATGCGCGGCGCACCCGTGTCGACCGTCACTTTGAAGACAGCGAATTGCGAGTTGCCATCGTAATCGGTGGCGCGAATCTTAACGGGAATCGTCGTCGCATCGAGATCGGCCGGAATTTCCCACTCGTAGGGCAAGATGCGACCGTTGCCCTCCAGATTGTTGAGGAAGTCGATGGTGCGTTCCATCGTGTCCCACGTCAGGCCACCGTCAAAGCTGATTTGATAGCCGTCGATGCCTGAGAATCCTTCTTGTGGGTCGGTTCCGAAATGTTTGCGCTGGTCATAGGCCAGCCCTTGGAACGTAATCGTGCCAGAATAGATGTTGTTGTTTTGGAAGGGCGGTATTAGGCTCGGATAGTCGTCATCTGCTTCGATGTGCCAAATGCGCGGCCCTGTCGAGTCGAAGTAATCGGTGAAGTTGTCATGGGAAACACTGATGTCGTTTAACAAGGCGCTTTGACCAACTTGCCCCGCCCCGTCAACAGCAAATGCTTGCAGGTCTAGCAAATCGTTGGAGCCGGTGTCGTTTTCGTAGATGAAGTGGAAGGTGCGCCCCGTCACGCCGTCCGCTTCCCAGCCGTCAAGCGACCAACGCCCTTCATACCGTTCACCGTCGATGGTGAAGTAGACTTGATCGATGTCGAATGATGTGCCAATGTAGTCGGTAACGACACCCGTTAGCTGGAGCCACGTGTTGGCAACGCCGCTCGGCCGAGCATACGAAATCGAAACGGCAGGCGCAGTGTCATCCACATAGAACGCGCCATCGAACCAGTCGTCGCTATTGGTTTCGCTGTTGCCCAAGCCATCGGTGGCGCGGCTGTAGATGCGGTAGTAGCCGGTCGTTGTGGGCGTGAAGGTGGCGTCCCAGTAGGAGAGCTTTTCGTTGGGGCTGTCGAGCGTAGCATCTGTCCATGTGGTAGGCAATGTGCTGGTGACCGGTGTGGCTGGGTCGGCGACGGCGACGATGGCATATTCGGCCGAACCGACCCCATAACTCTCCGTCGCAATCGAATCATCTGCCTGCCCCATCAGCACCGAAATGGGCGCAATCCGCAACTCATGCCAGCCGATGTCAGCCACAAGACCACCACCAGACGGAACCGCCTCACGCACATCCCCCGCATCGACCGCAGGTGAACCGACCGTCAGATATGAGTACGAGCCGGTCAGTAGTGGATCGACACCGAGAATGTCGTCCACGCCCGTGATGACGTTGGTGTAGTCAATCGTATTGTTGAGTAAGTTGCGATAGCTGAACACGACACCGTCGTTTGATGCGACGAGACCGTTACTATTGCCGCTGAGCAAGTTGCTGTTGGTGTCCGCCCAGTTGTATTTGCCCGTTGCCTCGATTGCGGTCGTGTTGTTGACGAGCGTGTTAAACGTCACCAATCCGCTCGAACGTTTGTCAAATAGGATGCCCGTCGCGTTATCTTTGATCAAGTTGCGGTCGATAACGACACCGCTTGAGCCTTTCGTGACATACACGCCAATCGGCGTCGCGCCAGCTCCAAGCAGGGTGAAGCCACCAACCTTTGTGCCAACCGTCGCGCTAATCGTCACGGCGGGACCGCCAACACCCTGAATCGTCGTGTTGTCGGGGTCGCTGCCGAGCAGTTGCAGGTTCCAACTGACAGTTATCGACTCGGTATACGTGCCGCTGTCAACACCGACGACAAATTGAGAACCGTCACCGCCGAAGAGATTGAGCAGGTCGTTTTCGGCCGAATCCACCGCCCCCTGAATCGTATCAAACGCATTGACACCCCAGATCAAGCCGTCATTCTCACACGTCGAACAGTAGTCGTGACTGGCGATATAGCCGCCGCCCGTCTGCTCTAGGTGGCCGATGTCGATGCGGTCGCCCGCGCCGGGGGGAACTGCATCGCCCGGCGAGCCCGCATTGATAACGGGCGAAATATCTTCTACACGGTAGTCACCCGTCGCGTAGTTTTGGAAGCGCGGGTTGCTAAAGACCTCGCCACTGCCGGGATCGTTGGGCGTTTGGTCAGTTCCGTTGGCGTAGAACAGGTTGAACTCATGCCGTTGAATCGACGCGCACGCCTCGTATGCCAACGCTGTGCCTGTGTTATAGGCGAAAATCGTGTTACGAACGTCTAAATCGGCGCAGTTGGACGCCGCGATGCCGTTGACGTTGGCGATGATGCTAATGTTTTTGAAGTTGACATCACTGGTTGCGCCATCAACCGTAACGGCTGTCGCCATCCCTTCGACCAAGAGCCGTTCGAGTTCGACCGCCGCGCCGTTGGTGGCAGCAACGCCAATGCCCATGCCGTCGCTTTTGAGCGTCAGGTTGAGCAGAGCTGCATTGGTTACACCATCGGCCGAAACGATCACCGATTCACCCGCTGGCAACATCAACGTCGTTAACCCTGCACCCGACCCGATCACCTCAACGCCGCTGGTCAACGTAATCGCCTCATAGTAAACACCGGGCAGAATCAATACCCGGCTGGCTCCACTGTCGATGGCGGCTTGGATGCTGGTGTAGTCGGCATCGGCCGAACCGGCCGTCACATCACCGATTGACGATTGACGATTGACGTTTGACGATTGACGAGATTCGCCATCGTAAATCGTCAATCCAAAATCGTAAATCCGCTGTGGTAGTGCGTCTTGGCTGATATGCGCGGGTTTGGCTGTGTTGAGTAGACCGAAACCGCCGTTGCTAGCGGCTGACGCAGATGGGACGAGCAGAAGATCGGCCGAACCGTCCCCCGCTAGATCAGCACCTGTTGTGTATGGCGCAGAGGCAGACCCCGCCACGCCTTCGACCGTCGCGGCAATCGTGTTCAAGTCGCCGCCGAGCAACAGATACGCATCGCCATCTGCATTGCCGACCAGCAGGTCGCTTTTGCCGTCTTTATTGGTGTCGCCCGCTGCCGCGAGGAAACCGTTGGGCGTTGCAGCAAAGCCTCCGCCGATTGTTTCGGTCGTGTAACTGCCACCATAGACGACGACTGGATTGTCGCCACTGCTGAAGGCGAAGTCGGCAAAGCCGTCGTCGTTGAGGTCGCCCGCATTGATGAGGGTGGGGGCTGCGTCGCTGGTTGCGAAGGAGGTAACTGCCGTTGCGGTTGTTAAGCTGCTACCACCTGCGGCGACCCAGCCGCTACTGCCAGAGAATAGGTGGACCGTGCCGCCACTCCCTGCGCCAGCAGGGACTGCGATAGCGAAATCAGCGACCAAATCGCCTGTGGCGTCACCTACGCCTGTGACGGAAGCATTGCCAACCGCCAGCGTTGCGGCTGACAAATCACTGACGTTGGCCGTTGTCGCTGGGTGTCCGCCCACAAGCAGATGAACGCCGCTGTCGGTGGCGATTAGAATGTCGCTGTAGCCGTCGTTGTTGACATCGCCCGCGCTGGCGAATTGGGTGATTGTTTCGTTTTCGGCCGAAATCGTATCCCAATTCCCTACATTCGTTCCCTCAAGCAACAGATTCGATCCCTGATTACCCAAGTTGCCGTAGACCAAAAAGACGCGGTTGTTGGCGAGGTCGCCGACCAGCATATCTTCAAAGCCGTCACCGTCGAAGTCACCAGCGGGCGCAATTGTCGCGCCGAGACCTGCGCCGATCTCACCGTAGAACGTGGGAGCCTTGCCAAATAGCTGCTCCATGTCGCCTAGATTGGGGTTCGGCCAATCACCAGCGCGACCCGTCACGACGACAACCTTACCGCGCCCGTCAGAGCTGGCAGGGAAGCCAATCGCCATGTCGCCCAAGCGGTCGCCGTTGTAGTCACCGATCCACGCGACGGTCACGCCCGCGTCGTCTACTTCAAACGAGTCGGGCTGGAGCCATATCGTCGCATCGTCGATCACGTTGAGCGTGCCTGCAAGCGCAATCGGCCCTGCTGCGGTCGGGTTGCGCCCCGCATCGTTGGCGACGCCTTGCAGGGTTAATGGTTGGTTGAGGGGGATGTGGGCGATGGTATCGGCCGAAAAGCGACGGTCAGTCAACTCATTCGTCGGCGGCAACAAATCGACAAACACCGATTGTTCAAGCACGGTGATATTGCCATAGTCATCCGCTGCACGCAGTCGTAATGTATGTTCGCCCTGTGCGCTTTCGGTGATGAAGGGCAGTTCCCATTCACCGCTCCATGCCGTGCTTGTTTGCGGCGTTTCGGCCGACCAAATCGTGCGGTACGGCTGGTTGTTGTACGCCATCTGCACATAGACCACACCCGCATAGTTGTCGGACACCGTGCCGTGCAGCATGATGGTGTCGGAGTACGATTCACCCGCCGCAATTGTTGCGCCGTCGGCGAAGTTGGTGGTGACAACGGGTGCAAGGCTGTCCACCGTCACGACAACCTCGAATGGTGCGCTGGCGTTGCCCGCCGCGTCGTAGGCGATGGCCGTGACCGACGCGCTACCGCCATCGGGCAACTCCCACGTATACGCCCACGGTGTCGTTCCCGCCGCGTCAAACGTTCCTGCTGGAACGGTCACCTCGACGTGATCGACCCATGTGAGATCATCGCTGGCAAAGCCGCCGACCACAAAGAAGTCGCCTGCCAAGCGCGTGTTGGTCAGCGGCTCTGTGATTAAGACGGACGGCGCATCGTTGTCCACGGTGAAGGAAACGTTGTCACGAATGATGCGATTGCCGTCGCTGTTGGTGTATGGCACTTCGATGGTCAGCGGCGTGGTGATGTTGCCGCTCGCGCCGACTTGACCCGTGAAGACGGCCTCGAAATCGAAGAATTGGTAGAGCGGTTGTGCGCTAAAGTCCCATTCATAGCAGTCGCCATTGAGGACGGCGGTCGGCAGGTTGGCTGGATTGAGGCCGCTGACGACGACGCTGGTGTTTGACCACGCTGCGTCTGGCAAGCACATTTTGACGACCTGATCGACAGCCGCCGCCGCGAAGTTGTCGATGGTGAGTGTCGCGGACACAACATCCCCCTGCTTGACAAAGACACCGTAGCGTCCGTCGGATGCGCTCTGGAAGGGTGAGGCGGTAAACGAGACGGCAGGAACGAGCGCGTTGGGGGCGTAAGGGCTGCTGGCGGCCGTGCCGATATCTTGCCCTGTTTCACTGCGGTCGTTTAACTCATCTTGGTCTAAATCGGCCGAAAATGGCGACGCAAACACAAAGAAGTTGCCGCCGTCGATATCGACAGACCAACCACCGGGAATCCATGTGCCCGTGTCATCGTAGTAGGAGAACTCTGCGCCATCGAACAGGCCGTCGTCGTCGCTGTCGGCATCATTGATGCCCGTGCCGATGCGTAGTTCGAGGCCGTCGCTGAGGCCATCGTTGTCAATATCGGCCGAATTTGCATACAGATCCGACCACGCTTCAAACGCATCTGATAACTCATCTCTATCACTATCCCATTCGTTTGGATCGGTATCAAATAGCTCAGTCTCATAGTAGTACGTCAAGCCGTCCGCATCTGCGTCGTTTGTACTGAGTGCGGTCAACGCATCCCAGTGCCACAACTCGGTTAACGTCGCGGGCAAAATATCGAGCGTGATGTCGATGTAATCCCACTTTTGCTCATCGGGCAGTTCGTCGGGCAGTGTGGCAACATCGGTGTACGACGTGCAGTCGCCGAATATGCACTCCTTATAGCGCGTGTTAAATTGCGCGATGTGTTTAAGCGACACAACCGCATTGATGGCTGGCGCGTCAAAATCAACCGTGACCCACAAATCGTTGGTGCATACTTGTGATTCTGGGTAATAGGTGCGGGCGGATGAATCGTAATACCATTCAGGCTCATCTGAACAATCGGGATCATCCCAATTCTGCGCTATCGAAAGCGCGTCGCTATCAGATGTCACCCTGAAGTAACCATGACTACTGCCGTGCGCCAGCTCTCCAATCGTCGTGTTATACGTCGCTTGAATCACCCCCGTAAACTGATCTTCAATCTTCAACCGATTGCCCGCCAGTAGCGGGTCTGCGGCATTCATCTCCAGCCCGCCAAACTCAAAGTCACGTACCCGTGTCTGGGAATCGACATCCCAAATTGTGCCGATCAGTTCCGCAATAAACAGATCGCGGGTACTGACCGACTGTCCATGCGCCAGTCCGATCAAGTCTGCCAATAGGAACACGAGGTCGATGAACATGAAGGCAAAGCCCAATGGCGCGATGAAGACGCTCAGCACGGCAACAACGACGAGAATGACCGTCATCGTGACGGCAAAGACGAGCGATTGGGTGCGCTCGTATTGATAAATACTTTCAAAATTGGCATACGTCGTCCAAATAGAGGCGAGGTCTAAGCCCAAGCCAGCTACTTCTAACACGCCGCCCGCAACGACCATCGCCTTCTTCAATTTCGGCGCGATCTTCGCCCATGCTCCTGCCCGTTTCACCACGACAATATCATCGACATTGCCAATGTTGTTGTCTAAATCGGAAACGTCGATGCCGCAGTTGGCGGCGCGTCGGGTGGGACAAACATCCGCGTCTAAACCCGGTGTGCCAGAATCGTCAAAGTCATCACCGATAACTTCAAACTCCCCATCGGGATTCAAATTGCCATCGAGGTCGCCATCATAGCCACCCTCAACCATGTCGTACTCTCCGATGACAAACTCATCATCGGCTAGGTCTGCCAATTCGCCGCCAATCGTCGTCTCATTGCCAATCACTTCGGGGTCTAGCTCGGCCGCTCGGAATAAATCCTCTAAGCCGTCAGATTTGTTGACCTGATAGGTGACGCTGTTTCTGGGGCCTGGTCTAACGGATGGTATCGATTCGATATCAGCGACACGCTCGATCTCATTGGCCACCCGTTTGTATTGAGCCGATCGGTCAACAGTGACGATGTCAGTGACCGTGTCATCACTCATGATCATTGCCAAGATGTGACCGGCAAAAACGGCCGACTTTGCGCCGAGCATCACCAGTGGCATGGTTGCTGCATCCCAATCGGCTTGACCCGTGATTGAATAGCGATATTGCAGGTAGCTGTCGTAATCATCAAAGGTTACGCCCTCACCCGGCACGCCGAGGCCGCCGACGCGCAGCAGATAGGAAAAGATGTTTTCCTGTGGGGCAGGCGCGGTCGCATCTTCGACCGCCTCGTCATAGGCAACGAGCTCCACGTAGGTCGTGTCGCCATACTGGATCATCGTCTGCATCCCGTCTTCAAGGCTATAGTTGGCGAGTGCCAGCGTGTCGATCAGGTCTGCACCGTCGATGCCTGGATAGAGGTCTTGTAGCGAGGCGGCAATCGCGTCCACGTCATAGCGTGTGGTCATTGTGTCGGCGATGGTTTCGGCCGATGCCTGCCCCCACGCATTGTTCGCATACGACAAAAACGACATGTTGATACTGCGTACCGTCGCCATCGGCGCGTTGTTTAACTTGCCTTTGAGCGTCTTCTGGTCGAGATAAATCTCATCCGTTGTCGTGCTGTCGCCCAACGTCAACAAGCTGGTTCTCCCTTCCATCGCCACGATCAGCGAAGCCAACTCGTCTTGCGGATAGCTGTTGTTGGTCAGGAAGTTGGCGTATGATTTCGCCAGTTCAACGGGCAGGGCTGCCAAAAAGCCGGGTGGTGTTTCGGCACGCTCGAAGGTCACGTCGTCCATCAAGCCCCATGTGGTAATCGGGTTTGGATTTGTCACGAAGCGTCTTTCCAATGAGTCGAGATCCACTTGTAGGGTGGCAAGATAGGATGCGCTGAGGGCGGACATCAGTTGGAACAGCTTTAAATTGTCGTCGGGATCGTTGGGGGTTCCCAGCACGGCGTAGTCAAAGTCGGCTTGGCGGGAAACGTGCAACCCTGAAAAGCGGAATGCTTCTTCTTCATATTCGGCGATAAGATCGGCCGAACCATCATCCTGCTCAAAAAAGGCCAACCAGCTAAGTTTGCTTTCACGCCATCTTGTTCGACCGCTAAGCCCTTGGGTGTCATAGACGATGGTGCCGCTAAACGCTTCAATATTGCCACCATCCCCAATCGGTGAAAGCGGCAGATACAAGTAGTAGAAACCCTCCGATGTCGATTCAAACTTCTGAATACCATACATCTGCATCAGTTCTTCAGACGGCAGATCGCTCGTGTACACCTTCAAATAGGGGCGCAACGTCAAGTCATCTGTTGAGCCGTCGATGTCCTGAATGGTTCCAGCTGCGTCATACGGCCAATCGAGGACATGGGTTGTGTAGCGCAGATGCTCGTGATCTTCTGGCTGCACCTGAAACTCGACGATTTGATACCCCTCAATCTCTTGATTGTCGTACAACGTCATGCGGAACAAATCTAAATAATCGGTCGTGTAGGCTGGATCGAGATCTATCGAATCGCTCACGCCATCGCCGTCGTCATCGGTATCCCACAGATTGGGCTTGTCGTCTCCATCCATGTCCCACTTGTCGGCCGTGCCGTATGGACGCGCCCACTCGCTGAGATCGCTTTGACCATCGAAATTGCTGTCCGCTTCAAGCGGGTTTGAATAGTAGGTGGTCGGGATGTTTTGCGTGTCGGTGAAGACGAAGCCCGTGACTTCAAGCATGTCACCGAGCTGATCGCCGTCGGTGTCGGTCAGGTAGGGGCTTGTGCCAAGACAGTTTTCGACAAAATCGGAAAGGCCGTCTTCGTCGGTGTCGGTATCGCGGTCATCGCTGACACCGCAGGCGGAGTTGTCGTCATTGAGGAGAGCGGGCATCGTATTGCGTATTGCGTGTTGCGTATTGCGTACTGATGAGTCGCTTACAGCGGTATTGTTGAGGTTGAGTGCGTCAAGCAAAGACTGGGGTTGCGGCATGTCTTCACTCGCGGCAGAGGCGACCAGTGGCAGGATTGGGTTGACGACCATTAGGAATGCCAAGAAGATCGGCAGGGTGACGCGCAGTGAGCGGGGGCGACGCAGAAGCAATGTCACAAAGCCGATAGTGATGAGAACGAGGAGGAGCTGGTAGGTGGATTGTGAGGTGAGGAGTCGTGTTTGAGTGAATGTTTCGACCATACCGCAAGGGTCGCCACTGCGACAATCGACCACAGCCTGCACCAGCGGCACAACCGCATCGGGCAACCCACGAATCGCGGATGTTTCATCCCCATACTGATAATCGATCACAATATGCGACTGCGAACCATACTGCTCGTTTAGCTCCGGCATCGTCACGTCCAAAATCTGGCGGCGCAAAATACCGTCTGCATCGAGCCAAACCTCACCAACACCGTTCATCAGCGTCGCCGTCCGTGCTGGCACGACGCCGCGATATTGCTGATTGGCGGGTAGATTAGCCCGCATTTGTTCAGCCAAGTACGCGCCGAATGCGTTGCCGTCTAGCTCAAATTGATAGATGGTGTAGTTGGGGAAGTTGGGGTCACTGCGCTCGACAATGTGGGTGGCGGCGTGGAGGTAGCCAGCAAATGAGCCGTCGGGTGCGCTGGCGGCGAGTGGGCTATCGACTAGTGTGCGTTCGCCGTTTTGGATGAGGTAGGTGTTGCCGTTCTCTTGTTCCAGCAGCAAGTTGGGAATGTCGCTGCTTTCAAAGCGGAGATCGAGGGTGTTTTTGTCTGGGGCGATCTGTCCGATAATCATGGAGTCGATGCGCTCTTCAGATCGGCCGATATTCTCCGCCGTTGCCAGCGGAATTAGCGTCTGCTCCATCTGAGCAGTGAAACGGTAGTTGTCGCTCGCTCCTACGCTCGCCAGCAGGTTCTCAAAGGTGCGTTCAGCAGGGGAGTCCGCTTCAGCGCGATTGGTTGCCAGCGCAATTAGGGCAATAACGGCAATTAGCAGTGCAGCGTAGATTAGTTGTCTCGGCTTATTCATTTGTTTTCTCCAGTGTCTCTCGGTAACTGTTGACTTTCGGCCGCTTCCATCCCCCGAAACAGCGACCACATAAACACAAACAGCTCACGCTGCGATGCAAAATATTGGGTTGTGCCATCTTGGGTGTCGCGCAGCATGATGCGCCATTGGGCGTTGTCGGTGCGCTGTAAACGAAGGAGGTAGGCCTGGTAGTGGTCGTTCATGTGACGACTTTACAAGTCAAACGTCACGTGAACGTCATATGGGGAATTGGGACATTTGGTACATCTTTACATTCTTGACTGCGGCGTATAAAATGACATCATTATTGATGCGGATTATGATGGAGAACAAGATGATAAAACAGTTTGAGACCGTTCGCACAACCGTTACACTGCCTGTCGGCCTGGTCAATCGGTCACAGCATTTCATCGACAGCGGCACGATTCCAAGTCGCAATATGCTGATCGTCACCGCCCTTGAGCAATTTCTATTGGAGTTGGAGCGCGAGGAGATCGACCGCCAATTCGAGGCGATGGCAGATGATGCTGACTATCAACTGCTCAACGAGCAGATTGCAGAAGAATTTGCCGAAAGTGATTGGGAAGCATTGGAGGAATCGGCATGAGACGGGGTGACATTTTTGATGCTCGCTTGAACCCGACCGAAGGATCAGAGCAAGCAGGGACGCGCCCCGTCGTCATCGTCAGCCGCGATGCAATTAACGGGAATAGCTCCGTTATCGTCGTTGTCCCACTAACGAAGGCAAGCAACGTCAAACGCACCTATCCAAACAACGTCACGATTGCCAAAGGGGAAGGTGGGTTGACTTTTGAATCTGTCCTGCTCGGTGGACAAATTCGCGCTATCTCAAAATCACGCCTTTTGCGGAAACGCGGCGCGCTATCCACAGTGACAATTCAAAAAATCGACCGAGCGTTGCGGATTACGTTGGATTTGTGATAGGTTTCAGCTTGGGGCAGAGAGTTATGTTTGCAGAGTTTGATCCATAAAGATAGCTATCTCATTAAGTACTTGTGCATCATCTTTGTCATATTGAAAAGTGCGATTGATTGTTTCAATGCTATCAATGCCCAATTGTTCCATAACAACAATTAAGTTTTATATGGCAGCGGATATCCCGATCCCATTTACTATGTTGCTAGTTTAGCCAGATTGCGAACCGCTCGTACAAGCTCAAAATGGGTCGGATCGACGATAGGAGATAATAGCTGTTGCGCATGCTCAAAGTGCTGGCGTGCGCTGTCTGATTCGGCCGATTTCAACGCAAGTTCACCCAACGTGTTGAAGTATGCGCCCGCCAAAAAGCTATCAATGCAATGCTTGGCGACGTAGATGGCGTGGGCGCGGTCGAGCAAAGAGCGGGCGGTGGTGAGGTCGTTTTGATAGATGGCGAGATCGGCCGAATAGACCAGCGTTTCGGCCGTATCGAGATAGGTCGGGCGCCATTGCACATACGTCGTGCGGGCTGACGTGAGATGGCTGTCGGCGACAGTGTAATCGGTCAGGTGAAAATATGTCCAGCCGAGCCACATCTGTATACGCGCAACCAGTGGCGACTGCTCAGGCAGTGTTGCGCGTCGAATTTCCAAGGCGCGTGATAGGTTAGCAGCACCGCTCGTCAGTTGCCCCACCATTGCTTGTGTAAAGCCAAGATTCGCGAGCGGACCGCTCGTATTATAGTTGTTCGCCCCAAACGCCTCTACGCGAATATCAATCGCCTTTTGAAAGTACACGGCGGCATGGGTGTAGTCACCACGGCGAAAGGCGTTCACCCCCAGCATGTTGTAATTTTCGGCAAACTGCGGGTGATTGGGCGGCAACGTTTTGCGTCGAATCGTCAAGACGCGCTCTTGACAACGAGCCGCCTCTGCGAAATCCCCCAATGTGCTGTAAACTCCACCCAGATTTTGCAACACACGCACCATTATCTGCTCTTGCGGCGGGTCGAGCGCTTCATGACCGCGCAACGCCGTCTCAAACATCTCTTTCGCCTCGACCAAGCGGTTTGTATGCCAGTGTAGAATGGCGAGGTTTTGCAGCATATTGATCGTTCGAACATGTGCATCGCCCAACTCACGCCGACAAATTTCGTACCCCTCCTCATAAGGCGGCCATGCGCGTTTGATTAACCCTTGCTTCATCAACAGCGTCCCAAAGATATTCAAACTCTGTGCCAGCGCGAGGGCTTCGGCGGGCTGAAAGCGGCGCAGGATGGCGATGGACTGTTCCACATATGGCTCTGCCTCAAAATACGCGCCGGTGTCGATCAGATGTAGGCCAAACCAACTGCTCAACTTTGCCGCGCTGACGAGATGCAATGCCAACCCATTCGCAATCACCCGGCGCACATGCACGTCGGAAAGCGGCAACGTGCCGAGATAGATCGCCTGCTTCTGTTCTTCGCTGAGCAACTGTCGTAGCGTGGTGGCGACACGGTCGGTGGCTTCATGCTTGACTTCGACCGTTGCCTGTACCAATACAAAGGCGGCGATCAGGCGGTGCATGACGACGTTTTCGTGACCTTTGTGGCTGACAAAGCCGAGCGCATCGAGTCGATTGAGCGCGTCAATCGCGGCGAGTTCGGCCGACCAATCTGCCTCAGCCCCCACCATCACGTTGAGCAGGACAGCCTGTGGAATGGGTTCACCGTGGGCAAAGTTGGCAATCAGGGTGAGCAGGCGGATTGCCAGCGCGTCTGTATCGTCGTCCGGGAGCAGTTGATTGTAGTTGAGGGCGAAGGTTCGGCCGATATGCAGATCATGCCCCGTCGGAGAGAGGTCACTGCCCCGCCCAATGAGCGACGGATGGCGCAAGAGGTCGCGTTCGCGCAGCTGTTTGAGATATGCCGCCGCGCTGACATGGCGATAGCGGTTGAGAAAGCCACCCGCCAGATGGAGGGCGAGGGGGAGGTCGCCTAATTCGGCCGAAATCTCCCCCACAGTCGCTAAATCTGCTTGCGCCGCTGTTGGCGCAAGTTGGTTCAACAACGCGATCCCCTCATCCCGATCCAGCGGTGTCAAATGACGCACCTGCACCCCCAGCTCCCGCGCCCATGTCCCCCGCCGACTCGTCACCAGCACATGACAGCCACCCGTCACGGGCAACCACTTTTCCAGCAATGCTTCATCTTCGCAGTTGTCGAAAATCAGCAAACGTGGTGTTGCGCTCTGCCACGCCTGCTGCACGCGCTCGATCTGATCGGTCAGCGCGAGCTTGTCCACCATCTGATACAACTTCATCCCGCGTTCTCCACCAATATGCGCGATCTCTTTCGGCACGTTATGCGCGTCAGCAAAGCTCAACCAGTAGATTTCGGCAAAGTAGCGACCGAAGCGATAGGCGAACTCAACCGCCAACTGCGTCTTGCCCATGCCGCCCATGCCACAAATGGCGGCGACAGGCGGTTTGGCGCGGTTTTCGGAGAGGAGGAGATAACGGGCGAGAGTGCGGAGGGAGTTTTTTCGGCCGATAAAGTCATCGTTGCGCCTATAGGGCAGCAGCGAGCGCGGTGGCAGCGGCGCAGGGTCGGGCAACGTCTCCCCCGACCATCTTTCAATCGTCGGAGATGCGATGAGTGGCGTGACAGGCGTTGCGAGCTGCGCGATCTGCTCGGCCAACGCTTGCGTCGCTGCCTCTGGTTCGACCCCCAACTCTTTCCACAACAACTGTCGACACGTCTCATACTGCTGTTGCGCCGCACCGATCTGCCCATCCGCGACGAGCAGTTGCATCAATGTCCGCTGCGCTTCTTCATCTAGCGGGTCGATCGTCACCCAACGCCGCGCGGCGTTCACGCCACTCGTCCACGCTGTCGCCGCATTGTATCCCGCACACAGACGCCGATAGCCATCTCGCACTTGGCGTTGTAGATGTTCCCGCGCCACCGTCAGCCATTCGTTGAAGCGCGGCGCGTCGGCAATATAGAAAGTTGCCAGCAGTTCGCCAGTGTAAAGCTTGAGTGCCTCATCCAATGTGGCGAGATCATCTGTGGTCAGCCCTGCCCGCAACTGATAGAGATCGACATCGCTATCTGGCAGCGGCTCAAACGCCAGTGTCTTGCGGGATACCTGAACTTCGGGAACCCATTTGCGAATCCGATTGAGCAGCGAGCGCAAATTTTTCAGCGACTGCGCCGTTGATGTCGCTTCCCAAAGCAAATCGGCGACCAGTTCACGCGGCTGCAATCCGCCATTGACCAGTAGATATATGATAATCGCGCACCCCTTCGGGCTTTTCAGCACAGGGGATAACGCTTTACCAGTATGAATCGAGAGGGAGCCGAGTAGTTTGAATCGTCGCATCATATCTCACTGCGCGACAAGTCCAATCGAAACGTGTCCTGACTGCCTTTGCTGCATGTCTATTGGGCATAAACTGCAAGTGCTGACGAACCGCAACCTCACAGGCGGGATGGCCGGTTGTTTTTCGGCCGAAAACATCTCTGCAAACGCAGCCCCTCCAAACGGCATGCCAAAATTTTTAGCCAACCGCATGAACCTGTTGCTATTCGGATAAATTATTTGTGCCGCTCGTGCTGTTTGTTGGTTTGGCTGAATGTTTCGTGACATGCTGCTCGCTCCAAATATTCCATGATACGCCCTCAACGTCATTTTTGAGCGTCATCAAGCGGTTGTCAAGTCGATTTTGCACCCTATGATTTTGCCAGCAAAGTCATAGGCGCGCATGAACCGATTCTGTGTCACTGAAAGAAAGAGTTTGCCGTGTCAAAAGTGTCACTTTCAACCCGGCAACTATCTTACTCAACCACCCCCTTCGCCATCGCCACCCGCCGAATCTCCTGCCGATTTTCCAGCTCCAAGCGTCCCAAAATTTGCCGAATGTGAAACTTCACCGTGCTGACGCTGACAAACAGTTCATCCGCAATCTCTTTGTTGCTTTTGCCCTCCGCCACGCGCTTCAACACTTCAATCTGGCGTGCCGTCAATTTGCCGAGCAGCTCGGCGCGTTGCGCTTCGGGGTCATCCTCCAGCGCGACTTCTGCCAACATGCGAGCAGCGAGGGCAGGGGGAAGCACCGTCTCGCCGCGCAGGGCGGCTTGCAGCGACGTGAAGAAATTTGTCCCCTGTAAGCTCTTGAGCAGGTAGCCCGTTGCGCCGTTGCGGAGTGCAGTCAACAGGCGTTCATCGTCGGCCGCCACCGTCAACATCACGATTCGCACAAGCGGATTCTCTTTATAGATCAGACGTGCCGCTTCTAGTCCGTCCATTTCTGGCATCTCGACATCCATCAGGATGAGGTCGGGCTGCAATTCATGCGCCAGCGTGACGGCCTCTTGCCCATTGTGTGCGATGCCAACGACCTCCGCCCCGCGTGTTTCAAGCAGTGCGCGTAAGCCACTCGCATAGAGGGCGTTATCATCGACGAGCAAAATCTGCACGTCGCCGAGGTGTGCGGCATCATCAAGCGGGGCGACACGTGGCAAGATTGCCGTGATGCACGTTCCCTTGCCAACGGTCGATTGAACGTCGAGCGTGCCGCCAACTGACTGTGCTCGTTCCTGCATAATGATCAGACCGACATGCCCTGCGCGTGCAATCGTCGTGTCAAACCCTTGACCCGTATCGCAGACCACTACTTCGATGGCGTCGGGTAGGGGGGTCAGCGTGACGGTCGTCGATGCGTGATCGGCGTGTTTTTGTACGTTGTTGAGCGACTCCTGCACGATGCGCAGCAGTTGATTGGTCACTTCGTCGGCCAGCGTCATCATCTTGACCGCCTCAGCGTGTTCGATGGTCACAGCGAGCGCATACCGTTCGCGCAACACATCGACCAGTGCGTGCAGCGCATCGAGCCAGCTATCGGCCGATCTGAACGGATCATCAGACCATCTCTCCCGAATATCCAAAATAAAGTTGCGAATGTTGTCGTGCGAGTCTCGCGCAATCGAGGCGAGACGGTTGATCGACTTGGTCGCGCTTTCGGTGTCGCCCGCTTGCAGCTGCTCGCGGGCAGTATGGGCTTGGGTGTTGATGTAGCCCATCACCTGACCGAGATCGTCATGCAGATTTCGGCCGATTCGCTCCCGCTCCTGAATCGCCGCCAGCTCCTGCTGCTGCTGTTCCGCCAGCTTGCGCTCGGTGATGTCGCGCAGCGCGACGACGCACGCATCCTGTCTGTCAGAATCCTGCGTGCGCCCCTCCAACGTCAGGCGCGTGCCGTCCCGCCGTAAGCCGACCAATTCAGTCGCGCCGCCGCTCGCTTCGAGCTGTCTAACCGCCAGCGTGCCTTCTGCCAGTAGTGCCGTCATTGATTGACCGACCAACTTCGCATAGTCAAACATCTCGTGCGCGACGGCGTTTGCGTCCAGAATTTGGTCGTCAGCGTAGACGATGATCGCCTCAAATGTCGCGCTGGCGAGATTGCGGAAGCGGGCTTCGCTTTGGGAAAGCTCTTGGGTGCGGGTGGCGACTTCGGCCGATAATCGCCGATTCGTCTCACGCAAAAAGCGATTGCGCTGCCAGATCAACGCACCCGCCGCGCCAGCGATAGCCAGCAGCACACCAGCCCGAAACCACACCGTTTGCCACCAAACGGGACGCA
Source organism: Anaerolineae bacterium (assembly GCA_030425205.1). Lineage (GTDB taxonomy): Bacteria > Chloroflexota > Anaerolineae > Promineifilales > Promineifilaceae > CALECP01. Next base: position 85,168 of record JAUIAP010000023.1, read on the forward strand.
CGACAATTGGCAGCGATACACCATCTCCCCATGCCCCCTCTGCAATCCGTGCCTGAATGTCGAGCGCGTAGCGGCCAGGCTGCAATTGGGCAAACGTCAAAAATGGGCGATTCGTCTCCGTCCATTCGTCGTTGGCTCCCACGAGCCGATAGCGATAGTTGACCCGTTCGGCGGGCGCAGCTGGCGCGGCAAACTCAAACGAGATGACGTTCTCGTCGTGCGCCAACGTGAGCTGCTCCGTCTCCCAAATGGCGCGATTGAGGAGACCGTCGGCCGCTGGTGTAACGGAGCGATTAAACAGTTGCAGGTCAGTCAGCAAAACGTCGGGGGGATCGGTATGGAATGCAAACGGCGGCAGTGGCAGCGGCGTGATTTGGTCAAGCGATGGATTGTAGACAGCCGCGCCCGTCTGCGTTGCGATCCAAATGCGCCCGTCGCGCCCCTCCCATAAATCTTCCACGCGCTCATTCGGCAGACCGTCTTCGCGCAAATAGGTGACAAACTGCTGCCCGTCATAGCGGCTCAGGCCATTGGTTGTGCCAGCCCAAACAAAGCTGCGTCTGTCCTCCAACAGCGCACGCACTTCTGGCGCGGCAAACATGGCGTTTTTACCGAACGATACGCTTGATGTTGACGAGGATGGCGATACAGCAGAGGATTTACCGCAAGACATCGTGGCGGGTGAACGCATTGTGACCAATTTGGACATCGGCGCATACGAACATCCATCAAGCAGCCCGACAGCGGTCGTCTTGAACTATTTTGAAGCCACGGTCGATGGCATGACCGTTACCCTTGCGTGGGAAACGGCAAGCGAAGTGAATCACGCGGGCTTTAACGTCTATCGTCGTGCTGCCAACAGCCGCGATGCATGGGTGCTTTGCAACGATCAACTGATCGCATCGCATGGCACACAGGCGCAAGGTGCGATTTATCAATACGCTGACGACGATGTGAATGCGGGCATATGGGAATATCTGCTTGAGGATGTCGCAACAGATGGGGAGACCTATCGACACGAAGACGCGACGGCAACAGCGACCGTGCAAACGCCGACGACGGTCACGCTGACAATGTATGCGGCTGTCGGCTACGCTAGCATGACGCTGTTCGCTCAGTTTGTCACTCTGCTATTGCTGACAGTTGGGGTTGTCATTAAGAAGTGGGGTAATGAGGGAGAGGCGAGCCACTCGCTGGCCGGCGAGTGTTGAACGTGTCTGTTTCGCTATGAAGTTGATGTTATGGCTGCATCTTGTTTTGATGAGGGATGGATCTGTGTTGGCACCAAAACGTGTGTGGCGGCAGGTACAAAGCATTTCACTGCGAAATGTCACCTCGATCATATGACATTCCTCACTCTGGAGAATGTCAAAACGCACGTACACTATGGGCAGGTTACGAAACAAAACGAAACACAACATAACAACAACACTTAAAGGTGAAACAATGAAACTTACACAACTCTTCCCCAAACTTGTAATGGTAATCGGTATTGTGATGGCACTGGCTGGACTGGTAACGGCTGGCGCGGGTATCTATGTGCGCTCGTTTGTCACGCAGCAGTTGGCGTCTCAAAATATCACGACACCCGATGATGCGACTATCCCCAATGAGCCAGTGGCAAGCATCGCTACAGCCCTAAGCATGGCCGACATCATCCAACATCACGCCGCTTCTAGTTCAGGTGGCTTAACATATGCCGAGATGGGACGCTTCGCCGTAGAAAGTGGCGACCCAGCCGGCACGAGCAACAGCGAACTCGCCCTGCTCGACGCCAATGGGAAGCCCGTTGCCAACGGGGCGCGCAACACGCAGTTGACGGCGGCCGGATTGGTGACCTCGCTCAGCTTGTCTGCGATGGCGATTGGTGTCTCTTACGCGGCAGTTGCACTTGGTCTTGGCTTCACGCTGCTCGGCATCGTCTTTGCGGGACTTGGGTACGCACTGTTTGGTCTTGTCACACCAGAAGTTGCAGAACGCTTTGGTGTTCGCCCCATCACAACTTAATCGCTCTTCATTCTAAAAAAAGAGGGGATGTGCTCAAAATGCACATCCCCTTTTTTGTTTCACACACTGCGCATATTACCATTCACAGATGGCGCAATCAGATTTGCTGACTGCATTTGCCTCGCTCACGTGCTCACATTCGGCCGAAATCGCCCAACCAGTCGAATCAACAGCGCAACCAATGCGGCGATGCCAAGCATGATGCCGTACTCCGCCAGCGGAATCCACAAGATTTCATTCAGCATCCCCCAGCCACGTTGACTGTACACCAGCAGCACAAGCCCGACATAGAGCGCGAGGAAGCCCCAGCGCATCCAACGTTTGAGCGGTACGCCGTGCATTTGTGTCACAACAAATAGGCCGAAGAAGCCAAAAAAGAACATCGGCAACACCGTTTGCCCCAACATCGCCGCGACAAGGACAGCGTGGAATAGCACCAATACTTCTTGAATCAGCGTCCACCACGAGTTGACGTGGATGCGTGTGAAGAAAAGGCTGCCCTGCAATATCAGCAGGAACATGTAGAAAAAGCCGATGAGGTGGCCGCTCGTGGCGATCATGGGATGGAACCAGAAGGTGTAGATAATCGCCCACGCGAAGTAGTAGCCGTGATATTTGCGAACGGCGCGCGTCACATCTTGCCAGATGGGAATTTTTCGGCCGAAAAACAGCCCGCGCCGCTGATTCTCTATCAATAGCACAATCACCAGCAGTAAAATGACCGACCACTGCGACGACTGCTCTGGCACATCCTGCGCGAGTCCGTCGTACCAAATAATCGACTGCACGAGGTGCAGCACGATGAAAAAGGCGTTCGCCGCCAATGCCCAAATGTTGACGCGATGGAGCGACTTGCTGTAGGTCAATTTGCGCGACTGCGCATAGTAGATTAACCCCCAGAGCGTCAATTGGTGCAGCAGATAGCCGCCCCACGCCGTCGTGCGGGTCCAGAAGGTCGGATTGGGCAACTGCCATTCATACCAAAACGGTTCAGGCTTGTCTGGCAAAATCAGCTGGTCAGAGATCAAATCACGCGCCAGCCAGATCACGCCTGTGAAAATCAGACTAAAGAGAACGCCAAAAAAGAGCGCGTTTGACGCGCTGATCACTGGTTGGGTTTCGGCCGATTTTGTTGTCGTTACATCCATACAAGGTCACCTCGTAAACGCATCATGTAGATGCGCTACAAGTTTGCGCTCGGTGGTCGCGTCAGGCGACTGCGGGTTGCTCATCTAAATAGTGAACATTGGTTAGCTGCTGGGACAGTTCCCACAAGCGGCGTGCATCAGTCGCATTGTGCGATGCTGCATTTGACTGCACGACAACGGGATACCCTTTGCGCTCATCCTTGCCGTCTGGCCCGTAGTAGCTGCCGGGTTGGACGGCTGGATCGACGGCTGCGCGCAACGTTGGCAATGCGCCCATTTCGGCCGATTGCACCAGCCATCCCACCACGGGCTTGAGGAATCCAATGTGATATTTTTCCAGCAGATGGTCAGCCAACGCGGTGTTCGAGATGCCGGGATGCGCCGCAACTGCCAGCACGTCGCTGCCAGCCGCCGTGAGCCTGCGCTGGAGCTCATAGGTAAACAGCAGATTGGCGAGTTTGGAGCGACCGTATGCTTTCATGCGCTCGTAACCCACGCCCCCCGCAAACATCATGTCATCAAAATCCATCGCGCCATTTGTATGACCGATGCTGCTGATCGTGACGACGCGAGCACGGTTGGCGTTTTGCAACGCCGCCATTAATAGGCCCGTCAGCGCAAAGTGACCGAGATGATTTGTGCCAAATTGCCGCTCAAATCCATCCTCCGTCGTGCCGTAGGGAACCATCATGATGCCCGCGTTGTTGATCAGGATGTCGAGTTTGTCGTATTTTGCCTTGAATGCGTCGGCGAACTGGTGGATCGATGCCAGACTGGCGAGATCGAGCGGCATGATTTCGGCCGATGCGCCCGCTACCTCTTTCTGCAACTGCTGCAACGCATTGGCCGCCTTCTCCATGCTGCGACACGCCATCACGACGTGCGCGCCCTTGCGCGTTAGCTCTTTTGCAGCTTCAAAACCAATCCCGCTGTTTGCCCCCGTAATGACGATGATGTGCCCCGCCATGTTTGGGATATTCTCTGTTGACCAATTTGTATTTGACATGATTTTCCAAGCTATATCGTTGATTGTTGGGAGTAGTTTAGGAAATTCGGCCGAAATTCCCCTCATCTCTAATTATTTCTCACGCAGAATGTAGTTCACCTGCTGCATCATTCCATATTTGTGATTCCCCTCTCCGATCTGCATTAACTCGCTTGTGATGCTGTGTTATAGATCACGGGCATTTGCCCCTTCCACTCGTTCCATACGTCATCATTGGTGATCAAATCAGCCATAAAGTGACCCACGTTGATGCGACTGGTCGAACCCGCATCAAAAATTGCGCTTCTCGTCGGCGAGGCATATAGCTGATAGTCGCTGACGCTGTCCTCATCTAACAAATTGTCTGGTCTTACGATGACCCAGGCGATTGCCGCATCATTTTGGCCGATCTTGGTTCGTAAGTAGTCGGCCGCCTGCTCGTTGTCCGCATGTGGCGGCAGCAAGTGGCGCAGCAACCCAACCACACATTTCTGGGCAAACGAGATCGGTTCGTGCAGGTCGCGGTTGCTGTTGCCAGCCGTGTTCATCAAGACAAATTTGGTCGTGGGCGCACTGTTTGCCTTGATCGCAGCGCATAAGCGGCGTGTCGCATCGGTTACGAGTCTACGCGGTTTGCCAAACAGCCCCTTTATGGACAGGTTGTGGCCGAGACATGATGCGACCGCATCACATCCTTTGACATGCTGTGCAATCTCCGCATCACTCAAATCGAGAATTGCCGCTTGGATGACGGTTAAATTTTCATGGTTCCGAATGGCGTCTGGTAGTTTTTCGGCCGATCTCACAACCGCCTTAACGTGATGCCCGCGATTGAGCAGTTGTTCAACGAGTCGCCGTCCGGTTGCGCCGGTTGCGCCGACAACTAAGGTGGTGAGTGGTTTGTTTTCTTGAGACATAACAGTTATTCCTGTTTTCTAGCACGACAACGAGACGTTGCCAAATAAAACCAAAGGCTCTTCAATCGTCTCGTTGTCATACTAAAATAGATGGTTTAGCGGTGAGTTGGATTGATTTCGGCCGATTTCATTTTCCACTGTTCAACATTCACGCCCTTAATCACAAGCCACAATGGCAGTGCGACTTCCCCAATGAACAGGAACTCGCTAAACGCGATGGCCAAGTCGAGACTGAGCAGGAAGACAAACGCATCAACCACATAGCCAAAGCAGCCAATCATTAACATCACACCGATAATTTTGGGGATATAGTTCGATTTGAACACCAAATAGCCCATTGGGAATAGCCACAGCCCCCAAAAGATACAAGCGATTTGAATCCCGTATTCGTGCAGTTCGAGGAACAGCCCGACGAGCTCAATCGACGGGTTGGCACTGTGCAAGATCAGCAGGACAGCCGCCTGATTGAGTTCATTTAGCATCGCAATTGGCATGCCCAGTGTGATGAAAATGACCATCAACAGGGCAACCGTCTTATTTACTGGGCGGAGCAACTTATAGAGCAGCAAAACGACCGCCAAGTTGACCAATTGGGCAAGCAAGGCACTCACGATGCTGAGGCGAAAGAGTGTCTCGTTGTCTAAGATGTTGCTTGCCGTTGCCGCCACGTCCCCCGGCACTATCAAAGTATTGGGGACATACAGGATGCCGAACATGCCCAGTGGGACAAGCAGTAGATACAAGAATCCCGCGAGCCTTGCATTAAGAAGCGGTGCCATCCCCATTGAACGGCGTATTGAATGGTTTGTTGGATTTGTTGTGAGTGTTGTCATTTTAGTTCCTCTTGCGTTTTGGCATTCGTGTTTTCATTGACAGTGTCAATCATGTACTTTGTAATGTGGGCAGATTTGGCGTGGCGGGCCGTTCGAGGGCATCCGCTAGCTGTCGGAATGTCTCTGCAAGCTGTCTTCTCCACAGCTCTGTTAGTTTTGGTCGCTCGATCACCATGCCTTCAATCATGAGTGGTTTGAGCCGTTTCTCGGCGGATAATGCGTCGATCATGTCAGTGTTGTAGTAAAACATCGAAAGCTCCTTGTTTGGTCAGAATGAAAAATTTGGCAGTAACGCTTCGAGCATGGCATCCGTGAATATCAGCGAGATGCTAATTTGGGCGGTAGTTGTTGCTGTCCATGGTGTCTCTCTCGCGGTTATTTTGGTTCGGGATGAGTGAAATGAGTGGCAAGCCTAAATTGCGAACTTTTTTCAAAATGCCGTATAGTGCAGCTTGGTCAACGACTGGCCCAGATAGACACGTCGTGCCATCCGCTTCCAGCGTGATGGTTAGGTTATCAAACCAGTTCGCCCAGCGGTCATCGAGATGACCCTTGACCCGAATTTCATAGAGGTCTGCCTGCATGGTTGTGTCTTGCTCACTCATGTTTGTAACTACTTAGGTTAGTCAGCATCAGCTTTGAAATGCCGATCTTCGTTCTTGCGCGCAACTCGTTCCGACTCCTGCGCTTTTCGCTGATACTCTTGGTGGATAATAAACATCAGCAGCAGTACACCACAGACCACGCCAACGCTTAAAAAGCCCCACAAACTGATATACATGTGAATCTCCTTGTTGTTTTGATTGGTTGCTCAGATTCAATTGAGCAGCTGATTATTTCAGTGAGCGTCTGCGTTTGTGCATTGGCTCATTGCAATAAGAATACGCCGAAACATGGTGAGATGTCTTCACCAGATGTGGTGAATCAGGTGGTGATATGCGATTGTGATGTGGGGGCAGCCACGGTGGATTACAATAGATTGAGCTCTTGTGCTCGGCGAACTGCCATGCGGCGGCTGCTGACGTTGAGCTTGCTGTAGATATTTTTGGTGTGGGTACGCATCGTGTTGAGAGAAACGGATAGCGCGTTGGCGATTTGTGGGCCGGTTAGATCGGTGTTGAGCAGCCTGAGTACGTCCTGTTCACGCTCGCTGAGTGGGTCGACAAGCGTTTGTGCTGGAGCGGGATCGGCAGGCTGCCGTTGGTTTGGAAAGGTTACAAGCAGTTTGCGACAGTAGTCTTTCATCTGATCGGCCGAATTCCCAAAATATGCTTGGCTCTGATCGTGCAGTGCGGTTAGCAAGTTGGCGATGGGCTGGCCTTCGGCCGAAAAAGTACGAACGTACCCCTCTGGTTCTGCGATTGTCAACGCATTCGCGAGGGTGGCTTGTGATTGCGCCATGTTGGCTTGATACTGGTATGCGAGGGTTTGCAACAGCAGAATTTCGATGACGCTGCCCATACGGTTGCCATTTTCGGCCGATTCCAACAACCGCCCCAACAGTTGTAACGCCTCCTCTAGCCAATGCTCTTTTCGACTATCTTGAAACTGTGCCAGCCGCAACCGCGCCAGCGTGACATGCTCATACTCGCGCATGTAGCTCAGCTCATCCCCAATCGAAAGACCACTTTCGCGCGCCCAATTCAATGCGTCACCCAACCTGCCAGCGGCAATCCAGACCCGCGCCTTGCGTGCCGCGATTGGGCGCATGTCGGGGATGTGCAGTTGCGCCATCAGAACGTCCGCCTCAGCTAACAATTTGAGTGCCGCGTCAAACGCTTGCTGCTCCTGCTCGACTCGCGCTTGAATCAGACGTGACCGATACTCGTATATTCGCTGTGCGTGATGCCATGGCTGCGTTGCGATCGCTTGTGCGCGTTGGAAATGTTCTCGGGCGCGTTCGTCATCCCCTTGCTCATAATACAGTTCACCTAATCCCAGATAGAGATCGGCCGCCCCTAAAATCACGTCTCCCTGCGCGTTCACCAACGCGATGGCACGCTGATAGGTCGCCATTGCAGCACGCAGACGGCCCTGTGTCATCTCAATGTCAGCAATGCTGAACGTGCCGGTAATGGCTAACACGACATTGCCACTCCGCTCGAAATAGGACATCGAATCGACCATGCGGGTGTGTGCTTGCGCTAGCTCGCCACATGACAGATAGGCCAGCCCAAGCAGCGCAGACGGGATGCCACGACTGAGATATTCGTCGGCGGGGATTAGATCGAGTGCTTGTTGCGCATACCGGATGGTGGCGGGCACATCGCCGAGCGCCTGCGCAATGTAGGCGTGGGCGGAGGCGATCGTTATCGGGAATGCGCGAAATTCAGCCTGATCGTTGACGATTATTTCGGCCGATTTTGCCGCCCGCTCCGCCTCTTCCAACCAGCGTTCAGCCGCTTCTAGCTCTCCACAATCAAATAATGCCCACGCATACCCCATGCTCAACACGGGTCTGACGCGCACCAGTTCGACGGGCAATCGCTTCGCCCATTTGATCCAAGCCGTCAGTTGCAAGCTCGCATCCATCGAACGCCAGACTAGCTCAATCAGATTGGCCGCCAGCTCGAAATCGTGCGCGGCAAAGGCATGATGGATCGCATCGGCCGAAAAGCCGTTCTGCTGATACCACGCGCTGGCCCGCTGATGCAGCGTCGCGACCTGTTCAGGCTGTTGTTCGAGCAGACGCGCCTGCAACACATCGGCAAAGAGATGATGATAACGAACCCATTGCCGCTGATCATCCAGCGGAACGACAAATAGGTTGCCGCGCTCTAGCTCCTCCAACATTGTCTTGCTATTGTGCGCGTCGGTGACAGCATCACATAGCGATGCGCTCAAACGGCTGAGGATAGACGTTTGCAACAGGAATTGGCGCACTGCGTCTGGCTGACTGCCCAACACCTCTTCGATTAAATAGTCGAGAACAAAGTGATGGCTACCGGCAAACGCTCGAATAAAGCTGTCCGTGTCTGTGCGCCCCTGCATCGAGATGGCGGCCAACTGCAAGCCCGCGATCCAGCCTTCTGTGCGGCTTTCCAATTTAGCGACATCATCGGCCGAAAGCTTCAGCCCCATCACCTGATTGAGAAAATCGGCCGATTCCGCCGCCGTAAAACGCAAGTCGCTCGCACGTAGTTCTGTCAGTTGACTGCGCACCCGATAGCGAGCAAGCGGCAGCGGCGGGTCTTCGCGGGTGGTAATGACCAAGTGCATTTGCGGCGGTAAATAGTCGAGCAGATAGGTGAGTGCCTCATCAACCGCTTGGGCATCAATGACGTGATAATCGTCGAGGACGAGGATGAAGTGCTCCGAAATGGTGGCGATTTCGTTGAGTAGCACGGTCAGAATCGACTCGTTTGTCTGCGGTTGCGGGGATTGCAACATGGTCAGCGTGTCGGCTCCAATTTCGGCCGAAATCGTCCGCAATGCTGCCACAAAGTAGGCCAGAAAACGCGACCATTCGCCATCCGCCTCACCGAGCGACAGCCATGCAACAGGTCGCTCGACCGTTGCGATCCACTGACTAACGAGCGTCGTTTTACCAAATCCAGCGGGCGCAGAGATGAGGGTTAGTTTGCGGTGTAGCCCCTCGTTCAGCTGTTGAATGAGGGGGGTGCGGTGAACGATTTTCGGCCGAAGTGGTGGTAGATACAGCTTGGTCGCCAAAATTGGAGATGACATGCAGCTGATTATATCCCACCACGCAGCCGCTTCCCTTTGCAATTCTTGAGATGAAACAGATTGTGACCAGTCCGCCGATGTACCAAATAGCCACCAACGGCAGCGGCAATTGTCATTATCAGCACTCCTTCCAGCCCAAACGAACTGAGCCAACCACGCCCGTCCGCCAGCGACACCGTCGTCAACAGCAACCCATTGGCGAAGACGTTGCCGAGCCAGTGCATCAGCACCGCAGGCCAGAAAGATTGTGTCCGCAGACGAATTTCGCCATAGACGATGCTGAAAACGACCGCGCCTAGCACAAAACGCGGCACAAGCGTCCAGAGCGGTTCATCGTAATGCGTCCACAGTTGTCGCATGTAGGGGAAGTGCCACGGTGCCCAAATCAGACCGACGAGGACGTGACCGTAGACGCCGATGTTGAGCTTTTCAACTTCGGCCGAAAGCGCCCCGCGCCACCCCACCTCTTCAAAAATGGCGAACACAAAGTAGATGACGATGAGCGGCATAAACGTCGTCACCAGCTCGTCGGCGGACAGCGTGACCCACGTCACGGCACCCAACGCCAGCGATGCGCCCAGCACGACCGCCACCGCCAGCGGATAGAAGAGGACGCTAATTCCATAGCTCACCCCGTTGCCACGCAGATTCGGCCGCACTCCTAGCGACACGTTGTCCCCCTGCATCAGCTTGAGGGAGATTGCGGCGAGCAGCGGCGCGGCTCCCCATAAAAAGAAGCCTGCTCCCGGCTCTGTCGGCGTACCGCCCAGCAGCGAGCCGAGCCAGCCCAGCCCGTTCGCCAGTAGCGTAAAGCCGATTATGTTTCTGAGGGTGTGTTGTCGCATTTGGTGTGTCATTTTGTTATCTCCTTAATGCAACCAGCCATTGCGTGACGGCGCGTGCATTGCCTACTGTCCAAAAAAGTCGCGCACAGTGGCAAGGCTGGCGGTCGGGTTATCGCTAAACATCTCATGTCCCGCGTTGGCAATCATGACAAGTTCAGCCTGCGGGAATAGCCCCATTTGCTCGCGCTGGAATGCCGCGCCTATAAAGCGGCTACATGCGCCAGTCATGAACAGAACATCACCCTTGTATCGGTCGGCGTGGGTGGCGATGGGGGATAAATCGGCCGATTCTCCAAACAGCGTCTTGAATGCCGTTGCGCCAAAGCGAGACGGCGGGACTGGCACGGAAGGGACAACAGGCGTAATCGCGCGATCTTCACACTGATAGCCAGCCGCAGCCGTGTTGACAAAATCGGCCGACATTTTGCCATAAACATAGTCGGTGTGTGCATCGCTATCGACCGCTTCGATGTGCATCGACTCGAAAATGGTCGGCACAAGGTGGCGATAGTAAGCGAGGTCGCGGGTCGACGCCTGCCGCCCGTTGAAGCGTGCCAGCCCTGCGTTGTCGAGTGCCCCCGGTTCGGCCAGCACCACCTGCGCCACGCTGTCAGGATGTTGCCCAACGTAGCCCGCCGCCAGCATTGCACCCCATGAATGGCCGATGATGTGGACGGGCTCGCCCTGCCCATAGTATTCGACGATGCGATGCAGGTCGTCGATGTTAGATTGCAGGGTGAGGTTTTCGGCCGAAACGCGTGGCGACAACCCTGCCCCCTGTTGATCGTAAAATACAACGAAATAGTCGTCGGCGAGCGCGTGCAGATGCAGCAAATAGCCATAGTCGCCCCCCGGCCCGCCATGCACGACAACAACGGTTGGGTTGGTCGGCTCGCCAAACGTTTCGGCATGGAACGTTACGCCATCAATCGTAACTTGCGGTAACGTCGGGTCAGTTGTGACGGTATGCGGAACGCGTTGGTCCCCCCGCGCCATGAGGAACAGCCCGACAACGGTGACGAGCAGACCAAATAGTACGATTCCAAGCAGTTTGAGAACGTTTTTTAAAGTTATCATGGGTGTCTCCTTAACGCGCTGCCTGATCATTCAGCCAGTTTGCAACGGCGTTGATTGCGGTTTTGTTGGTGTAGATGCCGGTGTGGGTTTCGCCTTGAATTACTTTGACCTGCCCCAGCGTGTACTGTGCGATGACGGCTGGATATTGGTCGGCAATAAACGCTTCGTCCGCCGTGCCGATCAGCACAAGCAGCGGCGCGTCAACGGCGCGGAGAACTGCCGCATGGTCGGCAGGTGATGAGTTCAGCATGGCGCGGAAGCTATAGCTGCGGGTTTGCCCCTCTGGCAGGTTGAAAAAGAGAGTCTCCTGTCCGTCAAGCCAGCGGATGCCGACGCGGTTAAGCATCGTTAAGCCGATAATGCGGGGGATATGGACGCGGACAAAGTGTTTGGTCGCCTCGCCTGCATCAGCATCTGCAACGGGCGTGGTTGGCGAGCTTTGCCCTAGATGTGGCGCAAATAGCAGATAGCCATCGACTGCTGCATCGGCCAAAATCCCTGCATAGCGCAGCGCCACGCCACCCCCCATCGAGTGACCTGCCAACAACAGTTGGCGTTCTGGATAGCGTTCGCGTAAGGTGGCAACCACGTCGGCAACATCCGCCTCGTATTGACCATCGTAGGCCACATCGCCACGCTTGCCGCCCGACTGTCCATGTCCGCGCAGGTCGAGGGCGTAGACGGTCGCGTTGGTCGCCGTGCGCAGCATATCGGCACTTTGCGCTAGCTGTCCGCCGTCCGCCGCCACGCCGTGAATCAGCAGAATCACTGTGTCGCCGTTGCCTTCAATGCGTCGGGCAAACAGTTCCGCACCATCCCGCGCCGCAAACCGTTGTTCATCAAACGATCCGACCGTTGTGACGGTAGGCGTCTGCGCGGTGTTCAAAATCTCGAATCTTGGGTTAGGTAACAGCGTCAGCCCAACCGCCAAGATCAAATAGACGGCGATACTACAAAAGCCAATAAGTAACAGTTTTGAGAGGTTCATGGTTGTGTCCTTTTGGAAAAGAAAAGTCGTCTTTTCTCGTCGCTATGCGGAATGGCGTGAATAAAACAGTTGCAGCGTCAGCAAGGTTGCGCTGAATGATTGGTTCGTAAGTTGCTGCGACATGCTTGTTTCTCCTAGTTTGGGGCTGAGTCTCAAGGAGAGACCCAGCCAGGTGCGCAATCGTTATTTGTAGGCGGGGGTGGGAATTTCGGCCGAAACCGTCTCTGACTTCCGCAGCATCGCAACGCCTAGCCATGCAAACCAGACAATCTGCGTCAGACCAAAAATGCTCGCGCTTACTTCGCTCAGTGCGGGGACGACGCTCACCACGCCAGCGACACCGACGACGTAGCCGAGCAAGTGCAGACCGCGTGCGAATGTGCCGCTTCGCAAGCCAACGACGCTGAGTAAAATCACCCAAATGCCGCCGACCACCTCGACACCGCCACCGAGACCGCGAAAGACCGATTCAATCGCCATCCAGACGGTTGCCGCCTGCGCTGGGTCGCTTGCGTTGAGCGTGACCACCGTTTCCATGCCGACGTTGTAAATCATGCCGCTGGCAATCACGAGCAACGACCAGATGATGCCGAAAGCCGTTGCGCTGCGTGCGACGGCCGATTTGTGGCCGTTTAATCGTTCATGCAGCGCGAGCGTCAGCACGACCAGCGATGCGCCCCAAGCGACATAGACAATCAGGTGCAGGGCGGTCAATATCCCTCGATTGGCGACAATGGCCGCAACTTTTTCGAGCGGGTCGGTGATGCCGCCAATGTTGACGATGCCGATAAAGCCGACAAAGCCAATGATGTATGCGAGGGCTTCAAAAAGCGCGGCGTAACCGCCCCATTTTTGTAAGGGTGTGTGTGAATTCATTTGTGTTCTCCAGTGGTTTGTGTGAACGGTTGCGCTACGCTGGCGGCTGCGGGTTGACCGAAATGAGTATGAGGCCAAGATTGCTGATCTTTTTCAGCACGCCATGCAGTTCGGCCTGGTCGCGGATTGTGCCGCTGAGCGTGGTGCGCCCGTCGGGTGTGCAGGTCACGGATAGTCCATCAAACCAGTCCCGCCAGTGGTCAGCGAGGTGACCGTTGACGACAAATTGGTATTGATTTTGTGTGCCTGCGTGTTCGTTCGTCATGCCCAAAGGATAGGCGAAACGGGCAGGAAAGTACCCACAACAAACTGTAGTTATGAAGCGCAAAAGTTGTAGTTTGTCTATGTAGGGGAGTTGGGGATGACCTCAGTCGAGCAGACCTAACTCACGCGCTTTGGCAATCGCCTGCACACGCTTGTTGACGCCGAGCTTGCCATAGATATTTTTCGTGTGGTAGAGAACGGTGTTGACGCTGATGAAAAGCAGGTCGGCAATCTCTTTGTTTTTGAGCCCATTGGCGGCGGCATTCAAAATCTCCCGCTCGCGTTCGCTGAGGCGTTCGGCCGATTTGGGCGGCTGGTCGAAAAAGGTCAGCAGATGATTGCGATAGGGAGATGGTGGAAGCAGGGCAAGCAGTCGAGCGAGCGGCTGACCTTCGTCGACGAAAAATTGAACATAGCCAAACGGCTCAGCAAGGGCGAGTGCCTGCGCGAGCGGCGCGGTTGTGTCGGTGGCGAGCGCGTCGAGCAGCAGCGTATAGAGGTGGGTGCGCAGACGGCTGGCGGCGATAGCGGCGGCGCGGATGGTTGTCATCAGCTTCCAACCGGCAGCGCGTTGGTCGGGGTTGTGCAACAGTTGGAAACGTGCCAGCGTCAATAACTCAAATTCGCGCATGTAGTCGATGTCGTCGGGGGCGACGACCGTCTGCGCCCATGCGGCCGCATTGTCGATTGCGCCTTGTGTCATCCAAATTTGGGCTTTAATGGCAGCAATCGGCCGAATTTGTGGCACAGGATTTTCCATATACACACGCTCCGCTTCATCGAGCATGGCCAACGCAGCAGCATACTCCCCCAAGCTGCGTTTGAAATAGGACGCTGTGATATAGAGACGGTGTTCAGCATTGGTCAGCCCCCCTTGCTGCGCCAGTCGGGAGGCGGTGGCGAGATCAATTTCGGCCGAATCTCGGTCGCCACGCTCCCATGCAAGCACCGCCAACGCCCGATATAGATCAGACGTGCCGACGGGATACGGTTCGCCGTTCTGTGTCGCAATCGCCAACATCTCGCGCAACGTCGCATCGGCGGCGTTCAAATCCCCCTGCGCCATCTGGATTTCGGCCAGCGTGTAGGCGGTACTGATTGCGTCCACCAAGTTGCCCGCATGGCTCATGCTGATCGTCAACTCGGCAAATGGTTTGATCGCTCCGTTTAAGTCGCCCGCCATCCAGCGCGTCAACCCCAACAGCGCCAGTGCCACCCGACGCCAATAAGCGTGTTGAGGCAGGTCGGCGTGCTGTTCAAAGAATGCCAGCACAGATTGTGCGTGCTCAATTGCATCTGAGACTGCGCCGTGGGCAAGGGCGAGATAGGCGTATGCGCCAGCAATGGCAGCGGGAAGCGTGCGCCATTCGTCGTAGACGGCGATGATCGGCTCGGCCGACTCCTCCGCCAGCCACCGTGCAGCTATCTGCAACCACGCCTCGCACGGCTCGAATCGGCCGATTTCCAACAACGCCCACGCATACCCCACGCACAGCACGGGACGCTGTTCGACAACATCGGTCGGCAGTTGCTCCAGCCAGCCGATCCAGCGCGTTAGAAGATAAACCCCCTCGGTTTGCAGGCGGATTTGTTCTAATAGAGCCGCCGCCCGGCTGAAATCTTCCGCAGCAAGCGCGTGACGGATTGCGTCAGTGTCTGCACCCTTTTGGGCAAACCAGGTGGCGGCGCGCGCATGGGCAAGCGCGCGTTGTTCCGCCTGTTCAGTTTTGGCATATGCTCGCAACACGTCTGCAAAAAGGTGGTGATAACGGTAGCGATGGCGTTCGTCATCCAGCGGGACGAGAAAAAGGTTATCCCTTTCGAGTCGTTCGAGTAATGCTTGGCTGTCGCTGCGTTCTGTGACGGTGTCACACAGCGATGCATTGAGCTGATCGAGGATCGACGTGGTGAGCAAAAAGTCGCGCACGTCGGGCGGCTGCTGGGAGAGTGCTTCCTCAACGAGATAGTCGAGAACAAAGCGATGGCTGCCCCCAAAATGGGTCACGAAATCGTCGGTTCCATTGGATGCTATTGTGCGCCCTTGTAGCGCAAGTGCCGCCATCTGCAATCCAGCGACCCACCCTTCCGTGCGCCGTTCGAGCGCGTCGATCTGGTCTGCGCTGAGCGTTAGCCCCATCGTTTGCTGGAAAAATTGAGTGGCCTCGTCTGTTGTGAAACGCAGATCATCGGCGCGAAATTCGACAAGCTGGCCGCGCGCACGCAAGCGTGAAAGGGGAAAGCCGGGATCGCTGCGGCTGGTGATGGCGAGCGTCATGTGCGGCGGCATGTGGTCGAGCAGGAAGGCGAGAGATTGGTCAATTTCGGCCGAATCTATCGCATGATAATCATCCAAGACCAGCACGAATGGCTCAGACACAGACATCACATCACGAATAAAAGCCCCCATCAACACGTGGGCAGGTGGTAACTGCTGTGCGCTCAATAGGTGTGGCAACGACGCTTGCACGTTGACCAGCGACTCGACGGCGGCGGTAAGATAGCGAAAGAACTGGCGCGGATCGCTGTCATCTGTGTCGAGGGAGAGCCAGCAGGATTGCACCTCTGGGAGCGCATGGAGACAAGCGGACATGAGGGTTGTCTTGCCGTAGCCAGCGGGTGCGGAGATGAGAATAAGTTTGGTAGTTGGGGTGGGGTTAAGTTTGGCAAGCAGGCGTGAACGGTTGACCCAATTCGGCCGAATGGGTGGCACAAACAGTTTTGTTGGCAGAAGAAAATTGTCCATTGGGGTCAGTCAGTTGTTTGTCATTCAAAGTTTACTGCTACCTTAACAGTTCTTCTACTTTTCGGAGCAAGGTCCGGATAATCGCTTTCTAGTTATGGGAACTCTACCAAGTCTTGACTGATCGCCAACTATATAACAAGACAACTTTCTATGATGAATATGGTAACGTTATAAGTATTCCATTTCAAGGAGAGAATTGATGAACATTAGCAACAGGCGATTGCAAGCTGAAAGTGAACAGAAGAATATTATTATAGGATTAAAGCAATTTGGGATGGCAGAGTATGAACTTCAAAAGTATACAAGTAGCTTACAGAGTCTCGTCGTGAGCCTAACACCGATAGTTAATGAAAGATATCAAATTAACAATCGAAAGTATCTTCTATTCACTGGTGTAAAGTATCTTCAAATGATTCCTTTTTGGAGAGATTGTCATTTCAATTGGATAGAACAAGATGAAAGGACAAACGCATTAAGAAAAATTGGATGTATGACAAATATTAAACATCCGATTCGAATAGTTCATGCGAAGTCACCAGCAAATCAATAGGTCTGAATGGTGTTTCAATTGACTATCAGCAATTGAGACACCATTGGTTAATGATAGAACTTGGTACCTTAGTTTATTGAATTTGATATCAAGTGGGGAAGAACGATGCAAAACGAATTGCGGAGTTGTATCAAATGGAAGCACCCATTATTCGCATTTGTAATGCTAAACATACTCAGTTTAGCATTGATGAGTTGTACGCTTAAGTCTCAATGGAAAGAGTCTCTATTGGAACAGAACACGGCTGCAAATGCTGAACACTACTTTGGAATCGCATTGGCAACTCAAGACGCGCTTGTGTATGAGTTGTCTGATACTAGTTTGCATGAGATGATCCGTGATTGGATTAGTTCAAACAAACCTGTGCAATGTGGTGTTGAGCCTTGGACAGTTGGAGATCCAACTGAACTGGAAGTATTGTGTGAATGCACGCTCAAAATAACTGGTATAACGTCAAGATTCGACCCAGCAAAAGATTATTGGCTAGTAAATGGATTTTCCGATCTTATGTACTATCAATGTCAAAGTAGTTTTCAACAGGATTAGGTATCTTCCCAAATTTTCGGGGGAAAACGTTTGTTCTCATGACAGCTCCCCGTACATGTGGCGGTTCAACACTGACTTTGGCGCACATATGATACTAGACCAAATGTTCAACCGCGAGTTTTTAAGAAGATACAGGATTAGCATATATAAAAGTGAATTAGGTATCACAGTCTTCTGTATAAGGGTCAGTGTCACACAACCAACATTGAACGCACGATGTTTTCGCTACCAGATCAAACCATTGCCGTGCATGTCTGGAAATCTGACACAGGCGGCGCGGGCAACATCCACTACCTGTTCAGCGACCATCTCGGTTCGTCCAGTGTTGTGACGGACGCGAATGGCAACTATAGCAATGCCACCGACAGCTCCACCATCTCTACGGGACGTGAGGTTGTCGTCATTGGCGGGTAATTTTTCGGCCGAAAGCGTTTCCCATTCCACCACTGCATTTTCTGTTTGCTCCATTGGCTTGCTCCTTCTCTTCTTCGCGTTGGCGTATCTGCGCGACCAACACTGCCAATTCTAGGAGCCTATCTATCGTCGTCACGGCCTTTTCTGTCCGAAC
>JAUIAP010000105.1 GCA_030425205.1 Anaerolineae bacterium
CCTCTGTTGCCAAACTGCTTGGTCATCGTTCTCTAGACATGACCCAGCATTATGCTCGTTTGTATGAACAGACCGTTCATAACCAATTCGATGAGGCGATGACTCATATTGAAGGTATTGTCTCCCTCGATTGGCCTCGTTCGACACCAATACCTACACCGCTACCCGAACATATTTGCGACTCAGTGTAACAGCGGCAATCGGACAAATGGTGATTTTCATAAGTCACACAGAATCTTTAACATAAGGCAGGATTGAGTCGTGATTGAGCCAAAAAAGCTGGCGAGCATCACGAGCTGCCTGTAACTTTTTCTTACGAACAGCGAAAATGGCAGGGGCGCAGCCATGCAGCATTTGGGCTGGCGTGACGTAGCCGATGGCACTGTGCAGCCGAACGGTGTTGTAGTGGTCGACAAAATCGGCAACACAAGCGCGTGCATCCTCCACAGTCAAGGGAGTTTTCGGCCGAATCGCATCTTGCTTGAGGGTTTGATGCCAACGTTCCAACTTCCCGTTACTTTGCGGATAGTAGGGTGAAGTCCGCACATGCAGGAAGTTGATGAGGCGAATGAACTGCTTGAAATCACGCGCCACAAACTGGGGGCCGTTGTCAGAAATGATGCGTGTGCGCGTGGCGGCCGACCGCTCTTTCGCGCGTTGGACAATCAGTTCGACATCAGGTTCACGCATCGATTCACGAATCTCCCAGTGAACAATGAAGCGGCTGAACCCATCAAGAATAGAACACATATAGTAGAAAACCCCACCAATGCGTAAATAGGTGATGTCAATGTGCCAATGTTCATGAGGTTGTGTCGGCTGGTCGAAGCCTGTGCCTTTTTTGCCGGGCTTGTATAATCGCTCTGCGAGACATCCATTAGCCTTCAAAACACGGTAAACGCTCGAGGGACTAGCCGCAACAACCCCTTCATCCAACATCATGTACGTCATTTGTCGATATCCGACCGCTGGTTGGGTCGCATGATAAGCTACAATTGCTGCCTTTTCTGCTGGTGTCAGCCAGTTGTGACGGGGCAACTGACTATTGGTCTGATTGGCTTGTCCCTGTCGCCGACACCAAGCGTAGTATTTGCCCCGTCGAAGCCCCAATCGTATGAGCATTTTGCTGACCGTCCATTCGACCTTGCCCGTCCATTTCTGCACAAACACCACCACTTCATCCCGCTGTCCTTGCCTCACCTGCCGACCCGCCAATATCCCCCAATCTTTTTTTTCTAAGGCGGCAAAATTAGCTGGTCAAGACGGTCTTCAATAGCAGTCAGATAAGCATCCGGGTCTTGGCGAAAGCGACGCTGCTGAACACGCTTAAATCGTTGTCGAGAGACACTTTCTCGCCGCAATTGCCATTGTTGGAGATCGACCTGAGCTAAAGAATCGGCCGAAAAAGGTTGGTGTTGTGAGACAAGGGCAGAAACGAGGCGAACCGACCCAGAGACAACGACGGCTCCAGAACTCGATTTATGCCCAT
The DNA here is from genome assembly GCA_030425205.1 of Anaerolineae bacterium. Taxonomy (GTDB): domain Bacteria; phylum Chloroflexota; class Anaerolineae; order Promineifilales; family Promineifilaceae; genus CALECP01. The sequence continues at coordinate 1,490 of JAUIAP010000105.1, forward strand.
TGATGCGCCGTTCAAGCTGACGATAGCGACCAAATAAGTGTTCAAGATCGTTGTTGGTGCGGGGCAAATTGGCAATATCGTAGCAATGAAACAAGCCAAGTCCGTAGCTGCGGGTAATCTTGATGAAGTGGTCAACAAACGGGGCAAGCGCGTCCAATTTGGACTGCCAACGCTTCATACCGCCAAGCAGGCCGTTTAGCTGGCGACGGACATTGGCAGCACATAGCTCATCGGGATTGGACAGGATGTGAGCAGCACGGTGTACCCAATCGTAGGCCAATTGCAACGGCGACCAGCAAGCATGTGTCTGGGCAACGCCTCTTTCAATCAGTGTCAACAGGCGTTGCAATTCGTAGGGGAGTGTCGTTTTTTTGCCACGCGCGTCAGGCTTGCCGCGAGCAATTGCAGGCGTTCATGCAATCGTAGACCAGCCGCGAGAATGTGCAACATTTTGTGTAAACAGATTTAGGTTCACGTCAGCTAGATAGGAAATCTATCCTCAAAACGGATAGCTAATTGATTCAAGATTTTCGTCCAGTGCATCATAGGCTTTGTCCACTT
>JAUIAP010000080.1 GCA_030425205.1 Anaerolineae bacterium
CTCATTATTTCGTACATAGAAATTAAGGCATGAAACGTCCCCCAGTGGTCGCCAGTCTCATTATTTACTACACAGTCTCATTATTTAGTAAATACTACATTTGGATTGAGCCTGTTTGAAGCGCGTAACACCGTCACGCCAACTGAATTCGTCGGTCTGCAAAACTACTTCGAGCTATTCAGAGATGCTCGCTTTCTCACCTCGCTCAAAACGATCGTTGTCTTCGCCATCTTTATCGTGCCGACAACGTTTGCGCTGTCGCTGGGGTTGGCATTGCTCGTCCATTCAATCGGCAAGGGCAGTGGCATTTTCCGCACCATTTACTTTATCCCCGTTGCATGCTCCTATGTGATTGCATCGCTGGTGTGGAAGATGAGTTTATTCAACGGTCTGCCGTCTGGATTTGCCAACAACATTTTGTGGTTTCTGTTTGAGGTAAATCCGATTGCATGGATCAACACAACTGCGCCACCACTCTACTGGGTCGTGCTGGTGACGGTGCGCCTATGGTTGCAAACGGGGTTCTACATGATCATCTTTTTGGCGGGTCTGCAAGAGATCCCGCGCTCGCTCTATGAAGCGGCCAGAGTGGACGGCGCACGCAATAGCTGGCAGACATTTCGCCACATTACCTTTCCCATGCTTCGCAATACGTCGATTTCCGTCATGCTGCTGCTATTCATCGAGGCGTTTCAAGCGTTTGATGAGTTTCGCAACATTCTTGGTGGGTCGGGGCCAGAAGGTGGGACGGCAATTTTGGCGCGGCCACCGCTCGTTTACCTCTACAACATGGCATTTGTCGATCAAAACTATGGGCGCGGGTCAGCGGGTGCGTTCATCATTGCGCTGTTGATTATCGGCGTCACAATTATTCAAGGGCGACTGTTCGGTTTCGGCCGAAATCGTTAGGAGTGCCACATGACAAAAAATAACACGCAAAAATACCTCCTCTACGCCGTCGCCATCTTGATCGCCGTGATGTATCTGATTCCCTTTTACATCATCGCTCGCAATGCCCTGATGACAAAAGCGGAGGTGTCCGCATTCGACTGGATTATCTGGCCGGACAAGGCGCAATGGGACAACATCGTCAATCTCTTTAACGACCCGCTCGCGCCGATGGCTACCGGACTCAAAAATTCAGCCATCATCTCGCTCTTTCAGGTGACGGGGCAACTGCTCGTCTCCGCGTTTGCCGCCTATGGCCTCGCGCGCATCAAATACCGCTGGGCAGATCAAGTCTTCTATCTGATTCTGCTCGCCTTGATGGTGCCGCCGGCAGCCATTTTTGTCCAGATGTTTCTCGTCGTTGATCGTCTCGGTTGGGTCAGCACATATGCGGGCTTGATCGTGCCGGGTATCTTCAACGTCTTCAACGTCTTTATTTTTCGCCAATTCTTTCTCGACTTCCCACATGAATTAGAGGACGCGGGTAAGGTCGATGGGTTGGGCTATTTTGGCATTTTTTGGCGCATTGTTCTGCCCAATTCAGTCGGCGTTTTTATCGCACTCGGCACGATCAGCTTGATCAAATCGTGGAATGCGTTTTTGTGGCCGCTTGTCGTTGGGCAAAGCAAAGATATGTGGACGGTGCAGGTGGTGCTGTCCACCTTCTTGACCGCACAAACGATCAACCTGCCCGCCCTATTTATGGGCGCAGCCATCGGCATTCTACCGATGATTTTGGTCTTCTTTCTTGTCCAACGTTATCTTGTGCAGGGCGTTAGTACGTCTGGACTTAAAGGTTAATTGCATTGGTCGCTTCTTCAGGAGCGACCAAAATGGTCACACTCCCATATTATTATGAAAACCAACATCCTGCTTATCACCAGCGACCAACAGCATTGGCACACGCTCGGTCGCAACAACCCCCACATCGACACCCCGAACCTCGACCGCCTTGCCGCGCAGGGAACGACGTTTGAACGGGCATATGCGCCAAACCCGACCTGCTCGCCCACCCGCGCATCGATCATCACGGGCAAATATCCCAGTCAACACGGCTGTTATTCACTTGGCACAAAGCTGCCAGAGAGCGAGCAAACGGTGGGGGATTTGTTACGGGCGGGCGGGTATCGCACCGCCTTGATTGGCAAGGCGCATCTCCAACCGTTACGCAGCACGGCGCAATATTCATCGCTTGAAGCGTATCCGCTGCTGCAAGATTTGGATTATTGGCGACAGTTCAACCAACCGTTTTATGGATTTGACCACGTTGAATTGGCGCGAAACCACACCGATGAGTCGCATGTGGGGCAACATTACGCGCTGTGGTTAGAGGCGCAGGGGTGTGACAATTGGCGTGACTATTTTCGATCACCCACAGGCAACAACGACTCACAGAAACATACGTGGTTGATTCCCGAGGCGTATCATTACGGCACGTGGATTGCCGAACGCAGCATCGCCCAGCTTGAAGGGTATCAGGCACGTGATGAAAACTTCTTTTTGTGGGCCAGCTTTTTTGATCCGCATCCCGATTACCTTGTACCAGAGCCGTGGGACAAACTGTATGATCCCGCGCAAATCGACGTGCCGCAGATGGTCGCGGGAGAACACGACCACAATCCGCCCCATTTCCAGATGACGCAGACGGCGCAGCCCGACTTTTCAGCATGGGACGAGCCAGAAGGCAATGAGATGCACGGGTTGCATTCCCATTTGCATGACCGGGCGGCGTTGGCAAAAGACATTGCCATCTACTACGGCATGATCAGTTTGATGGATCGGCAAATCGGCCGAATTCTCGACAAACTCGACGAACTAGGACTAACCGAAAGTACCCTCGTCGTCTTCACTTCAGATCACGGTCATCTCTTTGGACAACATGGCTTGATCGCAAAAGGGCCTTTCCACTACGAAGATTTGTTGCGGGTGCCAATGATTACCCGTCTGCCCAACCAAATCCCCGCCGACCAGCAGTCGGATAGCTTGCAATCCCTCGTCGATTTGGCCCCCACCTTTTTACGCTTTGCCGACATCGACATTCCGCGCACCATGAGCGGGGTCGATCAATCATCCGTTTGGCGCACGCCCAATCTGACGGTGCGCGACCACGTCCTCGCCGAGAACCATCACCAGCCGACGACGCTGCATCTGCGCACCTACATCGATGAACGGTATAAGCTCACCGTCTACTACAATCATGATTATGGGGAACTGTTTGACTTGGAAAACGATCCCGCTGAGCTAAACAATCTGTGGCACAGTGCCGAAGATTTGCGGCAGGCGTTACTGTTGAAGATGTTGCAGGCGGAGATGGGGCGCGAGACGAAGTGGATGCCGCGTGTGGCTCCTGCATAAATGGAACGGTGACGCGGATACATTGGAGTTGCGCAGTTACACGCTTGCGTAGTTACATTTGTCGATACATAGGTCGGTTTTATTTTGCTACGGTCGTCATACTACCGATATGAAACGAGCAAAGAAAACATCCCTTTGGTGGGATACAGATTCTCAAAAACGCTATCCACAACTGGATGGCGATAAATCGGCCGAAATTATCATCATTGGCGCAGGTATCACGGGATTAACAACAGCACTGCTGATGCAGGCGGCGGGCAAAGAGGTTATCCTGATCGAGGCAGACCGCGTCTCCTCTGGCGCAACGGGCTACACGACCGCTAAAGTCACCGCCCAGCACGAGTTGATCTATGCCGATCTGCAAAAGAAATATGGCAAGCGTGCAGCCGCCACCTATGCACGGGTCAACAGCGCGGCGATAGAGCAGGTTGCAGCGTTTGTCGAACAGTATGACATCGACTGCTATCTCGAACGCCACGCCGCATTCACCTATACGCGTGAGTCAAAAAACATTGAAAAAATTCGTTCTGAAGTCGATGCGGCGCGACAGGCGGGGCTAGATGCCCACTTTGTGACAGAGAGCGATCTGCCACTTGACATTTGTGCCGCTGTGCGGCTTGACAACCAGATCATCTTTGACCCACGTGCCTACTGTGCAGGGCTAGCGGCGGCGTTTGTCGCCAACGGTGGCACAATCTATGAACAAACTCGCGCTATGGATGTCGCGCCCGGTGACTACTATCGTGTCATTACACCACACGGCACGCTTGATGGCGAGTGGGTTATTTTGGCTACACAAATTCCATTTATGGATCGCGGCGGCTTTTTTGTCCGCACCTATCCGATGCGCTCCTATCTGATTGCGGTTGAGCTGGAAGAGGGTGCGGTCATGCCGCAGGGGATGTACATTTCGGCCGATGACGAAGGCCATACGATGCGACCCGCACACGATGGACGCTACTTTTTAGTTGGCGGCGAAGGTCACAAAACAGGTCAGAAGGAGAATACGCAGGAATCATACGACAACTTAGACAGGTGGGCGCGGCAAAATTTCCCGGTCAAAAATGTGACCCATCACTGGTCAGCGCAAGATTATGTCTCGGTCGATCAGCTTCCGTTTGTCGGCTCACTGACGCCCATCCAGCGTCATTTGTTGGTAGCGACGGGATATTCAAAATGGGGATTGAGTTTGGGAACGGCGGCGGCGGCAATTTTGCGCGATACGGTGCTGGGCGTCGAATCGGCCGAAAGAACCCTATTCGGCACAACCCGCATTCACGCACTGCAATCTGCGCCTGATTTCATCAAAGAAAACAGCAACGTCGCCAAACATTTTGTCGGTGATAAGCTCGCCGCGCTGCATGTGCCTGATGTGAACACGCTGGCAATGGGTGAGGGCAAGCTAGCCAGCCTAAATGGCGAAACGGTTGCAGCCTATCGCAACGATGCGGGTGAATTAACGTGTGTCTCCTCCGTCTGCACCCACTTGGGGTGTACGGTGGCTTGGAATTCGGCCGAAAAAAGCTGGGACTGCCCCTGTCACGGCTCACGCTTTGGCACAGATGGGCGCGTCCTGCAAGGGCCAGCCGTCAAAAATCTCGCCGCACGCCCCAGCACGCAGCAGAAATGAGCGATGCACTATCCAACCACCCCTGACGGACGTTATTTTGTGGTGCGTGGCCGCCTCTGGCGCTGTAGCAATCCGTCGCTGCCAGAGGCGGAACGGCAGCAACTTGTCAACGAACTGATGCGCGCACGACGCGATGTCGGTCGCGGCAAACGGGCTGCCGATACGGAGCTGATCGCAGACGCACGCCGCCGTGTTCACGATGCCAAAGTTGCACTTGGGGAGCGCGGAGATGTTTGGTGGTCAGACGGTGCGCCAGACTATAACCGCAAAATGGCACGCAACACACCGTATGCTAAATGGTTTGCAGAATTGCCAGAAGAGTCTTAACGCGTTGGGGCAGGAACGCGACATAAGTAACTGTCGTCATTTTGAAGAATGGATTCCGCCTTCACGGGAATGACGGGTACGACAGTTATTTAATCCTCACTCCTAAATACCCATAACCGATGTAACCAGCGCAACCTCGCAGACGCGCTGGCAATTCTTTACCGCGAATACGGTTCAACGGCAGCTTCTTCCATGTAATAGCCGCTCTCAGCCAACGTCGTCACCGCGCTCTCCGTCGTCAACGTGCCTTTGATCCAAATAGGCGCATAGCTGTCCTCGATCTTGATTCCTTGCCCTGCTGCTGTTTTCACCAGAACAGTCTGATTAACGGGGGGTGCGGGTGTGTGGATACACGCGCCGAAATAGGGAACCAGCAGGAACTCAGTGATCAAGTCGCCCTCGTATTCAAGGGGCGCGATAAAACCGGGCAACTTAACCAGCGTTCCACTAATTTCCTCGTTAACGGGGGCATTGTTGAACTCCTTCTGCATTTCAGCATACAGCTCAGACGCTGCTGGAGATCCGTCCTCAATGAGGGCGAGTTGTGGCGCATACTTTTCCATAATCGAATCAGCCGTGTAGCCGGCGGGGATCAGCGCATCCCACAAAATTTCTGTGTAGAGACCGTCATCTGTTGTGGTGAGCGCGGATGCTGTCGGCACAGGTTCAACCGTCGGAACAGCTTCGGCAGGTGCATCATCGACAAGCGGCGAAGTCGATGCATCCTGCACCACTTGGTTCCACTCGTCCAGTGATGCACCATATTCAACGGCATGTGTCACAACAACGGTTGATTCGATGGCGACTGGTTCTGGCAGGGAAGAGGCGGGCAGCGGTGCTGAACTTGTGAGGCTGCTACAGCCAGCCAACAGCAAATAGATGGTCAGTAGTAAACAGGTGTATCGCTTTTGTATTGTCATTTGTACCTCGAATGATCGATCAAACTTTGATTGCCAATCCATCTTGCAGAGAACGTTTGTAGGCGATGATGCCCGGGATCAGACTGATCAAAATGCCTAGCAAGAGAATGATCATAATTAAAAACCACTGCTGTGCGTCTGGTGGAGTCAACGCGATGCTGATGCCAAATTGTTGGAGAAGAATCGACCGGCTAACAAGTAGCAGTGCATAGAGAACGCCAACGCCGACGAAACAGCCAGCAAAAACAATCGCAAATGTTTCCAGCATAAACAGCAAAACGATGTGATAGGGGTGTGCGCCGACTGCACGTAAGATCGCCATTTCGCGGCGGCGTTCATTGAGCGTTGAAAGCAATGTGGTCAGCATGCCCAGCAAGCCAGCCACCAGAACAAAGCCCGAAACGACGAGTAAAACCTGTTCAAACACCGCAATCGTTTGCCATAGCTCGGTCAGCGTCGCACCGGGAATGATCGCCAGCAGTGGCTCTTCATCATATTCGGTGATGGCGCGTTGGAGGCGAAAGGTGTTGATGCGGTCGTCAAGCCCGACCATAAAGGCGGTGATCGTTTTGGGTGACAGATCTAATTTGCGGGCTTGTTCGGCCGAAAGTTGCAACGGCGACCGACCGCCACCCTGCCAATCAACGTGAATCGCTTCGATCCCTTCGAGCGAGACATGCACGGTGCGATCAACGGGCGTGCCTGTTTTTGCCAACACGCCGACGACGGTAAACGGCTTGTCCTGATGATTGGCAAAATCGGCCGAAACCAGCCCATGCGCGATAATCAACTCATCCCCCATCACATAGCCAAGCGAGCGCGCCACATCCGCGCCCAGCACGGCATCATATACGTCCGCAAATGGCGCACCTTGTGAAAACGTCAGGCTCTGCGCCTGGCCATAGCGATAGTGGGCAAAGTAGTCACCGTTGGTTCCCATCACGCGATACCCTTGATGCGAGTCGCCCAACGAGATGGGAATTGACCATGCCACCTCATCATAGTCGGCGATCTCTTCGTAGGTTTCCCAAGAGACGTTATTTGTCGCATTGCCGATGCGGAAGACGCTGTAGAGCAGCAAATTCACCGGCCCACTGCGTGCGCCCACGATTAAGTCGGTTTGCGAAATGGTGTTGATAAAGCTGTTCTTGGCCTCCTTGCGAATTTTGTCTACGCCCAAGAGCAGGGTGACGCTGATCGCAATCGAGAAAACGGTCAGGAGCAAGCTGTTGCGCCTGTACCATGCGCTTTTAAGCACAATCGTCAGTAACGTTTTCATCGCTGCCTCCCCGCATGATTGATCGCATCTAAATCGACAACGCGCTCAAACTTTTTGGCAATTTGGCGATCATGGCTGACAAAGATGAGCGTGCTACCTTGCTCCTCCGCTTCTTGGAACAGCAAATCGAGAAAGCGGTCGCGGTTATCGCTGTCGAGCGCGGAGGTTGGTTCGTCGGCAATCACGATCTCAGGGCTGCCAATCAGAGCGCGGGCAACAGCCGTTCGCTGCTGCTGCCCCACGCTTAATTTACTCACCGACGTATTCAACAAAGATTCTGGCAAATTGAGGCGCGTCAGCAGACGAATGGCTGCCTGACGGGGATCACGCGCATTGAGCTGTTTGCGACGCGAAAAGCCACAGGCAAGCTGCACATTGTCGGCCAGCGAGAGGTACGGCAGCAGATTGAACTGCTGAAAGATGACCCCAAGATGGTCGGCGCGAAACTGGTCGCGTTGCGCGTTACTGAGCTGTTCTAGGGCAGTTCCTAGCACAATGACGGAGCCACTGGTCGGCCGATTGATGCCCGTGAGCAGGTTAAGCAACGTCGTCTTGCCGCTGCCGCTCGCCCCTTGCACAAACAGATGGGTCCCTTTCTCAACAGCTAAATGGGGGATATTTAGCAGGTCGGCAGACTGTCCCGGCCAGCGAAAACGTAGCTCTTGCAGTTGAATAATCGGTTCACTCATTGGTTTACTCAAACGACAACGTTGTGTTGTCGCTAGTGAGCGTATCGGCCGATTGTTGTGTGTCGGACACCCACTGTACCTGCAGATCCTCAAAGTTGGGAAATTGGCTAAACAGCGCAGCGATATCTAATTCGGTCAGTTGGTCAGGTTGTTGACACTCAACAGAATAAGCTGCCTCGATATCGGAATGGGTTCCTTCCTCCTCATCGGCATGGTCGTCTTCCTCATGTTCATCTTCGTGTTCATCTTCGGAAAACTCGGTGTGAATATCGGCCGAAACAAGCGCACAGTCAGCCGCTGGACTGAACTGCAAAAATGCCCCCGTTTCCAAAAATGCGACGCTCTCATCCGCAAATGCAATCTCCGCATCGGATGACGGCGCATATTCAAACCCCAACACGTTGAAGGCTGGCGTGTCTAAATCGACAGCGAGTCGATTGCCCGACCATGCGATGGTTAGTTCGGCCGCACCGTGTTCATGTGCGCCGTGTTCTCGCTGGGAATCATCGTGGTCATCGTCATCATGATCGTCTGCATGATCTTCGTCTTCGTGATCATCTTCATGATCTTCGTCGTCGTGTGTTTCGGTTGCTGTGGGTTGTGTTTCGGCCGATTCTGACCCGCTCGGCGCACAGCCAATGACCGCAATGGACAGCAAAAAAAGTAACAGATAATATCTAAACATCTCAATCTCCAGAGTTGCCTTCAATAAATATCCTACGGTTAAAACCAAAGGCTGGCATACTAAACGCACTGGGAATGGGTAGCGCGCTTAAGCGCGTTTTGTATAACAGCCTGTGGTTGAAACTAAAGAAACTTATTCAGGCACAACTCATATAATTCATCAAATTATGCGAGTGGTTGGCAACCAGTAATCACAAAGAATCTTTACATAACGATTCTTTGCACAATGAGTGCCGAACAAATTACATGAATGTTGATTAAAGAAGATTGGGGGGTGGGGTTATCACCGTCGGGAAGAGGGTCGCCACATCGAGATAAGAGGGGGCCTCCCATGCGAATGCATGCGGTTCTGGTGGCGTTGTGACGATGGGGGAAATACTATAGAACCCAAACAGCAATGTCATGATAGCGTCAATGTCGAGTGAGCAGAGAATGAGATCGTCATGCTCATCATGATGAACATTCTCGTGGTCAGACGCTATCTGATGGGGTACTGCGATGGATATATGCGTGTGGGGTCTGGATTGTGTATCGCCGCCAAACCAGTGGTCGATAAACGGACTGTAGAGGTACAGCACGACGCTAGCAACCAGGAAAAGATGGAGCCAGATCGATGACTGATGAGAAGAAGTAACAGTCTGTCTGTTCATAACTCGCTGAGTTATATAAAGGATAAGACACTTTGTCAATGTTGGTAGATTGTTACAATGTACCAACAAGTTGGCAATGAGTTAGAGGATGACTACGCGGCGTTCACATGCATTTATCGACCCTATTAATTTCGAGTGTTGGGGTATGATCGCTTGAGTGGCTGAGATTGAACGGTTGATCATGGCCCGAAAAAGTGGCTCTACCGCAAAGTTCATGTAGGATGGAGTCAATGATAAAATCCTGAATGCCTGAAAATATTGGAGATTCAGAAAGGCATATTCAACTCCATGATGTGCCTTGCATTAACTATATTGGGAACCAAATATGCTACTGCTTCGCATCGCCCTTGCACTCGGCATCACATTTATCATCGAAGTTGCCAGCCAACGCTTGTTGGCCGTTGATCCTCCAAGACTGCTGATGGTCGCAGTGTATTTGCTGATCTACATACTTTTGGGCAGCGTGTTGCAGCGTCAACGCGCGGCTGATGAGATTCCACCTCATCCACGCATCGAGCAGATTCCGCTACCAGAACCAGCGCGAGCCATGACGCTGCTCTACTATTTCAGCGCCTTTGCCTCATCATTAAATCCATTTCAGCTAGTGCAGCAATTTGCCCAGCTTGGTGGCCAGATTAGTGCATCGCGCCGCTACGATACGCCACTGACTGCCGAAACATATGCCCATCAGACGCGCTTCACCCTGCCATTTCGGGGCGAGTGGCTCGTCATGGGGGGAGGTGTGACGCCCGCAACCTCCCACTCATGGGACATCATTACGCAGCGCTATGCATATGATTTTGTAAAGACAGCCGACGCGACGCTCCAACGCCACACGGGCGACGGTCGCGAACTGGCACAGTATGCGTGTTATGGTGAGCCGATCATCGCGGCAGCGGATGGCGAGGTTGTCGTGGTACGAGACGGCATCCGCGATTGGCCGTTGCCCGGTCTAGGTTTGGTCGACTTTCTATGTCGTGACTTTCGGGGGAATCACATCATCGTCCGCCATACTGATCAAGAGTACACGCTATACGCACATCTTATCCCGGGCAGCATACCCGTGCAGGTAGGTGAACGAGTCGAACGCGGCACAGAGCTTGGCAAGTGTGGCAACTCTGGTCACTCAACCGAACCACATCTCCATTTTCATCTACAGGATACAGATGATTTTTTCACTGGCGTGGGTCTACCAGTTCGCTTCAGCGACATAACGGTTGAGGGGGAAGTGACTGATAGCTGGTTGCAGGCCGGCATGTTTGTTTTCCATGCGTGACATCCTGCCGATATTCGACTCTGGCAAAGCCATCTATATTATAATTGGATACTATGAAAATTTTTCGTCGGATACTACTTGGGATTCTTGTCATCCTCCTGATTGTGGGGATAGGGTTTGTTGGCTGGGCAACTATTGGTGCTCAGGAGGCAACCGAGCGTGCGGTTGCGGTGTTACAAGAAAATGATGTTGAGCGGGAAGATGGGCAGCTTGTTTTTCGGCCGAATTCCCCCACCAGCAAAGGTCTCATCTACTATCCGGGCGGATTGGTTGATCCAGAAGCGTATGCAGGGACGGCGCAGGGTCTCGCAGATGCGGGTTATCTCGTTGTAATTCCAAAAATGCCGCTCAATCTGGCCTTTACAGGCATCAATCGCGCTGATGATATCCAGACGGCATTTCCAGAAATTGAGTCATGGGTCATTGGTGGCCATTCGCTCGGTGGCGCGATGGCGGCTGAGTATGCCAAGAACAACGTTGATAGCGTTGACGGGCTCATTATGTATGCTTCATATCCCGCCAACTACGAAGATTTTGTCGATTTTCCAATCCCGATTTTGTCGATAGTCGGATCAGCAGACCCAGGGTCGCCGAATCAAGTGGCGTTTTATGACGCGATTAGCGATTCGGCCGAACTTGTTATCATCGAGGGTGGAAACCATCTTCAGTATGCCGATTACAGCTTTCAAAAAGATGACGGCATTGCGACAATCTCTGCGGGCGAACAGCAAAGCCAAATCATTGCGGCCACAATCCAATTTTTCGACGAGCTGAAATAACTCTTTTTAATCGGCCGATATTCCAGTCGGCAATGTCACCAGCCTCCTTTCGATACATTCGTAACTCGTTTCCACTTGCGCTCGGAAGCGAGTTACTGATCCGCACCAACTCCCCTTTCGCACAAAACTCGGATGAACCGCAAATGGTAACGTTCGTCACCTTTATCGAGTGACAATTGTCAACTCTCACCGCGGCGGATGTCTTCTATGCTTGAGGTGACTCGTTTACCCAACATTCAAAAGGTTAGCTATGATCACGTTTGAAACATCCTATCTCGGTCTTAAACTCGCTTCTCCCTTTGTCGTTTCCTCTATTCCACTCAGCCGTCATGTCTCAAATCTCGTTGCCATGCAAGAAGCAGGGGCAGGGGCGGTCGTTCTACCCACCTACTTTGCAGGCACCAACGCGGCTGCTGAGCAGGGGTTTGAGCAGTATCTACAGCACATCAATGCGGCTACTGCGGCGGTGGATATACCGATCATTGCAAGCCTAAATGCGAAATCGGCCGAACAGTGGACAACCTTTGCAAGTCGTCTGGCTGAAACAGACATCAGCGCACTTGAGCTAAACATCTATCATCTGCCAACCGAACCGGACGCAGACGCACAGACGGTTGAGGCGGCTTATGTCGCCACGACCCGTAATGTCGCAAGCATCGTTGACGTACCGATTGCGATCAAGCTACACCCTTACTTTACCGCGCTCGGCAATATCGCCGCCCAGCTTGCCGATGCAGGGGCGCGTGGACTCGTTCTATTCAATCGTTTCTACGAGCCAAACTTCAATTTAGCGCAGCGTGTGGTGGTTCCAAATCTCCAGTTGAGCGACTCGATGGCCCTGTCACTGCGGCTGCGCTGGATGGGCTTGCTTTACGGCAGAGTAAACGTCGATTGGGGTATTTCGGGCGGCATCCATTCTGGTAGCGATGCGGTCAAGGCACTGCTGGCGGGTGCAGATGTTGCGATGGTCGCCTCAATTTTGTTGCATAAAGGGATCCCTTATCTGTCCACACTTAAGCAGGAGATGAGCCACTGGATGGAGACGGAAGGGTATTTCTCAGTTGAGGAGATTCAGGGTCGAATTGCATCGCTGTTTCGCGATGTCTCAAGCTCGCTGCATCGGGCAAACTATGACATAGAGTGGCTGCCTGAGCTGCCATCCGCACACTAAAACGACTGTAGATGGGGTCATGGGAACCGCTGTTAGCGTCACAGGTTACACGCTGTCAATTATCAGTTACGATGTACCACAGAGTTAGCGAAAAGGATGCACCAAAGCGTTGGCGAAAACGGTACGCCAGTAGATTGGCGAAAACGGTGCGCCAGTAGATTGGCGAAAAGGATGTGCCACGTAATTGGCGCAAAAGATGTCCCAGAAGGTAGGTGAAAAACGACGTGAAATCTGGCAAGCTCTCCAAAAAATGCAGGAGCAAAGAAAAGAGAGTGAGCCATGTACAGAGCGGAGAGAATACCGACAATGGACATCTACAGCATATTGAAATATGTACGAGCGGGAAAAAGTAACCGCTATATCGCAGATAACA
>JAUIAP010000024.1 GCA_030425205.1 Anaerolineae bacterium
CTGCTGGCATCGCTACTGCATTGTCTCGTCTTTGTGGGTTTTGTGTCTTCATTTTGTTCTCTCATTGACCTGTTTGGACTCTATTTTCCATCGGTCATTCACTTACACAAAATGTAGGATACTCTCTGACCAGCGGCAACACCCGCCACGCACCAAGCCGCAGTTAGCAGCCACTGCCCCCAACCAATTGTGGTCTTGGGACATCACCAAGTTTCACACACCCCACAAGTACGTCTATTTCTATCTCTATGTGATTCTCGATGTCTTTAGCCGCTATGTCGTCGGTTGGATGGTGGCTGAACAAGAATCGGCTGCACTTGCCCAACAACTGATTGAGCAGAGCTGTCGCCAGCAACATGTCGTGCGTGACCAACTCACTCTCCACGCCGACAATGGCTCCCCCATGATTGCCCTGACCACTGCACAACTGCTTGCAACGCTCGGTGTTGCCAAGACACATAGCCGACCGTACACGCCTAACGATAATCCATTTTCGGAGGCTCAGTTCAAGACACTTAAATACCGCCCCGACTTCCCTGACCATTTTGACACCATTGCTGAAGCTCGTGACTGGTCTCGCACTTTTTTCGATTGGTACAACCACCAGCACCATCATGTCAATCTCGCTCTCCTCACACCCGCCGTCGTCCATGCCGGCAATGCTGCCCATGTTGTGCAACAACGCACCGACGTTTTGCACGCTGCCTTTGCCGCTCATCCCGAACGCTTCGTTCGCGGCATCCCTGTTCATCCCAAACCGCCCCACGCTGTTTGGATTAATCCCCCATCATCTGTTGATGGCGAGACCGTTATACAGTAAATTCAACATCTGAGTGTCCAATTGCCATTGATACATTCCGCCGGCGGCTTTGGCGCAGGCTCTCTACTTGTGAACGAAACGGCTCCAACGCTTACAGTTCTGGAACAGACGGTTGTCCATCGCTATCTGACTTTCAACGAGGAGCGGCGGCGGCTGTTCTACACAGCCCCAGATAGCAAGCTGTTTTTTGAGGCAAATCGACATCTACTCCAAGTGTCACTTGCCAAAGATGACGAGGCGGCATTAGAAACGGATGCAGATCGCCTAGCGATTGCGGAGGCAGATCAAATTGTGCAATCTTTGTTCATTGAGACAAAGACAGCAAACGTGTTTGATGTAACGACGATAAGTTGCGATACACCGCTTGATGTTATCACGCTGTTGGGCGGCGGATTTGAGTCCACGATCCCATATCAAGGAGATGGCTTTCAATTTGGTTATCCAACTTCCCATGATGTAACGGAATGGGAGCATCCTGTCCTATTGCAGACACTCTCCGTTATTAGCAAAGAGCTACTTGCGGACGACACAATTCATCAAAAGCCAGAGGTGTTTATCTCGGTGCATGATAATTCGACGGGATTGACCCTGGATGACTGGTTAGCCAAGTATGCGCTCGACGAGGTTGGCGATGGCTTCCCCATGTATGTCGCTCCAACAAATTTGTGTGAGTTGAGCATTGCCAGTCAGTCCGCCATTAGCTTCCAGACGACGTTCCCCTTGGATAGACAGACCACTTTGCTGCAACATAACGACACGATCATTGAAGTTGGATACATCCCTGTTCAATTTGAAGGCCTGGCGCAAGTTTTCGCACAGGTCATCGCATCGCTAACCTTTGAGTAAGACGTAACTGACAACTGTTTGTTCCATTTCTTTTGCGTCATGTGTATAGTGTCATTATGTCCAAAAAAAGTTATTCTCTTCTGCTTTGCATTTTGATTTGGCTGACTGCCTGTCGTGATGTCGCAACGCCACTGGCAACCATTACGCCAACTGAGACGACCATAACGGTAACGCAAACGCCCCCGTCACCAACGGCACGCCTTGTGCAAACGCCAACCGATTCAGAGATAGCGATTTTGGAGCCGACACAAATTCTAAGCGTGACACCGCTGCCAACACCGATCGCCTCATCCCCCACCCCAACCACTAGCCCAACCAGCGAGCGTGTAGAAATGGAACCGTTTGAGATCGTGATGCAGTCTGAACCATTCAACACGTACATCGATCGAGAGACACGCCTAGCGATTCCGTTGGAAGCGAACTGGGAGGCAAGTCGTCACAACGACCAGACCATTGTCATTAGCAAGACGAACTATTACATTGACATCTATGTAACAGCGGGTTTGTCGGATACGTTGCCAACGATTCCAGTCGATGATGATTTGATGGTGCTTGATCCGCTAGGTGTGCGGGAGTTGGGTCGTGAAATTACTCAATCGACCCTCATTAAAGATGGCAAGCGCGTCGCCTATCTCTACATCGATGACGGACAACCGTTGCAACATCAAGGTTTGTCATTTTATGCGGTTCTGTATGGAAATGATCCTGATGAAGCAGTTGATTTGCCAAACGAGATTGTTGCGGAATCGGCCGAAATGATCAGCCAGCTTTGGTATGCAGATGCGTATTCGGCCGAGACTATCCCCATCCCCACCATTGACCCTACCGAACTGTGGTCAACGCATCATTTCACTTCCACCAATGGAGAATGGACGGCAACAAACAACGCCTTCCTACCAGTTGAAGACGGCAGCACTGGGCCCGAACCGCAGCAACATCGCCAACTGTTTACGGTTGGGCGCGTCGCTGACGATCAAGTGTGGCGCGTCGTCGATACATTTGAGGGTTGGGGGCTGGGTGTCGGATATTACTCACCACTGCACTGGCAAGAGGACAAGCTGTTTTTCACCTACACGCCCGTTGTCGATGGGTGCAGCACGGGTGAGAATGGGAGCAACGTCTTTGCGTTCGATCTGCAATCGGGCGCGGTTGAACAACTGCTGCCCACGATAGGGCAGATCCTCGCCTTTAATCCAGCCGGCACGCGCGTCGCGGTGGCTCAACAAGACGCTGTCACGGTCTATCATCTCAGCGGCAATCAGGTCAGATATACGTTTGGCATTGGCTCTTTTGTCCCCATCTTTTTGCAGTGGACACCAGCGGGCGATCAACTTTTGCTCGCCGTGCAGGATGACTATTGCAGTTACGACGGTCTGAAACGACTCTATCTCGTCGATTTAGCCGAGCGTGATGCTACGCTGCTCAATGGCACGGTTGACATCAAAACGTTCAATCAACCTGTCTGGCTCAACGAGTATGAACTGGTTGTGCGCGATTTTGAAGGGGAGTGGCTGGGGTCGTATCTAATCAACATCGCAACGGGAGAGGTTATACCCTATGACGATGTGTACGATTGGCGACGTTATGAAGATGACGCGCTCAACTTGAGCGTGTTGCACGCCTCGATATGGACGGTAGCGCATGAAAATGGTACGACGCGCTTTGTCGATGCGGATGGGAAGGTGGTTGTGGGGGTACGCGATTATCCAGATCGGAATGGGATTTATTCGGTTCATGAACTTGCCCAACGCATCGTCCCACCAACGTTTAAGAACACATTGGCACTGACCGAAACGACGATTGGCGTAAACACCGTCTATCAAACGAACACCAATCTCTGGCTGGTTAAAGTGGAGGGGCGTTATTTGGGCGTTGAATTTGATGATGCCGAGATGATGGAGACATTTCTGCGCGGATTTTCGGCCGAATCACTCGACTTTCAGGACAACTACCGCATTGTCAGCAACGATGACTGGATCGCAGAGCTACGCGGCGGTGTCAACGTCACCGGCACGTTCACTGTCCAACGACGCGATGGCACAGATGGCTATACCATTTTAGACATCCCGCAAACACAAGGGCTAGGCTATACAACCTATGAACCCCTCTTGTTCCACAATAATGCGCTTTACTATTTGTCCTACAATGTCGCTGATGGGTGCGGCGGGGACTTTACAGTTGGGGGGACACCCATTCGATTTGATCTAAACAATGGGCGCGAATCACGAGCCGACTTTAGCGGTTCGGGATTTACCATTGCACCCGACAACAAGACGCTCGCCTACATGCAACGTGAAGGTGACGCTGGCACGTTTTTGACCGTCCATGACCTCGACACAGATGAACGGACACGCATTCCATATCGGTTCAATGAGGGTCAGGCGTTAGCGGGGTTGCTGCTTTCGGCCGATCTGAGCCGCATCGCCGTGGCGACACAGCGTGCAGATTGCAATGAGCTTGGTTGGTCAATTGAAACCATCGACCTCAGCAGCGGTGAGCAGTTGACCTACCTTTGGTCAGAAGAGCGGGAGCGACAGTTTGGCAGACCAACCGCATGGGAAGGTGACATCATCACGCTCAGACGTTTCTGGGACTCTCCAGACGAATACCTTAACATCTGGACGGGTGAAATCAGCGATACTCCGCCGCAACCTGCCATGGAGCGCAGCGTGCGCGAAGCACAAGAACTGCTTGAAACCCATCTGCGCGTAGAGCAGATTGACGCGCTGCACAATCTGATTGCGGACGAATTTGTGATCGGTGACCTGCACGGTGACCGCCAGACGGTTGATCGCAACACTGCTCTACGACTGCTCAATGCACAAACGCCGTTCCGCGCCCTGCGATTGACAGGCCGCGCAATTCGCTAATCTCAAAGCTCTTTGGCGACCTTACACCTGATAACGCGCTCGGCCGTGAGCAGTAAGAGACGACCCTCATGTTCAGCTCTGGCTGGAATTCTGATCATCGACAGATCGAAACGGGTAAGGAGATGATCCAATAAATCGGCGGGGCGGTACATTTCACTTGTTGCGTTTCGGCGCGATACGTAAAACCGAGATACGAATTGGGCAGCGTCACTCCTTGCATTGCGGAGGCTATTTGAACAGTCGCCATTGACATTTGTTCATCTTTCCTGTTTGTAGAATGTAAAGTCTAACAAATTAAGATCGATGCTTTCCTTATACCTATTTATGTTATCTTCAGTTAATGAATAGTAATTCAACTCTTCAATGAGCATCTCGCTATTGAACGACTTTCTCAATGCCTCTTGGTTATGGATGTCAATGGCACTTTGAAGACACTCAGATCCCGTTAACCAGACACCGATCTCAGAAAGTTCTATGACTGGTTGATGACATATAGCATGTATAGGTGCTCGTTTACTGAATACTTTAGCTTTAGGTACCTGATCGTAAGGAGTAATATACTGCAAGATATCGGATATAGGCTGTGGGGTTGTCATTTCAATAAAGATATCGGTTGCAAAATTTTGATTCGCGTCTATTGATCCCCATCCCCAATTATCTTTTAGCCTAAACCAAAACCGTTGCTTACTCATAGCCTCGTCTATTGTAGATGGGTCAATCAGGGTGCTTTGTGTAAGCAAGTCTAAAATATCTGATGTGTTTGTCTTTTGTGGAGTAATATTCTCCCAACATGGCGCAACGCATCGGTCTATATCAAATAGATAAGAGAGCTTGATAGGTGTTATTGGCGTTGGAATCGATGTTGCGTTTTCACTTGGGATTTGAATCGTAGTAATGCCTCGTATCTCCTGCGTAACTTGCATTGCTGTCTCACAAGGTAAAGAACATGACGACTTTTCTACTACCCCCTCATTGTTGAGAATATTTGATTGACATCCAACTAGCATGACAAGCATAACAGCGAGGTGAAATAAAAGGTATTGTGATGTACAAATAAAAGTATCCATTTTACTGCCAATTCGCTTGACAAAGCTTTTGGTGGTTGAGCTTGAGTTTGGATTTCTCCAGATCACCTCGAAAACAATTAGCCAGTCACGTACCTACACCACTACGTCACCAGCTTGCATTTTGGAGATGGTTGTGAACTTTAGGTCCTGATACACAAATCCAGCAAAGTATTTACTACTACATAGACATGCAAACCGTTCTTCGGATAAATCAACATTTTTCTGCATAAAGTTATCTTGATTTTTCACAACCCAACTCAGAACAACGTTCTTAGGTTAGTCATTGGAGGTTGCCACAACTAAACCTCAAGTCCACACCATTTGCAATTTCCGCTTTTCATTGACGCAATCTTGCAGATAAAGGTTAATCAGGCTTTGATAGGGCATTCCTGTCTCCTCTGACATGTTCTTAAAATAGGCGATCACATCCTCGCTCATTCGCAACGTCACCTGCTTTTTGAGCCGTTTTGCGTAAGGGTTGGGTCTCGACTTCATTTTTGACAAATCATATTGATCTTGCATTGTGTCACCTGTGATAATTACTTGCCTCTTGTTTGGTTGCCTTGCGTGCAGAGATGATGCGAATCACATGATCATTCTCTCGATAGCAGTGACAAATCAACAAGATACGGCGTTTTGCGCTGAATCCCAGCATGAGAAAACGATCTTCCCAGTCAGAATGTTCGTCGTCATAAAATTCAATCGCCGCATCGTCGTAAAAAACGGACTTTGCTTCCTCAAACGAAATGCCGTGTTTGCTGACATTTGTTTTAGCCTTCGCAGTATCCCATTCAAAGCGCAGCATACAGACAGTGTATTTACTTTGTATGTTGTTGTCAATCATCAGTCGTGTATTTTGTCGAGATATGGTTTATCAATTCATCGGTAGGGATGAGGGGAATTTCGGCCGAAACCCCTAAACTAACAGCCAACAACTATTGAAATAGATTACAACGCCGATAATAGGAGAATGACAAAATGAAAGCGCGAGAATTAGGGATTCCATTTGACGGAACGACAGGCGAATTGAACGCCATTACCGACGTGCAGGGCGTTGAAGTTGGACATGCAACGCTGATCAAAGGCGACGGGCTGTTGCAGGTTGGACAAGGCCCCATTCGCACGGGCGTGACGGCGATTTTCCCACTTGGCAAACAGGCGACGGAGGGGGTCGCTGCCAACTGGTTTGCGCTGAATGGCGTGGGCGAGATGACTGGGACTGTCTTTGTGGAGGAGTATGGCACGCTGTTCGGGCCGATTATGTTGACCAATACGTTAAGCGTTGGGGCGGTGCGCGATGCGGTCATTCGCTGGTCGATGTCGCAAATTGAGGACGCGGAAACGCTCTTTTCGCGCAGTTTGCCGCTCGTCGCCGAGACGTTTGATGGCTATCTCAACGACATCTACGGCTTTCACATTGCGGATGAACACGTCTTTGCCGCATTGAACGGTGCGCAATCGGGTGCGGTGGCAGAGGGGAATGTCGGCGGTGGAACGGGCATGGTCGCGCACTTTTTCAAGGGCGGGATCGGCACGTCATCCCGTGTTGTGGAAGTGGAAGCTGGGACATTTACTGTCGGTGCGCTCGTGCAGGCCAATCATGGCAGTCGTGAAGATTTGGTCATCGCGGGTGTGCCAGTGGGCAAGGCGATTACCGACTTGATGCCAGAACAACGCTTGCCCAACGTCGAGGGGCATTCGATTGTAATGATCGTGGCGACGGATGCGCCGTTTTTGCCGTATCAACTCAAGCGTATCGCCAAGCGTGCCGCAATGGGGCTGGCGCGGACGGGTAGTTTTGCCGAAAACAGTTCGGGCGACATCGTGTTTGCATTCTCAACCGCCAACCGCACAACAATGGATCAAGCCGATTTGGGACAGTATCAATTTATTCGCAACGAGCAGATCGACCCGTTTTTCAAGGCGACAGTGGAGGCGGTGGAGGAGAGTATTGTCAATGCGCTCGTTTCGGCCGAAACGATGACAGGCGCAAACGGCATCACCTTTCACGGCTTGCCGCATGAGCGGGTGCTAGACCTGCTCAAAAAGTATAATCGCCTATAGATTTCCGCACATGCCTCTGTGATTCAGAGGCTTTTTTGACCCAATTGCAACAAATCGATCAATTTTCAAATCATCTGTAAGTTTTTGCCTATTCGTGCGACTAACAGTGTAATGCGAACAAAAAATAACGAGGCTACCTAGTGGAACAGTTCTCCACAATGATCGTTGAGCAGCAAAAGCTCATCTACAAGGTGTGCCACATGTACGCCGATCTCCCCGAAGATGTCGAAGACCTCTTTCAGGAGATTGTGCTAAATCTATGGCGTGCCTACCCGACGTTTGAAGGGAGGTCACAGGTCGGCACATGGTTGTACAAGGTTGCACTCAACACGGCGATTTCCCAATTTCGCACGGCGAAGCGTCGGCAATCGGCCGAAACCACACTCGACCTCACCACCTTACCAGCGATAGACAACGGCTACAACGCCGAGCTACACGCGCTCTACGCGGCGATCCGACAGCTCAACAAAGTGGAAAAAGCTCTCGTCATTCTCTATTTAGAGGATCGCAGCTATCGTGAAATCTCGGAGATATTGGGCATCTCTGAAAACTACGTCGGTGTTCAACTCAATCGCGTCAAGCAGAAATTGCGCGATCTGTCGGGAGCAGCAGATGTCACTAGATAAACTAAAAACTGCGTGGCAAGACGACAAATTGCCCTTGCCACCCAATGAGGAAAAAAAGATGTCTCAAATTACGCAGATGATTGAAAATAATGTCACGACGATGATGGAGGGGCAACGACAGCACTTTTTCCGCTCACTCTTGCGGATGCTCGCCGTGCCAGTGATTGCGACAGCCCTTTTCTATTCAATGAGCGACGGATTTACCAATGAAGCCGACCCAATCAGCACATGGCTGATTATGCTTGTCGGCTTTGTCCCGTTCATTCTGTTTTTCTGGTCACGCTATCGACGCACGGGCGCGGCAATGAGCGCACCAACGGCTGATGTGCGAACGCAGTTGCCCAAGACGATTAGCTTTCTGCGTCGCAATCAGCGTGCTGAGGTGGGGCTGACACTGCTGATTGCGCTGCTGGCGGTTGTGAGTGTTGTTGTCGCAATGGTGAACAATGTCGGCGTGGTCATGCCGATGGTTGCTGCGCTCATTTTGGCAGGAGTTGTAACGTGGCGAACATGGCGGCGTTATCAGAGTCAGTTGGTGGAATTGAATGGGTATCTGACGCAACTGAATGAAGTTGAGGCGTGAGATTCATCGGTAGCAATTTCGGTATATCGGCTTTAGCCAATGCGGTTTTCAAACCAGAGGAGATTATCCGTACCCCAGTCTTTCCTAACAGGCTGAAGATAATCTCACTCGACAACCGTCATATCCTTGGCCGAATTAATGATCACCGCCGAAAAGATGATTTCGATGAGGCCACCA
The DNA here is from genome assembly GCA_030425205.1 of Anaerolineae bacterium. GTDB lineage: Bacteria > Chloroflexota > Anaerolineae > Promineifilales > Promineifilaceae > CALECP01. The sequence continues at coordinate 9,054 of JAUIAP010000024.1, forward strand.
CCGATAACGGCGAGTACAATGGGAAGCTGCAAGAGAATCCCTACACCGCCCATGAGGGCAAGTGACGCGCCGAGCAACCAATAGTGTCGCATCCCGTAAATAGTCGAGAAGATCAAATAACGACTGCCGATCATGAGCAGCATGACGAGGAAAAACCATTCAACGCGCAGTTGAGAGACGGCATAGGCGAGAAATAAACCCACAAATAGCAGAAAAGTGGCCTCTAAAGCCAGATTGTTCAGTGGATTGGTAGGTGATGGTTTGCCAGAATGTTTGAAGGCCTTCGAGAGGACAGTTGACAGCGGGTGGATGCCCATGCCGCCGATAAACAGTGCGACGATGCCGGCTTGTACTGAAAAGAGGTGCGTGACAGCACCCGCAATCAGCCAGACAATACCAGAAACCAAAACCCCTAGACCGCCTCCCAAATAGGCGCGGCGCATATCATATTGTGCATCTTGTATATTCATGAAAAGAGAATGCTCCATGTTGCAAATCAGATTATCTCGTTAAGGACACTGGAACTGTGGCTTGCCGTCATCACGCTATTGTCCCGAATTGAGTGGGACAAATGACGTAGATTCAAACCAATCACACCTTTTTGCGTCACAGCAACATGCCACTTAGAAACCGTGCGGACGCCGTGACGCTGCTGGCATCTGTGCCAGTTGGGATTGTACTACTTTTCTCGACGGTTTATGTGATGCTGTCTTTGTACTTGGTTGATTGAGCCTAGTTTCTTCGCCAATCTGAATGATGATGATTGCCACACGGAAGCAGCCCCATCAACTGCAACTGTCTCTGATTCGCTCTTTCAAACGGTCATGACCAATTGTGACGAGGGCAACGGTAACAATAGTCCTGCCTACAACATGGGCAACGTGACGACCTGTCTCCCAAACGATCAGCGCGATTTAACACGAGACAGTGCCTACGACATCGGTGCTTATGAGGCCAACGTAGCCCCAACCGCAATTAGCTTGCAAAATTCTAGCGTTGTCTCGACTAGAAACTGGCTCTTGGCATTTCTATTCATGCTGCTGATGGCGCAGACCCGCATTGTTAAGATAGAAAATACAAATTGAGTAGATAGAGGCCTAGGTCAATCGTATAGCGCGACCAGTTGAGTTGTAGCGTTCGCCCTATAAAGCCTCCGCTATTGGTGGAGGTTTTTTTGCTGCCAATTCATCGGTAGGGATGCAGGAGATTTCGCGTGCAACATGTTCTTCCACACTCAATACGCACCTCGTTTGCCGTCTCCATCATTCTGGTCTCTGTCTACCGTCATTGATTCCCTTGAACAGGAAACAATCTGATGTTGCAAAAGACGGATAAATCATCCGATTCTTCTCTATTTTCCCTTCATTCAAAGCCCTAATAAATAAGGTAGCTATCGAACCGTAAAACGCATTAAAATGAGGTAGTGTTAAAATTTTGCGAACACGCTCGTGCGAAAGGTTTTCACACACGACGCAACACGTATCTATAATGGAGAATATTATGAAACTTGCGAGATTGATCCTTTTGGTTTTATTTGTAGTTACGATGTTTGCCGTTGCGTGTGCCGACGACAATACGCCGAGCGAAGAAACGACAGATACGGGTAGCTCTGGCGAGACGACGGCCGAAGAGCTAACAGACCCGCAAATTGGCGCAGTTGGGGGTCGTTTGACGTTGCTCTACTGGCAAGCCCCATCGACGCTCAACTCTTACCTCTCTGGTGCGAGAAAAGAGCAAGAGGCCGCGTCTGTTGTGCTTGAGCCACTGGCACGCTACGACGAAATGGGCGACCTTGTGCCAACGCTGGCCGAAGCGATTCCCACACGCGAAAACGGCAGCATTTCCGCAGATTTAACGCAAATTAAGTGGACGCTCAAAGCAGGTCTGATTTGGTCGGACGGTACGCCAGTGACTTCGGCCGATGTCGTCTTCACCTACGACTATTGCAGCACAGCGGCAACGGGTTGCGCCCATGCTCAGATTTACGACGGAATCGCCTCTGTTGTCGCGGTTGATGAACGCACGGTGGTGATCACGTTTGACGCACCACGCCCCTTTCCATATGGGCCATTTGTCGCACAGGAGGGTGCGATTTTGCAACAGGCACAATTTGCCGACTGTGTGGGTGCGGCGGCGCAGGAATGCACCGAGCAGAACTTTGCACCGATTGGAACAGGCCCTTATGTGGTGGTGGAATTTCGGCCGAATGACACCATCCTCTACACCGCCAACGCAAATTACCGCGAAGCGGGCAAGCCGTTCTTTAGCGAACTGTTCCTCAAAGGGGGTGGCGACGCGGCCGCAGCCGCACGCGCCGTTTTAGAGACGGGCGAAGCCGACTACGCATGGAACTTGCAAGTCGAGCCAGAAATCCTCAACGCGATGGTTGATGCGGGCAACGGCCAAGTGGTCACCGCATTCGGCACAAGGGTCGAACACCTCCTGATCAACCAAACTAACCCGAGTGACACGCTGGGCGACGACCGCTCTGAATGGCTGGACGGCAACAACCCACATCCGTTCTTGACCGATGCGAACCTCGTGCGTGCCTTGTCACTGGCGATTGACCGCGACGTGTTAGTACAAGCTGGCTACGGTGTGGCTGGACGCGCAACCTGTAACATCATCACGGCCCCGGATGATTTTGTCTCGACTGCCAATGATGAATGCTTAACGCGCAACGTCGCGTTGGCAAATCAACTACTCGACGAGAGCGGCTATCTGGACACCGACAACGACGGCATCCGCGAAACACCTGACGGCGAACCCCTCTTCATCCTCTACCAAACGTCTACAAACTCAGTCCGTCAAGGCACACAGGCATTTGTCAAGCAAATGTGGTCGGAGATCGGTGTAGATACCGAACTACGCAACATCGACGCATCCGTTTTCTTCGGTGGCGACGTTGCTAGCCCGGATACCTTCGGCAAGTTCTATGCTGACATTGAGATGTACACCGCTGGCGCGACGGGAACTGACCTTGAGACTTACATCCGCGGTTGGACGACTGAAAACATCGCCGGCGCAGCCAACAATTGGCAGGGCGTGAACGTCCCACGCTGGAGTCGTCCAGAGTACGACGCGCTGGGCGCAGAACTGGCAATCACAGGCGATTTCGACCAACGCGCAAAGTTGATCATGCAAATGAATGACATGCTCATTCAAGAAGGTGCGCTGATTCCGTTGATCTATCGCGGCAGCGTCTCCGCACACGCCAACTCAATCGTGGGTGTCCGCATGACCGCGTGGGATGTCGAGTTATGGAACATTTCGGATTGGTCACGCTCTGAGTAGTTATGTTGTAGAGGCATCCTGCCTAAAACGTATTGCGTAAAACGTAAAACGTAAAAAGAGTACCTTACGTTTTACGTTTTACGTTTTCCTATGGCAAATTACATCATCCGACGCACGGTCAGCGGAATGCTGACATTACTAGCGATTAGCTTTGTGCTCTTTGCGATTCTCGACCTCGCACCCGGTGATCCGACGGCAAATTTACCGCCGACCATACCGCCAGAGGTGCGCTTGCAGATTCGGGAGTCACTTGGCTTCAATGAGCCATTTCCCACGCGCTATACCCGCTGGCTCAGACAATTTTTGTGGCACGAACCGCTCAACATCCTTGAGGAGACGACTGGGATCGTCATCGGCGACAGTGCAGCACGCACACGCATCCTCTCATGGCAAACGCGGGGGCCCGTCATCGACCTGATTATTGAGCGAATACCGCAAACGCTCTGGGTGCTTGGCACAGCATTTATTTTGGGCATTCTAATCGCCATACCAGTTGGGGTCATTTCGGCATATCGACAATACTCGCTATTTGACCAGATCGGGACGTTGGTTGCGATGATCGGCTACTCTGTGCCGACCTTTTTTACTGGCCTGCTGATGATCATTATTTTTAGCGTCCAGTTGGGTTGGTTCCCCTCCTTTTACGACACGACGCATAAAGTGACCAATTGGGCGAGCTTTGTGGTGCAGGTCAAGCAGATGGTGATGCCTGTGTTGGTGCTGGCGTTTTTTAATGCGGCCAGTTTGAGTCGCTTCACGCGTTCGGCCGTTCTCGACAATCTCAATCAGGATTATGTCTGCACCGCCCGTTCCAAAGGGATAGGTGAACAGTCGGTCGTGTTGATCCACATCCTTCGCAACAGTTTGATCCCTGTTGTGACGCTGATCGCGCTGCAACTACCGAGCGTTTTTGCTGGGTCGATCATCACCGAACAGATTTTTCGCGTCAATGGCATCGGGCAACTGCTGATCACAGCGATTCAAGGCGCGGATATTCCAACTGTCCAAACGTTGACCTCTATCTATGCCGTTTTGATCGTCTTTTTTAACTTGATTGCCGATATTGTGTATGGGATTCTCGACCCGCACATCACATACAGTTAGAGGTGTCTAATGGCTGCCAGTGTGCCACCGACTTCGGCCGAAATCACCATCAAAGAAACACCATACCGCTCTCACTGGGCAGACGTTTGGACACAGTTCCGCAAACATCGTGGGGCGCTGTTTGGTATGGTCATCATGGTGATCATCTCCGTCGCCGTCTTGTTCGGCCCCATTGTCTACGATGTTGACCCCGGCGCACTCGATCATCGCGTCGGCAACCAAGCTCCCTCCCGCGCCCACCCCTTTGGCACAGACAATCTGGGGCGTGACATGTTGGCACAAACGCTGGCGGGAGGGCGCATTTCACTAGCGGTCGGTATGACGGCGATGTTGATTTCAATGACCGTCGGTGTGACCGTCGGCATTTTGGCGGGCTATTTCCCTGCACTCGATGGCATCTTGATGCGCCTCACCGATCTGTTTTTGGCACTGCCTGTCTTGCCGCTCCTGCTCGTCATCACGATGCTGTTCCGCGATCTGCTGCGAGCGGCGTTTGGCCCCGAAACGGGCATCTTTCTCTTGATCGTCACCGTCATTGGCTTGACAAGCTGGATGCAAACGGCACGCATCGTGCGTGGCGAGGTGCTAAAGGTGAAGGAACAGGAGTTCGTCCTTGCTGCCAAGAGCATCGGCGCACGCCCCCGCCGAATCATTTGGCGACACATCTTTCCCAACGTTCTCAGCCCTGTCATCGTGGCGGCTGCACTCGGTGTCGCGGCGGCGATCATTACGGAGTCTGCGCTTTCATTTCTCGGTTTGGGTTTCCCGTCCGACTTCCCGACATGGGGACGGTTGCTCTTTGACGCGAAAGATTTCATGATGCTGACCCCCACACGGGCGATCTGGCCGGGCATGGCGATTTCGCTGACGGTGTTGAGCGTCAACTTTATCGGGGATGGGTTGCGTGATGCGCTTGATCCACGACTGCGGGGGCGGTGATGCGCTTTTGCGCCCCACTCACATCAACGCTGCAATTGGTGTATTCGTCAGATAACTCTCCCGAAAACGCACATCGTCAATCTCAGCCGCCACGCGCTTAGCGAACGCTCGACCATGTTCGCGCACTGAACGAGCATCGGGTATCCCTTCCCCCTCACACGCCAATGCCACCTGCCAGGCGGTCCAATACAGTTGTTCGCGCCGCTGTGCGCCATCGAGACGCTGATCGCGCACAAAGCGCAAACTATCGGCCGAAAATGCCCCATCCCCCCCCATTAACTGCGTACAGTAGGCACGCATGATTTGGGCTTCGACAATGCCAATCGGCCGATTCAATGCAATCATCTGTTGCTCAACCGCCCCAAACGCCTCCATCGCCGCGCCGAACTGCTGCTGCTCAAACGCCAAATACGCCGTCGCCAGCTCGACATAGACGGCCAACTCAACGAAGTCGAGCCGCGCTGCCAGTTCCCGTCCTGTGGCTAGACCGCTGGCAGCGTCCTCATAGCGGCCGACTTCCATTTGCGCCGTTGCCAATTCAACCAGCCCCACCGTCACACGCCAATTCTCATCAATCGCCTGTAACTCACGCACGGCACGCTCCTGCCGCACCAACCCCGCATCGACCTGCCCCAACGTCGCATCGATCCACCCCAACGTTCCTTCGGCCGCCCACCGACCATACGGTGATCCGGTCACGCTGTCGAGCGCAATCGCCGCCAGCACCAGTTTGCGACCCGGCCAATAGTCACCCGCCAGCGCGCGATAGGAACCGAGAAAATACAGCACGATTTGCTCATTGACTTGGTCACCATGCTGGCGGCAAATCGTCAATGCCTCTTCGAGCAGCATCACAAAGCGCAGATAGTCGCCGCGCTGTCGATAGACGCTTCCGACAAAGCGCAACAAGGAGATTTCGAGCGACCAATCACCGCCTTGACGGGCGTAGGCGAGGCCGCGCTCCAAAATTTGCAACGCACGCTGGTTATGCCCAAGCTGGAGTTCAGAGCGACCGCGATGGAAGTCGATCAGGGCTTGCAATGCGGGATCGTCCACCGTCGAGAGCAACTCGCTGGCGCGGTCGAGAATTGCGTTCGACTGGGCATACGTTTGCAACTCGGCCCAACTGCCTGCTTCCTCCACCACAGCCCATGCGTACAAGTCGCGCTCAGCAGTGGTCAATGCTGTCAGCGGCCGATCCACAAACTGCTGCGAAACGGCTTGCATCAGTCGGCGGCTATCGCTGAACAAACTAATGTTGTCAAAAAACGCTGTGATGCCCTTGATCGCTCGTCGCAACAGGGTGGTGTCGCCCATCTCGACGGCAACGAGCCATGCGGACTGCATGTTGCGGACATTTTGGCGCAGCGTCGTGAGCAGTTGACGCTGTTCGTCCCCCTGCACCTCAGTGTAATTGGCCGTTAGCGATAAGAAGTAGTCGGCGTAGCGAGCGTTGGCCTTTGCCGCGTCTGTCGGTCGCAGCGTCAACTGTCGTGCCGCGAATTGGCGCAGCAGTTCGTGGATATTGAATGTGTCGGTTCCGACCGCTCGCAGCAGCGATTTGTAGCCCAAGCGTCGGATCACCAGCGACGATGCTTCGCTGATTGCACAGGCCAAACTCAGATCAAACTCACCGTGAATGAGCGAGAGACGCGCCAGCGCCGACTGCTCACCCTCACTCAGCCGTTCCCACGAGCGGGCAAAGACGGCGTAGAGGCTGCGTTGATGCGCCGCGAAGTCGGCAAAATCACTCGCCAGGAGGTCTGGTTCGGTCAGCCACTGCGTGTCGATGTGGGCGGCGATGGTTGCTGGCCCGTATGCGTCCAGCAGTGTGATCGCCAATTCAATACCGAGTGGCAACCCTTCCAGCAAGCGGCAGATGGTGACGACGTGCGGCCAGTTTTGCGTATCGAGTCGCCAACGTTTGTGGAAGCGGTGTGCCAAATCGAGAAAGAGGACGACCGCTTCGTAGTCGCGTGCCTGCTCAAGCGTTGCGGTTGCGGGCGGCACTGAAAGCCCTTCTAGAATGTAGACATCTTCGGCCAGCAACTTGAGCCGTTCGCGTGTCGTCACCAGCAGAGAGACAGCAGGCGCAGCGTGCAGCAATTCGACGAGCCAGTTTTTGCCGTCTAGCACATGTTCAAAGTTGTCGAAAATCAGCAGCATCCGGCGATCACGCAGTTGGCGAATCACGCCGACGGACGGCGGCTCGCGGTCTGAGAGTGGCAATCCCAGCGTGTTGGCGACGACCAGCGGGATATTGGCAGCCCTCTCGACGCTGACGAGCGGCACAAACCAGACCCCATCGGCGAATGCGGCGAGGCTGCGGGCTTGGAGCCTTCGGCCGATCTCCTGCGATATGCGTGTCTTGCCGATGCCACCCGTCCCGCAAATCGTCAGCAGACGCACCTGCTGTTGGGTCAGGCTGTCGAGAATGTCGGCTACTTCCGTCTCGCGGCCGACAAATTGGGTCAGCGTGGCGGGCAGATTCCCCTTGACCGTCTGTGCCGCTTGCCGTTCAGCTTGCACCCGGTCTGCCCGTACATCGGCCAGCAGTTGCAGGGTGTCCGCGCCGGGTTCGATGCCGAGTTCGGCCGAAAGTGTCGCCCGTAACCGCTCATATTCAGCGACCGCTTCCCCCCGCCGGCCGTCAAGTGCCAGCGCGCGAATCAACTGCACATAGGCGCGTTCACGCCACGTTTCCAACCCGATTTGTGAACGTGCATACCCAATCGCCTCCCGATACGCTCCCTGTTCCAATGCGCCATCCGCCAAATCGGACAGCAATTCTAAATGGAGATGGTGCAACTGCTCGCGCTTGATCAACAACCATTGTTCAAAGTCGTAGCTGTCGCTGATCTCCACACCCGTCAGCAGTTCGCCCTGCGCTAGTTGCACCGCCTGTGCCAACTGTGCTTGGCATTCAGGACAGCTTTGCCGCCGCACATGCACGTGTTGATTGGTCGCTTGGACACAAGTCGCAAAGTCGTTTGCATCGACTGTGATCTCTGCATCGGCCGATAACCCAACCGTGCTGTGATCGGCCTCAATCAGATCAGCCGCATCACCAAATAACCGCCGCAAACGTGACAATGCCTGTGATAGATTTTGCCGTGCCTTTTTGGGGGGGTAATCTGGCCAGAAAAGATCGATCAATTGGTCACGGGTATGGGCGGCGTGTCGCTCAAGGGCGAGGTAGGCGAGGAGCGCGATGATTTTCGCCGTTGGGAAGTTATCGACCGTGCGCCCTGCGACCACCAGACGCGGTTTCCCCAACAGCAGCAATCTAATCGGCTGTCTGTCTTGAAGTTCCATTATTCCTGTTGTTCCTGTGCTCCCTCGCAATCATATTTTCACCCCTCTGAAAAGTGACCCATCTGCCATTTCAGAATTATGTCAGACCCTCTGATTATACTGCACGGCATCATGAATGATGGAGTGAAGTTGCCATGCAAAAAATGACAAATCGTTTGGAACCCCAAAAAAAATCGACCTATCACACTTACGTGATGCGGCTGTGGCGCGAAGAAAGTGGGGAATGGCGGGTGGCACTCCAGCACGTTCAAACACGTAACTATTACGGCTTCAAGGATTTAGCGGAAGCGTTTGCATTTGTTGAGTCGGCATGTGACAAGGGAGATATCCGATGAATACGCGACAGTGGAAAAAAGGGTTGATCATACTAGCTATCATCGTAGTAACTGGACTATTTTTTTGGCAGTGGCAGGTGCGGACGGTTTCGGCCGAATCCCAAGTCCAAGCCGCATGGCAGCGCGTTCAGCGCGGGGACAGCTACAACTTTTCGGCCGATGTGCGGATGAACTACGTTCCGCTCCCCACACAGAGCAATATCGGCCGATTTAGTCGCAGTGAAGGTGTTTTCCTTGAAGGCCAAAACGACCTCCACAACGAGACGTTGCAACTCGCCCTGTGGGGTGGCGCAGTCAGTGTGACCGACCGTACCGCCGCCTACGAGGTGCGGGTGCGCGATGGGCAAACGGAAACGAGATCGGCCGCTGGCGAGTGGGAACCATCCGAACAAAGTAGCGTGAGCTTCGCCCCAGAGGGCGATTTTTTGGCGTTTCTCGATGTTGCCACCGACGTTACGCATCTCGGCGACGCGATCATCAATGACCAACTGATCAGCAAATACAGCTTTGAGATCGACAGCGTCGCCTACGCCAACCGCCTGCGCTCGCTCACCCAAACGCGGATGCAGCAATCAGGCGAACTCCCTGCTGGTGTCGCCGTGCAAATGCCCGAACATCTCGCCAATCTCGCAGGCACGGGCGAGCTATGGATCGACGCACGCGGTCTGCCCGTGCGCCAACTGATCACGCTCGACATTCCCGCCGCGACAGGCACCGACTATCGCACCGAAGCTGAACTGGCGATTGACTTCTCCGCCTACACGGGCAACGGTCTCGCGCTCAACTGGCAACAACCCTTCCGCATGGCGAGCTTCACCCTGTCGAACATTAGCTTGCCGAGCGTTGATGTCGTCGGCAGCAACGTGCTGCTCATGACCGCCACCCTGCTCCTCTGTGGCTTACTGCTCCAACCACGTCGCCGCACGCTGCGCCTCGTCAATGGCGTGCTGTTAATGAGCTTGCTCTTTGCCCCGTTGCTACAGGCGAAAACCGCCCACGCTATGGGTGAAAAGCTGGTCGCCCTCAAAGCGGAACAAGAGACAGCCCAAGCCGAAACCGTCTCGCCCCTCGCCGCGCAGTTCAACATTCCTCAGCCCGGCGTGCCGCTCGCCTCCATCAACCGTCAAACTGGCACACTCGATACCGACTTTGACGGCTTAACCGATGAGGTCGAACGATTGATCGGCACCAATCCCTATACCGATGACAGCGACTTCGATGGTGTTTCTGATCTCGATGAGATCAACGGCTTTGATTACGGCGGTCAAACATGGTACGGCAACCCGATTTGGCCGGATAGCAACCGCGACGGCATCCTTGATGGGATCGAGTGGAATCCAGATGCACCCGACAGCGACGGCGACAATACGCCCGATCTCTACGACTTTGACGACGACAACGATGGTGTCACCGATAACGTCGATATGTCCCGTTTGGTCGCCAGCAAGGATGACGGCGGCAACCTGATCGCCTTTGGGGAAACGAATCCGCTCCAATTGACCATCGACGGCTTGGAAGCTAACCGTTACACCTACGTGACGATGCAACTGCGCCCCACCAATCCCGACCAATTGTGGTACGCCTTTAACGTCCTCAACTGGCCGTCGGACGGCAAGGGCAATATGCAGGATTGGGATGAGAAGTCGTTTTTTGACGTTTGCATCAGAACAAGTCCCGTCTGCAATATGTTCCCCGATGACAACGGTGACATCAAGCTCGTTCCCATGCTGGAAGTGACGGTCAACGATCTCAGCAGTTTGCCGCGCACTGCGAGCGGCGCACTCGACGAAGCACTCCTGCAAAATTACGGGATCAACGTGCAACCGTCTGGCGATGGTCGCTACTATCTGTACGTGCCGCTCACCCTGATCGAAGACACGACGACGGGCAACAAGATCGCCTTTGGCGCACAACTGCTCTATCAGACGGCCGCGACATGGCAACCACAGCAGGTGCGCCTCAGTTGGGTGGTGCAAGTTCTCAATGAGGTTCACGGCAGTCCTGAGTCGGCCACCAAAGAGTTGAATGCGAATAATGGCTTCGGCCGAAATCAGCAAGAAATCCTGCACGCCTACTACACCGACTTTCACCTGACTGGCCTCAACGTGCGCGAAGATCACGGGGTCGAGATGGCGATTGTCTACGAAGACCCTGCCACCGATCCCAACGTCAGCGAAGACGATGCCCTGTTGCAAATGACGACGGGGCTAAACGCCAGCTTTATGATCAACCGCGACTGCGACTTGGTCAACAACGACGGCGACTGTCTTGGCAACGGTCAGCGCGACATCACCATTCCCACCGTCAAACAACGCTTTGATCGCCTGTCCAACAGTGGCACGACGTTGGATCAACGCTGGGGGATTGACCGCAATCGACTGCGCGTCGAGACGTTCAGCTTTGCCCACGATGACGAGGCGACGATGGTCGGTGGCGGTCAAATCGCTGCGGGCATTCTGCACAACCATTTCACGGGGACATCGGCCGATAAACCCTCTCTCCTGTTTGTGCGCGAATCCCGCTTCCGCAATTTCAACGTCGATGCTCGCACGGTGGACAACAACAACGTCACTTGGACGGGGCGCAACGTGCAGATCAACATGGGCAGCAGCACCGAATTGATAACGGGCAGCCACGTCGTCGCCCCGTACCGCTATCTTGAGAACAACGGATGGGTGCGCCAATCGCTGTACGATTACATGAAGGAGTTAGAGGCGCGTTATCCCGTTGCAAGCGATGACGCTCCCGATCCCGATGCGGTGACAGCGGGCGAACAGTCGGCCGTTTTTGTCGTCCAGTACAACGCAGTTAAAGGGGATGAGGCCGTTCTCTCGCAAAACGGTGTGAGTGGCTTAGCCTACGATCCATTGACAGCAGGCAGTAGCATCCGCTTGCAGGGGGTTAATCTCCAAGATAAGCAACTACGCCATGTTTACACGCAAGCCCTTGCCTCGGCCAGCCGCGCTGTGCCTTATTTGGCGAAGGAAACGATGGGTAAAGGGTGGGATGCCGTCACCGAGTCATTGGAAAAGAAGTTGCCAGAAAAATTCAAACCCGGTGATATTGAAGACTTTTTTGATGATAAAGCCGACGAAGTTTATTTGCAGACAGTTAAAAACAACTTCAACGCTGCGCGTGTAATCTACACGGGCGTGTTGCTTGGTTTGATAGCTGCTGGCATTCTCCTCACCAATTTTGGCAACGCAGCGCAAACGGCAGGCGAGATTCTTTTGTCAGCATTGACAGCGATCAACGATACAGTTGATGCCGCTATGGCCTACGCCAATCTCTCAATCCATATTAAAGGATCGACGAAAATATCACAACTGACCCCCAACCTACGACTTACGATGGCGACCCATCGCTGGGCGATCACATCCAGCGTGGGCAAGGCGGCGATCATCGGGGCGGCGATTGGTGTCGGTGTGACGTGGGTGCTTTTCTTCGCGGCGTGGGGCGCGGGTCGCCTCTCGGTCAACAGCACCGAATTTAACAACTTGTTGGCGGGGACGATTGCAACCACGCTCGTGGTTGTTTTGAATCTGATCTTTGCGTTTTCAGTTGTCGGGTTAATTGCTCAGGCGGTGATTGCCGTCATCGATCTGATTACGCTGATTATCTGCAAGGCGGGGGTTAAATTGGCGTGCAGTCTCGGCATCACGGAAAGCATGACCAAGCTGATCTCCGAATGGCTCTACACGGGCGGATTGATGATCGACATGGCGGCCGATCCCGCCATCACCAACATTGAAAACGCCACCATGCGGTTGGCGCAGCCCGAAAAAGGGTTGGTTGCTGGCAACAGCGTGCGTTTTCAGGTCAAACTGTTGAGCCATGTCCGCCATGCCGTTCCCGATCCCGGCATCATCTACCACTACTCCGACTTCTTTACTCCCCAAGACCTCGCCTCGTCCACCGTCAAATACACGCTTGACACGACGAAGCGCAACGTCCCTAGTGAGCTAAACCAAACGGGGTGGTCGGTGCGCTATATCGGCACCAACACGGCCGAAGTGCCATCCCCCGTCGTCGGCTGGCTCATTCCCACCATCCAAGCCAAAGATTTGTATCGCGGCGTGCGCTTTGACCAGCTCACCTCTGGTCGCTACGACTTCACGACGGCTAAAATCAATCAGGAGTTCCCGCTCTATCTCAACACGGGGATGACCCTGCCGCGCTACGATTGCTGGTTCCAAGTTTGTGTCCACAAGTCGGCAAAATCGTCGGTCAACACCGATCTAGGCAAGAACTTTATCCTCGACATCCTGCCCGCCACACTCGATGAGTTTGTCGCTTGGAGCGCACTTGGCTCCCAAGTCGATCAAGATGGGGACGGCGTATTGGTTGGATTGGATCCACACCCACACAAACCAGACACCGATGGGGATGGCGTTCCCGACGGACGCGAGTTGAGCATTTACATGGATCCTGCATCGGCCGATTTCGACAACGACGGCCTCACCGACGACCTAGAGATGCGCTACGGCTCCCATACTAAAATAGCTGACACCGATGGGGATGGCCTGACCGACCTAGAAGAGATCAACGGCTACATGCTGACGTTTGGCGGTCGCGCTGTTCACGTCGTCAGTAATCCTGCACAGCGCGACAGCGACGCAGACGGCATGAGCGATGGCGTTGAAAAGCGACTCAACGAACTCGATTCGGTCGCCTATCCGTTCAATCCGTCCATCATCAATCAAGCCCCCCTGCACCTGTTTACCGTTCTCGACGATGCGGACAACGTCTTAGCAATCGGTGATCGCACCGTCATCACGACAACTGTGCTAAATGGGACGGCACTCGATAGCGGGCTATTGGCGATGGGCGAGTTGCAAGTCGCGTTGCCGGCCGAATTGGGTGGCGCAAGCGAGACCAAAGGATTTGCGCTGCTGCCCTCGCTGACCGAAACCATCGTCCTAGAAGGCGTGGCGGCACTCGGCGAACGGTATGTCGGTGTCAATATGGCGACTTCGGCCGATCTCATCGCCTACGGCAGCCGTGCATTTAGCGACATCATCCTCGACGATATCGAACCCGTCACCATCGACAACGACGACCCCTACACCAGCACGCTGACGCTGGGCGAATTTGTCCAACCCGGCCGCCAAGTCGTGATCGGCGGCAACACCAGCGACCCAACCTCTTACATTTCGCTCGTCGAAGTCAGCGTCAACAATGGCGCGTTTGAAGCAGCGGAGGGGACAGAATTTTGGGCGTACACGCTCGACATTCCCGACATCGCCAGCGGCAGTGTGCCGATTCAGGTACGCGCCACCGACGCGGTCAGCCATACGACCGTGACCGACTTTGATTTGGTGATCGACGGCACATCCCCAGAGGCGAGCATTGACTTGACCAATGGCGACGTGAAAACGGTGCGCCGCAATGCAGACGGCGCGTGGACGCTGGCACTGAACGGCAGCAGCAGTGACGCGCTGGCCGGGATCAAGGAGGCGACGCTCCACATCGGCAGTAGTTCGATTTACAGCGTCCCCGATCCCGACGGGGCGTGGACGATCGACTATCCGTTTGACGACAGTGCCTTCAACGCCGATCCGCGACCGACAGATGCGTTCACCCTGACGATGACGGTGCGCGACAACGCCCTGCCCGATGGCAACGTCATCACCCAAGTCGTGCCGTTTGTCATCGACATGACGGCCCCTGTCGTCGATCTGCAATCGCATGAGTCAGATCGCCAACTGACCGACGGCGCAGTGCTGACTGGCACAGTGCGCGACGACTATGCAAGCGTGACGAGCGTTGAATACGCCTTTGTCAACGCCGCGACCGTCTTTGAAACGGAAAACACGCTGTTGCAACTGCCGTTTAATGATTTGCCAGAGACGGTGCTGTTTGGCAACTTCGCACAGGCAGCGACCTCAATCTTCTGTTTGGATGAGTTCTGCCCGACGAGTGGGGTCGCTGGCACGGATGGCACGGCGGTCAGCTTTGACGGCGTGGACGATGTAATCCGCAATTTTGAACCGCTCGACCTGCCCGAAAGCGGCTTGACGACGGCATTGTGGTTCAAGACGACCTGCGCCGACTGTGGCCTCTTTAGCGTTGTCGCCACGCAATTCCCGCCGCTCGATGGGTATGACCGCTCCCTCTATCTCAATAACGGAACGGTCTGCTCCTACGTCTTCCTCAGTGGTGGACAAGATTATCGCTGTTCGATTGACACCTACAACGACGACAACTGGCATCAGGTCGTCCACACGCTCGGCAGCAACGGCAACCACCTCTACATTGACGGTGAACTGGTCGTCAGCAGTCCGTCCACGACATCTGCCTTTACGTGGCAACAAGGTGTGACGCTCGGCCACTCGCTGGCGGCTACGAATCCCTTCTTTGCAGGCAGTCTCGATGACGTGGTGATTTACGATGGGACGCTTTCGGCCGATTCCGTCGCCGCCCTCTACCGTCGCTGGCAACCGGCCACCCTCAATGGCGAGACGTGGTCGTTTACCGTCCCCGCCGATTTGGAAGGGTATTACCAGCTAGACATGCGGGCGACCGATAGCGTCGGCAACCGCAACGAGAGTCGCGGCGACTGGCCGCAGTTCCGCGGGCCCATCGACACCCAATTCCCAACGGTCGATGTGGCGGTGCAGTACAGCGGCGGCGGCAGTGCGGCACTGACGAGTTATGCAGCCGATGTGCGCGACCTCAACCTGACGGCCGACGGCTACTCGTTCCTCTGTGGCTTCCCGACGGGCGACCAATTGCGCTACGAAACCGACCCCGCCCAACTCGCCTACACAGGGTTACAAGATGGGCGTTTGAATGGGATTTCGGCCGATTGTCTGCGCGTTGGCTTCCAGTCTACCCGCGTCGTCGCCAGTGCGTGTGACACCTTTGGTCACTGCACCACCGGCACACCGGCTCAGCTAATCGGCTACGTCGGCACAGAGCGCAACACAACGTTGCCGTATGGCAGTTTGCCCAACGGCATCGACCGCGTCGAACTGGACGATCCCGACAACCGCATACAGATCATCGCCCGACCGGGTAAGGTGATCGAAGATATTGAAGTGGATCAGCTACACGGCAAGCTGTATTGGGCGGAGTCGGCGGTCGATCCGGCCGATAACGCCGTGAGCATCTGGCGTGCCAATTTGGACGGCAGTGCGCCGCAAAAGATCATCGACGCGCAAGGGTTCGGCTACGAAGATTTGACCTTCGCCCTCGACCCACTCGGCAACAAAATCTATTGGGCGCAACGCTATCAACTGTATTGGGCGAACTTGGACGGCTCTCTGCAAGAGGTCGTCTACAGCATCCCCGACGACCCACGCTTTACGGATGGCGCACAGACGCACAACCACATCGGCGATGTCGTGGTGGACAATCAAAACGGCAAACTGTACCTCACCGAACGCCGCTACCGCATCGAGCGTAATTCGACGGCGTATGCCTACAAACATTCGCTGGTCGTGGAGATGAGTCTCAACGGCACAGACCCGACCTTTATTGCGGGTGTTGGGGATGGCTGTACCTATGCTAACTTCTATGAAAACTTAGGCCCAGTTGACCAAGTTTTCTACCCATCTGCCTGTCTGCCCTCTGGCAGTGACGGCTTCGATGTCGATGCACTGGCGGTGTCGGACGGCACGCTCTACTGGACGGCTATCGACGCAGATAGCTCGACGGAGGGCGGTGTCTACGGTCGTTCGCCGGGCGAAGCACCGTTCTTGGTGGCGCGGCTGAGTCTGCCCTACCAAGAGAAAGGTGTACGCCAGTCGGCACATGCGTCTGACTTGTACATCAACCCAGCGTCGGGCGCGGCCTTTGTGATGCAAGAGATTGCGATTGTACGCGGCGAGCGTGGCGGCACGTTCTCTATCTTTAGCGGCTTCACCAATACGACCGCACCAGTCGGCATTGTTGCACGCGGGTCGAGCAAGTTGACCGCGCTGGCAATTGTCCGCACGGCGGGTACGAGTACGCAACAAACCGACACCGACCTGGCCGTGTCGCTGACTTCACCTGATGTGGTGCTGTTAGAAAACCAACTCGGCTCCTATCAGGCGACCGTGCGTAACATCAGTTCCGTGACGGCGCAAAATACGGTGGTGACGTTCACACTGCCCGACGATGTGACGTTCTTCAACACCTCTCCCGGCTGCAATCTGAGCGGTGATACGGTCGTCTGCACGTTGGGCGCAATCGCGCCCTATGAGACGCAAAAAGTCCGCTACACCTTTAACGTCGCGCCGACGGTCAAGCGCGTGCTGGAAGCGTCGGTCAGTGTGGCGACCAGTTCACCCGATGGCGACTTAGCCAACAACAGTGCGACCAACAACAGCGTCACCATCACGCCCAGCCTCGCAGACCTACCCGGCCTGCCCTACATCTACTACAGTGGCGGCAACAATTTGATGCGCGTGCCGCTGTTTGGCGACAACGAGCCAGAGCCGCTCTTCTTTGGCGACAGTTCGCACGGTGTCCATTCGCTCGCCAGCAGTCCAGCCGGCGACAAGCTCTACGTCAATACGTGGGATGATGAGCTTTCCGCCGTCAACCCATCTGGCACGGGGTACGCCGTCTTGATTCCAGAGACGTCCGAAATACCGACCAATGACCACTTTGTGGCGGTCGATCAGGAGACGGGGCAACTCTACTGGAACCAGCGCGTCGCCAGCACGATCCACGACATCATGCGTTCGGAAGCGGACGGCAGTAACGTCACAACGATTGCGGCGGGTGTCAAGCTAATCAAAGGGTTGGCAGTCGATGATGTGCGCGGCAAGCTGTATTGGGTCGGCGCGGATTTCCGTGAGCGGCAGGAGTTGATCTACCGCAGTGATTTTGATGGCAGTGAGGTGGAGGTGGTTTATAGGGCTGAAATCGGCCGAAAATTACGCTTCCTCGCCGTCGATCCCTACAACCAAAAGCTCTACTGGTACGATCCCGATGTGGAAGGTGGCTCGCTGTTTTGGGCGGACAGCAACGGGCAGAACGTCGCCGCGATTCAAGAGTACATCGGCGGTAAGGCGGGTGGTCTGATCGTTCGGCCGAACGAAAACGCGATCTACCACACCAACGGCGACGCACTCGGCCGCAGCGAGTTGGACGGCAGCAACTTCACACAAATTGCCGATCTGAGCCTGCGACCCTATCTCGGTGTCAACAATCTGGGCGACTTCCCGTTCCTATCCATTGCGCCAGAGATCGACACAAACCTCGCCTACGCCATCAGCGAGCCATATCCGCCCAGCCCGTGTGTCCCCAACGACACCTTTGAACCGAACGACACCGCCGCCAGCGCAACTGCGTTGGTCGCTGGAACCTATCAAGCCGCCCTGTGCAGTCCGCTCAGCGATGGTCGATTTGACATCGACTACTACAGCGTCAGCGTGGCAGCGGGCGACCAGTTGACGGCGACGTTGCGCGATCTGCCGTCCGAAGTGTACGGCCTCTACGTGATGGAAGGGGATCAGGTGGTCAAGGCGACTCGTTCGGCCGCAGCCGGTCAAACCGTCACCCTGCTCGCGCCCAACTACGGCAGCAGCGCGGTCGATTACACGCTCGTCGTTTACGGTTCCGAACTGATCAACAACGTCGATCAATACACGCTCGATGTCGTGATCGACACCGCCCCGCCGCAGTCGGCCTTCACCGACGCGCAATGTCAGGCGGTCGATCCGCACGACGCGCCCGGCTTGGCGGGCAACGGCTCACAGGCCAACGCCACGCCGCTGACGATCGGTACGCCGATCAGCGGTGCGCTGTGCTACCAATTTGACACCGATTTCTACAGCTTTAGCGGGGTCGCGGGGCAGACGGTTTCGTTTGATCTGCCTGTCAGCCCGGCTGAATATGAGCTGCACGTTTATCGGCCGAATGGCAGCTACCTCAACGCCTTTGGCCCCAGCGACTTCGGCACACCCCAACTGCTCGACGAAACGGGCACGTTCGCCGTCGCCGTGATCGCCCGCGAGGAAGCACCGATGCTCGATCAGTACACGCTACTGGTCAGCAACGACACCTGTGCCGTCAACGACAGCCACGAACCGAACAACGTCGCCGCGCAAAGTAGCGACATTGCGGGAACGAGCCGCGTCTTTGCTACGCTGTGCAACGCCAACGATGCCGACTTCTACAGCTTCACGGCCACGGCTGGTCAACAGTTGACGGTCAACTACCCCGCTAACGACGCAGCAGGCACGCTGACCTTGAGCGATGCCAACGATCTGCCCATCGGCGCGATTCTGCCCGGCACACGCGCTGTCTTCCAACTGACCGCTGGTGGGACGTACTACCTTTCCACCGTCAACACCGCGCTGGCGAGTGATGATCTCGCCTACATGTTCCAATGGCAGGTCAGCGACCCCGTCGCAGCAAGCAATGACACCGACTACATTTACTACGGCGACTATCCACATCTGGTGCGCGTCGCCCTTAGCGAAGATCATACGGTCGAACCGCTCTTGATCGACGGTGGGATCGGTGGCAGTTTGTTGGCGGCCGACCTGACACGCGGTAAGCTGTTTATGGTCGAGGCAGCGGGTGGTCCGCAATCGCTGATCAGCAGTGACTTCGACGGCACGAACCGCACCGTACTTGTTACCGATGCCAACCCCGATGATGTCGCCACGTTGAGCATCGCCGTGGCGGTTGCCGAAAGCGACAACTACCTCTACTGGACACAGCCACGCGGCGCGTCCGCCAGCACGGCGGGTGACATCAAGCGCGTCAACATCGACGGCAGTGGCTCACCGCTGCAAATTGCCGACGTGATCGAAAACACCGCTTTGCTGGTCGATCAGGTCAAGGGAACGCTCTACTGGGTGTCGCAGGACGCGATTTTGAGCAGCGATCTCGACGGCGGTAACCAGCAGACGATCCGCGCTGCGGTCAGTGGTGAGCGCGTGCAAGATTTGACGCTCGACCCACTGGCGCAAGAACTTTACTGGATCGATGGCGCAAACAATCGCCTTGTGCGGCGCAACCTGCTGGACGACAGCGAGACGGTGCTGGTGACGGGTTTGGACACGGATGCACGCGGCATCGTCGCCCTGCCAGAGCGCAACGAACTGTACTACAGCAGTGGGACGGCGTTGCACCGCGCCAACAGCGATGGCACGAACCCCGTGCAGATCGCCACGTTGAGCGGCAGCTACATCGGCCCCAGCAACCTCGATGCCAACACCAACGTCAACATCGTGATCGGCACGTCAGAGAGCAACCTCGTGCTGGCGGTCGGTTCACCGATTGTCAGCCCGTGTGCGCTGGCGGACGGCAATGAACCGAACGACGACATCGGTAGTGCGACACCGCTCACCGTCGTCACGGAAACGATCACCTACGGCGCACTCTGCTCCACCGATCTGGGCGCGACTGTCTCCGACGCTGACTACTACCGCGTCGAGGTGGCGAATGGCAAGGTGTTGAGTGCGACGTTGAGTGAATTATCGGCCGATTACAAGCTCATCATCATCCACCCCGACGGTTACGCGGCCGCCTTTAGCGAAACGCCCGGTCTCGCCGACGAATTTGGCGTGATCGAAAATCGCAGTGGCGCGACGCAGACGTACCATGTGGTGGTCACGGCGCAGACGATCAACAGCAACAATCCGACTCCGTACAAGTTGACGCTCGAATTGGGCAACGTGCCGCCGCCATCGGCCGATGCGTGTGCCGATGTCGATCCCTACGACGCACCTGACCCGAACGGCAACGGCACGCTGGCAACCGCCACCCCGTTGACGTTTGACACCCCCTACGCCGCCGCACTGTGCTACACCGACGATGTCGATATGTACGCCTTTGACGGCCTCAATGGGCAGTCAATCCAGGTCAACTTGCCTACGCGACCAGAGGATTACACAGTAACGCTCTACGATCCGAGTGGCACACCGACGACGGTGATTTCGTCCACAACCTCACCCGCTTATGGGGAGAGCGTTGTCCTGACGAGCGACGGCGTTTGGACGGTTGGCGTGTCACAACCCAACTTGCTACCGACGACCGCGCAATATCAGCTAATCGTCAGCGACGAAAATTGTGTCGATAGCGACAGTTTTGAGCCAAACAACAGCGAGAGTTTCGCCGCTGCCATCGCCAATGGCAATCGCGTGCGTGCGACGCTTTGCAGTGCAGGTGATGTCGATCTCTACACCTTTACCGCCAGTAACGGCCAGCAGTTGACGCTTAACGTCCCCGTCAACCCAAGTGGCGCCAGCTTGCGCGTCTATCCGCAAGGGGGTGGCGATTTGGGAACGGTGACGGCGGGTAGTCAAGCGGTCTTTAACGTCAGCGACGGCGTGTACTTTATCGAAGTGCAGAACGGGGCGTTGGCAGACAGCGACGTGCCGTACTTCTTCCAGATGTTGTTGGGTGCGCCAGCGACACCACCGAGCGGGTCGCCCTACCTCTACAACAGCACGGTCAACAGCTTCGTCCGCGTCGATGTGATCACCAAAACGGTCGAGCCGATTTTGCTGGACAACAGCGGCACGGGTGGGCCAACGGTCGCTTCTGACCTCACACGCGGCAAGCTGTTTGTTCGCACCCATCAAGACCAGATCGCCCGCGTCAACGCCAACGGCACGGGATTCGAGGTCGTGGTCGCCAACACCAATCCAGCCGGTCTGATTAAGCCGCGTACGGCACTCGCGGTGGACGAACAGAGCGGACGCATCTACTGGACGGAAGGGACGTTTGGTGTCGTCTCGCGCATCATGAGCGCGAACGGCGACGGCAGCGACGTGCAGGAAGTGGTGGCGAACGTCGTCGATGAACACGCGCTGGCGGTCGATACGGTGACGGGTCGCCTCTACTGGGCGGCGACCAACACGCAATTTGGGCGGGATGTGATCGGCCGAGCCAACCTCGACGGCAGCGATCAGCAGATCGTCTACGCTGCCCCCGTTGGTCGCAACATCCGCGACCTCGCCATTGACCCGTACACGCAAATGCTGTACTGGCGCGATCCGTCGCAGCAGCGGTTGTTGGCAGTTTCGGCCGATGGCGGCACAGCCAACGCCATCGTCGCACTCGGCGCGGCGGGACGTGGCTTGGTCGTCCTCCCACTGGAGAACACGATTTACTTTAGCGCGGGCGACAGCATCCGTCGCGCTGACCTCAACGGCGGCAACGTCAGCGAGATCACGCGGCAGACAGGCCAATACGCTGGTGTCTCCAACCTCGACCCCAACGTGTTTGTACCGCGCACCTTTGTCGCACCGACCTCCAATCTGGTGCTAGCCTATGGCGTGCCATATCGCGCCAACTGTTTGGCAAACGACATCCTCGAACCGAATAACACGCTGGCGACGGCGGCAAGCATCACGGCTGGCACGTTCTCGGCCGCTCACTGTACGGCCGACCTCAACAACGCGGACACCTACGACTACTACAAGCTGACGGTTGCGAGCGGCAAGCAGATTCGCGTCGCCCTCAACGACAGCCCGCAGACGTACACGCTGGTGCTGTTTGCCAATGGACAGGGGGTCAGTTGGAACTACCAAGCGGGCATCGCCAGTCAAGCGGTGACGCACAGCAATAACAGCGGTGCGCCGATTGAGTACACGGTTGGCATTCAGCGCACGGGTGGCACCAACGGACAGGTCTACACGGTCGCCGTTGACGTGTCCGATGCGCCGCCTCCACCTCCCCCGCCCCCGCCCCCGCCCGATGCATGTGCCGATTTTGATGTTTACGATGCACCCGGCGCGGCTGGCAACGGCTCACGCGGTGTGGCGACCCCGATCAACTACAACACCGACATCGTGGCGGCACTCTGCTACGCTAACGACTACGACTACTACGCCTTTGAGGGGTTGCTAGGCGAGAACATCACGCTCGACCTGCCGACGCGCCCCGCCGACTACTCCCTATCGCTCTACGATCCGAGTGGCAAGTACGTGACGGGCATCTTCCCCGGCTCCAGCCTGAGCTACGGCGATGCCGTGCCGCTCAACGCGAGCGGCACGTGGAAGGTTGTCGTCTGGGATCCCTACCTCACGCCAACGACGGAGCAGTACACGCTGCGGATTGGCAACGGCGGTGTCGGCTGTGTGGCTGATGCGTATGAGCCGAATGACTTCGTCTCGAACTTTAGCGAACTGGTGACGACCCCTGTGACGGAAAGCACGACGTTCTTGATCGAAGCCGCGTTGTGTGACAATGGCGCATTCCCAGACGACACGGACGGCTTCCAGTTTGTGATGACGGCGGGTCAGAGCTACCACTTTGAAATCAAATCGGCCGCCCCCGACCTCGTCTTCTTGTACAGTCCGCAACGCGGTGGGTTTGGTGAGTTTGAGGGGGTTGAGTCTGGGGTTATTTCGGCCGATTACGAGGTCAAACTGCTGGTGCGTTCGGCCGATGATGACGGGACGCACGAGCCTTATGTCGTCGAAGTTCGCATCGACCCACGCCCCGCACCGACACCCGTTCCCAACAACTGGTCGTGTACGACCTATACGAGCGGCGCGATCTCTGGGCAAATCGCCGACTTCGGCACGCTCGGCCTGTCGCTGAATGTGCCAGCCGATGGCACGGTGACGCATGTCGGCTTGCGCGATTTGACCTTCCAGCACGGCTATCTGGGCGACCTCTCCTTTGGCCTCACTGCGCCCAACGGCACGACGGCCGATCTGTTCGCCTTTGACGACTATAACCGCTCCTACGACTATTGCGGCGACGACCCCTCCACTGGGCAACCGTTCGATTGCCGTCTGTCGCTTGATGACGCGGCGATGGCTGGGCTTCAGCCGCCGCAGTTCCCCAATAATGGGGACACGTATCGGCCGAATCGCAGTTCATTCGCGCCGTTCAACGGCCTTGCCAGCAGTGGCAACTGGACGCTGCTCGTCTCTGACGATGGTGGCTCTTACCTCGATGACGACACGGGCGATACGTCTGGCATCGTCAAGGCGTGGGGGCTGGAGGTCTGTATCGACAACGGCCAAGTGCCAACGCCGCCGCCGACCCCAACTGCGACCCCGACCGCGCCGCCTACACCGGACAACGGGATTCCGCCCACACCTACGCCGACCCCATCCGGCACGCCAACCGCAGTGCCGACCAGTTGTGTCGTCACGGCGGCCGATGGGTATGAGAGCGACAACACGTTTGGCACGGCGAGCCTGTTTGATGTCACCAGCCTGTCCAGCCCCGCGCACACCTTCCACAGCACCAGCGATGCCGATTGGATTCAATTCAATGCAGAGGCTGGGGCGCGGTACACCTTTGCGGCCGTCTCGAACGAGGGTCGCACGGGAGTTGGTCTTGCCATCTTCCAAGCCAATGGCACAACGCTAATCAAGTCGGAGAACCGCACGCTGACCTTTACACCGACGACGAGTGGCACCTACTATTTGCGGGCGACGTGGTCGTTGGGCAATACGGTTGCCTGTTCTGCGGCGTATGGCATTGCGCTCGATGTGGTCAATCCCAACGTCACCCCTGTGCCGACCCCCAGTGGCACACCCGTGCCGCCCGACCACAACGCGCCGCCTGTTAGCGCGGGCATCGTCGCCCCCGCTGATCGGCTCGTCTTGACGGCGGTGGCGCAACAGGCGGTCGATGTCGGCTTGTCGGCCGGTGGTGAGATTCAGGGCGCGACCTTCTCCGTCAATGAGGCGGTTGTCGATACCTTTACACCGGCGCGGCGTTCGGCCGATCCCCAATTTGACCTGATCTGGTCAACGAGTTGGACACCGACAGAAGCTGGTGTGTATCGACTTTCGGCCGATATTAGCGGCACAGGTAGTCCGACGGCGACCGAAACGCTGACTGGCACGAGTCCCGTGACGACCGTGTTCATCGACTTGGCGAACCCGACCGTTTCGCTGGTGGCGGAGACGATCACGCTTGCACAACTGCAAGGGGATCAGACCTATCTGCTGCACGGCACGGCGACGGACGATAGCCAAATCGACCGCGTGGAAGTGCGCATCGCGGGCGGTGCATGGCAACCAGCGGCGTTGCGCGACGGCGACGTGTGGGAACTGAATGTCGCCCCACAATCGCTCGCCAACCCCAACGGTGGCACGATCCTAATCGAAGTACGCGCCACCGACGTAGCCGGTCGCACCGACAGCACCAGCGATAGCGTTTTGGTCGATGTCGTGCCGCCCGACCCCTTCGACATCGTGACGGCGTTGCAAAGCGGCGGCGTGATTACGGGCGGTCAGGTGGTGACGGAGCGCGGCGTACAGGTGACGTGGCCGGATGTGGCGGGTGCGGTGACGTACTACGCAGGCTACACCAGTTCACCGACAGCGACGCAAGGCACGTTGACGCAGTTTGCAACGGGTGACACGCGCACACAGACGATCCCCGAAGCCAGCACGCGCTACGCTCATGTGATGGCGGTCGATGTCAATGGCAACGCAACTGTCGTCACAGCGGGGCCGTACTACATCGACACACCTGCGACACCTGACCTGATCGACGACCTGACGTTTGTTGATTGGATCATCAGTGGTGGCAAGCAGGTCGCGCAGATGGCGAATGGCAACTACGGCGTGCAGAAGCTGTACGTGGGTTGGGATGCGAACCAATTGCGTCTGCGTTGGGACGGCTTCAACGTCGAGAGCAGTGGCGATCTGTTCTTCTATCTCGGCACAGGTGGCAGTGGGTTGACGACGCAGTTGGCTCCCTACGGCGGTACACCGGCCGACACCCTGCCGATTAGCGCGGAGTACGTGGTGCATGTCAGCAACAGCACGACGGCGACCCTCTACAGCGTGAGCGGCGGTGTCTGGACGTCGGTTGCGCCCGCCCAACTCAGCGTCAACGGTCAGCAGATGGACATCCTGTTGGCGTTTGCCGACTTGGGCATCACGACCCGCGCCGCGACATCGCTGCAACTGCTCGGCGTGGCGACGGGTGAGGGGAGTGTCGATGTGTTGGCGACGTTGCCGGATAAGAATATCGGTCAAACAACATGGAACCAATTCATTACCTTCTCCTCAATGGGCAGTGGCATCATCCCCAGCGATGGCGTGTGGGCAGATGTCGATCTCTCGGCCTCTGTCTCCGCCAATCCTGACCCAGCCGCGTTGGTTGGGATTGGGGATGCGGTGACGGTGACGGTTGCTTACTCATTGACGGGTAGTGCGGGCGTGGGGGTGATTTCGGCCGATGCCACAACCAGCGGCGGTCTCACCATCGCCAATGCTCCACAATCGGCGACCAACCAACCCGCGAACAGCAGTGGCACACTGACGCTCTTGGGAACGGTCAACGGGGATGGCGCGGTCGATATAACCCTGTCGGATAGCTACCATCGCCCCTACGACCTGACGACGATCAGCTACGCTGTCGATACGGTCGCGCCGATCAGCGTCACGCTCGAACTGGGCGCGGTGCGTTCCTACACCAACACCATTCTAGCCAGCGCGGAAGACGATTCACCCATCGCCTCGATTGAAGTTGAAATTGACAACGGCGCACGTGCCGCAACGCTGGTCGCCTGCACGCCAACCGGCACGGTGGACAGTTTCACATGCGAGTGGAACGCGGGTGTCATGACAGATGGGGCGACCTACGACCTGCGCGGTCGAGCCACCGACATTCATGGTAATGTTAGCGCGTGGAGTGCAATCCAAAGCGTCGTCGCCGATACGACACTGCCCACGCTGACGCTATCGGCCGCAGCCAACACCGCCCTCAGCGATGGGAAGCTCAACAGCCGTGAGTTGCTGTTGACCGGGTCGCTCACCGACAACTTGGCGACCGCAGCGGTGCGCGTCTGTAGCACGCCCGCCACGGCGATCCGCGATTGCAGCTTCGTGGCAGCGGACGCGGCGAACGCGACGACGTTCGACTGGACGGCGGGTGTCATTGCCAGTGGTGACAGCATTACGACGGAGCTTGAGATCGTTGGGTTTGATGTGGCTGGCAACGCGAGTATTACGTTCACGCGGGTTGTGACGATTGACACGGTGCGGCCGATTGTGGGTAGCACGCTCGTGGCAACAGGAGTCGTCACGGGGACAACGCCAGTGCAGATCGCCAGCGGCAGTGCGACGGACGGGAGTGGAATTGCCAGCGTGACGGTTGTTATGGTACAGCCAGATCGTACAGTGGCACAGGTCAACGCCACGGTGAATGGTAATGACTGGTCGGCCGAATACGCACCGTCCCAAGCAGGTAGATACCAACTCTTGCTGGTCATCACCGATGGGGCTGGCAATCGGCGGACGGCGGCGGGTGGTATTCTCATCGTGAATCCGAGTGAAAGTCCGCTCGATCTAACCCGCTTCACGGCGCATCTGCAAGCGAACGGGGATGTGTGGGTCGATTGGGAAACATCGGCCGAACGCAACCTCGCCGGTTACTACGTCTATCGCAGTACGACACAACAATTTGGCGACGCAGTCCAACTGAATGCACAGATTATCCCTGCGACCGGCAACGCACGGGCGGCAACCTACCGCTATGTTGATGTTGGGGTGATGGATAGCGGTTGGTACTACTGGTTAGAGGCTGTGGACAACAACGATGTGCGGTCGGTTTACGGGCCAGTGATGACCAGCGGTGATCCAACGGCGGTCGGGATTGGCAGTGGCTTTGCAGATGCACACACGGCAACGGAGCGGGTGCTTGTCATCGCGGTGGTGTTGGTCGCTCTGACGGCGTTTGGTTGGCGGCGTGAGGTTGTGCAGAAGCGGCGGCGGTGAACTTATTGCGTGTTGCGTGTTGCGTAACCAGATACGCAACACGCAACACGCATCTTTCAAAGGACACAGTGAAACGTGCAAGGAGATTGTTATGTCGGCCGAATCATCAAAAACATGGCGACGGATTTTATTTTTACTGAGTGGATTGATCATTTTATTGGCTCTGATTGGGCTTGTGTGGCAATCGGCCGATGCCAACAGTAGCAACTGTGCCACCCAACCCTACATCGTTAACGACACGACGACGCTCAATCAGGCGATTGATTGCTTCAACACGACGGCCGACGCGGGAACGGTCACGATTAGCTTTAGCGACAACATTAGTCTGACCGCCACAACGACCACCCTTAACAACGCGACCGCAGGCGTTGTATTGCAGATCAATGGCAATGGATTGACGCTCGATGTGCAGTCGTTGGGGCGTGGGATCGAAGTTGCCCCTGCGACGGTCGTGACGATTGACAGCCTGACCATTCAAAACGGCCGAACGACGCTTGGTGGCGGTATTCTCAATGAGGGTGCGCTTCAATTGAATGGGTGCCAAGTTTTGTCGAGTTACGCCTTTAGTGACGGCGGTGGCATTTACAATTCAGGGATGCTGACGCTTAACAACACGATCGTTGCTGGTAATTTAACCGATTACGGCGGTGGCGGCATCTTTAATATCGGCACGTTGCTGGTGAACAACAGTACAGTTGCTGGCAATTCGGCCGAAAACGGCGGCGGGATCATCAACTATGCAGGGACGGCGACGGTCAACAATAGCGCATTCACAAACAATGCAGCCGATTACGGGGGCGGCCTCTACAACTATGGCGAAGCGCTGACGATCAATGGTAGCACCGTGTCCGGCAATACAGCGATTAGCGGTGGTGGCCTCGACAACATCAGCGGAACAGCGACGATCAGCAACAGCACCTTCTCTGGTAATTCTGTGACCAACCTAGGCGGCGGCATCGCCAACCTCGTCACGCTGACGATCCACAACAGCACACTCTCAGACAATTCGGCCCTTTACGGTGGTGGCCTCTTCGACAGCAGCCGCTTGGTGACGACGCAGATCCACAACAGCATCATCGCCAACAGCAGTAGCGGGGGTGATTGTCTGTTTTCCTTTCGCGATCCAATGTTCAACCACTCTCTCGTTGAAGACGGCAGTTGCAACATTAGTCGAGTCGGTAATTTGACGGGCGATCCCAATCTCAACCCATTGGCGAACAACGGCGGTGCGACCCAAACACATTTGCCGGCCGCAAACAGCATTGTGATCGACGCGGGGGATAACGCGACCTGCATTGCGGCCGATCAACGTGGCGAAGCGCGCGATGATCTCAACTGTGATATTGGCGCAGTGGAGTTCAAGCCCGGTGACCCGACCGCCGTGACGATGCAGATGATCAACACCCATAGTCCACTGCACATGCGGTTGTTAGTGGTCGTCTGGGCAATCGGGTTGGTTGTGTTGACGGTGCGACTACGGTGCAGGTTGGCCACTGCAACATGGATTGGATTTGCGTGTTGGCGGGCATTGTTGAGGGCTTTGCGGAGAATATCGGCGACGGTGCAGCGTTGGTCGTGAGGCACGGCAGTTGACCAGCTTTGGCGACAATCTCGCCCCCGCATGGTCGCCCGATGGTAACTGGATCGTCTTCACCTCCTACCGTGATGGTGACAACGAGTTGTACATCATGCGTCCCGACGGGTCAGATGTGCGCCAGTTGACGTGGAATGATTCGGTCGATTGGCAACCGCGTTGGGGGCAATAATGTTTCGCATGCATTGCTGGCGTCAACCGACGACCCCAATCGCAGTGTTCTCGACCTAAAAACTCGCTATCGCGGTCTTTGGTACGCTCGGCGGCTATTAAATTGCCTCCCAGATACCTCAGACCCATTATTTATTGCGCAGTTTTTCGCCAAAGCCAGCCGTCTTGGGGCTATTCACCCCTCGACTACCTGATTCTTTGGAGATGGTATTGAGCATCAAAGATAATCATTAAGACTTTACGTGAACACGCTGAGAACTACGTCTACACGGATTGGCTCGGCGGTGGGACTAGCAAAGGCGATATCCTACCCACCTAAACTCCGTGTAATTTGAGAACCCTACTTTTTACTAGAGCATACTGCTCAAAAAACTGTAGGCTTCATTTTGCACATAGTACAATTTATAGAATTAAACGTGGAAATGACTGCTGTTAATTGCTCTAATCGTAATCATTTCCATTAGAATCTATGTCTTCGTCACAAATCACACTACTAACAATAGGCAGTTCATAATGAATGTATGGCTTAAAAAAGTAATTATTACGCTCATCTATGTTTTGATTTATTTAACATGGAGTTGGAATGCTCTTCAACATGATTATGAGATTAGCTTCCTATTGAAAATTCTTCCCTTCGTACTTTTAGGTTCTGCATTTTACTTGTATTATTTTTATTATCTGAGCCATGGAGAAAATTCGTGGTACTGGTCGCTCTGGCTTTTCATACTTGGCGGCTGGTTTGGGGTAGTGATAGTTAACGTCTTATCGTAACGGTACTATCGTTAGTAGCTACATCTTCACAGGGCAGCGTGGAATGAGAGACTTGGAGCGTATAATTATAGTTTGTGGCATCATGCGTCTGTTCTAAATACTGATTCAATTATTCTTAACAAAGAAGAGTCAGCAATCTGGTCAAGGTAAATTTGCATAATGTGATTCCTATCAAAAAGCGTGTCGTCAAAAGATAAATCTGTGGTTCAGTAGGCAATTAAAGTCAGTGGCAAAATACTGGTGTAGACGATTCACTCTCTGCTAGGAGTTTTGTGATGAAATGCTCGATTCATTTGCTTGCATTTTTGGATTGATGGCTGTTGTTGTATTTGGCGTTGCGCGTTCGACAGGGTGGTGGTAGATGAGATTGAGATTGTGGCGTTTTATCCGTCGTCGAGTGTCAAGGAAGCGCATGCTGCACACTGTTTGGTATCGGTGGGTGCAAGTCAAGCGTTGGATGATGAAAATGGCAGCGGCGCACCTGACCCTAGTGAAGATTTTGATCCATCTATACGATAGATAAATAGAGACGCACTATCACTAACAGTGGCAAGGTTGTTCCAATCCATCAAGAATAGTAGAAATCCTCCAGTAATGGCTCCATGCCACCAAATCGCACGAATTCTTAGCCCGATGCTCAAATGCAGCCTTTTTTATGTGCTCTAGGGCTTTTGCCTCATTTGGACTCGCCGTAGTAACGCTATCACCAGTACGGATAAATGTTGTCCCACGCGGGTGAGTAGTTCTTTTGGCATCTTGCATGTCTTCACCCAAGTGGTAGATTTCGGGTGAGGGAGGGATTTCAATAATTACTACTGGAACATCATTCACGTACTCATTATGGATGATAAGGCTATTGAAGCGAGGTTCACATCGCTTATTGATAATGTTGATGAGCTGAGATTCTGTCAATGACTCATGACGTATTGGGTGAATGCCGCGTTCTCCGTCAACGTTCATTTTGTCTTCTGCCCCCAAAAACAGATAAACAGTTTCACCAGCAACCGACGGATTTCCATTTGCAAGCGACAAAATGTCTTTAGTCAATTCACCTATTTGAAAGTGACGTTCATTACCCGACAAGATGTAACTCTTCTGCTTGAAGTCCAATCTGCCATCTTCATTTTGCACAAGTAGAGTTTGAATAAACGCGCTCTTGTCCTTTGCTTGTTGTAGCGAATTATCAAACCGCAACGAATTTCTCCCTCTGACTATTTCTATGAATCAAGCGATTGACATGGACATGACACAACCAATATTGCTCGATGCAACGCTCAGTGTGCATTACTGTCAAAATATGAGCATTACTTTCGTATGCAGCCGCCGTTTTGTATCGCAGCGGGATATAACACACCGAGCGATAAAAGAGCTGTTGCGGCTGTATTCAAGGATGGAATGGCCTTTCGACGGGTGCCAGACCGATTGATGCGCGATTTCTATATTCGCCCAGCGGATGGTAGCATTCAACGCGGGAGTTTACTTGCCTATGGAACGTACGGCAATTTGACATTGGGAGTGATTAAATGGGTTACACACATTGTTGGACACAGCAGTGGTGGCATCGGACCCAGCGGCATCGACCGAATTGACGGACGATTGACGCTATACCTTAAACTGAACGTAATCAGCCACTATAGCGTACTACACGTACAAGGAGTCTACTCACTCATGCGCATGCGTCAAACCATCATTTTAATCGCGAGCCTCTTGCTGGCCACCCTATGCAAAACCGCCACCGCTTCTCCAACTGACACCCCCGAGACTATCGTCAACGAGGCATGGACCAGCTGGACAGTCGGCGACGGCTTTATCTACTGGACCAAGAGTTGCAATACGCTCGACGGCGACTATCTCAGCACTATAAAACGGCGACCACTGACCGGTAGCGTCGTCACAACGCTCAGTCGAATCGACGCCCAATTCGATTGTGAAGCCCACTCCCACCTAACGCCTCAGGACGGTGACCTCTACTACTACGACTCGCAAAACCATGAGATTCGTTTTGAGAGCGGCGACCCTGATGAGGATGAGCCGCAGACGATAGTCACCTTTTCGTCTGGCAGCTACCCAATCGGCCGAAAACTGGCGATTTATGGTGACCATATCTACTGGATCGCCAACAACAATGATATTCAGCGTGCCAACCGCAGCGGCGGCAGTGCCACTACATTTGTCGACACCGGTAACGCCTCGCTGTCCGACATTGCGGCCGACGCTTGGCGTATCTGGTGGACGACGGGCGGCGGCGTACGCTATGTCGCAGCCGCTTGTTCGCCGCTACCCTGCGCCGCCGATCCAGCCATCGTCAGCGGGGTGTCTGCTGACTATCTGTTGCCGCTCACTGGCCAATACGGTGGCATTCAGCCTGACATCATCTGGACTAAAATCGGCGGCACCGATCAGGTGCAGCGCTATCGCTGCACGGGTCTTTTCAACCCGATCTGCACAACGACGACGCTGCATACGGCCTCAAGCAGTTTGCGCAACATCTACCAGACAGCACTTGGTCTCGACGTCAACGATGCGTCTGCTGTCTTCTGGAAAGAACGGCTTTCCGATCTCGATATTCGCCTCTACCGCGACACGATCGCCGGTGGCAGCCCAACCGCCGTCCAGAGTGGACTCAACGCAGATTGGCGCACCTATACTGATGAGGCATATGTCTACTTTGCGGTCAGCAGCACGGAGATCAGCCGACTGCCCCACGGCGCGGCTGAGGTGACAACTGATCTACTCGCGCTAACCGACATCGAGGTCACGCAAGGGATTCAGCGTCTCAACAACGACGTCAAGCTGATCGCCGACAAGCCAACTTTTGTTCGTGTTTTTGGTGATATTCTTAGTACGGGTCAAGCAGAACACGTGCAAGTGCAGCTCGTCGGCATGCGTAACGGTGCAGCCCTGCCTGGCAGTCCGCTCGATCCGTTCGATGGCAGCGAGACGCTCGGCTGGATTGCCCAGCAGCGCAGCGAAAGCGATGGTGGCTGGAACTTCCAGCTTCCAACGTCGTGGCGTAGCGGCGACGTCACGCTGATCGCCGAACTCGACCCCAACAACTTATACGAGGACGGTGGCACAAACAACAGCTTACAGCTAGAGATCGACTTTGATGGCTCGCCAAACACCTGCATCGTCTTTGCGCCTGTGCGCACTGCACAGGGAAAGCCAAGCCTCGCCGGCAACTATGGTGCTGAGACGGTACAGCGCTTTATCGACTTCATGCCAATTGACGGCGCACGCACCTACCGCCAGAGCCAATCCTACGAGGAGCTTGAAACATGCTGGTGGGAGGGGATTGTCCCCTATCCCTGCTATGGCCCCTATGAGCTGTATGACAACTCGTGGGTCGCTGACAAAACGGAGCTGATGACCTCGGTCATTGCACGACGTGGCTTTAGCGACGATCCAGACGAGTGTGACGCCTCTGGCGCACAGGTCCATTACGCCGGCATGGCGCATCCGCGCTCCGATACAGGCACCACCAACGGCACGGGCAATTACTACATCAACGCGCTCTGGTTCAAGCTGCAAAAAGATGGACCAGACGGCGCCGATGATTGGGAGTGGCCGCAGGCGGGGGGTACGTTGGCGCATGAAGTGACTCATAATTACGATCGGCAGCATATCGCCTGCACTGGCAATGAGTCAGACACCGATCCTAATTACCCCTATCCTCCCTGCCAACTCGATGATGACCTGGACACCGACAGCGACGACGTGACCTTCTTAACTGAAGGCATCTTTGGCTTCCACCTCGACTCACGCCGTCCAATCATGCCGACAGAGGCTGGCCCACTGATGAGCTATGCCAGCGCGCGCTGGATTGATGACTACACTTATGAAGACATCTACGATGAGCTCATCGGCCGTGGTCGGAATACAGCGACGCCAGAAGATAGCGACCTCATCGTGCTGACTGGCATCGTTGACCAGCAGAATGAGCGCGGCGAGTTGCGCCATGCCTACATTGTGCCGCCCGACGTACAAACAGCGACGCTGCAAGAAAATCTCATCCATTCAGCACGCAACGTGACTGGCTACCACGTTAGGCTTTACGACGCCGCTGCTGGATTACTTGGTGACCACGCGGTGCCGCTTGAACCGTTTGTCGACCGAGATGATGGCCCGACGGCCGATAGTTTCCTGTTCAGCGTCCCGCGACCAGCGGCAGCCGTGGCGTCGATCGAGCTGCTATATAACACGACGGTGCTGATGCGCTTGCAGCCAGGTAACACGGTGCCGACCAATAGCATTACACAGCCAACTGCTGGCAGCATCGTCGATGAGCCGTTTGTGATCGAGTTTGAGGCGCAAGACGCCGACCAGCATGATCAGTTGCTCAGCATCGTGCAGTACAGCATCGACAACGGTTCGAGCTGGCGAACGCTACAAACGCAGGTGGGAGGGTATGGCACGACGCGCGTTTTGGCGCTAGACGCCGCCCAGCTTGTGCCTGGCAGCGTCGGCCAGACGGCGCGCGTGCGCGTGCTGACCAGCGACGGCATCAACACCGCCATCGCGACCAGCGACGCCTTTACCGTCCCCAATCGCGCGCCGCAAAGCATCATCGCCCAGCCACAGGAGGGAGAGACGTTTCCAGCGGGTCAGTCGATCACGCTGCGAGGTACGGCATGGGACGCCGAAACAGGCACACTCGATCGGTCAGCACTTAGTTGGCGCGTCAACGGCGACGTTGCAGGAAACAGCGACCTAGTGGTGGTAGACGGTCTGGCTCCCGGCTTTCACACCGTTACGCTGGACGCCAGCGACGGTTCGCGCAGCAGTGCGGCCGCTGATGTGGAATTCGAGGTGCTGCCACTGGTCGTACCAGAGGGAGAGCAGCCCACTGTCGATGCCTATTGCAACGACGATGCCTACGAAACGGCCGTTCAGCTCTCACTGCAACCCGTTATCGACGCGGCGACAGCTTTCCTCTTGCAGCATGACGACGACCTCTATGTATGCGCCACTGGGCTGCAAAGCAACGATATTAGCTCGTTTGAAGTTCTGATCGACACCAACCGCAGCGGCGGCTCCTTCATCACAGCATCTGACAGTGCCTTCCGCATCGACGAGGGGGGCAACGCTACGACGCGCCGTGGCGATGGCGGCAATGCGTGGGTTCAGTCTGGACCTGGCGGGCTGACGGCACGTATGCGACTGCGTGGTGACGAGCGGTGGCAGGCGGAAATGCGCATCGACGGCGATGTCATCGGCGACTTTGATGGCGTGTTGGCACTAGCATTACGCTACACGTTTCCCTTCTTCGCCAGCGAGCTAAACTTCATGTGGCCGCATTCGGCCGATCCCGGCCAAGCTGGAACGTGGGCGCACAGCTACGTTCTGCCACAGCCACAGATTAGCGCGATGTCGCCACTCAGCGCAACCGTCGGCAGCGAAGGTGTGACGCTCGTGGTCAACGGCTCCGATCTCAACAACGGAATGGCAGTGCGCTGGAACGGATTCGCACTGCCAACCACATACGTAAACAGCAGTACGCTACATGCCGCCGTCGGCGTCGACCAACTCGATACGACTGGCAGCTTTGAAGTCGTCGTGCAGGCAGACGGGACAGGCGTCAACAGTACGCCATTCGACTTCAGAGTGGTCAATCCAGAGCCCGTCCTAACCCAGCTGACACCCGATAGCGTGCCAGCTGGCGCGTCAGCCCAGACAGTCACGCTAACTGGTAATGAGTTCGTCGCTGGTGCAGTGGTACTTTGGAACGGGGAGCCGCTTCCAACCACGTTTGTCAACAGTGGCGAACTGCGTGCAGCGCTGACTGCAGACCTTCTGCGCGACGGGCGCGGCGTGACGATTACTGTCCTCAATCCCGAGCCGGGGGGTGGTTCATCGTCTCAAACATTCACCATCGCCACAGTGCCAACAACTATCACATTGACAGCGTCGCAAACGGATAGCAGCGCAATGTTCCAACTCCTCTGGTTACTGCTCTTCGTTGGTATTTTTAGTCTGACACTGCTGGCCTGGCGGCAAGACATTTTATGATAGGTAATGGCTGTATATTAATACTGCAACGAGACTTTGCGGATGGGATTAGAAATGCCAGATACGGCGGACTCGACACAGTCTCGTTGTGGTATTAGATACCGCGATAAGAGTTAAGAAGCAATCTGCGCCTTGGAAGGATAATTTGGCTCAAAAGGCTTTTACTTCATTCAAAAGGATCTGCTATGTTATCCTCCAAGTTTGTTGGTTTGTCGGCAAGGGCTTGAGCGCATTGGGCTAAATCGGCCGTATGAACCACCCCTCGCCTAGTCACGATGCTGCATAGGCCGCTGCTTCGCCTCTTACAAAATGCCTGCGCTTGTAGAGGTCAATCGCCATCGTCGTATCATGCGGCAGCGGGACAGATTTCGCAAAGGTGTAGGTGTTTTCATCTTCTAGTGGCGTTTTTGGGAAGAGGCGTTCCACTTTAAGCAAGTGGCATAGTTCACTTAAAAACAGTTGATAGTTGGCGCGTTTGGCCGCGCCTGATGCTTGCCAGCAATGATGAAGTCGTTTGGGATCATGGTATTCTGGTTATTGCGATCTGCTAGCGTGGATTATGTGGCAACGTGGCAGAATGGGCAAGCGTGGCGGTCGATCGGTGTAGAGAGCTGACCCCGCACTGTTCCGCGCTAACGCGCGTGCGAGAGTGAGCGACTAATCGCTAGTCGCCAACCTTCTGGTTATAAGTGATTGAACCCGACCCCGCTCTATGGGTCGGGTTTTACTTTTTAACCGCACTTATTGGAGAAACCTTATGACCCAAACGACGCTCATCCCATCAACCACTGCCCCGCCAGATGTTTCGGTGGTTGTCACACTGGCGCAACTGCACATCCACGATGCACACGACCGCACCCGCTACGATTTGGACAAGCTAGCAGGGTTGACGCTGCAAGTGGTGGAGCGCAACTTAGATAAATGGCAACCCGTCACCGCCGCGCTGTCGCAACCCGCCAACGGCAAGGCGGCGCAATATCGCATCATCAGCGGACATCGCCGCTGGCTGGCACGGATTCTTGCGTATGCCGTGCTGGAATGGGCGAAGTTGCCCCAGCATCAAGAACGGACAGAGGGCGGTATTGACCTGCCATTTGTGCGCGACCTGCTCATCGAAATTGTGCAAACATTGACAGGGCAGACACAGGCAGAGGGGATGGTTGTGCAGACGATACTTTCGGCCGAATCTGTCCACGCTGCCATCAGCCAACTGCTGCAATTGTACGGCGACCACGAAATCATCATCGCCCAATTTACAGGCAGTGCAAAAGCGCAAATGCTGGCACTGCAAGCAGCCAACAGCAACCGCGAAGACCCAGACCCGCTTGGCCTAGCGCGTTCGTATCAAGCGGCCTATGAAGCAGGCGCGACCCCCGCCGAAATCGCCCGACACTCAGGCGTGCATACAGAGTATGTGTTTAATCATTTGGCGTTGACGCAGATTTCGGCCGAAATCGCCACTGCCATCAGCGACGGCAAACTGCACATCGGTATCGCCCGTCAACTGGCGCGTTATGAAAATCCGCTACAAGCAGGGCTGACAAACTTTGTTCTGCTCTCCCTTGCACCCAATGGCGTTGCCATCACAATCAGCGGTCTGAAACAGGTTGCCAAACGCTTCAAGAAGTGGAACGGCCTACAAGCTCCCCTGACAGCCACCCCTCGCCAGAGCCAGCGCAACGTTGCGCGTGTCTTGGCAGCCCTGTGGCAAAAAGCGGTTGAGGGGAACGTCGTCCACGCATGGACGGCCGCTGTCCAGATGGCGGCTGCATCGAATGCAGGGGCGGACTACCTCAACGAGCCGTGGCTAGACAGTGCCAAAACCGCCGCGTGGTTTGCCGCACTTGATACACAGCGCAAATACCGTGATGCGGACAACAACCTCAACTGGCAAACCATCGTCACGGATCTACTTCTCCCCGTGAGTTGCGAAACGTGTCCCATCGGCAAACTGCTGCGCCAATCCCTGCAATCTGACATCGGCGAAGGACGCGACGGCGCGACGGGCATCCCCTGCCGTCTCCATGCCGCTGGCGAACATGGAAAATGTCTGCACGGCTATGCGCCAAACGATTCACTGCAAGTGCCTGTCCCGTTCGATTGGGCAACGCACACGGGTGTCGAACGCGAAAACGGTGGCTACGTTGTGAAGAGTGAAGAAGCCCTCCAACAAGCGTGGCAAATCCAACAGCAGCTTGAAGCAGAAACCGAACAAGCCACGTCTGCTGAAAGCGATGCTCCAGCAGCTTCACAAGCTGTAGAAGTCAAACGCACGCAGATCGAACCCATGCCTGATGGCAGCATTCAAGCCGTCTCTGTCGCTGCGAACAGTCCCGTTATTGCAACGGCCGCATCACCAGAACCAGTCCCTGAAAAGAGCGCAACGCCGGAACGTGACAGCAAAACCCAAGCACGTATTCGGCAGTTTATGGAATCCGTCGCTGCCCAAACTTCAACCCATCCATTCGCCACACCTTGCGCCACCTGTCGGCATAAGTTGGACAGTTCGCCTGTTAAATCACGGGAAAATGCGCCGCACTGTGCATGGGCAAAGGGGAGTCGTTCCCTCAGTTTTACCCAACTAGAACCAACCGAAAAGGACACCAGCTTTACGTCTATTCCCGTCTGCCGCCAATACGCCCCCAAGAGTGAATGGCGTGACCTCATCCCGACACACATAGGCGACTGCACCCTGCCGCGCACATGGCTGACGACACAGATTTTGGAACTCATTGGGCAGATGTCCTCTGGTCGCGCACGTGTCTACGGTGGACACACCGCCAAGATCGCGCAGTACCCGCTGGAGTTTCTGACGGGTCGGCCGATGGGGAGTAGCGAAACACACGCCAACTGGTTCAAAGATCGCTTCCAAGAAGAACAGGGCAACTTGTCAGACGGTCAGATGATGACCCTCTTTATCTGGATCATGGCAGAACGCCGACGCCTACAACAGCAATCGTTCTTGCTGCCTACCAATGGCAGCGCGACACAGTTTGTGCGCGTGCAGGAAAAGGCGGTCAATAAGTTTGGCAAGGAGAAACCGAATGCTTGACCTCACGACCCTTCTTCAACAACGTGACGAGACGCCTGTCGTTCAGCCGCCCGCGGCCGACCCGCTGGCAGCGCATGAAATCGCTTTGACACTGCGTTTGCAACCTGCTGCAAATTTCACACAACGTACGGTGCAGGGCGTGATCGGTATTCCCAAGCAGATGCCCATCTTCCTCTCCGAGGGCGTGACGCTCACCGAGCTAATCGCCACGGTGCAGGCACTCTACGCCCAACTGACACCCCCTATGGAAGCTGCGGCGACACAGACAGAATGTAGCTCCCGCCACCCGCGCGGATCGGCCGAAATCGCCAGCGTCACAACCGCACCAGCGTCACAACTCGACATTTTCTAAGCCGTTTACCCAAGAGGCATAAAGATGACAGGCAACAAAGTTTTATCCTTCCTGCAACCAGCGGGCTCCTTTCATCTTTCATCCTCCTTCAAAAACTCATGCACACCATTCCAATCGTACACACACTCAACGGCAAACAAAGCCGACTCCGTGTTGACATCGGTTTTAGTCCCATCTTAGATCGCTTTGTCATTAATCCCACAACCAATCATGTCGTTGTCGAGACATATCGTGAAGCGGTCACAGCGGCACAGACGATGTTAGAGGAGACAACCAATCATGTTGTCAGCACCTGCGTCCAAAACGTCTGCCCCGCACACATCACGGCAAAACGCGAAACGCTCTACAAAATGATGCCGTCAAGCATGTTCGGTCGCGAAAGTCTTGAAGATGAAGACGGCCACCGTGTCTCGCATCACGCTGGATTCCCCGCGCTCGCCAATAACAAGCTCTATGTCGCGGGAGACGATGAGACCTTTCAAACCGTACAGCGCAATGTCGCGTATCTCAACCTTGTTGTTCAAACCTTACTAACTCCCACCAACATCCAGGCGCAACAGCTGCCCATCCGCCAACTACTCAACCTGCTGTTGCTGCTGCGCCGCGCCGAGTTACCACTGACATTACCCGTTAAAGAGCATTACGATTACACAGACAGCTATCAAGGTCGTCATCATCGCATGCTCGAAGCACACAATCCTGCTGTCTTGCTGCACCTCATTTGGTGCTTGCACATGCTGCATCCACAGATGCCCTTCGATTGTGCAGAACGTCGCCTTGCCCTCTTGGGTGAGAGCTATGCGGCGGAGAAAAGTGCAGCTAAAGATGTGACCGCCCTATATCGCAAGATCGCCGCACACCTGTCCAAACATCCCCTCGCATGGCCCGTCGGATACAAGAATGGCAAAGTGGTCTATGCTGCATATGAAGCGAAAGATGACGCGGAAGGAGCAACCAAATGACCCAACGCACGTTTGTTTACAATGACATCACCTTCCCCGACCCCGGCGCACAGTACACGAATGAGCAGGTGCGCCAGCATCTCGCCAGCCAGTTCTTCTCAGAGCTAAACCGCTGTGATGTGCAGGTCGGCGAAGAACAAGACGGCAATGTGGAGGTGCGCTTCGTTAAGCGTGTGACGACAAAGGGTCACTCGTCACTGCTGCGCCAAGCGTTGCAGGACATGCCGTGTGAGGCACTATCTGACCGCCCTGTTTATGACATCATTGCCCGCTTCGGAGAGTCCCCCACAATTGCCAGTGTCTTGGAACCGCAGCATGGCGAGTGGATCACGGACTACATCGAGCATCTGCAAGACCGACAAGTGCAGTCGCCAGATGCTCGGTTCACCCTGCAATGGCCGAAACAACTGCCTGCCCGCCCCCTTCAGACCGTCCCCAACGGTTTCTAGCTGCCCCCGCCCTGCTCGACCCTGACGGTATCCGCACGTTGCGCCAATCTCGCCCCCGAACAGACAAGGATGACGAACACGGATTTTGCCTCATCAACCTACCGCGTCTCGCAGAATTGGAAGCGATGTACTTTCCAATGTCGCATTCACAACTGCGAGAGGCGACAGGCTCCGCGCTGTGTCCAGAGGTTGTGAACGACCAGATCGCCCATTTCCTAGAACGTATCCACAACGAGTGGTTTCCCGTTCTGACAGATGAGGCATGGTCGAGTCACATCGAACCAGATGTGACATGGGCGTTGCAGTACGTCCCGCTGCTTCCACAAGGGGTGGAATACGAGCATCCTGACGAGATCAATGCGGACGGTGTGTTCGGTTGTGCTGGCATCGTAGATTTGCTGATGTGCCTCGCTTCGCGTGAGGAATGGGCGTTTAACGATGCTGAATCCCAACAGCGCATTTATGAACAGATGCACGCCACCTATCCTGACATCCCAGCATTACCCGACAAGTTCAGACTGACCGATGTCGTACCACTGCTCGAAGAATATCCCTCACTCCCCCCATTTGATGCGCTCGTCGCCGTTTGCCGGCTTGTCCTGCACGAGACGTGCAACGTCTGGCTCGACACAAGCTACAGCATGTACTACGAGAATCATCCTAGCGAATTTTGGGAGAACATGGCGGGGATGCAGTTTTTGCGTGACGAATGGCGGCGAGCGCAACCGATCGTGCAGGCGCGAGCGTGCCTTGAAGCGTGGGCAGATGCGCCAGTCGAGTTGCCAAACGATCGTCATCGTCAAATTGTGCAGTTGCTCATCAAGCGCTGGGAGATACGAAATGGGCAAATGGTTCTACCATTGGAATTTTGATGGGGGGCGCAAGAGAACGGAAGAAGGCGCGGATTGCGCGGATTAACACGGATATAAGAAAAATCCGCGCAATCCGCGACAACAAGTTTCTTGAAAATAACCGACGGAGGAGAGCTAATTATGGATGAAGAACTACGCCCCTTGCTGCAAATCAATTGCTACCCAGACATCACGACACTCACCCGCT
The DNA here is from genome assembly GCA_030425205.1 of Anaerolineae bacterium. Taxonomy (GTDB): domain Bacteria; phylum Chloroflexota; class Anaerolineae; order Promineifilales; family Promineifilaceae; genus CALECP01. The sequence goes on from JAUIAP010000024.1 coordinate 51,107, forward strand.
ACGAAGCACCCGATCGCCTCTGCACCTATCGCATCCAGCTTGAAGACCTCGCCCTGCACCTCAACCACATCCAACTACACAGTGGCTTCCTCGCACCAAATGTCTTGGCATGGGGAATGGAGCAGCAGCATGAGTGTGTCGTTTGGTATGTGCCGCGTGGTCGTTATGAGATACAGGTCAAGCAAAACGGGGCTGTTACGACATTCCGCATCCCGTTACCTGCCGCCATTTTAGTCGGCAAGGGAACGATGTATCATGTTTTTGCCGTTAAAAACAAACCCAAGTCCGTCACCGCCAATCTCTACCACTTTCCCGCTCCCAACGTCTCGGAACGCGGCAGTATCTGTCATGGCTCCGTGACATTTCCACCTGCAAGCATCGCCAATATGCCAACGGCATGGCAGACGTTTGTGCAAAGCGCGTTTAGCCCACACTGGATAACGGACTGCTGCAAAAGCGAACCACAAAATGTGATCCACCTCTGGCAAACGTTACACGACACACAAGCCAAACGCTTCTCCAAACGCGAACTTATCAGAAACAATCATCAGCTTGCGTCACTGACCAACCCATATGGATAAACTTGTCTTTGAATGGCCTCCCCCTTCCCTATCAATTCAACTCAACAGCTACGACCGCATCATTATCGCCTTTAGTGGTGGCAAAGATTCGTTGGCTTGTCTGCTGTACTTGTTGTGGCTGGGTATCGAGACAACACGCATCGAGCTATGGCATCACGATGTAGACGGACACGAAGGCGGTACGCTGCAAATGGATTGGCCGTGTACGCCTGCCTACGTCGATGCAGTCGCGGCGGCATTTCAGCTTCCCATCTATCACAGTTGGAAGGTTGGTGGCTTCGAGCGCGAGATGCTGCGCGACGAACAGCCTACCGCACCGATTCGCTTTGAGGAACCACTCCCTGACGGCAGTATTATCGTCACCCAAGTGGGCGGCAACAGCAACAAGGTTAGCACGCGCCTCAAATTCCCACAGGTCTCCGCCAATCTTCTCACCCGCTGGTGCAGTTCGTATCTCAAAATTCAGGTGGCGGATGCTGCGCTCCGTCATCAACCCCGCTTTCGCCACCGCAGAACGCTCGTCATCACGGGCGAACGTGCCGAAGAGTCGACTAACCGTGCCAACTATATAGCCTTTGCACCTCACCGCGCAGACCTCCGTAGCGGTCGCATACCGCGTCACATAGATCACTGGCGACCCGTCTTAAATTGGAGCGAGGGACAGATATGGGGAATCATCGCCCACTATCGTGTCAATCCACATCCTGCATATCGGCTTGGCTGGGGGCGTGTCTCCTGTATGCACTGCATCTTTGGTTCAGATAATCAATGGGCAAGCGCGGCACAGATCGCGCCTGACCAAATTCAGATTATCGACGACTATGAAAGCCGCCTCGGTTACACCATTCATCGCAAGCTCACTGTCAAAGAGCGTATCCAGAAGGGCAGACTCTATCCGATGGATGCAAACGACATCCGCGCTGCCCTCTCACCAAGATGGGATGAACCCATCTTCCTCGATAACTGGTCGCTACCACACGGTGCATTCGGTGAAGCGTGCGGCCCGACCTAACTCATGTTTGACCAACTCAAAATTACAGACCATCACATTTACGCGGGTGGCGATTTACCCAAAATGACAGCTGTTGGCTATCAGTATTTGCTAGCTGGTAATGGCCTATTTGTGCAAGCACAAAACCTGCACTGGCAAGCGGTCATCCCCGTTGCCGCGTGCGTTGTGCGTGGTTTGCCGCCACTGCAAACACAAGTCGTGTGCCGACACGGACTCATCCCCAGCCAGTTACTCACCAGCATCCTTGTCGATGCGCGGGATACCAGCCAACAGGGGCAACTCATCGAAATGCTGTATCGCATTCACTGGCGAGAGGATGGTGTGTGGTATGTGACCAAGCCGCTACAAGAGGCGAGTCCGACATGGGTGAAGACCGCCGTGCCAGCAGATAGCAGCACGGTTTTGGAACTCCACACACACGGTAAATATGCGCCGTGCTTTAGCCCGACAGACAACGAAGACGAGAAAGGGCTGTGCTTGTACGGCGTGATCGGCTATCTAAACAGGTCCACGCCTGAAATACAGCTGCGCTTTGGCATTTATGGACACGTTGCCCCGATTCAAGTTAAACCAATCTTCACACCTGAAGATTGGCCAGTCCAACTCACCCATGAACGCCCCGAACCGATACACCTTTGAACCAACCTACCGCTGTCTGTTGCGACCCGAGCAAGAGCTGGAAATCATTCTGGTTGGCTGCGGCGGAACAGGCTCGCATCTGGCGCAAGCTATCGGCGCGACGCTGTGGCATTTGCAGACGCAAGGAAAACGTGTACCAATGGTCACCTTCATCGACGGAGATCATGTTGAGATGGGCAATGTCGGACGCCAGCGATTCTGTGCGGCGGAGATCGGCCGAAACAAGGCCGAAACTCTCGCTAACCGTCTCAATGCCGCCTATGGTCTTAAAGTCCGCGCTATCCCCAAACATCTAACCGTCGAAACATATCGCTACTGGTTCGGCCGCTATGCACAAGAGGATAGGCGCCTCATCATCGGCTGCGTAGACAACGCCGCCGCTCGTCTTGCGATCGCCAATATTATTGGCAGTGAGTACGGACGGACGTGGTGGCTAGACTGCGGTAACGCTGAATTTAATGGGCAGATTCTCATTGGCAATCGTTGTCAAGATCACGGCATTACACCGCCTGAGCTAGCGGTTGGCCTCTGGCATAATCTCCCTGCCCCACACTGGCAAGAGCCAGCGTTGCTCGACCCCGACAACGATCCCGAACCCCAACACACCTGCACAGTTGCCGTCGCCACCGACGAGCAGAGCCTGATGGTCAACAGCTTATCCGCCAGCATCGCCAGCCAGTACCTCTACCAGTGGACGGTTCAACGCGAGCTTTTCAGCTTTGGGACATACTTTGGCGGACAGCCGCCATTGATGCGAAGTTCTCAGATTAGCAAATCTCAGTTAATGCCCTATGTGACAGCATTCTCGCAGGAGGCACAAGATGAGCAACTTAACGTGGCCTGATGTTTTCACAGAATTGTCCCGTCGCAAAATTGGCCGAATCTCCAAAACCGTTACCCGCGCCGAACAAGTTGAATGGGTTGCCAACATCAACGATATTCCCATCCGCATTACTTCAACCATCCGCTCAGCCGCCAATCGCAGCGAATTGCACTTTCTGACATCAAGCAACGCACGTCTCAACTTTTCGGCAGACTTCGCCAACTATGTTGAACTCAAAGTAGAGCCACCACACCTACCTGCCTACATCCAATCCTTCATCTTGCAACTGGCACAAGCGGCCGACGACCGCACTGTTGTCATGCTATAGACCGCGAAATCACGCAGATCGCGACACCCTCTACTATAGAAAGAAAGGAACAACCCCATGCAATATATCCCCATGACAGACCCACCCAAACAGATTCAACCGATCGACTATCCCAGCTATCCCAAAGAAGCCGCCGCTGTGCAGATTACGCATGATGCAGCCGTAATTGTACGGACGGCGAGCGAAATCCAGCGGATTGCATTCGCCTTTACAAAGCGGCTCGACCAGCTCCGCGCACTCACCCACCCCGCCATCCACGCCAAGCGTGAAGAGACTTATGATTGCAGCAGCGGCAGTCGGCCGAACAAACGCTGGTGGCAGGAAGCGGGCATCACCATCACGGTGGATGTCCCACGCGACCTGATTCAACTCGTACCAGAATGCGGACAAAGCTATACCCGCCTACTCATTGCAGGACGCTCTGTCATCCTCAACGTTTCAGGTGGAACTCCGCCCAAGTTCTTGCAAGACAAGGGGATACGGTGGACAGATTGGATCCACGAAACCCCCAACACGCTGCTCAATCATCCGCTTGAAACGTTGCAACATATTTTGGACGAAACCCACGCGCATCTTGAGGTAGCCACATGAGCAAGAAACGTTATCTCGTTCCAGTGACCTTCACCTTTACGGGGATGGTTGAAATCCATACAACTTCCAAGCGCAAGGCGACAAACATTGCTGAAGCGTCATTTGGGTTGGTGATGGGCAGCGGCTTGCATGACAGTGACAGTCGCATCATAGATTGGGATTACGCCCTGCATCCTGACAAAACGGTTGGCGAACCGAGCCGAGACAGAAGCCCATGATGGTTACAGTGTAAAGAATGACTATTCCGCTGTCACGCGCTAACGCGCGTGGACAAATGAGCGCGTATCCATACGTGGATCACCCCTCTTGTTAAGCACGCCAGATGTGAGTCAGCGAGACACATGTCGGGCGTGTTCGTTTTCTCGTCACCATGGAGACCTAACCGATGCCCAGATATGCCCTACACCTCAACCAATTAACAACTTTCGACCCAACCAAAACCGCTTATAGCAGCAATCCCACCGCCTACATCGAGGCAGAAAACCTAGAGCGTGTTTTTACAATTGCCCAACATTTTGAAACGCCGTGGTTCAATCATCCAGACGTGACACTGTGCGTTCGCAGCATGAGCGTCAGTGACAAAATCGTAGACGAAAACGGCATGAGCCACGTCGTGGCCTCCTTCGGCTTTGAGCCACCCCGCGAACCGCTGCCCATTGAACTGGTTCTCGCCAATCTACAGACGATGATCGAGGAGCGCAAAGTGGACGCGATTTGGCTGCCCGTGCTGGTTGAGGCGTATGACCTCATCCAAGGAGCGAACGCATGTCCGTTCTAAGCCAAGACCAGACCAATGCACTGGAAGCACAGCTCACGCCGCTGACAGTCGGCGAGGACACGTATCTCCTCAAAGCGCACCTGCATGAAGAAGTTGCCACATTGCTTTTCCCAAACGGTGTGCAGACCGATGCAGATTATGACCAAGTCGTGATACAGGCAACAAAATTTGCCAACCACCGAGGATACGCAGGCGAGATCACGTTGCGACCACCACAGGTTGCGTTTGGACAGGCTGGCATCTATTTACGAAAGCAACCCCCACTGTGCTCCCATCTCGTCTCACCAGATTTTCTCGGTCAACCGTTCACCGATGCGTACAAGCCCATAGCGTACTACCCCGTCCAAACGGTTTGCAACGAGATCGCGCGCGAACTACACGGCACATCACGCCTTTCATCCGACGTGCTGAATTTGTTAGAAGAGCAAATTGAAACAGCGATGGTTGCACAGGGGTGGCAACGGTCACAAGGCGCACGGCCGCGTTATGAGAAACCGCTGGTTCCCAACTTGGATGGCTTGCACGCTTCTCTGCTGGCGTGGCTCCAAACCCGTCATCAAGCGGTCTATCATAGCGACCTGATGCGCCAAGCGACAACTTATGTGTACAGCCGAGCGTATGATGTTCCGCACACGGCCCATCCAGATTACCGACAGCTTTTCCAACCTATCCTAGACGCACTGCCTGCGGCGCTCCGTGCAGCTAAATTTGAGACGACCCACACCAGTGGGATCTACAATCCACAACCGCTGGAGATTTCGGCCGAAATGCCCACCCAACTCTCCGCCGCCCTAAACGCGCTCTCTCCCATCCCATCGAAACATGGCGATGTACTCAATTATGATCTTGTTTGGAAAGCCATTGCAGTTCTCTTTGACATGCGTCATACGCAGTTCACGACAACCCAAACGCGCCAAGTCGAAACGACGCTACTCAACGACTGGCTACAACGCCATCGCTATCAGCTCAAGAGCCGCTATGTGCGCGGCCGCGACTGTGCACCGCGCCAGCACGACGGCTTTCGCGCATATTTTCCTGTCTGCCAAGTTGTGCAGGACACGAATCACCAAATCGCATTGGGTAGCGGCAACGGCAAAGCGTTTCCCGTTCATGCGCCGCTGTGCATCATCGACGAAAAGCGTAACGCCATTGTTTGTTTGCAGCTGATCGGCAACCCACAAGCGGTCAAGGCGAACTGGGCGCGACTGATGACAGCGTACCAAACCCCTGTTGAAATAGATGGCATCTACATCCGCCAACGCGGCATGAAACAACATCTCGTCTTAAAGAAACCACTGCCGCTCGACCAAGCGGAGTGGGTGTTGCTGCATAAACAGGCCAGTTACGAGGCGATGCAGCCAGATGAACCGTTCTACGTTCTGGATAACGGAACGGATGAAATTCCCACCGCCTTCTTTCCCATGCTGGATGCTGCCCTTGCCATTCCACTGCAACCCCACTGGGCGACGTACTTCTGGCAGCAAGGTCTCGCATTAAACCTCATCCGACCCGTCAACGACCGCTCTTACGGCAAAATGGCGTGGCACGTCAATACGGCGACTGAAACGTGGGAACAGATCATTCACGATGGTTTCCAAAGCGGCGCATTGGTTTTATTACTCAACGGGAAACCCATTGAAACACCAGATGCGCTGGAAATTATCTCCACCTACACCACCGATGATGCGGTTGATGATGGCTTACTCTACGATGTGGAAGATATTGAGGCTGTCTTCAAAGAGGCGGAGCTAGAAGACCTGCTCACAGATGTTCCCGCGTTGATTGTGCCAACGGAGACGGCGTTTCCACTCGGTCGAATCGTCACCACACCTGGTGCATTGGAGTTGGCTCAACAAGGTGTAGATATTTCTGCCTCACTCCGTCGTCACGCGGCTGGCGACTGGGGTGAGTTGGATACCCACGACCGTCGTGCCAATGATCATGCACTGAAACAGAATGATGGTCGCCTCTTTTCGAGTTACGAACACAATCTCATCACTGAGAGCGGTGAGCGAACGGTGAAGCTTTGGATTATTACGGAGTGGGATAGATCGGTGACAACGCTGCTTCGACCAGACGAATATTGAGTCCATTGGGGCAAACTGTAAAAGCTCACGTCAATCCAATCTGTGGATAAGTTCGTGACACCTGTCACTTGTTTTTTCAGCAAGCATGTGAGGAGAGGTCTACGATACCAGTGCTGCGAGCTGATGAATCCCGAAAACAAGTTTGGACACAGATACGGCAAGAACACGGATATTGAAGAGATTTCTTATCAATGACCTCCCGTATCCGTGTCATATATCATTATGCCAATCCCAAATCGTTTCATCCCTCTTCCCCGTCTGCACTGTCCACCAGAATTTTGGACTGCGCTTGGTTACACAGGCACAGCCAGATTTGTCGCCATTGGCTATGAGTATCACAGCGATGGCAAAATATGGGCGGGCGGTGCAGCGTCAAACTGGTGGGTGTTACATAAACTTCTGAAAATGAACAATCTCGACACCATTGCCTTTCATCTCGGCAGCGACGAAGAGCCAGCCGAGCATTATCTTGTCATAGATCGCGGGATAGACCTAACCCGTTTCGCTATTCATGGCTGGCTTGCCCCAGTAGAAGATGCGATCAATTTCGTAACCGCGTGCTGGACAGCTTCGATGAATGTCGTGTAGAGTTCACGTATATCTCTCGGCTTTGCTAAGATAAAGTATGAATGCATTGACGCATAGGATTATATTGGGAGAGCCGCCCACCCAACTGAAAGCGTTGGAACGCAAGAAATCCCGCCTGCTTTTTGAGGCGCATTTGTTCAAAGTACAGCGGCGTTACGTCGAAGCCGCAGACAGCTTTGCCCAAGTTGCCCAAATAGAACGACAGTGGATTGTGTGGGCAGATGCAGCAGGATTAGATGCGCTTGCCATCATTCATCGGCGTAGTGAGTTAAGCTGTTAGGCGCAAGCAGGGTATCCACACCGTGCGTTGCAACTGGCGGATGAACTGCTGTCAATGGAAACACTAAATCCAGACCAACGCGAAGATGTGTCACTGTATCGAGCGTCGCTCCAACAGCAGTTTGTCAACTGGATGGATGAATGGACGGTTCTCGCAATCCCCGCAGATTAGGCAACCTGAGCAAGGGCTGATATAACAATTACAGAGGATAAACAGCATGAGTGGAACAATAGACTACAGAGGCTTACCCGATGAGCTACGCCAACAAAATAAGCGGCGTTCCTCGCTCATTCTCGAAGCACATTGGCTAACGGCACAGAAGCAGTACGAGGCAGCAAGTGACCTCTTTGCAGAGGCTGCCCACTTGGAACGCCCGCTTATCGAATGGGCGCAAGCGAACGATAAACATGATTTTGCCTTTATCCATCTGCTGAGTGAACTGACGCTGTGGTCACGTGCGGGCAATCCGCGCCGTGCGCTGCATCTCGCGGCAGAGTTGCGGAAGAATCCTTACCTGAGTGAGAAACAGTCCCTTGAAGCTGAGTTTCATCACCAGATGCTCAAAGAGAAATTTATCGAGTGGCAGCAAGTTTGGTCACCGAGTCCTGTGCCCGCCTAAATTCAACCACCTTCTTGTTAGGGGTCATACCCTAGCGATCCCAACCAACTATACACACATTGAACGCCTCGCATGAGGCGTTTTTGCATTTTTAGGAGAGTCCCATGTTTACGGAAACATCTCAATCTACGGCTACCTACAGCTACAAACTATATGACAAAACGATGGTGCTGGAACTGTTTCGTCATCAAGCGCAACTTCGCCCAGATACGTATTTATCCACGTCGCTCAACGGTGAGCTAGATGGTATTCGTGCCGCAATCGCGGCTGGTTATCGTTGGATTCGCAGTGAGGGTGAAATGGCCGTCTTTGAGAAGCAGTGTCCTGTTGTCAATCCACCTAGCCAACTCATTCCCCGTCATATCGCTGCTGCGGCAGCCAAGTTCAGAGGAGAAATCTCGTGAGTCGTCTCGCATCACAAGCCAAGGGGGGCTACTATGCAATCCACCCCGCCATCACGACCCAAATTGCCCGACACATCACTGCCCCAGATGGGGGTCGTGTTTATGATCCGTGCTGCGGCAAAGGGGTTGCACTGGTGCAGCTTGCATCTGCCCTATGCCTAGAGCCATTTGGCAACGAGTTGCAACGCTCACGGGCAGAAGCAGCGCGTACGGCCGTAGACCAATATCTCGCCCAGCGTAATGGCTCCCCGATTCGTCATCGAGATAAACAGGCAACCCGCGTCTTCTGGTCGCCGATGCAGCAGATGCAGTGGAAGCGCAACAGCTTCAATCTACTGTATCTCAATTCACCGTATGACCAAGATGAAACGGAGGGGCGACTGGAACTGCTTTTCCTCAAGCAGACGCGCCCCGCCCTCTGTGCAGATGGTGTGCTGGTGTGGGTTATCCCACAAATGGTGCTGTCGTTTCGCGCTGTGGCTGAGTATGTTGCCAGCCATTTTCATGATCTGCGCGTGGTGGCACATTCGGCCGAACATCGCCACTTTAACGAAGTCACACTCTTTGGCATCCACAATAGCCGCGCCACCCAACCCGATGATGCAACCATCGAACACCTCCGCGCCATCGGTCGCAGTGAGGTAGAAATACCTGTCATAGATGAGGTAGACGACTTTATATATACGCTGCCCAAAGTGCCTGTCTCAGCGTCTGCCTTCAAGTTTATGGCAGAGCGGATCGCTATCGAAGATGTATTGCGCGAGACGCAGAAACATGGGGTGCTGAATTCGGCCGAATTCCAACAACATGTCGCACCCCAACGCTCGCAAACAGAAACGTTTCGGCCGATGACCCCACTCCGTCGCGGTCATCTTGTCAACGTCATTGCCGCTGGCATGTTGAACAACCAAATCTTGACGCATGAAAACGGGCAAACGCTGTTCATTAAAGGTCAGACGTACAAGGCGATGCAGCGCAGCCAGTATCGTGAGTATGACAAAGATGATGAAGGGTACACCGAAGTCACAACTGAAACGGAACGGTTTGAAACCCGCATTGTCACGCTTGCGCCCGACGGCACAATTGAACGACGCGACGGCAGTCAGCTCGAAGCATTTCTCAAGCAGTGGATTGCACCACTCACCAAAGCGGTTACCAAGCAGTACAAGCCCGTCTACCAATTTGACCAAAATGGGTACGCGGATGTATTGCAAACGCTCAACCAAGAACGCACCATCCCCAATACCAACGGAATGCGTGGCCTCCTCCCCGCCCAACAGCACGCCGTCGCCGCGATTGCGACCCGCTTAGACAAGCGATACCTCGATGCAAAAGATGCGCTGCTGATTGGCGAAATGGGGGTTGGCAAGACGATTATGGGACCCGCCGTGGCCGCGTGTATTGAAGCCAAGCGCGTCATCGTTATGTGTCCGCCCCATCTCACCGCCAAGTGGGAACGCGAGATAAAACACGTCATTCCCAACGTGCGCGTGATGCAGCTTAAGAAGATTTCGGATGTAGACACATTCTTCGCACAAGATGCAACAGCCGAACGACCCATCTATGGTGTGATGAAGGAGACGAGCGCACGGGCAGGGTCAGGCTGGGAGCATTGCTACCAATGGTGTGGTGGCGTGCGGCACAAGTCAGCGCAAAAGCGCAAGAAGCTGGCTGTCGAGTACGACTCTTCACTCGTTGCTGCATCTGTAGCGGGTCGATGGAAAGATGAGAATGAAAAAATACCCATCACCATCGCAGGTCGTGAGCATGAAATCACGGCGAAAAAGCTGCTGATTTACGTGCGCCAGATGCGCGGCCCGCGTGCGCCCAACTCAGGTGTTGCGCTGTATGAAGAAGACCGTCCCAAGATGCCACGCGATTTCGGCCGAAAGCAGAACACCGTATGGCCTTCTGTGCTAGATTACGAACCGCTTTACCAATACACGCGCCGCTACGCCAAGAACAAACGCGGCCTAACGATGCGTGAAGCATGGCAACGCCAAAACAAACTACGTGCCAATCTCCAGTTAGGTTATGAGGCGTACAGCCCACTCGCGCCACACCGCCTCTCGCCTGCCAAACCAGACGGCTGGGCAAAGTGGCCGCTGGCGACGTACATCCACAAACGGTACAAGGGAGAAACAGACCTGCTACTCGTCGATGAAGCGCATGAGATGAAGGGTCACGACTCAGATCGGGGGTACGCCTTCGGTCGCCTGATTAACGCCTCCAAGAAAGTGCTTGGCCTCACGGGAACGATTTACGGCGGCAAAGCCAGTACGCTGTTCAGCCTTCTCTACCGCATGAGCTACACGATGCAGCGCACCTACGGTCACCGCGACATCGCACGCTGGACAAAAGAGTATGGCATTTTGCAAGAGGTGGAGCGCATCCGCTTTGATGCAAATGGACAGCAGACGGGCAACAGCCGCAGTAACGTAACGGTAAAAGAGTTACCCGGTGCCTCCCCTTCCATGATGCGCTGGCTGTTAGATCGCAGCGTCTTTGTCGCGCTTGAAGATATGGGGTTTGCGCTGCCAGATTACAAGGAAGCCCCCGTTCTGCTAGAGATGTCCCCTGCAATGCAGGCGCAGTACGACATTCTGCACGCCACCCTCAAAACGGAACTTAAAGAGATGCTGATTCGCAATGACCGCTCTCTGCTGGCAGCGTATCTACAAGCCCTATTGTCATGGCCAGACAGCCCCTGGCGAGCAAAGATGGTGCGCCATCCACGCAGTGACAGAGTCGTCGCCTACATACCTGGGCTACCCAACATGCCCGTGGGTGTTGCACCCAAAGAGGCGGAGATTTTACGCAAAATCCAAGCCGAGATTGCCGCAGGTCGTAAGGTGCTGCTGCTCTGCCAGCAGACGGCGACGCTCGACATTACGCCACAGTGGCAAGATTTACTGGAGCGACACAACATCCGCACGGCGATCTTGAAGTGTGAACCAGCCAAGCGGGAAGAGTGGATTGAGAAACAGTCCGAGCTTGGCACACAGGTCATCATCTCACACCCGCGTCGTGTGCAAACTGGATTGGACATCATCGACTTCCCCACCATCATCTGGATGGCGATTGACTATTCAGTGTACACCGTCAAGCAAGCGTCACGGCGTAGTTATCGGATTGGACAGCTCAAAGATGTGGCGGTGCAGTTCTGTGCGTATCGCGGCACGCTCCAAGAGCAAGCGTTGCGTTTAGTGGCTGCGAAAATGGCGGCGACTGACCGCATCGACGGCAACACGATTGCGACCGACTCACTGACTGAACTCGACGACATGGTGCAGGGCGACCTTATCACGACGTTGGCACGGATCGTGGTAGGTGAAGAAGAGCTGACTGCCCCCTCACTGGCAGATGCGTTTGCCGAAGCAAACGGTGCGCTGCGTGATAATCTGGCCTATCTCGGTACTGACGCGCCGACCGTCACCAATGGTGCTGCGACGATACCGCTACCAGAGAAGGACGTGCCAGATATTATTCTGCCAATGGAAAGCCTGATCCTCACATTGACAAATGGCACTGGTAAAGCAGCGTCATCCAAAACGGTCGCGCCTGTTCTGTCGCCGCCCGTTACGACAGAGCGACCCCGCAATCTCTTGGAACTGTTGAGGGGGGCGTAATGGATGCAAAAGTTCTCGCCTGCCTCAGCGATGATTTAGCCTTGGTCAATGATCGTTTGAGTCACACGACTTGGTGGGTGGGTGTTTCGGCCGATCCACCAACTGACTCACCGCATCCTGTCAAGATTACCCTCACGCTCACCTGCGATGAACCAAAAGAGCCTTACTACAGCGTGACCTGCTGCGGCGTTGATCGTGCGACGCGCGTGCTGTGGCAACTGTGCGGGATTGGCCTATGGCAGTTCAGTATTGATGCGTTCCCCCCACCCCCTTGGACGAGAACGTAAAAGATTCGATGAATAAGAATGCAGATTTCGTCAATAACGCAGATTCTTTCAGCGTTGACTTCTTATCCGCGCTATCCGTGTAATCTGCGTTCACGCCTACATGTAACACAACCCACAACCGACTGGCTGAATGCAATTTCGGCCGATTTCACCCATGCTAACCAAAACCACGATTCGCAAAGAAACAGCAGACGAAAAACGCGCCCGTGCAGATGCCTTGCATAAATTGACTACCGCTACTCGCAATCTCATTGAGGATGTCGCGTGGACAGTTGAAGACCCCGACGTCATTTGCATAATCGCTGAAAAGATCGAAACCCTCCTAGATGAAGCCATCACGATACAAGAATGAGATATGAAAGGAGGAGCTCTTTTTCATCCTTCTTCATCCCCTCCTAACCATGAAAAATAATAACCTACGCTTTACCGCCATCGGCGGCCTGTTGCTGGTCGCCATTCTCGCCTTTGAGATATTTAATTTCGACACAACCCGCTTCGCCCTTAGCCATCTGCTAGGGGCGACTTCGTTTATGGGGGTGTCGTGGGCGATCATTCTTGCCATTGCATTCTGTGGCATTGATTTCGCAGGCTTGCTGCATTTGTTTACGCCAGACAGTAGTCAAGCTGCACCGCAATATGTCTGGTATATGCTCGGTGCATGGCTATGCGGTGCGACGCTCAACGCAGTTCTGACGTGGTACGCCGTATCGCTGACACTCCTTCAAGTCGATGCTGGCACGATTGTTCTTTCGCAAGCTCAGTTGCTGCAAATCGTACCTACGTTTATTGCCCTGCTCGTTTGGCTGATACGAATTTTGTTCATCGCGTCGCTCTCCGTGATGGGCAACGCACTGTTATCGCTTGGCTACACGCCTCGGTATCGTGTTGTCACAGATGACCCCAACCAACCACAAATCCCCCTGCGCCAACGCGCTCACTTGCGCGCGACGGGACGTGAGCCGCCCTTATCCTCGGATCTTCCTGCCAGACCACGCATGAATGTGAGGCAGGAAGAGTAACTGTCCACGGAGCGCACGGAAATACACGGAGGAAGAAGTCTGCTATTCATTCTCTTTTCTCCGTGTCCTTCGTGTTATCCGTGGACATCTTCTTTTTGCTTCAAATACAGGTTCTCCCCCAACAACACGGCGGTTGGAAGCGTAAGAGCGGCTAACGCCGCCAAGGGCGAAATGGATAGCAAAGAGCTATTCACAAACCTAAAGATGGCAATAGCCAAAGGAGCAAACGACGATGAACATTCAACTTCCACAATTACAAATCAATGACGACCTGTATATCGAAGAAAACGAACAGGGGTATCCCGCGATTGCGTGGCACGGCAAGTACAAGGGGGATGCGACTTCCAAAGAGTACGGTGGTTTCTTTGCCATCGACGTGGATGCAATTGAAGGCGTCCCAGAAGGGTGGGAAGAGACGGAAATTCAGTATGGGGACGATGATCCCGATGCAGATTTCGTGCCTGTCTACATGACGCGCAATTTGGTCTGTACGCCAATTGGTGTTCGCAAACGCACGATTATCACCGACGAGAATGAGCAGGAACACGTCTATCCATGGCGCACGCCCAAACGCCAGCGCGTGGAAGGCAAGTTCACCAGCCATTTTCAGGTGATGGTGATGGTGCCGGGTCTGGATGAGCCTGTTGTGCTGGGTTTGCATGGGCAGACGAAGACGACCTCATGGGACAATGACGAGGGCGGACGCTATCGTGACAACAACTTTGCCACTGGCGTGGAGCAGCTTTTGCGGTCGTTCGCCAATGCAGCCAGTCAGCAAAATGGTTACCCACTGCCGACCCTCTGCCTATGGCAAATCGCGTTGCAGCCGTTGTTTGTTAGCGGCAAGTCACATTATGTGAAGATGGGCAGCGGCAAGAAGGTGTCGCACATGAATCCGTTCACCGCTCGTATGAACCCCACCTCGCCCGACTACATCGACGCGACATTTGTGGGTGAAGAAGCATTTGCCACTTTCCAAACGTTGCGTCAAGAGGTAGCGACTGAGTGGGAAAAGCAGTGGAAGGATGTGGCCGCGATGCGCGAGCTGAATCAGACACGACCTGAGTTCAATGCGCCAGTTGTTGAAGAGGATGAGGTGATCCCATTCTAATCCTTAGTTATATTAAAGCATGCGATCTAGGTCGTGTGCTTTTTTATTTTTGTAAGTGAATTGGCAGAAACGCGTCAAAAAACGTTTGCCCAATTTCGCCAGTACGGTGACGATTGGATGTGGCAAGAATCTCCATACAGAAACGGAATCTCCAACAACTACTGGATGTGGTATCACGTCTGCGAGGACGAGATAAATTATCGCGGCGCAATCAGTTCGATGAAGTCGAGGATTCCTGTTTAGGCAGCATCCAAGACAACTGTGGCAACTCTTCACAAAGAAGGAACCACAATCACGACATTTCCCTTTTTGCGCCCTGTTTCAACATA
Organism: Anaerolineae bacterium; assembly: GCA_030425205.1. Lineage (GTDB taxonomy): Bacteria > Chloroflexota > Anaerolineae > Promineifilales > Promineifilaceae > CALECP01. The sequence goes on from JAUIAP010000024.1 coordinate 66,212, forward strand.
GCGATGTGCGTCAGCCGTCTTTTCGAGCGGATAACACCTGTCAATGACCGCTCGAATTTTGCCAGCTTCAATCAGTTTCTTTAGCACAACAAGGTCTTTCTTGATCGCGCTGGCTGATCGGACATAGGTGGCTACGAGGATCGCTTTTTTTCGGCCGAAAAAGCGCGTCCACAACATCGGCAAAATCGTCGCCGCATTGCCAGAATCGAGATAAATTCCGTCTGGCGTCAAAGAGCCTTTGCATTCCGCAAACGACCGCTTGCCGACCGTATCGAAAATGATGTCATATTGCTGCCCATTTTTCGTGAAGTCTTCCGTTCTGTAGTCGATAACGCTGTCCGCGCCAATCGACCTCACCAGCTCAAAATTGGCAGCGCTGCACACCGCGGTGACTTCAGCCCCATAATTCTTAGCAACCTGAACCGCCGCTGTGCCGACCGCTCCCGATGCACCATAAATCAACACCTTATGGCCTTGCTGCACGTTGGCGTTGTTGTGTAGAAAGTTGATCGCCGTTAAGCCACCCTCGACGACAGCGGCAGCCTCGTTATAGTTGAGGTTGTCTGGCTTATGCAGCATTGCGCCATCCTCAGGCATACATTTATACTCAGCATACGCGCCGGGCGTGGTTGCGCCCGTCATGCCAAATACGGAGTCGCCCACCTTAAAAGCGGTGACATCTTTGCCCATCGCTGCAACTTCTCCAGCAAACTCGACACCTAAAATGTTGTTTTTGGGCTTGAGCAGACCTGAGAATAGTCTGGCAAACGCGGGCTTGCCAGTTCGTGCGCTGAGTCCAGCGGTGGTGGCAGTTGCAGCGTGAACGTTGACCAACACCTCGTTATCTTTTGGATTTGGCTTTGCGACTTCTTGCAGATGCAGCACGTCAGGTGTGCCATATCGGGTACACACAATTGCATTCATCATGATGTTTGAGTCCCCTTGAGTAGGTTTAACCCCGTAGACGAATCCCGACCCTCTTTGCTCACGCTTGAACGCCAGCGAATTGAAATCATGATGATGGCCACAAACCCGATCAATTCAGCACCCAAAAAGAACATGTTGTCCAAATCGGGAGATGGATTACTGACCATCTCCAAGCCGATGGTAAAGAGTGCAGCCACAATATTCACAAGCCAGTTGATATTGTTAGGCAGGACTCTCGATAGAACGATCATGGCAATCGGCAACTCAATCGTTATTGCAGCGATAAGCAGTGTCGAATCACTGACCGCGAAGCCACCACCTAGCAGTTGCTCGATAAAGGCTGGATTGGCAAATTCGTGCAAACCCATAAAAAAGTGGTTGACAAAAAAGAATATCCAAAGGGAGGACAAAATGCCTCTTGTTTGGTGATCGCGTAGTTGATGTTGTATGTTCATTGAAAGTCTTCCTTTTACTAAATGCAAACTATTCTTGTGGCTCCTGTTTTGAAGCCATGTTAAGTGTGATGGCGTTATTTGCGACGTATCGGCCGCAGTTGAGTTGCGATGAGCCACTCAGCGATGAGGATGTTGATTAACCAGCCAGCCCCCATCGAAACGGCGCGGTTATTGAGCGAGAGTTCCTGCTGAAGGATGGAAATTGGAATTTGGGTAAACACCTGCGTGCCAGCACCCATTGCCAATGCGTAGGCGCGAATCATCCACGCGCCGTGCTGCCGAAATTTACGCCGCCGAATGGCATCTACTGCCAGCATAAGGGCGACGATCATGCCGCCACCGACAAAAAGCCGCATGATGTAGACTGCGATTCCGTCGTGAGCTGGCCACGGGTAGAAATGCGACATCCAGAGGCCAGATAGGGCGGTCACAAACCCAGCGGGGATTAGGATTCGGCCGATCCGTCGATGCAGCCTTAAATGATGCCGCCTAAAGCGCGGCGCAAATTGCAATGCACCCAGTAGCGAATACAGAATTACGCTGATAATATGTAGGACGACGGGCAACGGTTGGGCGAGAATCCGGTCAGGCACTGGCACGGATACAATTTCAGTGCCGATTGCCAGTTGGAGCAGACGAACGAAGCCGCCAGCCGCTGGAACAAAACTGAGCAAAATCAGGCCGATAGGGATTAGGATTTCAGATGGAGTCCACTTTTTTCCCATCGCATTTCGATTTGTAAATCGGTTTGGTTTTTGGCGTAAATTGACGTTCATCCAATTTCCTATCTATTTCGAGACAGCGTGAACCGGTGACAGTACGTCGCCTGTCTCTTGATATGCTGTCAGTTGTCGGTAACTGCGGTTTGCTACTCGCTATCTATCGCTAGATCAAACGAGACTGTAGAGGGTTAGCTGTTCGTTAGGGTGGGCGTTAGTTCGGCCGATGAAGATGCTGTGTTTAGATGAATCGTGGCAACGTTGTCCGACCATGCTCTGGCGTACCAAAAGATCGCAACGAGGGCGGCACATCCGACACTGTAAAAGAGTACGTCATCAAAATCGGGCGATATATTATTGGCAATGATCGCAACAATCATGAAGACGGCGGCAGCCATATTCGCCCACCGATTCACTCTGACGCTCAGCACCTGAGTCAGAAAAATGAGACCAATCGGAATCAGCAGCACGACGGCAGCAGCGACCAGGATTCCTTGTGATACTTCCATCGTCAGCATCTCTTCGACATACCCAGCACGAAAGAATTCGTGCAGATCGCGGAATACCATGCTGAACAAAACCACGATCCATAACATGGAAATTCTTATTTTCATCATGAGCAAGCGGATGTTTGAACTGTCTGTCATATCTATCTCCAAAAATTTCGATTAGAAGCGGCGGCAATCGAGCGGTCGTTAACAAGCCTATTTCGATTAATTGCCACTCTCTTTCAGGTCGTAAGAAAATACCGAGTCTAGCGGCACATCAAAGGCTAGGGCGATTCTGAAAGCCAAATCGAGAGATGGCGAGTATTTCCCCTTTTCTAAAGAGCTGATCGTTTGCCGCGTCACCCCGACAATTTGTGCCAGCTCTTGCTGCGTCATTTCATCATTAAAGAAACGCAGTTTGCGGATGTTGTTATTGATTGTGTACTTACTCACGACTTCATTCCTCTTGATAGCGTTTTAGGCGCAGTGCGTCACCCGCAATTTGTCCTAAAAGACCAAAGAAAAGTAGCAGCGAGAACATTACGAGCGGTGGCTGACCCAGCGCAAAGGTCAGACTCGCAATGAAGGTTCCGATCGATGTGATTCTGTAGGTGAGGAATGTGCCTTCTAGGTCGATACGTTGATCCCGTTCATCAATCATGTCGTCGATTTCACTCTCGGTTTTGCCTGTTCGCACCCGTTCGATGACGGCGGGGATACCGTGCGTTAGAATGATCGCGGCGACGGTTGCGAAAACCGAAAGGATGACCACGATGATCCAAAGACGAATCACAGCCGCATCAGTAAAGTTCTGATTGCGGACGAGTTGTGCGATTCGCACGATAAAGAAAATCAAGAGCAATGAAAAACTTGTCAACGATACGGTATTGTTCTTTTGCTGAAATGTCATCAGTTTTGTCCTACCATCACGCAATGTCGTGTATACATGACGAATAGTACAAAAAACACGTCACGATGTCAACTATTTTTTACATCGGGGCTTGTATTTGTTGGCTTTTAGCTGTTGCACACCACGCACCACGTGATTGATTGGCGAAAATAGACGTCACGCTCCGAAAGGATATCTAACGGATTTGCTTGTAGTAGAGTAATTTAATGAGCTCAGAAAATCATTGTGCTGAAATCGTTCTTCGCATTCCCATTTTTGAGAGGCTGTATCCGTGCAGTTTAGCGACCGCATCACGAAACGCCTCAGCGTGCGGCACGGCAAATGCGGGATATCAGTATAAAACTCCCCCACTGTAGTTTTCCGCCGCAATCCTTCGCCCCCGCATGTTGCTACGGCAATCCATTGCCGCCTGATCTGCGTATGCTATCCTCTACGTTGCAATACCACGACACAGGGAGCCACTCGATGTCAACGCGCAGCAGTCACAACTGGCAGACACAGCCGGGCTACATGGATAGCCTGCATCTCAATGAACGCTTTCCAGCCAACAACCGCTGGGGAATTCCGCAACTAACACCCGTCACAAAACAACATCTGCCCGACACGCTGATCGCCTACGGCTACCGGGCGCGACCCAAGGAACCATTCAAAGCCCCCGCCACCCATTTTTTTCTCGATGACTATCGTTTTGAAAGCGTGTGGCGGTTTCCACGCAAAACGTTGCCCAAAGCACGGAAATATCCATTTGTCCTCACGCCAGATTTTTCACTTTACCGAGACTGGCCGCTAGCAGCGCAGTTGTGGAATGTGTATCGCAGTCGCTGGTGTGGAGCCTTCTGGCAGCGACAAGGGTTATGGGTCATTCCGACCGTGAGCTGGAGTTCGGCCGATTCCTACCCCTTCTGCTTTTTAGGAATCCCCAAAGGTAGCGTCGTCGCCGTATCAGCCGTGGGCGTGAAGTGGCGGACAGATTTGCTCGAACACGCACTATTCGTGAAAGGATTTCAAGAGATGTTGCGGCAGATTGAACCTGTCTCCGTCATTGCGTATGGATCGTTACCCCCCATCTGCAACGAATTGACGGCAGTGATTCATCGGCCGACACGATGGGATAAGCGTCGTAAAGAGATAACCCAAACGAGGCACTAATGGGTGGTCGGGGAACCAAAAGCTATTACACGCCACAGATAGATCGCAGCCAGTTGCCCTATACAGTCGTCAGTTGGCAGGATTATGTCGGTCGTGCCGTCGTGCCATTTGTCAGCCAAACAGGTCGCGCATGGCATATCGTGCGACATGCCAGCAATGAACCCAACCACAATCTAGATAGCGCATTTACCTTTGGACAAGATACCCCTACCCTGCGCTGGGTTAATGGCGAACAGGTAGTAGACCTTTATATAGCGGGGATGGACACCGCGGCGTTTTTGACACACAGCGGCCTTGAACTGGATATGAGTAAGGGTGGCTTTGTGCTATCCAAACGAGTCAGTCGCGTTTTGCGACCGCAGCGCATGAGCGGGTTGTTTGATGCAGGTAACGTGCAGATTGCCTATATGCAGCAGACTGAGGACGAGGCCAAAGTGTGGGACGGCGCGGCACTGGTGAGTCGCAGCATGTTGGAGGGCATGGCGATGGCGGGAGATTTGCCAGCGTCCAAAAGGGAATCCCTTGCGAAAGAGTTATCCCACATGCAGCGCGTTGAGTTTACGATTTTGACGGCAAATGGGCAGGACAAGGGCCATGCCATGGTCGTAGATGATCTGCGTGATGCAGAGGGGAAGCCGATAGATTTTCTGTTGCCAGAAGATACAAAGGCGCAGGTGAAGTTAACGACAGGACAAACATTTGTTGGCTTAAGTCCCGTACACGGGCACAACGATATGCGGCTGGACGTGCAGAGTTTAATCAATCTCACGCCGTTTTTTGATCCTGACGAATTGCTTGGGTATGTCAAAGATGAAGGGGAGCTGTTCTTGCAGGGAATTGAAAATGGAGAGGTTGAGGAGATTATCGGCCGAATTCGCGGCCTAAACGAAAACGGCGAGATTTCGGCCGAAACCGCCGACCAGTGGCCATTACGCGCATTAGTCGCAGCAGGGGGCGACCCAACGCAATACCGCAGCCATATCAAGACGTTGGTTAACCAACATCTGGAACGGCTCAACTACCAAACGCTGGAAAAGATGCGGCTACCTGTTCCCGGCGGTCGCCACTACGTGATGCCCGCTGGCATTGCCAAGCGTGGCGGGATTGAGATAGACAACGTCGGACGGGGCGAGGTGTTCATCGACGATAAGCGCGGAACGGCATGGGTTAATGATGCGGATTGGTTGGCGATGCAGGACGGTAATAGGGAAGGGATTGCAGGCATCTTAGGCGGCGCGGACAACGATGATGGATTGTGGCTGTATGGATTTACAGACTATGACGGGCAACAAAAGGTGTTGACGTGGAGAAGCCCGAATCAAGTAGGAGAATATGTTGTTTTGCGGCCGACGGAGAATTCGGGCGAACTGACATGGACAACTGCCAACGGTGAAACGGTCTCATATCTAGCGGCCGATAGCCGCAAGCTGCCACAGCGCATAGACGGTCAATCTGTCGATTACTCAAACGCCGTTGACCCAGACACCGCTGGTGGTATTGGAGAGGATTCTGAAAGATATTCTACCGACGCAATGAACGCCGCCATTGAGCGCAGCGTTGCCAATGAAGGCGTATTGGGGATGTATTGCAATGCCCTGATGTTACACCAAGCCCTACATGGCACATTGCCAGATACCCTCCCCGCCCCACTGGAAGATGTCATAGATTCGTCGGTCAAAACGGGTGCAGATGTCTCAAAAGTGCGCGACTGGTGTTTTGATCACAGCCGTGAGATTCTTGAAAGTGGCACACCGATCCCCGACGTGCTGCACAAACGAGTCAGCGTAGACCGCACACTCCCCCGTGAGGAGCAGCCGCCAAGTCCGCGCCGCATGGGGTCTGAGTATCACTGGCTGGCACAGTTGCAGCAGGGGATTCAACAGCATATTGATGATGTCAGCACGCGCCGTGATGTCCTGATCGCCGCTGCCCGGCCGCCCCAAGCGTTGTTTGATTCTGTTGCCCAAGACCAAGACGGATTGCAGTTAGGCCGCGAGATGAATCGACGTTTCGGTGCGGCGCTCAACAAGCGTGACAGTTTTAACCAGTTTAGCGAGGCGCGTCGGTCCGTCGAAGATTTCCTGAGCTATTTTGATCCCGCCACCCAACGACGTATTTTGCGTGGGGCATTGGCAAGTGTCTACATGGGTGAGGGCGAGACGACATCTGATGCAGCGGTTTGGCTAGCGCGGGAGCGAGCGGAAGAATTGGTGACGGGCAGAGAATTTCTGGCTGTGCGTCAGTTGCAAGCTGTGGCGCGAGAAGGTCAGTGGTCAGCGGTTGGGGTGCGAATGGTGGAAGCGTTGTGGGAAGTTGTTTAGAGCAGATGCTGTAACTGGAAAGAATGCATAAAATTAACTGATGCTGTCAGTTTACAAGGTCAAATACAAGGCTCAATGTGTACCTGATGTGCAATTGTGCCAAATTATACGATTCGCAATCGTGGGGATGTCTAAATTTGTTACATCTGCCCAATTACGTTTCAAGTCGATATGACAAATACAACTTTATCGAATCACACCTCGACCGCTGACCACGCACTCAAGTGGGTCAAGAATGTGCTAGGCACTACCGTTTGGATTAGTTCGTTGCTGTTTGGTCTGTATATCTTGTCGTTTTACATTGCCACAGTTGGGGACAACGATCTTTCAGTATGGAATGAAGCTGCGCTCCCAGACCTTTACGAAGCGGGCGAGCCAGCAGCAACAGTCGGTATCGGTGTTCATTTTGCGACGGGTGCTATCCTCCTAATCTTAGGGAGCATTCAATTTATTGAACGATTGCGTGTCAACTATCCGCAAGCGCATCGTCTGCTTGGGAAAATCTATATCGGAGCTTCAGCGCTGACTGCTATCGGAGGGCTAACGTTTATCATTGTTAGCGGCACGGTGGGAGGTAGGGTAATGAGTGTCGGGTTTGCGCTTTACGGTCTGCTGATGCTGCATTGCACGGTTCAGACATATCGTCATATACGGATGGGTCATGTTGAGACCCATAATGAATGGGCAATGCGGCTGTACGCCCTTGTGATTGGTTCTTGGCTCTATCGCATGAGCTATGGCTTTTGGATTCTGTTCACAGATGGATTGTGGTCAACTCGGCAATTCCAAGGCCCCTTTGACTATTTCATGGACTTTGCATTTTACATTCCAAGTCTGATCGTCGTTGAGCTCATGATACGGTCACGTAGGGATGATAGCAGGAATGCGACAAAATGGATTGCAGTTGGAGCAGTCTTCATCGCAATTTTTCTCGTCTCGCTTAGCACGTATGCCTTTTCCAACCTCATTTGGCTACCCGTCATTTTTGAAGTAATTGGACTTTGATTGGCCCTTATCACGACGGTTCTCCAAGCACCTTGCGTTATTATCAGCTCAGGTGTTTTCCTCAAGTCGTTTTTGCCGTTGCGCCATGTACCACGCTGTTTCTGCCTGCGCTTGTCGCAGCCCGATCAGCATCTGTGTGGCCTCGGTGAGAGCCTCATCTAAATCGTCCCCACGGGCGGTCGCCTCATCCCCCTCAAAGGTCATCAAGACGACCGTGTAATTGGGGCCATATCCTGCTGATACCTGCAAGAGAATGGAAATGCCCACCTCATCAGATATCGTTTGCTGCCGTTGGAGTAGGTAATGTTGCAGTGGAGATGGGGCAACGTGTGGTCTTGGTGGAAACAAGTGTGCGGTCATTGAGGACTCCCAGTCAATAGCGACGACGCAATTATAGATCAAGCGTTCTACAATGTAAATGTGGATTGACGCACTTCCGAGCAGCACTTTGCCACTGCGACACGGAGACAGCCTTGCGGCTGTAAGCGTGATGAGATGACGGTCAGCATGGGGCTGACCGCTTTTGTTTTAACTGCCTGTTGGGATCACCCCCGACGGGCTTTTTTATTTACGGAGGTTACAGATGTCACGCTACCAAATGCAGATTGAACAGTATGAACACAAAGATGAGACCGTTGAAGCGATATTGGCGTATGGTTTTGACCACGTTGCGGGATATTTTTATCAGGTCTATGTTCCCAGCGAACAAGCCCCTGTTGAAGACCGCGACTCGTGGCGGGGTCTCAGCCGTAGTGAGCTAATTGAACATCTCGATACGCTTGGAGCCTCATTACCCGCAGAACACAGGTCAGCCATTGTGTTGGACTTGCCGTTCTAGTCAATGATGAGGTACTCACAAAATATCGCCCGTCAGACCACTGGTTTGACGGGCTTTTTTGTTGTACCCAAAGGAGCAAATCTGATGCCGATCTCGGTTCACAGCATCAAGCAAATTCCCCCAAGCCAAGGGGTGCATCCATTAGATTATCTCAATGACCAGTATGGTGAATCATGGATGTATGTGGGAAGACGCGCCTATTATCGTCGTCGTCACATGAAGCCTAGCCCACTTGCCAACCCGTTTCGGGTTCAGGCGAGTCAACCGCGAGGCAGCTGTGTTGCACAGTATCGTCACTGGCTTTGGCAACAGATACAGATCGCTGGCACGAATCCCGTGCTGGGCGTGTTGTGTTCGCTCGCCGCATGGGAGGATGATCTGCGTCTGTATTGCTGGTGTCAGCAGCCAGGCCCCTGCCACGCGCACGTCATTATTGCCGCCGTGGCATGGTTGCGCTCCTCAGAGGGGCAAGCATTTCTGATTACCCGGCCGTGATTCGTCTTTGTCCACCCCTCTATGCCCGTCAAACAATAGCGTTTGGCGGGCTTTTTGTTTTTCAACCCAATACCCAAAAGGAACTTTATTATGTTAAATCTCGCACTCCCCCAAAATTTGAATATCACCATTGATATGCCCGCCCATTATCCAGCCAGCGACCCGAATGATCCCAAGTCGCTGCTGTCGGCCGACCAACTGCCACGTGAAATGTGTTATCCGTATCTGGTCAAAACGTTTCATGCTGACCAACCTGCGTCCCACTATGTATTTAGCCGTCGCACATGGTTGCTGCGTGAGGCGGCACAAGTCGCCGAGGCAGAGAAGCATGTCGCTGAGACGACGTTGCGTTATGTCAAGGATAATGTTGCAGTGGACATCGACATCGAAGGCATGAATACGACGCAATTTCTTTCACAACGCTGTTTGAAACTGTCTACAAGCAAGGGGTTGTTCACGCTGTCAAAACGACTCTCTCGTTTGATGCGCCCGTTTCGCTATTTCTCTTTTTGTCCTACTGAGACAGTCGGCATTGTGTGTGTTGATGAGCAGAACACAGATACGGCGTGGGACGGCATGAGTTGGATTTCGGCCGATTTTGTCAAACGCATCGCTCAATCTGGGCAGTGGCTGAACCAGCACGCGATTGACCCTGTTCGGCAACGGCGTGAGCTACTGGCAGCGAGTCGGTTGGAGTTGACAATCATGACCGCGCTGGGGCAGATAAAGGGTCACGCAATGGTCGTCAACGGGCTCCCTGCTGGTGTCGATATTGTGACGAATGGGCAGAACATCAAGCGCGAGGTCTCTCAGCACGATGGTGAAACGTTTGTTGGCTTGGATGTCGTGCATGGAAAGGATTCGGCCGAAATCGACAAACAGAGCCTGATCAACCTCACGCCGTTCATGAACACAGATTGGTTGCTCAACAACCTGCGCGAAGAGACCCGTGATCTGTTGATTGACCTCGATGGCTACGTGCCACAAATGCGAGACAACGCGCTGCCGTCTGTTTCCCCCCTCCCCCAATTCTTGAATGCAGGTGGCGATCCTCGTCACTACGCTGGTTTGCGACGAATGCAGTATCGTGGGCGGCTGGAACAGTTGACATATTACAGCTATCCAGATTTGCGGTTGCCCAGCTTCTTGCGTCGTTATATTTGCACCGATGCGAACATAAATGGCACTGTTCCGCGTGGACATTACCGGTTGACCCGTGACAGCATCATCGTCAATGCACAGGATTGGCGTGAGTACATCGCAGACGTGTTGGGTGGAGCAGATATGGATGATGGCGTATTGGTGCATCGGTTTGAGGATGTCGTAGACGGTACTGAAAAAGCGGTCATTTGGCGTCAGCCGAATCAGTGGGGCGAGTACATTGTATTGCGTCCCTGTAAGGTGTCTAACACACGTTTGCCCAGCAATGACAGTCGTCAACTGCCGCCACGCATCGACACACAGCCACGTCCCGCAGAACGTGCGGCGACCCAAACGCCGTCTATTCCAGTCCGTTATACTGTCGCAGCAATGACCGAAACGATGCACGCAGCGGCGTTAAATGACGGTGTTCTTGGGCAATTTTGCAATCTCCTGATGGTTGCAGTGGCAGTCTATGGCACAGCTCCGCGCACGGCTCCGATTCGGTTAGAACGAATCATTGATGCCACAGTAAAGACGGGTGAGGACATCTCATGGGTGCGTGAGTGGATCACAAAAGCGGCGGTGCAGATGGTCAAGAATCGGCCGATTCCGAACTATCTGCGTGGCAAGGTGTGGGGTCTGTTGCGCGATGTGCCAAAGCGTCAATGCCCGTATATTCGGACATCAATGGGTCACTGGCTCGATGTATTGCATACGCAGATTGGGTTGCATATCGAAGATTACGCTTGCGAGATGGACAAGATGCTGGCACAGGTTGCGCCACCGTTGGAGTTGCTTTGCCTAAATCGGGAAGACCGACATGGGCATGGTGAGCGGTTAAACGCGTTGTTTGAAACGACGTACCAGACGGCGTATGGCGAAGAGTGGGATGCACTGACAACGACTGACTTTTGCGAGGAGCGTCGTTATCAGCTTGCCCATGAAGTTGCAGGTCAGGAAGCGCAGAAAACGCTTGCGGCCGCCTTGATGACAGCCCTTGAACCCAACCGCTGCGTCCTCTATATGTTGGCAGATGCGTACCTAAATGGCAAGTCTGACCGCGCTGTTTGGAACCGCACGATTGCCCCGATTGCGATTGGTGAATTAGCCCAGCACGGTTGGCTTGCGGTTGCCGATGGATGCAAGGCGATTTCGGCCGAAATCCAGCACGTCTGGTACAACCTGAAATACGTCAACACGCCACAAAATCTGCGTCCCAAAATGTCTGTCAAAGACCGCACGGCACACGCGCTGAGTGAGGTGGCACGCATCGCCAAGCATGTCAGTGACATCACGATCTGCGATGGTCGGTTTGTGCATAGTAGTCGCACCAATCATCTGATTGGCTTGTTGCCAAAGAGTGCGCCGCTTCCTAATGGCGTCTACATAGTGCAGGTGGCAAAGGCGACTGACGATGGTGGCTTACGTGTTTGGATGCGGAAGTGTATTGCATTCCGTCACGCATAGTTTAGTTAATCAGGCTTGCATGGGAAACCGTGTAAGCCTCTTTTTTTTTGAAGACTGGTGAATTATTCCATTGGCAGGCACCAATTTTTCTGAGAGCCAGATAAATGACGAACGTAGAGAATGAGTAACGGGGGAGCACTAACGATTTACCCGACGAACGCGGCATAAGCCGCTGGGACAATGAGAGCGCGATCAAAGGGGGATTGTGTTAGATGTGTCCGACAGCCAAAAAGGAGTACGCAGGATAAGCAGTCCGACACATCTAATGCGTCGTTTACGCACTTTTGCCCTGTTGATCTAACACAGCGTCACGCAAGGTGAGCCGCCAGACGGCGCGGCGATTGATGCGATTCTGTGCTATATTTTTGTGACAACATCACCATGGGAGCCAAACCAGATGTCTATACCACAACCCCAATCTGAGCGGGTCAAGAAGTCATTTCGGCTGCAAAAAAAGACCGTTGCTGAAATCGAGAAAACAGCCACAAAGCTCAACCTCAACACAAGCCATGCCGTTGAAAAACTGCTGCAATGGGGGCTGCAACACGTCAATGATTACACGGCCGATATCGACATCGACATCCAACGCGTGCTTGTCGAACAAGCGGTTGAGCGTGCGCTCGGTCGCTATCTTAAGTTGTTGTCTCAAACAACCATCGCCGCCAATGAGGCGAAAGAGATGGCGCAGCAGGTCTTCTTTGTACAGCTATGTGCGTTGAGTAATGATCTGTACGATGCGGAAGATGTCGAAGAGGCACTGATGTTGCATAGTTGGAAGCCGCTTCACGAAAAGCTGTTTGAGGTTTACAAGCAGCGGCAAGAACGTGGTCATCAGCGAGCCGTTGAGCAACTCAGTCGCACGGTTGCATTGGATGAAAATGTGTGGGCAGAGGTTGTTAAATGGGGTCGCGGTGAGAGTGAGGACGCGAAGGTAAACGGCAAGCTGGTCGAAGAAGCGGTTGAGCGCGTGATGCGACGCTATCTCGAACTGCTGACGCAAACTGTTCTGGCTGCAACAGAGGCAAAGGAGATGGCGCAACAGGTCTTCTTTTTACAGTTGCGGCAACGTGCTGATGAATTGAAAGAGCCAGCACAAATTCGCGCTGCCCTTGCATTGGATAGTCGTGACCCGCTCCATAACGCCCTGTACGAAGTTTACAAGCAGCGACAATCTCGCGGTCGCAATCGCGCCGTGCAGCAGTTGAAAAGTGCCATCGATGTTGATGCGTGGCAAAAGATGCTGGAGCGGATGGAGGGAAGCGCATGAGCGAGAATGCTCTACCCGTTGTCAATGCTCGTTATATTCCCAATCGGTCAAAGAAGACAGGCAAACCGATCATCCAACGCACGATGAAGTCTGTGCAATATATCGGATTTGGACACAAGTTTGAAAATCCAAAAGAGTTCCAGCGTGGACAATGGTATAGCCAAGATGGGGAAGTTGCTCACAATGATGTTATGGAATGGGCATCCGAAGAAGCGACGAATCACAAGTACACCTATACGCTGGTGCTGTCTGTGCGTGATGCCGCGATGCAGGATAGCGACTTTCGTGAAACGGTGACGGAGATGATGTCAGCACAGCAGGAAACAGATTTTCCGACCGATTGGCGCATGATGGTGCATCGGGACAGCGACCACGATCATGCTCATCTTGTCATGTTCCGTGACAAGACATTGCGTAAAGCGCAGCTTGCCCAATGGCGACAGGCGATGCAGCATGAGTTGTCCATTCGTGAGGAACAGCGATTAGAGGAACAGCGCGAACAGGGCATCACACGCCAACGAGAATACCTTGGTGGCTTATACATGGGATGATTACCAACGCAGATTTACAACGAGCGCGGCGAGAGGTTTCGGCCGAAAAACCGCGCATTACACCATCTGATTCAACCCGCTTCAACCAATTACAACGTCATCTATCTATCGGGCGAGTTGCCGCAATCTCCATTTGGCTCATATTTGCGCTCTACGCCTTTTTCCGTCATCCGCACCTGCAAGCCCTTAATTTATTGCCCAGATCATTCTGGGCCATTTTCGGCGTGTGGAGCGTCCCTTTGTGGGAGTTGTTGGGCAAGCCAATCTGGATGCGAGTGCAGATGGGGCAATCTTCGCTGCGAACATTGTGGTGGACATTGTATGGGTCGTTGGGAGCAGTTGCTACAATTGCTGGAATACTTTATTTAATGTGGCGACGTGCGCCAGCCTCTACCAAAGAGTGGAACGCCGTCCAACAAGAATTACATCGACGAGGGCAAGGGCAGCTTTCGGCCGATGAAGCAAGAGCCCAGTACCCTCTCCCCTCACAAGTGAATGGCATTCCGTTGGCTCAGGTGACGGTTCGCAAGCGTGAGGGATGGGCGATTTGGCCCAAATCCCAAACACAAACAATTGGTATCCCTACCCAACGCGAGATGGGACATACCGCCGTCATCGCGCCAACCCGCGCAGGGAAAGGATTGCATTTGACGGCCGTATTGGAACAGTGGCAACATGCCGCGTTGGTGATTGATCCAAAGGGAGAGCAATGTGAACGGACGGCAGGCTTACGCCAATTACGGGGTTCTGTTTACAACGTGCCGCATCATTCGTTTGATTTGTGCAACTACTACGATTGGACAAACCGCAACGATCTGACTGAACTGCATCGCCATTTGATTCAGCCAGAGACGGATAGACAAAGCATCTTCGCGGAGAAGAGTCGTGTGCTGTTTGATGCGGCTGCGAAGTTTGCACGCACACACAATCTCAACCCATTACGTGTTCTGCTGGAGGCTGGCAATGGCGATATGCGTGTCGCACTGAAAGCTTGGGAGACGGTGGCGAAAGATGAGGTGCGGACATTCACGAATGGGCACTCACCGAGGAACTTGGATGATCGCTTTGTCAGCTCCGCGTGGGGAACGCTAACGACACGACTGTACACGTATTACCAATCTCTTGCGACGTTGACGACTGGAACGGGACGAACGGCGATTCCGCTCGATTGGGCAGCGCAGAACGGCACAGTTTATGTGACTTACCCGCTTGGACAACTTGCGGGTGTCGGCGGTGCAATTGCGGCGATGGTGGCAGGGATGATGCGGTTCCATGTGAAACATCAGACTCGAACGCCCCTACTGGTTGCGATTGATGAATTACCAGCCGTAGGCTTACGGAACTTGTTGACTTACTTGGCGACGGTTGGTGGCTACGGCGTGACGATTCTGCTCTATGCTCAGACGTATGGACAGTTGGTGCAGCTCTATGGACGTGAAGGTGTTGAGACACTACTGGCGAACTGTCAGCATCAGCTATGGTATCCACCCGCCGATTTAACGACCGCAGACAGGATGGCGAGATTGTACGGGACAGAGTTGAAAGAACATATCAGTTTCGGCCGAAAACGCAGCCGTGAACGCTTTGAGATTGACGCTGGGACAAAGGGCGAAACGAGCAGTGGGCAGCTTCGTAAGGAATTGGTGTTGGATGCCAATGCGGTGATGGCGTTGGATGAAGAGCAAGTGATTTGTCGAATCGGCCGAAAGCATGTTGTCCGCGCACAGCGGCTTTGGCCTGTGCCTGATTTGGCGCGACTAACTTCTATTCCATTGGCACAGCTATGGCCGCACCCCCCTATCCCCTCCACCCCACTGGATTGGACTCGTTACAAAATCACAAACCGAACGCAATAATAAGACGTTCGGTTTATTAAGTGTGAAAGGTGGAATTGCATTTAAGGACTAAAACGGTACTTTGCCGCTATCGGTTAAGTTTTCCCACCAACCACGCAGAAAATTCATTGCTTCATCGAAACGGGCTGATGGCAACATTTTGTAACTTGGAATCTCAAAGCGTCGATGCACCTCATTGTAAACGCCACCATATTCGTTGCGACCACTATTACGACTCATGAACATGGCAATCTGCTTCACACCTTGGGCGATTTGCTCTGCTTCCGAATTAGATATAAGCCGTTCATCACGTCCTAGATCGGCTTCAATGACCTCAACACGTTGAGCTAAGTCACCCAATGTAGCCGTATTCACAGCGATTGCCCTTCCCTGCTCATTTAGACGACTTTCGAGAACAACCTGCTGACGAGCCATTTTGACGACAGCCAACGCCAATTTATATGCCTGCACGCTTGGCGTATCTTGCTCAAGCAAATCACTGAAGCCATCATCAACCGACAATTCCCCAACTTGGAATGCTTGCCAAAGGACTCGTGCCGCTTCGTGCTGGAAACGCTCTAACTTTGGACGGACATCCTCCCGAACCGATTTTGTACGAATACCAGAGAGCCAGAGCGGTACGACATCTATGCGTAATGCTCGCACACGTCTTGTCTGTTCAAAGGCTTGACCGCCTTCTCGTATCTGAGTAGACAAAACGTCTACCCAGATCAAACCATTACCTAAAACGGTGTGACGTTGGATACGTCTCGCCTGCCCCTGTGCGTCAATACCTAGCGCGTCGCACATCTGAGATAGAGCAGCGTATACTTCACCGTCTGATGTTCGCACGGCAATAAGCTCATCCCCATAGAATACAACTTGCCGTTGGTCAATTACTGTTAATTGTTTATCTTCACTCATAACTGTCTCTAGCGAACGCTTTATTATTGCGTTCGGTTTATTATTTGATCGACGTTGTGAGTCTGCTCAAAATCTGTGATGTACGCATCCAAAGCATCTCTGACAACTTCTGATAATGAAATTGAGCGATTCTCGCGTAGTTCACGAATTGATTTGACTGTTCTCAGTCGCGTGACTTGGTCTTTATAGAACTCAAAACTGTGGCGAGAGGTCTCTCTCTTGAATTTCGGTCGACCGCGCTTTTCCGTCTTCTCTACCTCTTCAGCGTTGTCTGTGGCTTGTGCATCACGAAAGGTGGAGGCGTTCGGTTTATTAACCCGTTCGGTTTTTTCTTCTACAGGTGTGGAAAAGTAGGCTGACTTTTTGAGTGGTCGCAGAGGGTTGGAAACACTTTCTTCACTGAAACGTTTACTCTTGGCCATCTATAAATGCCTCCTCGATAAATTTTTGATATGCGATAGCTGAGATGGCCTTTGGGTCATAATCAAATATATCTGTATGCTGAAAATGTGCTTCACGCAGCGTTGTGTTCCTAGGAATTGCCGTGTCAAAAACACGTTTTCCATAAGTGTTTTGCATCATGCTCAAAGAGATTCTGCAAGCGTTTGTGTTGTCGCTCATGTTTAGCAAAAAACCCATGAGTTCCACATTGGGATTGAAGTTGTCTCTCACTTCATCCAATACATCTAGCATTTGATTGATCGAACTGAGTTCAAAAAAGCCAGGTGAAAATACGACTAACACTTTGTCGGAGGCCGAGAAAGCGTTTAGCGTTAGCCAATTAAGTGCGGGGGGGCAATCTATAAACACATAGTCGAACTCATCTGCGACCTTTTGCAACTGACTTCTCAAACGAGCTTCACGGTGATCGCGTGCTGCTGTTAGCTCAATATCGGCGTTGGATAGGAGCAAATGAGAGGGGGAAACAAAAAGACTGGGAATCTCTGTTTCATAGATTGGAATTGATTGACGTTTAAGGATTGTGCGCCAGATTGTTTTGTCTTCGCTGTTTTGTGCAAAGGAGGGGTAATCTGGAATCAGAACTGCGCTGGAGTTTGCTTGCGGATCCATATCTACCAGCAAGACCCGCTTGCCGTGTATCCGTGCGAGGCCAGAAGCTAATGAGATTGATGTTGTGGATTTTCCAGTTCCACCTTTTTGTGTGGCAATTGAAATTATCATACTGTTTGCTCATTGAGGGAGCTTTTTCCCTTGTGACGTTGCTGCTTACATCTATCAGTGGAAAGCGTTATTAAATCGTTCGATATATTAACACGATTGTTTTATTAAGTCGAACGGTTTAATAATACGGCTTATCAATTTAAGAAGTAAGATTTTTCACAAGAGAGGCCACTATGTTTGTTGCCATCGCATTTTGCTCCAGAATACCTGTCACATGCAGCAAGCGCGATGTGGTGAGAATCGGCCGAAATCGCCCCGCTACCCTTGTGACTCTAAGCAAAAAATGGCCAGATTAAAGCAAAAAATGGCCGCGAAATAGAGCCGAAATCGCCGTCAAACCGCACAAAAGCCGCAAAAATTAAAGCAAAAAATGGCCGAGAGTCGTGAATAAGCTTTAAATCACACTAAACAGCGCTGAGTGTTCAATGGCTCCTTTCCCAGAGTAGAGGATTTTCGGATATCGAAAAACCGTGACCGAATGTAAATTTAGGCGCGATCTGTGCATTTCGCTCAGCAAAAGAAGCAGGTGTTTTAAAGCATAAAATGACCGAATCGGCCATTTTATGCTTTAAGTCACAACCCTTGGCCGCAACACCACATTTATCAGCCCAAACTCATCCTCAAGCGTCAGAAAAACAAAGCCCTTCGCCGTATAGGGTTGTTGGCGAATGACGAGCAAGCCCGCGACGTTAACGCGCTTGCCTGTAGGGAGTTGCGCCAAGTCGCGGCTACTTTGTAGGGTGGGGGGAAGATTCGGTCGAATTTGCGCCATCACATGCCGCCCCGTCGAAAGACCTACCGCTTGCGCTTCCAAAATCCTCGCTCGTGCCTCAGATAGTTTTGGCAGCCTGACACCATCATCGACATCCGCCAACGGCAAGGCGTTCTTATCATCGCGCAGTTTGCCTAACTGCCAAAGCAACTTGCGGCGCGGGATGCCCCAATGATCACAACCGCCCGCTAAAATCAGCTCTTCAATCAGTCGTTATAGACCAACACGGCGAACACAGCGGCGTGGGTTAGTCTCAGCATCAAAGATAGACAATCAATGGGTGAGATGAATTTTGACAAGTGCAATAATCGCGTCAAATGTCAACTGTTGACCACAATTCCATGCCTGAGTGAAAAGGTCTTGACCGATTTCCACTGCCAATTCATCAATGTGCGCGGTTAGCCAGCGTTGCGCGTTGACCATCGTCTCTGGCTGTTGCAGTAGCCATGCGGCAAGCTGCACGGGAACGGTTGTCGGCTGCACAAACAGATGTCGCCACCAAACGACGCAGCTAGCGAGCATCCCGTGTGTTTGCCAGCGACTTCCGATGGCGAGGTGATCGTCGAGCAACTGACGCAAGCAGCGACGCGCCTCGTCAATGCGCCCCAATGCCTCATACGTCTGGATATATTGATTGTAAACGTTCGTCATCGCATACAAATCTTGCGTTGGAAGGATCATTGCAGCATTTCTGTGCGCCATGTTGAGTGCGCGTTCAGGCTGCCCCGCATTGAGATACTGCCATACAAGCGTAGCGAGATAGTTGTTGGTCATGATCCGCTGTGGATAGTTTGACTCGCTGATGACGAGTTGTTGTTCCAGTTTAAGGATGGTGTCGGGGTCATGTACGCTGGGCTTGAGCTTGAACCGCGTCAAACACTGTTCGGCATAAGCGCGGTAGAAAGGATCATCACCTTCCTGCGCAATTTCGGCCGCTTTTGCAAAATAATACGCCCGGTCTTCCTCGAAACTTTCATCGTCTGGAATCGCGAACTGGATCGCTATCGCGGCAAAAAAGCGGGTGTCGAAGTCAGCATGTTGTTCGATGAGCGGAAATGTGTCGTTCAAGCGATTGCGAGCCGTCTTGGGATCAACCTGACAGAGCGTGTAAATCTCCGTAGCGCGGATGTGAAGCAATGCAGGGTCGTTTTCTGGCACGCCGTCTTGCACAAGGTCGGCCGCCGCCGCGCCCAAAATCTGATAGGCATGTTCGCCACTCTCCATGCACAACCCCATGATTGCAAAGGTGAGTTGTGCCAGTTCGGTTACCATGCGTTGTTTGTGGGCGTAATGCCACGCTTGCCAGATGTTGTTGCTATCGGCCGAAATCGGTGGCATCCAGTGGTGGCGAAAGGTGTAACGTGCATAACGGCACTGCACCTGTGCAAATCGCGCAAAGTAACGACAGTGGCGCAGCGGCAGATCATTGTCACGCTCCTCACGCTTTGAGGTGGCAAACTGGCGCAGCAGGTCGTGCAGTTCATAGCGTTCTCCTAAACGCTGGACGAGGCCGTTTTGACAAAGCTGATGTAGCACTTGGCGCGACGCGCTGGCAATCGCAATGGCTGCTTCCAGCGTAAAGCCAGCGCGAAAGACGGTTAAACGGGCAAGCGTAGTCTGTTGCGCTGGGGATAGTCGTTGCCAACTGTGTTCAAAGACGGCGGTGATGCTGCGCTGGCGATCTGGCAGGTCGCTTAGATCGGCCGATAAAAACTGCATTCCGCGCTCAATCTCGTCGGCAATCTCAGCGGTGGACAGCATATCGCACCATGCCGCCGCAAGAATCAGTGGCAGCGGCAGTCCAGCAACGAGCTTGCAGATGCGTTGAACATGCGGACGGTTGCGCCGTTCAAGTCGAAAAACTGGTCGCACGCGCTGTGCCTGTGTCGCAAACAGCTCCATTGCATCGTTCTCGCGCTCATGGTGTGCCAATCCGTTGACAACTAGGACAGCGGAGCTATGCAGGGGCAGCCGCAAGCGCGAGGTGACGAGGATGACAAGCTGCTGCGTCGCTTCGAGCAACTCATTCAAGAGCCGTGAACCATCGAGCAGGTGTTCAAAGTTGTCGAGAATCAGCAACATCTGACGCAGACGTAGCTCACGACAGAGGGCTGTCCACAGTGGCATCTCAGCTGGTGGCTGGAAGCCGATGGCGGTGGCGATGGCGGTTGGTATCGCTTGCGCGTGCGTGACTGGCGCGAGCTTGACGAGAAAAACACCGTCTTGATAATGGGATAGCTGTTCGTGTCCAAACGCCGTCGCCAAGCGCGTTTTGCCGCTGCCGCCCAGACCAACCAGCGTGACCAAGCGTTCACCCCGTTCTCTGAACAGTGTTTGTAACTGTTGGCATTCGGCTTTTCGGCCGATAATGCGCGTGATCTCGTTGGGCAGATTGTGGCGAGTCGCTATCTGTTCAGCGCGAATGGCTGCGATGAGGGATTGCGTTTCGGCCGATGGCGCAACCCCAAATTCATTCGCTAATTCTGCGCGCAGACGCTCGTACTGACGAATCGCCTCCACATGCTGCCCGCTCTGATGCAACAGCCGAATCATGCGACGCTGCCGTTTCTCATCAATTGGATCGCGCAAGACTTGCTGCCGCACCAGCGCAATCGCGTCGTCATAGCGCGACGCTTCGATATAGTGGGTCGCCAAACGATCTAGCACGCGGTCGTGCGCGGCGCGAAAACGGGTTACTTGCTGCTGCTGCCACCGCTCAAATGGGTCGCTATGTGGCAACGTAAATCCTTGCATGAAGTCGCCGCGCATCAAATCACGCGCCTGTTCCAACGTGGCGAGTGTGGTTCCCGCGTCCGTCAACTGTGCGACATCAGACCAGTGTGCGGCAAGTGTGATATGGGTGCGGTCGGCCGCAAGATACCCTTCCCCAATCGTCTTTGTCAGCGCATACAAGACGCGCCGCAGCCGTCCAAACGCACGCTGCTGATCCGCCTCTGGCCACAGCAATGTCGCAAGCTGCTCCCGTCCGACCCTCTTGCTCTCAACCGTCAGATAGGCAAGCAGTGCCATCCCTGCACGGCGATCAACGCTCACAGACTGTCCATCAACTTCAACGAGTGGGTTGCCTAACAAATAGACGCGCAACATAAAAACATTGTAACAGAAAAAGTCGCCCCTCAATTTGGCTTTGCTACGCAGTTTGGGACGTTTGTGGGACGCGCTGATTGTACAGTGTGCAGTAAACAGTATGCAGTAAACAGTTCCAACTGAGTTTTTTGCTGTTCACTGAAAACTGTTCACTGTTCACTTAAATCAGCGGAGACAATCATGCACAAAATGTTCCCAACTCTAACGATAGCTTTTCTGCTCTTTCTACTAAGTTGCGCCACACCAGAGCCAGTGACGGTCACGCAGATTGTCGAGCAAGAGGTGACGCGCATTGTCGAAGTGACGGCCGAACCGTCGCCCTCTTACACCGTCGATACTTTCGATACGCAGCAATATGTAGAACTCTTGGAATCCGTCTATTTTGATGAGCCATTTCGCGTCTACACTGTGCTGCCACTAAGCTACGACACCGAAACAGACAAGTCATATCCCGTCCTCTACGTGACGGACGGCAACTACGATACAGACCTCGCCGACACCATCATACAAAATCTGCGATACCAACGCGCCGTTCCCGAAGTGATCATCGTTGGCATCGGCTACGATACAAATGCTGATGCTGAAATTATGGAACTCAGGAGAGATCTACTGCCAAGCAGCTCTGAAACAGAAGAGGGCGCGGCTGAACTGCTGGCTTTTTTGACGGAGGAACTGATTCCGCATGTTGATAGCAGTTATCGGACAAATCCATTGCGACGCTTTTTAGCGGGCTTCTCGGCTGGCGGCACGTTTGCCATCTACACCATGCTCAACACAGCTGACCTGTTTGAGGGATTTGTCGCCACATCGCCCGGGCTAGCGGAATTTGAAGGTTGGTCGCTATTCGACGAAGTCGAGCGATATGTAACTACACACGACGATCTACCTGCCAATCTCTACATGTCGATTGGGAAAGATGAGGAGGGACAGGCACTCTACACGGCGTTTGAAGACAAGTTGCGGTCACAGGGATTTGCGAGTTTCAAAATGAAGTCAGATGTGTTTGAAGGCGAGAACCATCTCACGATGTGGATGGTCGGTATGCAGCGCGGCTTGCGCGAGATATTTATTGCACGCAGTTGGTGAAGATGATTTAGGAAAAACACAGCATGTAAACGATTTCAAGCGTCTGTTGCGCCGTCGTGGGGCAGATGCGGACAAGTTCGGCGACATCCACACCACATCCGACGGCAAATGCTGCGTCGAGGGTTCGGCCGAAATCTATGTACGCAACTGTAAACCCTCGTTGCTGCACATTCGCAATAACACTTAACACAAGCGTCTGCATCCCCGACGTGCCATGACCGACCAGTTCAGCCAACTGACCTTGCGGCAATCCCCCAGTCAGCATGTCTAATTCAGCCAATCCTGTTTGTAGCGTGGTCGTAGCCGCCTGCGAGCGCAGTGCGCCGATAGCTCGGTTCCCGTATTTTGCGCGAATGGCGTTCACCGCTTCCAACGCGGCTTGCTGCTCTGAAAAAGCGTGATCTCGATGCTGCATAGTGTCACACGGCCATGGTGTGTGATACTGCTCCAATGGCTCCAAGTACAAATGTTCTGTTTTGTGCGAAAAAATGCAATCAATTTAGCGTGAAAATTTGGAGAATGCACGTTGTGAAGATGTGTGAGGACACGATTTGTTAAGCTCAAGATGTACGAATATGGCACTTGCCAAACTGATATTCTAGAATTTTTGGTTCAGTGAATCAGTGTAAAGGATGTTTCAAGTATGATTCGGAAAATAAATCTGGCAAAAGAAGCCAATCAAATAGTCGAACTATTATCGAGCGTTTTTCAATACCCTAATCATCCCGAATGGAGCGCAGACAAAGAGTCGATTCAGGTCATCCAGCAACGTGCGCGAGCCTATCGTCGCATGGCTCCAATTCTCAACCTTTTCCCGTCCTATAAAAATCGCATTCAAGGACTTGCATACGATGTTGAAGGGGAGACTGTTGGCTTTTCGCTTTTCTATGAAACATCGCCAACCATCTGGTACATAGACTACATTGGTGTGCTTGCCAATTATCGAAAAAAAGGGATTGGTAAGGCGTTGGTTGCTGCAACGTTAGAACGAATCCGAGAGTTTGCAGGGTCATATGTATCGCTTGCGGTTAGTAAAGGCAATCTTCCTGCTGAAAACTTATACAGTCAATTTGGATTTAGCCCCATCACAGAACGCATCGCACTAGAAATGCAAGGCGGCAAATCTATTTCTCCTGTTGAAGCGGATAACGACTTTGAAACGCAAGTAACCAGCCAGAGAGAGTGGGAAGCGCAGTATGCCGTTGCAGATGCTGCAATTCCTGATGTGATTAAATCAAAACACCCAATCACCCCAGACTCTTACAAGCCTGGCCGTTTAGCATTCATAAGCAGGGCGTTCAATTTCCTTGCTGGGCGCAAGTTCAAATTTATTACATTACAAAAAGATGCGAGCTTGGTTGGCTGGTCATTTCTCAATATGAGTCGCAATGGGCGTGTGTTAAACGCTATCGAAATAATGACAATTGACGATGATCACGTCGCTGAATATCTACTCACTCATTCACTCAACATAATCACACAGGCAAACACAGCACCAATTTCACTAAGACTTGATTCTTGGCAAGATGCACTGGTGCAAGCCGCTACCCCATTATTTACCCTCAAATCCATAGATACCACATTAGGACTGACTTTATGACAACAAAAACAAAAGTTATCATCGCCGAAGACATCGCACTCACGCTTGCAGGTATTCGACAAGGCTTGATGGGTGACGACTCGATTCAGATAGTCGGTGAATGTCAAACGTCCGATTCGATTATTCCGTCGTTACTGGCGACAAACCCAGACATCCTATTGCTTGACCTAAAAATGCCCAATGGGTCAGGCGGCAGTTTTGAGCCGATTTCAGGAATCAAGAAAATTAGAGAGGAATGCCCGACTGTCAAGATAGTTGTGATCTCTGCCTACCTAAATCCCACTATCATCAGGGAAAATCTGGCAAGCGATATTCGAGGCTACATTTTAAAAGATGATCTTGCCCCCGAACAACTTCCAGTGATCATCAATACGGTGATGAAAGGTCGTCTCTTCATTTCCAAAACGGTTCGCACCCACTACAAAAGAGAGCGACGATTACCAAACCTGACCAATCGGCAAACAGAGATTCTCAGGGCATTGGCTGCGAACCTTGATCTAGGACTAGAAGTATTAGCAGAACAGTTGGGTATTGTTCCTCAGTCATTGAGAAATCAGCTCGGAAGCATTTATAAAGAGATGGGAGCAGCCAACAAGACGCACTGTATTGCGCTGGCAATGGCTTTTGGAATCATTCCACCCCCAGATTATCGTGATATTCAATAGGATTGCGCAAAAAACAGTATAAATGTAACAAGCAATCGCAGTTTGAATTGGGTATAACACCTTTAATACAACAAATCTTCGAAAAGGAGCCTTGAAGACATGAATCATATTGATGAAATGAAACAGCAAACGGATGATGCAGCAAAAGAGTGTGCCTCAATTTGGGACGCTATTTGCAGCAAGCAAGTCAAGAACGTCTCAACCAAATTAACGCCCCTTGTCACATCGGCAATCCTTCTTGCTGGTGACGCAGAAGCATGGATTGAAAATTTAGGTGGACTCGGTCAGTGGAAATAAGAAGTGCTAGTACTGGCTAGCAGCGCAAATATCTCGTAGCTTTTGCGAGATTAGCTGTTCTGCACGATTACAAATCATGGGTTTATCAAGCGAAAGAACGCTCAAAGGGCGTGTGGGTGAGCTTCATCTCCAAGTCAAGGACGACATCGTCAATCAACTTCTACAGGAACATAACATTGCGGCTCACCAAGTAAAATGGGCATCTCGATATCTTGATGATCTAAATACGTTGGTTCACTGTTCGGCCGCAATTGCGTGTGTTGCTGTTGGCGGAGATATAAAGAAAACTATTCCCCTGCTGACAAGTTGGTATCTGTTCACGTTATCGGCCGATATATTTGACGACATTCAAGATGGCGAAACGGCAAAGTACAATGCACCTGAAGCCGAGATATTGAGCTTTGCCCTGCTCTCGATCGCGCTGTCATATCATGCCCTGTGTAAGTTGGATGTTCCCCCACAAACTTATCGCAAAGTGGACACGAGGATGAGAGTAGCGTATCTGAGCGCGGCGAGCGGTCAGCTAAAGAACCAAACTGTCACATCGGAACAGATCGATCAAAACCAATATCTGGCAAATATCATCGAGACCAGTGCCGTTCCGCTCGCACAGTATTTCGTCTGTGGTGCATATTTAGCTTCTAGGTCAAACGAAGCAGTCGAAAATGCCATCTATGAGTACGGACTTGCTATTGGTACATGTTCGCAACTCAAAGATGATCTTGAAGATATACAGACAGATTTGCGGACAGGAAACTTTACGCTCCCCATTTTGCATGGTCTGGCTCAACGTGAGCATCCACTGTTTAGCGAATTGCAAGTGTTAATCGATCGGAAGGCCGAGACTCCGCGCATCAGAGAGATATTAAGCGAAATGGGGTCAATCGACGATGTTCAACGATTGCTATTTGTCTATCTTCAACGTGCAGAAAGTGCTATACAGTCTGTTTCGCACCTGATACCGAAAGAGGCTTTGGAGTTGCTTTCGTGGAAAAGAAAGTGAGTCATACGGCGAAAGCCATCACGATAACTCTGTTTTTTCTCCTAACTGGCTATTACGGTCATTACATCTATCAGACGATTCCCTCTCAAATGGGCTTTAGTCTGCGTTGGAACACAACCAGTAATCAGCTGATGATAGCCTCGGTGCATCCAGATTTAGAGGACGCGCTTCAAGCTGGAGACGTGATCACTGCGATCAATGACATGCAGGTGACACGCCGCAGTGTTCTCCCAACGCCAAAAACCATTGAGTACAAACTTGAGCTGATTCGAGATGGCGTTTCGCTTGAAAGAACGATTACGCCGATTGATGGTCAATCAAGAATCTTTACCGAGCTGTACGCCTCGATTACGATGTTGATTATCGGTTCGGTCATGATGATCATTGGCAACCGATGGTCTGATATGATGCCAGCCGTTGTCTTTATGCTAACGGCGGTAGGTTGGTTGTGCATAGCCGCGTTTCAGTTTGGCGGTGAAGCGTTCGCATGGATCATCGGCTACACAGCCGTGCCGATTATGGGGCCACTTTACACACAACTTGGTTACTCGGTGAAACCGCAAAATGAGCGTCGAATCATGCCGAACTGGGTGATGGGTTGGTTGGTTGTGTCCGTGATCTGGGGCGTGATCGGCGGTTTTGAATATCTTTTCTTGTTCCCGCAAGGCCAAAGCATTCACGCATTGTACAATGTCGAGTGGCTTGCCGTAAGTTACCTTAGTGTCGGGGTTGGCTTATTCCTTTCGGTCATTGTCATCCTATTTCGTGCAGTTAAATTGCCCCCATCGTATACAAAACGACAACTCGTGATACTGGTCTTGTTTGTGACGGTTGGGGTATTGCCGTTTGTTTTTCTGACGGTGATGCCGCGTGTTTTTACAGGGATGGGGCAGTTGCCGGGGACAGTTGGCTTTGCTCTGCTGCTATTTTTGCCTCTTGGATTTTTATTCGTTGTCTTGCGTCGCCAGCACCTATTCATCGAAATGACGACGAGCAGAATATTGACCGCTGTATTGCTTACTGTCACGTTCATTATTCTTTTTTCCGTCATTCGGCTCAATTTGATCCACAAAGGGTTTGAGATTCCCCTTGAAGCGTCTGTGATCGTCGTCGGCATTGGATTGTTGGGCATTTATCCAAACTCGGCATTGCTCAAGGGAATGCGAATCCTTTTGTATGGTAAAAGCCAATTGACGCAGAAGGATATGCAGCAAATCGCTAGACAAGTGACGCAACAGCCAAATTGGAAGACAGTTGACCAGATTTTAGAAAAGGTGGCTCAAGCCCTAGAGTTAGAAAATATCGCACTTTATGAATGGAACGATGTGTCTTACGAACGAACGGCATGTGGCTACCCAGTACAGGCTGACATAATCTTTCCAGATGACATTCAGCCAAGCACTGTCTTTCCCAAGAGCATTATTCGCGTCTCAGACATTGCAGAAATCAAAGGTCTGTTTTCAGATTCGGATCGGGCGGTTTACATTCCAATCATGACGGCCGATTTGCTAGCAGGATTCTTGATTGCATCGGCTGGCTCGACGTTGGAGCAGCTCAATGAACGTGATTTGGTTCAGCTACGACAGCTTGGCGACACATTGGCGATTGCACTACCAGCAATCAATCTGTTCGAGACGATTAACAGCGGGCAGACTGTATCTATCTACACCCGTGCGGTGGAGCGACAAGAGTTGTCGGCAAAAATTCACGACGGGCCGTTGCAAGAGTTGTTGATTCTAGGCCGAGAGCTAGGCCAGCGAACACGGGTCAACGAAATTGCCCAAAGTCTGCGCCAGATTTGTGATAACCTTTACAATCCAATCCTTGATGATCAGGTCGAATACATTGCAAAAGACCTCATCTATCCATTTGAGACAGCGGATGAGTACGAGATACATCTGATTATTCGGCCGAATGTGCCACAGGTTGAGGTTGCGGAAAAAGCAAAGCTGGCTTTCTACTACATTGTCAAAGAAGCAATTGCCAACATCACTAAGCACACAAATGCGAAGAATATCGTTGTTGAGTTGGATGCCCACCAATCTCAGTTCGAGGTCACCATCTCAGATGATGGAGGCGGATCAATTGAGAAGGTGCTGCCAAAGCGTCGCAAAGGTAAACATCACGGCATGAACAATATGCGATACTGGGCATCAATCGCAGATGGTGAAATCGTGATAGACAAGCGTTCTTCGATTGGCTGGACGGTACATTTAACATTGCCAACAACTAATATCATCGAAGAGCAAGAAGAGATGCAAAATGAACAGATAGACGAAGTACTTCAATAAATTGAAAGGCCACTGCGTGCTAGTAACACGAAGTGGCCTAAAGGGTGCGTTCCAAACGGAACCCACAAACTTGCGTTCATTATAGCAATGAACCCCGTTCGGAACACACCCAAAACGTCAACGCCAACGTGAAGATCACGTTCTTCACCTCGCGGAAACGTCAGTGGTCGTTCTGGACGGGGTTTTTTGTTCCCCACTTCCACACCCCCTGACCTTCCTCCAACCGCATCCATTCTCCATCTTTAGACAGCTTCTATGTCGAATGGGCGGAGCGTTCCCACCACATACAGTGATTCAAGAGATCGCTTGATGACCTCAATTATTCTTAAATCCATTCTGCGCATGATCAAACCATTCAAGCCCAATGTGCTGTCTTTTCTGGTATGCGCTGTCCTCCTCCAGATTGGTTGTGACGCGCCAACTGCCACCGCGTTGTGTGCGCCACAGATGGGTGGGGTAGGGGTACACGCGACAACGCCAGCAGATCGAGACCCAGATCGTGACACAGTTGCCGCACTTTACAACGGTGCGGCTGCGGCTGCGTGTGGAGCAACAATGACACCGCTCCCCACACCAGACGGTACGCCCATCGTCGCAGAAGCGGGAGACATCATTAACCTAGACCACAATGATGCAAACCAGACATTGCAGACAGTTGCTGTCGGGGATGACAGTCTCGCCGTTGGTTGGGCGCAAGCGGGAGAGCTGTGG
Source organism: Anaerolineae bacterium (assembly GCA_030425205.1). Lineage (GTDB taxonomy): Bacteria > Chloroflexota > Anaerolineae > Promineifilales > Promineifilaceae > CALECP01. The sequence goes on from JAUIAP010000024.1 coordinate 95,421, forward strand.
TATGCCACCGCGCATGGGGGCAGTTCCCTAAAACCCACGCGGTTCACAACAGGGCAGCAGATTGCGCTCGCCTACAGCAATGTAGATCGTCTGCATATTGCGTGGGAACAAGCTGGCCGCATTTATTATGTCGCGGCCGATGATGGAGACACGGTAATAGACATGCCGAGTGAGGTGGGGATCGGCCGAAAACCGCATCTTTTCATAGATGACAATGGCTGGACACACATCGTCTACACGGACAACTTCGGGCGCATTCAGCATCAGCGAGATGCTGGTAATAGAAATTGGGAAGGGGTCGCGGGGCCGCCACCGCTGGGCTTTTGGGAAGGCGAGAATCTAACGCTCATTGCAATCCCTGATGATCTGACAACCATTCCCGTAGACGGGGCAGTTTTCGCCAGCCTCCAAAACGGCAATACCGTCATCACCTACAGATTAGATAAACCGAGGTCAGTTTTCCCACAATGGCAGCAGGTAGGCAGTTGGACAATCTCGCTCACAGACCAGTTTAGTGGTCGCGTCCAGCTCGACGCAGCTCGCACCGAGACAGGCGAGATTACGGTCACTACAACGTGGGTAACAAAACCATTGGCGTTACCCACGCCATTTCTCGAACTACGCCAACCCCGCTACTTGGCCGTCAACCCCTATGCACCGAATGGTGTGGCCAACGGCGAGTACATCCACGACGGTCTCAACGCAGTTGGCTGGGAAACAACAGAGTACGCGCATGACGCAGGACTCATGCAGACGTTTCCAACAACAGTCGGCGCAGTCGTGCAAGTCAGCGGCTGGGCAAAAGCATGGTCAAGCATAGATTACAACAGCCAAACGAACCCCGCCAACATGCAAATGCAGATTGGACTAGACCCAACGGCAGGACGCAACCCCAACGCGGCAACGGTGGTCTGGTCAACTTCGCATAGTCCGACAACGGATTGGGAAGAAATCTCTCTCCAGATTCCAGCCACAGGCAGCCAGATGACGATATTTCTACGTTCCCGCCCCAATGCCGCCCGCGCTCGCAGCACAGCCTATTTTGATGACATCCGACTCACCAGTGGCACGTTGGCGAACCACAGCTTTGAAGATCCCTTTTCCTCAATGCCAAGCGACCCAGACAGCCAACTCCCCATCCAGTGGGAACCGTTCTGGGAAGAGAACACGAACAATGCGCCACCGCGTCAGCCCTACAATGGCTATGCCGTCATTTCGACAGATAACGGCAACAGTTGGTCAGCTCCACAGAAGATAACGAGCAATAGCTTACCCGCACAGGGGATAACAGGCGCACTAGAAGATGGCGTGCATCCACACATTCTTCCGCTGGGGCAGGGGGTGTCGCTTCTATCTATCTACGGCCACGGCGACCCAGCCAATGCTGACGAACGCAGATTCGGCCGAATCTACACCACGACCTGCAACCTATCCCTCACAGAGTGCACCGATCCGCCCGGCAATCCATTGCTTCCCCGTACCGCCTTGCGCCCCGTGTCCCAACTAATGACCACCCGAGACCCATTCGACGATACACGCACGCTGGCTGTTTGGCAGATGGTGCAGACAGACCACGAACGGTATGACGTGTTGGGAACATGGATCGGGATGGAGTAGCAGGAAAGAAAAGCAAGTCGCGGATGACACGGATGAACTCGGATATGTTCCGCGCCAATCCGCGCCATCTGCGGCAGAAAATTATGATGTCAACACCAACCGACACCCACCTGATGGCAACGCCAACGCGAATGAAGGGACTGTTGCTGGGAGCCACCGTCTTGTTCAGCGCACTCGCGCTCCTCTGCACGAGCCTTGTTGCGACACGTGCCCGTGCAGAGGCGGGGACGGCGGATAGCGCATTGCCCGTCGTTGCGACCGCAACACATGGCCTGCAACCTATCAAGATCAACAATGAACGAGGCAATCGCCGTCATCTCCCCGACCCGCGTCTGCCAGCCCTGACCCAACAGCTGCCCGCATTCGCCGCACCAGCTACAGAACTCACGCAGCAGATCGTCATCCGTAATGATGAAGCTCACCCACGCCAAATCACGGTGACACAACAGCTCCCCGTGGGCTTGGCGCCCGTTGTGGATGCAGATTGGCAGCTACCTGCAAATGTTCAATGGAACCCCGCACAACACCAGTGGACATGGACGGGTCAGATCGTCGGTGGCAACCGAGATTACCTCATCGAGCCGACAACAGCAGACATCCCGTATTTAGACCTCGCCACGTTTGGCGTCGCAAACATCTGTGACCAGTTCGCCGAAACAGACGAAAACGACATCAAGACCGTAGCCTGTGATGATGTGACGGTGACGCTCAACATCGGCCGACAGGGGCAAAGCAGCCTGCTCTATGGCACCGCGTGGCGGTCGCTGACGCTCCATGCGGACGGCTTTGTGACGTTTGGAGATGCAGCCGCAGCAGAGCATCCCGCCCCACAAATTCTGCCGACTTCACTGCATCCGCTGACACTGGCCCCGTTACACGCAGACTTGGATCTCAGCTACACGTCCTCCCCGACAAGCACCACGCAAATCGGTCGCTGGCACGCGGCGGTCATCGCAGAATGGCTCGACGGACGGGACACGCTCTATGTCC
>JAUIAP010000025.1 GCA_030425205.1 Anaerolineae bacterium
CATAAGATTTACCTTACGCTGTACTAAATCACCTATTCTATAAGTAAGTCTATTCGATTTAGTACAGCGTAAGGTAAATCTTATGGCCATGTCATTCCCGCAGAGGCGGGAATCCAGTCTTAGAAAAGAATGGATACCTGCCTACACAGGTATGACAGAAACGACTGTACGCTGTATTTAGCTATAGGAGATAACAATATGTACGTCCAACAGATGAACCCACCCATTCACTGGCGCAGCCTAATCGTTCTTACAACGATTATCGCGGCACTGCTCTGGCTTACAGGCAGCAATTTAACTCCTGCCTTTGAACCAGCTGCCCCCCTGATCAACCAGCAATCAACAATTGCTGCTGATCCAATCTCCGCCAACTCCCACTCCCAAACCTACCTCGTCGGCGAAAATCAATACGAGTCCGTCATCTCACCGATTACGACCCACTACCAAGATAGTCGCGGCGAGTGGCAAGCGTATGATCCGCTTTTCCGCAACACAGGCGAACACTTCATCGTCAACGGCAATACGATTCGCAGCCGTGCGGGGCAAGACCGCGCATGGGTGTCGGTTGGCGCGGGCGAGGCGGCGATCTACTGGAAAGCCCAGACACTTGGCGTGGTCAGCGCAGACAATGCGTTTACCCCCATCGCGGCCGCAATTGAGGAGAGCAACCGTCAGGCAACGCAAGCTGAAGATGGCAAAACGCTGCTCTATAACGGAAGCTGGAGCGATGAGCGCATTACCGAAGCCCTCATCAGCGACCGCGATCTGCTGGAACACGTCCTCATCATTAATGAACCACTCTCGTCAATGGATGTTTCGGGAAATCCAATTCCCGAAACACACGCCACTACAACTTTGGAGATGCGGGCGACCCTCCAACTGCTGCCCGGAACGACACTGTGGGCGAATGGCGTTGAGCAGACGAGCGCATTCGCCACCGACGACACGCTCGAAATCCGTGACCGTTACGGCAACGTCGCCATGATTTTCGACCCCGTGCTTGCATTTGAACAAAATGACCGTGCTGAACAAGTCACGGGTAGCTATCTGCTCGAACCGACGGACGACGGCTGGCTCGTCAAGGTTCGCACACCGTTGGCATGGTGGTCGGCGGCCGACCGCGAATATCCCGTCGTGCTTGATCCGACGATGCGCGTCGAGCGTACGAGCGGTGGTTTTGGCAAGGGGATGGCGTGGGTTGGTACAGACCCCGACAATGGCGACAAGCCGTATCAAGGCGGCGGTATCCGTCTCGGCACGTGGTACGGCTATGGCGGCAGCTTCACCTTTGACCAAAAGATCAATAGCCAATATCCGGGCTGGAACTCGCAGTCAGAAGGGTATTTGCAATTTACGGTGTTGCCGGGTCTGTTGGAAAATTCGCCGATGAAGATCAAATCGGCCGAACTCACCTTCGCCGCCAAAGTGGTCGGCGGCCCCTATTACAAAGGCTCCGTCGATTGGAAAAATAAGACGACGCAGGGCAAAATCGAACTGTTTGACGTCGGCGCATGTCCCACCGACTGCGGCGGATTCTCGCTGCATGACGACCGTGTGACAGATGAGAATGCATACAATTGGAGCAACCGCCCACTGGGTAGCAGCATGGGTAAGCAGTTATTGACCAGCCCCGCCGTCATCAATAGCAGTGCCAATCCTGTCGAATTGAACTGGGATGTGACGACGCAGATCGCCAACTGGTACAACACGCATTACGATGGGGCGGATCGGCCGAAACCAACCTTCCGCATCAAGCTAAACAATCCTGTTTGCGGCTATCCCGGCCCCTACACCGGCGACTTCCACCATTTCGTGCATGGCTGTAGCATGTGGGATATTCCCTTCGAGAGTGTCAAACTGCATATCGAATATGAACCGCTCGATCTCAACGTCTATCAAAACCTCCTCAACGAACCGGGCATCCCCACCTATGCCGACACCATTCTCGCCGACACCTACCACGAATACCACCTGCAACCGACCGCGCCCAAACGCTGGCGAGCCGTTGCCGTGCGTGGCGACCACAAATTTGAAGACCCCGCTGTGCCAGCTCGCATTAGCCTCAAACTGACGAGCAACTTCCTTGAGGGCGTCAACCAAGTGGCTGACGATGAGCTTTCACACGGCGACTATCTGCCGAAGGAAGCCAATCAGACGGCGGTGCTGTTTGTCGATGATCAGGTGTCACAGAACGTCGTCAACGACACCGAACTGTGGGCGCGCGTGCAGCCGATGGACGACAACGATTGGCAGCAAGACCCCGACCGCAACTATCGCATCCACTACAGCGAAGCAACCAATCTCGTCTGGAACGAACCTGCTGGCGGCATTCCGTATGGGCAGTTGCAGACTGTTTACTACAATTTGCCGTCCAACCAACTGGTGTCCCTGCGCGACTTCTACGCGGAGGCACAAGATAATGTCACCATCTTTTTTGATGCGCCAGACGGTCTGGATGCCTATTTGCTGCATCCATCAGAGGTCAATTCGCTGACTGAAGCGGTGTTGAGTCCAAAAAACAAGGACATTGTCGAAGCGATTCCGTTTGACAATGGGTCGTTTAGCTTTAATGGGGAAGTGGCGAAAATCGGCCGATATGGGATCGCGCTCGTCAACAATGATCGCCCCTTCCCAGACGACGAACGCCCCGACTATCCGGGACAGATCAACGTCGCCGTCAACATTGTGCGCTGCCCCGCCTACACCGTTTGGACGTTCAAATACCAAGCGTGTCAGCCGATCATCCTGCCACCAAACAGCCCATCGCGGCAAATTTCCGTTCCCGTCGGCGGTGGCACAAAGACATTGACCATTCACAGCGAAGGCGGCTTTACCAGCAGTGGGGCAGACTGGTGTACGCAAAATGAGCTGCAAGGCACGCCGATTATTGAGCAAGCAGGCGTGAGTCGTTACATCTATGTGGCACAGGGCAGCATTTGCTATCAAAACGGTGAACTGACGACGAGCGATGATGCGGGTGTCGGCTTGACCGTGCATGTCGCCAATCTGAACAATCGACGGCGCGGCAAGCACCTGCGCTTCCTATTTGGGGATAGCGGCGAACTAAAGCCCGGCGACAAAGACGGCGAAACGCGCATCTTCACGACGCAAGATGTCAATGCGCTGTTTAGCCTCGTCGCGAAAGATGACGGCACATGGGTTCATGTCGATACGGTCTTTGGTCGGTGGGGTGACACCTATGTGCCAGATGGCAATCTGGGAATCGACCTGCACACCGTCAAACTGGGCGAGAGCGGACTGCTCGACATGCAGATCACAACCGACGTGGCCCAAGCACCCTATCCGCGCCAATTTGTCACGTCGTGGGAAACCTATCCAAAAGAGGTCAATGAGTTCAACTATGGGGTCGAGCCAGCGTGGGGATTTGCGGTTTCGGCCGATCAAGACAGCCCGCTCCCGCTCGTCCTAACTGACATCGAAGGGGTTGAACTACGCATTCTCAACAACGCCAATCAGCCGACTGGCATATTCGATCATTTTGATGTGGTCGAGTCATTGACGGCGTTGGCTAGTGTCGATCAGTTCCGCATGGATCGTGGGCGATTAACGGCCGATGCATCGATGGGTGGCGCATCCGTCGATGCACAATTTGTCCTGATGCCGCCCGGTGACGCCTTGCAGCCGCAAGGCTTAAAAGATTGCGACGACAACGGCACACAGACAACATGCTTTGACATTCGCCGCGATGACTACGACTGGAACAACGGCAAAGGCAGCGTCGCGCTCTGGAAACTGCCCGACCTACACATTGAGGAAACGGCGCAGACGATGGCCGTCAACTCACCCGGTCAGTTAAGCGTCTTTAGCAGTGACCACCCGCGTGCCGCCAACAGCAGCAGCGTCGATCAGTCGTTCAGCTATGACACCTACGGCGCATCTGTCTCCATCACGCTCGAACCGTGCGTCAACCCCAGCGATCCCGTCGTCACCGTCATCAAGGGGGAGGCGAGCATGATGATGCCCAACGTCAGTGATGAAGGGGGTGCTGGCTTCAAGATCGCCTTCAAAATCTGTGAAACAGCCCTCGCGCAAGTCTACTTTGAAGCGAGCTTTGAACCGACGGGTATCGTCGTCGGCAGCACAGGCGTGAAGCTGCAATTTATCAGCATGAACGTGTTGATCGACCCGAATGCGGGCTATGCCGTCATCACCTTCACGCTCAAATTTGATTCGGTAGACGGGCAGACGATGCAAGATTTCACTGGCGAAATCACTATCGACACACGCGGGCTCTTCGAGATCGAAGCGTCGGGCAAATTCTTTGCGGGGATGCTCGACCCCGTGCAATTCCGATTAGCGGTGGCATGGAATCCGTTCGACATGCTGTTTGAAGGGTCGGCGCAATGTTGCGACGGCGGCAACCTGATCAGCGGCGGCATCTACCTGCACGCATGGGTTGGGCAGGGGTGGCAAAACAAATACCATTGGTTGCCTAACAACAGCGACTTCCACTTCACGGGCTCCATCTGGGCGCAGATCAACATCGAATCGGGCATGGTTGTCGATGAGTTCCCATTCATTTTGCCGCCGTTTGATTTCAGCCTGAAGATCACAATTTCGTTCGGTGAATTTTGCACCAATGCAAGCTGCACCCAATATGAATGGGGTATTTCGGGTGTGCTAGAGGTGATGGGCTACGGCGTGGGGCTGTACATCAGCGAGAGCGGTGTCGACCTGATTCTTGGCTCCAATGACCACATTTTGATCGACCAATATAGCGGCGGCTCGCGTGCCAATGGGTCAACGCGACAGCTACAAGCATTGCCCCAGCCCGTCACGCCGGGTAATCAGCAGCCGTATCTGATCAATAAGATGGGTAGCTCAGTCGATGATTGGACAACGACCCCTTGGGCAGACAAATGCACCAATCAAGGTGGCGGTGTCCACACCTGTACCTTCGATGTTTCTCAGGGCAGCGGTCGCGCCATCTTTGTCACCAGTTGGCAAAACGGCACACTAAGTGGGCAACTCACCGCGCCGGACAACACGGTTATCACGCCGCAAAACGCCGACCAATTTGGTGGGGTCTACTCCACGACGGTCAACAGCAACGTGCGCCAATTCTCGTTTGCGTTCGCTGCGCCGGCCGACAGCGCGATTCAGGACGGCACATGGACGCTGCAACTGAGTGGTGTGGTCGAACAACCCGACCCGTTCCCCAGCAACTACAACTTGATGTTTGCGACCGATCCGCCTAAGCCAAGCGTTGAATGGGTCAATCTAGTGGGACAGGTTTCGGCCGATTCCGCCGGCAATATCACCCTACAATGGAACGCCACACAAGGTGGTCAACCGGTCGATCCTGCGCTCAGGATGTCGATCTTTATCGCACCGCTGGCTGAAAAACCGATCACGCCGACGATGGTGACAGGAACGCCGGTCGCCGTTGCAGTTCCCGCAAACGCAGGAAGCCAAGTCGTCAATTTAGGGGCATTTGGCAGTGGTGAGTATGCTGTCGGGCTAGAAATCGACGATCATCTCTCTGGCAACGGCGCGGTCGTCGTTTGGGCGGATGGTTCGATTCTCTACAACGACACAACGCCACCGCCCGTGCCAACCATTCTGGGCAGCGGCTATCTGCAAGATGGTCGTCTCAAAGTGCGCTGGACGTGCGATGATACGACAGTTGATTTAGGCGGCTATCTGGTTGAATATACGATTCCGAATATCGACCCGAATGCACAGCCGTTGCAGGAGGATAAGCGGGTTTCGGCCGATTGTTTACGCTTCCAATTCGGACAAATCCCCTTCCCGCTTTGGGAAACGACCAGCATCGTCGGCTTGAGCAATAGCCAATTGGCCGCGTCGATATTTGAGACTGAGGTGTGTGTGCGCTCTTACGACGCGAGCTTCAACGTGAGTGATTGTGTGCCGTTCAATATTCGCTTGGTTGACGACCGCGAAGAGCGACTATCACCGCCCGAACCTGTCATCGCGGAGCAGAGCACCGACAATATTGACGATGCCTTTGTCTATTGGGACGTGCCACGTGACGGCGAGCCTGATGGTTACATCGTCAGCTACACGCCAATTGGTTGTCTGATTCCCGGTTATGATCCACTGCTCGACCCGCCAACGCCTGCCATCACCGATGCGGACACCTTCTTCTATCACTTCGAACGCATGACCATGTGGCAGACGTATCGCTTCGAGGTGCGCGCGTTCACCGAGAGCGGTCAAATCAGCCCACCCAATTTCGACGACGTGCGTATGATCGATACCCGCGACGAAGATGGTGATGGATTGTGGGACGGTTGGGCAGATTTATATGGTGTGCAAAACGCCGGCGAAGACCCTGACAAAGACGGATTGACCAACGGGCATGAGCAACAGCTTGGGACAAACCCAATGCACGCCGACAGTGATGGGGATGGCTTCTATGATGGCGAAGAAAATGGTTGGGAAACGGATCCCTGCAACCATAACGACAAGCCACCCTATCACGACCGCTCAAAACTGGTTGTCGCAGGTCATGCCAAACCAACGTTGGTCGTCCCTGTCAACACGCTCTCAGTGCAGCCCGCGAAATACACGATTTGGAATGGAGGTGCAGGTGAGCTGAACTGGTCATCGCAGTCCCGCCAACGCTGGATGGTCGTCAATCAAACGGAGAACGGTTTTGAAATCTCGATCAATCCGTCCCTCAGCTATAGTGTTGGCGTGTACGAAGGTGAAGTTGTGATTACCAACCAACCAACTGGACGCGCCGAGTATGTCGAGGAGGTTGTGATTCCCGTGACGCTAGAGATCATTCCCGCGCAGGATGCTGTGCCAACGGCCGTAGGAATTAGCGGCCAGACGGCAGCGAGTAGTGGACTTTGGACAGTCTGGGTATTCGTCTTGTTATTCGTATTGACGCTTGGGAAAGCGATCTGGTCCAAGCAGTCGTAGCGACAATGATGTGTTGGGATTCAACAATCCCGACATGAGCCAAAAAAATAAGCGTGTCCAACATTGGACACGCTTATTTCTTGCTGTTGACGCCCTAAGCGCATCATCGGGCATGTTGAAAAATCTCTACGCAATACGCAATATACTCATGCGACTCAAGATCCGTTCAATTAAAACTAGTCAAACAAATATCCGCACCATTTTCAAAGCCGAGCGTATAGGCATCTGCGCGTTGTTGCGGTGTGCCGTGTGCGCCGTCGGAGTCGGAGGGCGCATAATCGCCAACTTCATACGCTTGACGCATCCCTTCCTCGGCATCCCCTTCATCAAGCAAGCCGCGCTCATCCAAATTGTTGAGATATGCTCCTGCTAAGCAGTCTGCTTCTAGTTCAACTTGAATACTGTAGCGACCGTTGTCCAAAAGGCCGAGCATACTCTGAACAGCGTGCCCAAACTCATGTGCCAAGATGTAAACCGGCGCGACGTCGCCCAAGTCGGCCAGCGCATCGTTCATCAGGCGGATGTCGTAGTAGATGGCATGGCGATAGGAGGTGTAGTAGGCGTTGTAGTCACTGCGCCCGCGTCCTTGATAGGCGGAAACGCTGCGTGGCGCGGTGTAAGTTAAGTTGCCTTCATCAAATTCTGCTTGCCAGTATGCGTTGAGATCGTTGGTGGCAAAGTTCAGCAACGTATTCACGTCATCGGGGCAGCCATCGCCATCAAAGACGTTGTTATAGGTTTCGAGTTCATCTGCACATTGGTCTTCGTCGTTGAGAACGCCGTCGCCATCGAGATCATCGGCCGTTGGCTGCACGGTCGCGACTGGTTCGATGGTGTCCCAATACTGCCATCGGCGTCCATTGCGATAGTAGACTTCGCCCGCGTCGTTGACGATGACGTAGCTGCGACTCCATGCGCCGACGGTGTATTCATCAATTGTGCCGCCATCGGCCGAAATAATTGCCGCACAATCGGCAATGGTTGTTGTTGAGTGTCGTTGCAACTGGCCCGTATCGTAAAGATAACAGGTTGCAGTGCGCTCTGCTGTTTGGGCAGCCGCTGGTTGCGTGGCGAACCAGAAAATACCGCTAAACAAGGTGAAGGCCAGACCAAATTTCCAAAAACGTAACATGATGTTTGCTCCTTAATTTGCGGACATCATAGACTGAAAAATATACGATTGGAAGGGTTTGTAAACAGGTGGGGGAAGATTTTACAGAGACATTACAACTGGCGAATTTCTTTACAATTGCATTACAAATCGGATGTTTGAATCACGCAAAATTCGGCCGATCTCGCGTAAGATACGACGTAGCAACCACGTCAGAACAATCGGTGAAAACCCCCTTTGTGCAATAATCTGCAAGGGCAACAAATTGGGAATGATTGTAATGATTCGAGCAAAATTGATTTCTGGCGACGCATCTTTTGAACAATTGGCAGCAGATTGGGACAACCTCGCGCAAGGTGGGATGACCGATACACCCTTTCAGCGGCTAGGCTATCAGCAGGGCTGGTGGCAACATTTGGGGGAAGGGAAGCTATATACCGTTGCAGTTTGTGATAGCTCTGAGCTAATCGGGATTGGTTGTTTTAATCTGCGTGGGGAGCGGGTTGTCTTCAACGCAAGCAAAGAAGAGACCGATTATTTGGACGTGATCTGTTCGGCCGAAAATGCCGAAACGGTTTGGAATGCGATCTTTGACTGTCTCTGTAGCGCAGAATTTCCCGCATGGAACTGTTTGGATTTCTACAACATTCCCGCAACATCTCCCTCCCGTGCCATCGTGGAGGCACAAGCCGCAGATCGCGGCTTTTCTTTTGCCAGCGAACGCGCGGAAGTGTGCCCCATCATTCCCCTGCCAGAAACGTTTGACGACTACCTCGACACGCTCGACAAGAAGCAACGGCACGAAATTCGTCGCAAGTTGCGGCGTGCAAATGGGGCAGAGGCCGAACTACATATCGTTGGCGCCGATGACGACTTACATGCTGAAGTGGACGCATTTCTTGAGCTATTGGTCAAGTCTACCCCCGAAAAAGGGGAATGGCTCAACGAGGCCCGCACGCAAGCGTTTCATGACATCGCCCAATTTGCCCAAGATGCGGGCATGTTGCAACTGATGTTTATTGAGGTGGAAGGACAGAAAGCGGCGGCGTTGTTTAACTTTGACTACAACGGTCGCACGTGGGTCTATAACAGTGGGCTAGATCCGGACGCATTCGGCCGATTATCGCTCGGTGTTGTCCTCTCCGCACAGGCGATTGAAAAAGCGATCGAATTAGGTCATGACAGCTTCGATTTCCTGCGCGGCGATGAGAATTATAAATATCGTTTTGGTGCAAAAGATAGCGAAATCTTTCGCCTGCTGATTGAGAAATAGAACGCAATGGGTAATTCGTATAAAGCCAAATTTACGATTTACGCAATTCGGTTTACAAGCACATGGATCTCTTTAAGAAAAAACCAATCAACCGCATCGCTGTACTAAGCGTCCACACCTGCCCGCTTGCAATGTTGGGCGGGAAGAAGACGGGTGGCATGAACGTCTACGTGCGCGACTTCTGTTCTGAACTGGCGCGACGCGGCGTCATGGTGGATGTATTCACCCGTTCACAAGACAGTTGTGTGCCTTCTATCCATGAGTTGGGGGCGACAGGGCGCGTGATTCATATTGCAGCAGGCCCAGAAGAGCCGTTGCCTGTGCCAGAGGTTGCCAACTATCTTGATGAGTTTGTTAGCGGTGTTGTTGCCTTTGCCGCCCATGAAGGGATCACCTATGACCTGATCCATAGTCACTACTGGCTGTCTGGGCTGGTTGCAGGACGCTTACAATCGTTTTGGGATGATTTACCGATTGTCCAAATGTTCCATACGTTAGGACATATGAAAAATCAAATCGCCACCAACGATGCGCATCGTGCGCCCCAATCGCGCATTGATGGCGAGATGAAGGTGATTCATGACATTGCCGATGTCGTCATCGCGGCGACGCCGGCCGAAGAAGCACAGCTAATTGAACTTTACGGAGCTGATCCGCAGCGGATTTCGATTGTGCCGCCCGGCGTTGACTTGCAACGGTTTGCGACCATTTCACGCAAGAAGGCAAAACAATGTGTTGGATTGGATAGAGATGGGCAGAACATTTTGTTTGTCGGCCGAATTGAACCCCTCAAGGGAATCGACACCCTGCTACAAGCAATTGGTATCTTACGCGAGCGCAGCCCGCATGTCCTCAACGCCGTCTCTGTCACAATCGTCGGTGGCGACCCTAATGCCGACACGCTTGATGCGGAGATGGCTCGCCTGCAAACGATGCGCGAGGCATTGGGATTACAAGAGCTTGTTACATTTGTTGGCTCAAAAGACCAGATGATGCTGCCGTTCTACTACGCCGCATCAGAAATTGTCGTCATGCCAAGCCACTATGAGTCGTTTGGACTGGTTGCGCTGGAAGCAATGGCGATGGGAACGCCCGTGATTGCCTCAGAAGTGGGCGGGTTGGCCCATCTCGTCCGCGACGGCGTGACGGGCTATCACGTGCCTAGCCGTGACCCGTTAGCGATGGCGCAAAAGATGTTTGCGCTGCTCAACGACTCGGTCGAGCAGTGGCAAATGGGGGCATCGGCACGTGCCTACGCACGCAAATATGCATGGTCACAGATTGTCGATACCTGTTGGGAAATTTATCAATCGCTGCTTTGGGAACGTACCGAAGATGTTGAACTGCTCCCACACACCTTGTTCATGCCTGAATTCTCCTTCCAGCCACCATCTTCCTTGCCGTTCGCCGTTTAGGAGAGTTGTCAGTCGAATTCTATAGGCCAAAAATCTGAATAAATGCAACCAGCGTGATTGGGCTGAGCAGTGTTGAGATCACAACCGCCGTCGTCATTGCTTTGGGGAGTAGATTAAATTCGGTGGCAACAATGATGGTCGCAACGGCGACGGGGGTAGCCATTTCGATGATGCTGACGGAACGTGTTAGCCCTTCAAAACCAAACAAGATAGTCAACCCAATCGCTACAAGCGGTGCAATGATCAAGCGCAGACCAATGGCAGGCAGCACAATGCGGACATCCCCAAAGTCGCGCACGTCCGCCATCTGCATTCCCAACACGATAATCATCACTGGAACCGCGCCGCGCCCAGCGATGGTGATGGCCGAGTTTAGCGGCGTTGGCACAGTGAGTTGAAATGCGGAGACGACAATGGCAGCCACGACCGCGTAGAGGACGGGTAAGCGCGTCAAGCCTTGCAACGAGTTGCGCCATGATTGAGAGCCATACGAGGCGAGAATCACCCCCACCGTATAGATCAACATCCCAGAAACGACCATGAAGGGGCCAGCACGTGCGACACCCTCCATGCCATAACGCAACTCAGTGAGCGGTAGCCCCATGTTGCCAACATTGCCAAACATGGCGACAAAGATGAGAAAGATGGTGTGCTTGCGGTTTAGGTTGAGAATTCGGCCGATTATCCACCCAACCAGCCCCATTGAGCTGATCCCCACAAACGCAAACAGTAATATCTGACCCAACTCGCCCGCCTCGACTGTCGAATTGACTAAGAGATCAAAAAATAGCGCAGGACTAAACACATAGAACGTCAGCCGCGACACGGTCTGCTTGTCTAACGCCAGCCAGCGGCGTAACGCAAAACCAACCCCCGCTACCAAGAAGATAGGGAGGATGTTATTAAAGACGACGTTGAGGATTTCAGACAAGAGTCTTGCGCGTTACGTGACGACCGTTCTAATCATTATCAAAATGATCGAAGTCAATCTCTTTACTCATCCAGTCCATCTCTTCGATGGCTTCTTCGATCAGCTCTTGCAGATGGTCGAGTTCGGGGTCTTCGAGCATCTCGTTGAGGATGCGTGAGGCGGTGTTGCCACCCACTTTGGCGAGGGCTGTCACTGCGGCGATCTGAACCGCGCCATCTTCATCATAGGCGAGTTGTGCCAACGTCGTGATCGCCTCACTGTCACCAATGCCACCAGCCGCACGGGCAGCCTCTGCACGCATGTCTGCATAGGGGCTTTCCATTTCGTCAAGGACCGTTCCCAGCCAGCGTTCGTCGGCACTGTTACCCATTGCAAAGAGCGCACTCACTTGCAAATCATAGTCGCCGCTTTCGTAGGCGGCTTCGATCAACGGTGGCACGCGCTCATCGCCCGACGCGCCCATTCCCTCAAGTGCGGCACATCGCACAGGTAGGGCGACACGGCTATCGACATGCTGTTCGTGCAGCGCATTGACAACGCGGTCACGCACATAGCTGGAAATCTGTCCCCATTCGCCAAGCAGGACATAGTGAGCCAATGCTTTGGCGGCGGCGTGGCGCACTTCGAGGCTGTCGTCGCTTTGCATCAGTCTAATAATCGTACTGACGACATTGGTATTTTCGGAGTCCCAAAGACCATCGAGCGCAGCAACGCGCACGGCCGCGTTTTCATCTTGCAGGAGATCCGCAAAAACGGGACTAAATTCAACCTCAAAGCTCTCTTCACTGAGGTCGGCCAAATGACGGGCGATGATTTCACGCCGCTCTTCAGGCGCACTCTCCCAGCGAGCACGGAACTCTTCCGCATCATCTGGTTTCATATCTGAGAGACGGAAAAGGTGGGGGATTTCGACGTCGTTTTCCCCAAATAAAGCGTCTAAAATGAACGCGAATTTTGTTATGTCAGTTGTCATGTTGATGTTCCTTATTCGATGAAGAGTCATGTCATTCGACTCTGCGCACTCGACATCCCATCAATAAAAAACGCGAGTGCGAACACTCACGTCTGTTTGAAAAATTGATTTTAGTCAATAGACGGATGAACGTCGCTAAATCTTACGTCAGAGATTGAGCAGCGCGATGAAGGTCGCTGGTGGCGAGATAGTGTTGGGGGGCTTCTACGAGACGGGCGGCAAGTTCGGCCGAAACTGCCCCCACAATTTTACCCGGCACGCCTGCCACAATCATGCGCGCGGGAACCGTAAAGTTTTCGCGCACGACCGTTCCCGCCGCTACCACTGCGCCTGCGCCGACGTGCGCCCCATCAAGCACAGTTGCGTTCATGCCGATCAATACACCATCCTCAACGACGCAGCCCTCCAAGACAGCCGCGTGTCCAATTGTCACATCTGCACCGATAACCGTGCTGTGCTGATCGTTACAATGGATGACGACATTATCTTGTACACTGGTGCGTGCGCCGATGGTGATAAAGTTGATGTCTCCACGCAGGACAGCCCCATACCAAACGGATGCGCCCGCGTCGATCGTCACATCCCCCACAACGGTGGCTGTGCTGGCTAGGAACGCATCGGCCGAAATCTGGGGCAATCTGTCGGGTAAAGTCAATATCGTTGTCATATGCCGATTATATGCAACTTGGCTTCACAATACCGCGTAATGTGCATAAGACAACCTCTATTGGAGAAAATGCGATGCAAAAAAAATTTAGCAAATTACTCAACGAACAACTTATCTGGAAGAAGGATGGCATATTTAAAGCAGCCTACACGCTTTATCACGGTGAGCTGCCAATCGCGCATTTTCGACAAGAGTCAGGTCTGCTCAAGTCAGATGTGTCGATCTATCTGGCGGGTGCAGAAGAGCCGTTGTTTATTTTTCGGCCGAAAGGGATTATCAATAGTAAGCTAGAGGTCGAATCGGATGACATCGACTTTATCCCTGCCAAACTCAAACTCCTGCCATGGAACAAAGGGCTCAGCGTTCAATTTGCCAACGGCAACAGCTATATCTGGAAATCCTTCGATTTTTGGGGGCAAAAGTGGCGGCTTACAACGGCCGATGGCCGGAAAATCGCCAAACTAAAATTGAACAAATGGGGTTCAACTGGGACCATCACGGTCGATTCTGACGATCCATCGCCCGCAGAACTCAATCTCTTGATCTTTGCGGGTTGGGCACAATACATGCTTTTGATGCAGGCCGCCGCCGCCGCATAGATTATCAGGATATCAGGTGGTCATCACATGGCACAATGCTGACCACCTGACTATCTGAATTCCTGACGACGCTCTTGCTGATCGCCTCACGCCCACCGTCCACTCAAACTCAATCCCCGTCGCGCTGAAAATATTCACGCATTGTTGACATTTAGCCATCCCCCTCTATACTTATCCATAGATTATAGAAGTACCACAATCTAATAGATCGATGCCGCAAGCAGTTTTTGTGTGCAGCGAAGGATTTTGTCATGTCGCCACTGGATAGCGCAATTGACGTAATCGGTACGCTTGGCGCGTACTTTGTATTGATTTTGACCCTCTCTCTGACCGTTGAAATCGTTTTAGACAGTCTTAAAATGAACGCATGGCTCAATAAGAAGGTCAAAAGCCATGAATGGTTGAGCTTTCTCGACGTGCAGAAAAAGCGCGTTTCCCCCGAACAGTTGATGCACGATATTAGCTATTGGGTTCCCAATCGCTCGCAAGCCGAGCTACAGATTGCCGCACTCAACCAATTTTCACAAGGGTTTGGCGTTGCGCTCAACGATTTGACAGAAGGGGTTGATGCGACGATTGCGATGACCAACGACCTCATTTCACTGACAGGCATGACACGCCATGCTGCCCAAGTTCAGCATAAAATCGCGGCACGCTTAGCGGCCGTGCGCCAATTGTATGACGTTGAAGAGAGTGTACGCATCGCTCGCCTGCGCCGCATCTCGGCCGTTTTGGGTATTCTGATTGCCGTTCCGATGCAGCTCAATGCGTTTGCCTATCTCGCGCCACTGCTGGCTCCCGGTGTGCAGGAACAGGTCAATAACCCATACATGGCTCTTTGTGGGGCGTTATTGACGGGCTTGGCATCGAGCGCGGGAAGTTCATTTTGGCACGATGTGATCGACCGAATGCGGGCGGTCAAAGAGTCGGCGCGCGCATTGCAAACGCTGGCGAAGCCAACCCTTTCTTAAATTATCGGGGTATTTATTCGTCGTCACGCGAGAAAAACCGCTTGACCGATCCCACAATTACGCCAACTTCAATCAGTGAGCCGAGCTGATTTGCCATCCGCCACATGCCGCCATGGTTGGCGCCTTCCATGAAGAGCTCTTCGGGATTGTTGAGCGGCACATCAGGGTGGGAGGCGGACGCTTCATAAGCGAGATCATTGATGAGAAGGGCGGTCATAATGGCATTGGTTGTTTTCGGCCGAAAAATCTCCACTCCAAACTGTTCTGCTCCCGCATAACCCGCCATAAACAGCTTGTTTTTTGTCACTGAATAGGTGTACGTTGCCGGTGCGACATTGCACGAAACGATATGCCCCTCATCGCGTGCGACGACAGAACGCCAGCGTTGAATGCGCTTTGCCAAGGTGTAATTCGGCCCTTGCTGGGTGACAAGGCTGTTGATGATGCCATAGCGTCGCCCCTCTTCACTCAGAACGATACGGCGCACGTTGCGGGCAAACAGACGCGAATTGGAGACGGTGCTAACGAGTGAGCGAATCGGCCGAAATGTCGTGGGTTCCGCATAGCGGTCTTGCGCCGCGTCGACGACATCAGACGGAACCGCCATAACATCGGTAGGCGTGAGTAGAAAGGCGAGATTGATCGGATGGGTTGCGCGCTCCATCACCGTTTTCACGATGACATCCATCGCCACCGCCACCCGCACAAAGTCGCCACTATCGAGGTAGGCATAACCACCCAACGTCAATGGACGATTCAAGCCAACGAGCCATGTGATAATCTCCGGCGCGTCGCTAATCAGATTGGCACCCGCCAAGCCAGCCAATTCACTGTCACTCATATCGGCCATGTGCGCTGCTTGCAGCGGGAAGATCAGTGTACCGGCCGATTGGCGCGCCGTGCTGATCAGGCGTTCCCAGACGGCTGCGCGATTGAGATCGACGGCGATGACAGTTGCGCCCATTTCCAACAGGGTGCGGTAGGGTCCAATCTCTGCGCCTGCGCCCATCAAGACAAAAGCGGGTAACTCATCGATCCAAGTTGGATTGTCCATGACGCGCATGACAGCCGCTGCATGACTTTCTTCAACGATCCCGCGTTGTTGCCATTCTTG
This sequence comes from Anaerolineae bacterium, assembly GCA_030425205.1. Lineage (GTDB taxonomy): Bacteria > Chloroflexota > Anaerolineae > Promineifilales > Promineifilaceae > CALECP01. The sequence goes on from JAUIAP010000025.1 coordinate 15,967, forward strand.
CAGTTGCGTGCGGAGCGAGTCGCCTGATAACGTTTTCTTTTTGTAGGGTATCGTCAGCGGTCGCGGACTGCCCGTGCCATGAATGATGCCCGTCTCAAAGAGAGGTTGATCGTAGCGTGACATGGCGGCGGCCAACGGTTGGCACTGTCCATCCCGTTCAAACTCAAACAGTCTATAGACGGCTGATAGGCCAGATTGGGCAATTGCGCGGGCATTATCGGCCGATTCCACCCCCGCTTCCGTCATTCGTTCAAAATATTGCCGATAATTTTTACGCCAATTCGCTTCGTTGCGCGCGCGTTTGGAATCGGCCGAACTCGCTGCCCCCAACGCTGCCGCAACAATTTCCATCCCTGCACTCGTTGTGCTGCGTTTGCCGTTTTTATCCTTTGGAAAAACTACACCTTGATCTGCCATCTTTGCTCCAATAAGTTTGTGTTCACTTAGGACTAACACCACCATTGCCCATAAGATGCTGTTGGTCGCCCATTGTGGCGCTATTTCTACCGTGCCATCCGCTATTCTTTCGCCAAAAACGCCGATTTTGTTGCACACCTAATGAACATCTATACAATTGCTAATGTAAGAATCTTATTGGTTCTGCACACGGTAAGCACCAAGACAACTTCATCTCAAGGAGAAGATAGCTTATGGAACGTAGAGAGTTTTTGAAAATGGCTGGTCCCGGCGTTGCGGCCGCGACTGCGCTAGGAATTGTCGGCTGCAACACGGCCGAACCAACCGATAATGCTGTTGTGGCTGATAATTCGGCCGAAATTCAAGCGGAAACGGCGAGCGATTCTGCACTCCCAGAAATCAATTGGGAAATTGCAACAAGTTGGCCGCTTTCACTCGACACGATTTTTGGGGGCGCGGAGATTTTCTCCAACCGCCTGAGCCAATTGACACAGGGCAAATTTACCTGTGTCGCACGCGCCGCAGGTGAGCTAACTGGCGGAACCCAAGTTCTCGACGCTGTTCAGGAAAATTCCGTTCCGATTGGTCACACCGCATCCTATTATTACACTGGCAAAAGCCCCGCCACCGCCTTTGGCACCGCGCTGCCTTTTGGCTTGACCGCGCGTCAACAAAATGCATGGCTCTATGAAGGCGGCGGTCTGCAATTAATGCAGGATTTCTATCGTGACCGCTTTGGCGTGATCCAATTTCCTGCTGGCAATACGGGCGCCCAAATGGGTGGTTGGTACAATAAGGAGATCAACGGCGTCAGCGATCTACAGGGCCTTGTGATGCGGATTCCGGGCTTAGGTGGCGAAGTGATGAGCCGACTCGGCTCAACCGTGCAGGTGTTGGCAGGTGGGGAAATCTACCAAGCGCTCGAAACGGGTGCGATTGATGCGACGGAGTGGGTCGGCCCCTATGATGATCAAAAGATGGGCTTCCATAAAGTCGCTAAGTACTATTACTATCCCGGCTGGTGGGAACCGGGTCCAACACTTGAAGTCCAAATCAATTTAGAGGAATGGAACAAGTTGCCAGAAGTTTATCAGGCCGCTGTGGCTGCCTCTGCCGTCGAAGCAAATATGGGCATGTTGGCGCGCTATGATGTGAAGAATGTTGGGGCCTTGGCAACGCTTCGCGCTGAGTCAGATGTTGAGCTGCGCCCCTTCTCAGATGAAGTGTTGCAGGCGGCAAGCGAAGCATCATTTGCCCTCTACGATGAGTACATCCAATCTGATAGCGATTTTGCCGCTATTTTCCCGGAGTGGAATAACTTCCGGCTCGGACTACAAGATTGGCACAGCTTCAACGAGAATCGCTACAATGAGTTTATCAGTAGGACATAGACAACTCGCCGCAAGCAGCGGCTCACAACTTGGTTTTTAGATTTGCCCGTGCACTTACGGCGCGAAAAATGTTTATCTAAAGGGGTCTTATGGCGCAGCCATAAGACCCCTTTAACTATTTTCATGCGCTGGTCAAATAGGCTAAAATCAATCAGCCACCACGTAGAACAAGCCATGTCACCGTTGAGGGAAAGAACATCACGATCAGGAGCGCGATCCCTTGCAACACCATGAATGGCAGCGCACCTTTGTGTATATCGGCCGTTTCCACTTCGGGCGGCGCGACGCTCTGTAGATAAAAAAGCGAAAACCCGACAGGCGGCGAAATAAACGCCATATTCAAATTGATGGCCATCATGACGCTAAACCAGACGAGCATCAGCGATGGCTCGACATGCGTTTGCGTTTCGGCCAATGCGAGTGCGGAGGGGACAAACAGCGGCATGACGATAAAGCTAATCTCAAGAAATTCGAGATTAATCCCTAACAAAAAGACCGCAATGTTGGCGATGACGATAAATCCCCAGAATCCACCGGGAATCCCCGTCAGCCACTCTTTGGCGATGCGCTGTCCACCCAACTGATCAAAAACCAAACCGAAGAACGCCGAGCAGAACAGGATTAACAGGACGAGCGCGGTGATGTTAGACGTTTGGCGTGCAGCCTGTTTGAGGGTTTTCCAGTTGAGATTGCGATTGAGTGCAGCCAGCAGACATGCACCCGCCGCGCCAACGGCGCCTGCTTCAGTTGGGGTTGCGAATCCTTGAAAGATGCTGCCCAGCACGGAGAGAATCAAGAAGAGCGGTGGGACAACGGACACGAGCGTTTTGCGCGCTAAAGCCCAGCCGTGAATGTTGCGAGCCTCTGGGGGGAGGGCGGGAGCATCATTCGGCCGAACGATTGCAACGTAGACGACATAAAGCGCGTAGAGTGCGCTCAAGATTAGTCCCGGAACGAGTGCGCCCAAGAAGAGATCGCCGACCGATACGCCGACCTGATCGCTCAGGACGACCAGCACCAAACTAGGCGGCAACAGCTGCGCCATCGTCCCCGATGCGACGATAATGCCCGTCGCCAGCTTATGATCGTACCCGTAGCGTATCATCGTTGGCAGCGACAAAATGCCCATGACGATGACTGTTGCGGCAACAACCCCTGTCGCCGCTGCCAGCAATGTGCCCACCAGCACCACTGCTAAGGCAAGGCCACCCCGCAACGATCCCAACAGCTGCCCGACGGTTGTCAACAACTCTTCGGCCAACCCCGACTTCTCAAAGACGGCACCCATAAAGACGAAAAAGGGAATTGCCAGCAGCGTGAAATCTGACATCGAGCCAAACCATTTGTTGTGGAGTAGACCCAACCGCGCCAGAGGGAATAGCCCTGTGCTGATTCCGATGATGCCGAATAGAATCCCTGTTCCCGCAAAGGAGAATGCGACGGGATAGCCGCTTAATATCAGCACCAAGAAAAAGTCGAACATGATAATTGAATACCAACGTGGATCGACAAAAATGGCGATGATTGTGGCGACGATGCCAAAGGCTAGGGCTGTATAGTTGAATGACTTTAGCGGTGGAATTTTGAAGCCTTTCCAAAGTATGGGGAAGACCAAGATTGTGGCGAGTGCAATTAGTTCCATCGTTTCCCTCCTCTTTACTCGATGCGCACGGGTGCGTCCGTCTCAACGATTGTTTCTTTGAAAATATCACCTTCGCCACGAATGATGGCGATATGTTTAATCAGTTCCGCAATCCCTTGCAGAAGTAGCGATGCAAATGCAACCAGCACCATTGATTTAATTGGCGCACGTGGCAGCCCGTTGGGATCTGAGGAAACCTCCCATTTTGAGAGGTCGAATGAGCCATCTGGCATTTGCCCCCAAGAAGTTAGAACAGATGGAAAGGTCACATAGAGAGCCAACAGGCAAAAGGGGATGAGTGCAAAGAGATGGCCGACGACATCAATCCATGCACGGGTTTTCTCGGACTGATCGGCAAACCAAAAATCGACGCGAACGTTGATTCCATTCTTGGTGATATAGGCAAAGCCAAAAAAGAAGATGAGGGTGTAGAGATACCACTGTGCCTCGATGACGGCGTTGGTGGTGATGGTTCGACCGAGACGCTCGCCAGTGTAGCGCAAGACAACATTGACAAAGCCGACGAGAACGGTGATGAGGACGATGTAGGCTGAGAGTTCGCCTAAAAATTCGGAAATACGGTCTGCAAATTTTGTGAATTTGAGCAGCGGGCGCATCTATTTTCTCCTTCACGGTTTTGTGCCGATGGTGCAAATCGGCCGATTCAAATCATTACATGAGCCAGTAGTTAAGCTAAATATAACACGATCCCAACGTTTTGCTAACGGATGCGCATGACGAAATTAGCTACGGTGATTGATGCGGAGAATGGCGATTTTTGTCGAGTGATTGAAGGGGGTAGGGTCGGTGATAAAATCGGCCGAACTTCCCACAAAGTCCAAGCCAACGTCGATTTGACCCTCAATTGCAACATAGCCATCGACGCACAATGACTCTAACGCCGTCATGTATGCCGCACCGCTCAAATAGAGCGCATTATTGACCGTCACGATCTGTCCGCCATCTTTTACCAATGGGCGCACCTTGTTGATCAGCCGCACAACATCTTTTTCTAAATTCAGGCGACCGCCTGCACTCTCAGCAAAGAAGGGGGGGTCGAGAATCACACAATCAAACTGCGCGTTTTGTCGATTGAGCCGTTTTGTCACAGACCAAAAATCGCCCGTGATAAAGTTTCGCTTGTCAATTGGGAATCCGTTGAGCGTGTGGGACGTCTTACCCACGTTGAGAAAGCGTTTGTTGAGGTCCGTCTGCACCACTTGCGACGCACCAGCCGCCATCGCCGCGACGCCTAGACTTCCCGTATAGGCAAACGTGTTCAATAGCGACTTGCCTGCCATATTATCCAACAGCCAGCGTCGCAAATTGCGCGTGTCGAGATAAAAGCTGGCGTCGCGATTCATGGTCAAATCGACCGCATACCAAACACCATGCTCTTGGACTTTGCGCGTCAACTGGGTGCCATAGATCAGCTGACCATTGCGCATCGTATCTGTCGTGCCATGTCGTCGCTTGAGCAATATCGCATCGAGCCATGACATTGTGGTGGTCAGCCACTCTCGCGCTGCCACAACGCTCGTCTCATCATCCGACTTCGCGTAGTCATGAATAACGGCAGTCTGACCATAGAGATCGATCACGAGTTCAGGATATCCTTCTAGAAAACCGTTGAAGAGGCGAAATGCGGCAGTATGACGCGCATCAAATAAGGACTTGCGGAGGGTAAGGGCGGCTGCTAACTGTTGGGTAATCATAACTGCTGGATCATAGCTGATAATCTACGATGAACCTGTCAAGGTCGCCATTATCATATTTTGCCTTGTTTTCGGAATGAAAGAAATGCTGCAATATGTTGGTTATATACTTAGCATTGTCACAACAGAGCAATTTCTATATTCAGATTTCCATTATGCACTAGAACGCTCTAAAAGACGTAGCGTGGAGGCATCCCTCGAAACAGGTGCTATTTGGAAAATGTATTGGTTTGACAGGTTTTGTCTTAAAGGGTAAAGGTAATCAAAATGGCAAATATAACGGAAGCATTGATCCAAAATGCTGCACAAACACAGCATATCGCCAGGATTGGGTTGAACGGCTATAAGCGTTTCGCACAGAATCCCGTTCGACAGGAAGGAACATCACGCCTCATTTGGAGCTTCACCGTCTTAGATGGCAATCGCAAAGCATTAAAGCAGTCATGGCTAAATAACCAAGCCATGACGTTAAAGATACCACAGGGCAATGTGGCTTATGTGCGCGTTGCCGCATTGCCAAGCGATGAGCATAGTTTTGGGCTCTTAGAATTTCTCTAACTGTTTTTCAACACAAATGTATGTGTTGCGGGAAATTCAGTTCCCGCAACTGTCCGACTGCATTGCATTTTGCTATTGCAATATTGCTAGACCTGCGAAATCGTCACTTTCGGCCGTTAACTTTGCCCATACCCCTGGGGATTGGCCGACATCCATTCCCATGCATCACTGATGACAGAACGAATATCTGAGTGTCGTGGTTCCCAGCCTAATTCTCGGCCGATTTTTTCCGAACTTGCAATCAACGTGGCAGGATCACCTGCGCGGCGCGGGCCTGCAACCGCAGGAATGGGATGCCCTGTCACCTCACGTGCCGTCTCGATGATCTCCTGCACGGTAAAACCGTTGCCAGTCCCCAAATTGTAGGTGCGACTGCCCTGATCGAGCGCACGCAATGCCAAGATGTGTGCGCTTGCCAAGTCGAGAACGTGGATATAGTCGCGCACGCATGTGCCGTCGCGGGTCTCATAATCATCCCCAAAAACGGTGATCTGCTCGCGTTGTCCCAATGCTACTTGCAAGACAATTGGTATCAAGTGGGTTTCGGGATCGTGATCCTCACCCAACCCAAGCCCACAGCCACACGCATTAAAGTAGCGTAGCGCAGCATATTTCATCCCTTTCGTCACGTCTAGCCAGTGCAGCATGCGCTCCAGAATTGCCTTGCTCTCGCCATAAGGGCTGCCCGGCACGATTCGTTCCTGCTCATCAATCGGCATTCGTTCGGGGTCGTCAAACAAATTGGCGGTTGAGGACAAGACAAATTTGAGTGTGCCATGCGCAACCGCAGTCTCCAACAGATTCAATCCATTGACAATATTCTCACGCAAATAAAGAAATGGCTTTTCCATCGATTCGCCGACAAGCGTGTGAGACGCAAAGTGCATGACTGCATCGGGCTTATGCTCGGCAAATAGCTGATCGAGAAGTGATTTATCGGCCAAATCTCCCTCGATAAACGTTGCGTCAGGATGTACCGCCTCCCGATGACCTTGATACAAATTGTCGAGGACAATGACATCATCCCCTTGTCGAATCAACTCGTGCGCGACGTGCGAACCAATAAAACCCGCGCCGCCAGTGACTAATACTTTCATGTAAATCCTTTGTTGTGTTACGTCGTTTGTAAGAATCAACCGCGATAATACTCAATTATGAGGGGGTGGTCTAGCAATGGGGCTTACGATTTGCCACCGCTAACCATCCCGCCGCGTGGGAGCTATGAAAGTATCGTTTATTGTTGTATTGGTATTGGTGCTGCTTGGCTGTACCGGAAAAAGTGGCACGACCACACAGACGCAAATGAATACGGGGGTAGAGCCGATAAGTTATACCTCCTTCACAGGTGAGACATACCGTCTCGCTGGCAATGCCTTCTTGGAAACGTTTGACGGCACGCCGACGGCACCGCGAATTTGGGGAAATTCGGCCGATTGGCAAATCGCCGTTCATGCCCGTCAACAGGAAAATTGGTATGAACTGGAGCCGATGGCCGCGCAATATAGCCGCAGCTGTGACGAACCCCCCAACACACACTCCATCAGTCGATATGATGAAACGGTCTATCAATGTGAGGATCATATCTCAACCGCCATCAGCGCAACTGCCTATGGTGTGATCTATCTTACACCCGCCTATCTCGTAGATTTCAGCGAAGAGGCGACTATCCGCTTTGAGCTTTCCACTGCGCGCCAAACGCCGCGCGACTGGGTTGATCTCTGGATTTCCCCCTATGAAGAGCAACTGGTCTATCCGCTCAACTCATGGCTGCCCGACCTAGCGGGTGAGCCACGAAACGCGATCCACGTGCGGCTTGATCTAAGCGAAAATTCGCGCTGGTATGCTGAAGTTGTCGATAATTTTGAAGTGACAGAGCTGACTGGCACGGCAAAATCTTGGCAAGGGTATGAGGAGTTTATTGCACCAGCATTTGACGAGCGGCAGGTGTTTGAGCTGAATATCTCCCCCACACATCTACGTTTTGGCATGCCTGAGTATGATTTCTGGTGGTATGATGAAACGATTCCAGAGCTAGATTGGACAAACGGTATCGTCCAATTTGGGCACCACTCCTATAGTCCGGGCGCGGCGTGTGACTTTGATGGCTCATGCAGTGCGACGACGTGGCATTGGGACAACATCGCCATCGAACCGACCACCCCGTTTACGATAATCCACAGTGAGAGCCGTATTGCTGACGCGGACAATCCGAGCATGACGTTTGAGCGTTCCGCCCCACGCGGTGCCTATCTGCGCTTCGCTGCAATTGGGGATGAGATCGAGGTCAGTTTTGACGGGGGCGACTCGTGGAAGTCGGCGAAAGAGCAGACACAAGCCAATGCAAGCGATGATAGGTTCCGTTCATATTGGATGCAAATCCCTGTCGGAACTGACAGCGTTGAATTCCGATCTAGCGGCTGGTGGGGTGGGGCGTGGCACGTGCGTGACGTGTCACTTTGGCAAAAATAATTGTCGGGATCGTCGTAAGTTTTGATAGACCATACAACAGATAAGTGGGTGATTGTGCAGATTTTGCTCAATCACCCACTTATTTTTTTGCCACACAAACGAGAATCAAGTGATATTATCACACTAAACACCCTCAACCAGAGACAAAATCATCCTAGCTTAACTGAAACCTTACAAAAAATCGTGAATTAGCGAAAATGTCCCAGTATTGGTACTAAGTTCCTATTTTGTCTCGCGCAACCGTAAGATTCCAAACAAGTCTCACTACCCATAATCAACGTTATTAACGAGTATAAGTAGCTGTATTGGAGTTAGTAACGTGATGTATAAATTAGCCGTTTGGACGTTTTTATTATTGATTTTGATGGCAAGTTTGCAGGGTGCTGGTGCACAATCGGCCGAATGGCTTTCGGCCGATATTGGTTTCTTCCCAGATAGCAATGTTGAACAAATTCAGGCGATTTATCTTGCAGATAGCACGGCTGAGGCAATTGACGCTGAGGTTTCGGCCGATATTGTGGCCCATCCCCAACGCATCACAAACGACCGTACAACGCAATCCACGCCGCCCGTGCGCGCGACTGGACTAAACAATCTGCTCATCTTGCCGTGCGCCTTTGCTGACCAACCGATTCCGACACTGCGTGACAACTACTTTAGCGACATGCGAGATGAACTGCGTCTATACTGGCGCGAACTCTCATACGACCAACTCGACATCGGCGAATCGGAAATTACAAATTGGTATACGTTGCCGCTGACGCTGGAGGCGTATCAGCAGATGGACATCACGAGCGCATTGACGCTGATCTTTGAGCAATGCACCGCCGCTGCTGATTTAGAAGTCGATTTTAGCGACATCGCCATGATCAACATCCTGCTCAACGAGTCGCTGGGCGCATCATGGGCAGGGCAACGGCAAGCCAATTTGGATGGTACGTTTAAGCTGTGGCCGATCACATGGAATATGGATTGGGCATGGGAACGCAGCGGACGTTACACGCTCAAACATGAGATGGGGCATCTATTCGGGATGTCACACTCGATGGGCAAGAATGGCAGCGAGTATGGCAACAGTTGGGATACGATGAGCCACTCTCTTTCGCAGCACACAATTGGCTACAACAAGATGCAGTTGGGTTGGCTGGATTCGGCCGAAATCGCGCAGGTCAACAGTGGAACAACCCAAACCTATACACTCTCCGCGCTCGCGTCACCCGTCGCAGGCGTTAAACTGCTGACCGTTCCCGTTGTTGGCAGCGAGACAGACCTCTTTACGGTCGAGTTTCGTCAAATTGGCGGTTATGACAAAATGATTATCGGAACAAGCATCGTCATCCACGAAATCGACTACGAAAGAGAAATCATCAACCCGATTAGCCACACACCGCAAATCATTCCCGTGCAGCTCTCTCAATTTACGCAGGAAAGCATTCATAATGGTGACTCACTTTGGGAGGCTGGCGAAACTTTTATCAGCCCAGAAGGGGTGCAGATACACATCAGCGCAATCGATACTGATTGCGCTGATCTTCTCTGCGGGACGGCGACTGTTACGGTAACCAATCCCGGCTATACAACTTTTCTACCGACGGTTCGCCGCTAATTGGCCTGAAACACAGTGTGAAAAGAACGCTCTCTATGGAAATGTCCACGAGGAAGGTGGCACAAAGTCTAACATTTGCCCATATTCATCGAACCAGCCGCAACTGCCCGGACACGCTGCCGGATTATCGGGGGGTGGGGGAGCTGGTGCAGTAAAGATGATGGGAATGTAGACCTCGTTGGCGAGGTTCTCACGGGGCAGTTGCGTTTCAGAAGCGGTATCGTCCGCTGTTGCAGTCGCCGCACGCCCTGCATAGCCTTTGCCAACTGCTAGGAGCGGAACCTGTTCCAGATCACCCCCTTGGATGCGCTCAACACGATAGAAAATCGCTTCAGCCCGATAGGTGTGATTGTAGACTTGCTGTAAGACGGCGCTTGAACAGTTCCCCGCCGTCATACATGGCTGGTAACTCATGCCGGGTGGCAGGAAAAGTTCGGCCGATTTGATTGAATCAAAGTTTTCATAGATGTTTGCGCCGTGTGGGTAGACAGCTTGGAAGTAGTCTAAAAACTGTTGATTCCCTTGCGTGTCCGCATCGCGCCAGTGTCCAAGTCGCGGCAACAGGGCCGCGCTAACATGGTCTGTTGAGGTCCATTCATAGCTGCTCGTATTAAACGCAAAGCGATAGGTTCCGTGACTATCGCCCGTGCCGCCATACATGTCATGGGAGGATGTGGGGGATTTGATGAACACATAGTCAGACGAGTTTATGGCGGCCTTCTGTGCTGCGGTCAAGTCAAACCAGTTGACAATCGGATCATGTCTGAATGGGTAGGTTGACCCCATCTGTGACTGCAAACCAGCTAAGTTACCTGCGGCGCCAACACCGATGTACGAGTGTACATTCGTATTAACGTGATGATAAACCTTCGTGATGGAGATTTTATCTTGGCGCGGCATTGTGAACACGGCCGTCACGTTTGGCAGGGCGGCATCGAGCATAAACTTGCAGCCGCGATTGGCTGGTACAACGATAGAGCCGTTTGAAAACTGTACCGTACCATTGACTTTTGGATAGCGCGAGATGGGAGTATTTGCGCCAGCGTCTGGCTGAATTTGTCCTGCCTGCACATATTCAAATGTACTTTGAATCCGGCTGGTGACATCTGTGCCGTTGCTATAGACGCGCATCGTGGCAGGTGGCTGCACCGTTCCCGTATGGTCGAGTTGGGGTGATTCCCCCAAGCACCAAACTTCGCGCTTGTTTGTAATGTTATAGTTGACGGTCACGGCAATGTTGTCACCGCTGACAACGCCGCTATCGTACTTGACTGTGCCACTACCCGGTATCCAAACAAGCACGGCATCGTGCAGGTCGGACTCAGGAATAAGTCCAGTCAACGTTGCCAGATTAAGCCCCATTGGCTCTAGCCAATCGGGGGCAATGCGTGTTTGATCTTGGGTTGCATTTTCGGCCGAACTGACGCCGATAAGAACTGCTAAGAGCACCAGTAGCACCAGCAGGAATGTGATAGGTCGTTTTGACAATGTGGACGCTGTCATAAGTCTCACCTCATTTGAATTTTGTAAACGTCATATAGTACAAAGCTAACTATATATATACAAGCACATCTTAAGGTGAATCGAAAGACATATCAGTTTTTCTATCTTTTTATGCGAATAAAGTGAACATCTTGCTGGTGATATGGGTGTGTGGGGCTATAAAATATCCAACAAACTTGAAATTTGTTTCAAAAATTTGCGGGTATATTGGGTCTCTACAACTTAACTTCTTGGCTTGATCGCCCTGTATGCGGCGCAAGAAAATTTCGATAGGGTGTGGTGACGCAGCCAACACACCCTCGTTCAAAATTAGATGAAATCGCCATTGTCGAGGTCTTCTGGTGACTTCTCGAAGTCGATTTTTGTGACAAGCCCAGTCATCTGGCGATAGGCGAGCGTGAAGCCAGCCGATTGGAATGCCGTCAGCACTGAGTTGAGGATGGCCGCGATAATCGAAAATGCCAACCCACCGACTGCCAATCCAATCACCGCACTTGTCGAAATGGTGCCTGTTGTAAATAGATCCATGATTGGATTTGCGGCTAGAAAGGCAAACGGCGCGAGAACGGCCAAAATGATGAAGCCCGTGACCATGGAAATGCCGCCATAAATGAGACCCAGTATGAGACTGTCGCCCAAGTTTGCGCGGAACAACTTCCAACCGTGTGAGAGACTTTCGCCAATTCCCATCTCACGCAAGACCAAGCCTCGAAACGCATAGGCGTCGGTGTAGACAAGTGGGATGATCAGAAGCAGGATGCCACAAATTAGGCCACAGGCCAATAAGCCAATCGCAGCAAATGCCCCGTCATTACCGCCCCCCGCATTAATGGCAAATGCACCAATTGCCCCGCCGAAAACACCAAGCACGACGAGAAGCGTCCCCCAAAGGGCGATTTTCATGCCGACAATGCGCCAGATAAATTGTCGGCCGTTACGAAATGCTTCTCCAAAGCTCGATTTGTGACCTTCCTCAAGCCCGCTGACCCCGGTGATAAGCCCCGCACGCGCAACGTTGGCAACAAGCCAGAGAATAATCCCGACGACGAACAATAGGCAGACGACCGCAATGGCAATACCTGCCAGTTGGGTCAAGAAAGCAGGATCATTGAAGATGCCGCCATCTTGCAGGAAGGGGGGAAGTTCGGCCGATTCTGGGTCAAAGTTAAAGCTGTCGGCGTTGAAGTTCCCCCCGCCGCTACCACCACCACCACCCGCAAGCGCGGCGAGAAATCCCAATCCCCATAACCATTTATTGTTCCAAGTGATATTCCAAGCGTCGGAAACGATTTTTCCGTGATCCATGTGTTGTCTCCAGTAAAATTTAAGATTCGTTGTTTAGACGAGTGAACAAACTGTGTCTTAACAGCCTTGCTTGACTCACAACTTTATTTCTATACGTGCATATTACATTATTCGTTGCATTTGTAAAAATTGTGAACCGTTTACGAATATCTTGCGCAACACGGTCGAGGATGGTAAATTTGCGCTTGGGTAATTTTCGCACCAAGAAGAGAAGGAAAGACAGTTTGTCTGCCCAAAATACGCACACAATTTATGGGAACTACGCCGCTCCTTGCCGTCCAGAATGTCGAACTGAGTTTTGGCAGTAACAAAGTCCTTAAAAACGTTAGTTTTGACGTAGCAGAAGGGACAATACATTCAATCATAGGGCCAAACGGTGCGGGCAAAACATCGTTGCTTAACTGCATCAGTGCATTCTATCGGCCGCAATCAGGCCAAATCCTCTACGACGGCACAACTGATCTTACGAAGACTCCTCCCACCCAAATCGCACCCATGGGTATCGCCCGTACATTTCAAAATATCGCACTCTATACGGGTCTTAGCACCGTCGATAACTTAATGGCGGCGCGACACATTCACATGCGCCAAAATAGTTTGGCGAGCATGTTGTATTGGGGCGCAGCCAAACGGGAAGAGGTTGCACATCGCGCTGTCGTTGAGGAAATCATCGACTTTTTAGAGATCAACGCCATTCGCAAATCACTCGTCGGCGCACTGCCATATGGCTTGCGCAAGCGAATCGAACTCGGTCGCGCACTCGCACTAGAACCAAAATTAATGCTGCTTGATGAACCGATGGCGGGGATGAACTCTGAAGAGAAAGAGGATATTGCCCGCTTTATCTTGGACATTCACGAGCGACGCGGCATCACGATTGTGCTGATTGAGCACGATATGGGCGTGGTCATGGATATTTCCAACCATGTTACCGTGATTGATTTTGGCAAGAAAATTGGTGATGGAACACCCGATGCGGTGAGCGCGAGTCCAGAAGTAATTCGAGCATATTTAGGAGAAGAATGACGGTGAACGCTTGATCAGTGCATAGTCACTCGTGCTTTTTGCGATTGACTGCAATCTGAAACGGTTCACTGCCAACGGTTCACTGACCTATGGCTGAGACATTTGCACAGCATTACCTAGAGAAGGCGCAACGCTATGGAGATAGCAAAGTTGCCGTGCGCCAGAAAAAGCATGGGATTTGGCAGGAGTATTCTTGGGCGCAGTCGTTGGAGCAAGTCAAGCTTTTTGGGATGGGGATGTTGCAACTTGGATTGCTGCGCGGCGAGCAAGTTGCCGCCATTGGCGATAATGACAAGGAGTATCTGTGGGGGTATCTAGGCGTTCACGCGATTGGTGGGGCGATGGTGGGGATGTACACCGACGCGAATCCGCAAGAGGCCGCCTATATCATTGACCATTCGGACGCCAAATATGTGCTGGCGCAGGATCAAGAGCAGGTCGATAAGATGCTCGATATTCGTGCCGATATTCCGCAGGTTCGCAAAGTTATCTATTGGAATGACAGCGGCCTGTGGGGATATGAAAACGATTGGCTGCTCTCCTATCAAGATGTCATTGAGATGGGGCGGGCATTGTTGGCAAAGGAGCCTGATCGTTTTGAGACGGAGGTTAAGCTGGGATCGGCCGATGATCTCGCCCTAATCTGCTACACCTCTGGCACAACGGGACTGCCCAAAGGGGCGATGCTTTCGCATAAAAATATGCTCGTTGCGGCACGCATGTTTGAAGAGGTCGATCCACGCTATGAAGACGATAATCACGTCAGCTTTTTGCCGATGGGCTGGATCGCCGAACATATTCTCGGAATCGCAAATCATTGTTACTATGGCATTATTATCAACTTCCCCGAGGAGCCTGAAACGGTACGTCAAAATCTGCGCGAAATTGCGCCAGAGGTCGTCGTCTATGGATCGCGTCTCTGGGATAATTTGGTGAGCATGATCCAAGTGCGCTTGCTCGATTCATCGTGGCTCAACAAGGCGATGTATAAGGCATGTATGCCAATTGGCAATCGCATGGCCGAAAAGCGCATGCGAGGCGCGGCGGCTGGTCCGGGTCTGGCGATTTCCTACAAGATAGCGGACATGCTCTTTTTTGGCCCACTACGCGATCAACTTGGCATGTCAAATATCCGCACGGCGATTACTGGCGGGGCGGCACTTAGCCCCGATGTGATGCGCTTCTTCCATGCAATTGGGATCAATTTAAAGCAGGTCTACGGCATGACGGAAGTGGCAACGGCGGGGACGAGTCACTACACAGGCGACATCAAATTTGCCAGCGTGGGCAAGCCAGTGCCGGGTGCGGATGTGCGCATTGGCGAAAATGACGAAATTCAGCTCTCCTCCCCCACGCTCTTTATGGGCTATTACAAAGATCCTGAAAAAACGGCCGAAGATGTGCAAGTTGATCCAGATGGTCGCCGTTGGTTCTTGACGGGCGACGCGGGTTATATTGATGAAGATGGGCATTTAATCTACCTCGATCGCGTCAAGGATATGATCGAACTGTCGAATGGCGCACGCTTTTCACCGCAGTTTATCGAAGGACGACTCAAGTTTAATCCGAATGTGCGCGAGGTGATGACCGTTGGTGATCCAACGCGCGATTTTGTGACGGCACTGATCATTTTTGATTTTGACAACGTGGCACGCTGGGCAGAGAAGAAGGGGATCGGCTTTACAACCTTTGCCGATTTAAGCCAGAAACCGCCTGTTTTAGAGCTGGTCAAAGGAGCGGTCGAAGAGATCAATTCCAGCTTGCCACCCGATGGAAGGATTAAGGCGTTCGTCTTGATGCCCAAAGAGTTTGATGCGGATGAGGCAGAGATGACCCGCTCACGCAAGCTCAAACGGCAGGTGTTAGTTGAGAAATACAGCGAGATTATTGATGCACTGTATGGAAAATCGGCCGATCCCATCACCGTCCGCCAAGAAGTCACCTACCAAGATGGTTCAACTGGTTTTACAGAGAACACGCTGACTGTGGTACGTGTTTGATAGTTAAAATATGAATTGGATTTTAGTTCCACAACAGGTCATTACAGGTCTACTCAACGGCGGCACGCTCGCCCTGATCGCCTTGGGGATTGTGCTTATTTTTAAGTCGTCTGAGGTGTTCAACTTTGCACATGGGCACATGGTTATGGTGGGGGCGTATGTGACATGGTGGTTTGCTGGCGGGACGTCGCAGGATGGCGAAATGCCTGTCGATCTGCCGTTTGCACTGGCCGTGATCGTCGGGATTGTGATTGCGATTTTGGTTGGATTGTTGATCGAGCGGATCGCACTTCGGCCGATGTCGGGTCAACCACTGCTCGCCATCATGCTGATGACGCTTGGTCTTGCCCAGCTATTTGAAGGGTTGGTCACCGTCCTTTTTGGCACACAGCCCAAAGGGTTTCCGTCCCCCATCACCTCAAACGAACCGATCACATTTGCCAATCCCTTTGCGCCAGAAGACGCGATGTTGATGTTCAAAACGATTCGCATCGACCCGACGCGCTTGGCAACCTTTATCGTCGCAATTGTCGTTGCCGTCGGATTCATCTTCTTTTTCAACTATACGAATATCGGACTCTCCATGCGGGCAACTTCGGAGAATCACGAATTAGCCCGCAGTGTCGGCATCAAAGTGCCACGTGTCTTTGGCCTCTCATGGGCAATCGCCGGGATCGTGGCGACGCTGGGCGGCATTTTGTTGGCGATGCTCTCTGGAGTCAGCGTCAACTTGGCAACGGTCGCCCTGGTCGCATTTCCCGCCATTCTGCTCGGTGGCTTAGAATCACTCGGCGGTGCAATCGTTGGCGGGCTGGCGGTTGGCTTGGTGCAAGCACTCGTGCAGGCATCAAGTGTTGGAGCCATCCGCAACTCAAGCGACATTGCGCCCTACGTATTGTTACTCATCGTGCTGGTCATTCGCCCCGAAGGGCTGTTTGGACAGAAGAGAATTGAAAGAATATAAGGAGTGATATGCGGCAAGTGATAGGAAGCACGAAGCAGCTTACCACTTACCACTGATCACTTAACACTTTTTATGGCCTCCATCCGCACCGCTGGCGATTTTGATCGCAGCTACGAACAAGATCAACGCATTATACGCAAGCCGCTGCACCTGATTATGACGGTGGTGGCGATTATTTTTGTCTACTTAATGCCGCGTATTTTTGAAAATTCCGCGCCAACGCTCAACCAGTTTGCCTACACCATCATTGCCTTGCAAGGGTTAAACATCCTGACGGGTTATGCGGGACAAATTTCACTGGGTCAGGCGGCGTTCATGCTGGTAGGGGGCTATTCATCCGCGCTGTTGTCAACCCATTGGGGCATGCCAATTTGGATCACGGTGCCACTTTCCGCACTAACGACGGGAACGATTGGGCTGATTTTTGGCCTGCCTTCGCTACGTGTCAAAGGATTCTATTTGGCGATGGCGACATTAGCGGCCCAGTTCATCATTCCGTGGATCACGCGCAACGTGTGGAGTGACTATTTGGGTGGGACGAGTGGCGCGATTCAAGTGCCAGCCGCCCATGTTTTCGGCATCAACATTTCAGAACCACGAGATTACTTCATTTTTTCGTTCACGTTTGTCATCTTATCAACGATTTTGACCAACAACATTTCGCGCACCAAATTGGGACGTGCATTTGTCTCTGTGCGAGACAATGACTTAGCGGCCGAACTGCTCGGCGTGAACCCGTTTAGCTATAAGTTGCGGGCATTTTTTATCGCGGCCGCATTGGCAGGTGTCGCGGGTGCGCTCAAGGCGCATTTTGAGCGTGGCATTGGGACGGAGTTTGGCTATAGTCTCAACGTTTCGATTATCTTTTTGGGCATGCTGGTGATTGGCGGAATGGGGACGCGGTTGGGTCCCTTCTTTGGGGCAATCACGATCATTTTGCTGGAGGATGTTGCGATTGCATTTGGTGAGTATTTAGCTGTACTATTCCCCAGTCAATCAGCACAGTTGTTGACTAGTTTTCGGCCGATATTTTTCGGCCTCGTGTTGATGATATTTCTGATTTTTGAACCGCGTGGATTGGCGCATCGCTGGAATTTGATTAAAGCTTCTTGGCGACTGCGACCCTTTGCACGCTAAACGATGTAAATTTACTTATCTATTATGATCGACACTCTGAATGAGAAGGGTCGTCAAATAGAAAATAAACTTAGTTTTTTGGAGAAGAAACATGAAAAAAAGCAACTGGATTTTTTACCTACTTGCGCTCATGCTTGCCGTGTTTGTGGTGGCATGTGGGGGTCAGGAAGAAGCTGACCCGACGGCGGTTCCCGACGTAGTCGAACCGACCGATGTTCCAGAAGTTGTCGATGAACCGACGGAAGAACCGGAAGTGATCGATGAGCCAACCGAAGTGATGTCCGACTTTGAGACAAACATCGTCGTTTGGGCGGATGAACTGCTATCACCTGTCGTCAACGAAATCAAAGTCGATTTTGAACAAGAGTATGGTATCGGCCTCATCGTTGAGAACGTTACCGACCGCTATGACCAATTCCCTGTTGCAGCAGCGGCAGGCGAAGGGCCAGACATCATTCTGTTGGCACATGACCGCATCGGTGGTTACTATGACAGCGGATTGCTCGCAACGATTGATCTTGCGGGTCGTGAAGACGAATTTGCCTCTGCGGCAATTGATGCCTTTACGTACAATGGCGACTTGGTTGGCTTGCCCTATGCAACTGAAAACCTCGCCTTCTTCTACAATGCCGACCTCGTGGATGCGCCTCCCGCAACATGGGAAGAGGCTATGGAGATTGGTGCGGCGTTAGTTGACAGCGGCGATGCAACCTACGCAATTGCCCTGACTGGCACGACCTATGACTCATTCCCACTGCATACTGCATTCGGAGGCTATGTCTTCGGCAATGACGGCAGCGGCTATGATCCGAACGATGTTGGGATTGACAGCAGCGGCATGATTGCAGCCGGCGACTTTATCCAAGAGAATGTTGAAGCTGGATTGATCAGCGATAGCACCGATTGGGATACCGCACATCTGCAATTTGAGACGGGTGAGATTCCCTTCTTGATGGCGGGACCATGGGCATTGGAGCGTCTCCGTGACTCAGGTGTAAACTATGTTGTTGCCGACTTCCCAGTGGGGACGCAACAAGGTGAATCATTCTTGGGCGTGCAAGGTTGGTCTGTCAACGCACTGAGCGATAATGTCCTCTTAGCACAGACCATTTTGACCGAATATTTTGCAACCGAAGATGTCATGCGTCAGTTCACCGAATTGACAAACCGCCCATCTGCTTACATTTCAACGCCAAATCCCGATCCCGATTTGGTCGTGTTTGGTGACGTTGCCGTTGGTGGCTTGCCAATGCCTGCGATTCCAGAGATGGGTTCGATTTGGGGTAGCTGGGGTGATGCGTTTGCACTCATCATCAACGGTGAGCAATCTGCTTCTGACGCATTGACCAACGCTGGCGCACAAATCCGTGACCTAATTGGTGGTTCAATGGATGGTGCAATCGTCGCTGTAGGTTCATTCCAAGCAGCGGCTGGCTGTGAAGGCGATTGGGACCCAGCTTGTAATGTGACCCGCCTGAGCGACAACGGTGATGGCACATATAGCGGCACGTTCAATTTGCCAGCAGGCGAATATGAAGGGAAAGTCGCCTTTGATGGTGGCTGGACAGAGAACTACGGTTTGGATGGTGCATTGGACGGCGACAACATTCCATTTACGGTTGAAGCTGATGGTCCCGTCACAATTACGTTCGATAGTGAAACGAATTTGACGACGTTTGAAGCTGGCGAAGCGATGATGGACGACGATGACGCCATGATGGACGACGGCATGATGATGGGCGGCGACTGTAACGGCGTTGATGCAACGGGCGAAGAGTTGGTCATCTATCAGCAAGCTGGTCGTGAAGGACCGCTAGCTGCCATTCTTGGCGACGGTTTTGCCTTTGCAACAGAAGATGCCGTCAGCTACATCAATGAAAACGGTGGCGTTTGTGGGGCTGAATTGGTCGTTGAGTTCTGCGAAACGGGCTACAACCCAGAGAATGAAATCGCTTGCTATAACGAGACACGCACGGCTGACCCTGCGCCAATCGTTATCCTCAGCTACGGTTCGGGTGCAACGATTGCACTGAAAGATCGCGTCGTGGAAGATGAAATTGTCCACATGGTCGCTGGCTTGGAAGCGGAGGCACTCTATAACCCAGCCGATGGTTACACGATTGCTGCAATTCCAATCTACACCGATCAGTTTGGTGGCTTCTTGCAATTTGTTGCCGATAACTGGGACGATATCAAGCCAGAAGGTGCTGGTGACGACATCGTTGTTGGTGTTGTTGGCTGGGCAAACGCTTTTGGTGCAGGTGCAAATACACCTGAAACAGAAGCATTTGCGGAAGAGTTGGGTATCACATTGTTGCCACTAGAGCAGCAAGAGATCTCACCTGAAGCGGATGTGTCAGGCGTGTTGCAGAACCTTGTTCTCGGTGGCGCGAATGTCATCTATGCACAGAACTTGTCGTTCGGTGCAACGCAGGTGATTGGCACATTGCGTGCATTGGGTGCATGGGATTCGGTTATCGTCGGTGGTGTCAACTGGACATTCAACACTGATGTGTTGGCCTTTTTGGGCGAAAATCAAGCGGCTGCCAATGGTTACTACGGTGTCTTCCCATACTTGTGGTACAACGACGCAGGTAACCCGACAGTTGATCTCGCAACCCAATTTGCGGAAGAGAATGATCGTGATGCAAATGCAGGTGGTGTGAGCTACCTCACCAGCATCAGCACCTTCCTTTTGCTCGACCAGATGCTTGAGGATGCAATCGGCCGAAATGGGTTTGAGAACCTAACTGGCGCAACGTTGCTCGACTCCTTGGATGAAACGGGGACATACAGCGACGGTGTTTTGACGGTTGATGTCCGCGATGGCCGCCGCGCACCCAGCATGGCGCAAATCCGTCAATTCCAATTCAACGGTGAGTCGATTGACTTTACAGTTGTTGAGGATTGGTTCGAGTTGCCTGACTTGCGTCCGGGACAGTAGTTCGTAAACAGTAGGCAGTAAACAGTAGGCTGTAGACAGTGGACAGATTTCTGTTCACTGTCTACTGACCACAGTTCACTGTATACATTCACCAATGCTCAAGGTAAACAATATCGAAGTCGTCTATAGCGATGTGATTCTCGTGCTGCGCGGTGTGACGCTTGAAGTAGGAGATGGCAAAATCGTCTCATTGCTGGGCGCAAACGGCGCAGGGAAATCGACGACGCTGAAGGCAATCTCTGGCTTGTTACACTCTCAACAAGGAGAGGTGACACGCGGTAATGTGGAGTTTGATGGTCAGCAGATCGACAAACTCACACCAGACGAGATTGTTCGCTTGGGCATTGTGCAGGTATTAGAGGGGCGACCCCTGTTTGGGCATTTGACGGTTGAGGAAAATCTGCGCACGGGCGCACTGTTTCGCGGGGCATCTAATGCCACAGTCAAGAGCGATTTGGAGCAGGTCTACCACTTTTTCCCGCGTCTACTCGACTTCCGCGACCGCACAAGTGGTTATCTCTCTGGTGGTGAACAGCAGATGGTGGTAATCGGTCGCGCATTGATGGCAAAGCCCAAATTAATGCTGCTCGACGAACCATCGCTCGGTCTTGCCCCACTCTTGGTGCAGGATATTTTCTCGATTATCAAACAGATTAACGAAGAAGCGGGTGTCTCCATCCTGCTCGTCGAGCAAAATGCGAACATCGCACTGCGGACGGCGACAGATGCCTATGTGATGGAGAACGGGCGCATTGTGTTGGATGGGACAGCCGCAGAACTTTCTAAAAACGCCGACATCAAAGAATTTTATCTCGGCATGGGCGCGGGCGGTGAGCGCAAGAGCTACCGCGATATAAAACATTATAAACGCCGCAAGCGGTGGGTAGGATAGTGAAAAAACGCCGATTTTCAAGCTGAAAATCGGCGTTTTTGTTTAGGAGAATCAACAGCGATGACAATCAATGAACGCCTTCAAAAACAGATTCAACATGCATACGACAATGCGCCAGCGTTTCGAGAGCGGATGGATTCGGCCGAACTGACCCCTTCCCACATCCAATCCACCGCCGATTTGGAAAAGTTGCCAGTTATCCCGAAGGATGATGTGGTACAGATGCAGCAAGAAAACCCACCATTTGGCGGACTGCTCGCCGTCCCGCTTGAGGAACTCAGCCACATCTATTTTTCGCCGGGCCCCCTCTATGAACCAGATGCAGGTAGCGATGACTTTGCTGATGATGCGGTCGGCCACGTCTTTACCGAAGCGGGTTTTGTGGCAGGCGACATCGTTTTGAACACGCTCTCATACCATCTCGTTCCCGCAGGCATGATGTTGGATCGTGGATTGACGGCGATTGGTTGCACCGTTATTCCCGGCGGTGTTGGCAATAGTGATCTGCAACTCAAGATGATGCGCGATTTAGGTGTGACGGGTTACGCTGGGACACCCAGCTTTTTGGCCGCACTAATCGAGAAGGCAGAAGGGATGGGCTTAGACTTCAAGCGCGATTTCAAGGTGACAAAGGCGTTCGTTTCGGCCGAACCGCTCGCCGCATCGCTGCGTCAAAAACTGGTTGATGAGTACGGCATTTCCGTTGCTAATGGGTATGCAACGGCCGAATTAGGTTTGCTAGCACTCGATTGTGAAGGCAAAATGCAGATGAAGTTGATGCCTGAACCGATAGTAGAAATTGTTGATTCTGATACGGGAAAATGCGTTGGAGCGGGGGAAGTTGGCGAAGTAGTTGTGACAACGTTCAATCGCGCTTATCCGTTGATCCGCTTTGGTACGGGGGACATGGCGATTAACATTGACCCTGCGCCGGGCAAGAGTAAACAGGCGGAGCGGGCCATTACGCTGGTTGGCCGCAAAGGGGAGGCGGTCAAGGTGCGCGGCATGTTTGTCCATCCTAACCAGTTACGCTTTATCACTGGTCAACTATTGCAAACTGGTGCCGTACAGGGAATTGTCACGCGTCCTGAAAATCGGGATATGCTGACTGTGCGCGTCGTCTCAGATAAAACAGAGATGGAAGAAGCGTTCAAAGGGGCGTTGCAGCAAGTTATTCGTGTGAAAGTGGACTCGGTCGAATTTGTGGATGCGCTACCAGATGGAGCCGCGGGGATGGTTGATGAACGCAGTTGGGATTAGCTAATCAATTGCGGCGTTTTCGCCACTTGAAAAGTCGTGGTGCGTGGTGCGTGGTGCGTACTCTGGTCACGCACCACACACCTGAGTCGCGAAAACCTAAAGACACTAACGCTAATTCAAAAACGAATCGAATAGGTCAACAAGCTGGTGCGAAATCAGATCAAGATTGAATGCTTGTGACACTTTGTCGCGCCCATTTTCGCCTAACGTCACGGCGAAGTCGTGGTCATCAAAGATACGTTCGATGGCGTTGGCGAGTTGTTCGGGATTGCGCTCTTCAACGAGTAGCCCGCTGACGCCATCTTCAATTAGTTCGGGAACACCGCTCACTGTTGTCGAGATAACAGGCACTTGCATCGCCATTGCCTCCATCAGCGCGACGGGAATGCCGTCGATGTCGCCGTTCTTGGCGGTAACGCAGGGAAGCACAAACACGTCGGCCTCGTTGAGATAGTCGCGGATCTCTTCTTGCAGATAGCGGCCCGGCGTGCTGACGCGATCCTGCAAATTGTATTTTGCGATCATGTCTTGCAGCAGGAACCACTGTTCGCCACCACCCGCAATGGTGCAGTGAAAGTGGCGACCGCGATCACGCAGGATACGGCACGCCTCGACGAGCATGGGCATTCCCTTGCGTTCAGCCAGGCTGGAAAGATAGACGATGTGCGGTGTTTCAGAGGCTGTTTTCGGCCGATCTGGAACAAAAGATTTCGGCGAAATTCCACAATGGACGATGCGGAATTTATCGCGCAGATTGGGAATGTCGGGGGCAAAGTTGAGCAGGAAGTTGCGGCTATATTCGGAGATAGAGATGATAAAATCGGCCGATTTCAACTTCTCTCTTAATATCAACTGATCGGTGAAAATGTTGTTGTGAACTGTAAAGCTATAGCCAATATCGAGCAGTCGCGCAATCGCCAAACCGATTGTTGCCGCGTTGACAGAAAAGTGGGCGTGAATGTGTGACACATGCTGTTTTTGTGCCTTGCGCGCCAAAAAGACGCCGCCCATAAAATGGCCAAAGGTACGCTTGCGATTGTCCCAACTTTCTCCCCGCTGCGTCATCATATTGATCAGCGTGCCAAAATAGCGCAGCGGGTGGCGCAGCATGAAATAGAGATGGGCAAACAGAAAGGGAACCCATTGCAACGGAAAGACATAGCTGGTGGATGCCATGAGGGGAAGGGATTCGGCCGAAAGGTGCTTGTCGTCTGGCGTGCGATTGGCCAATGTGACGACATCAAAGCCATGCTCGCGCAATGCCAAGACTTCACGATAAACGAACGTTTCAGTCAGGTAAGGGAAAAATTGCGTCACATACGCAATGGTCGGTTTGGTTGCCGTTACCGCCTTTACTCTTGGCATTCTTTGGGTATCTTCAACTGTCCAGCTCGTCACGCTACCTCCGCACTTTTATATTCAATCAATTTACTTTCCCGCGTGCGCCAAAAGCGCAACTGTCCCACAAGATTCGCCCATTTGCCGATGATGGTGAAAAGGGCATAGACGACCGAATCACGCAGCGGGTCGCCAATGCGTCGTCGCCAACGATAGATACGCCATCCTAAAATAGGATACAGCAGCAACACGCCCAAACTCAATCCAGCGGTAATGGGTATGCCGGCAATCGCAATCAGCGGTATGACAAATGCCCAGAGCCAGATGCTAAGTGATTGGCGCACGTTGTATTTTGCGTCTCCGTGCGTATAACTACTTTGAGCATAAGCGCTGCCTGCTCGTACGGAACGTGTCCACCACTGCGAAAAGCGCGTCATCGCTGCATCGTGTTGGGTCATTTCCGCATCAATGCGCCACACTTGCCAACCAAACGCCCGCATCCGAAAACACATTTCTGGCTCCTCTCCTGCCGCAAACGACTCATCAAAGCCATGCACTTCACGCAACGCCGTCACGCGCATCAGCGCATCGCCACCACATGCGTCGGCACGCCCAATCGGTGTGTTCCATTCCATATCACATTGCAAATTGTAAATCGTCGCGTTGGGGAATCGTTCCCGCCGTCGTCCGCAGACAACTGCTATTTTCCCATTCTCTCCCATTTTCGCCAATGCGTGCATCATCCACGACTCATCTAAGGTGCAATCACCGTCGATAAATTGGATAAATTGAAGGTGGTTGTAGTGGGTGAGGAGGTGACGATAACCGGCGTTGCGACCCCGTGCAGCGGTGAAGGGACGGTCTGTTGTTAGTTCAACAACATCGCAACCGAGTGATTGTGCGAGCGCAACACTCTGATCGGCCGAACCTGAATCAACGTACACCACCTGTGCTGCTTGCGGCAACACCGATTGAATACACGCACGCAAACGCTCGCCTTCATTTCGGCCGATTATGACCACCCCTGCTTGTTCTACAGACATCGGCAATTCAGTAAACAGTGAACCGGAAACAGTGAACAGCAGTGCGCTGTTTATTGTCTACCGTTTATTGCTTACTGCTCCTTTTCCCATTCCCACACGCGCTCGCGTGTGACAGACTTAAAGTTCTGACAGGTTAATTCTACGCCAAGCCAACCACTTAATACAGCTAAATCTGCATCAAAAATTTCTTGAAGTTGTAAGGTGGAATCGGCCGAAAGTTCAGGTCGTTTCTCCATCCGCCACAGCGTTTTTACCCGTTCACGCATCGTGGGTGGAATCAACCGCCGACGAATCGTACTAAGAATCGGCGCGTTGACCAGTGCATCACGGATTGGATTAACGCGCATTCGTTCGCTGCTGACATTGCGCTGCTGGTCGCTGTCATCCCAAACGGGATTTCCAGTGTAGCCTAGAAAGTTGCAAATGCGCGCTAGTTCGACTTGTGGATGGGAGCGCAGATGGTCAAAAAAGACAGGCAAGACGCGCGCTTGACCAAACTGTGCGAAATAGGGTTCCAACTGCATTGCGTATCTTGAGTAGGCGATCAGTTCAGGGTGGGTGTGAATCGCTTCATCAATCGGCCGATCAATCTCCCGCTCCGTCCACTGATGAATATATTGCGAGACCAGTCGATCAATCGGATGGCGCATCACATAGACAAACTTTGCATCTGGCACATGCTCCGCAATCCGCGCAATCGTCTTTGGATATGTCGGCAATTTCGCATAGTGCGTCGTCGATTCACCGCAGATGTCATCCGCCCGCGCATCTGCAAACAATCCTGCATACCACTCCAGCCCCTTTGCATAGACAGGATCATCGCTAAAAAAGTATGGCTCCTTCGGTGTACACATGAAAAAGCCATCTTGCTGCGCCAATTGCTCATGCAGGGTACTCGTCGCGCTTTTCATTGCGCCAATAATCATGAAGTCGGGTAATCTCATATTGTTTTGGTTGTAAGTGGTTCTTGCCAATTTGTCCAGATGTCCCACTCTTCATGGGCGCACGTATGCGGTTGTTTTTTGCCAATTTTCTCGCGCATGAAGGCGATTAAACGCCCCACTGTCCACGCGATATTTGCTCGGAAAATACCAAAACGTCCCCCATAAAATTTGGCGAAATAGCGTGTGCGTGCCGCATAAAAGTATTTCGGCCGACGCTTGCGAGTCTTCGTCGCCTCCTTCACCTCAGACGTTCCGCCGCGCAAATGCACCATCCGCGCTGTCGGCACATGCAAAATATCCCAACCTGCTTCCCGCGCGCGCCGACAAAAATCGACATCTTCAAAATACATGAAATAGCCTTCGTCCATCCAGCCAATTTGCTCGATGACGGCGCGGCGCACCACACAGGCGGCAAAACTTGTCCACTCAGGCGTTTGCGGCGCATCACTGATAGGGAGGGCAACCTCTCGATGGGGAAACAGTTTCGTGATTGGACTCGATTTGGCCGCTTCGAGCAGTTCGCTGATGGGAGTGGGGTAGCGAAAGCACGATATTTGCGGCGTGGCATCCGGCCACTCAAGGCGTGGACTCACCAACCCAACGTGCGGATTGGCGTCTAGGGCGCGATGTAGCGCGTCTAACACACCGCTCCGAGCGAGCGTGTCACTGTTAATCAGAAAGTAGGCTTCTGCAGCGACTTGTTGCATCCCAAAATTATTTCCAGCCGAAAAACCGCCGTTGTTTGGCGCAATCGCCAGTTGCGCCCATGCCCAGCCGTTTTCATCGATAGCCTGTTGAATAAGTTGTGGGGAAGCGTCATTCGAAGCATTATCCGCAATGATGACGCAGTCGCGGTCTGGTTGAATTTCTGCCTCAAATGACCGCAGACAATCGATCACCAATTGTGGTGTGCGATAGTTCAAAATGACAATTGCCAAACGCATCACTGCACAATCGCCTCTGTCTTTTTTTCGATCACAACGTCTGGTGGTTGTTTTGCACCAGAGGCAAAGCGTTTTTTGAGACGGATAAATGGTGTCTCGTAAAAACGGAAGCTGATTTCTGCAATGATGTATGTCCCAATCAGCACAATGACAAACAAAATGAGCGATCCTGAATCTGCTAAGCCGAGTCGCCGTAGGACGGCTGCGCCCACAGCTACCACCAACATGTGAAACAGATAGACACCATAGCTGACAATCCCCAAACGCAACAGCGGTTTCCAGCGGAAAACTGGTTCTAGCAGGTGCTGTTCTTGCAAGACAGCCGTTGCTACAAAACCTGTCATTGCTAGTTGAATGAGCAGGCGTGTCGTACCAGAAATGTCGGCAATCGGAAGATTAAATAAGACAAGCAACACAGTTGACCACACCAATATCATCCACTTTTGCCCGATGGCGTTTTGCAGGCGTTCAAACCACTCACGATTGTGCAGAAGATGGGCTAACCCAACACCAAATAGGATGGGTGTAAACGTTGATTGCAAAATCTCCAGTTCATCATGGTAGTGTGCAAACAGAATGCCGTAGTTGATGAGCTGGTTAACGAGGAATAGGCCAATCCAGATTGGGAAGAGGAAGCGCGATAAAAACTTTTCGATGGGTGGCCAGAAGAGATAGAACTGCTCTTCAGTTGCCAAACTCCATGCAACGGTGAGCAGGGTCAATTCGTCGATAAAGTTGCTGGTGTAGGTTAGATAATAGGGGAGTGCATCGAAAAAGGGAGCCGCCATATCGCTGCCGCGTGCAACAATCCCAAACAGAACAATAAACAGCAAAATGATGCCGTAGTAAAGCGGGAAAATTCGCAGGACGCGGCGCATGTAAAACTTTTTTAGCGAGATAGCGTTGGTGCGATCTTTTTCGCGCAGCAGCAGTGTGACGATCAGAAATGCGCTCATCACAAAGAACATATCGACGCCGAGAAAACCACGTCCGCTCATCGGTAGCCAGCCAATGCGTGGTGCCGTATGATGCCAGACGACAACCAGGATGGCGAGGCCACGAATACCGTCTAATGAGCCAAAGTAGCGGCGGTTAAGATATGCGCTATGTGCAGAAATAGGATGGACGCGGTTCATAGGTGAGTATTGCGGGCTTGAAGTCCGCAATACGTTTAATCGGCCGAAACAACCCCTCGCGGAGTCTCGAAATCATCGTTCTTTGGCGGTTTTGCACTTGGCAACTCTATTGAGGCATCGACTGCTGGCAAGTTGCCATACGCCCCCATCAATGCACCCGCTGTCACCATATAGAGTGGATTGATCATGTTGTTGAGCAACCCATCGAGCATATACAAGACCAGAATGACAGAAAAGACGGCGGCCGGCGCAAGTTTTGGATGTGACCACATATTCGCTCGGTAGCGCGAGACAAAGACGATGGCTGGTAGCAAAATTGAGAAAACGAGTGCCAAGAATCCAAATGATCCAAACTTGCCAAAGAATGTCACCCACATTGAATCGGCAACGGTGCGATTGCCCCAGCCAAGGTCGACGTGCTGTCTATCCCAGCCGGCCCAGCCAAAAATAGGTTGTTCACGGGCGCGTTCGGTCAGGTATTCCTCATTGAAGTAACGATATTCAAGCGATTGGGCGCGTTCCTCACCGATTAGACCCGTCATAAAGTCAACCGATAGCTCGGTCGGCCACATATTGCTACCTTGTAAAAATGCGTAGAGAGGGACGATGCAAAATAGTAGTACGATAATCCAGCGCGTCCTGAATATCTGGCTCGCAAACAAGACGGAAAGTCCTGTCAGCATCCATACCCATGCGTTGACCGAGACCATCAATATCGTTAATCCGACAAAAAATGCGGCTACATAACCAAACGAAAATGAAAAGTCTCGATTGAAAAGTGAGAATTTAATGCGCTCATAGGTACCTGATCGCCAGAGCCAAACCGCGATAAGGGCAATCGCCATCACCCAAAAGGCAGCCATTAGACCATGTTGCATAAAGATCATCGGTCGCCACATACCAAAGCGTGATGTTTGTTCAAATTTGTGCTGATGGAAGCCGTAGACAAGTCGGTGCAGTTGTGGACTAAAACGCATCTCGAATAGGATAAATGGTGTGTAGACTGCGCCACCTACCAAAAATCCCGTTGCCAAATCCTTTAAATCATCCCAATTTGTGAAGTAGACACGTCCGAGAAAATAGGGAATTCCCCACAATACCAACTGATCGAGGGACTCAGACATTCCATCCCATAATCCGATGCGATTGAAGCCGAAATTAGTGATCGATGAACCAAATGGGACGAGCACCCATAGAATCATGGGGATGTCGATCCATTTCGGCCGAATTGTCAACATGCGCTTGAAATCAAACACGAAAACGGCCAAGAGAATACCAAAGCAGGTTGCAAACAACTTTGAGTAGTCGGGCAACCCCTCTATCTCATAAGTAAAGTTTGGTAAAAAGAGCCATGCACTGATGAAACTATAGAGGAGCGCATGTCGCGGATTTTTTAATACGGCGAATAGTGCTAAAAAGCCTATCACGCAGCCAAATAATGCAATTGGCACCAAAATGTTGGCACTACCTTCCATGAGAATCCCTCTTCGGCTAGCAAGCTAAACCGATACGTTACTGCTCTTTTCTCTCTGTCAATCGACAAGGATTGTAGCAGTCTATCTATCTAAATTGATAATAAGGTGGAAAAATTAAACGGGTCTTTACCTTGTGAGGAGGCTATCTTTTGGCCGCAATGACGCGCACAGAGTCATATTTCTTTGCATCTTCAACAAAGATCGTCTGTGAGAACAGTTTCCACGCTTGCCATTGACTCTTGCGCTCTGGCAAAATATGACTTTCGCCATTCAGCTTTGCCTTGTAGCGGTCGTAGATTTTTTGCTCATCTCGAATCCAATTGGCATCAAACTGACGCGTATACCCGCGATATTCGATACCGACTGGCTCTAGACCCGCTTCACGACAAGCCGCTTGTAAACTCTTAGGCGTGAAAAAGTTGAGATGGCGGGGTACATCGAGCCAGCGCCATGTCAATCCTGCCTTTTGAAAACCAAGCGCCTGATGATTGGGAACTTCGATCGTGACTTTGCCATTTTGGGCGAGCAGATCGGCCGAATTTTTTAACGCTGCGACAGGATCAACACAATGCTCCAAAACGTGCGTAATAAAGATCGCGTCAAACTTTTGCCCGACAACCTCGTCAGGTAGCTGTTCTGCTGTGCCAGCATAAACTGTCACACCGCGTTCTTCGGCAATTTTGCGTGCATCATTGTCTGGTTCAACACCGACAACGGTGTGCCCCTTCTCTTTTAGCTCCGCCAACAGTTGTCCGCCGCCACAGCCCAAATCGAGAATGCTGACGGGCGATTCGCCATAATGCGCCGCGAACCAAGTTGGGCCAATGTAGACGCTTTGGTCTAACTGCCACGAGACGCGCCCCAACACACGGCCAAACATATTGTCAAATACGCTTGCCGTCTTGCGAAGATCGCGGACGTGGTGGGTGTAGTAATCGTCAACTTTATAAAATGAGGCGACAGACTCAATCGATGGGCGGGGATACAACATCCCGTACTCGCTCTTGTCGTCCCAGAACAGTTGATACGATTCTGCACTTTCCGGCCGACGCCAGTCCACCGGAATCGTCATCCGCAGCCGCATAGGGTGCTGTCCAAATGGCGAGATGGGTTGATTCATAGCTGCAAAATTATACCGTTAATACCATGATAAGGATACTGTCTCTAACTTACAAACAAAATTCAGGCCGCGATTGGCCTGAATCTTTAACATAATCTTTGTTTCTTGAAGGGTTGGAAACGATGTTAACAGAAAAACGAACTTACTGTGTAGGGTTCCACGGATTTGCTGGCTGATCGTTAATCGAAACCCACATGCGTCGGCCGATTGGTAATCCACCATACGCCCAGAACTTCCAACCATCTGTTCCTAGTTGACCAAGCGCACCGTCATGAAATTCTGCCATTCGCCAGCCACCGCCAAACGCCTCTCGACACTTGGCATTTGCCTTATCGCGGCTGTTGATCTCATGTCCACTAAAAGGGTAGGTCGTATTCACGTTTGCGCCCGACCAGCCCTGATTGAAGTAAACACCCATTTGCGAGGTTGGAACTGCATAGCCTTGCACTTTAATGCACAATATTGGCAGGCGATTGTTGCAATTTGTATCCCCACGATACGGGTTTGATTTATTGTCAACACCAACCTCAACGAGCCCATTGAATTGGCGATGGATGACCCATGTCATGCCACGACATTCTGTGCGTGCAACAGACTGACCTTGCTCTGGCATCATGTGCAAGCCATAGACAAATGCAGGGTCTTCACCTTGCCAATTAACAGGTGTTGCCCACAAGTTGAGTTCAACTTTCTCTTGTGGCTGAATGCTGTTCCATGGGTTGGCCGGCTGATCGTTGTTTGAAACCCAAAAACGTTGTCCCGGCTCAACACCACCATATGCCCAGAAATCCCACCCACTATATTCACCAATCGCCACACCGGCCGCACCGTCATGGAACTCAGCCATGCGATATTCGTCACCAAATGTTTGGCGGCAAATGCCGTTGGCTGCGCCGGGAGATGTGAGTCGTGTGCCGGGTACGGGCATCGTTGCATCAACTCGTCCATACGCCCAGCCTTCACTGTAGTCAGATGAGGGCCAGCCTTCAAAGTTTTGATTAATGCACAAGATAGGCAGGGCAGTACCGCATGAGGTATCACCACGCCATGGATTCGTTTGTCGATCGGACCCAATACGAGTCAGGCCGCCACCCTGCTGCAATAATGTCCATGTCATGCCCTTACATGTCGAGCTATCCGCCATCACACCTGACCAATATTCCTGATAACCACCGTCGAGAAACGCAGGATTCTCGGTAGGCGCGTTGATGACGGCCTCGCTTTGCGCTTGTGGTTCAACATAGCCCGGTGGCTTCGTCGGTGTTGGGATGGGCGTTGGTTCGCCGGGCGCGGATGGCGCGCTGCCAGCATCGCCAGTCGGCGGTGTGGGAGGAGGGGCAGCGATTGGTCCATTGGCTGGATCTAAGACACCGTCAAGAACGTGAATGACGGCGTTAGCAGCTTCAACGTCGGTAATGATCAATTGGGCGCGGCCATCAACTCGAATGATGGCGTACGGCTCAATCAATATTGATGGCCCGAGTACAGACTTTTCGCTTGAGAGCCCACGTAACGCTGCACTGCCATGTCGTGCATTTAACAAGTGATAGAGAACGACTTCACGTGCATTATTCGGATTTTCTTTAATTCTGTTTAGCTCGCCATCGGGCAAGCTCGCAAATGCCGCATTGGTTGGCACAAGCGCGGTGTAATTGCCTTGTCCGTTGACAAAGCCATCAAGTCCTGCAATGTTGATCAGCTCCACAAATGTTGAAGCACTTTCCATCCCTTGCAACGCGCTGCCCAGCATATCGCTATCGGCCGCAGACGCCCCTCGAATGGAGATCGAACTGAAAAGCAGGATGAAAATAAAACTCAATTTCGTCAGTCGCTGCATAGTAACCTCTTGTCAAAAATCACCGTAATATACATGGGTTTAATGATGTCGTAAATAGTCGAAACGTTACAAAATTTAGGCTCAATGATAGTATCTATCCATGTAGACAGAGTGTATACATGCTTTTGAATACCAATCTGATCTTTTCTCTAAAGCTTTTGGACAATGATTACGGCTAAATGTCACAATTCACTACTGTTACCGTTAACAGGCAAAATTGTATCACGTTTGTAGCCTGGCAAAAACAAAAAATGACCCACACGCTAACGGTGCGAGTCATTTTAACGTTAACTTTCAGCAACGATTTTTAAGTCTAACGCGTAATTATTGGCTTGCGTTGAGTCGAGAATTCGGCCGAAAAGCCGCTTATTCCCTACTCATCTACTTAAGCAGTTGGAATGTCGTTTGGATTGTCTAATACTTGATCGATCAAACCGTATTCGACCGCTTCGGCCGCGCTCATGTAGATGTCACGATCTGTGTCGTTCTGAATACGCTCCAAATTTTGACCCGTGTGCTTGGACAAAATGCCGTTCAAGCTTGTCCGCAGACGCAAAATCTCTTGTGCTTGAATCGCAATGTCCGACGCTTGACCTTGTGCCCCGCCGAGTGGCTGGTGCATATGAATCGTCGCGTTTGGCAGTGCATAGCGCATTCCCTTCGCACCAGCGGTCAAAACGATTGTGCCAAAGCTAGCTGCAAAGCCAACGGCAACTGTCGAAACAGGTGCGCTGATCTGCTGCATCGTGTCGTAAATCGCCATACCGCTGTACACCTGCCCACCGGGTGAGTTGATGTAAAGGCGAATTGGCTCTTCTGGGTCTTGGCTGTCCAAATAAAGCAACTGCGCAACGATGAGGTTGGCAACTTGATCGTTAATGCCTGTCCCCAACAACACGATGCGCTGTTTCAATAGAAGGGAGTAGATGTCGTATGCTCGTTCGCCGCGCCCCGAATTGTCGATAACCATTGGCACGACTGATTGTGGTAAGAAATTCATGTAATTAACTCCAATATGGCGATGATCTATTCATCGCTGTCTTCTGACTCCGACACGATAGCTTCTAACTCTTCCGCAGCCTCTGGCTCATCCGCAACAGCGTCCACTTCTTCGGCTGTATCCGTCAATTCGGGTGCTTCACCTGCGAAGATAGCCGCGATGCGATCATAAACTTTGTTTGTCAACAGCTCTTGACGGATCATGGCACCACCTTCACCTTCAAGGTAGGGGCGCATGTACCCACGCATCTCTTCATCAAACGTTTCAAGACGCTTCTCAACGGCACTATCGATCTCTTCTTGCGAGAGCAACAGTTGTTCCGTCTGGACAAATTTCTGGAATACGAGACGACGCTCGAGACGGTCAACCGCACCTTCTTCAAATTCGTCGCGCATCTCTTCTTCAGTCAAGTCACGCGCTTCGAGATAAGCGTCCCAGCTCCAGCCAATTTGCTGGATTTGCTGTTTGATGCCATTGAGCATCTCGTCGATTTCGGCCGATAATACCCCTTGCGGATAGACCAACTCTTCGACATTTTCGAGCATCTCGCCGATCATCTCTTCAATGAGATCGTTCTTCGCTTGCTCTTCCGCTTGTTCTTGAAGCTGCTCTTTACGTTCTGCGCGATAATCTTCGAGTGTTTCAAAGTCGCCAGTTTGATTTTTGGCAAACTCATCATCCAATTCTGGAACTGTCCGCTCCAGAACCTCTTGCACTTCAACCGTAAACGTCGCGGTCTTACCCGCTAGCGTTTCGTCTTCATATGCATCCGGGAAGGTTACGGTAAACGTCTTTTCATCCCCTGCGCTGAGCCCAACAAGCTGTTCGGCAAAATCTGTCTCAGGGAATACGGCATCTGCTTCTAATCGCACATGGTGATTTTCTTGGTCAAAGATAGGGTCTTCTTCCCCATCCTCATCCTCGGCCGGAACAACACCTTTCCCGTTGATGACTAACTCATCACCGAGTGCACTTGCACGCTCGACCAATTCTGTCGTCGCCTGTTGTTGGCGTACCAGATCAATAGCTTCGTCAACAGCTTCATCGGAAACCTCAACGGCATCAATCTCACGGCGCATCTCGCGATAATCCCCTAGCACGACGATCGGTTCAAGCGGAACAGTCATCTTCAAAATGAGGGGATCAAAATCGACATCATCGAGCGTCGGCTGTGCATATGGCTCAACGTCAATTTGTGCCAAAGTTTCTTCAAAAATCTTGGGCAAAATGTCGTTCAACGCATCTTGACGCAAATTCTCCTCGCCAACATATCCCTTGACAATGCCATAGGGTGCCTTGCCCGGGCGAAATCCTGGAATACGCAATTTACGCGCGTAATCCTTCGCTGCTTTCTGCATCGCTTGGCGCACGCGCTTTTCATCAACTTCGACCGTTACGGCCAGTTGCCGCTGATCATCTTCTTGTGTAGATATATTTAGTGTCACGGGTCAATACCTTATCTAGCATCCGTAAGTTATTTATTGGTTTGAGACGGATGATACGTTTGTGTTGTGTAAAAAATTAGCACTCAACAATGTTGTCTGCTAATTGACAGACAAATTGCTGAATGCTGACTGTTGTAAATAACCGATTTTAGCCATCATGCAACGGGGCATTTTAGCTTTATTGTAGGATGTGGGCAATTCTCCCCGCGATGGTCAGAGAATTCATTGATACTTTTGACGTGACACAAAGAGAAATGCGTTAAGGGATGGCTCGTTGTACTGCGCTCAGAATGAATAACAAGACGAGCGGACTAAAATCAAACCCACCCATTGGCGGCAATATATTGCGAATAGGGGCGAGCAGGGGTTCTGTCAATTGATGCGTGATCTGATAGATTGAAACGATTGCAGGGTGGCGCGTCGCTTGAATCACCCATGATAGAATGATACGTGTGAGCAGAATAAGGTAGAAGATTTGAAAAATGATACTTAACAGACCCATGATATTCCTTTTTTAGTATTGTCGTTCACCGAAGATTGCGCGACCCACACGCACGTGTGTCGCCCCTTCTTCAATGCCGATAGCGTAATCGTTTGTCATGCCCATCGAGAGTGCATCCCAAGAGATGTCTGGTAGCGTCGAACGCAACCATTCTGCCAATCGGCGCGTGCGAGAAAAAACCTGTCGCACCGTCGCATCATCTGCCACATAGGGAGCCATCGTCATGAGGCCGTGAATCTCTATACGCGCTAATTCTGAGATGGTTGTAGCGGCTTGCACGAGTGCAGCGCGCTGCGCACCATCGTTCTCCCAGTCAGAACAGTCAAATCCCCCTTTGCTTGCCTCACCCGACACATTGATTTCCAGTAAAACGGGCAGCGTATGTGTCAATTGATTATTGAGACGGGTGGCAATTTTCGGCCGATCCACCGCATGAAACAATCCTGCATAATCAGCCACAGGTTGACTTTGCCGTGTCTGCAAATGCCCGATAAAGTGCCAGTTTAGATTGGGAAGTGCTTGAGCTTTGCTGGCAAGTTCGGCCGATCGGTTCTCGCCAAAATCGCGTAACCCTGCGGAAACTGCATCTTTGATCATTGCCAACGATTTCTGCTTACTAACGGCGATAAGGGTGATAGAATCGGCAGATCTCCCACTCCGCCCTGCCGCCTGCGCGACCTTTTCCAGCACCACTTCAACATTATCCTGAATAGCCATATCCCAATTGTACGCAATTTCCCCGAAAAATCCGCGCTCACCTGCGCAATCTATGCCTTATCTGCCCTCTCCTACAAATCTCTCCCGCAACCTCGCGATATGCTCTGGCCCTGTCCGACAACAGCCGCCAATAATCGTCGCCCCAGCTTCCCGCCAACGCACGGCCCGTTCCACAAACTGCGCAACCGTCTCATCTCCTCCCTCAATCCAGCAATTTTCTGCTCCATTCCAAACCTCCCCCGAGTTTGGATAAACCACAATCGGCTTATCCGAAACGCTGCGTATCTCCCTGATCAAACTTTCAACAAAAATAGGTTTCGTACAGTTCACGCCAATCGCCGCAACCTTCGGTTCCCCGTCCAACAATTTGGCACACTCTCGAATCGGTGTTCCGTCACTAATTCGCTCCCCATCCCGACAGCTAAATGAAAACCACACAGGTTTCTGCGCAGCTTTACGCATAAGAATTAGTAGTGCTTGGACTTCTAAAAAGGAGGGCAAGGTTTCACAAGCCAGAAGATCGACATCCGATTCCATCGCAAGCAGCCAGCGGAGCATATGAAAGCCAGCCAGTTTTGCCTGTGGTGAATGATCTTGAATACTGTCATCTAAAGTTCTCGGCGGTAATTTGGTGTAATCATAGTCTCCAGTATATTCAGCCCCGTTGGCGAGGATAGCCCCATACGGTCCAATACTTGCAGCCACAAGCGGTTTGCTACTATCTGTCCTTTTTTGTTCAGTCTTCCAAAATGAATCTCGTGCAGCAATGGCAATGTCCAGCCCATGCCGAATACTCGGTACAAAATCCTGCCATTTGTCGCTCCAGACGACAGGCTCGCGTGTGCCAATTTGATATGTCGGCGCAATGATGATATCAGCTCCCGCTTCCAAATAGGCACGGTGTACGTCCACAATCGCCGCTGGATCATCCTTAATCAGCCGAGCCGACCACAATGCGCCGCTCAAATCATGCCCCCGATTCTCTAACTCCGTCGCCAAGCCCCCATCCAAAATCCAAGCTTTATCATCTGAAAACATAGCAATATTGTTAGAGACAAGCTGAACGAGCACGTCATGCGACCCGCAACTTGCAACTTGCAACTAAATAATTCGTCCCAATCCCTTTACGCACCGCCTCTCACCGTCTACAATCCAAACATCGAACAAACGTTTAGCCTCTATCGTGTGCCACTAAACGTACTGATTCTAGTGGAGTCCACATGTTCAAATCAATTGACGATACAAAAGAAAAACTATCAAATCAGCAATATATTGCGTCCAAAGAGATTGCAACCGTAACCTATCTTGCCCAAAGTCTTTGCAAGCCAATTTTAACCGAAGGCCCTCCCGGCGTCGGTAAAACAGAGTTGTCAAAAGCGGTTGCAAAGGCACTCGGCCGACCGCTCATTCGCCTGCAATGTTATGAAGGGCTTGATGAAAGCAAGGCACTTTACGAATGGGAATACGCCAAGCAAATGCTCTATACACAGCTTTTGCGCGACACATTATCAACCGTTTTAGATGGCGTGACATCGTTAAAAGAGGCGGCCGAGCGATTGGCTGAACAAGACGACATTTTCTTCTCGGATAACTTCCTGCTGCCCCGACCGCTCCTCACGGCACTAACAAGTGACGAACCTGTCGTCTTGCTGATTGACGAAATTGATCGCGCCGATGTCGAATTTGAGGCGTTCTTGCTCGAAGTCCTCAGCGACTTTCAAGTCACCGTGCCTGAACTAGGCACGATCAGGGCAAAACACCAGCCAATCGTTGTCCTGACTAGCAACAACACGCGCGAATTGAGCGAAGCCCTCAAACGTCGTTGTCTCTATCTCCATATCGGCTATCCAACATTCGATGAAGAGTTGGAAATCGTTCATCTTAAAGTTCCCAACATGAAGCCAGAGTTGGCAAAACAAGCTGTCCAAACAGTGCAGCAAATCCGCAACATGGATTTACGCAAAGTCCCCAGCATCAGCGAAACGCTCGACTGGGCGCGTGCGCTTGTCACACTCAACGCGACTTCAATCGATCAAGAGACGCTCACAGATACGCTAAATGTCCTGCTCAAATACGAAACCGATGTCTCTAAAGCGCGTCGTATGATGCGCCATCAAGGCAGTCGGGGTGAGTGGGAAAGATAAGTAGTGAGTAGTGGGTAGTGAATAGTGGTAAGTCAAGAACCACTAGCCACTAACCACTAGCCACTAACCACGAATCATGGATGACAGAATAACAGAATTCGTTCGAGGTCTGCGTGCTGCTGGTGTTCGTGTCTCCCTTGCGGAAGGCGTGGATGCTTTCCGTGCGATTGAAATTCTCGGAATCCAAGAACGCGAAACATTCCGCGAATCCCTACGCACCACGCTGGTCAAAGAGAGCAAAGATTTTCAGATTTTCGACCGACTCTTTCCACTCTACTTTAGTAGTGGTGAAGCCCCGCTGGAAGATGCAACAAGCGAGCTGGATGACAATGAACTTGACATGCTTAACCAAGCATTGTCGCAGTTTAATGATCGCACCAAACAGCTGCTTGAATGGTTGACTAGTGGAGACGGCCCTTCTAAAGAAGAGCTTGAAGAGATGGCGCAACAAATGTCAGAGCGTTGGCGTGACGGCCCGCGCAAGACAATTTACGTTAATCGTGCGATGTTGCGCGAAATGGGCTTCACAAACTTTGAGCAGAATATGCAGAAGTTGATGGAGACGTTGCAGGAGATGGGACTATCGCAAGATAAGATCGACGCGCTACTTGGCATCACGCGCGAGAACGCTGGCAACTTGCGGGAGCAGGTCGCGCAGACGGTCGGCTTAGAAGTCGCACGTGAACGCGCTGAACGGACGGGCAATGGTCGTGGTGCGGACGGTGACGAATTGCACGGTGACGAAAATGACATCACCGATCGCCCATTTGAAGCACTCTCTCACACCGACACAGAACAGTTGCGCGTCGAAGTTCGTCGTCTCGTTCAGCAGTTACGCAGCCGCGCAGCACTGCGGCGCAAGCGTGGCAAAAAGGGCAAGTTCGATCCGAAAAGCACCATTCGTGCGAACATGCAGTATGGTGGTGTTCCCGTTGAACTAAAGTTCCGCCATAAGAAGATAAAGCCTAGTCTCGTGTTTTTCGTCGATGTGTCAGGTTCGATGGAACGCATCATTGAATTCTTGCTGCGCTTCGTCCATCAATTGAGCGATCAGGTGTCGCGCATCACAATCTTCACTTTTTACGGTGAACTCTCTGAGCTTAACCCTAAAGTAGTCGATCTCGTCGCCAACAACGACGTTGAGAGTGCATTCTATGTCATTCGCAACGTTCACCCGTACCGCCCATACGCGACCAATTTAGGACGTTCACTTGAAATGTTCTACGACAACCATCTCAATCGCGTCGATCATCGGTCTACTGTGGTCTTTTTGGGCGATGGTCGCAACAACTATACTGCACCGCGTTCTGATCTTGTGCAAGATCTAAAGCGGCGCGCGCGTCGTCTTATTTGGCTCAATCCTGAACGCGAATATCAATGGGGAACGGGAGACAGCGATATGTTCCAATATCTTCCCCACTGTGACGATGCATTTGTCGTGAGCAACCTAAAACAACTTGGCTACGCCATAGACAACCTGCTAACAAAGTAATAAGACACTTGAGATTACTTAAAATAAAAAAACAGCCACCCAAATTTGGGTGGCTGTTTTCTTGTACGCCCTGAGGGACTCGAACCCCCGACCTTCCGGTTCGTAGCCGGACGCTCTAATCCACTGAGCTAAGGGCGCATACGGTCGGATAAAAAAGAAATCAAAAGTTAAAGAAAGAGCGGGGAGGATGGGATTCGAACCCATGAATGGCTTTAAAGGCCATTAACCGCTTAGCAGGCGGCCCCAATCGTCCACTCTGGCACCTCCCCTCAATTTTTAAACGGACTTTCTTTCATCCGCCTCAGCGGAGGAAGAGGGATTCGAACCCCCGGTGACTTGCGCCACAATTGTTTTCAAGACAATCGCCATCGTCCACTCGGCCATTCCTCCAATCTCGAACGGCTCAAAATTATAGCAACGAGGGGTGGGGTTGTCAAAGGGAATTTGAGATTATATGGGATTAAAACGTAAGGCGTGCAGCGTGATGAAGATTCTTTGCTGCACGCCATGCTATCAGGTGCGTTGTCTAGGATGAGCGGGCAATGGTAAGTATATTTGCGTTGCACTAACCGCTTTCCACGCACTTGCACATACAATTAGCCAAATTCGATGCCCTGCGCGAGCGGCAGTTCGGTTGACCAGTTGATGGTATTTGTTTGGCGGCGCATGTAACCCTTCCACGCATCAGAACCCGATTCACGGCCACCGCCAGTATCTTTTTCGCCACCGAATGCGCCGCCGATTTCCGCGCCGCTTGTGCCGATGTTGACGTTGGCGATGCCACAGTCTGAGCCTTGGTGAGAGAGGAAGCGTTCGGCCGATCTTACGGAATCTGTAAAGATTGCGCTCGATAAGCCCTGTGCCACGCTGTTGTGCATCTGGATCGCCTCATCCAACTCATTGTAAGTCATGATGTAGAGGATCGGTGCAAACGTTTCCTCCATCACAATCTCAGTTTGTGCGGGCATCTTAATGATGGCTGGTTCGACAAATTGTGGGCCGACATCTGGACGCGGATTGCCCCCGACAAGCAGTTCGCCCCCCTGCGCTTGTGCTTGGTCGATGGCGTGTTGCATTTGGCGCACAGCGCGTTCTGTCGCCAATGGCCCAACGAGTGTCTTCGCGTCGAGCGGATCACCCATTGGAACTGTTTTGTAGGCGTTGACCAGACGAGAGGTGAGTGTGTCAGCAACTGATTCATGGGCGATGATGCGGCGCGTGCTCGTGCAGCGTTGTCCCGCCGTGCCAACTGAGCCAAAAACGATCCCGCGTGTTGCCATATCGAGATCGGCCGATTCCGTCACAATGATTGCGTTGTTGCCACCTAACTCTAAAATCGACCGTCCCAAACGCCCTGCAACCGTTGCCGCCACCTTGCGACCTGTCGCCGTTGAGCCAGTGAAGGAAACGAGCGGAATGCGAGTGTCTTCAGCCATCAATCGGCCGATATCACCCGCGCCCACCGTCAAATTAAACACGCCACTTAAGCCATGATCTGCCATAACGCGATTGACTAACTTTTGCGTCGCTACAGATACGAGCGGGGTTAACTCACTTGGCTTCCAAATCATCGTGTCACCACAAACGGCCGCGAGCGCGGCGTTCCATGAATAGACCGCGACGGGGAAGTTAAACGCGCTGATGATGCCGATTGGCCCGAGCGGATGCCACTGCTCATACATGCGATGCTGTGGCCGCTCACTGCCCATCGTCACGCCATAAAGCTGGCGTGAGAGACCCACAGCGAAGTCGCAGATGTCAATCATCTCCTGCACTTCGCCCAATCCCTCAACTTGAATCTTGCCCATTTCAAGCGCAACTAAGTCGCCGAGCGGCTCTTTATATTCGCGCAAGATGTTCCCGAAATCGCGCACGACGTCACCGCGCTTGGGTGCGGGAACCATGCGCCACGTCTTGAATGCTGCCTGTGCTGATTCAACGGCACGATTATAGGCGGCAGAATCGGCCGATTGTACTTTTCCAAGAAGCTCACCCGTCGTCGGATTAAACGACGCGATCATCTCACCAGACGTTTCGAGCCACTCGCCCGCGCCAATCGATGTGCCGCGATTTTCGGCCGATAGTTCAAATTTTTCCAAAATAGCTTGTGCTGACATGTTTCCAAAAGCTGTAAGGGACAAGGCGCAAGCTGTCAGGTTTTTCTGCCCTGCAACTTACCAATTGTCACTTGCAACTCACTAAATTTTTACTGCCAATTCTCAATTTTCTCAATCACAGCGCGCAAAAACCGCGCCGACGCACCGCCATCCAAAATGCGATGGTCATAGGTGTGCGTCATGTAAACCATCGGCCGAATCACAATCACTTCCTCGCCATCAAGCAGACGTACAACGGGGCGCCGCTCAATTTTGCCCAAGCCCAAGATAGC
Source organism: Anaerolineae bacterium (assembly GCA_030425205.1). Taxonomy (GTDB): domain Bacteria; phylum Chloroflexota; class Anaerolineae; order Promineifilales; family Promineifilaceae; genus CALECP01. The sequence continues at coordinate 58,322 of JAUIAP010000025.1, forward strand.
GCATTGGGGTGGGGCGATAATTGGGGTCGCCTGAAGCGTGCCGTTGCTGCCGTAGTTGGTGATGGTGTAGGTCGCGTTGCGGGTTTGAGCGGCCGATAATGCCCCATCCCTTGCCTGTGCTGCCAACACGCCAATCTCCCGCGCTGCGCCGAGTAATGACAAATCGGCAGCATTTTTAACTACAGGCACGATCAAGCCACGCTCACCCAAATCGGTCGCAATGCCGAGATTGACCTGCCTGTGCAGCAAGATCCCGTCATCCGACCACGACGAATTAACGATGCGATGTGCTTTCAACGCTTGCGCGACGGCGACGGCAAAATAAGCCATATAGGTCAGCGACACACCATCCTGTGCAAAGCTATCCTTATGCGCCCGACGATGTGTCGTGATTTTCTGCAAATCGACTTCAACGACCGCCGTAACGTGCGGGATCGTTTGTTTGCTCAGCGTCATTCGTTTGGCTATCGCCCGCCGCATGGATGTCAACGGCAACACGTCCGCGTCCTGTGCGGTCGCTGGGGCGCCCATTTCTGCAACAACTTTGGCAGGCTGGGTCGGGGGGCTTTCCAAGTACGCCTGCACATCTTTCTTGCGCACACGCCCATTTCTACCCGTTCCCGCGATTTGCTCTAAATCGAGATTGTGATGCGCCGCCATTCGGGCGACAACGGGGGAAACGAACATGCCAGATTTGCGGTTGCGCGAGGGTCGTTGTGCGCCATCGGTGTGAGTCGATTGAAGAACTTGCGCGGCAAGAGGCTCTTGATTTGACGTTTGGGTAGATGGTTGCGACTGTTGCGGGTCTGCTGCGCCATTGAGCTGCTCACCTGCTTCGCCAACCCAACCAACCAATGTTCCAACTTCAATCGTTGCATCTTGTGGGACGGTGATCTGCAAAAGGATGCCATCGACGGGGCTTTCAATCTCTGTTGTCACTTTGTCGGTATCAACCTCCAACAGTGCATCCCCCGCATGAACGGTATCGCCTTCGGACTTAAGCCATTGCACGACCGTTCCCTCAATCACTGACTCACCCAAATCGGGCATAATGATTTTCGTCGCCATACTAATACGCCTCCAGCTTGCGAATCGCATTGGTCAATTTAACAACGTTGGGCAGAACGTAGTCCGCGAGTTGCGGAGCGGCTGGAATTGGCACATCGGCCGCAGTGACCCGCATGATGGGGCCATCCAAATCCTCGAACGCCTCCTCTGCAATCAACGCTGCCAACTCCGCGCCGAAGCCAGCCGTGCGCGTCGCCTCATGCGCGATGACAACCTTGCCCGTTTTTCGTGTAGTGCTAAGGATTGCTGGGATGTCGAGTGGCACAATGGTGCGCAAATCGAGGATTTCGACAGAAATATTGTCGGCCGCGAGAATTTCGGCCGATTCCAACGCCATCGGAACCATCGCGCCATATGTGATGACGGACACATCCGTACCTTCACGCACAACGTTTGCCTCACCCAATGGCACCACATATTTGCCCTGCGGAACGTTGCCCTTGAGATTGTAAAGCCCTTTCTGCTCTAAAAATAGTACTGGATTTTGGTCGTCAATCGCGGCGTGCAACAACCCTTTCGCATCATACGGATTGGCGGGAAGGACAACCTTGATGCCCGGATTGTGAGCATACCAAGCTTCGGGAGCTTGTGAATGGAAGGGGCCTGTGCTGCCAGTGGGCGACAAGATGGCCCCTGCCGGCGCACGAATGACCATCGGAACGGGCGTGCGCGTGCGATAGTGATATTTTGCTGTCATGTTGAACAGCAGGTCGAGGGCAGGGGTGATAAAGTCGGCAAACTGGATTTCGGCAATCGGCCGCATGCCAACAAGTGCGGCACCATGCGCCGCCCCGATGATGGCAGATTCGGCAATGGGCGTATCGACAATGCGATTGGGGCCAAACTCTTCCAAAAAGTCACGGGTCACGGCGTAGACACCACCATATTCAACGTCTTCGCCCAAAATAAAGACCGATTCATCGGCCCGCATCGCCTCTTGCATCGCTTCACGAATGGCGGCGCGATAGGTCAGATTACGCATAGACATGGGTTAAAGCCTCCTCAGCGGGTAGGATGGGTGCATTTTCGGCATAGCTGACGGCATCATCGAGTTCTTGTGCGATTTCGGCCGAAATCTTCCCATCAATCTCATCATCCAACAGACCCATCTCGCGCAACTTGCCGCCCAAACGATCGATCGGATCTTTCTTCGCCCACTCGTCCACCATCTCCTGCGGCAGATATTGCGCCGTGTCGGTCACAGAATGGCCGCGCATTCGCATCGTCAACGCTTCAATAAAGGTCGGTCCATCCCCGCGTCGCGCACGCTGCACCGCCTCACACGTCGCTGCGAAAACCGCTTCCACATCGTTGCCATCGACACGCACGCCGGGAATCCCATAGCCCAACGCGCGATCCGCGAGCTTTTCCAGCGCAAACTGTTTACGATTCGGCGTAGACAATGCCCATTGATTATTGGAACAGACAAACACGACGGGCAGTCTTTGTGCCGCCGCAAAGTTGACCCCTTCATGAAAGTGACCCGTGCTGGTTGACCCATCACCAAAGAAGGTCATCGCAACACGTGGTTCACCACGCAGCTTAAACGCCAGCGCACACCCCGTTGCAACGGGGATCGACGGCGTGAGGTTGCTGATCATGCTGACCGTCACCCCGCGAGCGATGTCTGACAAATGCAGGCCCGAATCCTTGCCATGATTGCTGCTAGCGGTGACGCGCCCCATATATTGAGCGAAAATTTCACGTGCCGTAATGCCACGTACTAGATGTGCGCCCATGTCGCGGTAGATTGGCGCAACGACGTCATCCGCGCCCAGCGCATACGTCGCACCGACCGAGATGGCTTCTTGTCCTGTGCCGGTATAAATTCGGCCGACCGTTCGTTTCTCATGATATAGCTCGGTCGCCTTGTCCTCAATCGCCCGCATTCGCCGCATGGTTCGGTAGAGCGTCAGGAGATCGGCGGGAGCCAGTTGTGTTTCTTGCATTGATGATAGTGTAGCGTCGGCATTATGGAAGTTCGCTAATTACATCGGTAGTAAGGGATGCGTGTTTCGGGATTTGGAAATCCCGAAATGACCAGACTAAGAATGGATTCCCGCCTTCGCGGGAATGACACCTTAATTACCGTTTTAATTTCTTAATCTTCATCATACCGACGCGCTTATCACGAGGATATATCCTCGCCCTGATAGTTTCTCATCCAAAGCATCGGGCTATTGCCGCGACGCTATGTTTAATTTGTGAACGCCTGAATTCCCGTCTGCGCCCGACCCAAAATCAGCGCATGGATATCGTGCGTCCCCTCGTAGGTGTTGACAGCCTCAAGGTTCATGACGTGACGAATGACATGAAACTCGTCTGAGATGCCGTTGCCACCGTGCATGTCGCGGGAAACTCGGGCAATATCGAGCGATTTACCACAAGAGTTGCGCTTGACGAGCGAAATCATTTCAGGGCGTGCCTTGCCTTCGTCGAGCAACCGACCAACGCGCAAAACGCTCTGTAGGCCAATCGAAATCTCGGTTTGCATATCAGCGAGTTTGAGTTGGATCAGCTGATTGGCGGCAAGCGGTCGGCCGAATTGGATACGGTCGAGCGTGTATTGGCGGGCAGCGTGCCAGCAAAACTCCGCTGCGCCCAACGCACCCCACGAAATGCCGAAACGGGCCTTGTTCAAACAGCCAAATGGCCCCTTCAAACCTTTAACACCCGGCAGAAGGTTCTCGTCTGGCACGAACACTTCGTCCATCACAATTTCACCCGTGATGCTGGCACGCAGACTAAATTTACCTTCCGTCTTGGGCGCAGAAAGTCCCTTCATTCCCTTTTCGAGAACAAAGCCGCGAATATCCCCATCTTGTACGCCAATCCCACCATCATCACCCCCATACGCCTTTGCCCAAACGACAAACACATCGGCAATGGGCGAGTTTGTGATCCACATTTTTGCGCCGTGCAGAATCCAGCCACCATCGACCTTTTTGGCGCGTGTTTCCATGCTGCCCGGATCGCTACCGTGATTTGGCTCTGTTAGTCCAAAGCAGCCAACCCATTCACCCGTCGCCAATTTTGGCAGATATTTTTGGCGTTGTGCCTCTGTGCCATAGCTAAAAATCGGATACATGACGAGCGAACTTTGTACGCTCATCGTGCTGCGATAGCCACTATCAACGCGCTCGACTTCGCGTGCGATCAGCCCATAACAAACGTGATTGAGACCCGCCGCGCCGTACTCCTCTGGAATCGTCGCACCCAATAATCCCATCTCGCCCATCTCATAGAAGATGTCACGGTCAAATGTTTCGTGCCGATTGGCTTCCAAGACGCGCGGCATCAATTTATCTTGACAATAGTCGTGCGCCGCGTCACGAACCATGCGTTCTTCTTCAGTGAGCTGCTCGTTGAGCAAAAATGGATCATTCCATTGAAAAGTGGGTTTTGCCATCTGGTTTCTCCGCTATCTACTCGTAGGAAATAAACGACCTAGCGTTGGGGGGAGATTAACCATTGTTGTTGTTCAATGGTTTACTGCAACGCCTTGCCTCTACGGGTGTCTGTTTGCTGTAAAGTATACGATCTAAATCTTTTCTGACGATATATCACCAATATCGCCATTGGATTGACCGTAATAGTATACGATTGTACCATTGCTAGATGGGTTATGAAAACAGTTCGCTTAAACGAAGCTCAGGAATGGTCGCGCAGGCATTGCGTGAGGCGATCTTGCGTGGCGAGTTGCAGGGGGGGCAACAGTTGCCGCAGGATAAGATTGCGACTGAGTACAATGTCAGCAAAATTCCGCTGCGCGAAGCCTTGGTTCAGTTGGAAGGGGATGGCCTCGTCACGTTTATTCCCAATCGGGGCGCGTTTGTGTCTGAGTTGACGGCGGCAGAGGTGCGTGAGATTTCATTGATACGGGTGGCATTGGAGACGATGGCCTTGCGTCAGGCGATTCCCTTGATGAATTCGGCCGATTTTCAGCAAGCGCAAGCCATCATGAAGAAAACTGAAAATGTGACAGACCCCTTTCTCTGGAGTGAACTCAACTGGCAATTCCACGATGCACTGTACTGCCCCGCCAATCTCCCACGTCTGCGTCGCCAACTGCGCACGCTCTATAACAACGTTTCGCGCTACTTTGTGATTTATAAATCGGCCGATTATTCAGGCAAGCCACAGCGCGAACACCAAGAAATTCTCACCGCCTGTGAACGTGGAAGAATTAATCTCGCCTCCGCCCTGCTTGAAGAACACCTCAACGACGCGGCCAACGTACTCATCCAACACCTGACCTAGCTTAATGCGATAACCTTTGTGTGGATGGAGTCGTCTAACCCAATCGCCTAAACTCTGGCACAAGCACCGTCTTTCCATTGCGATATAGTGCCGCCCCGCGCACAAATTTTGCATCGATTCCGTCAGGAATATCTGTTGCCGTATGCGGCGCGGGCAACGTCACAATGTCCACATCTGACTTCGCATAGAACGCAATCGGCGCGACTTTACCGCTGTGCGCGATGACCAGCCGATCTTGTCGCGCTGGATCGGTGCGCTCGCTGTTGAGACCTAAGCGAGCCGCAAGATCGATTACGGGGATCAACTTGCCACGCCAATTTGTGACGCCATGCAGATAAGCGGGGGCAGCCGGAACCGCTTGCACATCGGCCGATCTCAGCACCTCATCCACCTGCTTAGGCGTTAACCCGATTACCAGCTTATCCGTTTGCCCATTTAACCCCACTAGCTTGAACAGCAATAAATGGCCGCGTTGCGCTGAATTGGTCGCAACAACGATTTCAGGATCATCTACCGCTTCATCTAAGTCGGCAGGATCATCTACCGCTTCCGCTAATGGATGCAGACGACTTATATCGAGCAGCAACAGCACATCATCGTTCTTGGCGTAGACGGACTGCACATAGGCTGCACGTGCGAGGTTGGGCAGGGGGGTGACATTTTCGGCCGAAATGACCTCCGCCTGCGACACGCGATCCACAAGCAGGCACCACAGCCCGTGCGGACTTCTCAACACGAGCACCCGCTGCATTTCAATCGGGAAATCGGCGTCCATCCCCAACGTATCCGAAAGACGATAGACGGGCAGTTCTCCTTCTGTCGTTCGCAAAACGCCAATCCGCGTGTCATCCGCAGCGGTTGCCACAACTGCCTTCACCCGCGTTCCAAGCTGAACGCTCTGCACGTCATGCCGCAAAACGCCATACTCTTCCGCCGCTACCTCTATTCGCAATATCTCAAATGTACTGTCTGCCATAAGCCGTTCTATTGTTGGGAGTCATCCCAACACCTTAATAGTAAAATGCAGTTATCGTAACCATCCCGCAATCTCAATTGGTGAACCCACACGATCGACAACACCACGCTCGCGCGCCCTTTGTGGCATGCCGTTGACCACGCTCGATGCCTCATCTTGTGCATACGTGCGCCCGCCCTTTGCGCGGATCGCCACCAGCCCCTCACTCCCATCGTCCCCCATGCCCGTCAACACAACGCCAGTCGTCTTCGCGCCATACACTTGCACAACCGACTGCATCGTGACGTCTATTGCGGGACGATGGCCGTGAATCTTTGGGCCGTCGTTGAGCTGAATCCGTGAATCGGAGCCGAGTAGCAAATGCGAATCACCCGGCGCGACATAGACATGTCCACCGCGTAAAATTTCACCATTGCGTGCCTCTTTGACGGGCAATGTCGTGTGTCGCGCCAACTGTGCGGCCAACACGTCGGTAAATGACGCGGGAATATGTTGGACAATTAAAACAGCGGGGGAAAAATTGCCCGGTAACTGCTCCAAGAGTTCGCGCACCGCAACTGGCCCACCCGTCGATGCGCCGATCACAACGACACCGCTCTGCAAGAAATGGGTAGGTGGCGTGCGCTTTAGAACCCCATTTGCCCGCACTGTTGCATCATCGGCCAGCGGTAGACGACGCACTTTCGGCCGATTAGTACGAGTCGAATGACCAATCGAACGAATCACCTTAATGCCCGCAGCCGCCTTCACCTTCGAGACAATTTCTAGGCGCAACGTGTCTGGGCTGACATCCTGACCCGGTGTGTACTTCAGCACAAAGTCAACCGCACCAATCCGCAACGCCTCGCGCGTCACGCCAGCCGCTTGCCGACTCACCCCGCTAATCATCACAACGGGTGTCGGGCACTCTGTCATGATCTGCGCCAGTGAGTCCAACCCATTCATTTCTGGCATCTCCTGATCGAGCGTCACAACATCGGGGCGTAGCTCGCAAATCAAATCAACCGCACGCCGCCCATTCAACGCTGTCCCAATCACCTTGATCTCGGGCGCGCTATGTAAATGCTCCTCAAGGAGGCGGCAAATAATGGGCGAGTCGTCAACGATTAGAACGCGAATCATGTTTCACCTGTGAACAGTCTGATTGGATGCTGCCTACTGCTCACCGCCGACGGCCTTCTGCACCGCCGCCAGCAACTCATCTTCGCGATATGGCTTCACAAGATAGTCGTTCACGCCCAAATCAAATGCCTTCTGGCGATGTTTGCTGCCTGAACGAGAGGTCAGCATGACGATAGGGATGTCACGGGTATCGGCGTTTGCGCGTAGGGTGGCGGTCAACTCGTAGCCGTTCATGCGCGGCATTTCAATATCGAGCAGAATGATGTCGGGTTTGTTTTGCTGAATCTGCTCTAATGCTTCAATGCCATCACGCGCTGGGTTCGGATTCCAACCCGCATTCTTGACCATATTTGAGACGACCTTGCGCACGCTGACTGAATCGTCAACCACAAGAACGTTGAGCGTCTTGCTTGGCGTTGCGACAGGACGTTTTGGCGGAGACCAGTTAAATTGGTTCGATTCACGCTCTTCGACCAGTTCGGCTGGATTCAAAATGAGCACCGCTGAACCATCCCCCATCAACGTCGCGCCCGCGATCCCGCGCACCTGTCGCAGATGGTTGCCGAGCGTCTTGATCACAATTTCGCGCCCTTCCACAATTTCGTCTGCAATCAACGCAACCTGTTGCTCGCCTGCGTTGACGACAAGAACGGGCAGTCGCTTTCGATCACTCAAGTCCTGCTCATCGCTTCCCAGCAGTGCGCCAAGTTGTTTGACCGGCGTAATTCTTTGCCCCACACGAATGACGGGATTTCGGCCGATTCTTCCAATCTCGCCCCCCTCCAATCTTAAAATTTGTGAGATAGAGCCGAGCGGCAACGCATACGTTGCGCCCGCTGCTCGCACGAGTAGACCGCGCAATACGGCCAGCGTCAGCGGCAGACGAATCGTGAACTCTGTCCCCGAATCGATGCCCGTGTCGAGGCGCACCGACCCTTTCAGGCGGTTGACACTCGCCTTGACCACATCCATTCCGACACCGCGCCCGCTGATGTCACTGACCGTTTCGGCCGTGCTAAATCCCGGCTGGAAAATAAGTTGTTGTAGCGCAGATTCGCTCACATCGGTTGATTCCGCCTCGCTTAAATACCCACTCTGCACCGCTTTGGCACGCAGCTTCGTGTTATCAATTCCCGCGCCATCATCCTGCACGGCGATCACAACTTGATTACCTTCATAGTAGGCCCGCACACGAATCGTGCCCTGCTCTGGTTTGCCTTTGACGACGCGCAATTCGGCTGGCTCAATGCCATGATCGACCGCGTTACGCAGAATGTGCAGCAGCGGATCGGCCATCTCTTCCAACACTTTTTTGTCAAGCTCGATATGTTCCCCTTCGATGATTAGGTTGACCTGCTTGCCTTGCTGCCGCGCCACGACGCGCACCGTCCGTTGCAGTCGTGTGACAATCGTTGCGAGCGGAACCATGCGCGTCCGCATCAGCTTGTCTTGCACTTCGCTCGACAGACGCCCTTGCCGCGTCAACACAGAATCGAAGTCACCCAGCAGTGTTCGCAAATCATTATGTACGCTGCGAATGTCGCTGCTCGTCTCTGTCAACTCGCGTGAGAGCATGTATAGCTCTGTGTAGCGGTCAAATTCGAGCGCGTCAAACTCTGACTCGATTAAGCTGTTGGGCTGCCCATTTCCGCCCACTCTCGCGACCGTTTGGGTCGCGCCACTACTATTTTGCGATGCATAGGTCAACTCATGATAGTCGCTGTCCAGTCGCGCCGAGATGCGTTGTAGCCGTTCAAGACTCGGGGCGAGTTCGTTGATGTGGCGCGTCAAATCGTTGACTCGCTGCTCCAGCGTCGTGCGCGTGATGACAAATTCACTGGTCAGGCGCGTCAATTCGTCTAGCCGTTCCAGCGGCACGCGCACCACTTCGCTTGCCGTGCGGGTGGATGTGGTTTCAGCTTTAGGCGGGGCTGGCTGCTCGACAATATTGGGTCGCTCAACACCGTCAAACGCCAAAATCTCAAGCGGCTCTTCGGCCGATTCACCGTCCAATAACTGCCCAAAACGTACTTGCAGGGCATTTAGGTGTTCTGATGAACTCTCATCGCGCAGGAGGTCATCGAGCGTATCGGCCGAATCGAACAATAGCTCCATAATCGGCCGATTTAACACACGCTCCCCATCCTCAACCCCATCAAGCAAATCCTCCATGCGATGGGATAACTCCGCCATCTGCGCCAAGCCTACAGTTGCGGCCGCTCCCTTGAGCGTATGCACCGAGCGTCGCAACGCGCCCAATGCCTCTCTATCATCTGCTTCGGTTTGTAGCGTTTGCAATGATCGCGCAATCTGTTGCAGATGATCGTTTGCCTCTTCCGTAAACGCTTCACGCAACTCCGCCATAAACTCGTCGTCGAGCAAAATCGTTGGCGTGTTATGCTCTGGAACGGCGACAACAGACTCATCATCTTGCGCCGTCGCATCGCTCTCTTGCGCCGTCACTTCCGCGACAATTTCCGCAACCATCTCCTCGTCCGTTGGCATGCCACGCACGTCAAAATAGCTGCGCGTCGCCTCTGCCAACATCTCGGGACCGCGCACGTTGCCATTTTCCAGCCCGACTAAATAGAGTTCGATCCCGTCGACCGTTTCACGCAAATAGCGTACCGTTGGTTCTTCCAGCGACAGTGTTCCCGACACAAGGTCTTCCAGCGTCTCTTCCAAATAGTAGGCGATATGGGACAGCGGATTGATCCCAATCATCGCCGCCGCACCTTTAATGGTGTGCGCGTGTCGATGCGCCGTCTCCAACGCCAACTCATCACTGCTATCCTTGCGGTATGCTGCAATGCTAGCGCGTATCTCTGGCAGATAGCTCTGTGCCTCTTCGATAAATCCGACCAATACTTCGCGTGAAACGTTTGACATAAAGCTGCTAGTGACAAGTAGTAAGTGATTGGTAGTAAGAAATCACTTACCACTTTCCACTTATCACTTACCACTCTTCCTATAAACTAACACATCTCGCCAGCGCACCAGCGTCATCTCTGGCAATTGCAAACCGACCACTTCGGCCGGTGCTAAAAACAGATAACCACCGCTATTGAGCCGCTGACACAACCGTTTGACGATTTCGATTCGATCTTCTAAACGGAAGTAAATTAAAACGTTCTGACAAAAAATCACATCCTGTCCCGCTACCCAATAGTTGGCGGGATCGTGCAGATTGAGCGTTCCGAATTGCGTCAAGCGGCGCACCATCGGCCGAATTTGCACCCCTTCCGCAACCTCGCGCATGTACTTTTGCTTAAAGTAAGCGGGCATATAGCGCACTTCGTAATCTTTATACGTCGCCGCCTGTGCCTTTGTTAACTGCCGCTGACTAATATCTGTTCCAGTCACGCGCAGTTGCCAAACGATTGGGTCAACCAGTTCAAGTGCACTCATCGCCAGCGAATACGCTTCCTGACCCCCAGAACAGCCCGCGCTCCACAACGTCAGGGCATTTTCACTTGAGCGTCGTTTTGTCGCCAAAAGCTCTGGTAAGACCTGCTTCTGGAACGCTTCAAACGAGGGCGAGTGGCGAAAAAAGCTCGATTCATTGTTAACAATCACATCGCGCAATGCCAGCCATTCGGGAGCCATCTCCCCACGCATCATCACCGCATGGTAATAACGGCCATAGCTCGTCTCATCACACAACTGCATCCGTTCCCACAATCGCTGCTCCAAAAAATAGAGGCGACTATCGCTAAAATGCAGACCGATTCTCGTCTGGATCAACGATCGCCACTTTTCCGTTTCGGCCGAACTCATCGTCGGTCGTTCCTGACGATCGAGCCAGTTCATGAGCGAACAACTCTCAATGAACTAGTCCCCAACACTTGGAGCCAACTTAAACGTCGCCACGGAAGCTTGCAACTCCTCAGCCAATTGCGCTAGGTAGCCAATCGACTGACTGGCGCGTTCCGAACCGCTCGCCGTCTGCTGTGTGACCCCTTCGATGTCATTCATCGACCGCGCAATCGATTCAGAGCCACGTGCTTGTTGGCGTGCCGCTTGCGAAATCTCGGCAATCAGGTCAGCCAACTGGGTTGAAACAGTCTCAATTTCGCCGAGTCGTTCACCCGCCTCTGATGCGAGTTCACTCCCCGCTTGCACTTCCTGCGACGTGGTCGCCATCGCGTTGACCGCCTCGCGGGTATCGTCCTGAATGGCGCGCAACATCGTGTTAATTTGGGCAGCCGATTCGGCCGATTGCACCGCCAGATCTTCCACCTGCCGCGCCACCACCGCGAATCCACGTCCCGCCTCACCCGCTTCCGAAGCTTGAATGGACGCATTGATCGCCAATATGCCCGTGCGTTCCGCAAGCGCGTTGATCGCTTTTGTGACGTTTCCGATTTCACGTGAACGTCGTTCCAGCCGTTCGATCCGTCCCGCCGTCGCTTCGACCTCGTTACGAATGCGGCGCATGTTGTCAATCGTGTCGCGCACCGCCTTCGCGCCTTGCGACGCATTGGCTCGCGCCTGTTCGCCAACCAGTGCCGAGAGTGTCGCGTTGTCGCTCACTTGCGAAATTGAAACGCTCATCTCGTCAACAGCGGCCGATGTATTTAAAATTTGTTCAGCCTGTAAAACCGCTCCCTCGTTTAACTGATTTGCTGTTGTCAAAATCTCATGCGCCGCTGCACCGACACGTTCGGATGCGACCTTGACCTTGCCGATGACATCACGCAAGCGTTCCGTCATATAGTTGAACGAATCGGCGACTGCCCCCGCCGTATCGGATGTGACCTCCGCTTCAACGGTCAAATCTCCTTCGGCGATCTGTGTCACGTCCTGCAATAGCTGGAAGATTGACGTTTGAAGCGCATCGTTTTCAGTCTGAGTCTTGGCGATGCTGTTGTTCAACTCGGCCAAAACGCGATTATATTGGGCGGCAAATTCGCCCACTTCGGTAAATGGTTCGATTGTGACGCGACGTGTGAGATCGGCCGAAACTCGAATCTCCTCCATCTCTTCCAACAAGGTCAATAAGGCGGTGCGTGCGCCGTGTTCTGCAACATTTAAGCCACGCTGTTCAGCATCGGCCGAAACGCGCAACGCCACAAAGCGGTTCAACAACCAAAGCAACAAAAACCCTAATCCAAATGCATAGACAAAAACGGTAATTATGCCGGCCAACTGCACGGCCAATTGCCCGCCGCGCCCTAAGCCACTGCTGAACAGTTCCGGGTTCCCAAAAAGGGCGACGGCCAGCGTTCCCCAAACCCCTGCACCCGCATGGACGGCAACCGCGCCAACCGCATCATCGATGCGCAAGCGTTCGAGCAGCCGCTCAACCCCAAACACGACCAGTCCTCCGATCAGGCCAATGACCACGGCCGTCGCGGGTGATTGCAAATTGGCGGATGCCGTAATGGCGACGAGGCCACCGAGCGCACCGTTAATCGTGCTGCCAACATTGGCACGTTGCATCGTCGCATAGCCAGCCCCCAAGCCAGCTATGCCACCAAACGCCCCCGCCAACACCGTGTTGACGACAATCAGCGGAATTTGATCGGTCACGGCAAGCGTGCTGCCACCGTTGAAGCCAAACCAGCCGACCCACAAGAGCAGAACGCCCATTGTCGAGAGTGGTAAATTGTTCGCGTTGAGCGTTTTGCCAGCCACATCAAAGCGCCCTTCCCGCGCACCCAAAATGATGATCGCCGCCAACGCAACCCAGCCACCAACCGAGTGGACGACGGTTGAGCCGGCGAAGTCGATAAAGCCGCGCTGTGCCAGCCAACCCGTCGCGTCGCCTGCAGCCAAGCCGCCCCAAATCCAATGTCCAACGACAGGATAGATGACGCTCGCAATCACAATCGTTGTGACGAGATAGCCGAGAAAGCTCATACGCTCCGCAACGGCACCGCTGACAATCGTGGTCGCTGTGCCTGCAAAGACAAGTTGGAATAAGAAAAAGGCCATCAGGTAGGCCGGCACGTTGTTTCCAAACAGAAAGCCCGAAGTGCCAAACAGCCCCGCCGCGCTTGCGCCAAACATGATGGCGAACCCAAATAGCCAGAAGACGATCGCCGAGACACAAAAATCCACAAAGTTCTTAATTGCTACATTGATGCTATTCTTTGAGCGCACCATGCCCGTTTCCAGCAGCGTGAATCCACCCTGCATCAGCATGACGAGTGCCGCCGCGATTACAACCCAAAGAATGTCGAAATCAGTTGCATTTACCATCTAAAACTCCATTGGAGCGCAGACAAGGTGTCTGCGCTTGCGGCGGATGACGCACCCGCGCTCCAATTCTAATCTGTCGCCATGCTATATTGTCCGGGCAACTTAAATGTACTAACGGATGAGCGTAACTTGTCTGCCAATTCGGCAAGATTGCCGATGGAGGCGGTGGCCTGTTTTGTGCCGGCCGCCGTCTGCTGCGTCACGTCCGCAATGTCGTTCATTGCGCGGGAAATTGTCTCCGAACCACGTGCCTGCTGCTTTGATGCCAGCGAAATTTGTGAGATTAAGATGGCTAAGCGTTCAGAAACAGACTCGATCTCATTAAGACGTTCCCCCGCCTCTTCGGCCAGCATCGTGCCGTTGACTACCTCTTCGTTGGTCACGTCCATCGCCGCTACCAACTCATTCATTTCACTCTGCACGTTGCGGATCATCAGCGCGATCTGTTGGGTCGCCTTTGTCGCCCGCACAGCCAGTCGATCAACTTCTTCAGCCACGACGGCGAAGCTGCGCCCGGACTCACCCGCCATCTCAGCTTGAATGGTGGCGTTGAGTGCGAGAATACTGGTGCGGTCTGCGATGTCGTCGATCAGTTCAACGATGTCGCCGATTTGTTGCGAACTCTCTTCCAAGCGTTTGATACGTTTTGTTGTGTCCTGCATTTGGGAACGTACGCGCGTCATGCCGCCAATTGTGTCGCGCACCGCTTCCGCGCCAAGCTGGGCGTTAGTGCGGGCCTGTTCACTAACCGTTGCCGACAGCGTTGCATTTTCGCTCACCTGCTGAATCGAGACGCTCATCTCGTCAATTGCGGCCGACGTATCGACGATCTGCATCGCTTGTGATTCAGAACCAACCGCTAGATGTTCAGCCGTTGTCTGAATTTCGTTGGCCGAAGAGCTGACTTGCACGGTTGCATCCTGCACGTTCGTAATAATTTCGCGCAACTGTTCGATCATAAAGTTGAAGGAGTCAGCGATTGCGCCCGTCACATCATTGGTGACTTCTGCCTGCGCTGTCAGATCACCCTCAGCCACCTGACTGACTTCATCAAGCAGGCGCATAATTGAAGTTTGAATGCGGGCGCGCTCCTCTTCACTTTGCAACAAGCCCGCTGTGTTGGCCAACATATTGTTAAAACGGGTCGCCATATCGCCAAGTTCATCACCTGTCATGATGGGCACGCGGGCATCCAACTTCCCCTCTTCAATAGCCGCGATGGTCGCAATCATCGCATCGGCCTGTAGAAGTTCAGCGCGAATAATCTGGTGGGCGATTACAATCCCAATCACTGCCGCGACCAATCCAAAGGCAACTGGCAACAGAAGTGCAGACGATGATTGCGCTTGTCCACTTCCCATTGCATAGCTCACGCCAGCCGTGACCAGCTGTGGAATCACGACCGCCAAGGCAATTAGCACGCTCAGCTTTGTCGTCAAGGGCAGGGAGCTTTGCTGAATTTTTCCGAAAACCCCATTGTTGTCATCACGATTTGTCATTGCTGCCATCTTAAAATTCTCCGTTGAGTGGACTTGTGTCCGCCCCTTATGCCACTCTAAATTGCGCAACAGATCGCCGCAACTGCTCCGCTAAGTGAGCCAACTGCACAATTGAATGCGTCGCCTGTTTTGTTCCCGTTGTCGATTGTTGTGTGCCGATTGCAATGTCGCTCATAGCGGACGCAATCGAGCGTGAGCCGCGCACCTGCTGCTGGGCAGCGAGGGATATTTGCTGGATTAAGCGCGTTAACTGGTCGCTGACAGCCTCGATTTCGGCGAGACGGGCGGCGGCGTTTTCGGCCGATTCCATCCCCCCACTTACCTGTTCAAATGTTTGTGCCAAGCGTCCCGCAGCCGCTTCTGCATCTTGCTCAATAGTCTGCACCAAGTAGGCGATGTGCTGTGTCGCATCGGCCGATTGACTCGCCAACTGCTCAACTTCCACCGCCACACGCTGGAAACCAAAGCGTTCCGCATCGGTCGATTGAATCGACGCATTGAGCGAGAGAATGCTTGTTCGCTCGGTCAAATCTTCGATTAACTTCACGACGGCACGCATCTCTCGTGCGATGCGCTGTAATCGGCCGATTCTGCGCCCCGCTTGCGTCAACGCAAATTCGACGCGCGTCATGCCTTTCAACGTATCGCGCACGGCGGCTCCGCCCGCTTTCGCGCTGATGACCGCCTGTTCACCGATTACGGCCGAACGTGTCGAATTGCTGCTGACGGCTTCAATCGAAAGGCTCATTTCGTCGATTGCGGCACTGGTGTTGACAATTTGTTGCGCCTGTTGTTCGCTGCCGATGGCCAGATGTTCGGCCGTCGTCTGAATCTGATCGGCCGATGCGCTGACCTGCAATGTCGTCTCTTGCACCTGCACGACGACATCAGAAAGTTCTTCACGTAAAAAGTTGAAGGCATCCGCGAGCGCACCCGTAATGTCTGTCGTCACAACCGCTTCTGCGCTCAGGTCACCCGCCGCGATCCGCGCCACATCTTCTGCTAATCGCTCCATCGATGCGATCACGCGTCCGCGCTCTGTATCCATCTCAACTAGATGGGTCGTTTGATCAAAGAGCTGATTGATCCCTTTAGCAACCATCCCCAAATCATCTTTGGTGACAATGTCTGCGCGGGCGTCCAGCTCGCCCGCTTCAATATGGTTAAACAGTTTGGTCAGCGGTTCTATCTGGCCCATCACTTGACGAGTCAAAATATAAGCCAACCCCATCCCGACAACGACTGCGATCACGGCGATTGCCGAGACGACGTTGTTCCAAAATTGACCAAGTTGGACGATGTCGCGCGTTTCGCTCTGGGCGGTGTTTTCGTTCGTAGTTGCCAACTCCGTTAGATTGAGATGGGCGGTTTGATACGTTGCGCGATTGCTGTCGAGCGTGTCGCTGAGTAAAGCATATTGCGCAACCGATGCCTGATAGCGATCCAAAATATCGTTAAATTGGGTCTGTTGAATCGAAGGTAAGCTCGTCACCTCATCGCTGAGTCGCACCTGTGCAATCGTCGCATCGAGCGTATTCAAGCGCTGACTATCGCCAGAAAGCAGGAAGTCATCCACTTGTTCGCGCAGTTGTAGAATCGCAAGCTGCGTCGCGGCTAGCCCTTCATTTTCCGCAAATGTAAGTAGGTTCGACTGTTCGCGCGCGAGCTGCACGCCCATCCCTGTCGCGCTGTTGCCCATCTGCTCGATGAGCGCGACCGATTGCAAAAATGCGTTTTCATATTGATCGAGTTGCACGGTAAGTGATTCGGCCGATTCGATTAACGGCAGCGTCTCACGTGCTGCTTCAACCGATTCATTCCAACTGGCGACATATTGCGACCGCGCTGCATCAACGCCCAGCGTCGTGTAGTTGAGCAGATATGCCTGCTCGCTCTCACGCATGTCGGCCAATGCCTGTTGGAACACGTCGTTAGGACGTGCGCTAGCTATCGGTAGCGTCGTTGTGCGTTGAATGCCGATCCATGC
Source organism: Anaerolineae bacterium (assembly GCA_030425205.1). Classification (GTDB taxonomy): domain Bacteria; phylum Chloroflexota; class Anaerolineae; order Promineifilales; family Promineifilaceae; genus CALECP01. The sequence goes on from JAUIAP010000025.1 coordinate 75,438, forward strand.
CAACACCGTCAGCAAGAGCGCCAATAGAACCATGCTGCCAAATGCGCTGCGAATTTTAGAGCGTAAACTGTTCATCATGCCGTCACCGCCGCGTCTGCCCGAAAACGTGTCACCGATTCGCGCAATTTTTCGGCAAGCTGTGCCAAGTTGCGCATCGATTGTGATGTCTCTTGCGTTCCTGCCGCCGTCTGTTGTGTCACATTGGCGATCTCGTCCATCGACTTGGCGACCGTCGCTGAGTTTTGCGCCTGCTGTTGTGTTGCAAGGCGTATTTGTTGCAGCAATGTGTCGAGTTGGGCGGTGACGTTTTCGATGTCGCTGAGTCGCGTTTCGGCCGAATCTGCCATCCCGCGTCCAACCCGCACCGTCTCTGTCGCCAATGTCATCGCTGACTGTGCCGCCTCTGCCTCATCGCGCACCGCTGCAACCAGCCGCGCCACTCGTTTTGTCGCACGTGCCGATTGATCGGCCAACGACTCCACTTCACGCGCTACGACCGCAAATCCACGCCCCGCCGCACCCGCCGCCAATGCGCGAATGGTCGCATTTAATGCCAATACACCCGTGCGATCGGCAATCTCGTCGATTAGGTCGATGATGTCGTCAATTTGCCATGCATTGCGGTTAAGTGTCTGCACATACTCCTGTGTTTCGGCGACATCTTGTTCAATGCGTTGCATTTCACTGAGGGTCTGCCGCACGGCGATTGCCCCGAGTCGCGCATCATCACGCGCTTTTCCGGCGACAGTCGCCGATTGCAACGTGTTGTTTGCCACTTGCTGAATCGAGACGCTCATCTCATCAACGGCGACGCTGGCATTCAGAATTTGTTCTGCCTGTTCCGCGCTGCGCTCGGCCAATGTGGACGAACTGTTCTCAATCTCATCGGCGGCCGAACTAAACTGCACCGTCACCCGCTGGACTTCTGCAATAATGCGCTGTAGCGCGTCGGTCATGCCGTTAAAGGCGATGGCGACATTGCCTGTGAGTGCATCATCAGTGTTAGCTTCGGCCGATAAGTCCCCCATCGCAACCGAGCTGACATCATCGAGCAGCACCATTAACGCCTGTTGTAAGGCTAGCTCCTCTTTGTCCGTCAATGCGCGTTGTGAGAGTGCGTCGAGCCATCCGTTGAGCCGCAAGGCGATATCCCCTAGCTCATCTTGGTTAACGACGTGCGCCCGTGCGGTCATGTTGCCCGCATTGACCGTTTCGACCGTCTCCTGCAAAGTATCAATCTGTCGAGATAAGTTGTCTGAGAGTGTCGTCGCCAGCACGCCTGCCACAATCAAAACCAACAGTACCAACGGCACAACCGTTAATAGCGTGCGCTGGCTGACCGTTGCCAGATTGGCTTGCAACTGTGCTGTATCCGTAACGGCACTATCGGTCAATGTCGTCAGCGTGCGGTCAACCAGTTCAACGGCACGTTGATAGCTCTGGGTTGTATCCGCCAGCGCATCGTCAAGTGTCAACAGCTCCGCAAACGGATCAGTCGATGCTGCTAATGCAGCGAGATACGGTGCGCGTTCCAATGCTGCAATGTCGGCTGTAATGGCCGCTTCTAAGGTGCTGAGCTGATCGTTGTAGTCGTCCAGATTGCCATCTTCGCCTGTCTGCAAATAGGCAGCTTGCAGTTGCCGCAATTGCAGTGCCATCATTTCAAGGGCTGGGAATTCTGCGTTGGCAAATTCTGCCTGCAACGTCCGCTCGTCAAGAATGGTGCGGACAAGCTGGCTACGCTCTTGGCGCAACGCAATCGCCGTTTCAACCTCTGCCTCATAATCTTCCAGACTACTTAGCAGACGTTCGACGCGCTGGTCGCTGCCACTTTCGAGTGTGCCGATCTGCGTCCGCAACTGTGCGAGGCTGTCGCGCCATGGGATAACGTACTCATTTTGTGCGTTCAGGAACTGTCCCGTCTCGTTATAGGCAACGACAAATCCACGCTCAAGATTGCGCGTGCGCTGCCACTCGATTGCCAACTCATCCGTCAGCAATGTCGCCGTTGCGCTCGTCTCATTCAGATCTGTCGCCACGCTGATGGCCGTGCGCTGGTTGACAATCGCAACCACGCCAATGAGTGCCGTCAGCAGCAGCAGAACGAAAAATGTGAGAAGGATTTTCGGCCGAATTTGTTGAATCATCGAAAAAGTTGCAAGTTGCAAAGTGCAAGTTGCTAATCGGCATACGCGCCATTTGCGCTAATTTTGAACATACTCACAGAGGCACGCAGTTCGTCTGCCAGCTCTGCAAGATTGGCGATTGAGACGGTCGCCTGTTTCGTCCCGCTGGCGGTCTGTTGCGTAATCTCCGCGATGTCGTTCATCGAACGGGCAATCGTCTCTGAACCACGCGCCTGTTGTTGTACGGCGAGTGATGTAGACGAGATGATGGTTGCAAGCTGGCTGGAGACATTTTGAATTTCGCCAAATGTCTCAGCCACCTCATTATTGAGCTGCGTCCCGCTGACCACTTCTGCCGTCGTCGCTTCCATTGAGGCAACTGCTTCAGCGATTTCTTTCTGGATACTGCTCGTGATTTGGGCAATTTGTTGGGTTGCGTTGGAGGAACGTTCCGCCAAGCGTTCGACTTCTTCAGCGACAACGGCAAAGCTGCGGCCTGCCTCCCCTGCGCGTGATGCCTGAATTGAGGCGTTGAGCGCAAGAATACTCGTGCGCTTGGCGATGTTGCGAATCGTCGCCACAATGTCGCCAATCTCTTGTGAACTTTCACCGAGTCTCTTGATGCGCTTGCTCGTCTCCTGTACGTTGCGGCGAATGCGCGACATCCCTTCAATAGAATTGTCAACGCGCTGACGACCTGTTTCGGCCGATAATAACGCCTGTTCCGAAATAGAGGCTGAGCGCATGGCGTTTTCGTTCACACGCTGAATCGAAACGGCCATCTCATCAACGGCGGCTGACGTATTCAAAATTTGGGTCGCCTGACTTTCGCTGCCTTCTGCGAGATGTTCTGCCGTCGTTTGGATTTCGTTGGCGGCCGAACTAACCTGCAACGTCGTGTCCTGCACGTTGATGATAATTTCGCGCAACTGCTCAATCATGAAGTTGAACGAATCGGCAATCGCGCCCGTCATCCCTGCATTTACTTCCGCTTCCGCCGTCAAATCTCCTTCGGCAACCGCGCTAACCTCTTCGAGCAAATTGCGAATGGCTAATTGAATGTTGTCGCGCTCTTCTTCACTCTGCACCAGCGTGAGCGTGTTGTCCAACATGCCGTTCATCGCCACTGCTAGTCCACCAAGCTCGTCCTGCGTGATAACGTCGGCGCGGGCTTGCAAATCCCCTCTGCCGACTGCAGCGACAACGTCACTTAACTTACTCGTCTGTTGGACGGTGCGCCAAATCAAATAGGAGACAAATCCGAACGCCAACGCTTCCAATGCAGCCATGGCTGCCAGAAATGTGAGCAAATTGCGCGTGCTGTTATTGGAGGCTGTTTCGAGTCCATTTGAAACGGCGTTTGCCGCGGTAAGCACCGCGATATTGCGTCGCCGGATACTGTCGGCCGCATCCTGCGCTACAGGACTTCCAGCATCTTCCAACAAGATCGTGTTGACGCTTTCCCGAATCGGTGTCCATGACTGGCGCATCTGAACGAGCGCATCTGCTACAGCTTGCGTTGGTGCAACACTTTCCAGCATACTTAAGGACGCATCAAATTCGTCTGCCCCACTCTCTAATTCATCGTAGACGGTTCGCACACCTTGTGAGACGAGCAGCGCATCTTTGGCGATTTGTTGGCTCAATACACCCTGCTGTCCAGCAATGTTCAAGATCTCGGCCTCTGTACTCTGTTGTTGCACAAAGACATACACGCCGATGATGGTAATCACTGCCAACAGGAGCATCAGGCCAACGGCACTACCTAAACGAATCGCTAAACTCGCTGAAAATTTTGGTCTTTCGTTTTGCATTGTTCGCAAACTCCTAACGCGCCGCTGGCGCGAGTGGTTAGTCGTGCGTGGTTTGTGATGAACAGTTTAAGAAAGCTGTCTGACCAATCACGTGCCACGATTCACTACTCACTATTTACATTTCAAATTGGCGCATTTCGGCCGAATTTAACAGCCTGTCAAAATCTAACGCCGCGATCATCTGTCCATTTTCTTCAAATACGGTTTGTAAGTAGCGTGCGGAACCGTCGGTTAAACCTGCGCCGACATCCGTTTTCTGCTGTGAGCTGAACTGCCGATTACCCCGCACATCATCCACCAACAACCCTACTGTGACCGCTTCATCGCGCGTTTGTGAAATGATCATCCAGCCATCATCGTCGCCGTTCTCACCGTTCAAAAAGCCGCGTAGATCGACGAGTGAAACGATTTCACCGCGTAAATTGATGATGCCGCGCACCCAATGGGGAACAAACGGAACGTGTGTTGGGGCTTGCGGTTCTCCGACTTCCAGCACGTTGGCAACGGGAATCCCATACTCCGTATCACCCAGCGCAAAGACGACATATTGCTCGCCTTCCCGCAGGTCACCGCGTGACGTGAGAAGTTCGATCTCCTGCGCCTCATCCGCCACAAATTGGTCGGATTCCGCATCGAGCCGCGCCACGATGTCATCTAAATAACGACTGTCATTGTCGAGCAGCGCATCCAGTTCGGCCGATGTTGGATCATTATCCTCATCCAGCGCGTCTAATGCGTCCTCCGCTGAGAGGTCTAGCAACTCATCGAAGAATGCTTCATCGTCGTAGGCATCGGCCGAATCTTCTGCGAGTGAAATCAGTTCATCGTCAATACTAGGTGGCGTTGCAACTGGCTCTGGTATCGTCGCCGCTTCCGCTATGTCCAGCAGATCGTCTTCGGCATCATCAAACTCGTAGGTTGACAGCTCGTCATCCTCAATTGTCGTGGCAAAATCACTGGCCGCTTCTGCAAGCGCTTCTAAATCTGCATCCGCTTGCAAGTCTGCTGCATCATCGACAATCGGCTCAGCCGCTACTTCGGCAGGCACAGCCTCGGCGGCCACCATCTTCTCGTCACTGACTGGCTCTTCAACAATTGCGTCTGGCTCATCCAGCGAGGCAGGCTCTGCGCTGTTATCGTCCTGTTCGGACGTGACGGCCTCAGCCTCTGGCTCATCTAATTCGTCAGCCAGCTCGGCCTGTAATTGTGAGATGTAGTCAGAAGGGGAAAGCACGACGGTGGGAGCTTCATCATCAATATCGGCCGATCCGCCTGTTTCCAGCACCGCGCCCGTGAATGACTCTGCCAAGTCGAGCAGCGATTCATCGATCTCATCGGGCGTCGATTGGGTAAACGACTCTGCCAAATCGAGCAGACCATCGTCATCCTCTGGCACAGATTGCGTAAATGATTCAGTCGCCAATTCTGGCGCAGCGTCATCATCGTCGGCCGATGGCCCCGTCATGCTGTCGAATGGCTCTTGCAGTTCGGCTTCAGGCGAATCCAACTCAGCATCCGCGATGAGTGCATCATCATCTAAGTCCGTCGCCACATCCTCTTGCAGTTCGTCTGGCTCTTCCGCAACAGCATCTGAATCTGTGCCGTCCGTGTCACGCCAGCCCAGCGATGCCAGCGACGTGAGCGCACCTGTATCGAAGAAATCATCCACTGCTGCGTTGCCGTTGTTGGGTTGATGATCGATATCGGCCGATAAAAAGTCCAACGCCGCCAGCGAGAAATCATCCTCAGTTGGCAGTTCGACTCCATCGACCAATTCATCTTCTGGTTGTGACTTGTTTGCGTTGCTCATGAAGAGAGTAGGAAGTGAATAGTGAAGAGCGGTGAGAATCTCTTCACTCTCCACCGTTCACATTTCAAAGTAATCCCGCTACCGTATCTAGCAGCAGATTTCCATCAAAAGGTTTTGTCAAATAGGCATCTGCGCCTTGACGCATACCCCAAAATTTATCGGTCTCTTGATCTTTGCTGGTCAGCAAAACGATCTTTATATCTTTTGTCGCAGGGGTCATCTTCAGCTTGCGACAGACCTGAAATCCGTTTTTCTTTGGCATCACGACATCCAAAACGATCAGGTCGGGCTTGTCATCTTTGGCCTTGCTGATCGCTTCTTCGCCATCTTCTGCTGTCGTCACTTGGTACCCCTTTTGACGCAATGTGGTTGACACCATACGCCGTTCGGTGGCACTATCATCAACGACTAAAATCGATTTTCTTAACATGTGTCATGCTCCTAAAAACGCACCTGTTCCAACGTGCGCCTTAATTCTCCGCAAAAGAGTAGGGCGGTTTCTTGCCAATTTTCGGCCGAAAAACGCCCGTGAAATAAGTTGCCAAACTCGAAAAAATAGGTTTCAAAAAGGTCGAGATAGGCCAACGCCAACGCCGGCGCGACCTCAGCGCGCGTCGCTCGATCCCCATTTCGATAGGTGGTGAGCAGCGCGTTCTCATCGATCTGGTTGTGGCGAACCACAAAATTGCCCGCCTCCATGTGTAGGTTGCTCGTCATCGCCACTGCGCGCTTTAGATCGGAGAGGTGATCGGGCAGATAAGATTCGGCCGAATGGACCACATCATTCAACATGCGCGTCAAAATTTGCAAGATGACGTGTGGCTTGCGCCGATTACGCCAGCGGCCGACCGCCTGTTTACCGCTTTCTAGACGCGACAGCAGCCCAACAAGCGCTGTCTCATACTCCACATCTTCATGCTGTTCCTCTGGGGTTAGCAATGTTTTTTGCGGCCCTAGAATCGCCACAAGGAGCGTTTGCTCTGGCGTCGCGGTGGGAGCTTGCATTCCTAAAACCGTTGCGCTTTCCCCAATATAGGCTGGCAGGTTATCGACGGGCGTGAGCCGAAATGTCGCGTCTTCCCAGTGTGAAAGCTCGTAAAAGGCGGCTTGTTCCTGCAAATCATTGACCGCCGCCATAACAACAACGCCGCGATCAAAAAAGACCGCGCCTTCACCTTTTTCGATATGCCACAGCGTCAAGATTGCCGTTTCGCGTTCGACCGACATCGCCTGCATAATTGCCGTCATGCCTACTTCGTCGAGGCGTCCCTTGCCAATCATGCTTCCTCCGGCAATAGGGCGTGTTTCTCAACGACTTGCAACAGTACGTTCGGATCAAATGGCTTCGTGAGGTATTGGTTTGTGCCTGCTAAGCGACCGCGCACCTTGTCAAAAAAGCCGTCTTTGCCCGACAGCATCACGACGGGAATATGGCGCGTTTCGCGGTCCCCCTTGATAATTTTGCAGACTTGATAGCCATCCATACGCGGCATTGTGATATCTAACAGCACCAGATCGGGGTCGATGTAGTTGAGTTTGCCCAACGCCTCCATCCCGTCTTCAGCCATCACAACTTCATAGTCGTACCGCTTCAACGTCATCGAAACCAGCTTGCGAATGGTGGGGCTATCATCGACGACTAAAATCGTGCCGCGCACCCACTGTTCGGCCGGTTCATCCGTCATATGCCCGTTTGCACCATTGAGGGAGACTTGGCTCTGATAGCGCACCAGTTCATCAATTTTCGTTTTGAGGGAGTTGTCGTTTGGCTCAAGCCGCAACGCCGCTTGTAGATGGGCGATACCTGCATCTAGCTCGCGCACGTTGAGATGTGCCAACGCCATATTGTAATGCGCCCCAAAATCAACCCCTTGACCCAGCACGTTCTTATAGCCGCCAACCGCACGCTGCATCTTTTCACCGTCGGCATTGGAGCTGAGCACATCTTGCAAGTTACTCAATGTCAATACGGCGCCGCAGGAAGTGCACTGGCGTTGTGGCCGTCCTGCGGGAGCCATGCATAGGGGACATTTCCATGCTGGCGCACGCTGGGCGACTTTCGACTGGAGCTGGTTGAGCGTCTGCCGCACCCGCTCATTTTGCGGATTCAACGACAGCGCGCGCTGTAGAAAGTTGATCTTTTCATCGTCCGAATTAGCGGTGACAGCGAGCCACAGCCAGACGGCATCATTATTCGGATTAAGTTCGGCCGAACGGTGTAGAAGACGTTGTGCCAATGACTTCTCACCCGCTCGTGCGTTCGCAATCCCGCGCTTTAATAAGCTCAGTGCGTGTGTTTCAGACATGGCGAAACTCCTCCAAAACCGTTGGCAATGGCATTCGGTTGCATACGTCGATCATCATAAAGTACCAAAAATCACGCCCCGTCTGTCTGAGCACATGCAGCACTCACACAGGTACAGAACAAAATGATGAATTCCGGCCTTTTCTCGCTATTCTCTCGTATTTAGTTTGTCCAAAATGTGATGTGTTTTGCTTCTACCAACCACATCCCCCGTGGACGCATCCCTGCAATACTTTACAAGTCATCAACAGGCGTTGATACTGCTTGCCCCAACAATACATTGACCGAGTTCACCTTTGTGACGGCTAGGGTGCTGCTGTTGAGATACTGCTTTCCCGTCCGCATTGTGCAATTGAAAACTTAACGTTTGTAAGCTATTGGATTACACCTTGCAACGCCGTCATTATAGCAGAAAGTCGAATGGCGCAAGCGGCTGCCAGTGTAATCCGCTTATCAATTGGATGTAATTTGGCGTTAAGTAATGGGGTGGCGCAACTTTTTTCGTAAGATTAAAAGGCGACTTAGCGAGCCGCGTCTGTAGCGCACATGGCGGTCATCAACCAAAGTGTCTTATAAGTTTCCTTAAGCATTGCGACACGTTTGCCATACATTGGGGTTCTATGGGATGATTAAGCATAATCCCTCCCTGCGAGGCGTTGAAAATACTATCTTAAATCGGATTGGAGAGAAGATGAAGATACCAGCGATGATTTTGAAGCGGCTGTACACGACTGGCAGCTTACAGAATGCGAATGGCGGCGTACAGTTTTCCCTAAAAAATCGGCTGAGCGATGCCAAAGTGACCGCCGTTGACCATGTCAAAGTAAATGGCAATCTTGTTGCACTAGACAAATTGTGGTTAGAGGTAGACGGGCAAACGACGGCCGCTGCGGCGGTGTCGGAGCAAAATTCGGTCGATTTTCCCTTGCGGAAAATTATTAACGTAATCACCCACGATGGCCCACTCGATTTGGGCAAACACACGATTGAAATCTCTGTGCAGTCGACCCCCTTTGGACAGCTAGAAATTAAGGTTGATGATGAGGTAAGTGTATCGGCCGATCTTCCGCGCCTACCGCGCAGCGAAATTGACGATTACGGCTCAGACACAATCGAGGCACGACAAAAATTTGTCAGCGAGCAAACAGGTGCAAAACTCGATCACATCACCCAATATAGCTTTGATCCCCACATCTTAAAGGGCAATATCGAACATTTTACCGGTGTCGCTCAAATTCCTATCGGCTTCGCCGGCCCCGTAAAAGTCGAAGGTGAACACGCGCAGGGAGATTTTCTGATACCGTTGGCAACGACAGAGGGAACGCTGGTCGCCTCCTATAATCGTGGCATTAAGGTGCTAAACCAAAGCGGCGGCGTCAAATGCACGGTCATCGGCGATGCCATGCAGCGCGCGCCAGTTTTTGTCTTCAACAGCGCACGCGGCGCACGCGACTTGCGTGATTGGTGTGAGGCAAACATTGACAGCATCCGTCGTGAAGGTGAGGCGACATCGAGCGTCGCCAAGCTGCAATACATTGACTACTATCTTTCAAACAAGTTCGCATTTTTACGCTTTAACTTCTCGACAGGTGACGCCGCTGGACAAAACATGGTTGGCAAGGCGACCAACGCCGCCTGTCACTGGATCATCGACAACTACGATGGTGTCGAGCCAATCCAACATTTTTACTTGGAATCAAACTTTGCGACCGACAAGAAGGCCTCCCAAGTCAACATGATGCGCACGAGAGGCAAGCGCGTCGTCGCGGAGGCGGTCATTAAGCGCGAGGCGCTGATCCAAAATACTCGCGTCACGCCAGAAGCGATCCTTTATCATTCGCAAGTTGCCAACGTTGGCGCGTTTTTGTCAGGTGCAAACAACAACGGCCTGCACAGTGCAAACGGTATCACGGCGATGTTTATTGCAACAGGGCAAGATGTTGCCAATGTGGCAGAATCATCGGCCGGCGTTGTTTATGTTGAGCCGACCAAAGAGGGGGATCTCTACATCTCGATTACAATTCCCTCACTCATTGTCGCCACGTATGGTGGTGGCACAGGGCTGGCGACGCAGCGCGAATGTCTCGAAATTCTCGATTGTTATGGTAAGGGCAAGGTCTATAAATTTGCCGAAATTGTGGCCGCCGTTGTCTTGGCTGGCGAGATTTCACTGGCTGCGGCGATCTCATCCTCTGACTGGGTTTCCAGCCACGAACAATTCGGCCGAAATCGCTAACATAATCAGTAGGGAGTAGCGGAGTCCCTTACTCCCTGCTCCCTACTTCTTTCTCCCTATCAAATCGATCGCCGATCCTCAACCCGCTTAATCTTGCCCCCCTGACTACGTGGTGCCTCACCCGGCGCAAGCAGCGTCACGGTTGTGCTCAATCCCAACGCCTCCCGCAGAACATGTTTAACGTGCGTCGTCAATGCCACGGCGGCGGCATCAGTGTCAAGCGCGTCAATGCGTGCAAAAAATGCCTCCGTCACCTCTGGTCGCACTTCAATCGCATCGAGGCGATCTTCTCGCGTGACGATTAGCTGATAATGGGGAGAGAGGGCATCCAATCCGATCAGCGCAGCTTCAATTTGGCTCGGGAAGACGTTTACGCCGCGAATAACGAGCATGTCATCGACGCGCCCCAGCACGCCGCTCATCCGAACATGGGTGCGCCCACAGATGCACGACGCATAGTTCAGCGAACAGAGGTCGCCTGTGCGATAGCGAATCAACGGCAGTGCCTGTTTCGTCAACGTGGTCAACACAAGTTCACCCACTGCGCCTTCTGGCAACACATCCCCCGTTTGCGGGTCGATAATTTCGGGCAGAAAATGATCCTCCATGATGTGCAATCCGTCTTTGGCTTCGACGCATTCGTTGGAAACACCGGGCCCGATAATCTCACTCAGACCGTAGATGTTGACTGCATCGGCGTGCAATACTGCCTCAATTTCGGTTCGCATTGCGTCCGACCAAGGTTCTGCTCCTAAGATAAACGCCCGCACCTTGAGCTGAGCAACATCGACCCCTTCTGCAACCAATGCGTCTGCCAACGTCAATGCGTAGGAGGGCGTACACGCCATGATGTCCGTTTGGAAATCTTGTAGCAGCAACATCTGGCGCGCCGTGTTGCCGCCAGAAACGGGAATTGTCGTCAATCCCATTAACTCTGCGCCGTAGTGCATCCCCAATCCGCCTGTAAACAGCCCATACCCATAGGCGTTTTGAAACATATCGCCGGGAACCGCCCCACTGAGCGCGAAACAGCGGGCAACCACTTCTGCCCAAGTGTGTAAGTCATCTTTCGTATAGCCAACAACGGTTGGCTTGCCCGTTGTGCCTGAAGAGGCATGAACGCGCAACACCTCACGCATTGGGACAGCGAAGAGGTCGAATGGATAGTTATCCCGCAGGTCAGATTTGACAGTAAAGGGGAGTCTTGACAGATCGCGCACGTCTTTGATATCGCTCGGCGCGATATTGTGCTTGTCAAACTGGCGTTGATAGAAGGGAACACGCCCATAAACATAGGCTACGAGCGCGGCGAGACGTTCACTTTGCAATGCGTCCAACGCAGCGCGTTCCAGCGTTTCCAATTGTTCGTTCCAGATCATGACGTCGACTCTTTGGCGATCAACAGGGTCAGTAGATCGGCCGCAAAGCGATTGGCGTCTTTGCCCGTTGCGTTCATTTCGGGACTCCGCATCGCCGTTTTAAACGTCTCTTCATCTGGAAAGATCATCTCAGCCATCAGATAGTAACTGCTACCTTGCAGCGTGCGCGTCATGCGGGTTAGTCGGATCTCTTGCAGACCGGGAATCTGTTCAACCAACTTAAGATGGTTGGCATATTCTGCTTCAAACGCTGTCATGTCAGTGGGCTGCGTGTAGAGTGCGATTAGTTTCACAAGCTTCTCCAAGTCGATAGAAATTTCTGCAATGATAGATGAAAGAGTGAATTTTTCCCATCCAATCACATAGACAGCGTTTATAAACTTGTGAATTGTGGCGTGGAATGTGTACAATCTAAGCGTTGGGGGATTGACGTTTCGCGTCCATCCATAGCTCCCAAAATCATAGCTTGTATGAAGTTAACGCCGCAACTTCTACGCCGCTTGTTTGGCATCCTCCTTGCTGTGCTATTGTGCAGCAGTTTTGGGTTGCCAGTCGCATTTGCCCAAGACGCGCCTGTTGATTGCCAAAACGAGGTCACATCGACTGACCAGCTCTTCAACTGCCTCACAATCGAAGAACGTATCGGACAACTTTTTCTGATTACCTTTCAGGGAAATACCGTTCTGCCACCTGAAGGGGAACAAATCTCGGCCTCCCCGATTGCCGATTTGATTCTCAATTATCACGTCGGGGGCGTGGCGCTACAACGTGAGAATGACAACATTACAGCGGTGAATGGGGGAACGGCCGAACAGGTCGCCGCACTGATTACCGCCTTGCAGTCGCTCGCGCTTTCGCCGACAGCGCAGCCGATCCGCGTCGATGATTTCAACGATGATATTGAGCTGACACAAGTACCACCGACCCCACGTAATCCCATTCCGCTGCTCATTGCGGCCACACAGGGGGAAGGGGGACATTTTGACAACACGATGTTGGCTGGCGTGACGGCGCAACCGAGTGAGATGGCGCTCGGCGCGACGTGGAATCCCGCGCTAGCACGTGCGGCCGGACGGACAGCAGGGCAGGATTTGGCACAATTAGGCATTAACATGCTCTTTGGCCCGTCGATGAATGTGGTCGATTCACTCGATAACGTCGGCAATTTGGGAACGCACACCTTTGGTGGTGATCCCTATTGGGTCGGCGTGTTGGCGAAGGCGTATGTAGCAGGGTTAAAAGAGGGAAGTGCCAATCAGCTAGCTGTCATCGGGCGTGAGTTTCCCGGCTATGGGGGAAGCGATGCTGAGATTGCAACGGTTCGCAAGTCACCTGAACAGCTTGCCGCATTTGATCTGCTGCCATTCTTTGCCGTCACGGAGCCGATCACAGATTCGATTGATGGTTTGCTGACCGCCAACATTCGTTATCAAGGGTTTGACGGCAACATTCGCAGTACAACGCCGCCTGTTTCGATTTCAATTGATGCCCAAGCGGAACTGTTTGGATTACCACAGTTAGCTGCGTGGCGTGAGGCAGGTGGCGTGGTGGTTTCGGCCGAATTGGGCTCCCCCGCCATGCAACGGTTTTACAACGAGAGCGGTGACGAATTTCCGCACCGTCAAATTGCCAAAGATGCATTTGCTGCGGGCAATGATCTGCTCTATGTCAGCCAGTTTGCACTCGATGGGGATGTTGAGCAACAAGTTGATAATATCACCGACACGATCACATGGTTTGTCGAACGCTATCGCAGCGAACCGGCATTTCAGCAGCAGGTCGACAGTTCCGTTAAGCGCATTTTAGCGTTAAAGGCAAAGTTGTACGGGGTTGACTTTCCTAGCGATGCGGTCATGCCGGCGTTTGATGGTGGAAGCAGTTCGGCCGAAAATCTCGTTAACTTGCCTGCCAGTGCAATCTCCCTCATTTCACCCATTTCCACAGCTGACCTTCCTGCGCCACCTGCAATAGGCGAACGGATCGTCATTTTCACCGATGACCAGGCGGTTACCCAATGTACTGACTGTCCCGCACAACCCCTCATCGATCAGTCTGAATTCGCGGCACGCATGATTGCACTCTATGGGCCAAATGCGGCCAATCAGATCGATCCTGCGCTCGTCAGCAGCTTTTCAATTGACGATTTGGCCGAATTTCTCGCTTATGAGGGAGAGCCGATCTTTTTTAGCACGCCAACAGCCGTGCCAACCAACACACCCTTGCCCGACACGACTCCCACACCGTTCGTCGCGGCCACCGCAACACCAACGGTCACGCCACCGGCCGCCTATCGAATTCAACAGGTGCTGGCCGATGCCGACTGGATCATTTTCAATCTGCTTGATGAGCGTGAGGATAGTCGCTATGAGCCAGTCCATCGCTTCCTCGCGCAACGGTCGGGCAGTGAAGAGAATCGCGTCGTTGCCTTCGCATTTGGTGCGCCAAACTATCTCGATGCAACTGAAATCTTGAAACTATCAGCCTATTATGGCGTTTTTAGCCACATTGACTCGTTTGTAAACGCCGCTGTGCAGACGTTGTTCCAAGACATTACGCCGTCGGGTCGCTCACCCGTCTCGATTCGCAGCGTCGGCTATGATCTCTTTATCGTGACACAGCCCAATCCTGCCCAGCGCATCACGCTAAACGTCGTGCAGGACAACGTCATCACCTCGCCATCGAGTGAGGAACCGATTAATCTGGAAGGGCGCGAGAGTTTATTGATTCAGACGGGCGTGATCTTGGATCGCAATGGCAATGTTGTTCCCGATGGCACGCAGGTGCAATTTGTGCAACAGGATTTCTCCCAGAGCCAGCTCAACGTCTTGGGGGCACGTGGCACGGTAAACGGGATCGCGAGCTATGTGTTCACGTTGCCAGAGGCGTTTACGGGACGTATTCGGATTCAGGCGAGTTCAGGTGATGCGCTCATTTCGGATGAAGTAAACATTGTCGGGAATCAGATATCAGTCGCCACGCCGACGCCGGAGCCGACGGAAACGCCGATGCCAACCGAAACACCTGAGCCGACCGCAATTCCAACCCAAGAGCCAACGCAAACCCCGTCCCCAACACCGACACCCACACCTATACCTGAACCGGGCATTACTATTTCCGTGTCTGAAGGACAGACGTTATTGAGCTTATTTGCGGGTTTGCTGATGGTGGGCTTGGTGACGGGTGGAATCGGCCGAAATATTCTCCCAACCACGACGGCACAACTGCGCCTCTTTCTTTGGGGTATTGTCGCTGCCCTAATCGTCTACAACTACGTCTCTCTCAATCTGCCCGGCGCACAACTTTTCACCAATCTGCCCGATGCCCCACGCAGCTTGGCAACATCTCTATTCGGCGGTGTGCTTGGCGTGTTGGCCTTCTACATTTTCTACCGTCAGACCGAATAATGTGCAAAGTTATGCTGCAAAATCTGAACCAATGCTTCGTACTCGTTCGGTATCGTCAGCTTGCGTTTTGAGCGTTTTTGTAGAGCGGCAATTTCGGCCGAATTATCCACCTCGATGCCCGCCGCATCACGAATTTCCCCAGCAAATTTGACCGGCGCAGCCGTGGCGACTAGCACCCGTGTCATCTCGCTATCCCCCAAATCTTGCGCGACGCGCCAGCCAACAGCCGTATGTGGGTCGAGTAGGTATTTTTCGTTTTCATAGACCTCGCACAATGTTTGAATGGTCGTTGCATCATCAACTCGCGCAGCCTGCAACACGTCCCGCACCGCTTCGTAATCGTGCTCGAAAAGCTCTAACACCCGCACAAAGTTACTGGGGTTGCCGACGTCCATCGCGTTTGAGAGCGTCGCCGTCGTTTCGCGTGGCGCATATTGCGCCGTTTCGATGTAGCGTACGGCTGCGTCGTTGACGTTGGTGGCGGCGATAAAGTGATTAAACGGCAGCCCCATCTCGCGTGCAAACAGGCCACCCGTCAGGTTGCCAAAGTTGCCTGATGGGATAATAAATTGGATATCGTCATGCCCCAA
The DNA here is from genome assembly GCA_030425205.1 of Anaerolineae bacterium. Classification (GTDB taxonomy): domain Bacteria; phylum Chloroflexota; class Anaerolineae; order Promineifilales; family Promineifilaceae; genus CALECP01. The sequence continues at coordinate 91,102 of JAUIAP010000025.1, forward strand.
GACGGCATAGACGTAAACGTAGTAGATAATTTGGGGAATTAATCGGCCGATACTGATGCTATTCGCACTCGTCAAGTTTAATCCCGCCAGTGCTTCATCATTGAACGCTCGCTTGACCATCGCCTGACAATCATCAAAAACCCCATCCACTTCGACAGGAATCACGTTATCCGCCACACGGGTCAACTGCTCCTCCTGCAATGCGCTAACGCGCCCCTTTGGGAACAGCACGACGACATTGATATTTGGCACATCTGAAAACCCATGCGCAATCGCGCCGCCCGTGTCGCCGCTTGTCGCCACCAGCAATGTGATTTCACGCTGCTCCTGCTGCAAAAAATGCGACATTAAGCGCGGCAAATTTTGCGCCGCAACATCTTTGAATGCGCGTGTCGGCCCATGAAAAAGCTCCAAAATATGCAGGTCGCCGACTTTGTGCATCGGAATGGGGAAGTTCTGCGCATCGTTGGCAATCTTGCGAATCGCCGCATCGTCGATTTCAGAGCCAAACCACTTTGCCATCACACGGTAGGCAACCTCTTTTAGCGATGCACCACGCAAATCATCGATCTCGTCAGGACTAAATTTAGGGAACGCTGTTGGAAAATAAAGTCCTCCATCTGGTGCAAGTCCTCGGAATAGGGCCTCCCGAAATGAGACGGTCGGCGCGTCGTGATTCGTACTGTAATAGTTGATCATATTTGTCATGAGTGGCGGTTGGCTTACTCTGCTCTCAAGTTGCCAACGGTTGATGAAATCCTGTTGGCAACTCTTCGGCAGGACGACTGTTGGCAACGCTAATAGGCACCGCGTCGCAATAGAATGTAGGGGATGGTTTGCAGGATGATGCGGATATCTAGGGCAAGCGACCAGTTTTCGATGTAGTAGACATCGAGCAGAACCGCTTCATCAAAGGTTAGATCGGCGCGACCGCTGACCTGCCAGAGACCGGTCAATCCGCCGCGCATGTCAAGGCGGCGATAGTGCCAATCCTCATATTTATCAACCTCATCCTGAATGGGTGGGCGAGGACCCACAAAGCTCATCTGACCGAACGCGATGTTGAGAAATTGCGGAATTTCATCGATGCTCATGCGGCGAATAAATCGGCCGACGCGCGTCAAACGCGGATCATCCTTAATCTTAAATATCGGGCCATCCGCTTCATTGCGCTCCCATAGCTTTTCACGCATCTTGTCCGCATTCATCACCATTGAGCGGAATTTATACATCCCAAATGGCTCACCATCTTGTCCAACGCGCTTGGCACGATAGAAGACGGGCCCGCCATCATCCAGTTTGATCGCAATGGCAACAACGGCCGAGATTAGCAGAGCGGGAATGGCAACGATGGCGACAATTGTTAAGTCGAGCAATCGCTTGAGCATGCGATTGAGTGGACTGACCTGTGTTTCACGCACGCTGATGACAGGAATGCCGCCCATGTTGGTCATTTCGACGCGCCCCAAGCTCAGCTGCAACATATCTGGCACAATCTGGGCGCGCACGTTGTTCTCAAGGCAAACCTTTGTCATCTTCATAATGTCGTCGTGACGACCCGCCGGCATGGCGATGAAAACGGTGTGCGTATCGGGACGGGCCTTGAGCGTCTTTTCCAGATCATCCCACGTGCCGAGACGGGGAATGCGGCGTGAACCGAGACTCGATCCATCATCTAGAAAGCCGCTAGCCTTATAGCCCAAGTCTGGCCGTGCGAGCAAGGTGCGAATAACACCGCGACCCGCCTCTCCACTGCCGACGATGATCACGCGGTCTGTGCCGATCTCGCGTTGGTAGAGAGCCGCCAAGATAAAGCGACGGATCAGGCGCGCTGTTGCCAGAAAACCACCGATAAAAATCGTTGCCCAAAACATCATCAGGCGCGAATTGGCATCAGGACGGAAGATAAACTGATACGCCATCAATAAGACAAAGCTAGCGAGCACGGCATAGCTAATGCGATACACTTCGTCCGACCACGCTTCGCCACGTCTGCGCCGCCAGATTCCAAGTTGTGAAAAGGCAAGTATCAAGAAAACATTAAGGAGTATTTGTTGTGGAATATATTCAACGGCGCGATGTTGAAATGGTTCGTCGACAACGCGCAACCACTGCCACTTATAGCGAACGAGAAAGGCGAGAATAAAGCCCAAATTGATGATTAATAAGTCTGTGGCGATTGTCCAGTAGCGAACACGCCGATGGGCGAATACGCTGCTCATACGGTTAGTTGACGGTACAGTGCTGCCATCTTTCTGCCAGAGTGTGTCCATGAAAATTTCCTCGCTTGTGCGAGACCCCGTTCACGCATTTTACCAGCTTGCGCAGGGTCATAAAGGACGCTTGCGATACGTTCGGTCAACGCGGATACGGCTTGCGGTTCAAAAAGAAGTCCTGCATTGCCGACGACCTCTGGTAATGATGAGGTGTTGGCGGCAATGACGGGTGTACCACACGCCATTGCATCGGCCGCAGGAATGCCGAACCCCTCGTAGATCGAGGGGAAAACGAATAATTCGGCCGAATTATACCAAAGGGGCAACTCTATATCGGGTACAAACCCCGTGAATCGCACCTGATTTCTTAAGTTTAACTGCTCAACGAGCGCAAAAATCTCATCAAAAAGCCACCCTTTGCCCCCGACCAGAATTAAATCGACGTCAGGATTATTCAACTCGGCAAATGCACGCAGCAGCACGGGGATATTTTTGCGCGGCTGTAACGTGCCAACGTGCAGGATGAATGGGCGTGTCAGCTCTTTTTCCTGCTTAAAACGGTCGATTTCAGCTTGGGGCAGGGGCTGGTAGTCATCACTGACGCCCGGCGTGATGACGGCGACTTTTTCGGCCGAAATCCCATACACCTGCATAATATCACGCTTGCCGTCTTCCGAAATAGCGAGGGTGAGATCGGCCGATTGCACCGATCTGCGCGTCTGAGATTGTAAATACCAGCGTTTGAATTTCGTATAACGCTCTGGAAAGTGGATAAAGCTCAGGTCGTAAACTGTCACCATCTTGGGCATCGGGGCGACAAATGGGGTGACGAACGCCATGCTATGGAGCAGATCGACCCGTGCCTTTTTCGCCAGTGAAAACCATGCGGCCTGCTCCCATGCGATGCGCACCAGCGGATTTTCTGTTGGCAGGCGGCTCATCTCGACTTGCAAAGTGGGTTGCAAAAATTCGTTTGCGCCTTGCTGGGTGAAGACTTTGTAGGTGAGATCGGCCGATTCAGGCAGATGGTTGAGCAGTTGTGAAATATAGGTGTGGATGCCTGCCTGACGATAGCCAGCTTGCCCTGATAAAAGATGTGCATTGATCCCAATCTTCCGCATAGCGTCAAAGATTATAACGATCTGTCTGCGATTGTGTGGGGCGTGATTAAGATGTTAATGTGGCACAATGGTGCGATAGAGTGACATGATCTGCGCGACATGCTGAGTCAACGTTTGCGGCGCACGCACATTGGCGCGCAATTCTGCAATTAGAGATGGTTCTTCGTGTAGTCGAAGGAGTGTTTTGCGCAATGCTTGCGAATCACCAACGGAAAACAGCAGCCCATCGACCTCATGCCGCACCTTTTCTCGCAAAACACCTAGATCAGACGCAATGACTGGCACGCCAGCCGCGAACGCTTCATCCAATACAAGCGACGAAGTCTCGTACCAGAGTGATGGCAGCACCACAACATCGGTATTATGGAGCAGTGAGCCTATCTCTTCATTCGGTACTTTTCCGACAAAATTGATATTGGCGTGTGCTGCAAGGGATAGCAGATCCCGTGCATAGTTCGGGAAGCTAGAAAGCCCACCAACAATCGTCAACTCAAACATATCGGGCAATCCGTTAAACGCCTCTACCAGCACATGAACGCCTTTCTGCCGTGCAATGCTGCCTAAATACAAAACGCGCAACGTTGCAACTGTTGACGGCTCCCTGACTTTACGATTGGCTGGCAACTGCGGATAACGAATACCATGCGGAATGACGACATAATTTTCGCCGCCCAGCCCATTCGCAGCATAAATATCGCGCACAAATTGGGTTGGTGCGATGACGGCTGCGGCATTGGTGAGGATGGGTTGGAGCTTCCGCGCACGATAGCGCAAGAGTGGGGCGGCCAGCATCGCTAACGGGGCATTGTCAGGCAACCCCGCCCGTGCCAGCGCACAGCGTCCACAGTTGTGATGACGCGCATCTGGCCCTGCACAAATCGTTTCGTCAGTATTCGTGATTAGCTGCGCGTTGGCGCAAGGATACCAGTAGTCGTGCAGCGTCACGACATAGGGGATGTTAGCCGCACGAATCTTGTCGATGAGCGAAAATGGCAGCCCCATCAGATGTTGAACATGCACGATGTCAACGCCGTCGAGTGGCAGTGCATCGTGCAGCTGCTTCTGGCGAAAACTGTCTAAGAAAACGCGCGAGCGCGAGCGATCACCAACCCCAACTGGGAGCGCAGACGGCTCGTCTGCACTCAACGCGGACGAGCCGTCCGCGCTCCGGCTGGATGGATAAAATACAGTTACATCATGCCCCTGTTCTACCTGTCGTTGCGCCAGATTTTGCGTGTACAGTTCAGTCCCGCCGAGATGCTCAGGCGGATATTGATGGACGATGTGGAGGATGTGCATCAGGACATGAGACAGCAAACAGAATGCCTGTTCACTGCCTACTGGTCACTGCTTTGCGACATCTCTCTGACGATGGGAAGATACAGTTTGAAGCCATCGATATAATATGATTTTGACCCGTCGTTGTAGATCGCTTGCCCATCGACATTGGTTGCGCTGTGGAAGGGGGTCAGTACATTTGTTTGAATGCGTGAGTGGTCATCGGCCGTGCGAATTTGATAAGTAAGTGTGTTGACCAGTTGGTTGGTCATCGTCCCGCTTGCTGACCAAATCACCTCTTGATCTGTGAAGACGACCGATGTGAAATCACCTGTTGATTGGTTTCCTAACGGTGTTCCAAACGGCAATGTGTCTGTGATTATGAAGTTGTAATCATGTTCTCCGACAAATTGAATGGTATGGGTCAACGTGACGGTAATCAGCTCGCCCGGTAGGACAGATGGCGGATAAAATGACTTTTCAACTGCGATTATCGGGTCGATCGGTTCGGCCGAACAGTTTGTGCAAACGAGGGCAAAGTCTTGGTCAATCGCTGTGCCATTGTTCGGGACACCGTCGGATGTGAGATTAGCCGCGACAACGGTAATGGACAGCGGGCCAATGCGAGTCGCACTGTTAGGTGGTGTCCCTGTGGGTGGTATTGGGGCAATTAAGACAGCCTCGGTGTTGTTGCGGAAATCGGCCGATCCCCCCACAATCGAATACCCATCCTCACCAAAATGATTGCCCAAAAAGGTGTCGCCATCATATGACACCTGCAAATTCAAGTCGTTGTTCCATGCGGGAGATGACCCACCCAATCCGTGACCGGGCGCATCTGTCCAAACGAGCATCACGCGCACGGGTTGGCTCTCATCAACGACGTCAAAGGTGAATGTCGTGGTTTGGCCTGTCATCGTCAGCAACGTTGTCTGATCGATGTAGTGAATTGGCACAGTCGAACTAAGCATATTGCTCAAGTTGAGTTTGCCCCAACCCTGTTTACTATCAAACGGATGTCCCAAGGTTACGCCATCTGCGTCATTATTGCCCACCAGACTATCGGCCGAAATGGTCAACGCTGCCTTGCTCAATGCTGGGCTAGGCACCACGCCAAACCTGTCTTGATATTGTTGGAAGAAAAGCCCCAATGATCCTGCCACTTGCGGCGCAGCCATGCTTGTGCCGCAGCTAAGACCGTGCGAACTGTTGGGGGTGGTGGAATCGACGCGGCAACCGGGTGCAACCAGGTGTGGAATGGTGCGCCCATCGAGCGCGGGGCCGTGTGCGCTATTAAACGACAGATCGTTGAGATTGCTATCCTGTGCGCCACCTGATGTCCGCATCTTGGTCGATCCAACGGTGATGATATTTTTCGCTTCGTCGGGAGAGCCTTGCGACGATGTACCCCCATTTCCGTTCATAAAGGCCAAAACATAGGGGAACTCTTGATTGCCGGCGGTGGCTGGGTCCGCATCGCGTGCGCTGATGTCCACTTCGAGCGTGTCGGCATCATAGCCGCGTGGCGATCCTGCTGGCCCCCAACTGTTGCTTGAAACGAGCGCACCGTTGGCGTGGGATTCTTCAATAAGTTGGGATAGTCCGCCGGCTTGTGTGAAGAGTGTGCGGTAATCCTGTTCAAAAAGCTGTGCACCCGGCGCAACACCGAGTCCGCGCAGAAAGCCGTTGCTATCCGTGACGCCAGAACTGCCGTCCGCCGCCATGATTCCCGCCGTGTGGGTCCCGTGACTACTAGACACATTAACGCAGGAATCGCCCGTGCAGGGAGGCAGAAAGCGGTCGACAAGATCGGGGTGATTTTGGTCAACACCCTCATCGACATTTGCCATCACAATTCCCGTGCCATCAACCCCAACGGCCGTCAACCACGCTCTATAGCCGGGAATGACCGTTCCATTGACGATATTGCGTGCGTTGGCCTGTCCACTCATCTCACTGCGCGAACCGCCATCTGTCGGAACGGTCTGCAAGGAGTAAACGG
>JAUIAP010000081.1 GCA_030425205.1 Anaerolineae bacterium
CATCACAGGAATAGGCAACGGGCTCTTTGATGTCACGACCGAGCTAAGTGAGCGGGGGTTGCTGATGACAACAGTCGATTCCGGTCGCTATCAGCTTCAACCGCTGGTTTATCAATATCTATCTCGCCTAATTAGCAGCCAATCACACCAGCAACGGGTCGTTGCGAGGCGGTGTGCGATTGCGCTGAGTTATTGGTTAAATAAAATTGAAGAGGCAGCACGGGATCAATTTAATAAGTTCGATGACAGTCGGATGGCGATTTGGCGAACGATACGTGTCGCGCTTGATTTGCGGGGGCTGCTTTCCGATGAGAACCTCGCCACCCTCACCGCCCTTTCCCGTAAACTCACTGACTACGTTTACATTCGTGGTTATGCGCATGAATGGCTTCCCATTCTCACACAAGTAGAGCGCGAGCTGCGTCAAATTGATAACAACCTGCGTGTGTATCTACTGTCTAATCTCGGCGTGGTTGCACGCTATGCTGGGCAAATTGAGATGGCAATGACGGCCCACCAGCGCGGTCTGATACTCGCGCAGCAACTTGGTCTGGCAGACGCAATCGCCGCCGCACATTACAATATTGGGGTCTGCCATGAACTGCTTGGTGCATGGGCTGAAAGCGTCCATCATGCACGTAACGCGCTCGCTGGATTCCAAAGACAGGAGGATGGCAACGGTATTGCCGCCACTCACAACTTGCTTGGCATGATCCACTTTCTACAGGGCGACTTTGTAGAGGCTGAAAAGCAGTTTCAAACCGCCATCGAAACGTTTGAACTGGCAGGTAAGCGAGCAGAAATGGTGCGCTCCTATTACAACCTGGCGCGAATTTATGTCGAACAGCACGACTTCAAACGCGCCCGTGCTAAGTTCCGCAACGTGAATACAGCGCTTAGGCACAACCCAAATCGACTGGTCGAAATTTATGGGGTCGTCTATCAAGCGGATATGTTTAATCAAGAGGGGCGACATGATGAAGCATACAAAAAGCTAGCAAGGTGGACCGAGTCGAAGATTATCGCTGTGGGACACGCACATCTCTACGCTGGCTTTCTCAATCAATTTGGCTGGGCCGCGACTGCATTGGGGTATGATGAAGAGGGATTGGACAGGTTGCAGCGCAGTGTCGAAATCTGGCATCGGCTAGACCTACCTGTACAGGAAGCAGCGGTTGTACTTAACTTATTGCGTCGGGCTGTATCGTGGAAAAATTCGGTCGAAATCATTCACTACAGCAATAAAATTGATAAACTGTTAAAGAACAACCAGCACTACTATTTGTCTCGCAAAGTCATCGCGCAGCGTGATGATTTGATTAGCTATCAGAGAGGGCAGGCATGATCGTCATCATGCCTACGTTTATCCAGCGGACTAGCGGTGGCCTACGCCACCAGCATTTCCGCCACCGCGTTTGCGTTGTTGGTTCATATCGCACCTATTCGTGTGGTGCGAAAGCGCTTTCTTCCACTTATTAAATCTGTGGTTTTCCATTCCCCGTTGGAATAAGCGGATGATAAACAATCAGCGGGACAAACAATACAACGTATCGTCGCATTGTTGTCTCAGTTGCAAGAGCGAATGAAAACTCACCTTTTTCTATCTGACCTCGTCCAAAAATATGCTGACCGTTCTGGATTAAGCTATCAGAAGATCGCTGACCGTAGTCAAGGTTGGATAAGCAAAAGTACGATTCACAACTGGATTGCGGAACGTTCCAAGCGGCCACGCGACTGGCAATCACTTGTTATGTTTGCACATATTGTGGGACTTGGTGCAGCAGAAACAGATGAACTGTTACAAGCTGGCGGTCATAAACCACTCGCCGAACTACAAAAGAAACATACTGCGGAAAAAGACGTGGAGCTGCTTGCCCATTGGCAGCGGCGCGATGGGATACCCTATCAACAGCCGCAGATGGATGTGCGGCAATTTATCGGCCGAGAATCCGAACGTGAAACAACCCTACAAGCGTTGCGAACGGGACAACAGTTATGCGCGATTGTCGGCCTTGGCGGTATTGGCAAAACGACGCTGGCGATTCACGTTGCCAATCAACTGCACGTCCACTTCCCCGACGGCGTGCTGTGGGCGCGTATTAAAAACTTGATGGATGTTCTACATGCTTTCGCCGCCGCATTTGATCGCGACGTGAGCGCGGAAAGCAGTTTGGAGGCACGCGGCAGTGTCGTGCGGGGATTACTGGCAAGCAAGCGAGTGCTAATCGTTCTTGATAATGTAGAAAGCGGTGATCAGCTAGACGTGTTATTGCCAAAAACGAGACGCTGCGCCGTGCTCATCACGACCCGCAACCGGCAGGTTGCCGCGAATCGACCATTTGTGACGGTCGATTTGTCACCACTCAATCAAGCCGAGAGCGTGGAACTGTTGGAAAGCTATCTCGGTGAACGGCGTTTACGCAATGAGCAGGTCGCGCTGACACAGTTAAGTTTGTTCGTGGACGGCCTCCCGCTTGCATTGCGCGTGATTGGATCGACTTTGGCGGAAGTGGAGACGCTTTCCCTGAGTGAGTATGTCCAAGAACTTTCGTCCGAAAGCAGCCGACTCGATCATCTGGCAGATTGGACAGACGCGAGCAAAAATGTGCGTGCCTCGTTTGAGGTCAGCTATCAGCGCGTTCCATTAGCGGCACAACGCGTGTTCAAAGCGGTGGCGGGGTTGGGCGATGGCGATTTTTCGGCCGATGCCGTTGCACACATCGCCGCCGTTCCGCTGTTCCAGACAAAGTTACTGCTTGGACAACTCGTCGCTTTTTCGTTGCTTCAAAAAGCAGAGCAAAACCGTTTCCAACTTCATCCATTACTGGCAACATTTGCAGTTGAGAAAGCACACGATCAAATCATCACCTTTCAACAGAACGCTATCGCCTATTTTCTTAACTATCTCGCTACGAATCAGCAAGAAGCAACTTATGCACGGCTGGATGATGAGTGGCCGCACATTGCCACGGTTTTGGCACGCCTGAACGAGACAGATCGCCTCACCGAGCTATGCGCTGCGATACTGGCTCTCACCACCCTCCAACTCGGCACAATTGGCTATCTCGACCAGCGGGGCCGTTGGCGACTTGCGCTAGATTATCTGCATCGAGCGGCCCCTACATTAGAAGAAACGCCGTTTGTGCAAGCGTCGTTAGCTGTGAGACAGGGAGCGTTTGCGTTTCGGCTTGCTCAATTTCCAGCGTGCAAAACATATTTTGCTAGCTACCGCATCCTGGCAAATGAATTGCCGCCAACCGTAGATAGCATTATGCTCAACGCGCACTATAGCGAATTCACTGCGCGTCTCAGCATACAGCAGCATGGAGATGCGGAATCAGCCCTTTTTGAAATTGAGCAGGCAATTAACGCACTCGCACAACTGGGCGATGAGGTTGCAACCCATCAGCAAGGGTATTTGCAGATTGTCAAAGGGGAACTGTTGGCGCGGTCGCTGGGGGCATTCAATGAGGCTATCACAGAGATCGAGTCAGGGATCAAAAAGCTGCCACAAAGGCCAACATCGGCCGAATTAAGTGGTCTCAATGCGCTCGCCGCACTCTATCCACAGTTGGGCGATTTGGCGACAAGCAATCGCTATTGTGAACAGGGCGCAGCATTGGCAGACGCGCTCGGCGACCAACGTAGACGAGCCATTTTCATGATGAATCGCGCCATCAACATGCAGAAGGCGGGTGACATCGCGCATGCAGATCAGCTATTACAAGATGCGTTAGCGATTTTCCAGCGCATTGGTGACATAAACGAAGAGGGCAGTGTTTGGGTTAATATTGGCATGCTTCGCACGATTGAAGGGCGAAACGAAGCGGCTCTTGAGGCGTTAGAAAAGGCTAAGACGCTTGGTTTACAACATCTATTGGCAGAGCTAACCGCCTATGCGTTGGTGACGATGATTAGGCCGAATCTCGCCCAAAACGACATTGCGACCGCCCGCGCAAACCTAGATCAAGCCTTGCGTTTGTGCCGCGAACACAGATTGATACCACTAATGCCATTGGGTATGACCTATGACGGATGGCTTGTCGCGCTAGGTGGTCAATGGGAAGAAGGGTTAGAAAAAATAGATAATGGGTTCGAACTTGCGATGCAGGGGCAAGCATTACAAGATGCTGGTTTCGCGCGTTCGCTTTACGCTCAACTGCTTGACAAAGCTGAGCGGCATGTGGACGCTAGGAACGCGCACCTTGAAGCAATTGAGTTGCTTAAAGAGCAGGACGTTTACGAGTTGAGGTTGGCGCAGTCAGCATACAAGAAGCATCTTCAAATAGTCAAGATGGCTAGCTAGAGAGAATTAAATCATGCAACATAATGAGATCGGCCGAAAATATCCCACAATTTGCATCGTCATCGCAGTATTTATACTCGCAGGATGGCTTCGTTATCCATCCTTTGAAGTCCATGCAGTAGCCGATTCTGTTGTACCAATTGCATTTGATGAAACATATTGGCTACGAAGTGAAACATTATCTACCCAAGCAGTTGCACTTGGTGACCATGACAAAGATGGTGATCTTGACGCCTATATTGCCAATTGTCATGAAGATCGCCTTCTTTTTAATGATCACGGCCAACACAATGCCACACCGCACTGGACAGCAAATATAGATAAAAGCTTTTGTGGTCATGCAATCGCGTGGGGGGATTATAATCAAGATGGCGACCTCGATTTTGCGTTAGGAACCGAGGGAGGCAAACCACTCGTCCTTTTCGAAAATCATTCGGGGGGATTTGATCAAACGCCAAGCTGGCAATCGGCCGATCTTTCCTTTAGCACAGGGGTTGCATGGGGGGATGTCGATGGCGACGGTGATTTAGATTTAGCCGTTGCCAACAAGGGACAATCTAACGCGCTTTATCTCAACAATGGGATCATCTTGAGCACAACACCGGCATGGGAATCGGATGAAGTTGATGAGAGCCGCGCCGTCGTATGGCATGATTTTGACCGTGATGGCGATCTCGACCTTGTAGTCGCTAATGAGGGAGAGCCCAATCGTCTCTATCGCAACAATAGTGGGACGCTCTCAAAAACAGCTGACTGGTCAACGGATTCAAGCGATCAGAGCTATGCGGTTGACATTGGCGATTTTAACCGTGATGGGTTTATTGATTTAGCTTTTGGTAATTATGGGCAACCCAATAAAATCTATCTCAATCAACAGGGGACATTAGAGACAATGGCAAGCTGGAAATCGGATGAAAGTGACCTAACACGCGCCATCGCAATTGCCGATTTCGACGGAGATGGTTACGCTGACCTTTTTGCAGGCAATGGCGATGTCTTTGCTGGACGAGTGAATCGCCTTTATCAAAACATGCAAGGCAGTCTGTCCGCTACCGCAACTTGGACATCCATTGAGGAAAATGCGACCTACGCATTAGCGGCGGGGGACATCGATGGGAACGGAATGGTCGATCTATTAGTCGGCAACTATTTTCACAAAAACACCGTCTATCGCAATTTGAACCTGCCGATGGGTCAAATACCCACATGGTCAAGTACCGCAACCTCTCGATCAGACGCAGTGGCTTGGGGAGATGTTGACGGTGACGGCGACTTGGATTTGGCCGTCGGGAATGAAGTTGGGCAGCCAGATCAAATTTATCTCAATCAAGATGGCATGCTGGATGAGACAGCGAGTTGGCAATCGGCCGATACAGCGGCCACCCAATCGCTCGCATGGGGAGATGTTGATGGTGATAACGATCTCGATCTCGCCGTTGGAAGCGTTGGTTCGCCGGTGCGGCTCTATATCAATAATAACGGCACGTTGCCGAGCAGTGCCTCATGGACATCAAACAGCAACTACGTAACGAAAGCCGTCGCATGGGCCGACTTTGACGGGGACGGTGATCTCGACCTCGCTGTTGGTAATGAGGGGGAGAAGAACGTCATTTTTAGCAATCAAAATGGATCGCTGACGCAGATTCTGAGCTGGGAGTCAGCTCACATCGATCAGACAACGAGTTTAGCGTGGGGAGACGTTGATAATGATGGTGATCTCGACCTTGCTGTTGGTAACATTGGATTTCACAATCGCGTCTATCTCAATCAGGCTGGCGTTCTCGACACAGACTCTTCATGGGAGTCAACACTCGCCTCCAACACATTTGCAGTCGCATGGGCAGATATCAACTATGATGGAAACCTCGATTTAGTCACCATCAATGGGGCACAGCCAAATCAGCTCTATCTGAATCAGGATGGTCTGCTTGATAGGGATAGTAGCTGGCAATCGGCCGAATCGGACAATTCACGCGGTTTAGCTGTGCGCGACATTGATGGCGACGACGATCTCGATGTAATTGTTGGCAGCTTAGATAAACCACTGCGCATCTATCGCAACAACCATGGCACATTGACCACGAGTGCAATCTGGTCATCCCAAACAGTCAGTGAAATAGCGGATGTGGCTGTCGCTGACGTGGATGCAGATGGCGACCTAGATATCGCGGTTGCCAATCGGGACACTCAGAACTGGCTCTTTGAGAATCCACGCGATGCCACATCACAACTTGATCGCGTTCCATTGATTGAGACAATTCGGCCGATTTCCACTCATCGCGCCGATCATTTTTCCTCTCCAACTATTCTTGCAACCACCATCGTCCCAATCCACTTCACGCTAACGAACTTTGATGGGCAGGGTGTTCATCGAGTACGAGCATACTATTCACTCAATGGCGGCGGCGATTGGCGTAAAGCGATACTGGCCGGCACAGGCAACAACAAGTTTGATCTGCCTCTGCTTGTTGCAACAGGCGAAACCATTACAACAACACACACCTATGCATGGGATGCGGCCGCCAGCGGTTTTGTAGGTAAAAGCGATAACGTCGTGTTGCGTCTCGTCGCCATTCCTTCGGTCACACCAACCTCACCACATGCACCACATCATTATCAGCGTGCTGCAACCAGTGACACGACATTGCCATTTCGGATGCAGGGCGTGCAGGTACGCGTTACTGAGAATGGTAGTCCAGTTGCAGGTGCATACGTCTATCATCTGCCCAACAATCAAGCTCATGCAACGCCACTAACTGACAGTGGCGGCGAGCTTTTGCCGACGAATCTTCAAGGCAATCTACAGGGGCGTTCTGTCCTCTTATCGGGTGACCAGATCATGGCATTGCGTCCCGTCTCAGTAACGCAACAATTTTCTCTGTACTATACAAGTGCGCCACCAACAGTCGCGGGCCTTGCAATGCACAGTGTAACCAACGCTGATGTGCAGACACTAGTTGTTAGCAGTGATAGACCACTTCTTGCACTCAATCTGACCGTTTCGATTGAATGGGATGCGAGTCAAGATAGCGGCTACCTCAGTCAACTTACCGAGGACATAGAGGAAACATCACGCCTTCTATTTGACTTGACCAATGGACAGGCAGCATTGGGTGATGTGAACATCTTTTTTAATAAGGAACGGTGGCTTTCGGCCGATGTCACCATTTTCGCCAACAATGCGATGCGTCCTAACGTCGATTTAGGGGGCAGTATTATCACACCCACCGTTGCTATTTTGAGCAATGGTAGCGAAATCGCAAATGGCTACGTACCGGGACAAGTTCGCATGTCCTCTATATGGAATCGCTTTGGCAATCTGGGCGGCACAACCACTGTGGATTGGCCACGTGCATTGGCGCACGAACTCAGCCATTACTTCTTTTTTGTGCCTGACAACTATCTTGGTCTTGATGTAAACGGTCGGTTGATCCCAACAAATTGCGCTGGCTCGGTGATGACCGATGCGTACCGCGATGACTATAGCGAGTTTTTAACTGCCGCTCAGTGGACGGGCGACTGTTTACAAACTATCGCTCAATTGACGACAGGTAAATCAGACTGGGAGATGTTGCGCTCACGCTATCCATTCTTCACCCCACCACAAGACAATCCAGGGCCTCACACGCTGCCCCTTGCCATCACGACAATCTCTTTCAACCAACCAGAGAATGTTGTAGCCACATTGAGTAATCCCTATCTCAATATCGTTGAAGAGACAGGTGCACCCCTGCCGCTTCCCGCAAATCGCGTACAAGCATATCAATTTGTCCATAATGGTACGCCGCTCAACTATATGGATGACCGTATTGTGCCACTAGGGGTTCCATCTGGCGGATCGCTACTAACACGAGGCGCAACAACAGGCGACCGCGTGTGCATCATTGACAATGCTCACGTCCCTCGTCGAGTGGGCTGCAACGATCATGTGAGCAATGGTGCAACAGTCGTTATGCACGAACTGCCCCACTGGTCACCTGAGATCACAATTGAGCCAATCATCGACCCCAGCAGCACGTTTACCGAAACAGATCCCTTGCCATTTGTGACGGTCACAGTCGTGCAGCCTGCTATTACGGGCAGTTTATATGTGCAAGTTTTCCCAACCTCTCCATTCACTGATACGGGGGCGGTGACAGCACCTGTTGAGTTAATGGCATCACTTGGTAACGATAGGTACACGGCAACACTTGAGCTAGATGATTTTGCCTTTGAAGGATATGTGCGCGTTTGGGTTGCTGGTACGAACCAAGAGGAGATCGTGTCGTATTTCTTTGGTGGAGGTTGGGGGCCAAATCGCTATGGCTGGGGGCCAAATCGTTATGGTTGGGGGCCAAATCGCTATGGTTGGGGGCCAAATCGCTATGGTTGGGGTGTAGGGCGACTCGGCTGGAATGCACCCATCAGCAGTGGCAATGGGCAAGTAACGATTTTTGATATCGACCATATCTTTGGTGACACACCCGCCTATACATTGCAATCAACCACAATCCCGTCAGACTTTCCAGCGTGGCTAACCCCTGTTGGTGAAGCATATCGTGTCACTGTGCCAGAGCCATTGACAAGCACAACCAATATCTTGTTCAGCTATTTGCAACGCTCTGTGCCGAATGGGTCATATGAAGATGCGGAGTCGATGGGGGTTTATTTTCGGCCGATAAACGGCCAAACATGGACAGCCCTTGACACATCGCTCGACACCGACCTGAATCAAGCTTCTGCGCTATTCGATCAATCTGGCATTTACGTCCTAGCCATGACGGTATTCGTTGAGAGGCTCGAGGTTGGATGGAATCTCACTTATTATCCAGTTCGGACAACACGACCTATAGCGGATGCGCTGGCCTCGCTTGATGGCAGTTTCACCTCTATTTATAAAACAGACGGGAATAATTTATCGTTGTATGACAAGACGGTGGATGAGGCTTTTCGGCCGATTGTCAACTCGCTCACTCGGATGGAACCCAGCACATACTGGATCTATGCAACACAACCGATATCGTGGTACCTACCTGTCGATGTGAGTAGTGGACGCGCGCAATCCACACAGGATTTGGGTGAGCACCTACCATCTACGTTCTATGGAGAAATAACGTCCCCTGTTACTATCGGCGATCCCGTGGAGGCCACCATCAATGGTGTTCTGTGTGGCACTGGTGAGGTCATATCATTGGAACAGCAATTGGCCTACGTCGTGCAGGTCACATCGCGTGGTTCAGTGGACTGTGGAATCACAAATTCTCCCGTCACTTTTACAGTCGGCGATTTGCCTGCTAATGAGATCGGGAGCTGGGATAACCGCCAAGCGCAACGCCTCGATCTTACAATTTCGACTCCCACGTCAGTCTCTCTTGGGCGGCTATCTGCTAAAATCTATTCGGATATCCTTCTGCTAATAATGCTTCTTAGTGTATTGCTATTGGTCACGGCTCGATTGCCTGTGAAATCAAGCACATGATACCAGTTCAGCCAATTGCCAAAATCAGATCCGGAACCACAGGTTGTGGCAATTGCCGCGCAAAGGCCCAAACAAGTCAGAGTACGACTTCACAACCGTGACAGTTCTACACACGAATGCCATGCGTATCCCAATTTCATTGCGCTACCTGCAGTGCAGGCTTTGTAAAGAGCTGAACTACTCCAATCCTCGTAAGGGGATTGCGACAGGCTACGATACCTAAGTTTCTCTGCGGCACGCCTCTTTTGGACTGAATTTAATTCTTGTTGATAACGTTATAGATTGCTTGATGAGAAGGTTAGTTTGATTGGGAATGAATAAATTCAACATCCTCAAAATTCCCAATCATTGCCTACCCATGGCTCAACAGCACGAAGCGTCGTTGAATCTCTGCCCACCCCACGAAGTGTATGATCAGTAGGCATACTAATCTGCAAGTTTGTCTCCCACCCCCCTGCCTGCATCTCGACATAGCGATGTGTATTGACGGCTGTTTGCAGCGATGGCTCCCCGCTCCACTCAAAACAATTGGTCTCAATAACGGGCAAAAAGATCAGGGTTTGTGTTAGAGTATTAGCTAATGCAGATAAGCGTGGAACTGCAAAAGCGATAAGAAAATCAATGACAAGCCAAGCTGAGCGTTTCATAGATCATACCTCCTTTGTAATGCTGATTGACGGACTGAAATGATAAGAAAGAGCAACCGATTTTGATTTGTGTTGCTCATCGTGCAAGCCAAACGGTTCCCATAATGAGCAGCGATGTGGTTAGAATCGCTAGAGGTGAGAGCGGTTCCGCTGCGCGAATCGTTGGCAAGTAGATGTTGGTTGGCGTATTTGACACAGGCTCTGTGGCAATATAGCCAGCCAACCACTCCAGTTCATGCCCCTCACACGCAGAGTCAAGCGTCATAAAGTGGTTTTGTGTCTCATGATCAAAGCAACGATAGATCGCAACGCCTCCCGCGAATGGCTCTGACGATAGATAGCCCATCAACCCCAAAACCTGCACATCGCCGCCTGCACATGTTTCATCATGAACGACGAGCATATGATCATCCCAGAACAGGATGTAACAATCGTAGACAGGGACAGGGTGAGAGGGTGGTTGTGTGAAGAGATACCCAAGTCGCTGCTCAAAGGCGTATTCTACCGGTGGCAACTTTGTTGTTGACCAACTATCGATCACGGTCGAATTGTGATAGTTTGAGAGCGCAATGTAATCATTTTTAGGGAGCGATTGTCCGCTGGCAAGATAGCCAAGTCGCCACTCCGTTTCCGCACCTGCACATGCGGGATCGGCCGAAATAAAATGGTTCGTCGCATTCTCATCCCAGCAACGGTAGACGGCAATAGAATTTGCGAATGGAACGGTTGAAATCCAACCAACACGCCGCAGGTTTGGGTTGCCATCACAGGACGCATCACCCGGCACAAGCATATGGTCGTCCCAAAACGGGATGTAACAGTCATAAACTGGCACCGAGTTTGGAATTTCAGCCGTAAAGAGATAGCCAAGCATGCCATTGTCATTGTAGTTGGACCCAACATTGGTTGTGGTAAACCAATCGTCGTTGCCGCTTTGATAATGATTGAGCGCAGTTTTAGGCGTGTGGACGGTCGGATCGGATGCGTTTGTCGTCTGTATCCAAACCTTACGACGCAGTAGATACCGCTGGCTGAAATCCGCACCCGACTCAAGATACATATAGTACAACCAGAATACAGAGTCGATTGTCTCTGAGTCGCCATAAACGCCTATCATACTTGGATATTCAATTAGCTCCCCTTGCGACTGAGGATCCCAATAGTCGGTTCGCTCATTCGTGATGAGCGGATGGTCGATACTCGACCATCTCGATACTCCGTCTGCTGAAAAAGTCAGACCAAACCCACCGAATGCACCCGTGTTGGTTGGGATGTAGGATAACCCAACATATTGATTGAGTGGGCGGCTATAGGAGACCCATGAGCGGCTCAAATGCCCTGAAGGGTCAAGTGGTGTGGATTCTCCGCCCAAAGCTGGCTCACTAAAACTACCATTGTAATATTTCTGCCAACTGCCCGGCACACCGCCAGCAGCCACGGGAGAGCGCGCAAGGCGCACTTGATAATCACGACTGGCGATGAAATACATGTAGAGGTAGTTCCCCACTTGGATAACATGCTGGTCGCCTTCGTCATCTGCATCATCGGTCGTGTAGTGCGTCGGGGTGGTGAGTAGTTGATTGTTCGGATAATTGACTTTTGTATAGGTACGACCGTTATCGGACGATTGCACATAAGCAACTGACTTGTCCGTTGCAGGATAGTTGCAGTTCGTCTCAGCATGATACCAGCCACGCACCACATGCCCATCTCGCCACGCGCTATTGAGCCATGCGCCACACTCGTCAAACTGACCAACGCCACCTGCCTCAACAACTGGGGCTGGAAGCTGGCGCAAGGTTTCCAATGAGCCACCCACATAGCCGTCGGTATTCCCATTTCCAATGTATGCAAGCATATGATCATCAAAGGTCAAGGTATGGAAAGGGTTGTCGGAACGACTATCAGGACCATGCACAACTTCTGCTGCACCGACATAGATGTTGAAGTGATTTGTCACAGGTGCTGACGCGCCAACAGCATAAATAGTAAAAAGGAACGACACAAAAAGTCCGCAGCGACCAATAAATTGACGCATAATAGCCTCCGATTTCAGTTAACATGACTCATCTGTATAATCCAACCAGTTCCCAACTCAGTATTAGCGTTGTAGTAAGTATCGTCAACAGCGTGGGCGGTTCCGCTGCGCGAATCGTCGGCAGAAAGATGCGTGTTGGCGTAGCGAGCGACGATAAGGCTGGCGCGGGTCGGGGGGACGGGTCACAACGGTAGTGGCGATATCTTTCTGACGTTTGCGACGGGTAACGAGCTGCTGCGGGATGGACGCTCACAAGATGCTGTGAGCATGTTGGCCCATGCGACGCTTGATCCGCTGTTTGATGCTGTGGCTGAAGGGGACGAGGAGGCGATTCTAAATGCGCTGTGCGCGGCGGAGACGATGACGGGGCAGCTTGGACGAACGGTGTATGGGTTACCGCTGGAGAGTCTCATCGCGTGATTCTGGGTCTTGGGGAATGACACAATATAGCGCGTGGTGCGTAACATAATCTGGTTACAAACACCGTTTCAGAACAGTTGAAACCAACCCGAAAAAGGCGTGTCGCCACCCACTATCTC
>JAUIAP010000082.1 GCA_030425205.1 Anaerolineae bacterium
CATCTACTTTCTCTCGACGGCTACAGGCAGTTTGCTGCACACGGTGGTTGAGTACGGAGATGGCATCGACATCCACAGTTCTGATGTCTCGCTAGTCAACTCAATCATCCACAGTAACGCTACAAACGGTGTGTATGTGTGCAATGCCGACCCGCTCATTCGTTACAACAGCATATATGGCAACAGCCCATTTGACTTGTCAGTGTGCAGCAGCAGTACCTACACAGTTGACGCCCGAAACAATTGGTGGGGAACAACCGGAAGCCCAGCAACCGCGATTGATGGTCCAGTCGTCTACTCACCGTGGGTCGGTCAAGCGGCGAACGAGGATGATTCGCTGATCAAATCCGCAGTTCCAGATAATCCAATCCGTAATACGGCTGCACCTCAACCTGGTATTCCGTATATCATGAGCGTCACACCGAATTTAGAAGGCATGTATTTGCTTGGATTCCCGTTTCCTGTGCGCGTAAGTGCAGAAGTGGATTGGAATGGTTCAGACGCTGGAACAGGCATACCAGGGAGCGTTGATTTTAAATTGAACGGTCATGTCCACACGGTTGATGCAGGTGCCACCCCACTGGTTACATGGAATGTGAATACTGACATTATGCGAAAAGGACTAAGCCCACAAGCAAATCATATCTCAATTGTAGCCCGAGACGGCAACGGAAATGAATCAGAGCCGTTTGGTCACTCAATTGCAGCGGTCGATGTTGGGGCGTTCTTCTGGATCGGAGATAACGAATACAAGTATGATGGCGGTGTCCTCAAGTACACATCCAAGTTAAGTATCCCCCCTGAGTTCGGGGGCAGTGATGCAGGATCGGATGATGTGCCCGTGATCAACGATGTGGGAGTATTCGCCAATCCAATTGAGATTGAAATTGAGTTATCGAGTAATGGAGAGGCTGAGATAAAGATTGAAGGTGAGCATAAGCTAGTTGAAGCCAAGATCATGAAATACGAAGCCTCAATTGGCGGCAGTGTGGCTGCCAGTGCTGATATTCTGGGCGACGAACTGCGGCTAATAGGGATCGAGTTTGGAGTCAACGGAAAGGCTAAGTTAAAGACACCCAAAGTACCGTTGCCTGCACCAGTTTCATTTCTCAGCTACCATAATGTCATCGCGCCAGAAATTGAAGCGACATACGGATTAGTCGAGTTTGGTAATGGCATCGGCCCTCAATTGCCAGGTCAATTACAATTTGACAATGCAGCAGAAATCGAGGCGAAATTTGGTGTTGAAGCAGTGCTATCGGCAGGTGCAGGGAAAATTGCAGGCGTTGAAGGTGGAATTGGAGCTAAACCAAAGCTCACGCTCGTTATCCCAAGCAATGCGAATTTGCCCCTCGGTCATCTTAAGGAAATGGGTGGTGATGTCTCTTTGCGTGCTACGGTGTTTTTCCTTTTCTCTGAAAAGACGTGGAAAGTAGTCTGGACTTGTGAGAAGAACTTCGTCGATCAGACATTTGCCTGTCCAGTTGTCTCTGACAACAGTCGCGACAGTTTGCAGCAACTCGCGCTACTAGAGGTTAGTGATTGGCAAATAACTGGGCGTGAATGGATCGAAAGTGCTTCGTACGCACAGTTCGAGGGCAATCATGGAATCCGCGGCGTAGATGGCCTACATTCGCAGCTTGCGTTTCAATCTTTGGCAACAACAAACGCGGTCACGCTAACTGCTGACATCTATCCATACGCCAAGCCAGCGATGGCTGTCGATGGAAATGAGGCTGTATTGGTTTGGTCGCATGACGATCCTGCTTTGCCCGTGACGGAAGGTCTTGAGACGCGGTTTGCCTACTTCGATGGCACTGCATGGACAGCACCTATCAACATCACAAATGACAGAATGTTGGACATTGACCCTGCTATCGCGGTTGACAACAACGGTAATGCCCTGGCCGTTTGGACACGTGCAACCGCTGCCGATGCTAATGTCGATCCACACGATGTGTTGGCGACATATGAATTGGCATACGCTGTGTATAACATGTCAACTCATTCGTGGGGCGCAGTGCAGCCATTGACGAGCAATAACTTAATGGACAGCTTGCCAAAGATGACAACGTCACCAAATGGCGATGTTACATTAGTGTGGCTACAGGGCAATGCTGCAACTTTCCCAATTAGTCCAGATGAAGAGGTTGTTGTGAATGTATCGCTCCAAACCGCTACTTGGGATGGAATAAGCTGGTCTGCACCAACCGGGATAACTGATAGCGCAACTACTAGCGAGCAAGTTGGGATAGTACAAGGTGTCACGGATAGTGTGGCTTGGAGTGCCGATATAGACGGCAACGCAGCCACGCGAACTGATCGAGAAATCGTCGCTGTGACAAACACAGGCTCAGGCTGGAGCGATCCAGTCACAATTACATCGGATGCCCATGCCAGCGTCTCACCGCACTTGACAAAAGACGCTTCTGGACAGCCACTCCTGATCTGGGTGACTGAAAATGTGACAAGCACACTGTTGACGACAGAAACGGTATCCTCTGACCAATTGCTGTATGCGACGTTTGACGGGAGCACATGGTCAACTCCACAGCTGGCATTTGAGACGGAAGGGGTGGCGGAATTGGCATTGGCGACGACATCCACAGGCGATGTTATCTTGGTATGGCAACAAGTTAGTTCTGACGGTCTCGATTTGCACTATGCGATCTATAATCAAGCATTGGGAGTCTGGGGCGGTGCTCAACAACTGACCGCGAATAAGGCTGCAGAATGGGCTTTTGCCCCAGGCGTATTGGGCAGTGGTCAGTTGATGATTCCATACATCGAGCGCAACGTTGTTACCAGCACGGAGACGATCACACTGACAGACGGATCGACTATCACAGTTGATATGCCAGTGTTGCAAGATGCTAACCTGATCGTGACATTACATCCGCTATCAGCTGATGTGGCGATTGGAGAGACAATCAATCATTTGCCAGACACCGTAACCCCGGGTTTGCAGACTATATTAGAGACAAAGGTATTGAATTTGGGCGATGTCGCTCTCTCGGACATTCCTGTTGACTTCTACGATGGCGATCCAGCGAGCGGCGGCACGCTAATTGCAACAGCGCAAGTTGGAGAGCCTTTGGCACCGGGTGCATCAACCATAGTCAGTGTAACGTGGACAGTACCAAATGACGGAGCCGCACATACCATATTTGCGGCTGCGGATTCGGCTAACGCCATACAAGAGAGCAACGAAGACAATAACACCATCTCAACGCCAGTGATCTTGCCAGACCTTACCGTGACAGGCTATGTGGAATATCGAGATGATTTCCACGTGTATCCGTTGGCTGTCATCCGCAACAATGGCAATGTAACTGTTACAAATGTAACGGTGGAAATCCGTCGCGATGATGCTGCGGGCTCGGTGTTGAAAGCAGTCACCCTCAGCTCTTTGGCTCCAAACAGCCTTAGCATTGTGACTACAACCCTCAATGTATCTACTGAGGTGGCAGGAACTTATCCTCTTATAGCGCTAGTTGATGTCAATGACGGCATCATAGAATCGGATGAGGAAAATAACAGCGATACGATGCAATTGCATGTCGCCCCTGATGTAGTCATTTACGCGGGCGATGTCGACGTGAGCGGTAATGAAGCAACGGTTACTGTGCATAACTGGGGTACGGCGGTCGCCAACAATGTTGTAATCGCTGGCTATGCCGACACGATTACGGGGACACTGTTGTTCACGGACACGATCACAACGATTCCAGTCGATGGCGAGGTGACGCGTACCTATACGCTGGGCACGGTGCCAGCGCAGCTCTGGGTTGTGGCAGATCCGAATGTGGCGTTAGTGGAAATCGGCCGAAATAACAATATCGGCACTTGGATCGCCCCGTAAGGAGAATGTGATGTCAATACAAAATCAGTTAACTGTCGAACGAGGTTATTTAGCCCATCGCCGCCTACTATTGTTTGCAGCAAGCTCTGTATCCACTATATTTTTCCTTTGGTTTTTGATGCTTGTTACCAATCCCTTGCATGCTCAAGCAGAAAAAGCAAACTACGCTACAGATCGAGTTCTGCTTGCGTTTCATAAAGACAGTTCGTCGACACGAGCCTCCAACCACAACATCGTGGTGGATGTTGCACCGCTCTCAGCGATAGGCCAAGCACAGCGTCACAGCCAAGCTGAAATCTATATCGCCCATCTTGCAAAAGGAGTTTCCGTTGAGCAGGCAATTGAGGAACTTTCGGCCGATGTCAACATCGCCTGGGTCGAACCAGACTATATCGCCTATCCCGCTTCGCAGCCGGATGATCCATTGCTCTCTCAGCAGTGGGGATTGTACAAGATCGGTATCACCCAGACATGGAACGTCGTTACGGGCAGTGCAAACGTCGTGATCGCCGTACTTGACTCAGGTATTGAGTTTAATCATCCTGACTTAGCCTCAAAACTATGGATCAATCCAGGGGAGATTGGCAGTAACGGCATTGACGACGACAACAATGGCTATATCGATGACGTGAAAGGATGGGATTTCGTCAGTGAGGATAATGATCCAGTGGATTTCAACGGGCATGGGACGCAGGTTGCTGGCGGCATCGCAGCGGCGACCAATAACGGCATCGGCATCGCGGGCGTATGTCAAGCGTGTCGCATCATGCCTGTCCAAGTGATGCAATTATCTGGATTTGCCAACTACTCAGACATCACGCAGGGTGTTCTTTACGCAGCTCAGAAAGGTGCTGACGTGATTAACATCTCGCTGGGTGGCTATCAAAATTCAACCGCGCTCAGACAGGCTATCGAAATCGCGGTTGAGCAGCATGGTGCTGTCATCGTGGCAGGTGCCGGCAATGACAATCGGTCACAGCCTTTTTATCCTGCGGCTTATGACAATGTAATTGCGGTTGGTGGAACGACGATCACCGATACGAAAACCGCTTTTTCAAATTACGGTACATGGATCGATGTCGTTGCGCCAGCCAGTAATATCACGACGACATTTCTCGGCAGTGATTATGGTATCGTCAATGGTACGTCTTATGCAGCTCCATTTGTGGCGGGTCTTGCAGGGTTGATTCGCTCACAGCATCCTGAGTGGTCACCAGAACTAATCGCCAATCAAATTGCACGGCTCGCAGTCTCGGTCGATGGATTAAATCCAAGCTTTGCGGGTCAGCTGGGCAGCGGACGGATTGACGCTTACGCATCAGTGGCGACAACACCCTATCCAGTACTGATGATAGAGGAAACGTTTGTAGATGGTGATGCGATCGGTCGACTTGAAGCCGGTCAGATACACGCCATCGACGTTGCCCTTTACAATGATTGGCTTTCAACGGCTGGTGTTTCGGCCACATTGACGACAAACGATCCGCTCGTCACCATCAACATTGGCTCAACAACATTTGGGCCGATTCAAGCTGGTGTGTCCGAACAGAGCAATTCGCCATTTAATCTAACGGTTGACAACGCCGCTGAATTCAATCACGCCATCAACTTTACGCTGCACCTAACCAGTAGTGAACTCTATAGTGCAACCCTACCGCTAACGCTGCTGACGCGCAGTGCAAATGAGCCTGTGGCTGGTTCGATTGTCACGAACACGGTGTGGACAAGCGACAAGACCTATATTCTCGAAGCCAACGTCGGCGTTGCGCCTGGTTATACACTCACAATCGAACCCGGCACAACAGTTCGGATGGGAGATAGCTATAAGCTCGATATCGGTGGGACGCTGTTTGCACGTGGTACACCTGAGAACCCTATCCGATTTGTTTTAACGTCAGGCGCTAGTCAACTCTACTTTGCCTCATTTGGTACTGATGGTATTTACGACAGTGAATACAATTATCTTTCAGGCTCAATCGTCGAATACGCACAGTTTGAAGGATCGGGTCTTCGCATCAGCTGTCAGGGTGGGCGTCCTTACCTCGCCCACATCACAATCGCTGGCTCGATTGATTGCCAACAAGGGGCGCGCGGTAGCTTGGAAGAACCAATCGTCATTAGAGATAGTCAGGTTGCAGAATCTGTGACCGTTCCAGGACACGTCATACTCTTGAACAGCCAAATCGAGAAGTCACTATCTGGTGGAGACCAAGGTGCATCGCTCATTGTTGATAGCGACATAGGATTCAATGCATCGCTTGGAGCTGATTCTACCGTTCGCAATAGTTCGTTCAGCTCTCTATCTGTCGGCAATGGCAGCGTAGTTGAGTGGGCTCAGGTCAACGGTGATCTCAATGTGAATGGTGAAGGATCCGTCTATTCGAGCACGGTCACCGCAGGTGGCATTGTCGTCGGCGATGGCAGTATCGTGCAGGGCAACACAATTCAGGATACGATGGTTGATTTCGCTGCCCTGCCTGGTTTATACAGTGACGGCAGCATCACTGCTGTTAATAACCGTCTCGTCAATACAGAGATGGGCATTAACGTCAACGGTGGTTTAGTACAGGGTAATTTGGTAGCGGACGCAGGAATTTCAATCGGTGGAGACGCTCAAGTGATCAGCAACACAATTATTGAAAGTCCGACCAATGGATTGCATTTGCGTGGTGGAACTCAGTTTGAGATACGCGGCAATAACTTCATCCGCAATGGCAATTATGCCATTCGCACCAATATCTCCAATTCACAGTTACCGATTATCATTGCCCAAGGCAACTGGTGGGAAACAACTAGTAGCAGTGCCATCAACGGCAAAATTTATGACTTCAACGATGATTATACGCTCAGTCGCATTGTCTACGCGCCCGTTCTAACCGCGCCTGCGCAGACAGCTCCCGCTTATGTGGTTGACACAACGATTCTGCCCGGAGATGTAATCGGAATTGAAGAGATGACGGTGGAGGTTGAATATAGTCGGCCGATGGATGAAGATATACATCCCACCGTTCAGTTTGTACGAACTGATGCGGGTGCATGGGAGTTACATCGCCAAAGTTATGAGTATGCGGTTGCGATTGATGGTGATGGCGATGTTTTGCTTGGCACAGAGTCATCATTCGCGGTTTACGACGGTGAAACATGGGAAAACCTGCCGTGGGCATCAGATGGCGTTCGGGAAATTGAAGTTGTTGGCACAAATCACTGGTGGCTAGTCAGCAATGGTAATGCTGTTTACGAGTATCTCAATGGTACCGTCACGAGTTGGGATAGTACTTTCTATGGAAGTGAAGGTAATTTTGGTGAAATAAGAAAAGTAGATGTAACTCCCTCTGGGAAGATATGGGGGATTACTGATCGGTCAGTTGTGTCCTACGATGGTTCTGAATGGACGCAATACACGCCACTCAACTCAGGACTCCCTGATGCCTCTCTGCGTGATATTGCAGTTGGATTAGATCAAGTCGTTTGGATAGCAACGAGTGACGCGCTTGTGATGTTTGACGGCACGACCTGGGAGACGTTGGAACTAAGTGAATTAGATAGCGGAACTCACGGGGACATTTCTGCTGCTGTGGTAGATAACAATGGAACACTTTGGGTTGCCAATGAAAGCCATAGCCGCTTGCTTTCGTTCGATGGAACCCAGTGGCAGATTCACCAAGTCATCTACAATCCACTTTTCAATCACAATGTGGCGGTCAATGGGATTGATGTACGCTCGGACAACGCGCTTTTATTATCAACAGGCAATGGTCTTGTTATCTTGAAAGATGATCAATTTAGCCACTATCAAGTGCCTCCCAACTCTAACCAGCAGGCTAGTAGCATTCAACTATTCGATGCTGTCCAATCTGTCAGTGGTTATGTATGGGTGGCAGCACGCAGCGATGGTCTGTACGGTATGGTACTGCCTGAGTGGACAGAGATGACAGAGGCAACTGCTTGGACTTCGCCATATAGCTATCGCGCCTCGTTCAATATGACAACCCTTCATCGACGGGCTGCATACAGCGTAATGGTCTCCTCTGCCTCACCTCTAAATAGTGTTGAGACTATTCCAAGTGAGTTGCTTACATTCACTGTTGCATATGCCGCAGCTATTGCGAACGAGACAACACCACCGTTAATGCCGAGCGTGGTATTGGGATATTCGGCCGAAACCAACACCATCGACGCGAGTTGGCATGCGACAGATCCTGACACACCAATTGACAAATATCGCTACGCGCTAGGAGAAAGTCCAAGTGCAACAGAGGTATTGAATTGGACAATCACTGAACAAGATGGAGTCGTTCGTGGCGGCTTACAGTTGACAAATGGTGTTCGGTATTACCTCTCTGTTCAGGCCAGAAATGCTGGAGGTTTGTATAGTCCGGTTGCAATAGCGTCGTTCGTTGCGGGGGAGACGCAAGTCCCAACAGCCGTTGGATTGAGCAGCGCAATAACGACCCAACTCACAAGCATTCTTCTAACAACTGTTCTTGTGGCGGCGTTACTAGCGACGATTTTTATGTTACAACGACGCTTGCATAGAAAACCTGATAGGTATTCAGCGAAGCACATCAAATAGAACACTTGGGCAGATGCCGCTCGTACATGGGGCGTGTGCAACGGATCTGCCCCTATTATCGGAATTAGTTCATTTGGATGGACGGACGAGATATAAACGCATTCCAGAGTGACGGCCATTCATCAACCATTTACTCGATGCGTTAGAGCCACTTTTCATCAAAAGCATGGATGAACACAAATTCAGTTAATTCCCAAAAGTCGATTTATAGGTACGGTATATAGGGTCTAATACCAATGTCTCTGATTTTTCTCCCATCATCGTTTGCGCTTTTTCCCATAGTGCATCTCCATCCACCTCTGTCCGATACATGAGGGTACGCTCGTTCGTGGTTGGTGGCGTTGTCCTTGTGGGGATGAAATGTCGTGCTATGTAGCTAACGATTAGGGCGTTGATATCATATGTCTCGATGTGATGTGAGCATTGAGCAATATGAGGAAAAGGGTTACTATTGGGCGGATAGAAGAGGAATCCGCAGCGTGCCAATTGCTGGTAAGGATTAGCTTATGGAAGAGCAGACAGACGATGTCATTGTGGTGACAGGGCGACCTGTGCGAAATACCGAAACGAAATTACAAGAAAAGTTTGTCGAGGCTATCGCCGAACAAGGGGCGTTGATGGACAAATTGGCGCAACAGTTGATCACGCTGTCGTTGGCGATTCCAGGTCTCTACGCAACGGCGTTGAAATTGACGCAAGGGCAAGCGGCCACTGTGCCAAGCAGTCGCTGGTTGTACGCAACCTATCTATTCTGGGCAGTAGCGTTAGGTCTAGCATTGATCGCACTCATTCCACGCGACTATAAAGTTGACCCGATGATGCTAAAACCAGACCCAAAGGGCAAATCGCAGAAGTTGAGTTTAGAAGAATTTTTCTACCGGAATGCCGTCTATAAGCGGCGTCTCTTAATCGTGTCAGCCGTCTGCTTGTTTGGCGGGATCGCGAGTGCGGCCTTTTTGATTTTATAGGAGGAAGGAATGATTGATAGAAGACGCGTCAAGATAAAATGTTGCAATAAAGCATGCGGTCGGACATACGCGCTGACGCGCGTATTGGAAGACGGGGAGAATCCACGACTGCTCGTGGAGTGTCCGTATTGTGGGGTAGAGGCAGTCGCTGAACTCGCGCAGTGGCGTAGTGAGAGCGTTGTGGTGTCAAAAGGGATTGAGGGAGAAGAACAAGTTGTTGCAACGTCGTTTGTTTTACCAGACGTGTTGCCGTCACGGCCAGTGACGGATGAGGATCAGGGGTAAACAATGTCGATTGAACCGTTCATTCTGCGACCAGGCAGTGATCTATTGGAGCGGCAGCCGAATATCGGCCGAATGAGCGGCGATCTCGCTCGTATTTACGCGGGTCATAACTATGTCAACGACGACGCGTTACAAGGGATTGGGGGCTATCTGTGGCAAGCGTTACAGGTGGACGAGGCGGCGTTGCAAGCGGCACGCCAACGCGCTGGCACACGTACATTACCGCTGGTGATTGACTGTGATAACCCAGCGGTTCAACAGTTGCCATGGGAGACGCTCTACCATCCAACGTTTGGCTTTTTGGGGCGCGAGAAGGGGTTTACACTGGTGCGGCGCAGCCCACATGCAGCGGTGAGCCATGCGAACGGAACGGGACCGCTGCGCGTCCTGTTGTTTACCTCACTACCAGACGATGTAGACGCGGAACGTGGGCGGTTGAATGTGGAAGATGAGCAGGCACACGTGCTAGAAGCGTTGTCGCCAGCGATTGCAGCGGGCAAAGTGGTATTGGAGATGCCAGACGATGGCCGTTTGGCGACGTTGGAGCAGCTGGTGGCGCAATTTCGGCCGCAGCTCGTTTTTTTGAGCGGACATGGCAACTTTGTGAAACCTGTCGAAAGAGACAAAGATCCATCTGCGACGTTCTTGTTTGAAGATGATGACGGACGCGGCCACGCTGTGCGCGGCGAGCGGCTGGCGCAGGTATTTATAGAGAGCCGCGTCGAATGCGTGGTGCTGTCGGCGTGCCAGTCAGGGCAAGGGGCTTCTGACTCATTGACACACGGGTTGATGTGGCGGCTGGCGCAGGTCGGGGTGCCACATGTGATCGGCATGCGTGAGTCGGTGTTGGATCGGGCGGGAACACTGTTTGCGCGGGCATTTTTTGACGCAGTCGCGCAAGAGCGGCGGATTGATGAGGCGTTGCAGGCGGGGCGACGGGCGATCACGCGCCCGCTGGCAGATCAGGTATGGCGCAAAGAGAGCGGGACGGCCGAGCAGAGTTTAGGGCAGTGGAGTTTGCCCGTCTTACTGACGCAAGCCGTGGGGCGACCGCTGATCGATTGGGGATTTACACCGCAACCGCCGATGCGGTCGGGGTGGGATACAGTGCGGACGTTGGACGGGATTCAACTGCCGGCACGCTTTATCGGCCGACGGAGCGAACTGCGTCAATTAAAAGGGCGAGTGTTTAAACAACTGCTGATCACGGCGGTCGGGGGGCAGGGCAAAACGGCTTTGGCGGGCGAGCTTGCGCTGACGCATCAGCAGCAAGGGTATCTTGTCGTCGTGTGGTCCGCTCATCCAGAGGATGGAGAAAGCTGGGATTTGTTTGAGCTAACGTTGCAGCTCAAGCTGTCAAGTGAGCGGGGGAAGAAGTACGATCAGCTGTTGCCAAAACTAGACACGGAAGAAAAGAGAGCATTGATGCTGTTGCAACTCCTGTTGGAGGAGGCAAACAGCAAACTGCTGCTCTTTTTTGACAACTTGGAGACAGTGCAAGACGGTGCGACGCAAGCGTTGACGGATCCACGCTTGGCGGCGTGGGTGGGGGCGGCACAACGGTTGACTGGACGTGGGTTGCGACTGCTGCTCACCTCGCGCTGGATTCTGCCTGGCTGGTCGGCAGCAGATCACTTTGCGCTGCGACCGCTGCTTTATGGCGATTTTTTGCGGCTGGCTCTGGCGTTACAGCGGCAAGGGCAGTTACCAGAGGGGTTTTTGCAGGCACGCAAGCGGCTGTGGCAGGTATACGATGTGCTCGGTGGGAACGCACGTGGATTAACGTTTTTTGCCAATGCAGTCGTGGGGATGTCGGCGGTGGCAGAGACGGCATTTTTAGAAAAGCTGGCGCAGGCCACAGCGGAGTTGCAGACAAATATGGCGCTGGCAGAGGTGGTGGCGCAGTTGCCCGCTGCAGCGGATGGGTTATTACGGCGGTTGCGTGTCTATCGCACGACGGTTGCGCTGGAGGGGGTAGTCAAACTGGGACTGGAAACCGACAGCGATGATCCAGAAAGGGCGTTGGCACGGCTGCTGGCGGTGTCGCTAGTGGAGCGGTTCTGGGATTCAGATTGGTTGACCCCCGTGTATCAACTGTCAAATGTAGTTGCAAGCTGGCTGGAGGCACAGGATGCCGCATTGCCGCTGGTGTGGCGTGAGGTGGCGGCGGATTATCAGCTGTATCTGTTTCGACAGGAGCGGCGGACACTGACGCAGGCGATAGCGACACATGACGCATTGCAGGCTGCCGAACGGTCGGCAGCTGCGCAACGACTTGCCCTCGACCACATTATTGGGCGGCTCAATCGAGCGGGTCTGTACCAAACGATTCTGGAAGATTGGTTGCCGCCGCTGCGGGAAGCAGCCGATGCCAAAACGCGCGCAGAGGCAATTGGGCAGACGGGCAAACAACATCTGCACATTGGGGATTACGCCACCGCGCTCGACTATCTGCAACAATCTTTGGCCATTCAACAGGAGATCGGGGACAAGTCGGGTGAAGGGACAACCCTCAACAACATCTCAGGAATTTATCGAGCCAGAGGGGATTACGCCACCGCGCTCGACTATCTGCAACAATCTTTGGCCATTCAACAGGAGATCGGGGACAAGTCGGGTGAAGGGACAACCCTCAACAACATCTCGCAAATCTTTAAGGCCAGAGGGGATTACGCCACCGCGCTCGACTATCTGCAACAATCTTTGGCCATTCAACAGGAGATCGGGGA
>JAUIAP010000083.1 GCA_030425205.1 Anaerolineae bacterium
CCGTCTGGTCGATCATGCGAAGGACGGCAGGATGTAGGCTGTCGGTGCGTTTGGCGAGTTGTGGGTGTAGCCGATCCATCGCCAAAACGTATTGTGTTAAATCATTTGTGCCGACAGAGAAGAAATCTACTTCCGCCGCAAATTGGTCGGCTAAGACAACGGCAGACGGCACTTCGACCATCATGCCCAGCGGCACAGACGGCGCATTCAGTTCAGCGCGTACCGCCTCCGCCATCCCTTTGGCTTGTTCAAAATCGCCTATTGTGGCGATCATGGGGAACATAATTTGCAGCGACCCGTGGGCGGCGGCGCGATAAAGCGCACGAAGCTGCGTCACAAACAGGTCGGGACGGGCGAGACAGAGCCGAATGCCACGCAGACCGAGAAAGGAGTTATCCATATCGGTCATGCCGAGATAATCGACATTTTTATCACCGCCGATGTCGAGCGTGCGGATGATGAGTGGTCGGCCGTCCAATGCCTCGACCATCGCCTTATAAGCTGCGTACTGTTCCTCTTCGGTCGGTGCGCTGTCGCGTTCCAGAAACAAGAATTCTGTCCGCATCAGGCCGACCCCATCCGCGCCGTTTTCAATGGCGATTGTCGCATCGCTGGCGCGGTTGACGTTGGCGGCGACTTCGACATGATGACCGTCGGTCGTATTGGCTGGCTGCAAGCGGTCAACGTAGGCAGCGTTTTTGATTTGCTGTTGTGAAATTTGGGCTTGCTGCGCGGCGACGACATCGGCCGAATTTGGCTCCAAATACAACTTACCGTTAAATCCATCGAGAATACAGGGTGTGCCGTTGGGAATGTCCAGCACGCTTTCCCCACTGGCAACGACGGCGGGAATGCCGAGCGAACGGGCAATGATGGCGGTGTGGGCCGTTGGGCCACCCGCGGCGGTGCAGAATCCAAGCACGCTGTCGGTGTCGAGTGCGGCGGTGTCGGAGGGGGTCAAATCGTCGGCGACGAGGATGACGGGTTGCTCGGTGGCGATAGAATCGGCCGATTGAATACCCAACATCTTGCGTAAAACGCGATTGCCTGCATCGCTTAAATCGGCCGAACGCGCCGCCAAAACAGCATCATCCAACTTGGACATCTGCTCGACACGCTCGTTAATGACTTGCTGCCATGCCCACGCCGCGCTGTGCCCTTGAAAGATGCGGCGCACCGTTGTTTGAACGAGTGTCGGGTCGTTGAGCAGTTCGATGTGGGCTTGGAAAATCGTCGCTTTGCCAGCACCGAGTCGCGTCTTGACCTCGTTGTACACATTTTCAAGCTCATCTTTCGCCTCAGTCAGCGAATTTTGCAAAATCTCCCCTTCCAAGAGGCGGTCGGCGGGATTATCTTCGACGATAATCGCTTGGGGGGCGTGCTGTTGAATCACACCAATCGCCAAGCCATTCGCCGCCGCGACCCCCACAACTGTTTTGGTCGGATGTGCAGGTCGCCAATTGAGCGATCCGCTGACGACGCTTTCTTCTTCGTCCTCATCCCCCAACCCTTCCGCAATCCCCGCTTTGAGGGCGGCGAGAGCGGCGGGCGCATCTGCACCATCGGCCGAAACGACGATCTCATCCCCACCGCCAACCCCCAACTGCAGGAGCGACAACATGTTTTTGCCGTCTGCCACTTCGTTGCCATTGCGAACGCGCACGCTCGCGGCGAACTGCTTGGCAAGTGTCACAAAAGTCGTCGCAGGACGGGCGTGTAGGCCATGTGCATTGGTGATGGTGGCGGTAAATTTTTGGTCGTAGTCGGGGACGATGGGCGCAGCGGGTGCGGGGCGTTCGCCCGTGAGGGCTTCGATAATATCGGCTGAATCGTCGGTATGAATCAACTTGTGGACGAGTTCCTTGTTGCCCAACACGCGGGTGAGACGGCGCAACACGGTGATGTGTTCATCTGATTTCGCCGCAATGCCAACGATGAGGTGTGCCGTTTCACCCTCCTTCCACGCAACGCCCTCACGACTTTGCACGACGCAAATGCCCGTCTGCAACACATAGTCGCGATCTTTGGGTAAGCCATGTGGAATGGAGATGCCGTTACCCAGATAGGTGTTGGCGATCTGTTCGCGGCCAAACATGCTCTCCACATAGCGCGGGTCGATGTTGCCACTGTTCGCTAATAGCTTACCCGCCGCACGAATCGCTGCCTCCTTATCCGTTACACTCGCATTCAGTTGAATTTGCTCTGGGCGTAGTTCAATCACTGCATTCTCCGTTCTCTAATTTTAGTGCTATGTTATATCTCTTAAGTCAATTTGCACACTATTGTAATCGTTTACATAAATTTGTCAACAGATTGTCACAAGTTGGAACCAGCATATGTATCAATTGCGGCGGAATCGCTATCACATGGACGCAAGAGTTGTCCGCGCAGCGATTTGTCACAAGGTGTGGACAAATAGGCAAATTGCTGATAGTATTTTGTAATCGTTTACAAGGTTCAATGTTTATTATGTGAGGCTAAACTGTTGAAATGGAAAGCATAAAAGATGTCGCACGGGAGGCGGGCGTATCGACCGCAACAGTATCACGCGTATTAGCAGGCAAACCGTACGTCAGCGAAAAGGCACGCGCTCAAGTATTGGCGGCGGTAGATAAGCTGAAATATCGGCCGAATCGTGCTGCCCAAACGCTGCGCTCCCAACGCTCAACGACCATCGGATTACTCGTTTCAGACATTCGCAATCCCTACTTCACCGCCGTCAGTCGCGCCGTTGAGGACGTCGCGCATGAGGCTGGATATAGTATTTTCCTGTGCAACACAGACGAAAATCCTGAGAAGGAAGCACTGTATCTCAAGGAGATGGCCGACAAGAATGTGGCGGGTGTGATCTACTCGCCGACAAAGCAATCGGCCGAAACTCTCACCCCCAACCAGTTCGGCTTTCCAATCGTGCTAGTTGACCGCAATACGCCAAACAGCGACATCGACACAGTGCTGCTCGATAACGTTACCGCAGGGGAACGATTGACGTTTCATCTACTGGAAAATGGGTATCGGCGCATCTTTGGCGTGTTCGGTGAGGCGAGTACAACGGGTGAGCAGCGACGCGAAGGCTTTCTGCGTGCATTGCGCTCAATGGAGCTGTCTCCCGTTGGCGAGAGCTTTACCACACCACGTATTCAAGGCGGCCTTACCGCGGCAATGAATGCGCTGCAAGCGGCCAATCCACCCGATGCGATTTTTACCACCAACAGTCTGCTAGCAGCCGGTGCGCTGTCTGCCATTCACAAATGCCAATTGCGTATCCCCGATGATGTTGCGCTCGTTGGCTTTGATGAAACGACATGGTCAACGCTCGTCCAGCCACAGCTCACCGTCATCGCGCAGCCGACCTATGAGATAGGGCAGACTGCGACTGAGATGTTGCTTAAACGAATTGAAGACCCCAAACGCTCTGCTCGTAAGGTCATTCTGAGTGGGGAGTTGCTAGTGCGGGGGTCGAGTGCGGCACGTTGAAAGTTGTTTTATACTACATAATTAGTCATTAGCTTTATCCATGCGAAAATGCACGTTGAGGTTTTCTACCTCTGGAAGCTTTATCAATCAGGGGATTCTGCGAGGAAAATTTACTGCACAAATTGGTTCATTAGTCGTAGTATTTTACTCTGTTGGTGTATTCTTTGTCCCGCCAACGCCAAACTCGCTCTCGTCGAATATCTGATACGATTTTTGCACATGCCAGTATTCCTTTTATCTATTTTGTTATTTCAGATATTTTGTCCTGGAACGCTGTCTTCTTCATCTTTTTTGACTTGCATCATTATGTGTACCAAATTTGGGTAACTAGCATTCGCCTGTGCCAGCTCTTTGAAGATATTGCTCGTCAAGTCATACAAACTCAATAGCTACATTATACGGAACAGCCCGCCCAATCGCATCACCAACTGGCGAGTGTCTCTCTGTCCAAATTATCAAATCGCGCAACTGTGCTTCCGTCACGCTCTCTGCACCTATTTTGACGCGCACGCGCACCGCCAGCGGGCCAGCCGCAATTTCGTTGTCCATTTCGAGCAATCCGCGATTATCTGAAGTGCTATCGACGGTGACTTCGAGCGTCGTCAGCTCAATGCCTAATTCGGCCGCTCGCAATGCGATCATCGTTGCATCACAATTGGCCAACGCTGCACGCATAAACCAGCCTGGTGTTGGCGCAGAGCCACCCCCACCAATGCCTCGCGGCATGTCAGTGACTAACTCCGCCCCATTGGGTCCTGTCGCCCGACAGCGCAAACCCGCTTCAACAGTGGCCGTTGCGGCCGAATCGGCCGAAATCGCCTGCTCTGGATTGGTAGTGTAATGATCAATCACTTGTTTAACGGCTGTTTGAATTTGTTCTACCGACATCGTTTATCTCCAGATTATTTCCTCTGAGCTTTTGTGGGGTGTCATGTGGTCAGGCTATCAGGTTTTCAGGCAATACGCTACGGTCATCTTGACTGACCTCCTGAGAGCCTGACATCCTGAAGACCCCAACACCATACCATTCCTCAGAGAGGCACAAAAATTCGCTCCAATACCAAAAATGCAGTTGGGTCGGTGTTTCATTAGGCAAGAGAATGTAGTAGCCGTAGATGAGGCGGTTTTGGTTGTTTTGCGTGCTGGGGTCGAGATTATGTGCTCCACCAAGCCATGCAAAGTAGCTGCCACTGCGCGGGGTGACAGGCAAATTGGGCGCATTGGTGACAACTATCGGCCGATTGCTGTAATCCCGCCATTCGATCCAGTTCGCCCCCGCTTGCTCAAAATCGCCGTCGCTGAGGTCGATTGTCTCAGCCGTCACCCCTGAAGCCACAGCAGAACAAAGTGTAACAAGAAGGAATATGAATAATCCGCGTTTCTGATGAAAAAGGTTCGTCATTGTCTTGTGCATCCATTATTGAACAGGTCTGCATTAAGTGTAACGAGTTAAGCGCGGCGAATATCTCAATATACAGTCTATCCGTCTCATTTCGCAAGCTGTGTAGAGATGTACGCGTTCTGACACGCTCCCAAGACAGCCAAAACCGTGTAACGTTTTACGAAAATGGACGCAATTCTTCACCGACAGCAGCGCGGCTGTTTTGCAAATCGGAGGCGATGGTTGCCGCATCAACGGTTTCGTTGAATACGACGATGTATTGGTTGGGGATGACATCGGCCGAATCTACCCCTAAAAAGGTGACAGCGCGGGTTTCTTCCTGTCCAAATGTGCGCAGGGTAAACGCGGAAAGGGAGCGAACAAACAAAAGAACAAGGTGTTAAGGCTTACAGACATGATTTTTCCTTCTAGACGAACTCCATTATTGTCGGTTCTATCGATGGCTAACAGAACACACCAAAATGAATGTAAAGGTCAAATTTGCTGCCTGCCATAGACAAATATACTGGGTTTGTTGAATGTAAGGTTTATTCTAGTGGGAGAACGTTTTCAAGTATACAGAAAGTCCCACTAGCACCGCTCCAACACTCGTAACGTCTAACGCTCCCGTGAATAAAGCTGTGGGGAAAACCGTTTGTCGTCGCTCGGAAGCATAGCTCAGTCGTTCCCGCTGGAATGGCGATGCGGGGGCTTGATCGATGAATCTGCCCGTGTCTGTCGATAAACACATGCCAGCACTGTCGAACACCACGCCATCGGCTAAGACAGAGGCGATGGCGTTTGTGCAGGAGAATAGTTCGCTAGAATCGATTCAGCCGCGCAAGGTGAGATCGACCGAAATCGCATCGGCTGGCACATTGACCGCGCCTCAACAAAAAAGCTGGGCTAGCCTAGCTTTTTTGAATTTGCAAGATGGTTGAACCTCAAGACCAAGAACGTCGATCACGACAGTAGATCAGCGTCAGTGTGATTGAGCAAAAATGGGGATATTCCGATTTTGACCCAGTTGTAGATTCGGTTATAGAAACAGTTCTGCCGATTGTCGGTTTTGCATTGACAGCGCGACCACTTCTCCTTAAAGTAGAGTGCATAGGTATCTGTACTGAACGAGAGCGAACAACATGAGCCAACGCTGCCCCAACTGCCGAGTTGTAAATGCAGACAGTCAAAAGTTCTGTAGTAGCTGTGGCGTGCCGCTCACCACCCCCAATCGACAACCTGTCAAGTGGAATCGCCTCTTTTTGCTGCTCATCCCCGTCGTGTTGATGGGTGTCGTGCAGGAAGGGGCGCGGCTCAACGCACTGCTATTTGCGTCGACCGTGACGGCGATCACCGCCTACTTTGTAAGGCGTGAAATTGTGGCACTCATCCAGCGCGTCGAACGGCAACCCGCACTGCGTCCTGCATGGGAGTTTCAGAAGCAAATTCCGAGCGGAATGCGCCGTATTCTCGGCGTTGCGGCAGCGTTCATCATCTCCTACTACATCACAGAAAGCACGGAGTGGGGCGGCCTCCAGAGCATGATTGTTAGTGTGGTGATAGCAACACCGGCCGCCTACTTTTTTATGAGGAAGCCATTTCTATGAGCCTGCAAGATCGTCTACGCTCCGACCGCTTTCGCCTATCGCTGATCGGCTGGGTGGCGCTGTCATTGGGAATCTTGGCCTTTTTGCTGCACGCGGCAAGCTGGGTTCGGATGCCGTTCACGCTGTCGTTTGTCAGCTTGCCCGGCTTGGTTGTGTTGGCGGTTGTGTTGGCGTATGCGCGGCGGGCAGATGATCGCGTTTTGCTACATCGGCTCAAGCATGGCTTTTGGGCGGGCTTGATCGGCACGCTCGTTTTCTACGACGGTGGGCGGGTGCTGATTCAGGCCAGCGGCATCTGGGAGTACGATGCGTTTCGCGCCATGCCGATCTTTGGCTCACTGATTACCGAGCGACCTCCCGCCGCGGCCGCATCCGTCATCGCGGGCTGGATTTATCACTTTTGGAACGGCATCAGCTTTGGCATGATGTACGCGCTGATGGCAGCGGGACGGCACTGGTTTTGGGGGTTCGCGTGGGCGATGTTTTTGGAGATGGCGATGATCTACACCTATCCCGTCGTCTTTGGCGTGTCACGCACCAACTCTGGGTTTGTGATTATCAGCATCTTAGGACACGCACTCTACGGTATCGTCCTGGGTGTTTGGATGCAGCGTGTGGGGGCGGAACCGTGAGATATTTCGGCCGAATCCTCCTCCTCACCCTCACCCTCGCCCTGCTGTTGCCTGCCGTTGCATGGGCGGACGATTGCAGCACGCCCGAAGATTGTCTCGACACGGGCAACGTCGGTGGTGTGATCAGCGGCATCATCAGCGCGGTGGCGGGTGGCGCGATAGCGGCAGGGGTGGCGAGTGCGACCGCTTCCTCGACGGCTGGCGCAGCGGAAGATACGGATAGCGGCGATGCTGATGATGAGCCAGTTGACGCTGGCGACCGCGATTCCACTTCATCGGCCGACACGCTGCCCGATGGGTGGGTCAACGATACTCGTGTGGTGGGGGGCGAGCAAGCGATTGATGAGCTAGTCGATGCGGGGGCGGAGCGCGACCCCGACAATCCCGGCTGTATACGTGAAAGCTCGATTCCCAATGTCGGTGGCAGCATTCACGGTATCGGCTACACGGGCAGCGGCACGATCTGCCCCGATGACGTGGCTGTGATCGTCGATTGGCCGCATCCAGCGGCTGACCCCGTCAGCGAGTGGGTCGGCGGCAACGATGGCGAGATGAGCGAACCGGGCGTCGCTGAAGATGTCGCCGACCAACTGCGAGATCGCGGCTTAGAACCAGAGATCTTCACCGATGAAAACGGCAATACCCACGTTAGGCTGCCCGACGATTTGCCACCCAACGTTTCGGGTATCGGCTACGGCACGCGAGTCATCATCGACGAAAACGGCAACCCGCAGACGGTGATCGATTCGGGCGTATGGGTGCAACATTGGCCGCCCGACGCAGACGGCGCAGCCCCTGAACCAGAAGCGGTCACTGAGGAACCGCCAGAAGAGGAAGACGAAACGGTTATCGAGGAGCCACCAGACGAGGAGCCGCCAGAGGAGGAAGAGGAGAAGGAGGAAGTCCGCGAAGCGATGTTAGAGGTGCGCTTTGAAAAGGAGGGCTTCCGTCCGCGCATCCACTACGGCAAAATCACCGACGAAATCGGCCGAATCGACATCAGCTTCCACACGCCAAACAGCATCGACTCCCAACTGGCGCAAGGGGGGGTGAGCGACGTGCGCGGTGGCAATTCACAAAATATCGTCCACGCTGAATACGTCGCGCTGCTCGACGGTAAGCAGTTCGCGCACGGCACAGCCAATGGGCAGGTGTCGCTGCCGCTGCCCGTCTGGTTTGCCAAAGGGACAGACACAATGCAGGTATCGCTGGGAACGTTGCTCGTCAGTGGCTTGTTGCAAAACGTTGGCAACTATCGCGCCGCCGCCAGCCATTTGCGCGGCACGACGAGTCGTTCGGCCGAATTTCGCAGCGTCATTCCTCGTCTGGAGCAGTACCCCAACGAGTGGCTGCAACAGCTGATCACCCGTGACCTCGCCACCGTGCAAAAGGCGATCAACGCGCTCAACCTGCTGCGCTACATGATCGGTATCACGCGCATGACGTTTGGCAACTTCCACACCCACTGGCTGCTCTTTGGCACGGCGATTGACGACTTTATCGCTGGCCTGATCGAACTGATCGCCATTCCGTTTTTGTTGGGCAAGCTGTTCCGCGTTGTGACCGCCGTGCCGAGCAAAATCTGGTCGCTGATTCCCAACACACTCAAGAATTTGCTCTGGCGTGCGCTGGCTAAATTGCGGAGCGCGATCCGCAAGGGGGCGACTCAGTTGGCGGCCGATCTCGCGCAACGCATCGGCTTTCGACGCGAGGCGATTGATCGCTGGGCGCAGCTGATTGTTGATGAAGTCGAAGAAGGGGAGGGGTTCTTTGGCAAAATCGGCACGTGGGTACAACGTTTGGCGATGCGCTGCGTTGGGCTGGTTGTACGGCTATTGGCGGCGATCTGGCACAAACTCGCGCCGCATCTCGTCAACTCGCTCGGCATGGTCATCTACAACATGCCGCATCTCTCGCCGATGGCGCAGAAGGCGGCCGATGACACGGTCAAATGGGTCGCCAAACAGTTGAGCGGTGTCGCCACTGACATCGACAAATTTGGTGAGCAGATGGTCAATCAACCAGACGCGGCGCATGATGTGACTGGAATTCGCGCCAAGATCAAGCAGATGGGACGCGAGCAGCTGCGCGTCGTCGAACGC
Source organism: Anaerolineae bacterium (assembly GCA_030425205.1). Classification (GTDB taxonomy): domain Bacteria; phylum Chloroflexota; class Anaerolineae; order Promineifilales; family Promineifilaceae; genus CALECP01. Next base: position 9,200 of record JAUIAP010000083.1, read on the forward strand.
GCCTTTGCCCAACGATTGGGGCAAGCATTAGACCAAACGCGAGGCTTGCAGGTCGATGCGGCGGGCTGGCAGCAGCGGACGGGGGCGGTTTCGGCCGAATTACGCGCCAACAATCGCCACTTCCAAGCGTCACAAGAGACGGAAAACTTTATCGTCGCCGCCTCTGACTGGATTCGCCTGATCTTAGAATTTCTCAACGTCGCGCTTTTCTTCCCGATCTATCTCGCCAACCGCGCCATCAGCACCTTCCTCTTTGGCCTGAGCAAGCTGCAAGGCCTACTCGTGCGTGGCAGTGGCATCCCGACCAAAATCCCCGTGCCGCAATCGTTTGACGGCGCAAAAATCTTTCTCGATTTTCTCGATCTCTTCCTCGTCAAGACGGGGGTGATCATACGACAGGTGGTGCTGTTGGCGCGTGAAAGGGCGCAACTCGACCACGCCTATGAGCGACTATACCGATGAACGATGACGGCTTTCTCGACCTGACGACGGCAGTGGCAGCCCTAGCAACGCTGACCGACCGTGATCTCGCCCGCGCACAGGCGATCATGCGCCAAGTCGCCACGCTGCCGCTACTACCCGACAATGCGGCGAACGATGGGGCATGGGTCGGTACGCGACAGGTTGAAAATGGCGTGATCGACCTCGCGGTGTGGGAATCGGCCGATCAAGGTCGCATCATCTTCGCCACCGTCGTCGGCAACGCTGTGCAGCACCTTTACATCGGCGGGACAGGCGAGGGCAGCTTTGCCATACAACAGGCGGGCAGCAACGTCACCGTTGATCTCAACAGCGGCAACGTGCGCGGCATGGGCTGGCAAGCGCAACTGCGCCAACTGCAATCGGCCGCCCAACGCGCCGTGCGTGAACTGCGCCAGCCAGCGAGTGGGGTCGATTGGCTCTGCCCAAGCTGTGGCTGGCCGAATGGAGCCGATGCGACGCTGTGTGGTGAATGTCAAATGCCGGCGGCGGTTTCGGCCGATGTATCCGACATCGCCTCCGACGTGATGAGCGACATCGCTACCATCGGTGATTCGCTCTTTGCTGATTTGATCAAGGTCGCAGGTGAAGAGGTCGTGTCGTCACTCAGCGATGCCGCACTCGACAGCTTTCTCAACGCGCCGCAGCAACGCCACTGCGTCGTTTGCGACAAAGAGATTCATATCGACGCGAAGTTCTGCCACCATTGTGGCGCGATGCAGCCGCTCCAATGCGCCAACTGCGGTCGCATCGCGCCGCACAAAAGCAAATTTTGTCCCCACTGTGGTGACAAATTGACCACGCAGCCATGAACGACTCAAGAAAGGTAATCTGCAAAAGTTGTGGCGCAACCAACGTTGGCATCCAGACCAACTGTCTGCTCTGCCAAGCGATGTTGCCTCAGCGCAAAAAGAGCCGTGCCGCCAACCAAAATGGGCGCACAAGCGCAAGCACGCAAAACGTGACCTGTCCCCACTGCGGAACGAGTGTGCCACGCGGCACGACTTATTGCACCAATTGTGGACAAGCGGTAGCGGGGCGACGCACGGCGACACAAAAACGGTTCTGCACTAAGTGCGGAACGCAGCTAGAGGCGGGGCAAACATTCTGCACGGCTTGTGGCACAAGACAAGGATAGACGATGGCGACCTGCAATAACTGTCGTGCAACGCTACCTAATCACGCCAAATTTTGTGGCGCGTGTGGCACACCGACAGTCAACTCCAACACCTGCAACAACTGCAACGCCCCATTACGGGAGGGCGCGCAATTTTGTGGCGCGTGCGGTCAGTCGGTTCGGCCGAAACGCGCAGCACCACGCCCCCAAGCGAGCACAGCACCAAAACCTAGCCCGCAAAAGAAGGCTGGTGGCGGTCGCTCTTGCCTCACCTCGATTGTCATTTTACTCGTGATCGGTTTAGGCGGTGTGGTTGTCGAGAGTTTGCTACAGGGCAATATCCCCGCCATTATCACAGAGATCACCGACAGCTTGACGACCATTCCGCCAACGCGTACCCCCACCGCCACGCGCATCATCATCACCAATACCCCCTCGTCGGGTTTTGTGAGCGATCCCGTCGTCACCCCCGACGTGACGGTAGGCGAGACGTTTATTCACTCCGTCTACAATGTGATCGATTACGACGATGCGGGAGTCGAATATATCGGTTTTCAGCCACAGTTTGAGGTTAGCCGCGCCGATAGCGCAAGCGTGTATGTCTCGGCATATATCTACCACAGCGACGGCACGCCGATGACCGCCACCAGTGATGCCACCTACGACGTGCAAGGACAGTTGGCGACGTGGGGAACGGCCGATGTCACCTTTGAGCCAGGAACGATTTGGTATGAAGGGGAGTACACGCTCTGGCTGCCGACCAGCTATCTCGCTACTGGCACAGGGCATTACGCGCTCATTGTGATTCAGGATGTTGAGAGTGGTCAGCAGCTCGACCAGCTTGAAAGTCCGCCCTTTGATTATTCACCCTGACACATTCTATAGGTTGAGCCTACGGCTTTTGCAAGCTGCCAGACAGTTTGCCGAAAATCGGCCGAAGTCCTAATAACCATCTACTCAGCGGAGGACGCAGCGCGTTGTTGGTTGTCGTCGTTTCCATGTGGGATCATGCCACACAGCATCGCCCCTATCCCGATGTCGACAAAACCTAGTGAATGCGTCACCCTGAAGAGTGGGGTTATTTTTGTTTCCTATAAAAATGGCACTTTTAGCATTTATTCTCTTTTAAGATGAGTTAAGGCGTAGCGGACACCGTTAATTTATACTAAATCATTATAGCCACTGCCTCTGGCAGTGGTCGTAGCAAGGGTTCTACCAAAAATAAATATGACGAGTAGCATTGGGTTCACCTAGAAGATGCGAAGCTAATAGGAGAACACAATGAG
>JAUIAP010000084.1 GCA_030425205.1 Anaerolineae bacterium
TCGATGAGGCGATGTCTCATATTGAAGGTATTGTCTCCCTCGATTGGCCTCGTTCGACACCAATACCTGCATCGCTACCCGAACATATTTGCGACTAAGTGTAACACTTGAAGCGTAACAATTGAGATCAACTTTTGACGTTACGCAATTCCAAACTATATCGTCAATAACCGCGTCGTCATCTCCTGAATCGTTTGTGACAGTGTTGTGTCAGGATAATGCAGGACAAAAATTCCTTGACTCGCCAACGTCATCATCTCATCCGAATGGGGCAGCACGCCGATCACCTCCGCATCATACGTCACCTCAACCCGCGCCTTCACATCGGCAAAATCAAACAGGCTCGGCGTTTTGTTGACGACCATCAGCAAGTTCGGCACGTTCAGCCGCCGCGCCAAATCAACCGTAACGCTCGTTCCCTGATAATCTTGCTTATCGGGACGCAACACGACGATCAGCGCGTCTGACGTTGCCATCGAAAGTAGCGTCTCCTCATTCACGCCGGGATGCGTGTCGATCAACAGCACGTCTAAATGCAGATCATCGACCAAATCAAGAAATCCATCGCTCAATTTTGACACGTCGTATCCATCTTGCAGCATTTTTGAGATAGCGTTTGGCTCAACGCTTGATGGAACCAAAAAGACCCGCCCTGCAATCGCCACGCCTAACTGCCCTGTCATGTCATAGGCGCACGCATCAATCGCGCACTTCCCCAATAGAAAATCATTGAGAAAGTAGCGCGGGGTGACGTTTTCAAAGTTAAACAGGTTGTGGATGCCGGGGGAGGCGATGTCGGTGTCGATCACGCCCACGCGCAACCCGCGACTCGCCAGCGCAATGCTCAAATTGGCTGTTGTGTTTGATTTGCCCGTGCCGCCGCGAAAGGAGTGGATGGAGATAATTTTTGACATATTGGTTTTCTTTGCTCACCTACGACGTTACGCATGATGAGGTAGGGGCTAGGCAAATGGCATCGAACGTCAACCATTTCAAACGTTTACGCCATTTGTCTCGCCCAGTTTGTGCGAATGGTCAAACTGGGCGAGATAAACGGCGTGTAAGTCGTAGCGGCGTTAAGCCAAAAGCCGTTTGCCGTTCGGCTGAGACGTTCGGCGAGCTCAGTCGAGTCGCTCACGCCGAAGCCTAGCCCATACGTCGCATTTGCGTAACGTGAGCTATTCATTAGCCACAATCTGCAATTGTAGCTGACGCGCTGGCCAAATCCAGCCGCAAAATCCACTGATTTCAAGATCAACCTGTTGGCGTGATGGGCTGATGATCGCTTGCCCGACGGCATCAGGGCCTTGCACGACAAACGCTGTATCGCTGGCGATGACAAATGGCGTGCCAGCGAGATTGATGTTGGCGCGGGCAATTTGTGGGGGCTGGCCTTCGATGTTGCAGCCGATTGGCACGCCGAGGTCAGGGGTGGTGTCGTTGGGGGAATCGGCCGATTCTCCCTCCAACTCAACCACCTCAATCTCTGCAAAACGACTGTCTGTGCGGTCAATTTCCAGCGTGCGCGGATTAAAGCGCACTTTGCTATAGCGTGCCGTGATGCGACTATCGGGCAAAATGTAGATGGAGAAGTTGCTCTCCGCATTGGTGTTTTCCAGCGTGAAGTAGGTGGCGGGGTTGCCCTCTTCCATGTTGGTGCAGAAGACGGTGATCGGCCGACCACCCACAACAACCGTGTACTCTCCATCAACGCTCCCCCGATTGCGATTGCGAACATCAATGCAATCGACGGGTGGCGGGATAGGTGTCGCTGTTGGGGTAGGTCGCAGTTCAGGGGTTGTCGGGCGTGGCGTGGGCTGGACGAGTGCGGCGGCAATTGCGTCTGTTTGTCGCCGTCGGTCGGCCGCATTCGCCAAGAACATACCACCCGCCACCAGCAACGCCAGCAGCAATCCCAACAGCGAAAGCATCCATGCAGGAATACGCGGCGTTGCCTCGACCTGCCCCTTTTGTTGCGTCAACTGTTCTGTTTCCGATTGAAAGATGACCTCAAATGGATAGGTGTCCCACCCGCCGATCCAGCGACGGTCGCGCACGGCGACGGGCAGTTCAAGCGTGTCGGTTGCGCCTGCGGGGATGCTGTACGTCTGCGGCCAGCGCGGAAAACGCAACCCATCGGCGGGGTCGCGGGGGCTGATTGTGCCAGCGGCGCGACGGTTGCCCCGATTGGTGACGCTCAGTTGACAGCGTGCGCTGTTGCGAACGCGCTCTGGGTGCAGGTCAAGCAATAGCTCCTCAAAACCGAGTATCTCAACCTCTGCATCGACCACCGCGCCCAAATCGGGATAGGCGGCGGGCGTGACGCGCAGTTCGCACGGATAAACCCCTTCATGCGCGGTGCTGTTGCGCGGCGGTGCGATGTTGAGCAACACAATCGCCTGTGCGCCGGGCAGAAGCTGCATGTCGTTGTTGGAGATGCGAACCCATTCGGGGGGCAATCCGCTGATCTCAACGTGGAAGTGATCGACGTGCATCGCGTGGTTGACGAGCGTCATCTGCATGTCCGCCATACGTCCGGGTTCGATTGTCACTTGTGCGGGGAGCAACGTGATCCCGATAGGCTGCGCGTCGGGGTCGGCGACGGTGGGGCCATCCCGTTCGTCTTCCGCCTCTTGCCAATTCAAAAAGTAGGGGCCGATGACGACGGCCGATTCCATCGACCAAAATTCAACCAAATCAGGTAGCAGGGTTGCCCCTTCAAGATAGGTTCCCGTTGGGCTGTGCAGGTCGATGATGTTCCAGCCCGCCGTTGTCTGTTCGAGCCGTGCATGGTGTTCGCCCACGCCGCGCCCCGTCAGCACGATGTCGTTGTCACGCGCCGAGCCGATGAAGAGCGTCGGCCGATCCAGTAAAATAGTGCGCCGTTCTTCCCCCGCTGCGTCGATGTGCAGAATCGATTCACCTGCGTAGATCGGCCGAACTCCCTCCCCATCTCCCACCAACGCCGCTACCCGTCGCAACGCCTGCGCCATCTCATCGGCCGATTGAAAGCGGTCGGCTGGCTCTTTCGCCAACGCCGTCAAAATCACCTGTTCAACTGCCAAGTCGAGGCTGGGGCGTAGGCGGCTGGGTGGTGTTGGCTGTTCGGTGGTGTGTTTGTAGTGGGCCGTTTCGGCCGAATCGATCCCGAAAACAGGCCGCCCCGTCACCAGTTCATAGAGCAGTGCGCCGAGCATGTAAAGGTCGCTGCGTGCGTCGGTCGGCTGTTGTTGCCAACGTTCGGGGGGCGCGTAGGGGTAGAGATCGGCCGAAACCGTCTCCCGCAATCCCGCCAGCCCAAAATCTGTCACCTTCGCCGCCATCCCCCCGTCCGCATCGGCAATCAGCAAAATATGGCTCGGTTTAAGACCTTCATGCACCAATCCGTGCCGATGCGCGTTGTGCAGCCCCGCCGCCACCTCCGCCAGCAAAGTCAACATCTGCCCCAGCGAAAACGGTTCGCCACGTTCACGCAAATGGGTCACATATTGGTCAAGCGATAGCCCCCCCGCGTACTCCGTCACCCAAAACAGGTGGCCTTCAAACGTATCGTAATCAAACAGGTCAACGATGTGCGGATGATTTAACGCGCCCGCTGTCTGCAAAATTTGAATGAGCCGCGCCCTGATTTCACTATTTGTTGCCAGACCGCCATGCGCCACTTTGACGATGACGGCGCGTTGCAGCTTGAGGTCATACGCTTGGTAGGTTTGGCTTGTTGTGCCGCTGTGCAGGAGTGCGTCGATCTGGTATCGGCCGATTTTGCGTCCAATCAAATCAACTTCCGCATCCACATGCAGATCAAACGTTTCCTCCTCCACATATCGGCGTGCTACTGTCGGCGATACCTGTCCCAACGCCAATACAGGGCGTGCCACATCATCCGTCGGCACGGGAATGTGTGGCTCCACGTCCAACGTTGGCGACTTCTCAAACGGCTCATCATCCTGTCCGCGCCATTGCGCCCACCGCGCTTGAATCCCCTCCCGCAACGTCCCCCACCTCAGTGGCGGCAACGGCTTTGGCTTCGATTTGCCTAGCTGTGCAACTCCTTTCTGGACGCGCTGCACCTGAGTTTCTGCACGCCGTGCCTCGTTTTGTATTCGTAGCCCCTGTATTAAATATGGGCCAATGATTGGAATGCGCCGAAACCAACTTGTCAGCCGCAACATCCGCAAAATCTGCCAGCGTTGCTCCGCATAGCGGATCAGGAAAAAGAGGCCGAGCGCAAGCAACGCCAAAATGATGCCGCCAACGACCCGCCCCGCGCCGCCGCTTGTCGTCTGTCCACTCCCCGCGCAGCCCGTTAGCCACGCTGAGAGAATAAAAATAAAGTATCGGGATGGTTGTTTGCGTTGTTGCATCATTTGTTCAAAACGATCTTATAGCGTCGGCATTTATGCCGATGTCTTCGATATTTTGGTAGCGTCGGTATTTATGCCGATGCAAATTTATGCCGATGTGATGTCGGGATAAATCCCGACGCTACACGCTTCGCATCGAAAACGTCGGGCTAAAGCCGCGACGCTACCTATGGTCTCGGTGTCAACGTCGAAATCGGCGTGGCTGTTGGCACGGTCGGCACAATCGTCACCGTTTGCGCCCGTTCTACCGCCTGTGCCGCCGCCGTCAACGTCGTTTGGACAGCATAGCGTGTCTGTGCTGCCTCGATAATGCGTGTCGATTCGACACGGCGTTGGTTAAAAGAAGTTGTCAAAAAATACCCTGTCGTGACAGAAAAAAGCAAAAAACCGATCACAAGCGAGAGTAACCAAATAGGGAAACGGGGTGTAATTTCGGCCGATCCATCAAGCTGCAACCGTTCGCCGCGCTCGTTGGTGACAAACACCTGAAAGGGGGTGCGTTCACTGCGCCCAATCCAGCCTCGTTGCTTTGCCTTAATTGCGAAGCCAACTGTTTCGGCCGATCCCGCCCCAATTTCTACCTCAGATTTTGTCGTAGTGAAGTGGAGTAAATCGGCCGAATCCCGCGCCGTCACCCGCCCCACCAAGGGAACATTCCCCGTGTTTTCAATTGTCGCCACACAATGTCCCGCGATTCGCAATCGCTGTGGCTGCAACGCCCCCCGCCACCCATGAAACGCTAGCACGGTCAAAACCCCTGTGCCGACAATGCGTGGCTGGCTCTCCTGCTGAGTCGCCAGCAATAGGTTAAATGGGTACGCGCCAGCCAGCGAGCGGCTTGTTTTGGGTGGGGAGAGGGTGAAGGTGATTTCGGCCGAATCACGCGGCAACAGATAAACCAACTGCGCCGCTTCTGTCAGCCAATCGGCCGATAATCCCCCCACCGTAATCTGCCCGTGCATCACCTGCTCGCCGTCGTTGTGGATGTGCAGGGTCAGCGCGTCGCTTTCGCCGGGGGGGATGGTGAGGTGGAGAGAATCGGCCGAAACCACCACCGACGACAACACCGAAGGCAAGACAATTTCACTCACATCCTGCCCCTGCCACTTTAATTCCCACGCCCCAACCGTCACTATTTGCCCAACTCGCCACACCTCACCAATCTGCGCCACAAGCTGTTGCCCATCAAGGCGCGTCCCCGTCCGACTCCCCAAATCAAAAATATGCCAACCATCCGCATGATGTTCCAGTCGCAGATGGGTCGCCGCCACCCCCGCACCATCCAGCATCACATCATTGTGCGTCCCCTTGCCAACCAACACGATGCGCTTATCCAACGGCAAAATTACCGTCTCATCCCCACGTGTCAATTGCAGTTCATCGACATCTTCCCCATCCGTCACAACCTCAAACGCCTGTGCAATTTGCCGCAAGCTGACCGCCACAGCCCCCATGCTCGCTGGTCGTCCCGCTGGCTCCTTCGCCAACATGCCGCGAATCAGCGCGTCGAGTGCGGGCGGGCAATCGACCAATTCAAGCGGCGCAATCGGCTGTCGCCCCAAATGTTGCTGCCGCACGTCTGCCCCCACAAACGGCAAACACCCCGTCACCAACTCATACAGCAACACGCCTAGCGCATACACGTCTGTCCGCGCATCAATCTCCTCACCTCGCCACTGTTCAGGCGCACGATAAGGCCAACGCTCTGGCGCGTCATCCGCCTCCATCCCCAACCCAACGACCATCAAATTCACGCTTGTCGCTTCCGCTTCATTCAACTGCGCCTTATGCAGCAGCGCGGCAGGATACAGCCGCCCATGCACAATCTCATTGCGATGCAAAATCGCCAACGCATCCGCCACCCCCGCCATGCTGTGCAACACGTCACCCAGCGGCAACTTGCGTCCCGTCAGCAATCGCCCCGTCCCAAACTCCGTCACGACATACGGCGGATCAGCGTCCAAATCGTAGTCAAATACCCGCTCCAAATGCAGATGATTGAGCCGCGCCACCTTCCCCAATCGCGCCAGCAACCCCTCGCGCCGCCGCGCCACAAATCCCACATCCAGCACCCGCACGGCAACCTCCCGCTGCATTCGGGTATCTAGCGCACGGTGGAGCTGCCCGTACTTGTCAGTTGCGATACTGTCTAGCAGGGCATATCGCTTCATCTCGTCACTAATCACGTTCAGCAACCGCCTTCAACATCAGTTTGGCGCGTCCTTCAAAGCTGTTTTCTTTATATAGCTTTTCCATATCGACACCAGACGCGACAAAGCGGTGTTCAATACGCTTATAACTACTCTCTATCGTGCTGTTACCGGCTTCATATTCTGGCAGATTTGCGGCCTGCGTGAGCAGTTGGCGCACCGTGTTGACGCGCCGCCCCTTTTTCTCTTCACTTGTTTTGTCTTGGTTTGTAAGTGGTGCATCGTGCTTACGCATAAATTTTTTGGTTTCACGCAACCCTTTTGCCCCAAGTGGCAAGATCGTTCCAAGACCTGAAAGTGCTGCGCCGCCCACGCCTGTCCCAATGCTGATGCCAGCGCCAACTGCGGCACCTGACCCTGCTGCTGCCGACCCTGCTGCTGTCGTGACAATTGCTGTCGTCTTACCAATAATGTTTGTTAGATTACCAGCGATATTAAAAGAACCTGCCAAAACAGGAACGGCCTGACGATCCTCTCGCTTCTGATTGATCTCTATCAACTCGCTATCGACGAGATAATCTTGTAACATGTCGAGCTTCTTGCGCTCTTCATCCCGTTTTTCGCCAGCTTCCATCTGATTAAACATCCCTTCTCGTTTTTTAACGTACTTTGCTAACTCCAGCACGTTTTCTTTGTTCGTGCCGTCTTTTCCCGCCGATGATGATTTGAAAATTTTATCTTGATCTGCGCTATCTACGTCAGTATAAGCCATCAAAAAGCTCAATTTAACCCCGCTTTTCTTGCGGTCTTCTCTCAAGCGTTGGATTCGCTTATAAGCGGTGATCACCTTTATCCCACTGCGAATCAGACGCGCTGTTTCAATAAGTGTTCCAATCAGCGACGTAACGATAGAAATTGCATCGCCAACGATGGGAAGCACATTTGAACCAGCCTTCATGCCCCCAAGCACAACCATAAATGTGTTACAGGCACTAACTAAACTCTTGACAGTGCCAAGCGCATTTTTAACAAACTCAATCGGCGTGAGCGCAAAGTCGAGCGTTTTAAGTCGCTCTAGGCTCTTTTCGTTGTATGCTTTGACAATCGTATAGACACCCGTAAACACGTTTTTGACGGCCGATGCACCACTGGCGACAAAGTTAAGAATTCCGTCAACACTTTTAGCAGCCATGGCGACTTCTTTTCCATTTTCTGCACTACCCGCTGCAAGCTCGATAGCATTTAAGACTTTTGAACCTGTTCCAGCAGCAAGGGCCGCGTCTTGGGAAAACCCCTCACCAAGAATACCAACTTGTTCCAGCTTTCTCCCAACGCCTCCAGCCGCATCACATTCTGTGCGAATGCTCTTGACAATACCGCTAAAGTTGGTGATGGTGGTGAAAAGCGAAGCACTCTTCCCGTAACCGATTTCGCTATCAGTGGTTGGCTGGCGCAATTGACTGTTATTGGCGGGGGCTTCTTCTTCGGGATTCGACTGATTTCGTCGCCACTTCGGTAATGAAGGAAATCGCTGCACAGCTTGATCAGAACCACCTTGTTGAATCGTGTGTGTCAATTCATGCGCCAACAGCTCTTGCCCCCCATCGCTATTGGGAGCATATTCACCCTGCCGAAAAAAGATGTCATTCCCCGTCGTGAAGGCGCGGGCATTGACGTTGCGATTGAGCGTGTCGGCTTGGGCATCGTGGTGAACGCGCACGCCATCGAAGTCCGCGCCAAACGCGCCTTCCATCTCTCTTTGCACCCCCGCCTCAAGTGGTTGACCGCTCCCTTTCGCGCTTTTGATCTGTTGTTCGGTTGAGGTGTCAACATCTCCGCCTTCTTTGCCGTGATTGGCCTTCATCTGCAATTCGTCCTCTTCCTCCACGCGCTGGACGGGCTTCATTTGTAGCTCGTCCTCCTCCTCCACGCGCTGGACAGGCTTCATTTGCAACTCTTCTTCTTCCTCGACCCGTTGAACGTCTTCATTGTCGCGCTTTGTCTGTAGCTCTTCTTCCTCTACTCGCTGCAAACTCCCTTCTGCTCCCTCATTACGTTTGAGCCGCCGCATGATGTTTGCGGCGGTTCGATCTGCCTCTTGCTCGTGCTTGTCCCCGACAGGGCCAACAGACATTTTGCGCTGGATCGTTGTCCCCAACATGCGTGACAATGCCTGATTGCCAACAGTGCGTTGCAGCACCTGAACATCGCGTTTGCTGAGTTGGGAACTATTTTCTTGCTTTTTCTGCGACTGGCTGCTCTCTGGCTCACGGCTCTGGCGCAAAATTTTGTTCTCTTTAGTTTGTTGTTCTTGTTTTGACATCTTAATTCCCTGTCGATATAAGCCAGCATTGACCAACGTGTTTCGGGAATTGCAATTCCCGAAACATCCTTGCCACAATTAAGCTGATCTCATGGTTCATTTGCCCTTATCGGCTCTTTGCTCCTCATACTCCGTCACAATCATCGCCATTTCATCCGCGCCCCACCGCTGCGCGAATCCGTCGAGCAGGGCATCCACATTTTGCGCCTGTGCCTCACCGTACACGTCTGCCAAAAACGCCCGACACGTCAACATCGCCCCCAACACGCCGACGCGATCATTCTGCTGCTCCCGCGCCAACGCCAGCAAAATAGACGCTTGGAAATGGCGCAACCCGCGCATCGGGTCACTCGCCGCCGCCGCCTGTTTTCGCACCGTCATTACTTCCCGAATCGTCTGCTTCACTTTGCCAGTCGCCAAAAGCTCATAGGCATGGAGCAAACGACGATCAAAAAACTGTTGCCCCAACCCTTTTTGCTGGGTTTGGCGCACCATTTGGGCGAGTTGCCCCGCAGGGAGGTCTTGCTGATCCGCCAGCCGATACCATTGTTGAAGCTGTTCCAACGATTGGCGGGTTTTGGGGTCGGTTGTCAAGGTGAGGGCTTCGGTGAGCGTTGTGACGGCCGCGCTCGCATCTCCCGCCATCGCCTGATAGTGAGCTTGCAACGCACGCAACTGCACCACCATTTCAACATCATCTGTCACCAATGAGGTCGCCGCTTCCAACATTGCTACCCCGTTTTCGGCACGCCCTTCTGTCAACTCCAACGCCGCTAGCTGCTGGATTGAAGCTGCCAAATTACGCGAATCGCCGCTTTCACGATAGCACAGCCCAGCCTGATAAAAGGCGTTGCGTGACTCCGTTATGCGCGTCGGCACGCGGGTCAACGCCTGCCCAATCTGCATATACATTTGCCCCGCATATGCAAACTCTTTCTCGGCAACCGCGATTTGCGCGACGTAGAAAAGGGATTCTGCGCCCGCTTCCCACTGTCCGTTCTGCCATTGCGCGGCGGCCTGTTCTGCTAGGGCGAGGGCATTCGGCCGATTTTGTTGTTGTGTCGTCGTCTGTTCCATCACATTGCTCCTTGTTATCCAGCACCAAACATTTTTTGCAATTGGGCAAACTTTGCCTCGCGCTGTGCCTTATGGTCACTCGCCCAACTGGATAGCTTGTTTTGTTGACTCTGCTGGTCTTGCTCTAACGCCTGTCGTTTCGAGCGAACCTGATCTTGTTGTTGTAAATTCTGCTCGCCAGCCGCATCCATCTGCGCCATGCCCTGTTGTGACTTTTGATCTTTCTGGGCGAGCGACTCATCCATCTTTGCCAGCTTCTTCTCCCGATCAACCGCCTCTTTCTCCGCTTTATCCGTCTTGGCGCGATTGGCTTGATTTTCGGCCGATGCCTTCGACGCACCCTCACCAGCCGCATTCGTCTGCGCCGCGCTGTTATCCACGCCACTCGCCGCCGCACCCGAATCGGCACCACCGCCGATAAACGACATAATCAATGGCATCACAATTCCCATCAACGGCATGATGATCCCCATGAACGCCTTCGCTTTCCCCGCTTTGCCGCCCCCTTTCTTCATCTCCCCTTTCGCCTTGCCCGTTTCCATATCCATCTTGTTTTGAGATTGGCGTTTCATATCGATCTCGTTGCGATGCTGACCAATTGCTGCCTGATTTTTTTGGCTGACATCTTGCTTCACCGCCGTCTTTTGTCGTTCGACGGCCCCTGCCTGTTTCGCTTCCCCAATTTTCTGTTGTTGCCCCTTGAGCTTGTTCTCCTCGGCCGCCAATTGACTTTGTTGATTGGCGGTATCGGTGATCTTTTGTGGCGACGCATCTTCGGGCATCGGTGTCATATCACCACCGCCACCTGTCGCGGGCGCGGGTGCAGGTGCGCCACCCGTAGAGGCTGATTCGCGCTGTTGGATTTTTTCGTCTACGCTGGATTCGGCCGATTGTTGTTGCGTCGCCTGTTCCCCCATCGCCTGATCCGCCGCACTCGTATCCGCTTCTGCATCTGCCTGACCCGCGAACGAATCGACCGTCGAGGCCATCTGCGCTCCCGTCTCAACCATCTTGGTCGGATCAGTCAACCCTGCCAGCGAATCGATCACGCGGAAAATCATCGCCCCCAACATCACAACCTGACTCACGATGTCTAAAACCTCATTGATTGGGTCTATGAAACCGTTAATCGTGCTGGCGATACTGCTTGGTGTACTAAAGACGGCAGGAGTCCATGCAAATGGGAAAATAGGCCCCACTGGAATCGGCGCAAGCGCAATCATCATCGTGCAGAACGCCTGAAAGAGCGTCAACAAAATCGAAACGATGTCGAGAATTGAGACAACCATCTCCAAAATACCGCCAACCGTTTCAAGCACTGCCGCGATCTTGCCCCACGGTGTCGCCTCATTTTTGATCCCCTCACCAATCCCGCTTGCCCACCCAACTGGATCGGCCGCAATGCTCATCATCTCCCCGCCACCTAACAAATCCATCGGCATTTGTGCCGTTTGCATCACGCCGCCGACAGCTTCTGTCCCACCAGCCCCCTGCATACTCGCGGCCGCGCCTCCACTGCCACCGCCCATCATGCCGCCAGCACCACCCCCTCCCATGAGGCCACCCAACATATCCATTCCACCGCCGCCGCCCATCATGCCACCTAGCATATCCATTGGACCACCGCCGCCAGCACCGCCGCCACCCATCATGCCACCCAACATCCCCATTGGGCTGCCACCAGCAGCACCGCCTCCCATCAACCCACCGAGCATATCCATTGGGCTTCCACCACCGCCCATCATGCCGCCCAACATATCCATCGGGCTTCCACCAGCAGCACCGCCACCACCCATCATGCCGCCTAACATCCCCATTGGGCTGCCACCAGCAGCACCGCCTCCCATTATGCCGCCCAACATATCCATCGGGCTGCCACCGCCGCCCATCAACCCACCGAGCATGTCCATGCCGCCCATGCGTTGAATCGAATCCTCCGATGAATTTTCCTGTGGCGTGCGCTGAACGCCGCCCATGAGACCGCCCAACATCCCCATTGGGCTACCGCCTCCTGCGCCGCCACCACCCATCATGCCGCCTAGCATGTCTCCGCCCATGCCAAGCATTCCCATTGCACCACTCACACCCCCTTCGCCTCCCATCACGCCGCTGAGTAAACCCAATGGGCCACCCA
>JAUIAP010000026.1 GCA_030425205.1 Anaerolineae bacterium
AGGTTACACCCAAGCCTTTATCCGCTTCTCAGGCGGCGTGGCTTTTCGTTCGTGATGCAACCAAGCTGGAAACAGACGAGCAACAAATGTTGACAAAGCTGACCCAATCCCATCCGCTCTTGACCAACGCCTACACCTTGGTGCAATCTTTTAACACGATGGTGCGCTCACAAGGTCATCTGCAACTCGCTGACTGGATTGACTCCGCACTGGCCTCTGGACTAACTCAACTCACCAGTTTTGCCGCTGGTCTCCAGCAAGATTTCGACGAGGTTTACAACGCACTCTGTATGGTCTGGAATAGTGGGTGCACGGAAGGCAATGTGAACCGCTTAAAATTTATCAAGCGGCAGATGTATGGTCGTGCCAATTTCGACCTTTTACGCAAGCGCGTTTTGTATCGCTCGCCCAAATTGCCCTTTCACACAAAGCTCGGATGAACCTATTTTGTCTTGACAAAAACAGCGAGAAGGCAAACTTTCCAATCAAGCGGTTGTGCGCGGCAATGAATGTCTCGGTGAGCGGCTACTATGCGTGGCGTGGTCGAGACAAAAGTGAACGTGCGTGCGAGGAGGAGCGATTGACGTTGCAGATTGAGCAGATATTTTACGAATTTCGCTCGATTTATGGCGCACCGCGTATCCAAGGCGAGCTGCAAGACAGAGGCGTGCGGATTAGCGTCAAGCGCGTGGCACGTTTGATGCGACAGGCTGGCCTGAGTGCGGAGCTGCCACCGAAACGAGTCACGACGACCCAACGCGATGACACGCACAAGGCGGCTGAGAACGTGTTGGCGCGAGACTTTTCGGCCGAACGACCCAACCAAAAGTGGGTCGGTGACATTTCCTACATCCCAACTGCATCAGGTTGGCTTTACTTGGCGGTGATTATCGACCTGTATTCGCGTATGGTCGTTGGCTGGGCAACCAGTTCCTCACTGGCATCACCGCTGGTGGAAGCTGCGCTCGAACAAGCCATTGTACGTCGTCAGCCAACTGGCGACCTGCTGCATCATACTGACCGTGGCAGCCAATATACGGGGCAACCCTATCAAACACAACTGGCAAAGGCTGGCATCACAACCATCAGCATGTCCCGCAAAGGCAACTGTCACGACAATGCCGTTGCCGAGTCATTTTTCGCCCGACTCAAATGTGAGTGTGTCTATCGCAACGCATATCGCTCACACGCTAAGGCGCACCGTGATTTGTTCGAATATATTGAGGTCTTCTACAATAGAAAGAGACGACACTCCTCGCTGGGCTATCTCAGCCCCACTGACTTTGAAAACCAGTATCTTGTCTGTCTTAACTGACCTTCTATAATGTTTTTGACAAAAACATTGGCGACCATTCTGTTTATGGGCGAGAATTATCGATCACTATCGTTGGATTATAGGGATGAATACATTGTGGAAGTCAGCAATAAGAACCTCTATATTGATGTTATGAACCGATGTGTCTGAGTTGATCTTTATTTGTAATGGTAGGGTCAAGTCATGTGTTCCTAGAGGTAAACCTGAAACGTCTATCCTGATTTGAGCAGTCACTCTATCCCCTGAAGCTGAGGAATCAATGATTGCAACTCTCCCTGACGACCCTGACAGATTAACAGTTCCAGCATAGGTGTAATCGACTTCAACCGCAAAGCTCGTTGTTATAGTATCTATATTGTTATCTACATCGACAGGGACAGCGATATTAGTAGGGATATTTTGAAGAAACGGTTTTGGTACAAAAACAGAACCAGTTCGTTGGACATTGGCTCTAAACATCGGCCAACTCGCCTGACTCGTTGAACCGAACACTTCCCACTTGCGATAGTTGCTGTTAGTGGTGACGAGGTCAAGACGCCCGTCGCCATCGAAGTCGCCCGCCACAGGTGCGTTTAGGAGTGTCCCGTTACCAAAGTAGAAGGGAGTTGGATCTTGATAACCGGGCGTGACTGCCGTCAAGATAGTGCCATCACCATCTACAATGACCATATCGCTTTGTACATTTACGAATATCTCATCCTGTTGGTCCCCATCATAATCTGCAAGAATTACCCCCTTGCCTTGTCCATGTGTTGAAGTGTGGCCAAGGCGATTGATCGCCTTGACAGGAAATCCTGCGACATTACTGCCATTACCATGCCACGCATAGAGACGCGATTGCTTTTCAGGATAGCGTGAATAGGGTCCACTTGGAATGTCTTGGCTTGAATCAAGCATAATTACTTCAAGCGAGCCATCGTTGTCCAGATCTCCCAATACTGGTGATGCAGGTGTTGGGCCAAGAGTGGTCTTGCCACCTTCCCATCCTGGTAGATCTTGTCCTGCTGTATCAAGCGCATAAACCTTGAAGCCCGCTGTTGGTGCAGTGGGTTGACCTGGATTACCATTTAAAAAGTAAAATTCACCTGTGCCGAAAACTATCTCGGGTTTGCCATCGTTGTTAATATCGCCAATCGCCGGAGAAGAATAGACTGCCTCGTAAACATAGCGCGGCCATCCGGGAAGGACGTTTCCCTGATAATCAAGTGCATAAACGGAGCCGCCGCAGTATGGACCAAAGGCAGTATGATAAGGTGTTTGATACGGGCACACCCATGTGGTAAGGGGATTTCCATGAAAATCCCCTTCATCAGTGCCAATGACAATCTCGAGGAAGCCGTCACCAGTCAAGTCAGCTAAAGCAGCGGAACTCCAGATGGTATCGGCAAAACGATTGTGCAGACCTGAGTTGATCAACCAAACATCATGAACGCTGCCGTTGGGAAAACCCGCTTGACGAGTACCGTCAGGATTAAAAACATGTAGACGTTTATCAAAGCCTCCCACAACAACCTCCATTTGTCCATCTTTATCGATGTCACCTAATGCGGGCGTTGCAAAGATGCCGTCAGGACAATTGTTTGGTGCAACAGCACCATCAAGTGCAAAGCGTGGCCAGCCGGGTTTGACTCCACCATTCTTATCCAACACAATGATCCCGCCGGGTGTGCAATAATCATAAATACGCAAGGGACCATTTGAAATCACAATTTCAACTGAGCCATCGTTATCTATATCAGCAATAGCGGCGCCAGACTGAATCTCTTGGGTTGATGCACCCATTCCGTATGCTGGCGCAATATCGGTTGTCCATAGGACATGGCCTGCATGATTTATGGCGTATACGACACCTTTATTTGTAGTCACTATAGTATCGAGTTTTCCATCACCATTAATATCAGCGACGGCTGGTGAGCCATAGTGGCAATGCGTGTCTAGCACACCTTCATGACAAACTTCCGTGTCTCCCCCCAGTGGAATACTAATATCAGGTTGAATCTCTTTGCGCTGGATCGTTTCGGCCGAAATTGCATCTGCACTTCCAAAGATTGCCAAGGCAAAACTAAAATGAAGTACGAAAAGTAAGACTTTAAAGGATGATGGTCGTGTTGGCGCATTGCTCATTACTTGCTCCTTTCCATAGAAGTTGGTCGGTTTAGTTATAGTAAACAGTGTTAGCTCTCCGTTTGCCGAAACGGAAAGACTTTTTATTTAAGTTGTTTGATTCAGGGTTGAGGGACAAGAGTGTATGTTTATTTGTTTGACAATACATTGCTACCAATACTAGGTCTCGTGGTAGCAATAACGCCACCCAATAAATCGTACCTTAGGGAGTATAATTAAGCAGCTCAATATTGCGAAACAAATAAAGATTATGCTGCGGTTTAATTAAGTTCACGCTGCATTAACGAACAGCCCAATACATATGTTAAGTCCAACTCTTTCCCTACGCCGGCAAATGATTGTCCGCAACCAATGGCTACATGAACGCCTTACTACCGTTTTACCGGAGTTGATGGAGCGTGCCGAGATTGATTTATGGATTGTCTCGTGCCGTGAATACAATGAAGATCCTGTTGTGATGTCGTTATTGCCACAACCTAGCATGTCGGCACGGAGACGTACCATCCTCGTTTTTGAGCGTCAGGCAAATGGTACCGTCACTCAATTTAGCGTGAGTCGTTACCCAGTCCCGAACGTTTACGATACGGTCTGGCTACCCGAGCAGGAGTCACAGTTGGCTTGTCTTGCCCGATTGATTGTAGAGCGCAATCCACGGAGAGTTGCGTTGAACTGCTCACACACGTTTGCCTTCGCTGATGGGCTTAGCCATTCGGAGTATTCGCGATTGATTGCCGCATTGCCCGAGGGTTATGGATCGCGAATCGTGAGTGGAGACGCTATAGCGATTGGTTGGTTGGAACGGCGCATTAATGCGGAGCTTGAAGTTTATCCCCGCATTGTGGCGATGGGACATGCGCTGATCAAACGGGCATTTTCAACTGAGGTCATTCATCCCGGTGTTACAACGACAGAGGACATTGTATGGTGGCTACGAGATGAGATTCAGCGTATGGGATTACAGGCATGGTTTCAACCCACTGTGATGTTGCAAGCAGAAGACCAGCCGTTTGGCAATTTTATTGATGGAGCTGAGAAGCGTATGGTCATTAAACCGGGCGATCTACTGCATTGCGATGTTGGGTTTCACTATCTAGGTTTGGCAACCGATCAACAACAACACGCCTACGTCTTGAAACCCGGTGAGACAGATGCACCAGCAGGGTTGAAAGCAGCCTTGGCGACAGGGAATCGAGTTCAGGACATACACCTAGAGGAGATGCAAATCGGCCGAACTGGTAATGAAGTGCTACACGCCGTATTGGCGCGTTGTTCGGCCGAAAATATCGCCGCCATGATCTATAGTCATCCTCTTGGATATCATGGACATGCTGCTGGCCCAACGATTGGCTTGTGGGATCAACAAGAAGGTGTCGCTGGCAAAGGCGATTACCCACTCTATGACAAAACATGCTACTCAATCGAGCTCAATATCACACAAACGATTCCCGAATGGGGCAATCAGCCAGTTCGTATCATGCTTGAAGAAGATGCGGTGCTTGATACTAAGATGCGCTGGTTAGCAGGTCGGCAATCAGACCTTCATCTCATCGTATAAAAATGTAGAAAAAAATGGATGGGAGTTGTAACTTAGCCCTTAAGTGATGGCTCAAAAATATAGACCCGCGAGCGCGAGCCTAAGATTGGACAATTAACGACGACGGACGTTGCGAGCCTGTGGCCCTTTGCCCATATCAATTTCGTCAAAGTCAACTGGATCACCTTCATAGAGATTGCGATACCCTTCACCTTCAATTGCTGAATAATGGACGAACACGTCTCCTTCGCCAGCTTCAGGTTCAATAAAACCGAATCCTTTTAGACGGTTAAACCATTTGATAATTCCACGTTTCTTAGACATTAATTTGCTCCCGGCCTATCGTCACGAATTGCACTAGATGCAACCGCAACATAGTTATCTTCGATTAACTTTCTTAGCTTGTGGTCCCTTGCCCATGTCGATCTCATCATATTGGACAGGGTCACCCTCATACAGATTACGGTATCCATCACCTTCAATTGCCGAATAATGAACGAATACATCTGCACCACCCTCTTCTGGTTCAATAAACCCGAACCCTTTTAAACGATTAAACCATTTTACAATTCCACGTTTTCTGCTCATGATTTTGCTCCCCATGAACGAATCAATTCTCCTACGGCATATTACTAACATGTCCGCATAAATTCATAACTTCATTCTATTCAATAGACGTTAACATTTTGCTTACGACTCCATCCCCGTCATGCCAAATTAACAAATGCACGTTAATGCTAGACAGCTTTACCGTCGTCGTTGGCGCACGTTACGCGCCTGTAGCCCTCTACCGTTATCGATCTCATCGTAGCCTACAGATGCGCCCTCTTGCAGGTCGCTATAGCCTTCGCCATCGAGTGCTGTGTAGTGGACAAAAATATCATCCGTTCCGTCTTCCGGCTCAATAAAGCCAAAGCCCTTTAGCCGGTTGAACCATTTCACAATACCACGCTTTCTTGCCATCGTTATGCCTCCGACCCCGTATGCAATTGCCACCCCACCAGTCATTTGATGAGTACGTCCATTATCGCTAGCGGACATAGGCAAGCCACGCTGTGTCACTTCTGGAATCACGTTTCAATTACGTCTACTTTGGGGTGATACAGTGCAAATCAATCCGTACTCAATACTTCATCTATGATGAAAGATAACATACAGAAATTGGCAAGTAAAGCTGCGACGTGTTGCTTTCGCACTATTTTCACAGCGTACGAGACAGTGTGAAATCAGCGCAAGCACCAAGACCAAAATGCAAGAATTATTGTAAGAAAGAAGGATGGCAACAAAAGCTTTTCACAAATCGACTTGCATCAACTGCAAGAAAAATTGTAAGAATCTTCAGTTGTTACAGTGGAGAGTTTGGTACCAAGAGGCTAATGTTAAATTTTTCGTATTCTATAAGGACAAATAATACAGATGCATGGCATGCTTACAACGTGAGTATGATTCTGTAAATTACGTAAACGAAATAGGTAATAATTAGACCGATCCCAAGCGGGCGTGATAGCTCCTCCCGACGCGATACCCATGCGAAAAAACCGCCCGAAAATAGCGCGACAAACCCATAACTTGCAACGACGCCAACCTCACTTGCGTCAAGAAATCCGACGCCCGCGATACCCGAAAATAGCAGCGTCATTGGAAGAACGAACAACACGTTGAAAATGTTGCTGCCTAATAAATTGCCAGTTGCAATCTCATTTTCACCCGCCCGTGCCGCAACAATGCTGGCTGTGATGTCGGGAATTGACGTACCTAGCGCAACGACAGTAAGGCCAAGAATTGCCTCGCTGATTCCATAATAATTACCGATTGTGATCGCCTGTCTCACAGTTGATTCGCCCCCGAGATAGAGCAATCCACAGCCGACTACAAACCAAAACAGACTATTGGCAAATGGCAGAACATCGCCGTCGTCATCGTCATCGTCAAGTCCTTCACGTAGGCGGGAACGGGTTTGTAGAAGGTAGAGGCTAAACGCGCTAAAGAAGATAAAAAGTGTCCAGACGGGCAGTGTTGCGCCCATGAAGGTCATGATGATAAAGACGATAAATGGCGCGAATGCAAAAAGGGCAAGGTCGGTACGGAACTGATCGACGCGCACAGGGAGTTGAACAAGAATGGCGCAAATGCCGAACCCAATGAGCAGGTTGGCAAGATTGCTGCCAGAGACATTTGAAAGTGCAAAGCTTGATTGGGAGCGAATTGCAGCAATAACATTGACAAATAGTTCAGGAGCACTCGTTCCAAACGCGACCAAGATAACCCCTGCGACGACTTTAGAGATGCGCAAATGTTTGGCAATCGAGACAGCACCCTCAACGAGCCATTCGGCACCAAAATAGAGCGCGCCGAAACCCAGCAACATCCAAAAAACTGCGATTATTATTTCCATATAGCAATGCCTTTACTTATTGACCAGCGGACGATTATGTTTGATTACCTGCAAGATACAATCGGGTTTTACCTGATAGCGTTGCTATTTTAGTCAAGCCTGCAACTTTTGCGTAACGATTGTGATGGAAGTAGTTGCGATGCCAACCTGTCTAATGCGTTGTAATTAGCTCGGTGAAGAAATTAATGGAGATTTTGTCCATTTTGGTGATTGCCGTAACGCTACCGTAACGATCTCGTCACGGTAGATACGTATTATTTAGACAAATATCACTCCCAGATTTTTTGTGAACGCGAGACGCAGCCCGTCTCGCGTTTTATTTTGCTGTATAGTTATGTTGAGTGGACAGTTGGTCTGCTTGCACAACCCAAATATTACGAATTAAACATGCCTCCACACATTATTCTCAACCCAACGATTGCGCACGCGCTTGAAAATAATCTTCCGCTTGTCGCGCTTGAAAGTACGGTCATCACGCATGGCCTGCCCTATCCCGCTAACCTAGATGCTGCACGGCGCATGGAAGCGGCAGTTCGCGCCCAAGGCGCGGTTCCTGCCACTATCGCTATTCTAGATGGCAAAATCTATGTCGGACTGGATGATTCACAACTCTTGCGACTGTCCCAACTCGATGGCAGTACGGTGCGTAAATGCAGTCGCCGCGACCTGCCAATTGTCGTTGCCTGTGGTGAACATGGCGCGACGACAGTTGCTGGCACAATGGTTATTGCACAGATAGTTGGTATTGAATTATTTGCGACGGGCGGAATCGGTGGTGTGCATCGGGGACACCCATTTGACATCAGTGCCGATTTAATCGAATTGGGACGTACACCCGTTACCGTCGTTAGCTCGGGCGTAAAATCGATTCTTGATCTCCCAGCCACACGCGAAGTTCTAGAGACAAACGGTGTTACTGTTGTCGGGTATCAGTCGGATTGTTTGCCAGCGTTTTATTCGCGTGCAAGTGAGTTAATGGTCGATGTGCGAGTTGATAATGCAGATGAGGCGGCGGCGATTGTGCTGGCTCGGCGCGAGCTTGGGTTGCAAATCGGGACGGTCATGGGCGTTCCTGTGCCAGAATCGGCCGAACTTGCCCCACACATCGCAGAAACCGCCGCAGCTCAAGCCCAAGCTGAAGCAGACGAACAGGGAATTCACGGCGCAGCCGCGACCCCATTCCTGCTTAAACGTATGGTTGAACTGACCGATGGGGCTAGTATGCGAGCCAATATCGCACTGTTGGAGAACAACGCGGCCGTTGCTGCACAGATTGCGGTTGCACTACAATGCATTCAAAAATAAGCAGTATCGATGGTAATGCGTGTCTCGCTATCTTGTTCTTAATCAAAATGCACGTTGGGGAAACCCAATTCCCCAATGTGCAAACTCAACTTTAAGCCATTGCAAGTGACGGTCAGTTGGCAACTTTTGCCGCATTGATCGCGTCACGAAGGCGTGTGGCCTCTGCACGCGCTGCATCCGCAAAGTCAAGCCCATAGCTCGCATACAGCACGCTGCGACTCGCGTTGATGACGGGGCCAGCGACTGCATCTGCCCCATAGCGAACGGCCGAATTCAGATCGCCCCCTTGCGCACCAATTCCCGGAATAAGGAAGTTCGCGTTGGGCGCCATGGCACGTGCAATCGCCATTTCTTCGGGATAGGTTGCGCCAACGACATAGCCAATATGGCCGGCCACCTCCCACGCTTGGCTTTTCTGCAACACTTCGGCCGCCAATCCTTCTTCACTGCGCAAATCACCTTGTAGTTGCGGTGCAGAGGGGTTTGATGTGCGTGCTAACACATAAACTGCCTTGTCAGGGCGTGTTTCCAGCATGGGGGTTACGCTATCTTGCCCCACATAAGGATTGACCGTGATCGCATCTACCCCCCATTGTTCAAACAGTCCCCGCGCCCAAGTTGCTTGTGTATGTCCAATATCGCCCGTCTTACAGTCGAGAATGATGGGGATATCGTTCGGAATGTAGGCGATGGTTCGTTCGAGCGCGATGATGCCAGCCGCACCCCACTGAAAATAAAAACCGAGATTTGGTTTATAAGCACAAACGAGGTCGGCCGTTGCGTCGATGATCGCCTTGTTGAATGGCAACACGGGTTCATCGTGGCGCGTGATGTGTTCGAGCGGCAACTTTTCTGGCACTGGGTCGAGACCGACGCAAAGCCATGAGTTATTTTTATCTTGAATCGTTTTGAGTTTTTCTAAATAGGTCATAATTTTTAGCCAGCTACCAACCAGTAGCATCGCGCTCCTATTGTAGTGTTTTCGGCCGAATTATGAAAAACCTCTATCTTTTCCAGCTTGTGAAATAAGCGTTAAGGCGTAAAATTGTCTACGCTCAATCTTGTTCCAATGATTGACGTGCCAATCACCATCTAGGAAGCAGCAAAAGATGGTCGTCAGTAGGTTGTGGTATTTGCCATTGAGGGTAATGGCATGTATCTAGTAGGCAGTATATTGTGAGAAGTTCTCGTCATCACTTCGCGTATGCGGTTTGCGTTCTTTGTATTCTGTTCGCAACAGGTTGTGAAGCTCCACCCATCAAGCCAGGAATCAACCAGCCTCAAAGTCTATTCCCAAACAGAGCTGAGGCCGCCACTGTCGAATCACCGATTGACGTCACCGTCGAATGCACGCCAGTCGATGCTTCGATCGATGAATATGCGGTTGCAGGAAATTGTGTTGCAAGCGTGCGTTTTCGACCAGAAGCATTGCATGGCGAATATAAAATCTCGTTGAGAGGCAACGATCCAATCAGGTTTCAGCCGACAGGCAATGCGGTCGGCAGTGCTGATGGATTGGAGATTAGCTGGAATATGACCGCGCTATCGGGTGCGGAATCTCTCAGGCGAATCGGATTGACCTTTCTCCCCGAAAACGCACCCGATGGGCTAACAATGAATGGCATCTACGGGATTTTAGCTTGTGCGACACATCTTGAGCGTGGCACAGTGCAATGTACACACGCCAAGATTGACCGGCCCGACCGCACATGGCAAGAGATCAATGCTGAATGGTCAACAGGACAAACGACATTGGGCTACTATTTTGCACCGATCAATTCGGTAGAGAGCTGGTTGTTTATTAAGTTAAGCAGCACAGACAATGAGTATGAGCCAGAGATGTCGATTACGCTCCAAGACGGTCTACGAATCAACGTTGACCCCGCCAAAAAGCCCTATTATTTGCAGGTGCGCGATGGGGGAAGATCGGCCGATATTCTCCCCCGTCATCTCGGCAAATTGTTCAAAGATGACGCGCGCATCATCGTGCTGCACGTGCTGCATGATGGCGCGACCGAAGGCAAGATGCCCGTGCGCGTCACAGTGCGTTCCGACAACAACAGCTTTTGGGAAGATAGCACTGTGTTACTTGCCACAAGCATTAATGCGGACGGAAGTCTGCATATTGCGGCACAAACAAACCCTGTTGCTCAGAAAGGAGTGCCGGGACCACCAATCAATGCAACCGTAACTCCTGATCCCACACGCGAAACAGCGCAGAGTTTTATCGAGATAGAAACGCCCACGCCGACATCTCAAACCGCTTCACCAGAATCAGAGCTGCCAGAATCTATAACGCCAACAGTCGAGTCAGAATATGCAGCTATTGTAATGCCAGCATCATCTACGCAGAGGGGTGGCTGCTCCACGACGCCACACTGTAAACAGCCCACAAACATCGCATGGACAGTCCAGTTTATCGCGCCGCGCACAATGCACCGCTATGATGCGTATACGACCTATCTGACAGATCTACGCCCCTATCTAACATTTGAACAATTTTCCTACCTGTTTCTCGTTCATAATCCGCAGGTCAATCGCAAGATGCCAATCTTGCGTGAGGGAAAAACGTATAATTTTCCAACGCTAATCGACTCGTCCCAGCCATAGGATGACTGTAAACTTGCGCAATATGAATTTGTATACAAACATCATCTATCCGTTTTTAGCCAAAGGGGACGCGGAAAAAGTACATGAGCTGACCCTGTTGGCATTGGAATCGGCCGAAAAAATCCCCCTCTCCACAACCGCCCTTCACACAATTCGTGGGCGCGTTCCCACAAATCCTGTGCCGCTATTTGGCCTCACGTTTCCCAATCAACTCGGGATGGCGGCTGGTTTTGACAAAGATGTGCGCGTTGTAGCAGGTCTGGCCGCGCTGGGTTTTGGACACATCGAAGTTGGCACGCTCACGCCGTGTCCCCAAGTTGGCAACCCTAAACCACGCATTTTTCGGCTGGCGACTGATGGCGCGATTATTAATCGCATGGGCTTTCCCAATGGGGGCGTTGATGCCGCATTGCCGCGCTTGCGAAAATTGGCACAAAAGGAGCGCGATTGGATTCTTGGTGTCAGCTTAGGCAAGCAAAAAGAAACGCCGTTGGCCGACGCATCGGCCGATTATGTCACCGTCATGCGAAAGGTCTACGCCTATAGCGATTATCTCGCCGTGAATGTCAGTTCGCCCAACACACCGGGCTTGCGCGAGCTACAGGGTCGCGCCTATCTAGACCAACTGCTCAGCACGTTGATGGAAGAAGGAGAACACCTCGCCACACAGTACAATCTCAAACCCAAACCGCTGCTCCTCAAGATCGCGCCTGACATGGATGAAGCGTCGCTCGGCGAAATTCTCGCCGCCGCTAAAGATGCTGGTATCGCTGGGATGATTGCGACAAATACGACAATCGGCCGAAACGATCTCACGCACGCCAACAAATCAGAAGCGGGTGGCATGAGTGGCAAGCCGTTGCGTCAGCGTTCGACAGAGGTGGTGCGGTTTATCGCGCAAAATAGCGATCTGCCTGTGATTGGGGTTGGGGGGATCGATTCGGCCGAATCGGCGCGTGAGAAACTCGACGCAGGTGCATCGTTGGTGCAGCTCTATAGTGGATTGGTTTATCAAGGGCCACGTCTGGCAGGGAAAATCTTGCGCGGGTTAAGTAACTAGCGAGACGTCACGAACAGCGTTGCGATGCAACCAGCTTTGCAGAAAACGCGCCTTCTTGAAAACTAATCCGATCGAATCGCGGATGCGATCACCATGCGACCCAACCGAATGGACGGATAGATCCCCGCCAGCAGCGCAGCGACAATCGCAACAAGCAGCGCATTGATAAAATAACTCGGCTGCAAAAAGAGTTGCAGCGTCCAGCCAAACGAGCGCACGTTGATGACGTAAATCAACACCCACGCCAGCGCATACCCCGTCGGAATCGCAATCAAGCCAGCGACGGCGCCCATGAGTCCCGTTTCAAGCAAGGTGAGTTGCCATAGCTGGCGTGTCGTCATGCCGGTGGCGCGGAGCGTGGCGAGTTCGCGGGCGCGTTCAAGTTGCAAGCTCATCAATGCGCTCAGAACGCCGATAAAGGCGACGACCGTTGCCAAGAGGCGCAGGGCGGCCGTGATGGCAAACGTGCGGTCAAAAATCTCAATGGAGACCTGACGCAAGGCGGCGTTGGAGCGGATTTCAAGCGATTGGATTGGGGCGAGGTCAGTTTGCAAGTCAGCGACGATTTGATCGATGTCGCTGCCTGCATTGGCAAAGAGCGCAATCGTCGATTTTGCGGGATCGTTCCAGAGTCGTTCGTAGGTTTCAGAACCAATCCAGATATACCCTTGATCGCTCGTGTAATCGTAGAAAACGGCAACAACGGGAAATGCTTGTTCACCCTGTTCGGTCAGCAACGTGATTGGCTCAGGGGGTAACGTCAGATTCTCGCGGCGCAGCAACGGCTCGGAGATGATAATCCCTTCTCCCGCATCGAGGGCTGCCATGGCGTCTGCCTCCGTGCCATCATTCAAGATCCACATAAATGGGCGATTGCCTCGTGCCACATCCCCATCAATGGCGGCAATGTTGACACTGCGTTCAAATTCAGGGGCGAAGATGCGAACATTACGGGCGGTGATGGCAAGCTCGACGTCGGGATGTGCGCTTGCAATTGCGATGGCGGCGGGATCAACAGTGCCTTCAATTGTGGTGCTAGACGTGGCGGGTGGGGAGATATAGACATCGGCTTGCAGCGTTTGATCGAGCCACTGGACGACCGTTTGGCGGAAGGAGCCAATCATAATCGATACACCGATGATGACAGAAACAGCGGTCATAAGCGCGGCGATGGCAACGCTTGTGCGCGATAGTGAACGGGTGATGTCACGGGGAGCCATTCGGCCGATTGCACCCCCAAACCTTTCCATTACAGGCTGAATCCCATTCATCACCCAGACGGTCACAGGCGGCGTAATCAACGCAAACGCAAATAGAACGGCAAACAATCCACCAAACGCCACGACGAGGCCGCCAACGTTTGACCACAACATCAATACGCCCAGTCCACCAAGAATTGCCCACCCAGCGACAAAGTAAGGCAGCAGTTTATGGACGCGGCTTTCGAGCGTTGAGCGGCGCATGATGGTGCTGGGAGATGTCTGCATCGCCTCAAGCGCAGGCGGGATGGATGCCAAAATTGCGGCTGACATGCCGATCAGCAGACCTTTGACTATTGTGAGAGGTGGAACGGTGATGCTACGGACGGTGACAGTAAAATAAAGGTCGTTGATCGTTTGTGTGACCAGTCCAACCATTGCGCGGCCGAGAAAGATGCCGACGATCAAGCCGATGATCGACCCGATCAGACCAAGCACGGCCGCCTCGCCCAAGATGAGTGTTGCCAGTTGGCGACCTGTTACACCTAACGCGCGCAGGATGCCAAACAGCGGCCGACGTTGCACGACACTAAACGTGACCGTGTTGTAAATCAAGAACATGCCAACAACCAAGGCCAGCAGACTGAGCGCAGTCAGGTTGAGTTCAAAGGCGGCTGTCATCTGTTGAATCGTGTTGCTGCGGGCGGCGGCCGGTTCGATTTGGACACCAGCCGGGAGGATGTCGCGGATCGGGTCGAGTGCAGCATCGTTCTCGGCGATTAAATCGATGTGTGAGAGTGTACCTGTGCGTCCGAACATCTCCTGTGCGCTGGAAATGTCGGTGAAGATTAAACCTTGCAAGCCGCGTCGCGTCAGATCATCAGCCGGTTCGATTAAGCCGACAATCGGTGCGTCGTAAGTGCGCCCAGCGATTTCAAGCGGGATTGTGTCATTGAGTGCAAGGTTTTGTTGGCTGGCGATTTCGGCCGAAAGCAGCACTGCATTTGGTGTCGTGATAAACGCTCCTAACTGCGTGCCATTGCCTGCACTCCCACCTAAGTAGTTGCGAAATGGAGGCTCGGCAAATGAATCAATTCCCACAAGCGTATAGGGAATGTTGCCCAACGCCTCTGAGCTAACCGTGCCTTCAACCACTGGCGCAGACAGTCTATAGCCTAATTCACTGCGCAAACGCGCATAAATCTCTTCGTCAATCCCAGCGGGACCACCCACAATGCGATGTGTCGTTTTCCCTGCAATCGCGTCCGTTGATAGCGCAAATGCCCGACTTGCCGACCCATTCGCCAGATCAATCGACACCATCATCGCTACGCCCAGCGCAATCCCAATAATGAACAACACATATTGAAATGGTCGCCGCCGCATTCTGCGCCATGCGGTACGATAAAGGGGTGTGTTCGTGATTTTCGGTCTTGGCATTTGGGTTTTAGATTGCATGGTTGGACGTTGAATTTGAGCTATGAATGACGAGATTTAAACATGAACGATAGTCGGCTCTGCTCGATTGCGAGAGGTCAAACGATCGTTTCCAAAACGGTTGTGTCAACTAACTGCCCATTGTGCATACGATAGACGCGATCAGCGTGGGGGAGAATTTCGGGGCTGTGGGTCGCCATTAAGAGCGTTTTGCCCGCTTCACGTGTTAGACTGAGCAGTAGATCAAGGATAATGTCGCTTGTGTCTTCGTCGAGATTGCCCGTTGGTTCGTCAGCGAGCACGACCATCGGATCGTGCGCAAGGGCGCGCGCGATTGCAATGCGCTGCTGCTCGCCGCCACTCAACTTATCAGGGAATGAGTCTGCACGATCTTCTAAGCCAACTTGTTTGAGGAGATTTCGGCCGATTTCCTCAACTTCCTTCCGTCGTCTCCCCGCCAACTCCATCGGCAACGTGATATTTTCCAAGACAGTCAACGTCGGAATCAAATTGAAAAACTGGAAGACAATTCCAATTTGATCGCGTCGAAAAAGTGTCCGTTCCCGCTCATTGAGTCCTGTAATATCAGTTCCGTCAATTGTGACCTTGCCTGATGTCGGCTTTTCGATGCCGCTGATGATATTGAGCAGCGTGCTTTTGCCACTTCCGCTGCTTCCGAGCATGACGATAAACTCGCCACGAGGGAAACCGATATTGAGATTGTTGAAAACGATACGTTCCATTTCCCCTTCTTGAAAGGTTTTGGTGAGGTTATGGAGTTGAACGACTGATTTTGACATGCTAAATCCTATTAGGAGCGGTTAGGCTAACGACCCATCAAACATGCTGACACGATAGCACGCCGTGTTAGCGGCTTCAATGTAGCCACCTTTTGGATTGTGCTTTTCTTACACCCGTTGCGATAATTGGGGAGTTATTTAGAATGGAAAGTGCATTGTGGAAAATTTTCTTACAAAGGTAGAAAAAGCGTTGACCTTACCGAATTTTGACTGGAAGGCGGCGCAAACAAAAATGGGGATCGGTGGTCGCGTGATGGATCGACCACGTGGGATGAGCGGGCAAGGGCGACGCGGCGCAGTTGTCTTGCTACTCTATCCACATGACGGGCAAGTGATGATTGTGTATACACTTCGGCCGAAATCCCTGCGCACACATTCAGGACAAATCTCCTTTCCCGGTGGCAAAATTGACGCGGGCGAAACGGCCAGCGAAGCGGCCGTGCGCGAAGTCTGGGAAGAGCTAGGCATTGAGGCCGACGAAATACAGCTAATCGGCCGATTGTCAAAGCTGTATATCCCACCATCCGATTTTTATGTGGAGCCATTCGTGGGCTGGTGTGAGAAACGACCGGATTTTCGGCCGAATCCCGCCGAAGTCGCCGCAATTATCGAAGTCCCCCTTAACCAACTGCTCGACCCCGCGACACGGCAAACAGAAAAACGCCGTTTCCCCGCATTCGACAATGCCGAACGTGACGTTCCCTATTTCGCCATCGAAGATTACAAAATCTGGGGTGCAACGGCGTTGATGACGGGCGAATTTTTAGAACGCTGGAAAAATATATTAAGTGATTAGTGATGTGTGGTCAGAGACGAGAAATTGCTCGCCGCTAACCACTAGCCACTAGCCACTAGCCACTACTCAAATGTTCAATGGTTTAAATCTCGCCTTTATCGGCACAGGCAATATGGCAGAAGCGATGATTCGCGGATTGATCGCGGAAGCGCTGGTTGAACCGAATCAGATTATCGGATCAAATCCGTTGGTAGAGCGCAACGAATTTATGCAGGAACGGCATGGCATTCGCGTCACTGCGCACAACTTGGAAGCAGTGCAAAATGCCGATGTCGTCGTGTTGTGTGTCAAACCGCAATTTTTCAAGAAAGTTTCGGCCGAATTGCAGGGCCACATCAAGCAAGACGCGCTCATCGTCTCCATTATTGCGGGAATGCCGATTCAAACCATCTCAGCTGGTTTGCTGCATGGCGCAATCGCCCGCTCGATGCCCAACACACCCGCCCAAATTGGTGAAGGGATCACCGTTTGGACAAAGACAGAGGCCGTCACAGAAGACCAACATCGACAAGCGACCGCGCTATTTGGCTCGCTGGGGCATGAGGTGTTTGTTGAAGAAGAGGGTTATCTCGATATGGCGACCGCGTTAAGCGGCAGTGGACCCGGCTATATCTTTTTGATGATGGAGGCGATGATCGATGCGGGTGTTCACATGGGCTTTTCGCGCCGCATTGCCCAAGATCTTGTCTTTCAAACGATTATTGGCTCTGTCAAATATGCCGAGCAGTCAGGAAAACACGTTGCCGAACTGCGCAATCAGGTGACATCACCCGGCGGCACAACGGCCGAAGCACTCTACCACATGGAAAAACGCGGCTTCCGCACAGTCATCTCACGCGGCATTTTTGCTGCCTATGAGCGGTCGGTTGCCTTGGGGAAACGTCAGTAGCCACGCAACGGTAGGCAGTGAACAAAATCGCTTCCGATTCACTGCCTACTGCAACACTTTCTTATAGGTCAACCACGCGGGAATCGGCCGAAAACCCAATGCGACATTCAATGCATACATCGGATTGTTCTCCTCATTCTCCGTGACGATCTTTTCATATCCATTTCGCTTCGCATAGTCAATCACAGCCAGTTTCATTCCTGTCGCAATGCCTTTGCGCCGCCATTCACGCAACATGCCCGTCACCTGCGTCATCAACTTCGTCGCGTCAGAGCTGCTCTTATTGATCGAACTGTACCCAACATACTGTCCATCTTCAGCCACGGCGACGATATAGCCATCGTGCAGCACATAAGGCGAATCGAGTTTGCGCGTCTTCCATTCCTCAAGCGGCGTTCTCTTGCGCGGTTCTGTGCTGGGAATATCCAATAGAATCGGCCAATCGAGGTCGTAGAGTTTTTGTAACCAATCGACATCGTTTTCCTGTAGGTCGGCAAGCGTGCGCAACGTAATGCCATGTTGTTTGAGTCTGGCGGCGGTTCCAGCAAATGGGCTGGGGTCAAACTCTGCAAGCAGCAATTCAGATTGTGCGTCGCGTTGGATCATCGAAAATCCACGATCTTCCAAAAAACGTTTTGCGCGATCATGGTCTTCGCGCATCCATGTTATGATGGCGCGCGCGCCATGACCGTCCAATGTCTCCATCAGCGTTGCCAACAACTGTTTGCCAATGCCCTGTCCCCAATATTCAGGGATTACGCCGAGATAGAAAACGTATTGATTTGGATCATCCCACCAGTGGGCAGCGAGATATTCAGCGTTTCCGATCGGTCGCTCCCCATCGAAGGCGAGCCAACGGCCATTGGCATGCTTGGCGTGCTGTTTATCTTCAAGGCGATAATATTCGGCCGAATCCCACTCATCTGGATAGATCAATTTCTCAGTCTCTTCCAAACGGTCATAATCGGCATCTTCTTCAAATGGTCGAATCTTAATGTTCATAATATGAACCTTGTCAATCACGAATCAACAGCCCACCTTACGTACTGTCGTATGAGCGAGGTAAATGGCATCGAGCTGACAAGTCTTACAATTTCCACGCCATTTATCTCGCCCCGTGTGGTGCAGCTCACAAATCCCTAACGTCTCACTTGATAGTTCGGGGCTTCCTTCGTGATCGAAACACTATGTGGATGGCTTTCAAGCAGTCCCGCATTGGTAATGCGGACGAAACGAGCCTTTTCGCGCAGCTCTTGTAAATTTGCCGCGCCAACATAGCCCATGCCCGAACGCAACCCACCCATCATCTGATAGATCACATCTTTGAGCATTCCCTTATACGGAATCTGCCCTTCGATGCCTTCTGGAACGAGTTTGTTGCGCTCAGAACTTTGGCCGCTGCCATAACGATCCGCGCCATGTCCCTGCATCGCGCCGAGTGATCCCATGCCCCGATAGGCTTTATAACGACGGCCCTCATACAGAATCATTTCGCCGGGACTAAAATCAGTTCCCGCCAACATCGATCCGAGCATGACACAATCGGCTCCCGCCGCTAACGCCTTCACGATGTCGCCACTGTAGCGAATGCCGCCGTCTGCGATGACGGGAATGCCCTGTGGCCGCGCAGCTTCTGAACAGGCCGTGATGGCTGTCACCTGTGGCACGCCCACCCCAGCGACGATGCGCGTTGTGCAAATAGACCCCGCACCAATCCCGACTTTGATCGCGTCGGCGCCTGCTGTAATGAGATCGGCCGCTCCCTCACGCGAGGCGACATTGCCCGCAACAATCGCCAAATCTGGGTAACGTTGCCGAATGGTTTCGACCGTTTGCAGAACGGAAGCGGTATGTCCATGTGCTGTGTCGATCACGACTATATCAAGTCCCACCTTTACCATGCGTTCAATGCGCCCAAATGCCTTATCACCGACGCCAACCGCTGCCGCCGAGAGCAACCGGCCACCCGCGTCTGTAACGGCATCAGGAAAATCGATCTTTTTCGTAATATCCTTGACGGTAATTAGCCCTTTCAAAATCCCATTTTCGTCGACGAGAGGCAACTTTTCGATGCGATGCTGATGCAAAATCGACTGCGCCTCTTCCAATGTTGTGCCGACGGTCGCTGTGATGAGATTCTCGCTGGTCATAAAATCGGTGACAGGCTGACCGCCGGGAATGACAAAGCGTGTGTCGCGGTTGGTTAGAATACCGACAAGCTTGCCGCTGTTTTCAACAATTGGAACACCCGAAATTTTGTAGCGACTCATCACCCGTTCGGCGTCTATCAACGTTGCGGTTGGGGGCAGCGTAATTGGATTAACGATCATGCCGCTCTCAGAGCGTTTGACTGTGTCAACCTCTTCCGCCTGTTGCTTGGCCGACATATTGCGATGTAAAACGCCAATACCGCCCAAGCGCGCCATGCCAATCGCCATCTCTGAGCCCGTCACAGTATCCATGGCGGCAGAGAGAATCGGCGTATTGAGGCCGATCTTTTTCGTCAACTGGGTACTGATGTTGACATCGGCGGGCAACACGTTGGAGCGACCGGGTTGGAGTAGCACATCATCAAAAGTCAGGGCAAGGTCAGTGTTTTGTTCGATAATCATGAATTCTCCGTGTAATGAGAGTAGGGAGTATGGAATAGGAAGGGATTACCCTTGCTCCTTACCCATTACCCCTTGATAAAACAACAGCGTTCCCCACGAATGAGGAACGCTGTTTCATTTATTATTCTTAAAGGAAAAGGGTTGGTTATATCAGGTACGTTGGACTTTTGGCTTGACAACCCGTTTCTTTTTGCCACCAATTCGGCCGATTCTCACCATCGTCACGTACACACCAATTGCTGCAATCACAAGCGCAAGCAACATCGAATAGGTGATCGACGTTTCGCCAATGGTCGTTTGGTCGGGGCGGAAAAATTCGATCACAAAGCGCTGCACGCCCCACCAAATTAGGAACAGGCCAAAGATTGTGCCTTCACGCCATTGACCGCGAAAACGTTTGTTTAGGTAGAGTAACACGAAGAAGCCGATCAAGAGTAGCAGAGATTCGTAAAGAAATGTGGGATGGAAGCGCGTGTCTGCCGGAAGCGTGGCAAATTCCGCGAGTCGGAACTGTGGATCGATGCTAATTCCCCATGGCAACTCTGTGGGCGGACCGTATAGCTCTTGGTTGATGAAGTTTCCCCATCGGCCGATTGCCTGCGCGACCAGAATCACCAACCCGGCAACGTCTGCATAGTGCCACAAATTCATCTTGCGCCAGCTAGCATAAAGCCAAATGACGAGCGCGGCCCCAATAAAACCGCCCAAGATATTGACGCCACCTGCGCGAATGTTGATCACGTCGAT
The DNA here is from genome assembly GCA_030425205.1 of Anaerolineae bacterium. Classification (GTDB taxonomy): domain Bacteria; phylum Chloroflexota; class Anaerolineae; order Promineifilales; family Promineifilaceae; genus CALECP01. The sequence continues at coordinate 20,824 of JAUIAP010000026.1, forward strand.
AAAGCTGCTATAGCGATCCCCATTGCCGCCCAGCACGTCGAGCAACACATAGGTCAAACGGGCAAAGAGATAGCCCGAAAAGACAGCGATCAGCAAGCCATTAAAAAATTCATCGGAACTTTGTCCGCGTCGTTCAATCTCGCGCCCACCCCAAATTGCACCAACCGCAATGCCAAGCGTGATGATAATGCCATACCAATAGACGGAAAACCCGTCTCCGATTGGGATGGTAAATGCGATAGGGTCTGTTTTTAGTGCTTCTAACATATTTTGGAAGTACGATTTACGATTTACGATTTACGAAATGACTCTCGTAAATCGTAAATCGTAAATCGCAAATATCTTTTTTCCTATTCAATATACCCCAACCCCCTAAGCTGTTGCAAAATGCGTTCATCTTGGAGATCAAAGGTGTCACCCGCTGTTACGTCCTCTTTTTGCGTTTCGACCATCTGCGTAAACTGGTCTAGCTGAATGTTGAGAGCCTGCGTTTCAGTCGGATGCTGCTCGATACGATTATCCAACTCTTTGGGGTCTTGTGCCAGTGCAAAAAGCTCGTCGGCTGAATCATCGACCGTCACAAGTTTCCAATCTTTCTGCACAATCGCGCGCCGGGTCGCCGTGCAGCGGAAGCGTTCCAACAGTTCAGGTTGGCGATGTTCCAACGCACTAACGAAGTTGAGTGGTGGATAAATTTCGGCAAAAACCGTTTCGTGTTCGGGGTCTTTGCCGTCGATTGTGTTGGTAAGGGAGAGCGATTGGGTGTCACCTGCGGCGTTTAGCATCGTATGGAAAACGCGCCGTGTGCTGACGGGTGTGGCAACAGTCTGCGGCGCAATCTGTTTGGGCCAGTGCAAAATGAGTGGCACATGCACCAACTCTTGATAGGCATTGAATGCATGACCGACCATCTGATGCTCGCCCAAGCCATCACCGTGATCGCCAACAATAATGGTCAGCGTGTTTTCGGCGTTCTCGCGTGCGGCAAGCGTTTCAAACAATTTCCCGAGATAGTTGTCTTGATAGGCTACCTCCGCGTCATACAGATCGCTTAGCACCTTGCGTTCAAGGGGTGGCATCGGTTCCGCCAGCGGCGCAGCCCAGCGGTATGCCTCGCGGTTCCAACGCTTCATTTCAGCTTGTGCAACTGGGTCTGTCAGCAGATAGGGGGCGACCGACTGAAGCGATTCGGCCGATGGCCAAAACGGCAAATGCGTCTCCATCAAGTTCATAAACAGAAAGAGCGGTTGTTCTGACTGATGCTGTTCGCGCTCCTGCAAGAAGCGCACAAGATGGCGCACCGAACGCTCATTCTGTCCCTTAAAATTAGCCAGCCGCGACCAAAGCGGGGTTATCCATGCGTTGAGCGACAGTCGAAACGCCAGATCTGAATGGCCGAACAGATTTTGAATCGGTTGGGCGAAATTTCGAAAGGCACGCGATGCGGAATTACGAACTTTGCGCGGCCAGTTGTCATTTAACTTGTAACCGCGAAACGCATTGGGCGCGGCGCCCCCATAGCTATAAAAGTCGTCACCAAAGCCACGTCTAAACCCATTGCTCAAAACACCAATGAGCGGATTGTTGCAAAAGGCAACGGTTTCATACCCTTCTTGCACCATGCGCTCGGCCAGTTGCGGCTGTTCGTCGCTCAGAGAATGGTTCGACTGCGTGACTTGGTGGGCGGTTGGGTAGAGTCCCGTGAACATGGACGCATGGCTTGGAATCGTCCACTGTGCGGGAGAAATTCCCATCTCAAACCGCGCGCCTTCGGCCGAAAATCGATCAATGTTCGGTGATATGGGTTTGTTGTAGCCATAACAGCCAAGCCGGTCAGCACGTTGCGTGTCGAGAACGATGAAGATGATGTCAGGTTGCACGTTATAGTAAGCAGAAAACAGTAGACAGAAAACGCGATTGTAGGCGACAGTGACAGGCTATCTGTTCACTGATCTACCGTTCACTGGCTACTGATTGCTGAAGCGATAGCCAACGCCTCGCGCTGTCAAAATCCAGCGCGGTGCGGCTGGGTCAGTTTCGATCTTTTTGCGGAGATAGTGGATATAAGGTTTGATATTGTCCGTGGCGTCGCGGAATTTGGCTCCCCATGCGGTTTGGATCAACTCTGTGGTCGTAATGACGCGCCCCGCATTCTCAACAAGCACGGCCAGTAGGTCAAACTCGCGGGGTGTCAGTTCGACTTCTTGCCCGTTGACCTCGACATAGCGGGCGGGCAAGTCGATCAACAGTTCGCCATCTCCAAAGATGAGGCGTGTCGGTTGATGGGGGGTGTCGCGCTGGATGCGGCGCAATTGCGCCTTGATGCGTGCCAACAGAACTTCTGATTGATACGGCTTGATGATGTAATCATCCGCCCCGACGCTCAAGCCATGCACGACGCTATCGACATCCCCTAGTGCGGTCAGGAAGATAATCGGGATGTCAGAACGTTCGCGGATGCGCTGGCATACGGACAGTCCGCCCATATCGGGAATCATAATATCGAGTAATGCGAGATCGGGTTCGGCCGCAATTGCCAGCTTTAGCCCATCCTCCGCCGTATGCGCGACGAGCGGTTGATAGCCTTCGTCCTCTAAAAGCTGGACGATTGTTTCGGCGAGTGGTAAGTCGTCATCGACGACGAGAATTGTTGTAGGCATGACAAAATTTCAGACTCTAAATGATGATACATCTCGTCTTGTACAGGCGCATCCCAAGTTCAAGGGTCGATGGATGCTTTTCCATGCAAGACATTTAACCATTCTAGCATACCCCCATTCACTGTGCGATGTATGCTAAAATCCCCATCTGCTCATGAGAATCCGACATTTATCGCTGACCAACTATCGTAATTTCGGCCGATTAGAACTCGACCTCCCCAATGGAACCACCCTGATCTATGGTGACAACGCCCAGGGCAAAACCAATTTGCTCGAAGCGATCTACTATCTCGCCACGACCCGTTCCCCCAACACCAGTCAAGACAGCCAGCTGATCAACTGGGATGCGGGTCAATTGGGTGAGACGATTCTGGTTGGGCGCATCGTTGCCCATGTCGAAACCCAAGATGGATTGCGCCATTTGGAGATGCGTTTAATTGAAGAGCGTGAACGGCATAGCACTGGTTTTCGGCGAGAGGCGTTGGTTGACCGACGCAAAGTGCGGCTCATGGATCTGCTCGGCAATTTGCGCGTCGTGCTGTTTCTGCCGCAAGACTTAAACTTGGTGACGGGATCCCCATCGATGCGGCGGCGTTATTTAGACATCACGCTCTGTCAGAGTGATGCGGTCTACTGTCGCACGCTGTCGCAATACAATAAAGTGTTGGAACAGCGCAACGCCTTGCTGCGAAAACTGTCGGAGGAAGGGCGACGACAGACCACCGATGTCCTCGACCTGTTCACCGACCGACTCGCCAATTTGGGTGGCAAAATCTTTTTGCGGCGAGCGCAATTTTTGGGACAGTTGGCACGTGAAGTACAGCGCATTCACTATGAAGCGTTGACCGACGGACGTGAGACGCTGCGCTTGACCTATTTGCCCCGCCTGTTGCCACGTCAGGACGGACGCGACGCAACGGAGGAGGAGATGCAGGAAGCTGGTCTGTGGATTGCAGCGCAGACCGATCAAGCGGCGGTCAGTACGCGCTATCGGGAACTGCTACAGCAGGCGGTTGGCTATGATTTACGGCGCGGGGCAACGACGATTGGCCCGCATCGAGATGACTGGCGATTTTTTGTCAACGAACGCAACCTCGCGCACTTTGGGTCACGTGGTCAGCAGCGCAGCGCGGTTTTGGCCTTGAAATTGGGAGAGATTGCGTGGGTTTCGGCCGAAACCCGCGATACGCCAATCCTCCTGCTTGACGATGTGATGGCTGAACTCGATCCCCAGCGACGTGATCTCTTGATTGCGGCACTCGATGGGGTTGGACAGGCGTTTGTCACATCGGCCGATGTCGCCATCTTTCCAGACGACTTTCTCGACAAAATTAATCTACTGCCCGTCAAAAAAGGGCGTATCGTGCCGCAGGGTTCCTGATTGTGGGAAAATTTCAGGTAAAACGAAAAACGATCGTTGACTATATCTACAAAAGTGACATTAGCTGTAAAACTCTGTACAATGTCATTTCAGAAGATGCATCATGACTGTTCACAGTTGCCGATGCGTTCTAGCTAGTATCAAGTAGGATGCAGATGAGTCTAACGGCAATCAAAACCCTGGCTACGATCTTGATCATAGATGACGCGCCTGAGAACCGTCACCTTCTAAAGTCGCAACTCAAACGTGAGCATTACAATTTGCTCAGTGCCAGCACTGGACAAGCAGGTGTTGACATTGCCCTGCACCAACAGCCCGATCTGATTCTGCTCGACGTGATGCTGCCGGGCATCAATGGGTTCGAGGTCTGCCGCATCCTCAAGGCTGACCCAAAAACAAGCAACATCCCAATAATCATTTTGACCACACTACGCGATGTCTCTTTCCGTATTCAAGGGATTGAAGCGGGGGCAGACGAATTCTTGTCGCGCCCACATCATCGTGAAGAGCTGATCGTGCGCGTGCGCAGCTTGGTGCGCCTTAAACACGCGCGTGAGGAGTTGGAAGCGGAGCATCGGCATTTGCGTCTGCTCAACGATGTTTCAAAAGCGACAATGCGGCACATCGATCTGGAAAAGATCATCACAGAAATCATTCACCACACCCAAAAGGCGGTTGGTGCAACAAAAGGGAGCGTGATTCTGACGGATGGGGATGGCCGTGTGACGCACAAATATCTGGCGCGGCAAATTTCTGGAATCAGCATCAGCGAAAGCATTGCTGACCGCGTGATGCGCGACGGCTTCGCGGGCTGGCTATGGTATAACAAGCGCGGGGACATTGTTAAGGACACAAGAAATGATTCACGCTGGGTTCCCCTGCCCGACGACGTCGAGCCAGCAGGTTCGGCCGTTGGTGTGCCGCTCGTTCAGGCGGAGTATGGAACGCTCGGTCTGATCATTCTCACCCATCCCCTTGCCAACTACTTTACCCAGAGCCACCTTTCCCTGTTGCAAACAATTGGCGGTCAAGTGACCGTGACGTTGCGCAATGCACGTCTATTTGAACGAGTGCGCGATGAGCGACGTAAGCTCGAAGCGGTGTTAGAGCAATCCAACGATGCCATTGTGACGACAGATGAAGATTTGCGCATCATGCTCTTTAATCAGACGGCGGAGCGCACGTTCGGGTTGTGTGAGGAAGATGTGGTTGGGAAGTTCGTGAGTGACATCACGCGACTCAGCTCGCTATACGATCTCTTCGATCAGGCGATGCGTGGCCCCGTTGGGCGTGACATTGTGCTCGATGAGAAGCGTATTTTGTATGCGAGTGTCTCACCGATTCAGGGGACACGTTATATCGCCGTGCTGCAAGATGTGACCGAACGCATCAAGATGGAGCGACGAGAGCGCGAGGAGTTGCGCGAGATTTTCGGCCGATATGTCAGCCCATCCCTTCTAGACCATGCCATTCAGGGTGACACAGATATCTTTGCTCACCAAAAACGTTGGGCAATCGTGATGTTTGCTGATCTACGCAACAATACTGAGATGGTTGTCAATCTTCCCGCTGATGAAGCTCTCTCACTGCTCAATGAGATTTTTGACGACTTAATGGAGATCATTTTTGCGCATCAGGGAACCGTTCTCGATCTAATTGGTGATGAACTTGAGGTCAGCTTCAACGTCCCATTTGACCAACCGGACGCAGCCCAGCGTGCGCTACAGACGGCCATTGAGATGCAGGAACGCTTCAATGAGCGACAGGCAGAATGGTCGGCGCGTTCGGGCGTGAACATCGGTTTGGGGATTGGAATCGATCAGGGTGAGGTCGTCATCGGTAATGTGGGCTCCCACCGTCGGATGAATTTGGCCCTTGTTGGTGAGGCGGTCAATACGGCACATCGTTTGGTCGATTTGGCGGAAGATGGTCAGATTGTGGTTTCGGAAGGGTTTTACGAGAAGATAAAATCGGCCGAATCACCAAATCATCTGCTAGAGATCAACTTTACACCTATCCGTGATATCTACATCAAGGGTAAACCCGAAACGACCGTCGTCTATTGTGCCAATCAGCGTCGTCGTGGCCTCCTCCCCGCCTAAATCAAGAGCTCTATCAACGAAACCTTACGAACGGACTGGTCTGAAAACTAACTTCTGTCTGCATGCGCGGGATGAAAAGAACGGTCATACAAATTGTGTGAATTCTTAAGCATTTGATATTTCTTGTCTGATTGTTAGACATCCCGACAGAAAAGCCAATTATCATGCTACCGATTTGAATAGGGCTTAGCAACAAAATAGGTAAAGGTATGTATCACTTGAAATTTGGTCGTTTAATGTTGGTTGTTGGATTGTTTATTGGTTTGTTTTCTTTGGGCCAGCGCGCAAATGCTGCCCCCACTGCCTTGACGAAACTCCCCATAGGTCAAACTGCATACAAAATCACAGTCAATTCGACTGGCATTCACGCAGTCAGCTACGAGATGCTGGAAGCGGCTGGTATGAATGTGGCGGCGGTTAACCCCGCGAACTTGAAGCTGCTGCATCAAGGTGAATCGGTTGCCTACGAATGGGATGGCGATGCAGACGGCCAGTTTGAAGCGGGCGAGCGGATGTTGTTTTATGGCTGGGAATTTGACGGATCGCGTCACGATGAGCTGTTCGTCGATGAAAACTACTTTTGGGTTTGGGAAGATAGCGTTGTGGGTGACCGCATCGCAGCGCAACCGGCTGCCACTGGCACACCGACAACGGTTAATCATACCCGGCATGAAGTTGTCTATGAGGGCAACAATTTTTTCACGCTGACCTATACCCCCAAATGGAACTCCTTTGAGAACGAGGCAACCCCTTACTTTCTCGACCGCTTTTCGATTGGTGGTTCATCTTTGATGAAAAGCTATGACATTGCACTCCCCAATCCTGTCGATGATGGTTCTCAAGCGACCTATTCGGTGGAGATGTTTACAGAGCGCAATGTGCTAAGCCATCATTTTGAAACCCAGATCAATAGCCACACCCCCATGTCCCGTACATGGAATTTTGTCTACAGTGGCAATATCTCGCAGACTGTCCCAATGTCGGTCATTGCCGACGGAAACAATCAATTCCATGTGACATTCGACAATGTCGCTGCCTCGCGCCCGTCGTCTGACCTTGCCTATCTGCGTGGCATCACGGTTGACTATGCACGTGCGCTGATCGCAACGGACGACACACTTGCCTTTGAGCAAGCAACTGCTGGAGACTACCTCTTTGAGTTGGATGGATTTAATGAAGGAACGGCCGCCAACGTGCGTGTTTGGAATGTCACAAATCGACTTGTCCCAGCAACGGTGCCAGATGTCACCGTTGTGCCAGATGGCGCAGCAAATGAAATTCAGGTTGCGGTTAGTCAATCAGCAGCCGATGCGGCCTATTTTGTCAGCACGCTGGCGAACGTCATTGAACCGACGATTTCGTCCTACTTCGTCACAGATTTGGAGCCTGCAACCAATTCGGCCGAATGGCTCGCCATCACCTATCCCGACTTCCGCACGGAAACTGAACGCCTTGCGGCTCATCGTGAAAGTTACAGCGGATTGACCACACATATCGTCGACAGCGATGATGTGATCAATCAATATGGGTATGGCTATCCATTGCCGACAGCAATTCAGTCCTATATCCGTCATGGGTATGCCGATTGGACAGGCACGCTTAAATACGCCACGCTGATGGGTGTTGGCAGCATCAATGCGCGCAACTTCAAGTGTGCTGAGTGCAGCGATCTATGGCTGACCACCACCCATTTGATTCCAACGGACCTTATCTTTGAAGACCGTAAAATGGGATTTATTGCCAGCGATCATCTTTACTCAATGATGGACGACGCCGACTTGAATCCTGATATTGCCATCGGCCGATTTGCGGTTGCAACGGTGGCACAGATGAAAGCGATGGTCGATAAAGTGCTGCTCTATGAGGCTAACTTAGAGAACCAAACGCCCGGCTCGTTTGAGATGATGTTCGCCTCTGACAATCGGGATGGTGCAGGTGACTTCTGTCTTTCCAATGATGCAGTCATCAACGCAAAGATTCCAAATACAGTCCCACTGACGCACCTTTGTCTGGACGATTATCCAAACGCAGATCAATCCGCCTTCCAAAGTGACATCCTGGACAAGATCAATAGCGGGCTGGGTATTTTGAACTATCGTGGTCATGGCAGCGTGTTTGGTTGGGGCTCCGGCGACGGCATCATGAGCGTCAACGACCAAGCAGAATGGCAAAATGATGGTAACCCATTGGTGATTATCAGTGCAGATTGTCTTGACGGACACTTTGCATGGCTGGCCGACGCGGCATTTAGCAACGCATTTTTGCGTTTGGAACAGCGACGCGGAACGGCAGCCCATTGGTCATCGATGGGTCTAGGTTATGGGTTCGAGCATGACGTACTGTTGCGCTACTTTTATGAAGGGCTGTTTGAACAGGGAATCGGCCGAATTGGTGACCTAACCAACTACTCGAAAACGAATTACAACACAGATGGCTACAATTCGGCCGAAATGTACTCATTTGTCCTGCAAGGTGATCCTGCAATGCTGCTCTATCCAACCGTTGAGCCAGCAACAGGCGCTGTGACTGGTGCACTTGGATTACAGTCGGATACTGTGGTTGAAGGCAATCCCGGCACGACTGTCCAGCACGAAATTGAGATCGTCAATCCCGGCACGATCAGCGACAGCTATCGCGTCACCGTTACGGTCAACGGCGTGCAGACCTCCTTTACCACGACGACGCTTGCGCCACGTGGCAGCACACCGCTGTCATTTGACGTCTTCATTCCAGCCGACGCAGCAGAAGACTCGATTGTTCTTGCGGATGTCGTGATTACCTCATTGACCGATAGTGGAACAACCCACGAAATGCAGGTTCCCACAAAGGTTGTGTTTGGTGCGCCAACGGCCGTCGGTCTGGCAGTTCAGGCAAGCAGTGACCGCTCTTTTACGACCATATGGCTCGTTGTACTGCTTGCATTGACCACACCTGTCGTGCTTTGGCAACGGCATAACGCTTTATAACCGTTTTGTAACCTTTTCTGAGTTTTAGCTAAATAGCCAGAGGCGAACCGTTGGGTTCGCCTTTTTCTATGCTACACTGTAAATCGTAAACGCGTTCATACATCTCCTTTTTGCGACTACCGATACAGGTCGACAGACAAAGGTCAAGGGTGCCTCCACGCTCTTGGCCTTACCTGTCGTTATAGAACCTTTGGCCGGAAATTTTGGATTCGTCCAATTTCCTCCGCGACTGTTGCTAAGTGACAAAAATCGATTAATCTTCGTAATGAATGAACGGCACGAAAATGGGTAACGAGCTAGATATTAGAAATTTTGCAATACAATGCGGTGTTCACAACGTAGCATAGGTTACGTCATGAACACCGTTTTTTGTTATGCTTGGCGCAATACTTTTATGGGAGAGCAATAATCATGTGGAATAGACGTTTAGTGTTAGGATTAATGGTGTTGTTGGTCGGCGTTACGCTGCGGATGGGACAGCCACAGGTGATTTCGGCCGAAAACGCTCCCCTCACGTTACCTATTGGCGTAGAAACGTTCAAAATTGTTGTCAAAGAGGATGGGATTTACGAAATTGACCAACCCTCATTGGCGGCCGCTGGCATGGATGTTGACAACGTGGACCCCGCAACATTGACGATGATGCATCGCGGGGAGTCAGTCAGCTATGATTTTATCGGAGATGCGGATGCCAATTTTGAGGCGAATGAAAAAATTCGTTTCTATGGCGGACGGTTTACCCAATCACGCCATGAAGACCTCTTCTATCTAAATTCAGTATTTTGGCTATGGGCAGATAGCAGCGGCAGCCGCATTGCCAGCGTTGACAACGACACGGGTAATCCTATCGCTAGCGAGTGGAATTCTTCGATTACCGTTGAGCCGATGAACTATTTCCACGCAACCTATACAGATCGTTGGGATAGCTTCGACAATGAGGCCGACGCATGGTATTGGATCAAGTTTTTCAATGGTCAAACCGAGAGCATCCCGTTTGAAATCCCCAACCCGGTTGCAACTGGCGCAGGAGAGATGACCGTTGAAATCACCGCATTTCGGGCACAAGATGTCTTTAATCACGAGCTTGAAGTGCAGATTGGCGATGCGCCCCCTGCAAGTCGACGTTGGGACGGTGTAAAGAATGTAAACATTGTTAGCCCCATTCCAGAAGGGACGCTCATCAATGGCACAAACACGATTTCGCTAACGGGCGACACGCGCGACATCAACGGCAATATCCGCTATGACATCTTCCATCTCAACCGCATCACCGTCGATTATCCGCGTGAATTTGTGGCGGTTGATGACACGCTGATCTTTGATTATGACACTGCTGGGGCGACCGATTTTGCCATCAGTGGCTTTTCGACTGATAATGTTCTCGTTTGGGATGTGACAGATGTACTCAATCCAGTCGAGATTGCAATTGATAGTGGTGATGTCAATGGCGGTGTGGTCCAATTCGGCCGAAATCTCCCCGCGCAGTCAAAATTTATCGCCACGACGACCGCGACGTTGCTCTCCCCAAGCGAAATCTCCAGCTATACGCCTAGCGATATCCAACCAGAAGGGGGCGCGGATTGGGTTGCAGTTGCACACAATACGCTACTGACTGAAACCGAGCGACTTGCCACGCATCGTGCCACAATGAACTTCATCGAAACCCACGTCGTCGATGTGCAAGATGTCTACAACCAATTTGGTTATGGCTATCCACTGCCAGACGCGATCAAGGCGTATGCACAAAACGCCTACGACAATTGGGACACACCAATTCGTTATCTCACGCTCGTTGGAGACGCAACCCAAAATCCCAACAAGCTTCCATGTAGTGAATGTTCCACTTGGAATACAGTTGAAGAAACCTATGTCGTGACGGATTTACAATTTGAGGATCGTTTCTTGGGTTTGATTCCCACCGATCACACATTTACATTGCTGGAAGGGGATGATGTCAAACCAGATATTGCCGTCGGTCGCCTTTCATCGCGCACATCTGAAGAAGCACGTGTCTTTGTAGACAAAATTATCCAATACGATCAAAGCGTCATGGCGCAAGATGCGTGGACGCGCCGTTTTGTCTTCTTGGCCGACAATCGTGATGCGGGCGGAAACTTCTGCTTTGAGAACCAACAGGTTGCCGGTGGCTTGCCCGCCGAGTTCGCCCAGACCGCATTTTGTTTGGACGATTATGGTGGCGACACATCACAAGCGAAGGGACAGATTCGTTCCGATTTCTTCAATGAACTTGCCAGCAACAGCGCGGGTATCGTCAACTATCGCGGGCATGGGAGCATCACCGATTGGGGATCTGGCATCGTCAGACGCGATGATGCGGGACTCTTTTTGAACATAGATCGGCCGACCGTCATCATTAGTGCCGACTGTCTGGATGGTCATTTTGCGTGGCTGGGGTCAGAAGCACAACATCCTAACTACTCTTCTGCATTGAGCGAAACATTCCTGCGCCTTGACGGACGCGGCACAGCTGCCCATTGGGGCTCATCTGGATTGGGCTATTCAAGCGAACACACGGTCATGCACACGGGTTTCTATGAAGCCATTTATGGCGGTGGCGCACGCACGATGGGCGACGCCGTTGAGTACTCGAAATCGCGTTATCTTGACCGCAACCAACATGAGTCAGAAGCGTATGCCTTTATTCTGCACGGCGATCCCGCGATGTTACTGCCATCGACGCAGGTGGCTGGTGTTGAGACAACGCCCGCAACCAATAGCCAAAGCGCTGCACCCGCGACGCAAGTCAGCTACGATGTAACCGTCACGAATCAAGGGACGGGGCAGGACACGTTTGATATTGTCTTGTCGGGGCATCAATGGGCAGCATCGGCCGATTCTGCCACCATCGCACTCGCTGCTGACGAAAGCGCAACGGTGCGTGTCACGCATACGATTCCCGCCGACGCACTCGCCGACGCGACCGACAGCGTCGTCTTGACTGCGCGTTCGCGTTTTAATGGCAACGTCAGTGATAGCACAACGCTTCAAACGACCGCCACCGCCGTCTATGGCGTTGACGTGAGTGCGGCCGTGACTGCACAAAACGGATCAAGTAACACAACGGTCACCTACGACGTCGAGATTGAAAATAGAAGTAACACGGTTGCCACGTTTGACATCACACTGGCGAACAATGAATGGACGGTCAATGTGCCGACTTCAGTTGAGCTTGCCGTTGGCGAGACCAAAACGATACAGGTTGAGCATGAGATTCCACTATTGCAAGTTTCGGCCGAAGATAGCGTGACGGTCAAGGTGACAAGTTCGGCCGATTCGAATGCGACTGACAGCGTTATTCTGACCACGTCAGCGACCGTCTACACGCTGCATTTGCCATTCGTTGCAAAATCAACCAACGATTAAGATGATACAATACTGCTGTATTTGGGTGTTTGATAGCTAAATACAGCAGTTGATTTCTCGAATATCGCGCTTGGTATTAAAATTTCAACAAATCCACAATCAAAGGACCTACATGATTTCAAAACGCTGGCTTACCATCACGACAATTTTAGCCTTTAGCATCGTTGTGCTGACCACACTGCACGTTGCGGCTCAAGATCGCGCCGTTGATCTTGAAGTATTTATCGCTGAACCGACACAGGATGATCACATCGAACTGTTTTTTGAGACGGGATCAGAAGATAGTACGGCCGAATTTTTCTTTGTACGCGGTACGTCAATCGACGATCCAGTTTTCACAAGCCCATCCCCAAGTTTAGCCATCACGGTTACCTACAATAGCACACCGACGCGCTTCATTACTGCGCAAGGCAATGCCGGGTCTGGCTTCACCTACGATGCGTTTGATGAAGATGTCGTCGATGGCCAAGAGTATTGCTACATGATTGGTGAACGCGAATTTGATAGTAGCGTCGCCTACTATCTGAACGATATTCGCTGCGCAACGGTCGGCGATTTGGCCGTGACCGATTTAGCCGTGACCGCAAGTACGTTGAGTGGCGATGCGGGTGAAATGATTACGCACACCCTCTTCATCACCAACAACGGCAACCGCGATCAGCAGTTCATCGTCACGGTGCCCAATAAAATCTGGCCCACACAAGTGACAAGCCCGATTGTCTTCATTCCTTCTGGCGGATCTATCAGTAGCACGGTCAAGGTAACGATCCCGGGTGGTGCGTCTAACGGTGACAGCGATACGGCCGATATTCGCATCTCGCGTCAAGATAATGCTGGGCAACCCCCCAATTTACCACCCTACACCATCACAACGACGGTCACCACACAAGTGGGCGATTCAGTGACCTACTACAACTATCTACCTATTATTCGCATGGATAACTAGGACGATATTGAGACTGTGCCAAAATCCTACGGCTAAAGCCGCAGGCTGATACGCGAAACGCGCTCAAGCGCGTTGGTTGCAGTGCGTTATGGATGTCGAGTGGTAATGCCTCTCGACATCCATGAAACAATTTCTGCGTCGTTTGCGACGCACTCACCTCCCCCCCCAATTAACCATCCCCTTCTTGCAGTTCTACCAAATTTCATGATATTGCATGATGCCTTTCCAGAGACCCCCACGCACCACGCAATACGCAATACGCAATACATCTACCACCTTTCTTCCCACAACCCTGAAAATCCTGATTTCGTCACGCTCCCTTTTCTGATACATTGTCTCAGAATCAAGGTGATGCCAAATCGCTCTCATGGGCGGACTTTGGCGCCTGATAGGAGATAAGCGCATGATTGAAAGAGCAAGTCAGTTTAATTTCAGACGGTTCTTACAAATGCTAGGGGTCATCATCGTCGGCATCGGCGTTCTAATGGTCATTTCGCTGGCGGGTAACTTTTTCTACTTCTTCAACACCGTTGAGGCACAGGAAGTTGGCGTTCAGTTTCGACAGGGACGTATCCACAAAATTGTTGGTCCCGGCGTGTATAGTGATGTTGGTCTGTTTGTAAAGCTAGAGACGATCTCCACACAGGCGATTGCATATCAAACTCGTGACGAGGAGATTATTACAAAGGATAAGCAGCGAATCGGACTTTTGGCAAGCGGCGATATTTTTCGGCCGACGAACAAAGACGACATTCGCAACTTGTGGGCGCAATATCGCGGTCTATACACCAGCGATGAAACAGCCATCAATCGCGTCAATGATTTGACGCGCCAAGCGATGAAGGTCTGCGTTGGTGAGCGCACATTTGATAACAACATTATCGGCTCTGCACGTGATGAACTGCGTGGCTGTATCGACACCGAGTTGAACAAGTTGGCGACTCGCTACGGTTTGCGCGTTGAAAATCTGGTTGTACCAGAGGTGATATTATCGACCGAAGTCCAAACCGCCCTTGATGCAATTGTGCAGAGCAGACTTTTAACGGAGAAGGCGGCGCAGGATGAGTTGAAGGCGTTGGCAGAAGCGGCGGCCGAACAGGCACGTCAGGAAGGCGAAATTCGCGTCGCACAAAGCCGTATTCAAGAAGAGACGCGCCAGCAAACTGAGTTGGCCGTGCTTGAGCAGGAACGCCTAGCTGCACAACTCGCCCTAATTGAAGCGCGTCGTGACAACGAGCTTGCCGAAAAAGAGACGGAGCGTCAACTAATCGAAGTGGGCAAGGCCAACGACCTGTTGGCGGCGCAACTCGATGTTGAAATCAATGGTGAACTGGCGGTTGCGGCACGGGCGCGTGCTGAGGCAGAAATTGCCTATGAGTCGACCGTTGCGGCACTTTACAGGGAGAACCCAACCTATGTGCAATGGATGATGGCACAAGCCAACGCCAGCGCACTCAATGCGACTGACAAGGTAATCTTCACCCCCGAAGGAACCGTTCCGACGCTCGTCTTACCCGGTCCGGGCATCGTCCCCACAGTGGACACGACGCCAGCCGGCGAAACACAATAGTTTTCCCTACCACGACTGCCACGCCTCGCAAGCGTGGCAGTCATCATAAACCCCACTAACCCTGTGAGACGCAGTAAGTTGTCATGTATGGTAGAGAGCGATAAAGTTCCTGAAATATGGATATTGCAAAACCAAACGTGAAACAAACTATACCCGGTTTTCGTCGTGTACCGCGCACAGGCGTGATCTATGTAATGCACCGCGCAACATTGCGCGGTTTTGATTATGAAAATAAGTCGTGGGCAAATTTGGGGCAAGGGTCGCCTGAAACGCTCGACCTGCCCGATGCGCCGCCGCGTCTGACTGAGCTGCGTGCGCCCGCTCCGACACGCAAATATAGTCCTGTGGCGGGTCAAATCGAACTGCGCCAAAAGGTCGCTGACCTCTACAACTTTATTTACCGTAAGGGCAAGAAGTCACAATACACCTATGAGAATGTCAGTATTGCCGGGGGCGGGCGGCTCTCGTTGACACGGCTGGCGGCGGCGTTAGACAACGTCAACATGGGACATTTTTTACCCGACTATACGGCATACGAAGAGTTGCTTTCATCATTTCGGTCGTTTATTCCGATGCCGATTTTGTTGGATGCGGGACGCGGCTATCAATTATCGGCCGAAGGTCTGCGCAACGAAATTCTCGGGCGCGGACTTTCGGCATTGCTCATCAGCAATCCTTGTAACCCAACCGGACAAGTCACCCAAGACTATCGCCTGCGCGGCTGGGTCGAAGTGGCACGTGAGACGGATTGCTCATTGATTCTCGATGAATTCTATAGCCATTACATCTACACCAACGCCAGTAACCCCTACAACATGGTTTCAGCGGCACAGTACGTCGAAGATGTTGAACGCGATCCAATCATTATCGTCGATGGATTGACCAAAAACTGGCGGTATCCGGGTTGGCGTGTGTCGTGGACGTTGGGCCCTAAATCAGTTATCGAAACGCTGGCATCGGCCGGTTCATTTCTCGATGGCGGTGCCAATCATCCGTTCCAAAATCAAGCCCTCGAACTGCTAGATCCAGAGTACGCGATTGCGGAAACAAAGGCGATTCAGAAGGTATTTAAAGCGAAGCGGGACTATGTGCTGGAGCGACTGCACGATATGGGAATAACGGCCGATGCAACCCCCAACGGGGCGTTTTACGTCTGGGCAAATCTCTCCGATCTGCCTGTTCCTCTCAATGACGGCATGAGTTTCTTCGAGCATGGGCTAGAGGAAAACGTCATTACCGTTCCCGGCGTCTTTTTTGATGTGAATCCCGGTCAACGCCGCCGCAACTTCGCGCGTTATAAGCACTATTGTCGTGTCAGCTTCGGGCCCAATATGGAAACGCTGGAGCGGGGACTCGACGCACTTGAGCGCGTTATCGCAAAATTCTAGCCGGGGGCACGCTCGCAACGCCCGCGCTGTAAAGGTTAAACCTTGACAAGCACGGTGTTATCGTCCGTTTGCGCGTGGTATACTCGCAGCAATAGATTCAAATTTTAAGCAAGGTCAACAGTCGGTGATTGAAGTCCAAAACGTATCCAAGAGTTATCAAAACGTCCTCGCCTTGCGCGATGTCTCCTTGCGAATCGAGAAGGGGGAAGTGACGGCTTTATTGGGGCCGAATGGGGCGGGAAAATCGACGCTGTTTAAGGTTGTTGCCAAACTGCTCAATGCAGATCAGGGGAGTGTAAAGCCAACTGGTGGCGTTTGGCCGACGATGGCATATAAGCCAGATCGCTTGCTCTTCCCAAACAGGCTGACTGTTCGTCAATATCTGCAAATGATGACGAAACTGAGCCATGAAAAAGTGCCTAACGGACAGGTCGATGACTGTTTGCGGCGCGTTAATTTGATCGGTTCAGCAAATAAAAAGATTGGCGAGCTGTCTAAGGGGATGCGGCAGCGACTTGGTTTGGCTCAGGTGATGATTGGCAACCCCTCGCTCTTGTTGTTGGATGAGCCATCAAACGGACTTGACCCCGATGGGCAGTTGGAAATGCAGCAGCTGATCCGCGACCTAAGTGCAGAAGGGCGTACCATATTAGTCAGTTCCCACCAGTTGCAGGAAGTTCAAAACGTCTGTACGCAAATCATCATTATCAACGAGGGGCGTATTCGCTATGTCAATCGTTTGGAAGAGGCTTTGGCGTTACGTCCGCACGTCACAATCCGCGTTGATCGGGATTTGACCCCCCTTGCACCGCTGTTGCGGCAATTGCACGAGGATATTGTTGTCTCTGGAATGTCGATTGAGATTGGTGAAGCAGCCGTTCCGCTGCGGCGGCGCGTCCTAACGATGTTGTTGGGGGCAGGGTATGATATTTTGAACATGGATTACAGCCGCATGACGTTGGCACAATTGTACGCGGAGGCTGTACGATGAATCGGCGCATTTTTGCATTGGTACGTTATTTGTTGAGTGGGCTGACTCGTTCACTCGTTGGGCTACTGTATATTTTGTTGGCTGGCGCGATGTGGTGGCTTCTCTTTAATCCTCGTTCAGGACAGGTGCCAGAGGCAGACTACTTTATCCTAATTATTGGTATTTTTGGGCTAGTTTTAGCCTTTTTAGTGACATTGTCGATTGCGACAAGGGCTAACGGCATCGAGAGTGCGCCATTTTTACCGCGTTTGCCTAGTCGGGTTGAATATCTTGCGGCAGTATTGTTGTCGGTATTGGCGTTTGTGTTCACCATTCAGGGGTTACTAGGATTGGTAATAATGGTGCAACCTGCGGGGCCGGAGCTAGGCTGGTTGGCTTTTTTGAACGTGCTGCCGGTTTGGATTTCGGCCGATATTTTTGCCACCGTGCTTGCCCTACACGCCACTGATTTTGTCATGCGCGGCTGGTCACGAGTCGCCGTCTATGCGACGTTAGCCGTGCTACTGTTTAGTCAAAGCATCGACACGCGCGGCGTGCGCTGGCTGTCAGATCGGCTCAACGGCTTTGCAACCTTCCTGACCCGCCAACAGTTCAACGGCGTTGCCCAGTCTGTCCGCAACGGTGCCAACTGGCTGACGACAAATGGACAAACCTTTTTTCAGGACACGGTTGGGTTTGTCTTTTGGCCGTTTAACGCAATTTCAGAAGCGGCGCAAAACGGCTTTTTCGACAGTGCACAAGCCCTTGCGCCTGCGATTCTGCTGCTCTATGCGACGATTTTGTTTATGCTGGCGGCCGACTTTT
Source organism: Anaerolineae bacterium (assembly GCA_030425205.1). Classification (GTDB taxonomy): domain Bacteria; phylum Chloroflexota; class Anaerolineae; order Promineifilales; family Promineifilaceae; genus CALECP01. The sequence continues at coordinate 39,016 of JAUIAP010000026.1, forward strand.
TTGCAACAAAAGATATGCAGTTGACAGAAGGATAGCGTTGTGCGGACGCAGGTCCGCACATTGAATGGGTGCATGCTCGTTCAACATCATGATTAACCAATTCCAACTCCTCGCCCACACGCCGCGCATCATGCGCGACCCACTAAACTATCTAACCGAATTGACCCAGACACACGGCGACATCGTTGAAATCGACGTGGCAGGATTTAAGGCATTTGTGCTGGCCGAGCCAGAGGCCATTGAGCACGTCTTAGTCAGCAACTTCCGCAACTATAGTAAAGAAACGCCGCAATTTGAGACGTTTAAGTTTGTGGCGGGTGATGGATTGCTCAACAGCGATGGCGAATTATGGCGACAGCAGCGACGAATTATGCAGCCTGCATTTCACCGCAAGAAGTTAGCGCTGTTGCTCGACGCGATGATTCGCTGGACAGCCAAACGTGCTGATGCGTGGCGACAAAAGTCGGGGCAAGTCCTGCTGATTGAAGACGAGATGATGACGCTCTCGCTAGAGATATTATGCGAGACGCTTTTTGGTGTGGAGCTAAAGGCACGCTCTGAGGAGCTGGTGCATACGGTTAATCGGACGCTTGATTATGTCATGTTTCGGGCGCGTATGCCGTTTGATGCGATTGACAACGTGCCGCTCAAAGTTGTGCGCGACTATAAGGCGAGCATGATTGAAGTTGATCGCTTCGTCGACGAGCTAATTGCGGCACGACGTGCAAGCGACGGTTCGCATGATGATCTATTGCAACTGTTGATTGACGCGACCGATGATATGGGCAATCCGCTTTCGCGTGACATCATTCGTGATGAGATTGTGACGATGATTGTGGCCGGTTATGAGACGGTGGCGACGGGCTTAACGTGGACATGGTATCTGCTCGATAAGAATCGGGCGGTTGTCGAACAGGCGCGCAGAGAGATTGGGCGTGTGTTGGACGGGCGCGAATTATCGCTGGAAACGTTGCGCGAGTTGGTCTACACGCAGGCGATTTTCACCGAAGGGTTGCGGCTCTATCCGCCCGCGTGGGTTGTTTCGCGCAAGGCGTTGGACGTGGATGAGATTGCAGGCTTGCACGTGCCAGCAGGGTCGCCAATCATCATCAGCCCCTATGCGATGCACCACAACGCACGCTACTGGTTTGGTGCGGAACGGTTCACGCCCGAACGGTGGCTGCCCGAGTGGGGACGTAAGCGGCATAAGTGGCAATACATTCCGTTTGGGGCGGGACCGCGCTTGTGCATCGGTGCACGATTTGCGGAAATGGAAGCAGCGGTTGTGTTGGCGACGCTGTTGCCGAAGTTTGATGTTGTGTATGCGGGGCAGCACGCGCCAGTGATGAATGCGCTGGTGACCATTCGGCCGAAAAATCACATGCCCATGCGTGTCACATCTACATGAAATTTCTCGCGCATTTAGATATTTTGAAGTCGCATCTCCGTATAAAGGAATATGAAAGAAAATGAAACACACGATATAGACCTCAGCGCACCGATGCCGTCTGCGCCGATGCGTTTTAACGAGGACGGCAGCGTGGCATGGGGCGATATGTGGGATAGCTATTGCGTGCTGGCAACGGAGGGCGGCCCTGCACACCGCGAATCTCTGCTGCAAGCATCTGCCACAGTCGATCCCACGTCGCACAAGTATCAGGGCGTCGTCGCGGAAATTGTGCGTGGTGTCAAAGACGTGAGCGGGCTTGATGCGCGTGCCTCTGAGCAAGCAGGCTGGATTGCCGTTGAAACAGAATCGACAGGGATGGCAAGTTGGCTGGCCGAGAAAATCATCGCTGAAAACGTCGAAGCGCGGAGCGACGGCAAGTTATTGCTCGTACCCGTTGCAGAACATTACACGCTCAAAGGTGAGATTAAGAATGTCGTTACCGTCGTGGCAAAAACGACCCACTATTGGAAAGAGCATTTGGCGAGCGAGGTTAAGCGGGCGATGGATATGGAGAATATGTTTGCCAACATTGGGCAGAAATTGAAGGGGATTTTCGGCCGAAAATAACCATCCAAGCGACCAACAGTTGCCATCAATTTCACAATATTGACGATCTAGCCCACCTTCTTTACAATCACCCAAACGACAAAGAATATCGGTCATTAGGGACATGGATAGCACGACTCAGATACGCAATACGCAATACGCAACACGCAACACGTCCCACAATCCATACAAACACCTAAAGACCCAAATTATCATCCGAGTTGCTAAAGGTCACACTGTCAGTTGGCAACTCACTCCCAACAAATGAACAATATCGAACTCGGCATCATTGGCGGCAGCGGTCTCTACAACATGGCTGACTTGACAGACGTTGAAGAACGCACGATTGACACCCCATTTGGCGCGCCATCTGCTCCGCTGACAATCGGCACCCTACATGGCCGGCGTGTCGCCTTTATCCCGCGTCACGGCAAAGGGCATGTCTACTCACCGACAACCGTTCCGTATAAGGCAAATGCCTACGCACTCAAGTCGCTAGGCGTCAAATATGTTGTGGCGGTCAGCGCATGTGGATCGTTGCGTGAAGATTATGCGCCCGGTCACATTGTCATTCCCGATCAACTTTACGACAATACGAAGCTACGTTCATCAACATTCTTTGGAACGGGTTTAGTCGCACACGTCGGCGTTGCCAATCCGTTTTCACCTGCATTGAGTAAGGCGGTTGCAACGGCTGTACGTGAGGCAGGTGGCACCGTGCATGAAGGTGGCACGTTTATCACAATTGAAGGCCCTCGCTTTAGCACACGCGGCGAATCGAATATCTTCCGCCAATGGGGATGTAGCATCATTGGGATGACGACCAGTCCAGAGGCGTACTTGGTGCGTGAGGCGGAGATGGCGTATGCCTGTATGGCGCACGTGACCGATTACGATGTCTGGCACGAGAGCGAAGAGGCCGTCACGGTTGAGATGGTGATTCGGACGGTGATTGAGAACACAAAGGTCGCTCAGGCTGGCGTGAGTCAGCTCGTTAAGTCGATGGATGAGTGGGCGGTTGAAATGCCCGCGCATACGGCGTTAACCGATGCGGTTTTGACAAGCGCAATTGATGATGCCGAGCGGCAGCGGTTGGGGTTGCTGGTGGAGCGATATTTTGCGTGAGGTATGCATTTGTGCATTGGCTTAAGCCTGCTTAACAGTTTCACCTTACAACGCTGCGTAGGGCTAAAATGCCCGCGTGATTAAACGACTCAATGACAACAACAGCGGCATCTTGGCAGAATTAATTTTGCTGATGGTGGTCGCTGTTTTTTTGTTGGCAAATGGATTGGCGTTGAGCGTGGCCAAGACAGGAGGGGTTAGCTGGGAGCATCTTCGGCCGATTTTTCTCTGGGCAGTCGTTATAACGGTCGCCTTGATCCTGCTACAACGTTATGCCGCCAGACACGATCCCATACTATTCGCGCTCTATGCCTTTTTGACAGGGTGGGGATTGATCTTACAAGACCGTTTGGCGCCGGCATTTATCGGCCGATATCAACTCTGGTTTACCATTAGCACCGCGCTCCTTAGCGCCGTCACCATCCTACCACGCAATCTCAACGTCATTCGCCGCTACCGTTATACGCTGCTCTTGTCAGGTATCGCATTGCTGACGCTGACCCTCTTTTTTGGCGTAAATCCGATCGGTACAGGGGCTGCATTATGGCTTCCCGTCCCATTTGTCCCTGCCTTTTTCCAGCCGTCTGAGCTGCTCAAGCTGCTCTTCATATTCTTTTTCGCCAGCTATTTCGCCGATCGCGGTCGCATCATCACCGCCAAACAGGAACATAGCTTTTGGTATTCGCTTCCCTATCTCGCGCCGCTGTTTGTCATGTGGGGATTCTGCGTCTTACTGTTGGTTTGGCAACAGGATTTGGGTGCGGCCAGCATCTTTTTCGTCCTGTTTTTATCAATGCTTTATACGGCAACAGGCAAACGCCGCTATCTGGTCGTCGGGTTTGCGTTATTGATTATGGCGGGCTTTATCGGTTATGCCGCATATGATCTCATTGCCCTGCGCATTGATGCGTGGCTAAATCCTTGGCCGAATGTCTTTGATCGGTCGTTTCAGATTGTGCAGTCACTCTATGCGTTGGCGGCGGGCGGTATTGCGGGCGGCGGCGTGGGACAGGGCTTTCCCACATTTATTCCTGTGGTGCATTCCGATTTTGTCTTTGCCGCAATCGCAGAAGAGTGGGGACTACTTGGCACATTGACTATCGTTGCCTGTTTCGCGTTGCTCGCACAGCGAGGCCTACGCATTGCCCTGCTGGCACGGTCCGCCTTTCGCACCTATCTCGGTGTGGGTATCGTCGTCTTGATTTCGGTGCAGGCGTTTCTAATTATGGGTGGCGTAACAAAATTACTGCCGTTGACAGGGGTAACATTGCCGTTTTTGAGCTATGGGGGAAGTTCGTTGGTGATGGCCTCTGGCATGGTCGGGTTGTTGTTGTATCTGTCGTGTTCGACCGATTCCGCTCCTTCCATCTAACCCTAAAATCGCCTATACTGTTACTATGTCAGACTACCAAACTTACGAAATAATTGTTGATGCAATCGAACCGCCTGACGTAAGTCAGTTAACAACGGAGGACGATACGCCTGTGGATAATTTGCCGTCTGAGAAGCAACAACGCCTCTCAACCACGACGCTATATAGCAATGATGTTATTTCTCGCCCATTTCTCGCTGCGGCGAATGTCGCTATTTACTCACGGGCCGTAGAAGGCACTGCAATTGTGCCTGATGTCCTGCTAAGTTTGGATGTGTCAGTATCAGAAGATTTTTGGCAAAAAGAACATCGTGCTTATTTGGGTTGGATATTTGGTAAGAATCCTGAAGTCGTTTTAGAGATCGTGTCCAATCGAAAAGGGGGCGAGTTAGATGCAAAAATGTCTCGCTATGCTCAACTCGGTGTTTGGTATTATGTCGTTTATGATCCACACACCTACATTCAAGCTGAAAAAGTTGCCGTCTATGAGTTGCAACAGGGTGTGTATAAGCTCAAATCAGATTTATTGCTTGATGCGGTTGGACTAGGGCTACAACTTTGGGAAGGTGAATTTGAAGACACACTTTCTGAATGGCTGCGTTGGACCGATCTAGATGGAAATCTTCTGCCGACTGGCAAGGAACGTGCCGACAGCGAAAGAGCGCGTGCTGAAAGTGAAAGAGCGCGTGCTGAAAAATTTGCTGCAAAACTGCGTGAGCTTGGCATCGATCCAGAATCAATTTAGATGATCAGTAACAATTCCGCTTAGGAAAATGTTGTTTCTATTATCAACTTGCCCGCGAATAAAGGCGGTATTGGGAAGCGAGAACGTCTTTTGAAATCTCCCGAATGCCGCCACGCCATTACCCAATCCCCCTAACATTTTCTGCCACAAAACCATCCGCAAGAATGTGCCGTGCGTAAAGACAACGATCTGCTGCATGTTGGATGCACGAAGATTGTCAAATAACGTGTTAACACGCTGAATACAATCGGTAAATGTCTCTGTGTTGACGTCGCAGCGATGCTCTGGATCATCGATATCGAAAAAGTCACGAAAAGTGGCTAGGCGCGATTCCATGGCGACATTGGTGTAGTAGCTATCGGCGAGCGGGCAGAACTCTTGGACTTGCCACGTTGCAGTGGCAACATCTGGAAAACGGGCACGCAGCGGTTCGGCCGATTCTCTTGCCCGCACAAACGGCGACGAGACGATCAAATCTGGCTCTGGTAGATGGTCAACCACTGCCCGCACCTGTTCCCAACCACGTGGCGACAGCTTCGATCCTTCCCGACTCGGATCGGGTAGTCCGATGTTCGATTCACTCTCTCCATGTCTGACTAACCAAAACTGTTTCATCGCCACTCCTCCAAATGATCGGTAATCGGGCTACTTAAATAGATACGCCCGCTGGTCAGTTTGCCGTGAACATAAGATGTATTGGGAATTGGGAACGGATGTCGAAAGTGGAAAAACCGCTCCATCGTGCGTGCGCTCATCTCTACCCCGCCATGCAGCCAAACCCAGTACACGGCACGGGTAAAGGTGGCATGTGAGAAGATAAGGATGCGCTCCTCATCGCGCGTTTGGATCCGCTCCAAGAAAGTTTGCGCCCGCCGCAATAGGTTGACAAAGGACTCTGCATTTACGCCAGTCACATAATGGGGATCGCGTCGTAGACGATATTGATCGCGCAGGTCGCGCATCTCTTTGCGCGTCAATTCTGGCGCATAAAAATGGGTCGCGTAGGGCGAATATTCTTGCACCTGCCACTCTTCATGAGGCACCGTGGGATAGCGATCGCGCAGCGGCTGGGCAGTTAATTTTGTTCGGGCATAAGGTGAAGTTACAAAGAGATCGGGACGGAACCACCAAATTTCGGCTAGCCAGTCGGCTTGATGTTGACCTTCTTTTGTAAGTCCATATGAGCCTGCATCTTTAACGCGCTGTCCGATGTTTGCGGGAGTCTGTCCGTGCCGAATGAGCCAAAATTCTGTCATAGATAGTTATTGCAGGTATTCACCTGTTTGTTACGCAGACGACTGTGCGTTCAACATAAGCTGTGCTTGTTCGACCACTGCTCCGCGCCACCAATAGACAAGTAGGGCGGGATCGTCACGGGTCTGAATTTCATGTGGGATGTTTGAGTCGTGAAAGACAAACTGCCCCATTGGGCAGGAGCGCCACGGTTTATCAGATTGGCGGAAGCGGGCATGGCCTGAAAGGACAAAGCAGATTTCACTTGCAGAATGGGTGTGAAGGGGATAGTGGGTATTGCGGTCGAGTAGAAGGAGTCCAAGGCGCACGCTGTCGCTTCCGGCATGTCCCGTTGGGCCGATTAGTTCGCAATAAGCGTAGTTATTTAGGAGGTCGGGATCAGTGATTGAACTGTTTTGTTGCCAATGGAGATGTGGAAAATTCGGCCGAATTAAGCCCACCAGCTCTTCCCCCAAGACTGCCAACTCATACTTCAAACGCCGCTTACCCTGTCGCTTTACCACAGGCAGTGTGGTCGCGGGGATGGATTGCATCGTCAGTGTCGTCTTGTTTAATGCGTCAACCATCGCTTCGATCTCGTCTGTCCGATCAAACGATTGCCACATTGCCATCGTCGCCAATCGCTTTGCCGCCATCAACACACGAATTGTCCACAGATAATCAATCGGCTGACGCATTTCCATAAGCTCTCCATTCTAACGATTGAGTTGCAATCGTACCATCAACATGAAGCAGTCATAATCTATTGCTTGTGTTTGTTGGTCGCATCAATGGTAAAATTTTGCCCATGAAGTTTTTTCAAGTTGATACGTTTACACAGCATGTCCATCATGGCAATCCCGCCGCCGTGTGCTTTCTCACAAAAGCAATTTCGGCCGAAAAAATGCAGCTCATCGCCGCTGAAGTCAACCAACCGGCGACGGCTTTTGTACAAGCTCATGCCGATCCGTTTGCCAATAAGTGGCAACTACGCTGGTTTACGCCGACAAAAGAGTATGCGCTGTGTGGACATGCGACGCTGGGCGCTGCGTTTATGCTGTGGAGCGAGGGGATTGTGCGCCCAGATCGGCCGATTCGCTTCCAAACCGAACACCATCTCCTAACCTGTACCTACAACGCACAACGCTGGATTTCGATGCGTTTTCCCGCCCAACCTGTTGTACCTGCTGACCCACCAGCGGGATTGTTGTCGAGCTTAGGGATCGCAGACGCCCTATTCTGCGGGCGCACCTCTACCAACGATTATGTGATCGAAGTTTCTAGCCCAAGCGTTATCCGCGATCTTGCACCCGACTTTGCGCAACTTTCTGTCCTAGATCTAAAGGGCGTGACAGTTACCGCCCTTGCGCATGATCAGGAGATGGACTTTGTCTCGCGCTATTTTTCGGCCGAAAATGCCAAAGAAGATCCCGTCACTGGCACAGCACACTGTCGGCTGGCTCCCTACTGGTCAGAAAAGTTGGGGAAAAATAAGCTCGTCGGGTTTCAGGCATCGCAGAGAGGGGGTCTTGTGCGTATGGAAGTGGTTGGCGATGACGTTGTGTTAGGGGGTCAGGCCGTCATGGTCATTCGGGGCGAAATGCTGGACTAAAGTTGGCTCCGAAAATTCAGTGCTCCGCTGCGGCAGCCTGTTTTAGCTGTTCAAAATAGTGGGTTAATCCAGCGACCAAATCGAGTTGTGCTTCCCATCCAATATCTGGATTGTTCGCAACATCGGCCGATTGTTCCAACACTTCGCCCGGCCTTGAGGGCAATGCGCCAATCAATGGTTTTCCCTGACTTCCCGTCACCGAATAGATCGTTCGCACGACATCGGCGACCGATGCCAATTTGCCCGTGCCAAGTTGTACGGTGGTAAGGAGCGGGATTTCGGCCGAGACTAGCTGACAAATGCCTGCCGCCACATCCTGCACATGCACCCAGTCGCGCCGTTGTAATCCGGCCGTCATCGCAAAATCTTCGCCACGAATCGCTGCTTCAAACGCGGCTGGAATCAGCGCATTGGTTGGCTGTCCATAGCCATAGCTCTGGAAAATCATCGCGCCAATAATTGGCCACTCTTGTGTGCGGGTAAACATCTCACAGAAGTTCCATGCCGCAGCCTTACTCGCCGCATAGACGTTCATTGACGACCATTCGCCCGGCGTGCGGCCGACAATCACTCGTTCGATAGTGCGTCGCTCGCACGCGGCCCGCATTAAATTGATCGTGCCATTCAAGTTATGGCGCATCGCTTCATTAATCGGCAAAAATGGATTGGTTGCGCCAGCCGCCGCTAAATGGATGACGACATCCGGCTCTGCTTCTGCAACGGCGCGACATGTCAGGCGATAGTTGCGTAAATCGGCATAGACGAGTTGCAACTGTTCACGCAGTGGTTGCAATGTAGACGGCAACGACTTTCCCATCCCATACTGCTCGCGCACCAACAGAATCACATCATGCTGTTGCAGGAGGAGGGGGGTGAGATTTCGGCCGATAAAGCCGGTGCCACCTGTGAGGAGAATACGCCGTTTCATCGCTGGACAGTGAATAGGGAACGGTAATCGGCCAGCATTTTCATTCTGAATGCTGCGCAGTGTGTCCCATTCACTACCAAACTCTCCAGGGTGCGTCTGTTTGCCAGCGTTGTTCCAAAACCATCGTATCCTTAAGTGTGTTCATCGACTGCCAGAAGCCAGCATGTCGATAGATCATTAGCTCTCCCATCTCCGCCAATTTTGGCAAGACTTCACGTTCCAAATCGTCATGTTTTTCGCAGAGTTCAAGCACTTCACGCTCAAAAAGCATAAAGCCGCCATTGATCCAGTAGGGCAGTTCAGGGCGTTCGACAAAACCATTGACCGCGCCAGCCTCATCAGCCTCCACAACCCCATACGGTAAATTCACCCGCACCGCCGTCAGCGTCGCCAACTTGCCATGCGCTTTGTGAAATTTGATCAATTCGGTCAAATCAACATCGCTAACATCATCACCATAGGCCAGAAAGAAGCGTTCGGCGTCGATGTAGTCGGCCACTTTTGCGACACGCTGCGCCTTCTCCGTCAGCAACCCTGTATCCACCAGTGAAACATGCCAATCTGGATGATCGACACCGTCGTGAAACGCAATGGCCTGATCGCTCGCACCCATCGTCAGCGTCAAATCACGTGACATCTTATTGTAATTCAAAAAGTAGCGGCGCATCTGATCCGCCTCATACCCTAACGTGAGGATGAAGCGATCGCACCCATGCGCTGAGAAAATTCGCATGACGTGCCAGATAATCGGCCGATTTCCGACTTTCACAAGCTCTTTTTTTGTCGTCGTCCCCCCGCGCATACGGGTTCCTTGTCCGCCGCAGAAGATGATTACGGGAATTGATTCTGTCATAATCGTTGAGAAAGGTTCTTTGGGTCATTTATATGGAAGAATGGATTCCCACCCACGCAAAAATGACAGGCCGTTGAATAAAACAGATGGTCAGTTTAGAACTAGCAACGCTAATATAGCGACCAGCAACTTCCCGCTGCGATCTTAACACAGCGAAATTGCCGTTGCCAGCAAGCGTGATGGGTGTGTTAAAATGCGTTGATGCAGTTGGATAAACATTGGCGCAGTTGGGTTCGTAGTCTAAGGCTTTGGCTGATTATCGGGATCGGAGTAAAACGTTGGTTGGTGATGTTGGGATTTGGAACGCTCTTTTTAGGTGGAGGGTTGGTCTACCTGTTGCTTTGGCTCTATCAGCAAAATTTCATTTCGGCCGATCTCTTCCGCATCATTGCCCTAAGCTCTCTCTCAGATGGACTTCGCATTGGAATTTTGCTGCTGCTCGGCAGTGGATTGCTTCTAACAGGCACGATCCAGCTAGGGCGTTCCCTCGTTGCGCCCTTTCGTCGTCCCGGTGAAGATATTGGCAACGTGCTGCTGCGCTATCGTCAACGCAATCGCGGTCCGCGCATCGTCACAATTGGTGGCGGGACAGGGATGCCCGAGCTGTTACGCGGTCTAAAGGTGCACACAAATAACATCACCGCGATTGTGACAGTGGCCGACGATGGCGGCAGCAGTGGACGATTGCGGCGTGAACTAGGCGTGCTGCCACCCGGTGACTTCCGCAACAATATCGCTGCGCTGGCACGCGATGAGGAGTTGATGACAGGGTTGATGCAATACCGTTTTGGGGAGGCGGTCGACGCGAGCACACCCTCCCAACTCAAGGGGCACACGCTGGGAAATTTGTTGATTGCAGCGCTAACGGGCTTGACGGGCAGCTTTGATGAAGCGCTCTTTTCGATGAATCGCGTCTTGGCCATGCGTGGCACAGTGATTCCCGCAACGCTAGATGACGTAACATTGGTGGCGCACATTCGCACCGCAACGGGTGTTGAACGGGTCGTCGGGGAGTCGGAGATTCCAAATACCGCAGGCAAGATCGAACGCGTGATGCTCGAACCCCAGTCGGTCCGTGTCTATCCGCCGGCACTACGCGCCATTTTGCAGGCCGATATGATCATAATGGGACCGGGCAGCCTATATACAAGTGTCATACCGAATCTGCTGGTGCGCGACATTGTGCGGGCATTGGAGCAGGCGCGAGGCAAGCGCGTTTATGTTTGTAACGTGGCCGCACAGCCGGGTGAGACTGATGGCTATTCCCTTTCTGACCATGTGAACGCAATTGTCAATCATAGTTCAGATAAGGTTGTGCAAATCGCCGTCGCACATCATGGGAATGGCGTACTGGTCGATGATGTTGAAAATGTACGCGTGATTTCGGCCGATCTCGCCTCTACAACGCGCAAAGACCGTCACGATGGGGCAAAAGTTGCCGCCCTCTTAATAGAGTTGCTAGAAAACGAGTAGTACCGTTAAACTACCGTCATGACAATTGCCGAATTAACGAGGGAAATGCACAAATTTGTGGCGAGCAAGGGCTGGTATGCTGCCGATTCACCAAAAGCGCAAACCCCTAAAAATCTCGCCGTCTCACTTTGTCTGGAATCGGCCGAAATTCTCGAACATTTTCAGTGGCGTGAAACCGCCACAGACTCGAACGCACTGGCTGGCGAATTGGCCGATGTGGCCCTTTACCTTCTGCAACTTGCCAGCATAACCGAAATTGATCTCGAACAAGCAATCATGGACAAACTTGCGCTTAACTATGACCGTACCTGGCCGGCACAATAGACAGGCTATAGTAGCTAGTACCAAGCAGTGCATATTATTCACTGCAACCGGTTTACTACCTACTGCAACTATAAATTATCAAACGTGACTTCTTCGCTTAAAATCCTCGCCGTCAGTGACAAGGTGTTGCAATCGCACTATTCTCCCAATGTGCCATCAATGTATCCGCGTCTCGATCTGTTGCTTGGGGCGGGCGACCTGCCCTACTACTATCTCGATTTTCTCGTCTCTGCGCTCGATACGTCGATGTTTTATGTGTTGGGAAATCATGACGCTGGACGACAATATACTGAGCATGGCGAGATCAGCGAGGTAAGAGGAGGACTCAATATCCATCAGCGCGTTGTGCGCGAAAAAGGGTTGATTTTTGCGGGATTAGAGGGGTCGATGCGTTACTTGCCGAGTGCAACACAGCAATACAGCGAGATTGAAATGTGGCGTGAAGCGTCTGCGCTCTTCCCGCGTTTGCTGCTAAATCGCATTCGGTATGGTCGTTATCTCGATGTATTGCTCACGCACTCTCCACCGTTTGGAATTCATGATGAACAGGATATTCCCCATCGCGGCTTCAAATCTTTCTTACACTTGATGCGAATTCTCCGACCGCGCTACCTACTACACGGTCATATCCATCGCTATCTTCTGCACAAACACCAAATTACGCAGTATCACGAGACAACGGTTATCAACATCTATCCCAATTACTACCTAGAAATTCCCGTGTGAGCGCAGCCTATCGCTGTCGTGACGGCATTTCAGCGGCCTGACACGCTAACTATTCGAGCGGCGTCACGCTGAAATTGTCAAACTCAACGACGACGTTCCCCGTGTCGATCGTGCGCACGATCAGGCCAATGTCTGAACCGTTAATTGCCTCATCCGTCACTGCACCGACCAGTTGTTCATTGACATAAAAGACGAGATTTCCCGCATTTGCCTCAACTTTCAACTCATTCGTTTCGCCCAATCCCTGATTGACGGCCGCAGATTCAAACCAGCTATCGTTGATCAGCTCAACGCGGTTGTCGCCACTACAGGCAAGAAAACAACGGGCAACCAGCACCCAACCATCCCCACTGACCAAGAACATGTAGAACGCATCCTGTTGATCATCGACGCGCAGCAGCATGCCAAATCCCGGATTGAGCGGTCCTTCCACTTGTGTCGCCTCAACTGAAAACACACCATCAGTAAAGGATACGCCCGCCGTCGTCCAAAAGTAGGAGTTATAGGGTTCGACGGCAAAACGATAAACACCGTCAATGACCTGCCCCGATGCTTCCAAATCATCGCCGACGCGCCATGTGCCAGCCGCGTCAAATGTTTCGAGATAGGGTTGTTGACTGTTACATGCGCTGAGAAGAAAGAGAATGCCTAGACAAAAGATGAGTTGTTTAATCACGTGAAAGCCTCAAAAAGTTTATCGTCTGTAATGGTAGGAGATTTCGGCCGAAAACAAAAAGAATCCATCTGATTCAGGTGGATTCTACTAGGGAAATTTAGAATTAACAGCGTTTGACGATGTTATGAGTGTGAAATCTGCGTCGGACGCAGCTTGAACAAGACCCGTTTCTCGCCAGGAGAAAACGTAAATCCGCGCCCAAAATAGGCGTGCGCCATTCTGTCGATCTGTTCATGCGCGAAATCGCCCTCGACCGTTTCAGCTACCTCGCAGCGCAGTTCGATCCAACGATAGGGATTCTTCGGATCGAGAATAGCGACGGTCGCTTTCGGCCGATCGCGCAGATTCTGGTCCTTACGCCGCCCAATTGCCGTGTTGACCCACACCTCATCCCCATGTCGCTCAGCCCACACGGGCGTCACCTGCGGCTGCCCATCCGCCATCACCGTGGCCAACTGCACGACAATTGGCTCGTCGAGCAGATCGTAAAAATCTTCAGGAATTCGCTTCATATCAATGTCCTTCTTTGCTATACGGCTGCCCATCTGCCGCTGGCATGTGGCCCTGACCAATCACGCCAGCCAGCACGACCATCGTCGCCACATAGGGAGCCATCAGCAAGAATTGTGATGGAATCGGCACGCTCAGAATGGCGAGTTTGGAGGCCAGCGAGTCGGCAAAGCCAAAGAGTAACCCTGCGCCAAATGCGCCAAACGGCGACCAGTTGCCAAAGATCATCGCGGCAAGACCGATAAAGCCACGCCCCGCGGTCATTACTTCATCAAATCGGCCGACCGAACCCAACGTAAAGTATGCGCCGCCAAAGCCCGCCATCGCGCCACTCATCAACACAGCCATGTAGCGCGTGCGAATGACGTTGATCCCCAGCGTATCGGCCGCACGTGGATGTTCGCCGACTGAACGCAAACGTAGCCCCCAGCGCGTATAAAACAGCCCGATGTGAATGACGATCATAAAAATGAACATCATGTACACGAAAATGTTGTTGCGAAAGACAATCGGGCCGAGCAGCGGAATCTGAGACAGGAGTGGCACATCAAACGGTCGGAACGTGCCGGGATTGTTTAGGAATTGATACTCCTGCATAAACTTTGCCGAGATATACGAGGTCATCCCTACAGCAAAGATGTTGATAACTGTGCCCGATATGATCTGGTCGATTTTGTACTTGATCGAGAACACGCCGTGAATATAAGCCAGCAACATGCCTGTCAAAACGGCGGCCAAGATACCGATGTAAAGATAAGGTCGTAAATTACCCTCTGCTTGACCGCATATCAGCACAGATTCGATCAATGCTTCATCACAGCGGCTCCGCAAGAGACTGGCAACCAATGCCGCCATCATTGCGCCAAACAACATCATCCCTTCGATGGCGATGTTAACGACCCCAGCACGTTCACTCAAAATGCCTGACATCGCTCCGAGCGTAATTGGCACCGCTTTTGAAAGTGACGTGTTGAGCAATCCTGCAAGGTTGAGCGACTTGCCGGCCGCAGCCCATGCCAAGAAGCTAAACACGAAGAGCAACGCAACGATCCCCAACATCGCGTTTGTGCGCTTGCCAAATCCACGTGCTAACTGTCCCGCGCCAATAAATGCGCTGGCAAATGCGGCTGCATTGAGCGCGGTTAATGTTCTAAACTCCCATGGCGGCAAGTCTGAATCAACCCCACCCGGCACAAGACCGAAGCGCGTGATCAGGTCGCTTTCCAAGCCGCGCACAAAAATTAGCCAAATGGCGGCCGCAATGATTAGGAAAACGATGCCCATCACGCGCTGGCGTGTGGAGGAGACATATTCACGTTTAGTTGCGATAGTTGCCGTTGATGCTGTCATGTTGAAATGTGGCGTTTACATCGGCCGATGCAAACACCGCACGATAGTTTAGTTTCCCCAGCCGCCAAGCACAAATCCGCCTTCCCCATGCTCGGGCTGTTTTAGGCGGTAAATCGTTCGAATGATCGCTGGCGCAGCGATAAAGGCGAGTACGAGTGCTTGCAACACTGAAATAATATCGATCGGAATCCCTGCTTCAAGCTGCATCCCCAATGCTCCACTGCGCAAAAAGCCGAATAGCAGAGCCGCCGCGACCACACCAGCAGGGTGATTCTTGCCCAATAGTGCGAGCGCAATTGCGTCAAATCCATAGCCGGCGGAGAATGCCAACGCGAGATTGTAGTTGACGCCCAATACCTCATTCGCCCCTGTCATCCCGGCAAGTGCGCCCGAAAGCGACATTGCGGCAATCGTGACGTAGGTGATATTCATACCCGCGTAACGCGCCGCGTTGGGATTCGCGCCGACTGTGCGCAGGTCAAATCCCCAGCGCGAGCGAAACATAAACCAATAGACGACACCCGCCATGATTAACGCGAGAAAGAAGCCCGCATGAAAACGAATCGGGTCACCAAAAAAGCGCGGCAATTTTGCGCTGTCGAGAATGGTTGGACTAACTGGGTTAAACGATTCTGGTCGCTTGAGCGGGCCGCTTAACAGCCATTCAGAAAGTCGAAAGGCGATATAGTTCATCATGATGGTGTTGATCACCTCATGACCGCCCGTTTTTGCCTTCAACCATCCGGGAATAAAGCCCCATAGTGCGCCACCCACCGCACCACCGAGAAATGCAAATGGCAGATGGATGATCATTGGCAAACCCGTGAACGCATATCCGATGTAAGCTGAAAAGATCGCGCCGATAAACAGTTGTCCTTCAACGCCGATGTTAAAAAGGCCCGCCTTGAACCCGAGAGCCACCCCAAGCCCAGCAAAGATAAACGGCGTGGTGGCGACGAGACTTTCAAAAAATGGGTTGATGGCGCGATAGATTTCCTGTCTGTCACCAGCGGCAAATGCGGCGAAAATGCGGCTCGGGCTGCCGATTGCGGCGCGAAACAGTGAGCCATAGGCAAGCGCGACCGCGTCCCATGCAGCCCCCAGCCCCGCACCGATCCCGCTTTCCCCAAATGCCGCGTAGACCTCTTCCGTCGTCAACGCAATGATGATGCCACCGAGAACGAAGCCGGTAAAGATGGCAAGGATCGGGATGAGTACCGATTGGGAGCTAAGTTCTTCAAGGAAGGTACTAAGGAACGAAGGTTTTTGGTCTGCTTCCTGCCCAGTCGTTTGATTCTTGTCGCTCATAGTATCTACTCGGTTGGGGTGGTATCTTCGACCACCTTCACCTTTTTCTCTTGCACAACGCCAGCCATCAACAATCCAAGCTCTTCTTTCGTCGTGGTTGCCGCATCGACCACCGCAATAATTCGGCCGCGATACATCACGGCAATGCGATCTGACAATTGCATGATTTCGTCTAATTCGGTGGAAGAAAGCAAGACGGCCGTCCCTTCATCGCGCTGTTTGATGATTTGCGAATGGATAAACTCGATTGCGCCCACGTCAACACCGCGCGTCGGTTGGGCGGCGACCAAAAATTCCGTCGGCCGCGAAAGTTCACGTGCGATAATCACCTTTTGTTGGTTACCACCAGAAAGGGAGGAAGCGGGCGTTTCGGCCGATGGTGTTCGCACATCATACTGCTTGATCAACTGTTCTGCCGACGCCTTGATCTTGTCTTCTTGCAGCGTCCCGTTTTTTGTATAGGGCGGATTGTAGTAAGTGTTCAGCACCATGTTGTGGCTAATCGAATAGTCGAGAACCAGCCCATCTTTTTGGCGATCTTCGGGAACGTGCGCCGATCCCAGTTCTGTCACCTGTCGCGGCGATGAATTCGTCACGTCTTTGTCGAGTAGTCTAATTGTCCCCTCGACGGGAGGGCGCATCCCCGTCACCGCCTCGACAAGCTCCGTCTGCCCATTGCCCAATACACCTGCTAACCCTAACACTTCGCCCGCTCGCACATCGAATGTGACATCATCAACGGCGAGTTGATCGAGATCATTGAGAACGGTCAAATTTTCGACTTGGAGTATTGTTTTACCAACAGTGGGGGGGATTTTGTTGATTTCGAGATGCACGGCGCGACCGACCATCATCTCGGCCAGCTTGCCCTGATCGGCGTTTTCTGGCGTTGTGGTTCCGATCAATTTGCCGCGCCGAATGACCGTGATGCGGTCTGCCACTTCTAGCACCTCGCGCAATTTGTGGGTGATAAAAATGATCGACTTGCCTTGTGCAACTAATGAGCGCATGATCTTGACTAACTCATCCGCCTCTTGAGGGGTCAAAACAGCGGTCGGTTCGTCAAAAATCAGGATGTCTGCGTTGCGATAGAGCAGTTTGATAATTTCAACGCGTTGCTGCACGCCAACCGACAGATCTTGAATATACGCATTGGGATCGACGGATAAGCCAAATTGGTCAGAGATCTCGCGGATGCGCTGACCAGCCTTGCGACGATTGAGAAAACCGCCGATACCCTGCGTTTCCTCATACCCCAACATCACGTTCTCTGTGACGGTGAAGACGGGGATCAGCATAAAGTGTTGATGCACCATTCCGATGCCAGCCGCAATCGAATCACTGGGCGATTCAGGCTTGATCTCTTGGCCGCGCACATACATCTCCCCTTCGGTCGGTTCATACAAACCGTAGAGGATGTTCATGAGTGTGCTTTTGCCCGCGCCATTTTCACCCAGCAAGGCGTGAATTTCGCCTTCTTCAAGGGTCAAGTTGATGTGGTCATTTGCGAGAACGCCGGGAAATTGTTTTGTAATGTTGCGAAGTTCGAGTAAGGATGTGTTTGCCATGTGCCTCTCTCAATCTACAGATAGTGAATTCTAAGGGATTTTTGGGATTCTGTCACAAGCAATTTCTAAATCGGTCACGCTCACGCAATATAGTTGCGATTGATTGTTCACAATGCAACTGCTGAGAACAGGTTTTCCAACTCTGCGACGGTCGCCTTGAACCCCCCTCCGGATGCGAATGTCGCCGATCCGCCCCCCGTGCCATCTACCTGCGCCAAAATTTGTTGTAACAGCGTGTTCATATCCCCTTCAAGGCTGCGCGCCCTCGCCAACGCGACGGTTGCAGGATTCCCCGCCGCCCCTAATATGACGACACATTCTCCAAATCGGGCAACTGTATTTGCTAGCTGCCGCAACTCATTGGCATCACGCCGATCATAAACCTGCACGACCAAATTGCCACCGGTTGCCATTTGTTGCGCACCTTCAACCAGCCGCTCTGCCTCCATCTGTAGAAGCAGATTGCCCTGCTTCTTTAACTGCTTGTTGGCTAATTTTAGCTCCTGTCGCAGTCCATTGATGTTGTGCGGCAAGTCTTCCATCGCGCAGGTCAAGTCGCTGGCGAGTTGGTTGATGATGGTCTCTTTCTTCGCATAGTCAAGCAGGGCGCGTTGCCCACAGCGAAACTCAACGCGCACCTGTCCGCGCACGCGCTCGACTTTGTTAATCTTGATCAATCCAACTTCGGCCGATCCGCGTACATGCGTCCCACCACATGCGTTGTAATCAAAATCTTCGATGATGACGAGACGCAGCTCGTCGCCGGGAATGTCGGGAACCTTGCGCAGTGGGTAGTTGGAGATGTCGGATTTTGGAATGAATTTGCTGGTGATCGGCCGATTATCCCAAACGACCTTATTTGCCAATGCCGCTGCTCCTGCGATCTGTCCACCATCTAATCGGCCGATTGCCAAATCGATCGTGCAGGCATCCGTCCCCAGATGAAATCCAATCGTCAACGCATCCGCAATTTCGGCAAAAGCCGCGCTCAAAATATGTTGTCCCGTGTGTTGCTGCATATGGTCAAGCCGCCGCGACCAGTCAATTTGCGCTGCGACTTTATCCGCCAGAACCTCACCATCCAACACATGCACAACCGCCTGATCCGACTCGCGCACAAAAACTTCGATCACGTTAACGCCGTCAATGGTTCCCGTATCATGCGGTTGCCCACCTGAAGCAGGGTAGAAATAGCTTCCATCTAAAACGACTGCGGGCGCATCATTGTTGGTCAGTCGTTCGATGATCGTCGCTTCAAATTCGGTCGTGTAAGCGTCATTGTAATAGTGGCGTATGCTCATGTTGGCGGTTATATCACGACTACGCAATTAGAAACAAGTGCGAATCAAAATGAAAAGAGCGCATACAGACGTATACGCTCTCTTCCTACCAGTACAATGCTACGGTCAATACATTCAAAAAAATTAGGGGTTCAGCAACCCGTTAAAATCGAGATTCCAAATCGGATCACGAGAGAAACGGAAGTTAAACCCAAACAATGGGGCAGAGTTCATCATGCAGAAGCCATCCCGCGTATAGTTCGTGCATTGGATGATTGCGATGTAGGGAAGTGGCAAGATGAAAGTTGACCATCCGAGAGCGTCACGCACGCCGGGCTCTTCCCGCCAGACTTTCCCCATTGCCGCAGTCGGCTCATAGAAGTTGGAAAGCAGCGGTGGGTTGATCGTTGGGTCTTCAAACATATCGACAAGCGGATCATACGTGTCGCGCACAGTCCACGTCAGACTGCCGTCTGTTGTCGTCACCCAAATTGAGCTCAGCGAGGGAATGTACATCATGTAACCATGCTCAAATGGCAACGTAACCGCATCCACGTAAATTTGCGGCAGTGCGCTACATTGATCCGGTGCTGGGAGGAAGACCCAGACGGCTGAACAAAGATTCTTGATTTCGATGACGCGACTGAGTCCTGCATCTGTGTTGTACAGTTCAAAGACGATGCTGCCTGCTCGCTGGAGAGCGGGTGTGATCAAGAGCGATCCATCCGCATTGACCGCCTGCTCTGAGACGCCTCCACCGGCATTATCAAACGTCATCGTGCGCAGTTGCATCGAGCTGACACCCTCAGTGTCCCACGAAAGTAAGATCGGTACGCCGGGTAGAAAATCGGTCACATCAGACACAAAATCAAGAATAACGGGGGTCGTTGATTCGACTGCAGCTGGTTCCACGACGCTCGGCTGACAGCCGACGAAGAGAAACAGGCAGAGTAACAACCCCAATTTGCGGTGGCGCAAGACGGCGACAGTCAACAGTAGAATGGGGATAAGCAACCACAGTTTCGCCGCGTGCTTACTCGCATTTTGCGCCTGTAATGCCACAGCCGTGACGGTGCCAGAGCCACCCAAACTACATGTACTCCAGTCGCACGGGGTTGAGGCGATGTGTGTTTCAACCGCCTCCTGCTTGGGTGTTAACGGTTCGTTGAGAAACTCTTTTGCACCCCAATAGCCCCAATTCGTGTAGAGACCTGAATTGGCATAGTGGAGGAAGAATTGCGCGCCTGTGTCGTGCCAGCCGGCAAGGTATGTTTCGTACAAGGTCTTCATGCGCGGGTCTTTGTTGGCCTCCATAAACAAGTAGTGAATATCTTGGTCATTTTGGACACCGCCGATGCCAGCGAGGTGCTGCCCACCTTCATAGCTGACAACGGCGATGCCACGTGCATCGGCCATCGACTTATACGCTTGTGTATAGCTAATCGCTTTGCTCACCGTTGTCTTGTTGATATGCTGGTCGCTACGATCTGTCAACACGTTGCCGAATTCCATCTCTTGAAACAGCTTGTTAAGACCCCCATCTCCGTCGTTTGTCCATGCCTTCACTTCAGCGCGATAGGCTGGCATGCCAATGTGTTGCCCAAAGTAGGGCGCGATGGCAACTGCATCAACTTTGTCATAACATGGACCACCGCTCCAGAGCGGGCAATCTAGCATCTGTTCCCCTACCCACGGATTCGCCGCTTGTGTCGCAATGGTGCAGGTAATGCGGTCACTCTCTGCGCCCCAGACCGTTTTCCAGATACTGCACATTTCTGTGGAGCGTTTACCATACCAACTTAATCGCCTTTGAAAATCTGTCCCATTGCTGCTAATCTGACCATCGAGTTTGGCTTTCTGTTCGATCCATGTGCCTTGTGTAAAACCATAGTTCCAGACTTCATTTGAGTATTCGAGATAGACGCGGCGGTCAGGACTCAACGTGTCATGCACCAATTGGGCGAACTGTTGCATGTCGCTATCTGTTGCCAAATGTGAAAGGGTGAACCATGGATCAGCATGGACTGTATTTGAGAGATCAACCATCACTTCAACTGGTAATCCTGCCGATGTCGTATAGAATGCATCGGTTGGCAAGGCACGTTCACTCCAGATGTTAGTGTTGGTATTACTGCGATCAATTGGGCCATCCTCATCCCAATTGGTTCGCATCCAGTCCATAAAGCGCAGCACGCGGAACTGGTCGATTGCGTCAAGGAAATGGTCATGATAAATTTGCGTTTCTGCGTCAGCGGGCGTGTAGCCCGGCATAATGACGCGGATATTGCGCAGATGATTACCGGGTGTTGTCTCAATGATGCGGAGCACAATACCATTATTTGGCACAACGCGGATCACGTCCTGTCCCGGCTGAGTATGCACTATCTCGGCAACATCGCGGCCGTAAGCAAGTTTCCCTTCACCATCGTATAAAACGAGATATTCACCACCGGGATATTGCCCCTTCAAATCGTTGAACATCAACGTGGTGGCATGTCGATACAATACGCTTGAATCGTTTGCGCTTGGTAATTGGGTAGGATAGCCGTTGGCATCCAGATGATTTGCAAGGTCGTTTGACTCAAACGTGTCCCAATCATCCCAGTTGCTTGTAATCCACGGTCTTGCCATGCGGAACGCATTGATAAAGACATATTCACTTGACCAATCAGAAAAAAAGTGAAAATTTGTTCCAATGGGGGACGTAGTGTTGTTAGGGATGCGTGGGGATCCGGCGAATACCCCGCGCATCCCAAGCATCATGAGAGTACCAATACTTATTACTACCAATACTTTTCGCATTTCGAACTCCATACCAATACATTTGGCTACCAATACAATTTTGCTCGCCCGTATTAATTAGATAAATGAGTTTGTTCTAGCTAAGTCGTGTATTATTTTGTGTGCGAATGATAGGTGGTGACGCATGATCTCTCAATCAGACTTGCGTACTATCTTTTAGGTACAAAGTTGGAAAAAAAGGACTTAGGTACTAGTGTGTATGCCTTTTTTTGTACCTTTTTTGCATAAATAAACTCCTGAAAATAATACCAATTTAGTAAATATTGTTGTTGATTTTACGCAAATCCGCACAAAAACGGGATAAATAATCACTTTTGATACAAATGCGTCTATAAGGGCGGATTCTAGATAACGTTTGTGTTTAATAAAAAGTTATATATCGGTGAGCAGGCAGGTATTGTGAGTGAAATCGCAGGTATCATCCCTGTAACTGTGATCTACCAACGGAGAATATGCTATGCCAATCCGATTTTGGGTGCTGCTGCTATTGCTGCTATCTGCATGTAGCCAAACACCGCCAACGACCCCATCTCCGACAAGTGAGCCAGCAACTGCCACGTTGCCGCTAGCTACCGTGTTGCCGCCAACGCTGACCGCATCCCCCGAGCCAACCGCCACGCCACAACCCACGGACACGCCAACCCCACAACCCACCGATCCGCCATCCCCAACCGCGACGCAAGTGCCAACCGACACGCCAACACCTGCGGCTGAGTTAACGCTTGCATTATTACGCAATGGGCGTTATCCAACGACATTTGTCGATAGCGGTATTGTGCAACTGGAGGATGGGGAGTTTCAACAGATCGTTTCGGCCGATTCTCCGCTCCGCGCCTATGCGCGCCTCAGTGATGTTTATGCGTTGGGCGATCTAAATGAGGATGGCCGCGCTGATGCCGCGGTCATATTGGCGACCAACACGGGTGGAACAGGTATTTTCTACGAGCTGTTTGTGGTCGAAATGGTTGATAATACGGCTAGCGTCGTGGACAGTGCCTTTCTTGGTGATCGCGTCATCATTCGTGCCATGTCGATTGAAGATGCGGTGATTACGCTAGACTTAACGCAACAGGGGCGCGGCGATGCACAATGTTGTCCTAGTGAGGAGGCGCAATTTATCTATGCATTAGAGAATCGTGTCTTGATGCGGACGGGCGAAACAACGGCGAGTTCGGCCGAAATTTCCACCGCTGGCAGCACCGTCGATGCGTTTATGCAAACCTATTTGCAAGACCCAACTGGCTTGAGCAGTCTTGATTTTGTAACAGAGGAGTTGCAAACAGAGATTGCGACACTGGGCATTGCCGAAGTGATGGGGATTACAGAGTCAATTTCAAGCTACTTTTACGGCATTCAACAGCGTGGTGCATTGGCCGTGCGTGTTAAGGCAACCCTCAACCAATCTATTTTGCAAAATATCTTTTTTGATCTCAGTCGTGTTGGAGAGCGATGGCTGATTGCCGCAATTGAACCGGCCACGCCCGCGACGACCGCCTTGAGCGAGAACCCCTGCCACCTTGACACGACGAATGATAACATCGTTTATGATCGTCCACGTGCGCAATCGGATCTATTTGCCACGCTGCCTTCAGACACAACGGTGATTCTTACTGCACAGACGGTGACGGGGTGGCTCGGCTTTGAACCCGGTGTGGCTCAAGCGGCCAATACGGGGGTCTTTCGCTATCGTTGGTTTGCACCCAACGGCGATTACACCCTGAGCGCGAGCTGTGACAATTTGCCGCTGGTTGTTGCAGTGCAGGCGACGCAATGTTATACGATGCCACAGACGGATGTGGCCGTGCATGAGGGAGCCGATCCCGCGTCGCCAATCATTGCCATTCTGCCCGCTGGCACAAGCTTTGCGGCGATTGTGGAGCGTCTAGACGAATGGGTACAGGTTGACCTAATGGACAGTTCGCTTTTTCAGAGTCAGATGGGTTGGATTTCGGCCGATACGCTTAATTTCAACGGTGCGACCTGTGCTGACGTAATTGCCAGCGATCCGTAGGAGTGACCGTTTTGTTCATCAGCCTGCTTCCTTCACGCAAACTGTAATCTCATTAACGCTGATTACGTTAATCATATACGCAATTGTTGTAAAAAATTAGGGTGAGGGAGCAAGGGAAAGCATGTATCCTTTGGGTATAAGAATCATTTTCTCCTTCTCCTCTTCAAAGAAGCTCCCGTGACAGGGGGCTTTTTGCTGTGTCAACACGCCCCACAATTATGCCAATAGGGTCAACTTACCGGGTAATACGGTAATCGTGAGATTTTCGGCCGAATCGGCCACCATCTCTCCATCTCCATGCACGGGTGTTCCCGGTTGCGAGATGATTTGCAACTGATTTGTGCGAAAGTGGGTCACATCGGGGTGAGAGAGGTGGGTTCCCTTGACAATGCGTGGAAGGATGCGCCCAATCGTTCCCCAGCCGATACGCGGGACCGTGACGATATCGAACAACCCATCGGTAATGCTGGCGGTTGGTGACATCAAGAAGGTGCTGCCAGTGCGTGGGCCGTTGCAAATTGAGAGCAGCAGCAGTGTTTCATTTAGTTCGCCATCCGCCCATTTCAAGCGCATCTGCCACGCCTGTAAGTTCAGCAGCGCACGTCCAACAGCGGCAACGTAGCGCAAGCGACCGCTAAGCCGCTTGAAGCGCAAGGCCTGTTGATTGACCGCAGCTTCCATCGCGGCGGCACAGTTGTTGTCAAAGTAGTAGATCTTGCCATCGGCATCGACCTTGCCAATATCGACTTGAATCGGCCGATCTCCGCTCACCACGCGCTGCGCAATCACGCCAAAATCCCGCGCGATTCCCTGCATGTCGCTAAAATCGTTGCCCGTTCCCAAGGGCAAGATTGCCAACGGTAGCGTCGCGGCCTCCCCTGCTGCAACGACCAGCCCGTTCACCACTTCACTGAGCGTGCCATCGCCCCCTGCAACGACCACCCCATCGTATGCGCCCGATTCGGCGACCTCGCGGGCAATCTGGGTGGCATGGCGTGGACGCTCCGTCACGGCAACGTCGAGCGTGACACCGTGTGTTTGGAATGCGTGGCGGATGTGAGGTAACTGCTTTTCAGCACGCCCAACGTTGGCGAAGGGGTTGAGGATCAGTTTGATTTTCACGATTTTGTGGCAAGTAACAGTTGTTTTCCCATCCCAACCGTGTTCAACTGATTACGCTTGAAGTGCATCTCGGATTCGGGCAGGATAGTTTGTAATGAATGCTGAAACACCCAATGCGGCTAACCGTTGCGCTGCCTGTGGATCGTCAATCGTCCAGACGTGGACGCGATAGGCACGCTCGGTCGCCCAGCTCATGAATGCGGCGTTGACGACGGCGAAGTAGGGGTGCACGGCGGTGCCTGCAAAAAATGATGGGATATTCGGGGCTTCGGGATCGAGCAACGCCGCCTGTGCGACGGGGGGCGCAAACTTTGTTGCGGCTTGCAAGATCGCTTCTTCAAACGATGAAATGACGACATTGGCGCCACAATTATGTCGTTCGACACATGCGGCGACAGCATCGACAAGGGCTTCAGGATCGGCCGATCCCCCCTTGATCTCGATGTTATGCAAAAATCCATCACCCAGCTCTGCCAAGACGGCATCGAGGGTTGGTACCCCCTCGCCCTCACCCGCGTCAAGCTTTGCCAACTCCGCGCTGGTGAAATGTGAAACGTGTCCCACCCCATTGGTGGTGCGCTCTAACATGACGTCATGGATGATGACAGGCACGCCATCTTGCGCCAGATGGACATCATATTCGATGCCATCTGCGCCTTGATCGCGTGCGAGGCGAAACGCTTTAAGCGTATTTTCTGGTGCATCGCCGCTTGCACCACGATGTCCGATAACAAGCGGTTTGGTTGCGGTCAACCAGCTATTCTGAGGCACGTTGCAAATCCTCCGCTGTAAACTCGTAAACTTGGATCATATTGGTCAATCCACGTCGGCCGAATGGCACACCTGCCGTCACAACGACACGCTCCCCTTGGTTGAATCCCTTACGCGCCAGTGATGGCACGATGTCTTTGGTCATCTCGTCGATTGTGCCAAAGCGAGGCACTTGCACACTTTCGACCCCCCAAACAAGCGCAAGTTTGCGTTGCGTGCGGATAACAGGGGTAAGGGCGATGATGCGCTGTTTGGGTCGCCAGCGAGCAACTTTTTGGGCGGTTGAGCCGCTCACTGTTGTCGTGACAATGGCGGCGACATCTAGAATTTTTGCGATACCGGCTGAGGCAGAGCTGATTGCATCGTCTGTTCGGCGGACGTCGCTCCACAACTTTTGATTACGTCGCGCTTCCCATTCGTCATAGGGGAAGTTTTCTTCGGTAATTTTGGCAATCGCTCGCATTGTTTGGACAGACTTGACAGGGAATTTTCCAGCGGCGGTTTCGGCCGAAAGCATCACCGCATCAGAACCGTCCAAGATGGCATTTGCCACATCGGTCGCTTCCGCACGGGTCGGCGTGGGCAGTTCGGTCATCGACTGCAACATCTGCGTCGCCGTTATCACCGGCTTGGATGCTTCATTGCAGGCGCGAATAATCTGCTTTTGCAAAAATGGCACCTCATAGGTCGCCATGTCTAGCCCGAGATCGCCACGCGCCACCATTAAGCCGTCTGATACTTCCAGAATCTCACTTAAACATTCAACCGCTTCACGCTTTTCAATCTTGGCGATAATCGGAATGTTGGCATCATATTCATTCATCAGCTCGCGCAAGTCGATGATGTCCTGCGCAGTTCGCACGAATGAGAGGGCAATATAGTCGAGTTCCAAGTCGATGGCCGTGACCAAATCTTTTTTATCTTTTTCTGTAATGCTTGGAATCGGCAGATCGGTCGCGGGTAGATTAATTCCCTTTCTCGAACCCAGCGGGCCGTCAACGGTTGCGGCACAGTGCAGGCGCAACCCACGCTTTGCCATCACTTGCAGCGTCAACTCCCCATCTCCGATTACGAGTCTTGCTCCCTGCTTGATGGCAGGAACGAGGTCACCATGCGGAAATGGCAAAATACCGTCTTTACCAGCATCGTCGGGATCAGCACTCAAAATGATCTGCTCCCCAACTTTGAGTTCGATCGTGCCGCCCGGCACCTTGCCGATGCGAATTTTTGGCCCTTGCAGATCGCCTAAGATGGCAAGCACCTTACCTTCAACGGTCGCCACCTTACGCAGACGCTTGACGAGTGTTGTAACGGAATGTTTATCACCGTGTGAGAAGTTGACACGGGCAACGTTTAACCCAGCGTGTAAAAGCTTGGCAATTGTTTCTTCTGAATCGGATGCGGGTCCAATCGTACCGACTATTTTGGTTCGTGACATCAATACTCCTGATCCGTGCGGTCAATAAGGGATCAAAAAAGGGATGCTATCAATAGTAACATCCCTTTGATTTGCGGCTACTTTTTGGTGTTAACGATTTTAGCTAACCATTTCAATTTCGATCTCGATCTTGTCTTTTTTGTCTGGCCCCTGTTTTTTAGCCGTAATCTGAATCTCGTCGTTGGGCGAGAAGTTATCAGCAAGCCAGTCGCGAGCGGTATCGCTGAGCACAAGACGCGCCTTATCAGATGGCACCATGCGCCAAACGGCACTTTTGCGATCAACGACTTCCTCATATTTGAGGATGACGTCACGTGTCACTGTGCGTGAATTAATCGAGAAGAACGGCCAGTGCGCTTCGGTCATGTTGACAAACCCGCGATTGATATGCAGCGGCTTGAGCTGTGCGACGTAGGTAAATGATTGCACTTCGTCTTCTGCAATTGCGCTGGCAGAGGTCGTTTTCTTGCGCGTGGCGGTTGCTTTTTTCTTGGCTGTCTTTTTGCGGCTGGTGGTAGCGCGTTTCACGCCGCCGGTCAAAAAGCGCAGAACGGGCAGTAGCTCATCGACCTCTTTGGCAACTTCGCCTGTGACAGCAGTTCCCATCGCAGAGATAAACTCGGCCGTGACGCGCTTAGAGAGTTGGATGGTCGCCAACCACTTCTCTTCACTGTTGAGATAGACTGCGCGTTCGATCATTTCGGCCGATTCGCTCGGTGTCAGTGCATTTGCCGCCCCTTTAAACAGATCTTTGTAATGGGTCGCCTCTTCCGATTCTGGATCGTACTCCATCTGCTGAATGCGCAGCTCCCAATTTTCTCCCAACTCAGACACTGCATCGTAGAATCCTGACTGATCGTTTTGGATCGCCTTAAATGCGCGATTAAGTGCAACACGATCTGACAACGTCACAGCATAACGAAACGCAGTTGCAGAGGCGTGAAACGTCATGTAGAGGTCGCGTTGGGTTTCAAGATCACGCGCCAGGAAGACCCCCTGCGACGTTTTATCCAGCCCGCGTTGCGGGAAAATTGTTTGTGCTTCCCGCGAGAGGCGCAGGTGCATTTGCTTGATAAATTCTTCAAGCTGACCGAGTGCGTATTGAATTGCCTGATCCTGCCCCGCCCAACTAAAGGCGGTAAAAACAGGCATTGTCAAACCGTTGAATGGCTCATTGCTCATCGACATCTTTCCTTACACTGTGAAATTCAATGGGTAGACCAAATAAAAACCCGTTGGGGAATTTGTTCACCTTCATGCATATATATGGAAGTGAAATGGAGTTCTATGTATGGTAGCGATTTGGCTGCGAGTTGGCAAGCATCCCTCATGATGTCATACGTTTTTGAGAGACGGATGGAGCAAATGCAAGCGATAACAAACTCCTGTAACCCGCGCGCACCGCCCGCACGTTTTACCTGACTGGATAAATCGCTCCCTCCCAAATGTAGGGGATGATTTCGACAGGCTTATGTTCGACTGTTTCTTCCAGGGCGGAGAGTTCAATACGGTATGGTTGTGCTG
This sequence comes from Anaerolineae bacterium, assembly GCA_030425205.1. GTDB lineage: Bacteria > Chloroflexota > Anaerolineae > Promineifilales > Promineifilaceae > CALECP01. The sequence continues at coordinate 67,763 of JAUIAP010000026.1, forward strand.
CACCGAGTTGCGCGGGGTCGAGCGGCCATGCGTAGCCGTCAGGCGCCGACGTTTCGACCCAGTAGATCGTGTAACCTTGTGTCTGCCACTCCTCAAGCTGCATGGCGAACCGGCTGGGATCAAAATTGGTTAGATCGCGCAGGCCAAATACGCCGCGTTGATGCAGAAAACGCAGAGGTGTGCCGAGCGTATCGGCGTCTCCGACAGGACGTGAATCGTTGAAGATCAGAATGGCCTGTGGGTCAAGCGTGTCGGCCAGCGCGGCGACCTGAGCGATACTGCCCACTTCGTTGACCTGCGTGACAAAACCACGCGATAGCCAGAGCAGACTGCCAAGCCAGATGAGCGTTAGTAGGCTCCCAATCCCCTTTTGCCAGAGTGGCTTGCGCGTCAATAGCCAACCAAGAAGCAGCGCAGCGCAAAGAATGAGGAATGGCAGCGTGACGGGAACGTAGCGGCGCATGGTGTAGATTTGGGCGAAGGTGGCGCGGATGTGATAGACATAGAGCAGCGTGAAAAATATGCCTGTGCCGAGCAGCAGCATCGTTTGTGCCTTGATGCGCCAGAGCAGCCAGCTCGCGCCGATGATGCCGAGCCAAACACCGCTAAAGCCAAGATACCAGCCAAGCCTCAACAGGTTTTGTGAGTCGTAACCAGCGCGTTGTTGTCCACTAAACCAGTCCGTGTAGATTGGAAGGGAGGCATTCGGCCGAATCCACCATCCCCATATCCCCAATCCAATAATCAACACAACAACGACCACCCGTAATCCGCGCCATAGTCGCGACCAATTGACCCGCTGCTGTTGCACCAGCCACCACAATATACCACCCAGTCCGCCAGCTAAGAGCAGCATTGCCACGAGGAATGTCAGGCTGATTGAGGCGAAAACGGAGCTAAACGTGCCGTGAAAATAGGGTCTGCTTTGGAAATAAGCATGGGCGAAGGTATGGACGGTTAATCCGCCAAACGGAATTGTGAACGCGAGGAGGAGCGACCGTCGCCGATTGGCACGCTTCATATTGACAGATTCGGCGCGCAGTAGATAGGCGAGTAGCAACGGTAACGGGATAAGAAAGAAGAGATCGATGCGCGTTAGCAGGGCTGAACCAAACATGAGACCCGCGAGTGTGGCAAAGAGACGTTTATCTTCATGGCGACCGTCAATGGTGCGCGAGAACGCCCAAATGCCCGTCCAAAGGGTAAATTGTGCCAATGGCTCGGTGGTGGGATAGCGCGCAAACCAGATTTGCATCGCGTTGAGGGTCAAACCTGCGAGGGCTAAATATCGGCCGAAACCCCTATCAAGATCACGCGCAAGCATAAAGACCGCCAGCACGCCCAACATCGCCCACCATCCTGTCAATAGGAGCGAGGCTTCTACGCCACCGACCAAATTACCGATCGCCTGCCACACAGGATGCAGCGCATAAAACTGAGGCGTGATCTCGCCCGTACCAATCTGTTCGATATAAAAGCCGGGCAGATAGAGGTAGGGTTCGATTTCATAGTCGGGTGCGGCGCGTAGGAGTGCCGGATAGAGTTGCGGATCGAGCGTGGCTAGGCTCGAATCGTGAATTTGTAAGCGTCCCGTCTTTGCTAAATTGTTGGCGATGTTGACATAGACACCCGCATCGGCCGCGCCGCGAATAAATTGGTGAGGTCGGAAGAAGAGGAAGCTGGCGAGGGGAAGCCAGAGGAGCGCGAGCAGGGCGTAGGGCGTAGGGCGTTGAGTGGGGATTTTTTCGGCCGATTTTAGGCGTGCGATGAGGATGGGCAAAAGCCATGCGATGAGTAATGGAAGTGGCTTGAACTGGCCGATTTCAGCGAGAATGAGAGCTAGCCAGCCGTTGACCGCTGTGCCAAGTGCGGTCTCGATGAAGATGTTGGCAGGGAGATCGGTGTCCGTTCGGCCGAAAAATCGTCGAATCTGAGCGCCAGTGAGCCAGTTGGCAAGAAAGATCAACAGAATAGTTAGCATACGTTAGATGAGCTGAGTGACAACCGTTTGTAGACGGGCAGTGATGCTTGCTTCACTAAATTGCTCGATGTAGAGTGCGGCGGCGGCTTGACCGAGTTGTTGGCGTAAAGCAGGATCATTGGCAAGCTGGCGAATGGCGACTGCGAGTGCGTGTGGATCACTATTTGGGATCAGCCATGCTGTTTTTCCGTGCTGTAAGCTGGCGCGATTGGCCGCCGTGTCTGTGGCGATGATCGGTCGGCCGCTGGCGAGCAGTTGATAGATTTTGCCCGGCACGACGCGCTGGGCCTTCTCGGTATTACCAAAGTGACCGCCAAGTGTAATATCTGCCTGTTCGATGATTGCGCCTAGTTGTTCCGGCGGGACAGGTGGCTCAAAGCTGAGATTAGAAAGTGCATCTGCCTGTTTTTCACACATTGAGCGGGTCGGTCCGTCTCCTATCAAGCGAATATGAATCGACTCATCTTGCAACCGTCGCGCCGCTTCGATGACAATCTCAACCCCATGGAGCGGTAAAAAGGTGCAGTAGTAGAGAACCGTGATCGATTTGACAGGTGCGGGGAGTGGACGTGGGAAGAAAACATCTTCGCGGCTGCCGACAGGGATAGGCGTAAATTTATCGGCCGAAATTCCAAACGTTTCGACAAAATATTCGATGTGTAATGCCGTGTCGAGCAAGATATGGGTTGCTCGACGCACGCTCCATTGGTCGAGTGCAAACGCCAATCGCCCTGCCAGAGAGTCGGGCGCGATGCGTTGTCGATCAAAACAGAGGGTGTCGTAATTGGAGACGAACGCGTCAAATAGGATCGGCTTGCGCGTCAAGCGTGATAAAACTTGCAAAATAATATAGCCGTAGAAGCCAATGTAGATCACATCGTAATTTGAGCTTAACTTCGGTAATGCGTGCGCAATCGCGATCACGCTGCGAGTGAGAATGCCACCCGTGTCGGGAACAGCGACCACATCGACGCTGGCAAATTGTCGCAATGCTCGCAACATCACCGCATTGCGCATGTAGCGATGTTCACGGCCAGCCAAAAATAGAATTTTCATACGGGTTGTTTTAACATCTCCTCACATCTACCCATTGATCTGTCGGCAACGGTAAAATCCTGCATTGGATGAAATTGTACCGAACGATGTCTGATCAACCCATTGGGACCATAGGCGCATGGCTAAACAGCGTGCGTGTCATCATTCTAAATTGGAATTTGCCAGTCGATACGCTGGCATGTGTCAATTCGCTGCTTGCGGCTGGGTTGCCCCCACAACAAATTTTGGTTGTCGATAATGGATCGGCCGATAATTCCCTGCAACAGTTTGATGCAGCTATTCCCGCTGTGCCAATCTTGCCGCTCACGCAAAATGTTGGGTTTGCTGGTGGCAATAATCGCGGGATCGAATGGGCATTGGCTGATGGCGCCGATTGGATTTTGTTACTGAATAATGATACGGAGGTCGCACCAACCTTCTTCGCAAAAATTGCCCAATCTCTTTCGGATAGTCAAGCGAAGTTAATTAGCCCGCTTATTTTTTACCATCCAGACTATGCGGATGGACAAGATGATGTCATTTGGTCAGCGGGCGATGTAGAGATCGGCCGAACATTGCTCACCCGTCCCCAATATAAGAATGAACATCTCTCAGCCAATCTTCCAGCAGTTCTGACTGTTGACTTTCTGACCGCGTGCGCCCTTTTTGTTCATCGCAGCGTTTTTGCAGAAATTGGTCAACTCGACGAGACTTTTTTTATGTATGGTGAAGATGTCGATTTCTGCCAACGTGCGCGATTGGCGGGATTTGAGTTGGCGTGTGCGACGACCGCCCAAGTCTGGCACAAGGTCGCCCGCAGTAGCGGCGGCGGAAATCCGCAACAACGGATCTGGCAAACGGAGCATCAAGCACGTTTTTATCGCCGGTATGCTAGTCGTTGGCAAATGCCCCTGCTGTTCAGCTTTACGCTATTGCGAAGTTTGCGCCTCGCCACACGCGATAGCTGGCAGGGGGAGTGGGATCGCGGCTGGGCGACCTTGCGTGGCTGGTGGCGCGGGTGGTGGGGATGAGGCTGACGTTTATCCTCTCTTCATTAAGTTTGGGTGGTGGCAATCGTGTCGTCGTTGAGTATGCCAATCGGTTGACGCAACGCGGTCATGTCGTGTCACTCGTGTATCCACATGATTCGGCCGATCCGCTGCTGCAAGCCGAAATTAACCAATCTGTACAACAATGCCCCAGCGTGCAGCCATTACCTAAAACTGCTTCATCGTTCAAAAATGCACAACTCGCATGGTCACTCGCCCGCGCCGTCCCGCACTCCGATTTTGTGATTGCGACGCATACCCCGACGACGCTCTCCTCGTTTATAGCGACCAAGTTGCTGCGCAAGGGACGTGCGCTGTGGTTGTTTCAAGATTATGCGGAGATGTTTGTAGGGAGATCTGCCGAAAGTTGGCTCTTGCGTAATGGGCTACGCTGGCATATGGCTGCACTGGCCGTTTCGCAGCCCGCCATGGCTGAATTGCGCCGGTATGCAGTGGGAAGCGTCATCTTTGTGGGCGAAGGGCTAAGCCACGCCGATTTACTCTATCCGAATCCCCGCGATTCTGCCGATTGGTCGCCCCCATTCTCGATTCTCTACGTCGGTGACGCCCGCCCGCGTAAAGGGTTAAACGATTTTTTGACCGCGTGCGAACAAGTTTATACAGAACTGCCCATTAACTTGCATATTGTCTCTAAAGAGCCTATTACAGTTGAGACAAATGCTGTCCCAGCAACCATCCATATCAAACCCGACACGGTCACGCTGACTAACCTCTATCGAAACTGTGATCTATTCGTCTCCTCATCTTGGAAAGAAGGGTTCGGCTTACCTCCGCTTGAGGCGATGGCGTGCGGCGCACCAGTGGTCGCGACAGATTCCGGTGGTATTCAGCAATATGCCCAAGATGGTGAGAATTGTCTGGTCGTCCCGATTAAACAGCCTGCTAAACTGGCAGCCGCGATAAGTCGGGTGTTAACATCGGCCGATCTTGCCCAACATCTATCCCAAAATGGTCTTGCCACCGCTGCTCAATACGATTGGCCAACCGCTGTTGACCGTTTTGAATCGACGCTACAATCACTGATATGACCCAAGAAACTGTTGTCTGTAATTTGTGTGGCGCAGCCAGCGCGACGCCTCGCTATCAAGTGAAAGATTTGCTGTTGGAACGCCCCACCGTCACGGCGACGCTGGTTGAATGTGCCGTTTGTGGTTTGGTTTATCAAAATCCGCGTCCAACTTTTGCCGCGATGGGGGAACATTATCCCGATGAGTACGACTCTTACAATTATGATAGCGACGATAAGCGACCGTCATGGTTGTTGAGGAAAGCGTATGCTTATGGTACTAACAAACGCACTCGCATCGTTACGCGGGCTAAAAGTGGGGGGCGACTGCTTGATATTGGCTGCTCGACGGGTTTGTTTTTGCGCGGAATGCGTGAGAAGTCGGGATGGGAAGTGCAAGGGGTGGAAATAAGTGAGCAGGCAGCCGCCATCGCGCGCAATCGTCATGCCCTCACGGTTACAACTGGGACGCTCGAATCGGCCGAATTTCCCGACAATCATTTCGATGCGGTCACGATGTGGGATGTCTTCGAGCATTTGCATGATCCAGATGGGTCGTTGGCAGAGATTCGCCGCATTCTCAGACCCGACGGTGTGCTAGTGTTGCGTGTGCCAAATCTGGATAGTTGGGATGCCCAGCTATTTGGCGAAAATTGGGCTGGCCTTGATGCGCCGCGCCATTTGTATATTTTCGGCCGAAAAACCCTCACCCAAATCTTGACCCAGAATAGTTTCAAAATTGCCAAAATGAGTTGTGCCATCGGCAGCTATCCGACCTTTGTGCTTAGCGTGCGCTTTTGGCTGACCGCGCAGGCAAAACCGCGCGAGCGCATGATGCGACTCTTGAACAGCCCGCCCGCTCGTCTGCTCTCCGCGCCGCTGTTCTATCTATTAGGCATGAATCAACGCGGCCCTTTACTCACAGTGGTGGCGCGTAATGGTTAGACAAATGCGTGGCTGGCTGGCGGAAAATGGGCGCAAAGGATGGGTGACAGGTCTCTTTGTCGCGCTGTCGTTGGTATTGATTACGCTCTATGTGATTGCGCAGTGGGATCAATTGGTTGCTTATGAGTGGCAAATTCGGCCGATTTTCTTCCTCTATGCGCTTGGCGCGATCTTTCTCACCTTTGCCTTGACCGCCTACACATGGCACGTGATCGTCTCTCCCTTTGCACCGCAAACGACGCTGCGGATCAACGTCAAACATTGGGCCTATGCCAATCTCGCCAGACGCATTCCCGGCTCCTTATGGTATATCGCCAGCCGTGCCTTACTTTATGGCGAACAACAAGTTTCTAAAGCAACCATTTCGATGTTGAGCGGCTTTGAAGTCGTCATCATCTTGATCTCAGGCTTTATCATTGCCGTACTCACGTTGCCATTTTTGGTGCTGCCCGATTCAATAATAACGGGGCAACGCAGTTTGGGATTACTGCTAATCGTCGCCTTGCCGCTTTCGCTCGTCTTGGCCCATCCCGCCGGCTTCAATCGGGTATGGCGACTGATCCACAAAGTGCCGCCCGAACGCGCGCTCGCGTGGCGCGATACGCTAACAGGAATAGGCTTGTATACCTTGATCTGGCTCGTTGGTTCCGTCGCATTTTTCTGTCTCGTCAACCTCGTTGAGCCAGTTCCGCTTGCACGCTTTCCGTCTTTGCTGAGCGTGTGGGTGATTGCCAACTCGCTTTCGTTTGCGGGGTCGTTGACGTTCGGCGCATTTGGCGTGCGCGAGATTTCGTTAACGATTTTGCTAAGTACACTCGTCGCACCGCAGGTTGCCCTTATGACGGCTATTTTGGTGCGAATTTGCTGGTTATCGGCCGAATTAGTCGGTGGATTACTCTCTTTACGCCTCTAATCCCCCCTATTTCGCCCATAAGTATTATTGAGAATGCTGTTTAGATCGCGTAGTATTGCACTAACGGAAACAAACTTTATCACGGAGATATCTAAGATGATGAAAAAAGTAACTATTTTGTTGACCCTTTTGATGACGTTGGCACTTGCCTCAATCGTTGGCGCAGAGCCACAAAGCTATAGCTCAAGTATCCAAGTTCAGAACTTGGATGAGTCAAATACGGCTAACATCGTTATCACATTTTTTGACAAAAGCGGGAACCCAGTCACCCATTCAGACACGGTCGCAGCTGGTGGTTCAAACACCTACTTCCCACTACCAAAAATCGCGGCTGGCTTTGACGGCTCGGCTGTAATTTCGTCTGATCGTGAAGTAGCTGCAATCGTCAACGTTGTTGCGGACAACATCACGTTTGGTGCAAGCTATGGTGGGTTCACACAAGGTGCTGAGACAGTTGCATTGCCGCTGATTATGCGTGGTAATGGTGGTTTCAACACTTGGTTCAACGTCCAGAACGCTGGTGGCGCTGACACCACTGTCACAATCGACTACGCAAACAATACTAGCTGCCCAAGTACAGCGATTTCGATTCCACAGGGAGCCGCAGTCACAATTGAGCAGAAAGACATGACCTGTTTGGGTACTAAGTACGTCGGTGCAGCAACAGTAACGGCCGCAAGTGGCGGTAGCATCGTTGCATCTGTGATGGAAGTTGGCGCAACAACACTTTTCGCCTACAACGGTTTTGCTGGCGGTGGCGCAACTAATCCTGTTATCCCACTGGTTAACTCGAACAACTCGAACTATGTAACTGGTCTACAGTTGCAAAATGTTGGCTCAAGCTCGACGAGTGTAACAGTAAGCTACACACCTGCTGGCGGCATTGGAACGGCATGTACTGAGACCAAGACGATCGGTTCTGGTGCATCAGCTACATTTGCCTTCTACGCATTTGGTCCCGGCACCGAACCCGGCAACGCTGGTACAAACAACTGTACAGTTGGACAGCGTTTCGTTGGTTCTGCCGTTGTTTCTAACAATACAACCAGCCAACCATTGGTCGGTATCGTCAACCAGTTGAACCTCGCTGCTGCAAAGGGTAGTGCATACAATGCGTTTGACCCAGCGTCTGCGACAGATACTGTTGTGATGCCACTAATCATGGATCGTAACTCAGGTTTCTACACTGGTATGAACGTTATCAACGTTGGCAGTGGTTCTTCAACAGTTACCTGTACCTACGTTAAGAGCTCTGACAATACAACTGTGAAGACTGATACATCTGGTTCGCTTGCTCCAAACCAAGCCTTTAATCGAATTCACGACCAATTCCTCGCTGATAAATTTGTCGGTTCGGCAACCTGTGTTGCCAATGGCGCAAATGGTCTGTTGTTAGGACAGGTTAACGAACTTGGTACAGGTTCTGGCGATCAATTGTTCACCTACGAGGCGATCAACAAGTAGTCGATAAAGAGAATATTTCCGTTCTTGAAAGAGCTACCTAGAGACAGGTAGCTCTTTCTTGTCTATACGTATGAACTTTTCTATGATGCGCACGCTCCTCTTAACATTCGTCACATTCTCATTCATTTTTACGGCGTGTAGCCAAGAGCCTCAATCGCCAACACTTCCCGTTACAATCGTTGCTCCCTCCGAGAACCCAACGACGCCTCCCATATCTGGTTACCCTATTGAGGGTGAAACAGACACGAGCATACCCGGATATCCAGTAAATGATTTAGGCGAGATATTGGATACCCCTCCGAATCCTGAGGTCGAATTGCCTGCGGCAGACGGCTCTGGCGCCGTAATTGGCGGTATTTTGGTTCGGGAACTCATTGAGTCTGGTGGTTTTCAACCGTTTGATCCATATCAACTGATTCTAGGTGAACAGGTACATGATGATTTGGGCGAACCAGCATTTATCCGCTACAACGACAATTCAGCACGTGCTGAGACATTTGCCTCAGGCGTCTTTGTTTTTAGGGGCGTACCAAGCGGAACCTATGGCTTGATCATTAATCTTGGATTTACTGAATTCCCCGTTATCCAAGAGGACGGATCCTATCTGCTTATCATGGTCGAAGAAAATGAAGTGCGTGACTTAGGACAGGTGTTTGTCCAAGTTCCCTAAATGATGAACTCGTTGCGGATTTGTTCAAGCACCGCCGTCTGTTTTTCCAACGCCCAAACGTCAAACGCCCAACGATAAAATAATATCGCGTGAACCTGTTGTTTTCCTAACAGGTTCCACGCTTTCACCTCCTCCAACGCAGCTTCTATCCATTCTGCACCATTGAACGGCCCCCAGCCAAATAGATCCCATGGATAACCCTCACCATACCGTTGCGGATTCGCTTCGGTGATGATGACGGGTAAACTGGAAAATCGCGTTGGCACATAGTCCAAAACGTCTCGATATGCGCGAAAGTGTAGGCGATGGCCGATCATGGGTGGATGAGCGAAGGTTGCCTCACTGCTAACTTGGTGAGGCAAGCTCCCTTGTGTTTTCGCGTGGATAGTGATAAATTCCGCACCAGTCAGCAAGTTCAGCATCTCCCGCATCCTGCGTAGTGGATTGATCCCATCAACCCCAAAATAGGGGTCGATGGCGGCTGGTGTGAGACGATCACTTGCAGATTTTGCAGCGTAAATGGCATTATAAACGCTGGCGTATTGTTCGGCCGAAACCTCTTTGCCATTGGGACGCTCTTGTGGATTGCGCGGCTCATTCCCCACAATCCAACCCCACACACCGTGACTTCGTTGTATCGTCAGATTGCAGGCAGCAATAAAGCGTTCGGTTTCGGCCGAATCGTCAGGGTCAGGTATCGTTCCCACAGGTGCAAAACCATAGTTGAGCCGTACTAAGACCTTAATCCCAGCCGCCTCCCACGCGCTAAAGTCAAATGTCTGTGCTGCTGTCCCAACCGCAATCGCATGAACACAGTACCCATTGATCCCATTTTCCATCATCCAATTACCACCCCCCATGTCGTGGAGTCCAACGGCAGGTTTAATCGGTTGGGGATTTGAATTGGCTGGCGTGAATGCTTCCCATGCAATTGTTGGAACACGTCCATACTCTGTTTGCGCGAAATGAATAAAGGCTGCGCGTGCCGCCGCGGTTGATTCGGCCATTGGCTTGACGATGCGTTCAACGCCCCAAATGTGCAGTAGATGGTTATTTTGGGTGGTATCGAGGGCGTGATCGGCCGAATATGTCACCGTCTGTTTCCACGCTTCAACCTGTTCAAATACTTCGAGCAACTCACTATGAGTCGTATCCTGCGGTATGAGGTGTGTAACGCGGTCGTAGCGTGGGGTAGCATCTTTTCTTATTGTCATGGGTTACTGCTTCTTTAACATTTCTGAAGATAAGAGACTATTATAGGCTAACAATTCGATAACTCATTTAAGTTGTAAAATGTTAAAGATACTTCGGCTGTAATGATGTTAGGCCGTATAAAGTAAAAACATAAGCTTAAAATGTGATTGTGTCGCAAGTTAAAGTGTTGTGGAGGTTTAGGATATGAACAAATCTATTACATTATTGTTCGTTGGATCGATAGCCATCCTTTTCATTGGACTGAAGTTGCAGGGTATACACGCGCAAACTTTTCCGACAGATTTTTGGGAGATCAGTCATATTGGTGGTTACTTGCAACATGTTGAAGCTAATGACAACTATATATTTACAGTTCAGACTGATAATGCAATTGCGCAGTATACGATAATAAATGAAGCTCTCAGTCTCACAAAACGGACATATAACCTAAGCAATTCGATATTTGATTTTACCGTATCAAATGAATATGTTGCCGTAGTTACGATCGATAGAGAGATAAAGGTTTTTTCAGCCGATACATTGACATTACTATACACTTACAGTGACTTAGAGAGGGTTAGTCAAGTGAAATTTGGGGGAGACCTTCTATTTGTTTCCAACTTGAGTGAAATTGACATTCTCGACACCCAAACTGGAAAGCGACTGGGACAATTTTCGCTGTCAGGAGATCAGCTGTTTAGTTGGGCATATGCCGATCACTCGCTTTACTTTCTCTCTATTGCAGGATTAGTTGCTCCAAAACTAGTTGAACTAGACCTGAATGATCCCACAAACCCGATAATTGTGCATGATGTCGATGAACAAATGTTTGGGGAAGTACTCGTTTATGACAACCTTTTGTTTGTTTATGAAAAAGGAGGAAACTCTGGATACCCTGTTCCTAGCTCACGAGAACTTTCTTCAAATGTTTTTATCTACGAACGCAAACCCACCTTGAGAAAAATAGGTCAATTCAGTGGTAGCGCATTGCAAGATATTGCAATTGCATCTTCAGATCGGGCATACATAATTGGGAACGGCTTTCTTACAGAACTAGATATTAGTATGCCTTCTCAACCCCAGATTGCTCGCAGAACCACGATAAGCACACAAACTTTTCGTGTAATTACGCTGGACGACGCCCTATTTCTTGCACAAACCAACGATACACCGTTTGCGGGACGGGGCAATGATACGATTGAACGCTATAACTTGGCGGACCTTACCCGCGAGTGGCAATTTCAATTGCACGCCTACGCTACGGCGAATGTTGTATTTGCAGAGAACGGCAGTTTATTGGTGTCTGACACAGGTAGTTTGACGGCGTATGATGTGTCAGATGTTCCTAAAATGAGACACGAAAGTTCGATCCCAGTTGCATTGACGAGTCCTATCCGTTTGTTTGAAAATCAGTATGCCATACTTGGCTATGAAGGTGTTCTGAATGTGACCCAATTTGATAATCAGAATCCTCCTACGCTGATCAGGACAAATCAGATCGAGACAGCCGATGGCTGGGGGCTGAGAGAAAGTGTGATCGTGGACGACTATCTGCACATACGAAATGGGGGTGTCGTAAGTACATTTGACCTAACGGTTCCGTTTACCCCGACACATCACACCAATACTGCGCTCTCTGCAACCAATTTTGGCTCGCTGACTGCTTCCGACAGCCACCTATTTATCGACATAGAAACGGATAACGCGGCAAACCTTGTACACATCTATTCGGCCGAAGCGACTCCGCAATTTGTGAGCGAGGAGAGCGTTGGCACAGATGTGATTATTGCCGATTTGCTGTATGCAGACGAAATGCTATTTGTTAGCACTGCTAACAGTGATGTTTTGGTTTACGATGTCGCAAGTTGGACGCAAATTGATGTCATTGACAACGCACCAGCATATGCCGAATTGCGGTTATCGGCCGATAAGACTCGCCTGATACTCTTTGGAGAAGATAGAATCATCCTGCTAGATGTGAGTTCGTTGGAGGAGCTTGCCAACTACAATGTTGGGGCAGGGCGTGGGCTTCAAGATGTCGCCCTTCACAAAAGCACCCTAGCACTCACTACAGCAGATGGTATTTTCATCTTGCGCTATCGCGGCGATTTTCCGCAGCAGAACTATTTGCCGATTATTTATTGAGAACGTCGCGCTTGCTGCGGTGATTACGCATATGCTGGAACACGTCGCTGTGAAAAGCGGTGATCTTCACGCAACATGCGCGCCAAACCTTCCGCGAGATCGACCTGTGGGCGATAACCCAGCAGCGTGCGTGCGCGACTTATTTCAGCGACGAGGCGTGCGACACCGCCCGATTTCTCTGTATTTGGGTAGATGGTGTGAACGCGCTTGCTGGTCACTGTGCCGATGGCGGTGGCGAGTTCAGAAATACTTGTTTCTTCCCCACTGCCGATATTGATCACCTGTTGGTCAACGTCGGAGGCGGTTGAGGCGGCAACCAATGCTGCAACGACATCGGAGATATGGACAAAATCGCGCGTTTGGGAGCCTTCACCGTGAATGACTACGGAACCGCCTGTAAGAACCTGCTGCAAAAAACGCGGGACGACGGGAGCGTGGGAGACGGGCAGTGGTTGTCCTGCGCCATATGCGTTGAAAATACGCAGGGAGACCGCTTCGATGTTGTGAATTCGGCCGATACAGCGCACGTACTGTTCCGCCGCATACTTGCTGACGGCATACGGTGAATCTGGTTCAGGAATATCGTCTTCATGAACAGGTTGCTCATGCTGAACCCCGTAAACACTACCAGATGAGGCAAAAACAACACGCCGCACGTTGGCGACGCGCATCGCTTCCATGAGACTCACCGTCCCACCGACATTGGTTTGATTATATTCTGTGGCATAAAGCAGGGACTCCGCAACCGACACGCGTGCGGCCAAGTGATAGACGCAATCGACATCTTGCAACAGCGACCAAAGGCGCGGCACGTCGTTGACATCTCCGCGCTGAAATAGCACATTGGGCGCAAGATTCTGTCGCACACCATTGCTCAAGTCGTCGAGAACGACAACTTCATGACCATCTTTTACTAACTGATTTGTTAGTGCAGACCCGATAAAGCCTGCCCCACCCGTCACTAAATAACGCATTGGAAATACCTCAAACAATAACCATCGTTTAGATGGCAAAATTAACTATTATCTGTCCTTCTTCCCAATTGTGATTACTTCCCGCGAAACGACTGTAAACCTTCCTTCAAAAGTATACGGTTTATACCGATAAATCGTGAGAACGCAAGCAAATGCACCGCTTGCTTGTTAAAATCGGGTCTCTATGCGTCGTACCTTGCTTCGCCCCCTTGTGATCGCCCTAATCGTCGTCGGTGTCCCATTTATCATCGCCGCGATTTATGTCCCCAATTTCCCCATTTCACCCCCAGATCAACGCGCAATCAATCGACAAATCGGCCGAAAAGCGTTCAACTTTGCCGTCTGGGAGCTAAACGCGCTGCGCGTCAAGGCCGAGAGTGCGCTCGTTGGCGGAACCTATTTGTTGGACGAGGCGGAACGCGTGCAAGTTGTCACCGACTATTTGCAGTTGGTTGGGGAAGTGCGCCAGTTAGATGGCGAGCTGGAAGCAGTCTTTGCGCGGACGGTCGACGGCAATGCACAATCGGCCGATCTCCAGCAATCACTCGCCGACAAACGAGCCGCTATGCGCGAGTTGCAACCACTAGCTGAACATATTTTGCAGACGCAGGTGGGAGATGTGTTATCGGCCGAAGAATTTTCCCTGCTTGGCGGCACATGGCCGCCAGTACAGGCACACATGACCCCCTTGCCGCTTATGCTAATCGTCTCCCCCCGCGACGACATCCGCCAACTATATGCCTTTCCACTCAAGCATGGTCTTCCTACTCCTGAGCGCGATTTGCTGGAAACGCAAATCTTTGACGAACATGGACTTGCTGCACTTGTCGTCCCAATTGGCGGGCTGGGCATTTTCCCGTCGATGATTATCGAATCGAGCAACATCGTCTTTCTAACCGACGTATTCGCCCATGAGTGGGCACATCACTGGCTAACACTGCGTCCGCTCGGTTTGAACTATGCGACCACACCTGCACTGCGCACGATTAACGAAACCACCGCCTCGATCGTCGGCCGCGAAGTCGGCCTACAGGTTCTCAATAACCACTACCCTGACGCTATACCAGCGCCTCCCGTCGTGACGGAAGACCCCGCTGACCCATCACCCAGTCCGCCCGACCCACCCGCATTTGACTTCCGCGCCGAAATGCGAGAAACGCGCATCCGCGTCGATGAGCTGCTTGCGGCTGGCAATATTGCGGAAGCAGAAACCTATATGGAAACCCGTCGTTTGCGCTTTGTCGAAAACGGCTACACCATTCGTAAACTCAATCAAGCATATTTCGCCTTTTACGGTGTCTATGCAGATGAGGGGGGCGCAACAGGTGCTGACCCTGTCGGCCCGACCGTTCTTGCCGTGCGCGAACAGTCGGCAACGTTGCGTCAATTTTTAGACCGCATGGCTCCAATCACAAGTTTTGAAGAGTTACAACAGTTAGCAGACAGACTACAGTAAGTTGGGCCACTGGCGACCCTGTCCCGATCGTTCAACTCACCTAGCCACCTATTCATCATCATGAAAGTACAAATCTCACAGACAAATCTCACAGAATTTTCGGCCGATACGCTCATTGTCAATCTCTTTGACGATGTAAAAACCCCAAGCGGGGCAACGGGCGCCGTTGATAAGGCCCTCGATGGCGCGATTAGCGAACTGATTGCCAACGGAGACGCGACGGGCAAGGCAGGGGAAGTGCGCGTGCTCTACCCACGTGGCGCACTTCCCTATCAGCGTGTTCTTGTCGCTGGGTTAGGCAAGCGTGCAGGCTTCGATTTACTTGGCGTTCGCAACGCTGCCGCGCACGCTATCCAAGCTGCCCAACAATATAAGGCGCAACACGTTGCAACCATTGTGCATGGGGCGGGCGTTGGCGGTCTGGACGTTGCCGCTGCGACACAGGCGACCGTCGAGGGAACACTACTTGGCGATCATGTCTACGAAAAGCAATTGCAAAAACCGCAAGAACGACATGAAATTGAGCAACTGACACTTGTTGAGAGTGATGAACAGAAAATTGCGGCGATGGAGCAGGGAACGACCGCTGCACACGCTGTCGTTGCCGGCGTCAAACTCGCCCGTGATCTCGTTTTTGGCCCTCCCAATATCGTCACGCCAGAACACATGGCTAACGTTGCACAACAAATTGCTGACGAATTTGGGCTTGCAATCACAATTGGCGACCGTGATTTCATGCGCGAACATAAGATGGGCGCACTGCTCGCCGTTGCACAGGCCGCTGGTTTTGACCCGCGTTTCATTGTCTTGGAACACAACGCCGATAAGAAAGATCTGCCAACTATTGCCCTTGTCGGCAAAGGGATCACGTTCGACACGGGGGGGCTTTCGCTCAAATCGCGCGATGGCATGATCTTGATGAAGTGCGACATGGGGGGCGCGGCGGCCGTAATGGGTGCAATGCGCACGGTTGCAGAACTCGACTTGCCCTTGCACGTGGTTGGAATTATGCCTTGCACCGAAAATACTGTTGATGCGCTGGGCTATCGGCCGAGCGACATCATCACCGCCAGCAACGGCAAAACGATAGAAATTATCAGCACCGATGCAGAAGGACGGATGGCACTGGCTGACGCACTCGTTTACGCGCAACGCTATGACCCCGATGTTGTTATCGATCTCGCCACGCTGACTGGCGCGGCTGTCACGGCACTGGGTAGCGGCGTCGCTGCCGCCCTGTTCTCCAACGACGACGATCTGCGTGACCGTTTGACCAGCGCAGGCAACGCAACACACGAACGGGTTTGGCCGATGCCGCTCTATGACGAATATCGCAAAACGATTGAATCTCCAGTCGCCGATATGATCAACAGCGGTGGGGCGGGCAATGGGGTTGGAACGGCTGCTGTCTTCCTTGAAGCGTTCACCGACTACACGTGGGCGCATTTAGATATCGCAGGGATGGCTCTGACCAACAAAAAACATGCCCAAGCGTATCAAAAACACGATGCAACTGGTTTTGGCGTGCGACTCTTGACAGCCTACTTACAAGGGATCAACGCTTAAGCTGGACTTTCCACAAATCATTTTCTGATAGATAGCATGGAGATTAACGCATTGTTACCCCTGCATACCAAAAAACGCCATGTGCCGAAAGGCACATGGCGTTTTTTGAGTGGATAAACGAGTTGCTCAGACCCGCTTATTTGATAAAGAGCATCTCTTGATAAGTTGGGAGCGCCCACATGTCGTCTGCAATTAATCCTTCCAATTGGTCAACGGTGTGACGAATCGTAAGCATCTTGGGCAACACTTCGTCACGTGCAAAGGCTGAGTCATGGATAGAACCGATCATCGTTTCAAGTACATCGAGGTCTTCTTGCAGGCAGCCTGCCAACTTGCCGATGCGTTGTGACAGCGTGCTTTCGATGCCAATCACGCCAGCTGAATCTGCCAGCTCGGCCGCATAGCGCACGGCAGCGGGGAAGATGATGGTGCGACCCATCCGTAGGACAACGTTTGCCTCAACCTCAACCGACATCAGATATTGTTCGAGGAACACTTCATAACGGCTGTGCGTCTCTTTTTCGCTCAGGACGTTGTACTTGCTGAAGAGTTCAACTGCGTCAGATGCGACGATAAACGGAAGCGCATCGGCCGATGTCCGCAAATTCGCCAATCCGCGCACCTCTTCTGCATGTTGATGCCACTCGTCCGAATAGCCATCGCCGTTAAAGATGATGCGCCCATGCTTCTGCATGATGGCCTGTAAAATTGCGGCTGGCTTATTGCCCTCTTCCATTTTGCTCGCAATGTAGTCGAGTGATTCGGACAGAATCGTGTTCCAGATGGTCAGCGGCCATGCAATTGACTGCGATGAGCCGACAGCGCGGAACTCAAATTTGTTACCCGTAAATGCGATGGGACTTGTGCGGTTGCGGTCGCCAGAATGTTTTGGCAACTCTGGCAGCAAATCAACGCCCAATTGCATCATCTGCGTTGGCAGTGAAGAGGTTGCCTCACCATCATCGTGGAACTGTTTGAATACATCAGCCAACTGGTCACCTAAGAAGATTGACATGATGGCGGGTGGTGCCTCATTTGCACCCAAACGATGGTCATTGCTTGCCGATGCAACTGCCGCACGCAAGAGAGGAGCGTATTTGTCAGCCGCACGAATGATCGCCGCGCAGAACAACAGGAAGCGCAAATTGTCGTGTGGCGTTTCACCGGGTTCGAGCAGGTTGCCAACGCTGGCATTGCCCATAGAGAAGTTGAGATGTTTACCAGAGCCGTTGATGCCAGCAAATGGCTTTTCATGCAGCAATGCGACCATGCCATAGCGTTCTGCGACACGGCGCAACATCAACATAACCAACTGTTGGTGGTCAGCCGCCACGTTGCCATCTTCATAGACTGGGGCGAATTCAAACTGGCCAGGTGCAACTTCGTTATGGCGTGTCTTGACCGGGACGCCAAGCTTGAACAGTTCGCGCTCAACATCCATCATGAACGCCTGAACGCGCTCATTGATCGCACCAAAATAGTGGTCGTCGAACTGTTGACCCTTCGCAGGTGCGGCACCAAAGAGGGTGCGACCAGCCGTATAGAGGTCAGGGCGCGCATAGTAAAATGCCTTGTCTACGAGGAAATACTCTTGTTCAGGTCCAGCAGTTGAGACCACGACTGTCTTGTCATCATCTCCGAGCAAACCTAGCAGACGGCGCGCTTGAACGTCCAGTGCCTGCATCGCGCGCAGGAGTGGCGTCTTCATGTCTAACGCCTCGCCCGACCATGAGACAAAGGCAGTTGGGATACAGAGCGTTGCCCCGTTTGTATTTTCGATTAAGTAGGCTGGGCTTGTGACGTCCCACGCCGTATAGCCGCGTGCCTCGTGTGTTTGACGCACGCCACCGGTTGGAAAACTCGAACCATCGGGTTCACCTTGGATCAGCAAGTCGCCGGCAAATTCGGCAATTGTGCCACCGTCATAGGGGTTAAAGAAGGAGTCGTGCTTTTCGGCCGAAATTCCCGTCAACGGATAAAAGACATGCGTAAAGTGCGTTGCACCATTCTCAAGTGCCCAATCTTTCATGGCTGCTGCAACCGCATCGGCCACCGATGCATCCAGCTTCCCACGTGTCTTAATCGTGTTTTTCAACGACTTATAGACGTTTTTGGGCAAGCGTGCCTTCATCGTCGCATCGTCAAACACGTTGGCGTTATAGAGATCGCCAGTGTTGAACATCCGAAAGTCCGTTTCCATCGTTGCATATTCTGAAACGACGCCAATTGCTTCTAAGCGAGCTTGATTTCCACTCATGATAATTTCTCCTAGCTGCGGGGTGAGCTTTGCCGCAATGTATTCCTTGAAAACAAAAAACGCTTCCGCACAGACAGAAAAATAGCTGTCTGTGGGAAGCGTCTTGGCTTCAAGATATTTTTTTCTTTAGTTACGGCCCATTTTAACGAGATAGCATGGTCGGGTCAAATGACCGAGCTGACGATTTTTGCAGTCTCAGATTGTGCAGTTTCTACAATCCAATCCCGCGTCGCAAGAAGTCTCGCGTTGCCTGTTCCGTCACTTCGTCACGGTCACTGCCCATAAAGAGGCTGAAACGCTCCTCGTCAGACCGTTGTTCAAGCGCGATGTAGTTCCCTTTTTCAGTCGTGTAGGTGGGGAGGGGGAAGCCATTGACGACTAAATCATGGTCGCAGCGTTGCAAATGGGCTTCGAGCGCGTGCCAAGTATCGGGGAAGAGGCGATCGGGCCGCAAGTCATAGGTGTTGGTCAAACGATTTTCACGTTGCAGCAATTTTGCGACCAAATCGCGCAAGACTAGCACTTCACGTCCTTCATTAAAGTTGGCTTCGCGGCGGTCACGCGCAGCATAGGCGTAGATGCGGGGTGAATCGATCGACGCAAAGACGGGTGCCCAGAAGTCGGTTTCGCCGGGAACGCGCTTTTTTAGGTAGAATTTCGGCCGAATTAGCTGCAACGTCCGCCGATGCACCCCACGTACATGAAGTTTGTCATTGCGTCCATTTTTGCCCAACACGCGAATGCTGTGCAGATAGTCGGTTAACCGTTCACGCACTTTCGCCAGCTCAACATGTTCAAACAGCGGCCCGTTTGGTGTTGGTGCCACAACCACATCGTCAATGGTGTAGACAGGATAAACTGTCCCCGCATCACGAGCAATAAAGACATAATGTGGCAGGCGACCGCCGCGCACAACCCCACCCATTAACTTTGTAACCTTTGCGGGAATTGCGCTCAACTGCTCAGTCATCAGTCGAAAACCAGCAATTTCAATGCTAAAGGTCTTCTTCATGCCGATATAGGCAGCGCGCACGGGAACCTCAAAATGAGGATCACGATTGACCACATCTGGACAATGGATGTGTGTGTAATAGGGAATCGTTAGGCGGTCAGAGCCAGTGTTGCGTTCGAGCGTGGTTTCAATACGAAGGTCTGTCATTTAATTTTCTCCCCACCAGGTTTCGATCCATTCTTGTGTCCATTCGGCCGATTCTTCTTGGTGACATTCATTGCAGGCATTTGGCGCACGTTCATAGCCCATCAACAACGTTGAGGTTGCATCGGGGATGGTGCTCATGTTGTGTGTGCGCGTGCGGCGGTCGGTTCCCGCCACCAAATTAACGATCTCTTTCGGCATATGACATTCATAACAGAAAGAGCCAGCTTCGCCAACTGGATGATTTGTATGATTTGCCACCTCATTTTCTAGCTCTTGATGACAACTCAGACAATATTGGTTGCTCGCCTCTGAGGGCGAGAGGATGCTAGCAGTCGTTTCTGCCTTATTGTTGTGCGGATTATGGCAATCGTAACAGCGTGGCTCCTGTGTCACGGCGTAACATTGTGAATCCACAAAGGAGCGAAACAACATGCCAATCCCTTTATGCCGACCATCTTCATACACCTCAACTGTGAACGTTTCGCGTCCCGGTGTCACTGGGGAGGCTTGGAAGAGGTGGGAAATATCGTTGATGCGCCCCTCTTGGCTATATCCGGGTTCATAGAGACGATAGAGGTCTTGATTCGTGATGGCGATGTCGGCACCATGACAGCGGGCGCAGACACTCAAATCTTCTCCTGCTGGCAACTTCGGCGCGTTGGCAATGTAGGCAGACGGTTCGCCACGCAAATTGCTGTTCAAAAAGGCAGCGATTCGATTGACGTAGTTATGTTCAAAGTAGTTGACATGTTGACTGCCTGCGCCATGACAAGACTCGCACGCGATGCCGTTGTCAACCCATTCGACATCTGCTTGTGTATGCGCCGCATCTTTCGCGTTGATCTCAAGATGGGTCGTGTGGCAGCGGGCGCAAAAGAGATTCCATGCTGAGTTGGGGACTTGCATCTGTGCGTGCAGGTCATTGGCCGATGGCGTGCTGTTTTCCTGAAAGTTCCAGTAGGGGAAATACTCGCCACGTTCCACAGACCACTGCACGGGCAGACGGCGCAGAACCCCACCCGGCTCTTCAGTTAAATAGGTTTGACGATATTGATAGCCAATTGTGTACTTGATCGGGTATTCGATGTATTGGTCACTGTCGTTGCTGGCACGAATCGCCATAATAAACTGGTCATCGCGCTCATACATTTTGGCGGTGGGCAGTGTATCGTTGGGGGCAAAATACTCAGCTTCATGGAAGTCACCGACCACAGAATCGGCCGATGCCAGCTGTGTCATCTTCGCATGAGGGCTGATCTCCCATTCAGCATACACGACCGTATGACACTCTCCACATTTCTCCGCCCCCACGTATTCCGCGTCATACAGCGAGGCGTAAGACTCGTACTCTGTCAGCGAAAACAGCAGCAATCCAAACCCAACCAAGACACCGATCAATAGAAAGGGACGTAACGATTGCCAGCGTGATTTGGGGGGTGGTTGGTGTTTCTTTTTCTTCGCCATGCCTGAATTTTACGAGCAGTGGGCGATTATGACCATTGAAAAAGAAGAGACCCACTTAAGAAAAGCAAAATCTCGAAAATCATTTGACTTTCGAGATTTCTACCGAAGGATTTCTGGAAAAGAGTTGCCAACCATTCTAACAAGGTTGGCAGCTCAGATGATTTAGTCGCCGGGAACAAATTCTGGATAGCCGATTGCACCGTGTTCGCCGATGTCGAGACCTTCGATCTCTTCTTCTTCGGAAACGCGCAACCATCCAACCATTTTCAGAACAGAAAACAATCCGAACATAATCGCAAATGCCCAACCTGCATAGACGACAGAGCCAAGCACCTGCACGCCTAAGTTTGCACCACCGAAGATACCCGTAGCGATACCGCCCCAGATTCCGCAGGCGCCATGCACTGGCCATGCACCAACTGGGTCGTCGATTTTGAGCTTTTCAAGCAGCAGCATTGCGCCAACGACCAGCGGTCCTGCAATTGCGCCAATGATGATTGCTTCTGCATTTGTGACAACATCTGCACATGCGGTGATGCCGACCAAACCTGCGAGCATACCGTTGAGGGCGTAGCTAAGGTCAGGTTTCCCGCCGATGAGTGAAGACGTGACCATTGCCAAGAATGCGCCTGCACAAGCAGCAAGGAGTGTGTTCACAGCGACAACAACGGTCAAAATCGTGTTGCTTTCACCGGTAAAGGCGAGAACTGAGCCCGGATTAAAGCCGAACCAGCCGATAAGTAGAATGAAGACGCCAAGTGTTGCAATCGTGATGTTGTGACCGGGCATCGCATTGGCAGAGCCGTCTTTGTTGAATCGGCCGATTCTCGGTCCCAATACAATTGCACCTGCCAATCCTGCAAACCCACCGACTGCGTGAACGATCAACGATCCTGCAAAATCATGGAAGCCAAGTTCTGACAACCAGCCGCCACCCCATTGCCATGCACCTGCGATTGGGTAAATGATACCGGTTAGGAGTGCGCTGTAAATGAGATACGAACGGAACTGCAAACGTCCCGCAACCGCTCCAGAAACAATCGTCGCGGCCGTTGCCGCAAATGCAACTTGGAACAAGAAGTCAGTCTGGATATTTGGATAGTATGCCGCATCGAGTGTTGTCTGCGGCGTAACGCCAAAGCCAGCGAATCCAAGAATTCCATTGAACACACCCGGATACATAATGCCGTATCCGACAAACCAGAAGAGCAGTGCGCCAATGCTTAAGTCCATCAGGTTCTTAAACAAAATGTTGATGGTGTTCTTACCGCTGTTAAAACCAGCTTCCACCATCGCAAATCCAGCCTGCATAAACAGCACGAGTACCGCGCAAATGAACATTGTTAGGTTGTCAATCGCAAATGCAATTTCGTCATTGCTAAACCCTTCCTCTTGGGCAAATGACGTGCCACTAATGGCAAGCAGTAAAATTGTAATTGACGCGATCTTGAGCAAACGTTTCATAGACATATCTTTTCCTCTCAAAATTAGCTTTAAAACAAAAAGACGCTTCCCCGCAAATCAATGATTTTGCGAAGAAGCGTCTTGGCTTCAAAGGTTTTTGGTTGTATGCGAATGAGTATAAGATTGTCCGTGCAGAATCGAAACTGTGGAATCTGTTGGATAGTTAGACAACAAGATTGTGCAATCTGCACCATGACCGTGTTTACCACACCAGAAGTACCGGCCATGTGAGCGCATGACGAACTGCAAACGCGCCCAGTGATAACAGTCAGTCCATGACAAAAACCTGCTCAATCAGTGTGCACGCGCTGTTTTATCGACATTACCCAGCAAAACTGTAGTATTTACTAAATAGTGAGACTGTGTAAGAAATAATGAGACTGTGTAAGAAATAATGAGACTGACCAAATGAAAAAAATCAGTCAGAAAGCTTGAAAACGGTCAACACATCCTCATTCCGCA
>JAUIAP010000027.1 GCA_030425205.1 Anaerolineae bacterium
GTCTAATACCCGCCCGCTCTGCGGGGTCTGTAACTCTGAGCAAAATCCGTACCCGAAGGGGCAAAATTCCGTAATACTCCGTCCGCTTGCGGCGGAGATAGGAATTTTGAGGATTTTGGTTTTATTGACCGAAAACGAGAACTCGACTTTTTAGCACAACTCGAAACATACCCTGATGGGCAGATGGTCTTGATGTACGGACGGCGACGTGTCGGAAAGACGGTTTTGTTGCGCCAATGGGCAGAACAGAGCGCACTTCGACATGTGTATTGGTCGGCCGAAAAAGAACCCCCCGCCTTACAACGCCGCAAATTCTTCGCCGCTTGCTTTGGCGAGAATGCGCCGTATACGCGATTTGAGACGTGGGCAGATTGTTTTGCCGCCGTCGCCAAGGCGTTAGGACAAGAACGCACAATAGTCATTATCGACGAACTGCCTTACGCGGCCGAAGCGGATAGCGGCTTTTTGTCGGCGTTGCAACACGCTTGGGATCATCTGTTCAAGCCACTTCCGCTCATTCTCGTCCTCTGTGGATCGCATGTCAATGTGATGGAACAGTTGATGAATCGACAAAACCCGCTCTACGGTCGCTTTCGACGGCAGTGGCATTTGCAACCGCTCCCGTTTTGTGCGTTGCGTGAATTTGGGGAAGGGTGGTCGGCCGATGAGCGCGTTGCCATCTACGCAACGGTTGGGGGGATTCCTGCCTATCTCGAATGGCTCGATCCAGCCCTTTCATTTAGCGACAATTTGCGCGATGTTCTACTCGATTCAGGTAGTTTGTTTATTGCAGAACCAGAGTTCTTGCTCTACGACGAGGTGCGTGAGCCGCGTAACTATCTGGCTACGCTCAAGGCGATTGGCAGTGGCGCACATACGTTGGCAGACATTCAGCGCGAAACGATGCTTGCCAAGCCACATCTCACCTCTTATCTAGCGCGACTGCAAGAGTTATACATGGTCGAGCGGCGCGTTCCCGCAACGGTGCGTCCCCAACACCGCCATCGTTCGCGTCGGGGTCGCTACCATCTGTCAGATGCGTATTTTCGTTTCTACTTTCGCTTTATCGCCCCACGCGCCGCCGACATCGCCTACAGACCAGAGCGTGTGTTGCCAACCATTCGCCAACAGTTACGGGCATTTATCGATGTCTCAGCGTGGGAAGAATTGTCGCGGCAGTGGGTCGATTGGGCGGCCGATGCAAAGTTACTCGACTGGTTTCCAGAAAGTATTGGCTCATTTTGGGATCGCTCGGTGCAGGTCGATGTGGTAGCT
Organism: Anaerolineae bacterium; assembly: GCA_030425205.1. Classification (GTDB taxonomy): domain Bacteria; phylum Chloroflexota; class Anaerolineae; order Promineifilales; family Promineifilaceae; genus CALECP01. The sequence continues at coordinate 1,276 of JAUIAP010000027.1, forward strand.
GTTAGTTGGACAGATAAGCGGTTATTGCTCGGCGAATCGAAATGGCAACCCCAAGCGGTCAGTCGCAAAGTGGTACACGAATTGGTGGAGAAAAAAACACCCAAATTACTGCGCTCTATCGACAAAGCGGAACAATGGCAGGTGCAACACGCTTGTTTCGGACGCGGTGGATTCACCGATGCGGCGCAACAATACGCCAGACAAAACCAAGTTGAACTGGTCGATTTACACCGTCTTGATCGAGAGTTAGGATCGCTTTGTTAGGGTGACTTAGCCAATGGCAAAGTAAGCGTGAACGTACTGCCTTTGTCGAGACCGTCACTTTCGGCCGATAACTCCCCGCCCATCCCCCAAGCCAAATGTCGTGCAATCGTCAACCCGATCCCGCTGCCGCCGCTTTGCCGCGAACGGGAACGGTCGGCACGATAGAAGCGTTCAAAGATGTAGGGGAGATCATCGGCCGAAATTCCCACCCCCGTATCAATCACCTGCACCTGTGCCATTTTGCCAACGGGCTTTAGCTCCACCCGAATTGTTTCACCCGCTGAGGTGTAGCGAATGGCGTTGGCGATCAGGTTGGTCAGCAGCTGCGCCGTGCGGTCGCTGTCGGCGTGGACGGTCATCGGTGGGTCAGCTTCATCCACTTCGAGCGCAACCCCCTTCTCTTCTGCTTGCATTTGCAGATGCAAGATAACGCGCTGGACAACCCCACACAGCACAAAATCCTGAAAGTCGAGCTGGATCGCGCCCGCTTCAACGCGGGAGAGGTTTTGGATGTCGTTGACGAGACGGGATAATCGGCCGATTTCCCGCCCCATCATCCCAAACGTCGTAGCATCGGCCGCAAACACCCCATCTTCCAACCCTTCCACCACCCCACGTAATCCAGATAGCGGTGTTTTCAACTCATGCGCGACGTTGCCAATCATCGCCACGCGCTGCTGCTCAACCTGTTGTAACGTTCCCGCCATCTGATTGAAGTTGGTCGCCAACTGCTGCATCGCCTCGCCGCTTTGTGTTGGAAAGGGAACGCGCTCGTCATAGCGACCATCGGCGATGCGCTGGCTACTTGCTGCTAGCATCCGCAGCGGAACGACCAGCGTGCGCCAAAGCAACCAACTGGCGGCCGCGCCCGCGATGAGCGAGCCAACTGCTGCAATCCCAACAGAGAGGAGGATGGCGTTGCTGAGATTCGGCCGAAATTCAGCCGGCGCACTCCCCAAAATAATCAGCCGCATCGTTACCACCATCGCGCCAACACCGATCAAGACGACGAGCAGTTGAATCCCAATCAGTCGATAACGTAAACGTTGAAACCACTTCATGCGACATCCTTAAATTTATACCCGACTCCGCGCACCGTCGCGATAATCGCGTGTCCCGTTGCCTCCTCGACTTTACGCCGCACTTGCCCGACATAGACATCGACGACGCGATCATTCCCTGCATAGGTCGTTCCCCAGACCAGATCGAGCAACTGTTGGCGAGTTAAAACCTGCCCTGCGTGCCGCGCAAATGCGAGTAGAACGTTGAATTCGGTCGTTGTCATTTCCATCTGACCATCGGTTGTCCAAACTTCATGGGCAGTGACATCAATCGTTAGGCTGGGGAAGTTGAGCTTTTCTTGTGGGGCATTTTGTTTGCGCTGACGACGCAGAACCGCCTCAACCCGCGCCACCAGTTCACGCGGCGAAAATGGTTTGGCGATGTAATCATCTGCGCCCAATTTTAATCCGTGAATACGATCTTCCTCTTCGCCCCGCGCCGTCAGCATGATGATGTAGACATCCGACTCAAGCCGCAACTGCTCCGCGACCTCAAAGCCACGCATACTGGGCAGATTAATATCGAGAACAACAAGATCAGGTTTGGTATCGAGTGCAAGCGTCAGCCCGATCAGCCCATCATCGGCGCAGGTGACGCGATACCCCGCTGCTTGCAGGTAGTTGCGAATAACAATTTGAATGCTTTCGTCGTCTTCCACGACAAGAATGTGTCCTTTCATTGGAGTTAGTATAAACGCATTCGGCCGCTCTTTTGTAATGACTGTGTAACGATAATTGAGGTTTTGCGTGACATGGTTCGGCCGATCCGTTACTTTTCTTACCATGCTCAACACAAAAATTCGCATCCTGATTGCAGACGATCACGTCGTCGTGCGGCGCGGTCTTGCGCTTGTGTTGCAACAAGAGCCAGATTTTGAAGTCGTCGGTGAGGCGAAAAATGGGCAAGACGCATACAACCAAATCTTTGACAGTGTGCCACATGTCGTTCTGCTTGACTACAAAATGCCTGTTTGGGATGGCTTTGTCGCCGCCCAGCACATTCGCCGCGACATGGCCTCAGCCAAAGTGCTGCTTATCACAGGAATGCCGCTCACCGACGAGATGTTTGCCCAACTCGACGACGTGCATGGATTTGTTCTCAAGGAGATTTCACCCGCCAATCTCGCCCATGCGATCCGTGCCATCGTCAGCGGTCAGCGTTACTTTGGTCCCCTTGTCACCCAAGCATTGTTGCGAAGAAGACAAACGGTTGAAGTGCACCCCCCCAAACTGTCGTCGCGCGAGCTAGAAGTTTTGCGTCTCATGGCGACCCCAGCGACGTATCGGGAAATCGCTGCCCAACTGATCATTGCAGAATCGACAGTTCAAACCTATGTGCGGCGGATACTAAAAAAGCTCGAACAGTCAAAGAGAACACAAGCGGTACTCAAAGCGATGGAGTATGGACTTTTGTGAGAGGTTGTCCATAAAAGTAATGACAAGACATCGCTGTTCGGCCGCTAAAAACCGTCTTTTTTATGGATAAACAACGTTGTCACATTTCGGTAAGATAGATACTGTGGACAATTTTATTGACACACCACCCACCAAGGAAGGAAAATGGAGAGCATTCCCGTAGATATTCCCATCAGCGACAAAAACTATGGTTTTGTCATCGACAACCGCAAGTGTATCGGTTGTCACGCCTGTTCGGTCGCCTGTAAATCGGAAAACGAAGTCCCGTTAAGCGTCAACCGCACATGGGTCAAGTATGTCGAGACAGGTGCATACCCCAACTCGCGCCGCCACTTTCAGGTGACGCGCTGCAACCACTGCGCTAATCCCCCCTGCGTTCGCATCTGCCCGACACAGGCGATGTATCAGCGCAGCGATGGCATCGTCGAATTTGACAACCGCCACTGCATCGGCTGCAAGGCGTGTTTGCAAGCTTGTCCTTACGATGCGATTTATATCGACCCCGACAGCGGCACGGCTGCGAAGTGCCACTACTGCGCCCACCGCACCGAAGTTGGTTTAGAGCCAGCGTGCGTCGTTGTCTGCCCCGAACACGCCATTATTTCGGGTGATATGAACGACCCGACCAGCGAAATTTCCCATCTCCTCGCCACCCAAAAAGTGACCGTCCGCAAACCAGAGCAGGGAACTGCACCCAAGTTGTTCTACATCAATGGTAACGACGTGGCGATGCACCCAACCGCGACAGAGCGTGTCCCTGAAACATTTATGTGGGCAGACGCAATGCCATTGCACAACGGAAACGGTCATCACGATGCGGTTGGCATTAGTGGGCCGCTGCGCGTTCCCGCCACGCCTAAGCATTCAAATGGAACACCCCTTCGGCCGACAGGAATCCAAGCCCAACCGAGCAACGGCCCCATTCAAATTGGTCAAGGCCGCATGGCGGATCAGATGGTGCAGGTCGCTTACAACGCACAGCACAAAGTTCCGTGGCATTGGCCTGTTCCTGCCTATCTCGTCACAAAAGGGATCGGTTCGGGCATGTTTATGCTGCTAGCGATGGGTGTCGGCTTTGGTCTGTTCGACTACGAACCCGTATTCGGCGCGACGGTGGGCTTTTTATCGCTGTTGTTTATCGGCATCACGACGGGATTACTCGTCTACGACTTGGAAAAACCAGAGCGATTTTTGAAAATCTTGCTCCGTCCACAGTGGAAAAGCTGGCTGACACGCGGCGCGGTGTTGCTGATTGGCTTTACGATTATCGCTGGCCTCTGGTGGGTCATCGAAATGGGCGGTGTGTTCAACCTGTGGTCTGTCAATTCGACATTGCGCTCCATCTTCCTTTGGCTTGGTTTCCCCTTTGCGCTCGGTGCAGCGATTTACACGGCATTCTTGTTTGCCCAAGCCGAAGGGCGTGACCTCTGGCAGAGTCCATTGCTACCGTTCCACCTCGTCGTGCAGGCGTTAATGATGGGTGCGGGAGGATTCTTGTTGCTGGATTTGTTCTTGAGCGTTTCGGCACAAACAACCCAACTCGCTACGATCACGTTTATCGCCATGCTCGTCATTGACGTGTTCATCACGCTGGCGGGTGAGTTCAGCATCCCGCACGCCAGCGAAGTCGCGGCAAAGGCGGCGCACGAAATCAGTCACGGACGCTACAAAAACCATTTCTGGTATGGCAGTCTATTGGTCGGTCATGTTGTGCCGTTTGTGCTGGTGTTAACAGGTAATGTCGTGTTAGGCGCAGTCGCCGCACTCTGCGCGGTCGTCGGGCTGTATCTGTACGAATATGCGTTTGTGATGGCTCCACAAGAGATTCCAAACAGCTAAGGGGGACGATCATGAGCAATCAAAAATCACTTGGTAACTTTTTGAAAACAATGCTTCGCATGGGTGCGCCAGAAGAGACGCGCCCAGAGCCAACGGGTATCACCAACGTCGGCGGGACAGATTTGCCGCAATTTGCCAAAGTCAACGCGCTGCCTGTGCGTCAACTCGATGGCACATTGACCAACTATCCCCCCGTCGAGCAGTGGGATGATTGGGTTGAGTACGATGGCAAAAGCTGGCCGCAGAGAGTGGCACGCCGCTACATGCTTGTCCCGACCGTCTGCTTCAACTGTGAAAGCGCATGTGGCTTGCTGGCCTACATCGACAAGACGACGCTGGAAATCAAGAAGTTTGAGGGCAACCCCAAGCACCCCGGCAGCCGTGGGCGCAACTGTGCGAAAGGCCCCGCCACGCACAACCAAATTTACGACCCCGAACGTATCCTCCATCCATTAAAACGAGTTGGGGAACGCGGCGAAGGGAAGTGGAAACGCATTACGTGGGAAGAGGCGTTGAGCGAGATTTCAGCGAAGATGCGTGCTAGTCGAGAGAAACGCAAAGATGGGATCATGTATCACGTCGGCCGACCGGGAGAAGACGGTTACACCAACCGCGCCATCAGCGCATGGGGCGTAGACGGTCACAACAGCCACACCAACATCTGTTCAGCCGGCGCACGGGCGGGCTACTTCATGTGGGCGGGGTTTGATCGCCCCTCCCCCGACTACGCCAACGCCCGCGTCATTCTGCTGATTTCCAGCCATCTCGAAACAGGCCACTACTTCAACCCGCACGCCCAACGTATTATCGAAGGCAAAATGGACGGCGCGAAGATCATCACGCTCGACCCGCGCCTCTCCAATACCGCCAGCATGAGCGACGTGTGGCTTCCCACATGGCCGGGCAGTGAGCAAACTTTCCTTTTGGCAATTGCCAACTATCTGATCCAAAACGGCCTGTACAACAAAGCGTTTGTGCGCCGCTGGGTCAATTGGGAAGCGACACTCTTGGCGATTGCGGATTTACGATTGACGATTGACGATGCCACACTCCGTGACGAGATCGTAAATCGTAAATCTGAAATCGTAAATGGAACAGCCGACTTCGACCTTTTCCATCGCGTTCTCGCCTCGCTTTATGCTGACTTCACGTTTGAGCGTGCGGCCGAAGAGTGTCAAGTTCCGATTGAGCGTATCGCAGAGGCGGCGCGGTATATCGGTGAATGCGGCGACAAGCTGGCCGCGCACACATGGCGCAGTGCCAGCATCGGGAACTTGGGCGGCTGGCAGGTGTCGCGCTGTTTGTACTTCTTGAATGTATTGACGGGCAGCGTCGGAACGAAGGGCGGCACGAACGCCAATAGCTGGAGCAAATTTGTCCCGAAGCCGTTCAAAACGCCACCCGCCAACGACGCATGGAACGAACTGCACCTGCCGCACGAATGGCCGTTTGCGTTCTACGAGATGAGCTTTTTGCTGCCGCACTTTTTGGAAGAGGGGCGCGGCGATGTGGATGTCTACTTTACCCGCGTCTACAACCCAATGTGGATCAATCCCGATGGGTTTATGTGGCTCAAGGCGTTGAAGGATGAGGAGAAGATCAAATGTCACGTTGCGCTCACGCCGACGTGGAACGAGTCGGCGTGGTTTGCCGATTATGTGTTGCCGATGGGTCATGCGGGGGAACGGCATGACTTAATGAGCCAAGAGACGCATAGCGGACAGTGGATTGCGTTCCGTCAGCCTGTGCGTCGTGTGGCGATGGAGAAACTCGGTCACAAAATCACACACACCTATGAAGCGAATCCCGGTGAGGTGTGGGAGGAAAATGAGTGGTGGATTGAGCTTTCGGTGCGGATGGATCCCGATGGAAAGTTGGGAATTCGTCAGTGGTTTGAAAGTCCCTATCGTAAAGGCGAGATCGTTACCGTTTCTGAATACTATCAGTGGATTTTTGAGAACAGCGTGCCGGGTTTACCAGAGGCGGCGGCAAAAGAGGGGCTGACCCCGCTTGAGTACATGCGGAAGTATGCGGCGTTTGAGGTGGTGGCGAATAACTACGTGCCTTATGAAAAATCGGCCGAAAACGGCATCTACATTGATGGCGAACAAAGGGCAGGTTTCAAAACCCCCAGCAAAAAGCTCGAATTTTTTAGCCCGACCCTCCACGATTGGGGCTGGACAGAGCGTGAATATACGATTCCGTATCCACTGAAAAGCCACGTTCACCCCGACAACATCGACATCGGCAAGGGCGAGATGCTATTACTGCCCAACTTCCGTTTGCCGACGCTGATCCACACGCGCAGTGCGAATGCGAAATGGCTGTACGAAATTTCGCACAAAAACCCCGTTTGGATGAATCCGATTGACGCAAATCGCTTAGGGCTGCGTTCTGGTGAACTGGTGCGGGTTGAGACAGAGATCGGCTACTTCATCGACAAGGTTTGGGTCACGGAAGGGATCAAGCCCGGCATTATTGCGATGAGTCATCACTTGGGACGCTGGCGGTTACAGGATGATCAAGGAATTGGCGCGGGAATGTCGAGTAAGGTCGAGTTGCATCAAGATGGAAAAGAGCATCGGCTGAACATTTTGGAAGGCGGACGCGCATGGAAGACGTTTGACCCCGACACAAGCCGCGTTTGGTGGAAGGATGTCGGCGTACATCAAAATTTGACCCATGCGGTGCATCCAGACCCGGTCAGCGGGCATCATTGCTGGTTGCAAAAGGCGGTCAACGTCCGCAAGGCTGCGCCGAATGAGAAGCACGGCGATGTGTGGGTTGATACCGAAAAGTCGATGCAGGTCTATCGGGAGTGGGTGGCACTGTCGCGTAGCGCGGTTGACCACAGCCCGAACAATGAGCGTCGGCCGTACTGGTTGAAGCGACCGCTCAAGCCTATGCGCGAGGCATACACGTTGCCGCAGGAGCCTTTCGGCCGAAACACCGAACGGAAATCCATCCCCGCCGATTAGGAGAAGCATCATGAAGGAAAAACGATTGCCAAAGTCGTCATCTCTAGCTGGTTGATTACGATTTTTGCGCTGGCGATTTTACTTGGATAAGGAGCAGTAAATGAATGGAACAAATGGATGGCAAAGCACAGACGCGGGTCTTGCCTTGCAGCAACAACTCAATGACCAGCACACGTTGATGGCGATGACGCGCATCTTGCAAAAGATCGAGCAGCTTGAAGAAAGCGTCAATGCCCTCGCACAGGCTCCCGCGATGGTGGCGATGGTCACAGATATGGCGGATGAGGCTGTTGGTGGGGCGGCCGAGCGCGGCATCGACATCGAAACACGGCTCAAAGCGGGGCTGCAAATGGCTGAAAAGCTAACCGCGCCCGCAACGATGGCAAAGTTTGACCAACTGCTCGACCTAGCAGACCAAGCCCCCCATCTTGCTGCTATGGTTGGTGACATGGCTGATGAAGCGATTGGCAAGGCGGCAGCGCGGGGTGTGGATGTTGAATCCCGTCTCAAAGCTGGCCTGACGATGGCTGAAAAGCTGACTGCGCCAGAGACGATGGCGAAGTTTGATCAACTGCTCGAACTGGCAGACCAACTCCCGCATCTCGCCGCAATGGTCGGTGACATGGCGGATGAGGCGATTGGTAAAGCTGCAATGCGTGGCGTTGATGTCGAACAGCGGCTTAAAGCTGGTGTGGGCATGTTAGAAAAGCTGACCGAGCCAAAGATGATGGCACAACTCGAACAACTAATGATGTTCGGTGAGCAAGCGCCTGGTTTGGTGGCGATGGTCGGCGATATGGCAGATGAGGCGATTGGCAAGATGCACGCCAATGGCATCGACATTAATGAACGTGTACAGATTGGCCTCACGGCGGCCGAGCGGCTGACCTCACCCGAAATGGCAGACGCATTGCCGTTGCTGACCGATCCCAACTTGATCAACGTATTGGGCATGACGGGCGAGGCACTAAAAGAGGGCATGGCAATGCCTGAGCGCAAGGTCGGCATTTTTGGCCTGTTGCGTGAGTTGAACGACCCCGATATGCAGCGCGGATTGAGTTTGCTGTTGAATTTTGGGAAGGCTTTCGGCCGAAAACTACAAAACTAAGCATCAGCTATCAGCACCCTGATAGCTCTACGAAGAAGGAGTTCTAAACATGAAAGACCACTATCAAATCCTCATCGTCGGCGGTGGCGCGGCTGGCATCACCGTCGCAGCCCGTCTGACCAATGAATCGAACGGCAGCTACGACATCGGCATTATTGAGCCGTCTGAAAAGCACTATTACCAACCCCTTTGGACACTCGTTGGCGCGGGCATCTTCCCACGCGAAGAGTCTGAACGGGACGAGCGCGACCTGATCCCCTACGGCAACGACTGGATTCAAGACCGCGTTGCCACTTTTGACCCCGACAACAATACCGTCACCACCGAAAGCGGCAACACAATTGGCTACGACTATCTCGTTGTCTCAGCAGGCATCCAAATCGACTGGGGCAAAATTCCGGGCTTGGCGGAGAGCGTTGGCAAACCCGGCACGGGCGTTTGCAGCAACTACTCTTACGACACCGTTAGCTCGACGTGGGACAACATTCGCGGTCTGAAAGGCGGTACAGCCATCTTCACGCAGCCCAGCACGGGCGTAAAATGCGCGGGCGCACCTCAGAAAATCGCCTATCTTGCAGAAGATCATTTCCGTCGTTCTGGCAATCGCAAAAATGTGAACGTCGTTTTCTGCTCAGGCACGGGCGGGATTTTTGGCGTGAAGAAGTATGCCGATGCGCTCTACGACGTGATTGCACGCAAAGAGATGGAAACGCACTTTGCAACGGAGTTGGTCGCCTTGCGCCCTGACAGCAAAGAGGCTGTCTTTGAGCCAACGGGCGGCGGCGACCAAATTGTAATGTCCTACGACATGATCCACGTCACCCCACGCATGAGCGCACCCAACTTCATCAAGAACAGCCCACTGGCAGCCAGCACGGGTTGGGTCGATGTAGATCAATACACGACACAGCACAAACGGTATCCTAACGTCTTTTCTTGCGGAGATAGCAGCAGCTTGCCAACGTCCAAGACGGCTGCCGCCATTCGCAAACAAGCTCCTGTCTTGGTCGAGCATTTGATGGCCGAAATCGATGGCTTTAGCTTGGGACGTGAAGTGTACGACGGCTACACCTCCTGCCCACTCGTCACAGGTTACAATAGCCTCATCTTGGCGGAGTTCGACTACGACAAAAAGCCAAAAGAGACGTTCCCATTCAACCAAGCCAAAGAACGCTACAGCATGTACGCGATGAAGGCACACGGCCTGCCGCAGCTTTACTGGCACGGTATGTTGCGCGGACGCGCATAAATCTGTCAGAGGTTCCACCTTTCCAAAAGGTGGAACCTCTCGTCCAATCATGACTATTCCAGAGCAAGAGTACGAGCGCATTGCAAAAATGATCCACAGCGACAGTAGCCCCGTCGGAATTGACGCGAAAAAGACGCACATCATGCTGCTTTATATGGTGGAGCAGATGCAGGCGAAGCTGGAAAAGATGGAAGCACGGTTGGCTACGCTTGAAGCATAACTATCCTTACACAACCCTTACCATTACTTTACACGCCCCTTGCAGCCACCCTTTACAATTTCTTGCATAAGTCAAAGCGCAACCTGCTCGGTCGCGCTGCTATGAAAGAGACATATCTATTCAACCATTAGGAGTTACGCACGATGCTGCTGAAATACTTTTACGACAAAGACCTCGCCCACGCCTCATACATGGTCGGGTGTCAGAAAACGAACGAGGCGATTATTATTGACCCCGCCCGCGATATTTCGCCCTATTTGGCGATGGCGGAACAGGAAGGGATGCAGATTGTCGGCGCGGCCGATACACACATCCACGCCGACTATGTTTCTGGCGCGCGGGAGCTAGCTGAGCGCGTGGGTGCAAAGCTGTACGTCTCGGACGAAGGGGGCGAGGATTGGCAATTTGAGTACGCGACGCAGTACGACCATGAGAAGATCCGCGAGGGCGATAAGTTTATGGTCGGCAATGTGCAGCTAGAGGTAATCCACACGCCCGGTCACACGCCTGAGAGCGTGAGCTACATTTTGACCGATTTGGGCGGCGGCGCGACCGAGCCAATGGGCATTTTTACGGGTGACTTTGTGTTTGTGGGATCGCTCGGCCGACCTGACCTCCTAGAAAAAGCGGTTGGTCAAGTAGGATCAGCCAACGCGGGCGCGATTGACATGTTCAATTCGGTCAAGCGATTTAAGGAACTGCCCGACTATATGCAAGTTTGGCCGGCGCATGGGGCAGGATCGTCCTGTGGCAAGGGATTAGGCGCAATTCCGTCGAGTACGGTTGGGTATGAAGCGTTGTTCAACCCCATGCTGGGATACGAAAAGCAGGAGTCGTTTGTCGATGCACTGCTGGACGGACAACCTGAGCCACCAAAATACTACGCGCAAATGAAGAAGGTCAATCGAGAAGGGCCGAAGGTATTGGGCGAGTACGAAATGCCCGCCAAGTTGGACGTTGCGTCGCTTGCGTCACATATTGAAGCGGGGGCGCTTGTTGTCGATACCGCCAGCCCTAACCAATATGCGGACGGTCATGCGCCGGGAACAATCAACATCGAAATCGCCAACCTTGCGACGTGGTTAGGCTGGTTTGTCAACTACGAGAAGCCTGTCTATCTCATAACAGGCGCGAATCATCTGGCGCGTGTCGTGCGAATCTTGCACGAAATCGGCGTGGATGACATAGCGGGTTATTTTGATGCGGATGAGGTTGCGAACGCTGGGATGAATACGCAGACGTATAAAGAAGTGCCAGCGGCCGAGCTTGTTGACCCCATTTTGGACGGTAAGGTAACGCTGATCGATGTTCGCGCGCAAACAGAGTGGGACGAGGGACGCTTGCCCAACGCACGGCACATTATGCTTGGCTACTTGCGTGAGCGGGCAGATGAGGTGGTCAACGGCAAACCTATTGTAGTGCAGTGCCGATCGGGGAATCGCTCCGCAATCGCAGCCAGTATTTTACAGGCGGCGGGGGCAGAAAACGTCATCAACATGACGGGCGGCTATCGGGATTGGAATAAAGCTGAACTGCCGATTGAAAAGTAAGCGGTCATGGGCGATGCGCCCTTTTGATTCACCAAAATCGTTATCAAACGAGTAACGGCCAATCATTCTCAATCGCTGCCGCTGCAACTTCGCGGGCAAGGGTTTGCGCTGCATTCGGCCGATTAAGGCCGATCAGGACGGGAATGAGATGGTGCTGCGTCAAGGCCACTTCGTAGGGGATGTCGAGTTCGCGGTAGAGAGTACGGGCGCGTTGCAGGTGATCATGGGCGCGGGGGAAGTCGGCGCGGGCGGTGGCGATGATGCCGGCGAGCTGTTCGGTATGTGCGATGGTCTGCTGATCGGCCGAATCGCGCAAGAGCAAGCGCGCCTGAGCGAGATGCTTTTCGGCCGAATCCAACGCCCCCCTCCCCACGGCAACCTCCGCCAAATGATAGTAGGTAAACGCCTGCTCGGTCAGCATCCCCAACTGCACCGCCAATGGCAACGTCTCCTGCAAATGACGCTCCGCCTCATCATAACGTTGCAACTTAATCAGGATATTTGCCAAATGATTTTTCAACACGGGCAAGCCGCCGACATTGCTAATTTCTGTCGTAATGGCGACCGCATTGCGCGCATGAGCCAGCGCACTTGCGAGGTCGCCCTGTTCGGCATAGAGCGCATTGAGCTGATCGTGCAGCCCCGCGATATGATGGCGTTCGCCTGATTTTGTGAAGAGGTCGAGACTTTCTTGGGTGTCGCGGATCGCTTGATCGCGTCGGCCGATCCGCATGGCAACACGCGCCCGATAGCGCAGGGCGAGGGCGAGATCGGCCGAATGTGCCGCCGCACGCAACGTCGGAATGGCAGCGTCGAGCGTCGCAAACGCCTCCGATTGGCGACCGCATACCTGCGTGAAAATCGCCGCACGCACCTGCAATCGGCTGACCAACAGCCGATCGGCCTGCGCGATTGTCTGGGCATCGCTAAAAAGTTGCAGCCCAAGCCGATATTGCCCCCCAATCCCAAACATCAGATACAGCCCGTTGAGCATCGCATCGATCATGATGCTGTCGCGTTGCGTCAGCGCGACCTCCCACGCCGCGAAGAGGTTGGCTTGTTCGCGTTGCAGTTGTGCCAAGATTTTTGGCATTCGTGCGCTGCGGAGATCGGCCGATTTCAGATGCAGCCAGTCGCTAAAGTAGTCAGCGTGGGCGGCGGCAAGCGTCGCTGGATCGGGCAGACGCTCCCGCGCATATTGGCGCACAAGCGGGTGCATTTGATAGCGTCCCGTCGTGTCACGCATGATAAGTTGGTGATCTTGCAGCGTTTGCAAATCGCGTGCCGCGACGGGCATGATCGCCTGTGCCGCAGCCAGCGTGAAGCCGCCACGAAAGATGGCAAGTTGGGCGAGCAACGCTTGTGCGGACGCGGATAGGAGCTGCCACGAATGGGTAAAAACGGCACGCAGTGTGCGATGGCGTTGTGCGAGATCGACGACGGCCGGATCGAGCTTATCGAGATCGTTGGAGAGTTGCGTCGTCAGCGTTTCGGCCGAAATCCGCACCAACAGCGGCGCAGCCAAAATCAACCCCAACGGCAACCCCTGTAGACGTTGCACTAGTTGCACCGTTGCCCGTTGCGCGGAACTCAACACGGCTGCATTTTGCAACAGCGCGGCATGTGGGTCGTGACGGGCGACGGCATCGGCAAAGAGTGCCAGTGCGGAGTAGTCACGGCAGAGGGTTTGCCAGTTGGAATCGGCCGATTGTGGGTAGGTCAACCCTTCCAACAGGATAACCTGTGCCGACGTGACGGGCAGCCGTTGACGCGACGTGACGATAAGGGAGAGGGCGCGTATCCCCTGCAACAGCTGGATCAGCCACGGCGTCGCCGCTTCCCAGCCTTCAAAGTTGTCGATGATGAGCAGCAGGTGTTTGTCGCGCAACTGTTTGATCAGTGCCTCAGTCGGGCTGTCGTTGCCGTCGAGCGTCAACCCGCGCGCAGTGGCAACGAGTGCGCTCAACGTACCGGCGGGATCGGCCGATGGCATTCTATCCGCCAGCGTGACAAAACAGACCCCGTCCACAAAGTTGGCGAGCGCACGATACCCGATCTCAATCGCCAGCCGCGTCTTGCCGATGCCGCCATAGCCAATCACGGTTGTGAAGGGGGGCAGCTGGGTGGTGAGTTGGGAGAGGAGGCTAGATCGGCCGAAAAATGGCAACCATTGGCGCGGCAAATTGTGGGTGGGATCATGTTGCCGCGTGGTGCGGATCTGTTCATAGAGGGCGACAGTTTCGGCCGATGGCGCAACCCCAAGCTCTTCGCGCAACAGCCGCTTGCAGCGTTCAAACTGTAACAACGCTCCCTCACGGTCGCCCAGCCCCGCCAAACAGCGCATCAACTGCCGATGCCCCTCCTCATGCCACAGCATGATCTGCACCCATTTTTCGGCAAACGGCAGGGCGGCGGCGTAGTCTGCGTGGCCGATGTGTGCATCGATGGCAGCGGTTAAGCGGCGCACGATCTGTTGCCGCCAATGCTCGCGCGCCGTCAGCAGCCAGCGTTCAAATTGCGGACAATCATCAAGTAAAAATCCATCCAACAGATCGCCGCGCAGCAACGGCAAAAAATCACCATCCAGCTCCCAAACATCAACCCGAAAATCTGGATGCCTCTGTAACTGCACCGTATGACGGGCGGTCTCCAAACAGGGCGGCAACACCTTTTTTAACCGATTAAGCACCCAACTGAGATTGGCGCGGGCGCGTTTTTCCGTCTGGTCAGGCCAAAACAGATCGGCCAACGTCAGCCGCTCAATCGCCCCCTCGTTGAGCGCGAGATACGCCAACAGTGCGATGGCCTTGCGCGAACGCACACCCGTCACAGCGTGATCGCCGTCCAAAAATGTCAGTGTGCCTTGCAAATTGAGGGAAATCGTCATCGCGTCAAAGAGTTGCCAAAGAGTGTCGTGCTATGTTGGTGACGATACTGCGAACCCTGTAGAACGTCAAGTCAGGGCGTTGCAACGCGCCCACCTGTTGGCAGACGGTAAAATCATATGAACACTCAAGGCACCTTTCGTTTTTCAATTCTAACCTGCACTCTTATTTGCCCGCTTTTGCTCCTCAGCTTGCTCTTTTTGCCGCTGCGGAACGTCGCCCATGCTGCCACGTTCAACGCCGCTTGCATAGGCACAGTCGGGGACAGTGCCAGTTTGGCGACCGCCATCGATGACGCAAACGCCACGCTCGGCGTGGACACAATTGAACTAGGCGCAAACTGCACCTATTCGCTTACCGCCGCCCTGCCGACCATTACGGAAGACGCGGTTGTACAAGGCAACGGCGCAAAAATTGTGCGCGATGCTGGTTTCTTTCGCCTCTTGACGGGCAATGCAACGCCCCCCGTGACATTGACCGTTCACGCGCTGACGCTTTCCAACGGGATCGCCAGCGGTAGTTTTGGCGGCGCGATCTATACCAATGGCAAGCTCAACATCTATGACAGTCGGATTGAGGACAGCGTTGCGTCGTATTCGTGTCCGGGATCGATCCCGTCAAACGGGCAAGGCGGTGGCGCGTATGCGAGTCAAGATATGCTGATCGTCAATAGCGTTTTGGTCAACAATAGTGGCTATGCTGGCTCGGGCGCGTATGGGGCGGGTGACTTGACACTCGAAAATACACAGATTTTGAGCCAGACCGCATTCAGTGGCTCATGCGGCACGGGTCTCGACACGGCGTTTGTGGTCAACGGTGACTTGACCGCAACGGATAGCGTGATCGCCTACGGCGCAGATCGGCGGATTGCGCTCGTCAACGGCAACGCGACGATTTCGGGAACGGCGGTGTTTGAGAATGGTAGCGTTGGCAGCAGCGGGGGCGTGCAGGTTGATGGCTCATTGTGGATGACCAACACGCGGATCAGCGATCACACGGGGTCGGGCTTGCGCGTCAACGGCAGCAACGCCACGATTGTCGATAGCCATTTTGAGAACAATTCGGTTTATGCCGTTTATGTCGATGTGGGGACGTTGACGATGACAAACACGCAAGTTTTGACGGGAACGTACCCCGCTGGCTCGACGGCGAGCGGCGTGTTTGTCGGGTCGGATGCAACGATTGCGGACAGTCGGATTCAGGGGCAGAGTCGCGGCTTGACCGTGCAGGGAATGCTTGTCATGACGGGGTCGCAACTGATCAACAATGGGCATTGTGGCGCGATCAATGTGGTAGATTCGGCCGAAATTCACAACACCACCTTCAGCGGCAATAGCGACTACTGTGCGGGCGGCGGGATCGTTGGAGGCAGCGGGCTTTATAGCAGCAGTCCTGTGACATTGACGGGGGTTTCGGCCGATCACAACCTTGCGTCCAACCGCTCCGTCTTCTATGCGTCAGGCGGCGCAACGCTGACCGTCCATAACGCCCATTTTAGCGACAACAGCAGCAAAAACGGCACCTTACAAGCGGACAATATCAACGTCACGGACAGCACATTTTTACGCAACAGTGCGACGGAAGGGGGGGCGATTTGGTCAAACGGCACGGTCAATGTGACAGGCTCCCACTTTGAACACAACAGCACAACCGGCTCTGGCAGCGCGATTCGCGGCGGGACGATCACGTTGAGCGACACACAAATCATTAGCAATACAGGCGTGCAAGGGTCGGTCAACGCGCTCGGCACAGTCACCGTGAATGCGTCACGCATCGAGCGCAACGTCAATAGCAGCGGCGCAGCGATCAGCGGCGTGTCCGTCGTGGTCACACACGCCGACTTTTACAGCAACACGTCACCCTCCCCTGCCGCCATTTTCCAGTCCACCAGCGGCACGTTGGCGATCACCAGTTCGCACTTTGAGAACAATCGCAGCACGGCAACGGCGCGTCCCGGCGCGGTTGAAGGGAGCGGCACGTTTAGCACGATCAGCGACACCACGTTTATCAACAACCATGGGGATGAAGGGGGTGCGCTCGAAATCCGCGACGGCGCGATCATGAACAGTCATTTTGAAGATAACTCTTCGGTGCGTGCTGCGGGGGCGGTTTTGTCCGATCATACAATCGAAGTTCACGGCACGACGTTCCGCAACAATCGCGCCAACGCCGCGTTCAGCAGCCAAGCCCATTTGGTCAATGGTGGCGGTGCGCTCAAGGCAAGTAATTTGATCATGAGCGACAGCCACTTTGACGGCAACCACAGCACCGATGATGCAGGAGCGGTCTTTGTCCGCGCGAGTAGTAACATCAGTCGCACGACGTTTGTGAGCAATTCGGCCGATAGTCACGGCGGCGCACTCGTCATCGGTTTCAACGGAACGCATGTCGCCACCAATTTGCAATTCGACGGCAATCGAGCGGTCTATGGCGGCCACGCCTACTATGCGTTTTGCGTCACCGACTGCCATCTAGGCTCCACCACGCTGCAACACGCGACCATCACATCAGGCACATTGACCAGCGGCTTTGCGGTATTGGCCTATTCAAAGGCCCTTTTGAGCGTCCGCAACACCATTATCGACAATTACACGGGTGGCATGGCGGGCAACAACGGGCATGGCGGCAATGACTTGTGGCGTTCGGCCGATTCGCTACTCTTCCACAATGTTGCAACCCCCTTCAGCAATATTGGCAACCAAACAAACACCGTTGTCGGTGATCCCGTCTTTGTCGATGCGGCCAATGGCGATTACCGTCTCGCCGCAGGGTCTCATGCGATTGACGCGGGGAATGATTTTGGTGTGACGCAAGATTTTGAGGGGGAAGCACGCCCACAGGGGGACGCGCCCGACATCGGCTATGACGAATCGCCGTTCGTGACGCACTGTTTTGTCGAAGACGGCAACGACTATGCGTTTGATATGGAGCTGACTGTGACGGTCACGGTCAACTCGACGAGCGATCTCGACTGCATCACGCTGCGCCGCATCGAGAGCGACCATCCACAGGCCGCAACAGCCCAACAGACAGGACGCTATTGGCAAATCAGCGGCACGGATTCAGCGGGCGTGACGGTCAACGGCTTTGATCTATCCTTGACGTTGCCACACGACGGACTCGCCGCGCCAGAGGTTTGCCGCTACACGGGCAGCGATTGGGATTGCGCCGTCACGTCGTTTGATGATCAGACGGCGACCCGTGCAGGCATCACGGCATTTTCCGATTGGGCGATTGGCGCCGGTGTGCCGACGGCGGTGGAGATGGGGGGAGAATCGGCCGATTTAACCCACTCACACTTGCGACAAGCGTTATTTAGCTTCACACTCTTGCTAACACTGATGACGCTCATCTGCTGGGCGCAAACGGAATCGTCCAGACGCGCCGCACGTGAAGTTCGCGCTCCGCGTCCATTTTGAGAAAGCGGCATATGTAGGGGCAGATTTGAAACCTGCCCCTACTCAACCAACATAAGTCAATCAGCGCCTATCCCGTCAGAATCAACTGATGCAGCACATCCCCTGCCACAAAGCCTAATCGTTCGTATAGGGTCATGGCGGGGTTGCCTACAGTCACCGCTAATTTGACCCACTTATGATGTGGAGCGAGTTTCGTCAGCGCGCGTTGGAGTAACCATGTCGCTACCCCCTGCCCCTGCTGCGATGGCAATACAGCGACAAAGCGGATGGTCGGTAATCCTTTGTGCAGCTCGACCAGACAGATACCAACTGGCTCCCCAGCGGTTGTCACGGCCCATGCAGAGGCTTGCCCACATGCCGTAGCGGGATCGTGTTGTTCAAGAAAGCTGTTTGTCGAAGCGACATGTGCCGTCTCATCACGACGACCATATTCACCCACGCCCCCTTGAAATGCAGCGTGCAATAATTTGCCAATCGTCGCTGCGTCCATTGGCGAGATGGGTTTGTGTTGCCAGTTGCTGGTTGGGGATTCACTCTGTGGCTCAATCGGCCGAATCATCCATGCACGGCTCTCTTGCAAGACAAAACCAGCTTGTTCAAACGTCGACAGATGGTATGTCGTAATCCCCTGTGCCAAAATTGGCTTCGTTGGGTCAGACCAGTGGCGCAACAGGGGGATGAGTCGGGATAGCAGTTCGGCCGAATCTCGCTGGGGCGGGATGAGGAAAAAGTCACCAATCCCATTTGGCAGTAAAATGACCCCACCAACTCGTTTTTCAGCCTGCATTACCCAACTGCAAAACGGCACGCCCTCGAGCTCGGTGCGTGCATCGACAAAGCTTTGTGAAAAATCTTCATCGACTCCCCGATATACGACCCACGCATTGATAAATGCCTCGTTGTCTGCCCGTTGCAGTGCGAATTGATCTCCTAATTCATAACGTTGAATAGCCAGTGTATGTGATTGCATCTTCCGATTATACGCGCACCTGATACAGGAGATGGAAATGGCGACCGTCCAGTTCTACTTGTTGGGCGTCACATCTGCATTATTCTGATGATGATAGGCTGTCATGATAGCTAAAATGGCGCAGCCTGATCTACAAGAGAGCTATACCAATCACGCAAGAAATTCATGGCTTCATCAAATTTCGTTGCGGGCAACTCCCGATAAGTTGGTATCTCATAGCGGCGATATAATTCCCCATACACGCCCTGAAACTCATTCCTGCCGCTGCGTGTTCCCATTTCTAGTGCAATTGCCTTCACCGCTTGGGATATATGCATCGCCTGTTCCGCTGAGATTTGCCGACGTGGATCGCTCAACGTTGCCTCAATGATGCTCAATCTGCTTTCGTAATCATCGAGTCTTGATTCCAATACAACTTGATTAAGTGCCAAGTCGGCGATGGCGCGCGCTACTTTGTAAGCTCGAACGGCGGGTGTATCTTTTTGTAGGAGTTCATCGACCGTCGGGCCCGTGGACAACCGTCCACTTTGAAATGCCTCCCAAAGAACTTTTGCGACCTCTTCTTGATACTTTTCGAGTTTCGGCCGAATCTCTTCCCGCACACGCTTCACGTCAATTCCTGAAAGCCAAAGTGGAACTAAATCAACGCGCAGCAGACCAGCTTGCTGCTTCCCCCCACCCCCTCTTAGACCAGGGGGTATCATGATGGTTCCCCCTGTATACCCCTTCGCAAGCACATGATGTTCACGAATGCGGCGCACTTGGCTCTGACGTGCAATGCCGATCGAATCGCACATGTGGCGCAGTGATACATAAACCTGTCCATCTTCCGCACGCACGGCGATTAAATCATCATCATAGAAATCAACCGTTTTCTGTTCAACGACATTTATTTTGTTATCCATGTGAATATCAGGGGGTACCATGATGGTTTCCCCTGTGAAATCTTTTTATGAGCCAGTAGGTGGAACAAAACGTTTGCGGACTACGACTTCTTCAACTGCGGGACGTTCACCTTGTTTAAGGGCTTCGAGACCACGATAAAAGCAGTATCGCTGCAAATCTTGCTGTGTCATTTGCAGTGTGGCTGCCCATTCCCTAATTTCATCGACAAGTTCAAGCGGTAAGCGCGTGGTTAGTTGGTAATATTGACCATGATGGGTCGATTTGCCCTGCCCCGTCGCCATAATCGCATCACGACGAGAAACACCTTTGATAGCACGATCAAACTCTGGCTTGCCTTTCTTTGGTTTTTTAGGCTCATTATCTAATCCTGCAAATGGGTCTTTAAATGACATCAGTCGTCTCCTTGTAGTTGAGCGTAAACGCGATCAATCAAATCTTGATAGGCAATCGCCGCTGGCGAGTCGGGTTGATACTCTATCACCGTCAATCCACCCGATGCAGGTGCTTCAGCAACGCGAACCGTATGTGGAATCGGCATGGCAATCGTCTTTTTCCCATACATCTGTGTCAGTTGATCCATCATGCTGCGCGTCAAACGCAAATTTGCCTGCACAAACGTTGGCACAATCGCAAAAATAGAGATTTCGATTCCCGCCGCTTGGTCATCTATGATGTTCTTTGTGTGTCGGCCTGTTGCGCTCGCTCCATGATAATCTACTTTGACCGGCACAATCGCGTAATCCGCGAACTGATGGATTGCCTGTTGCAACATATCAAGCGTCGGCGGACAGTCGATAATGATGAAGTCAAAGGCTTCTTTGGCAAGGCCGAGCTTATCTTCAAGTAGATTAACGAGATGTCGCCCTTCACCGCTGCGGCGAGTTCGCATTGATCGTGCCGCTAACAGCGCAATTTCTGTGAGAATATCTTCCTTCGCCTCGCTTAACTGATCCGTTGCAGGCAAAACGTATAGATTCGGCCGATTCGGTCCCCCACTCTCGCTACGATCAGCCCATATGACATTTTCTCGTAATTGTTGAACAGAACCATCTCCTAGTAGGACGTGGCTAATACACTGTCCCTCTGGCTCCAACCCGAGACCGCGCGCTGCATCCCCTTGTGGGTCCATATCAATAATCAGGACGTTCCCCCCCCCACTCTCTTGACTGTGTCTCGCAAGCCCTACACCCAAGGTTAATGCGGTCGTTGTTTTCGCAACGCCCCCTTTTCTATTTTCAACCGTAATAACTGTCGTCATTAATCACCTCGTTTGTGCACCATTGGTGTGTACCATCATGTACACAGATTGTACCAGCGTGTATTTTTGTGCAAGTTAATACACGGCAACTTATAGAATGCCGCATCAAACACTGTCCAAAGAATCAACGTACTGTCAGCCTGTCCGAAATTGTCATGAGTAAGAGCTGACATCTATCAATTTGTGTGTACCATCGTACAATAGTCGTGTACTACATTGTACTTTAGTACATTTAGATACACACTGCGGAACAATAATACACGGCTTCCTCTGACACGACAACTTGTTATACGGATTTACACGCGCAATGTACGCAAGTGCAATAACTTATACAATGGTACACACTATATACTCAGGCCGTCTCTTTAGGTTGAATTTTGAGCCTATCAGATGAGATCATGACCGTTCGTAATCGTGAATGGAATGGGGAGACGTGTGCCACGTGAAACAACCGGCCAAGCTACCTATTCGCTGTGAGTGGCGGAGGCTTGTTGATCACCTACGGGCACAGTTGGTAAATGCGCTGGCAACATTACGCATTGAACAGTCCATATCACTACACGAAGTCACGCGTAGCAGCAACCAAAATGATTTTGATCTTCGCTAAATCACCGATCTTTGTTTATAATCTTGATCTAAATTTTGGATATAAGGGCAAAAGCCCCATGACTATCTTTGAACGGAAATCACGGGGCTTTTTATGGGGGGTTAAAATATAACTCTTCTGCAAAGAATTATACTATTTCGTGTATTCGTTGCAACCCAAAGAACAGTTAGCTCTCTAGCCCCACTCTTTTATCCACAACTGCATACCTCAAAAGGAAAATGGAGCATGATTGCATCCACAGTTTCGGAACATCTTTTCCCTAAACGGTCTGTCACTATTTACGACTAACAATGTCGTAGGTAGTGATAGGTAGTTTAGGCTGCCTTTAGGGCATTTGCCCTAAAAGTGAAAAAGACCAACGCTGTTGGTCTCGACAATTTTATTCAGTTTGACAGAAATGAGCTGGTACCTCTGAACTGTCTAGCAAAGAGCCTCTTGATTGGGGAGGGGGATGTTGTGCCTCTCCATCAGGAAACTTATATCGTGGGAAACATAGCACGAGTCGTTAATCCTGTCAATAGCGCAGGTGATCTAACCGTTGCCAACGCACAGCTTCACAGATTACGTGAACAGTTGCGGCAACAACGAGGTCAGTCAAGTCCGGTTGAAACAACCGAATCACCTGCTCTATCACGCCTGCCACCCCATTTAGGGTGGGGCAGTGACCGCATCCCGACTCAGCCAAATCGCGTTCCACCACAATCTAAGCTCCAAATTGCGTTGACGGTCACGCCCGTCGATGATGACGTTGTAGCGGCTGATATATCTAAGGGTTCTAGCGAGTCTGAACGGGTTCAAACATGCTCTGTTCATCCTTCATTGCTGGTTGCCTGCTTGAAACATGAGATGGCCGCCATCGGCCGAATCTGGCTCCTCGCACGTTTCTTAGACGAACAAGGACGTGGTTGGTTAACCATAGATGAGCTACGCCAACAGCTCACCGACAAATCTTCGCCGTTGCGCGTCGTTGGCTGGCGACGTTTGAGACAAGTTTTGAATGCAGGGAAGGGTGTATTTTGGGAGCGGGATGATTTCGGCCGATTATGGCTCTATGGCAATATCCGCGTCGCACGTCATCTCGGTGTGACCCACTTCTCAGGCGATGAGATTAAATTACCTATCCAAGAGCTGTTAGGTACAATTGGTGAGGTGCGCAATGCTTTTTATACCGCCTTTCACTGTGGACGAGCATCTAGCCCGATCTCACGCGCCACTTTGCAACTAGTGACCGGTGTGCCAGCACGAACACAACGTTATTACGACGACGCACACGACACAGAACGCGTAGCTAATTTGTCACTCGTTGCCGATGCTGGCGATCAAGAAACGTCTTGGCAGCACGGTCGTGCGGCATTTACTTTTATCGACTCACAAGGCAAACAGGGCAGGGCAGGCGCAAGCTATACCGCCATCCGTTTACCCAACAGCTACACCTCAACGCGTTACGCAAGCCTCACAGGAAAGCGCAAGCGGTTGAACCACAAACTCAAGCAAGACCTTGCGAATTATGGGACGCAGGGGAACAGCGATGGGCAGATTCAACGGCTTTTCTTTACCGATGGCAAGCAGGCGGGGCGGGTTTTCGGCCGAAAGCACGATATCTATCTGCACAGTCAGCAGAATGGCACTGTCGTTTTCTGGGCAGGGTGGTTACACGGATGAGCTAGTCGGAAATTGTTTGCCGTGCTTTTATGGGATTCTCTTATGGTTCCTCTTGTACTGCTGTTTCCCACGTATTTCGCGCGCTGTAGCAATTTGTTCAACGGTGCGAGGGTAGGGGGCTCAGATTGGGCTGGCTGTATCTAGCGTCGAACGATCATTCGAAACGCAGCACCCACGCTTGTTTATCGGCCGAAACAGACGCGCCATACCCCCCTGCGATAAGCACATCCCCATTGTTGAGTCGCGTTGCCGTTGCAAAGAAGCGAGTCGCAATCCCATCTCCACTTGGCGTGTAAAATGTCGCTTCGTTTAGATTGCGTAGCTCAACACGATTGGCACCGCCAAACAGGGCTGCTTGACCGTTTGACAGTAAAAGCGAGGTGCCATAATGTTTGTAACGACTGCTGTTAAGCGTGTCAGAATCTGAAAATTCGCCCGTGCTTGGATCGAAAATCTCTGTGCTGTCGTAGACCCCGCCTGCGTCGCGTTCATCAGCCCCACCAGTTATCAGCACGCGCCCGTCGGCGAGTCGCACGGCATCATGTTTGTGGCGCTTGACAGACATGCTACCTGTTAACGTGAATGTGCCGCTCGCTGGCTCGTAAAGTTCAGCACTGGCGTATAGTTCAATGGCGGAACGCCGACCCTGATGCCCCCCCGTGATCAAGACGCTGCCATCTGTCAGCAGCGTTGCGGTGTGTGATTCACGCGGCACAGACATGGCCCCCGTCGCTGAGAAGGTGTTGGTTTGTGGGTCATAGATTTCGGCCGATTGTAAGAAGCTCCACCCTTCTCCCGTTCCCCCCGCCACTAAAACCTTGCCATCGTTGAGCAAGACGGCGACATGCCCACTGCGACCCGTGAGCATGGAACCAGCTGAGGTGAAGCTGTTGGTCTGCGGGTCGTAGATTTCGGCCGATGCGAGATAATCACCATTAAACCCGCCCGCGATCAGAACACGTCCGTCGGGTAACAACGTCGCGGAATGTGACATACGACCAACCGCAAGAGTGGGAGCTGGCGAGAATGTCTGTGCGACAGGGTCGAATAGTTCGGTGCTGTTCAACGCCTGCTCATTGCCTGCAAAACCACCTGTCAACAAGACGCGCCCATCTGGCAGCAATGTCGCCGTATGTGCGGCGCGTTCATGCAGCATTTTTGGCTGTTCAATCAGCGTGACCTGTGTGAACGCCGTCGTATCTTGCAGCACGGCAAAAGGATCCGTCGTGACATTGCGCGTCGCGCCACGCAATTCACTCTGCTGCGTGACGTTCTCCTCTCCTTCCCGACCGACGAATGAACCAAAGTCGAACGTTGAGAAGTAGAGGGTCATCATAAAGAGACCCAGCGCGACCGCTCCTGCAATGCCAGCCAACCTGCCATATTTTGATCTGCGAAATAGCATGTTTTCTCTCACGTGCGGTCTGATGGCGCGGACGACGGCACGCTGCTCGGATGGTGTGAGCGGATCAACAATGATCGCGCCTACGTCCCACGTCCCTTCTCGCAAATCGGCCAACAACCGCGCATAGCGCGCGCAATCGTCGCATGTGGCGAGGTGAGCTTGTTGTTCAGCGTTCAGCCGTTCATCCTGCGTCAACAGGTCGCGTAGTTGTTGGTGGATGCTTTTCATACGGTCACCCCTTCAGCCGCTAGCCACCCATGCAGTTGCTTTTGAGCATAATGCAGCCGTGAACGCACCGTTCCCTGCGGTAAGTTGAGCGCGTTGGCGATCTCTTGGATAGACAAATTGTGGCTATAGCGCAAGATAATGGGAATGCGATGTTTTTCTTTAAGCCGACGAACGGCCGCCCATAGCTGTCGATCTCGTTCGTTTTGCAGCGTGGATTGTTCAGGCGATGGACGTGGATCAGCTTCTCTGACATTGCGGGAGAGTAGGTCGTAGAGACGTTGCCGGCGTTGCTGTTTTCGGCCGATCATGCGGCACTCGTTCACCGCAATCTTGTAGACCCACGCCCGCAAATTGGTGTGTGGCTCATACTGTCCAATCCGATTGGCCGCCTTGATGATTGCCGTCTGCGCCACGTCTGCCGCCGCGGTTTCATCCTGCAACAGCGACTGAGCCAAGCGACGCAGCGGTGTATAAAATTGTCCAACGAGTTGTTCGACAATCTCATGCTCTGTCGCCTGACCCTGTGCCAACAGGTGATCCAAATTCAACGTCATACTGTGCATCCTACCCTTGTAATGCAAGTGAGGCGAAAAACGTTCAATTTTGGTATCTAAACCCACGTGCGACATGAGTTTTGTCGCACGCTGCAAAGCTCGAATGATAAATGGTCAACCGCCCGTTTTTGTGCGAGACAATGCGTGAGCCGTCACGCCGCTCAAAAAGAGTGCGATAGCTAGCAACCAATGATTTGCCAAACCGAGAGAGAATGAACTAAGTTGCACGGCCGTTGGGGTGTTCGGGATGGAAGCTGCTGTCCAAACGGGTGAAAATCCACCTTGTGCGACAAGTGTGCCAGCACCGCCGCCGATTGGCATTCGATAGATGCTGAAGAATTGTGCGTTACTGGACTGGAATGAGTAGACAATTTCGCTGCCATCGGGCGACACTTTGGGATCAACGGCGAAGTTGCCGTCGCCATTGTGTTGTGTCAGCTGGGTTACCTGTTGCGTCGAAAATTTGTATTGGAAGATATTCGCAGCGGTGCGTGGCTGGGGCGGAAAGTCAAATTCAGGCCCTTGCGTAAACGCAAAGACAAAGCCAGATTCATCGGGCAGCCAGTCAACCCCGATAAAGTAGTTGTCAAACTGATCGTAGATGACGTGCCGAACGGCATCGGCCGCTGGGTTTGCCGTGTCTACGACGTAGATGCCATCAATGCGTGTGTAGGCGATATAACGGCCTGTTGGTGACCAAGCGAGCGTTGCGCCTGATTGCAAATTGCCGTTGGCGGTGATAAACGTCTCTGCTTCAGCGATGGCTGGATCGGCCGAAATTTGACTCAACAACTGATTCCCACTGCCATCAAATACGAAGCCAATTTCCGACCCATTTGGATGCCAACTAAGTTCGCCCGCAGAGTAGTTGCGGGCATTTCTGGCATCCAACGTGATGGTGGTTTGCACTGTTTGTCCCGCGATGACGTTGACCCCCGCAATGTCGAGCCAATTCTCAAGCCCGCGTTTGGCGACGATCGGTTGGAGTCTATCCCCCATATCGGCAACGTCATTGAATAGGAGTGTGACGCTTGATCCGCCAAAACCGATGCTTGTGTGAACGGACGCGGACGCGCCCTGCACGTAGCCAATCAAAATCCCAGCGTCAATTGGGTGGAGGGTTGAGTTGCGAAATGTGACCTCAACCGAGCCCTTGGGGTAGCTGGCTAATGCAGCGCAAGCGGGGTTATTGGTGATACGCTGTAAATTGCTACCTTGTGGCGAGATGGAAAATATATCGCTGTTATAGAGCGAGCAATCGATTTCATGTGAGCTACTCAGCGCGAGGCGCGAGCCATCTGCATTCCATCCTATGTCATTAATTGTGGTTCCATCTGGATTGGGATTGCTCCAGATTGCACGGTTATCACTACCGTCAGGGTTGACGAGTCGAATTTCGTCTCCATTGGTTGGGATATAGGCAATTGTTCCACCTGTATCGGCCGAAACGCTCCCAAAGCTCAATAACGTCAATACTACTAAAATGATTCGTTTGAACATCTCGAAATCTCCTAATTGTCTGATTGGTTAGCGGTGATTCGCTGATGACGTTTAGGATAGGGAGCAACTCTTGCGATTTCCTTTTGTTTGAGAGAACGACCGTCACGATTTTTTTAGAATACGGCAGCATGTGGCCCCATCAACTGCCGTTATCTCGCTCTTTTTCCTCCTCAAGAAGTGGCGACGCAATTTCTGTATTCGCGTGGTGCGTAACCAGATGTGATTACGCACCACTTATCTTTCACGCCAAATCCCAAAGCGATGTCATTTGCAAAAGTGGACTGGCGCATTGGCGTGTTTAATCGAGGCGTGAACGCAGCGAGGTTGTCTCTGCGGGCAGCTCTATGCCAAACTGCGTTTGTAAAAATGCGACCAACCCATCTAGGTCGGCGAACTGTCTTACCTGCCGTGCGTCTGGTTGTGTGAGCGTTGCATGCCACTCATGTTGACGCTCATCGCACCACACACGCAGCAGGTAGACAGTGTACTCGTATTCATTCATCACATTATCCGTTTTGCGCTAGTTAGCTAGGAGCGCGACCAGTTTGGTCGCTTCTTCTGTGCGACTAAGCTGGTTGCACTCCAGACGAGGATTAGCAGTGTGAAGAGCAAGGTGGCGATGGGTTGGGTTGGGGTCGCTGTGGCGGCCGAAAACATCACGGCCGTTGGCGCGGATGGTTGACCACCGCCCCAGTCAGGGCGCACACCTTGCACACCGAGCGACTGCATTTGTGAGCCATCCATCTTAATTGTCCATAATTCAGCGGTGCCAGTCGGCCACGTTCTATATTGGAACACAATTGACTGCCCATCGGGGGAGACAGACGGGTAGTTGGCATACTGCCCATCTGGGGCAGACCCATCAAATTGGGTCAGGTTGACCAGCGTTTCATCATTCTCATCCCATGAAACGGCGTAAAGATTTTCGTAGGATATGTAATCCTCATAGGCAAAAATCACTTTGTTTTCGCCCGGAACCCAATCCAACCCCTTGATGTTTGCGGTGAGATCGGTGTTGTTGACAATTTTTCGCGGCGGCGTGCTGCTGCCCGGTTCCCAGATGTAGATGCTGTCGGTCGAGTTATCGACATAGGCAACCCACTTGCCATCATCTGACCATGCCCATGTGTAGGTGACATCGATCAGGTTTAACGAGTCACCGATGCTGCCTATGGGCGCATTGGGACCGATCGTCTTGAGGTCGCCACCGAGTGAATAACCGATGGTGTTGGTCGTCGGTCGCCAATCGAGACCGAAGGCGAAAAAGTTTAGGGCGGCTGTGCTATTGCTAATTCTGTAAAGGGCGTTGGCTGTACTGGTTTGACCAGGGATGACATCGGCCGAAACCAGCGGATCCAGCCACGCATCTGTCGTATCACTGACAGCCACAATGCGATGGCGATACCCAGGCCCATAATCGGCAACATCGTGAAATGTCCACGTTTTTGTGCTGCCTGGCAACACCGTCACCGTCTCCCGATTGCGTGCACCTTCGACATAAATCACAAATGTCGAGACATCGCTGAGTTGATTCTCGAACGTGACCCGCACGGAACCACGCGGCAGATGGTCGGAGTCGGCGCAGGTGGGCGGACTGGTCAGGCGACGCAGATTGTTGCCGCTGGTGTCCATCGTGAAGACATCGCTGCGCAGCAACGAGCAGGCATCTTCATGAGGGGAAGAAATCGCAATCGACGTGCCGTCCGGACTAAGTGCGACATCGAAGAGCGCGTAAAACTCTGGTTGCGGGATATTCCAAACGGCGCGGTCATTGCTGCCGTCAGGGTTGATGAGGCGGACTTGTTGCCCGTCGTTGGTGGCGTAGACGATGGCTTCGTTGTTGGTGGTTTCGGCCGAAACCCGCCCACTCAACAGCACGCATCCAATCACAGTCAGCAGGTAGAAAATCGTTAGTCGTCGTTTCATCTTTACATCTCCATGTAATTCGGTTAAATTTTCAACAGGCTAACAGCTGACCCTTCAGAAACCCTTCACTTATTTGGAACAACGTTCATGACAACAGACCCCCAGCTGACGATCTCAATTTTTGGTACACCGCAGGTGATGCTGAACGGTGCGCCCGTCTCTGGGTGGGTCTCGCGCAAATCGCAAGCCCTCTTGCTTTATTTGGCAACGGAACGCCGCCGTCATCAACGCGAACAGATCGCCACCGTGCTGTTCGATAGCCGCACGTCAGCGCGTGCGCTTGGCAATCTCAGCGTGTTGCTTTCTGATTTGCGCAAGAAAATGGGCGCGTCATTTTTTCTGACCGACCGCCACACCATTCAGCTCAATCCAGCCCAATCAGTGACGCTGGATGCCCATACGTTGACTGCCACCGTCGAGCAGCTAGACGTGATGGGGGATCGGCTGACCCGTTCACAACTGGCGATGCTACGGCAGGCTGTCGACGGTTATCAGGAGGTGTTGGCTGGTTTTCATGTGCGGAACGCGACTGGATTTGAGGAGTGGTTGCTGTTGCAACGGGCGCACTATCAAGAGGTGGCGGCGCGTGCGTGGACGCTGTTGACGAAAGGGTATGAGAGTCGCAACCAACTGTCTGAGAGCATCGAAGCGGCGCGTCAGTTGCAAGCCCTCGACCCGCTGCGTGAATCGACACATCGCCAGTTGATGCGCCTCTATCTGTTGCAGGGGGAGCGCAGCATGGCACTCGCGCAGTTTGAGACGCTGCAAACGTTGTTGTGGGATGAACTGGGTGTCGAGCCAGACGACGCGACGCTCCAACTGCATGAACAGATCGCACGCGAGACGGGGACGGTGGCGGTCGAGAGGCGCAGCCAGCCACAGCCAACGTCACATAATCTGCCGGCTGAGACGACCGTTTTTTTCGGCCGAACCCGCGAACTCGCCCAACTGCACACCCAGCTTGACAACCCAGATTGTCGTCTGCTGACGTTGGTGGGGCAGGGGGGCAGCGGCAAATCACGGCTGGCGATGACCGCCGCCCGCAGTCGCGCGGGTCGCTATCTCGATGGGGTTTGGTTTGTGCCGCTGGCTGCCGTAACCGACACTGCTGGCATTGTGACGACGCTGGCAAACGTGTTTGGGCTGCATTTTCAGGGAAATGTCGCGCCGCGCGAACAGGTGCAAAACTGGCTGCGTGGACGCGAAATGCTGTTGGTTCTCGACAACTTTGAGCAGTTGATGGACGGGGACGCGCCCGACTTTATTAGCGGGCTGTTGCAAGCTGCGCCCGATGTGCAACTGTTGATCACATCACGCGAGCGGCTGCAACTGGCGGCGGAATGGCTGTTGGAGGTCGGGGGATTGCCGTATTCGGCCGATTCCACCGCCGCACGCGATCTCTTTGTCGAACGCGCCACGCGCCTACAACCTGAATTTGCATTATCGGCCGAAACAACCCCGCTGTTACTGCGCCTCTGCCAATTGGTTGATGGCTTACCGCTGGCAATTGAGTTGGCCGCCTCATGGATTCGCACGCTCTCGTTGAGCGCGATTGTGGGCGAAGTGGAGCGCAATCTCGACTTTCTGGCGACCCGTCTGCGCGACCTGCCCCCACGCCATCGCAGCATTCGAGCCGTGATCGACGCATCTTGGCAACAACTGACCGCTCACGAACAGATCGCCTATGCCAAACTCGCCATTTTTCGTGCCAGCTTCAGCCGTGAAGCAGCACAAGCGGTCACCGATGTCTCAGCCAGCACGCTTGCGCTGTTGATCGACCGTTCGCTACTCGACCGTGTGGGACAGGATCGCTATCGTTTTCACCCGCTGTTGCAACAGTTTGCTACGGAACGCCTGACCGCAAAACTCGATCTCCATGCGACTCTCTCCCAACGTCACGCGACCTATTTTGCGCAACATCTCGCTGCCGTGCAGCCAGCTGTTTTGCGCGGTGATGCGGCGGTCATAGCCGATTTGCGTGCTGATGCTGAAAACGTGCGGAGCGCGTGGCAGTGGGCCGTTACCCAGCAAGCGCGCGACGTGATCGACATCGCATGGGGTGGATACTACACCTTTTTGTTTGACGTACTCTCGCAGTATGCCGAGGGAATCGAACAGTTTACGGCTGCCACTGCCTTTTTGGACAAGCCCAGCGATGAGCCGCTACTCGCTGCTTTAACCGCGCGGATCGGCTGGTTGCAAATGGAGATGAATCAAATTGAGGCGGCCGCGCAGTCGCTGGAAGCGAGTTTAACGCTGGCGCAAAAACAGCGTTTACTGGCGCTTGAGGTGTATGTGTTAGCGCGGTTGGCGATGGTGAAGGTGTGGCAGGGGGAGTTGGCGCGGGCGCGGGAACTGCTCGAATCGGCCGAAACGCATTGTCGCGCCCATCCCGACCTAGCGGCCGAACATCCCGTTGTGCTCGTTCACACCGCCATCCTCTATCGACACGAAGGCCATGCCGAACAGGGGCTTGCGCTGCTGCAAGAAGCACACGAACGCGCGCTGGCTGGCGACGATACGCAGACGCTGGAAGTGATTTACAACAATCTTGGCACGACCTACTTTAAGCTGGCGCGTTGGGCAGAGGCTCGCACGGCGTTTGAAGCCAATCTTGAACGCAATGAGGTGCAGGGCAATCGCCGCAACGCCGCTATCGCATTGCACAACCTGATGCACGTTTGCATGAAATTGCGCGACTTTGCGGCCGCTCGTGACTATGGTCTGCGTTCGCTGCGTCTCTTTCAAGAGCTACAGCAGACGCAATACGCGACGATGACGCTCTCGATTTTGGGCGACGTGGAGCGGCTGGCGGGGCAGCGATCGACGGCACGCAAACGCTATCGGGCAGCATTGCGACAGGCGGCGTTGGGACGTGCCGAGTGGATTCAGCTCGACGCGCTTGAACGCTATGCGCGGCTGCTCATCGCTGAGGCGCAAACGCTGGACGCGCATGAGATATTGACGTTTGTGGCGCATCATCCCGCCGCGATTGCGGAAACGCGGGAATCGGCCGAAAGGCAGCTGGCCGAGTTGGTGGGGGTGGTTTCGGCCGATTCACACACGAAACCCGTGCCGCAACGATCGCTGGTTGAGTTCATCGCCCAATTCTAAATCGTATAAAGAGAAAACAGTTTTGCTTTTGCAACAACGAGTCAACCGATCGGTTGATTTGTTATGGCTGGTTGCAACGGAAGCTGAATCCAATGCGTACAATTCTCATAGTGATAAAACGATAAAACAGGGACACAAAATGAGCTTTGTAATCGAGGTAGACAATCTAAAAAAGAGCTACGGTAGCTTTGTGGCGGTTGACGGTATTTCATTCAATGTACAGAAAGGGGAGATATTCGGTGTTGCAGGGCCAAACGGGGCGGGAAAGAGCTCGCTGGTTGAGACGGTCATTGGGCTGCGCGAACGGGATGGCGGGCGTGTAACGGTATTGGGGCTTGATCCAGAGATGCAGCGCGGCGCACTCGCGGAGCGGATTGGGATTCAGCTACAATCGGCCGAATTGCCCCAAAGAATCCGCGTTTGGGAAGCACTCGATCTCTACTCATCGTTCTACAATAAAACGACCCCGTGGGAGCCGTTGCTTGAGACGTGGGGCTTGAGCGAAAAGAAAAACAGCTATTTTGGCGATTTATCCGGTGGTCAAAAGCAACGCCTGTTTATCGCACTGGCCTTGATCAATGATCCTGAAATTGTCGTCTTAGATGAGCTGACCACAGGACTTGACCCACAAGCGCGGCGGCAAACATGGGAGTTGGTGAGCGCAATTCGGGAGCAGGGGAAAACGGTCGTTCAGGTGACCCATTTTATGGATGAGGCAGAGGCTTTGTGTGACCGTATTTGCATCATTGACGGCGGCAAAATTATCGCGCTGGATACACCGAGAAACCTGATTCGCTCTATGGCCGCAGATAATCGTGTTGTCTTTGAGACGAGCGCGGTACTCGACTTACAGACGCTAGAGCAATTGCCAACCATTTCAAGCGTGGTCAAAAGCGGGCGGCGCGTAATTGTGCAGGGATCGGCCGAAAATCTCGTCTCGTTAGTCGTCAACCACCTTGATAGCCAGCAGATTCATTATGACAATCTGCGTACCGAACAATCCAACCTCGAAGACGTATTTATCAGCTTGACAGGCCGCGCCTTGCGTGCATAGGAGAGAAAAGATGAATAGCTTTCTAAAATTAACCAAAACAAACCTTAAACTTTTTTCGCGCGAACCTGTTGCACTTTTCTTTACAATCGCCTTTCCGCTGATGTTATTGCTGTTGTTTGGTGCCATGTTTGGCAACGATCCAGACCCACGCTACGGCAACGGGACATTTGGCTATATCGACTCATACATTCCGGCGCTTGCCGCCATCGTGATCGGAACGGTCGCACTCCAGTCAATCCCCATCAGCACCGCAACACAGCGCGAACAGAAAATTTTGCGTCGCTTCAAGGCGACACCCATGCCCTCCAGCACGTATATTTTGGCAGATGTCGTCAGCAATTTTCTCGTCTCGTTGGTGGGGATGGTCGTCTTAATCATCTTTGCAAAACTAATTTTTAATCTGCGCTTTGGTGGTTCGATCTTGAATATTGCACTAGGATACATCGTGGCGGCGGTTAGCTTTATCGCAATTGGCTATGTGATCGCTAGCGTTGCGCCAACAAGTCGGATCGCCCAGGCAATTGGGAGCGTCATCTACTTTCCGATGATGTTCTTGTCAGGCGCGGCGTTTCCGCTCCAAATGATGCCAGACGGCATTCAGCGGGTCGCCAATTTATTGCCAATGACGCACATGGTTAAGCTGCTGCAAGAGTTATGGTTTGGCATAGGCTGGAATCAGTCCTCGCTAATCGTGCTTGTCGTGATGCTTGTCGTTGGCGCAGTTATTTCGATATTTGTGTTTCGCTGGGAATAGCCTATGAGGTCATTGATTAGTGGGGAAAATTCAGTCGATATATGGCTCCGTAGAGATTGGATATAGAGATTCATTTTTATCTGAGCGGGAAATTGAAGTCTTGAAGCTGGTGGCGAAGGGTTTGAGTAATCTGGAAATCGGCCGATCCCTGCACATCAGTAAGTCAACCGTCAAAACCCATCTCATTCACATCTTCCGTAAGCTCAACGCAACTGACCGGACCTCCGCTGTAACGGCCGCCATAGAACACAAATTTATTCGTATCACAAAGATGTAATAGAGCTATCCTCAACCGTTTTCAATAGACTTTTTCAGATTGTTTTTAGTAACTGGAAATTGCAAATCGCCATGTTTGCCGAGCCAAATGATGGGCACGTCTGAGGAAGAAAACCAATCATGCGCTGTGACATTGGCGAGAATGTGGGTCGCGGTAGAAGGGAGGGCTTGATCGGCGGCGGTGATTGCTGTGGTATCGTAGTTGAGTAGACGCAGCAGCGTCAGCAACACGCGCTGTTGCATCTGGTTTGGCTCAATTACGACGACGTGGGGCGTGAGGGGAACTTCGGCCGAAATCCAAAATGTAAACGTTGTGCCGACATCTTCTTCACTCTCAACGTCAATCTCACCCTGCATCAACGCCACCAACTGCTGACAAATTGCCAGCCCCAATCCAGCCCCTGCCGTGCTGCGATAACCTTCTTGCTCCAGCCGTCGGAATGGTTCAAAGAGCGTGGCCAAGCGATGCGTGGGAATGCCGTCGCCCGTGTCGCTGATACTAAAATGGAGCTTGCTGCTTGTATAGGTTGCGGCTACTGTGACGCGGCCCTTGACGGTGTGACGTGCGGCGTTCGCGAGTAGGTGAGTTAAGACCTGCTGCAAATGAGTTGGGTCAAGCAGAACCAGTTTGGGAATATCGGCCGAAATTTCAAGCCGAAGCTCAACGCATTCGGCGAGCTTGGTCGCTTTTGCAACGCCATCAATGAGCTGACGCACATCTGTTGGTCGATCATGGCGTTCGACTTTCCGCGCATCCAACTTCGCATAGTCAAGGATGTTGCTTAAAATGATGAGCAGTGTTTCGCTGCTTTGCTTAATCGTTTGTGCGGCATCGTTCAGATCATCTTCGAGCTGACTTGTCAATAAGAAGTCTGCCATCCCGATTACACCGTTGAGCGGCGTGCGAATTTCGTGACTCATGCTGGCAAGGAATAGCGTCTTGGTGCGATTGGCTGATTCTGCCACTTCCTTTGCCTGTTGCAGATCGGCCGTGCGTTCCGCAACACGCTGCTCAAGCTCATCATGCGTTTGCTGTAGCTGTTGGTTTGTTGCAAAAAGTTCTCGGCTCTTTTCATCGAGCAGTCGCTCCGCTGCTTTACGGGCGTTGCGTTCTCGCACGATGCGTCGATTGACACTGCGCTCCAGCTTGTCATATTTTGTCTGGACAGCAAACAGCTCGCGGCTCTTTTCATCGAGTAACCGCTCGGCTTCTTTGCGTGCGTCGCGCTCGCGTTTGATGCGCGCCTCATCACTCATTTTTTGTCAGTGCAAAGTGTGCGCTCGTTCCATCTGCGCTACTTTGTTTACGGTTTAATGTGATCGATTGCCCAAAGTGGGTAATACACCCCTCGATTAGGCCATGTGCAAAGTCGGCAAAGGGGCGTTCGGAACGATAGTGCATCTGTAATGTGTTGCCAGAGCGGACTGTCGTGAAGTGGGGGAGTTCGGCCGCTGGATATAATTTTTGTACTTCGACGTGGATGTGATTTTCGATGGATTCGAGAAAGGTAAAGGTGTCTGTAACACCTGAAAACATGTAGGGATAGCCGATGACAAATCGGCCGAATGCGTGTCTCCCAAATGTCCTAATTAATTCGGCCACAGCGGTTCCCGAATGCTGACTTAACGCGACCACCAGCCGCACAAGCTCTTTATGCGGATACGTCCCCACTGCCGTATAGGCGCCGTCGTTGGGCAATGCCGCATCTTCAATAATCTGCTCACTCATCTCCCATCCATAGTCGTTTTCGACCATCTCCAGAAATTCAGTAAAGATAATTCCCTTCATTTACGCTTCCCAATTTTGTACGCGACTGAATTCAGTCACTATTTTTTTTACAATATCCTGGGCTTGTGCAAATGCTTCAGCCTTTGCCATACGTTCTGCTTCTGCGGCAAAATTGGCGAGGGTCACTGCACCAATGCTGCTTGCTGCTCCCTTGAGCGTGTGGGCCGCCTTGCGGATAGCCGCGGGATTTTCGGCCGATTCCAACGCCGCCACAAGTTCTGCCGACTCTTCCAAGAAAAATGGCAATAGCTCTGTTACCATCTCCTGCGCTAAATCATCATATTGTTCGCGCAGTGCGTCCATATCAATCGGTGGCTGAATCAACAGTTTACCTAACGACTTCGCACGCTTGAGCATCGCCATCAACGTGTCAACACGGACAGGCTTGGCGATGTAATCATCCATCCCTTCTGCGAGATACTTCTCCCGATCCCCTTTCAGTGCGTTTGCGGTCATCGCGACGATGCGCGGTCGTTTGGTCGGATGATTCGCAAGTAGCTGATGGGTTGCTGCCACGCCGTCCATCTCTGGCATTTGAATATCCATCAAAACCAAATCATACTGCTGGCGACCAACCGCCTCCACCGCTTCCAATCCATTGCCGACGACATCGGCACGATACCCCAATCGCTCCAACAACCGCAATGCGACGCGCTGATTTGTCGGATTATCTTCCGCGATCAATATGCGCAGGGGATGACGTTTGCCAAGTTCGCGGTCAATTTCTGGCTCTGTGCGTGACACAGGCACAATCGTATCTTTGGTAAAAACACTCAGGAGTGCGTTATGCAATTGGGATGGTTTAATCGGTTTATTGAGGTAGGCGTAAATATCCAGCTCTTGTACCCCCACTTCGTTGCGCCCCGCTGAACTCACGATGATTTGAGGCATATCGGGTCGTTGTCGTTTCAGCTCATGCGATAAGGTGATGCCGTCCATTTCGGGCATAAAGATGTCGAGCAATGCAACGGAATAGTGATTGCCAGCCGCGATCTTTTCGAGGGCCGCGTGACCAGAATCGGCCGAATCCACCTCCATCCCCCATGACTCTGCCTGTCGTTGCAAAATGAGCCGATTGGTGCGATTGTCGTCTACAACCAGCACGCGCTTGCCGCTAAACTGCGGCAGTGGAACGCTCAAATATGCGTAACGACTGTCATTGACAGGCTGCACGTCAATTGTAAAGCGGAATGTCGAACCAACCCCAGCCTCACTTTCTAGCCAAATTTTCCCGCCCATCAACTCCGTTAAGTGACGACAGATCGCCAACCCTAACCCTGTCCCGCCATATTGGCGTGTTGTCGACGCATCCACTTGGCTGAACACCTGAAACAGACGATGTTGCCGCTCAATTGGAATCCCAATTCCTGTGTCGCGCACGGCAAAACGCAGTTGCGCTCTTCCCCCCCTTTCTTTTGATTGCGAAACCGTGACAACGACCTCCCCTTCCTCTGTAAACTTCACCGCATTGCTAACTAAGTTAACCAAAATTTGGCGCAGCCGTGTCACGTCACCAACCACAATGGCGGAGACATCCCCCTCATAAATGTAGGCGAGGTCGATGCGTTTTTCGGCCGCTTTTGGCGCGAGCAAGTCAAGTGCATCTTCAATGCAATGGCGCAAATCAAACGGCTGCATCTCCAAATCGAGCCGCCCCGCCTCAATTTTCGAGAAGTCGAGAATGTCATTGATGAGTGCAAGCAGACTGTCTCCACTATGCCGAATGATGTTAACGGCCTCATGTGTTTCCACATCGAGTTCAGCATCCAACAACAAGCTACTCATGCCAATGATAGCATTGAGTGGCGTGCGGATTTCATGACTCATGTTCGCGAGGAATTCCGATTTGGCGCGCGTTGCGCGTTCGGCCGTCTCGCGTGCCTTTCGCGCGGCCGCCTCTGCGTCGCGCCGCTCAATCGCAGAACCAACCCAGCGGGTCAGCAGTTCGACAAAATCTTTGTCTATCTGATTAAATAGGACGTCACGTGGTTCGGCGCGTGAAAAATTGAGTGTCCCATAGCGTTTCCCATGTACGATGATCGACGTGCCGATATATGATTCAAGCTGGAATTTACCATAGCAAGGGTGCCCGCGATGTTTGCTATCCCCCATTTTATCAATGGCTAGCACCGTATTTCCCTCAATCGTTAGGTGACAATACGTTTCTCCAAGCTGAAAAACGGTCTTGGGTTCTAAGCCGCTTTCACTTGGCTGTGCATACTCAACGGTATAGACGTTGTTTTCAATATGGCTGATGATCCCAAGCTCCATTTGCAACGTCTCTGTCGCCAAACGGAGGGCGCGATCGATTTGTGTTTCAATAGGGAGTGCTGTTTGGGATGTAACGCGAAAGAGCAGTTGTGTATACGCTTCACTACGACGCACCTCTTCAGTTGCCTCGTCCACGCGTTCTTCAAGCGTTGCACGCTCCTGTTCGAGCGTCGCGTGCAGGCTAACATTTTGCAAGACTTGGGTTGCAATCAGCGAAAAGCGTTCGGCAACCTCAATCGACTTGTTTGTAAAATAACCGCGTTCGGGGTGGGTGCAGACGAGAATAGCGGCATCGGCCGATTTGGTCAGCAGCGGAACATGTAGCGCAGAGGTGACGGGTACATCAAAGCGATGTGTTTGCCACTCCTCTATCGCCGTTACGTCAAACGCCGCTAAAATCTCACCGTTAAGGATTCGCTTGAAGTAGGAACCAGGCTGCCAGCGATTATTTGAAAATGTTGGATTGGTCGCCGCCAACGGCCATAAGCCGTCCCCCGATTGCATCAACACAAATGATTGGTCAAACTGCAAAACGGGTTGCAGCACGCTTAACATTTTGGTCAATAGCTGGCTCGAATCGAGCGATTGTGTCATTAAACGCAATCCGTCTAACAAGCTCTCTGTCTCGCGCAGTCGCCGCTCCGCATCTGTGCGTGTGCGCTCCAAATCTATCAGCAGCTCGTTGACCTTCTCTTCTGCCTTAATTCGTCTTTCTTCCGATACGATCAGTGAATCCATGTATTTAATCCATTGCGGTTTTCGATGTGTACTTTACCGTTACGATTTTTCAAAAACCACCATCGAAATCATCAAGTTCCCATGATGATTTTCGCCATTATTAAAACAGCCTTGTTCGCCAAATGTGAATGTGCCGATGAACGGCGCATCGCCAAGTGCTTGTTTAATCTCTCTCACAACAGCTTCCATTTTATCTTGAACGGTCAACATACAGCCCGCGCAGTAGATGACGAGTGCGCCACTAATCTGATCGGCCGAAATACGCCCCGCCCAAAGTGCTGATTGGGCCACACGTCCTGCCCGCTCGACCAAACTCTCAGTCGTCCCACTCATCAATACAATGTTCTCCCCCGCCTGCACGTTGGCAAATAGGGTTAGTGCGCCGTCGGCCGTCACCGTGTCAGGATGCGCGAGTCGATAGGTTGTGTAGTCGCTGCCCGTATTCACAGCACGACCGAGCGGGAATAACGTTGTATCTGCTAAAACGTTGCCGCCTGTTGCCAATGCGTCCGCAACCGTGCCGCCTGTCCAATCATTGTACAGTGCTGCGGCTGGTTTGCCGTCAATTTCATAGAGCGTGCGGCCGGTGGCCTTTGTGATCGTCCCTTGCGTCAGCGTCGTTGAATAGCCGCTGTGAAAAGCGTGATGCAGGGCAACTGATGGATAGAGTGCCGTCATAACAATGGCGTTGTCAAAGCTTTGGCCGTTGGCAAACTGTTTCCAATTGCCGGCGACCGTATTATCGGCCGAACTCCCTCCCGCAATCGGCACATTTGCACCGATGACGTCCTGAATCCCCTGCAATATCTCTTCCTCATGCCCCGGCGCACCACTCAACCAAACGAGCGCGGGTGGTTCGCCCATACGGCCCGCATCGTTAATGGCGGCGAGAATTGCGTCGGACCCTGCTTGGCGAGGGTTTGGCGAGAGTTGCGCTGAGCCAACCCCATAGCGACCCTTTTCATCCACAATCCCTAATAACGCCAGCCCGTTTCCATCATTGCTATGAAACCCTAGCTGTGTCATCGCGCCTAAACAGGAAGTCGCCCCATGGAGCGAAACATTGGGCGCATAGTTGGCAAGTTCAGCCAACAAAATTGCGCTCTCATAACGTTCACTTGCGTAAACAAGTAACCAGCTTGGTTCTGTTCCCAGCTGGTCGTCTAGTATGTGGACGGCCTCTCGCAGTGCGATTGTTGTGTCTGGCTGTGTGCTAAACGCGGTCGCAAATTTCATCTTAGTGCGCTCCAATAGTGAATCTTGTACATTTATTTGTTGATTGGCGATTAAACACATTACATCTAACAGAAATTCACCGCGCTATTGTTGAGATACAGTCCCAATAACAGCGCGGCTAAACCAATACAGTGAGTGCAACAGGCTACCAATACGATTACAAATACAGCAATAGCTGTTACCAATATCAGCATTCAGATTGATACATTGAAAATTTCTGTGGAACGTTGCTGCGTTGTTTCTCAGTTGATAAAAGGATAGGGCATAATTCTGGTGAGAATTCTGATGACCGGAGTAACGATGGAAATTAATGGATTGATGCAGCGAATTTTGGTGGTGGATGATAGTCGTACAGTGGGGATGAGCGTGCGAAAAGTATTGGGATCAGTGGACTATGCGGTTTCAACCGCGCTTTCTGGCGAAGAAGCGCTCGATCTCATCAAGAAGCAGGGCCTTCCACACCTTGCTATTGTGGACATCAATATGGCTCCCAAGATGAACGGCTTCACCTTTTGCAAAAAACTGCACGCCTTCTGCGATGTTCCCGTCATCCTCCTCACTAGCGACGACACCGAAAGCACCGTCGTCGAAGGACTTATGCACTACGCCGAAGATTACATCACCAAGCCATTCCGCTCTGGTGAATTAAAGGTGCGAGTCTGGCGCGTCCTCCAGCGCATGGGTGACTTCAACTACACGCTTGACCCGCTCATCACCGTTGATGAGCGCCTCCAAATCAACCTCCCCGAACGCCACGTCATTGTTGATGAGGAGACAATCTCCCTCACGCCGACCGAGACAAAAATCCTCTATATTCTGCTCAAAAATGCAGGGCGAACCGTACGCACCGATTTCTTATTGCGCCGCATCTGGCCGCTTGATGAAGCATTTGAAGACCGTCTCCATCCGCATATCTACCGCCTCCGCAAAAAGATAGAGTTGAACCCGAAGGAACCGCTCTACATTCTTGCCGATTGGGGGGTTGGGTATACATTTCCGCCGCAAGGTGAGTAGAGGATTTCCCCACTGCGAAATGGAGAGTGCGGGGAGGAAAGAGATTATTCTGCTGTCGCAAAAATTTTCTCTCGTTAAATTTTTCGGAGACGTCTTTTTCGATAGAGATAGAAAAACATTGCGCCGCTTGTTGCCATCACCGTCAACCAAAATGGCTTGAGAAAACGCGCCCACGTGGGAATTGGGGTGGGGGTCGTTTCGGCCGAAATCACCTCCACCACGACCTTCATCTCTCCATCCCTATCCACAATCCCCAACTCCCGCTGTGGCCCTTTCTGCCACGGCCAGCGTCCCGCCACGCCGCTCGGCACATGCGTAAAATCATAGAGCGTCCACGCCATAAACCCAGCTGAATCTGTTTCTGCGAGCGCACCCAAAATTTTCGCATAGTAAACGGCTTGCTCTTGCTCGGTGTGTCCATTGGGGAATAGGGGGCTGTTCCATGTGGGAAGGCCAAACTCAGTGAGGACGATTGG
Source organism: Anaerolineae bacterium (assembly GCA_030425205.1). Taxonomy (GTDB): domain Bacteria; phylum Chloroflexota; class Anaerolineae; order Promineifilales; family Promineifilaceae; genus CALECP01. The sequence continues at coordinate 43,003 of JAUIAP010000027.1, forward strand.
GACGCTGACTTGCTCGCGCAATTGGGCATACGTTGTGGCAAATTGCTCGGCATAGTCGTAATAATGGAAGGAGACAAAATCGAGTTGGTCGGCGTGGGTGTGGGCATTTTCGGCCGATGCCCACCCAATCGTCACCCGCCCATCTGGATCAAACCGCCGCACAAGCCGAATCGTGTGCGCCAGCCACGCATCAACCGTCACCTGTCCGTTGCTGTCATAATCTAAGTCGGGTTCGTTCTTGATATCCCATGCAAATAGCGCAGGATGTTCGGCAAACGCCGTGACGACCGTTTCCGCGTGGCGATCTGCATCGGGCCATGACAGAAGTTGATAGTCGGCGCGGAAATCAAAGAGGGTGAGAATCACGCGCAGATTTGCTGCATCGGCCTGATCCATAAAATCTTGCACATTCTCCAACAACGCTGGCTGATCCTCAAACTGCTGATAGGGAATAAAAACGCGCACCGTGTCGAACGTCAACTCGCGCATCAACGCAATATCCTGTGTGATGATTTCAGGGTCGTACTCTGTCCAAAATAAATCCCATGGGGTTGCTTGCGGATAGTAATTGATGCCGCGAATGGGGGGCAGCGGTGGCTGTGGATATTGTCGCGCTGCATCTTCGATCAACGCCGTGCGCTGCCAGTGGCGCACTTTCCATTGTCCTTCTTCCAAAAACATGACGACATCATATGTGCCGACCTCTTCGCTATAGCCAGCGGGCAAAATTTGGGCGACGGTCGCGGCGTGGTCGGTGAAGGCGACGATGCTGCCATCGGCCGAATAGAGATGCAGCTCCAGCGAATGGCGTGTTGCAATCTGTTCCATCTCTAGACCGCTTTCTGTCGCCGCCTCAACCGCACCCAGTGCCGCACCCGTGAAGTAGGTTCCCAACCCAAATGGCTCCCCTTTTTGATAAGAGAACGTCAGTTGTAACCATGCGCGAATGTATGCTGCCTCAATCTGTGCGCGCGTAAAGGGTTCCAACTCGCGCCCACTATTTTCGTCATCGGGTAACCATGCCAACTCAACAGGCCAATCGAGCGGCTTGTTTGGCACGATGTTGAGCGCAGAGGCGGGATCGGCTCCCTGTTGGAAATAGGCCAACAGCCGCGCCGCTCCCACGGCCGCTGCCATGCCGATCACCAGCAGGCCAATCGCCATGGCGACCCAGATGACTGTTTTGAAGCGATGGCGGGTCATTTTTGAAAGGGTATTTGGTACTCAGTATTCGGTTGGACGAACCGAACATCGAATACTGAATACCGAATATCAAGTACCCAACGCATGAAAAATATCACCTGATCTCCAATTCTGCTTTCGCCGTTTGACCGCCGACGGTGAGGAATACAGTGTATGTGCCGTCGAGCGGGTCGGAAAGATAGATCGTTTCGGTGATGCGGCCTTGTGTGGTTTCGGCCGAAATTTCTCGCACCAATCTTCCGTCTTGCACCAATAAAATTCGTCCTATACTCCCATCTGGCACAATTGCGCCATTTTGCAACGTCTCACTTGCAACAATCAGCGCATTTTGTGTTTCATCTGCCTGCAACGTCATGGCAAACGGCCTAACATATTGCGTAAACTCAAGCGTCAACGGGGCACTCATCCTGTCGCCAATCCGCGCTGTCACACGCATCTTCTGCGGATCAGTGGGTGCAAGCAGGGTCGTTTCTGCAACACCGCCGATAACGATCCCCGTCAGACGGGATGTGCTTTTTTCTCCCAAAACAACAAATTCAACGATCAGTCCATCCGCCAACAGGTTACCAAAACGGTCATGCAATGGCTCAGTCTGTAGGGAGATGCGCGTGCGTCCATCCGCCCTGAACGTCGTGTCCATGTCGGCAAGCTCAATCTGTCGCACCGCTTTCGGCACTTCGCGCACCGCTGCACTGCTGCTGTTTGCCGTTCCCACCTCTGCAACCACCGCCGTTTCACCTGCCGTCCACCCGCTGCCAATATCGCGCCAGCCAACCCCATATTGTATCGTTGTCGGTAACCTTGCTTGCGTCTCATCGGGTCGTCGCACGGTATAGGTGATCGCCGTTCCGTTCTGCACCAAATTGCCAAACGCATCAAACGGCACGACAACCCCCATGCTCGTCTCATCGCCGCCCACGACAAGCGTTTTGGGCGCAACGAGCGGCGTGATTGGCTCGATGGGCGCACCTGCTAAAACATTGAGGGTGGTGAATACACCGTCTGCGCTGATTGTTGCCACCCCTGCCGTTGATGTCTCGACAAACGTTGTCGATCCCATGCCGTCGCGCATTTCGACAACAAAACGCCGTGTCGCATACCCATCGCGCCAAACCAAATCGACAGCGCGATCACCCTCTCCGCGCACGATGACGACCACTGGTTCCCCTGCAATGATCGCGCTGGCGGTTTCTATTACAACAGGTGTATTTTCAATAGCGATATTTTCCGGCTGATTTTGGCAACTGACGCATACGAGCATTAGCAGCGTGAAGAATATGCAGGGATGAATCCCCACGCTAGATTGAGCAGCGTGCTTAACCCGTTCGTAGAGGCGGGAATTAACGAACAAACGCATGAATCGTGATCCTCATTCCCGCAAACCCGCTCTCTGGCGGTAGCGCAATCATGGGCGGCATGGTTGCCGTCGTTGCAAAATCGTTGTCAAAAATGCCGCCAGCCACATCGAGTTGGGTAATCGCATCGGCCGAAATTACCCCAAATTCAAACGCAACCTCCCGCTGCGGCTTGACCGACTCTGCCAAATAGTGATGCTCCATCCACGCGACGCGCCCGTTCTCGTCGTAAAATGTCACCAGCACATGCGGCAGCGTTGCCTCTTGCGTTCCCGCATTGATCGCCGTGCCAATGATTTTGCCATCCTCCCAACGCACATCTTGAACCCCGATGCCGCGATATAAATTGCGTCCCGTCACAACGCCCTTGCCATAAACGGCATACGACGTGACGCGATCCTCAACCGTGATGGGCGTAAATGCTAGCGGGTCAAATTCGCCAGCCTGCTCCTCGATCTGTGCCGTCTCCGTGATCGCCGTGCCAGCCACCCCCTCAAAATCGACGCGGAACGGCGTTGATTCCTGCGGCAATAGTTTGTGAATCATGCCGCCCTGCGCGTTATACCAACTGAGCGTTTCGCCCGTTGAGTCGTAAAGATACGCCGTCACGGTGATGTCGGCGGGGTCAACATCACTGTTTGTGATTTCGCCGACGACGTAGGTGCGCTCATCAACGACGACGAGGCGGGTGGAGTGGATGGTCAATTTCGGCCGATCCTCCCCCGCCACAAACGCAAACAGATCATCGCCGCGTGGGGGTCGATCGGCCGAAAAGTATTCCACCGTCGGCTGACGGACAAACGTTTGCGGCGGTTGCGTGACGTCTAACGCTGGGGGTTCGACTGTCCAGATGCCGTCGCGCTGCCAGAGTCGCAGGGAATCGGCCGAATCATACTTGTTCAACGACGTGATCCACTCTGTCCGCGCAATCACATCGACAAACCCCTCACCCTCACGCACGATCTCAACCCGAATTGCATCCAGCTTCGCATAGGACGCAAGCAGCCCCCCCGTCGAGTTGAGCGTCAACAAATAGCGTTCATAATCAGGGCGCGTCACGGGGTCAAGCCGCTCATATGCCTCCACAAAACGCCGAAAATCGAGATCATCATAATATGCTTCGACCACTTCTATCGGTGTAATGGCTGGCGGCTGGGCAAAATAGCGCACGCCGCCTGCCATTGCCACGGCCAGAAAAATCAGCGGTAACCAGTGGATAAACCAATGATCTGGCAGACGCGGAATCGGGAACCGCGCTGTCCGCACGCGCTCAACCCACCGCTGCACGGCAACCGTCTCGCCATCATCTCGAATCATTGCCGAACGCGCCAAAAGCCAACGATCTATCCACACTGGAAACAGCTTGCGCTCGCGTATTTGACGCAACGGCACAAGCACCCCAAAAGACATCGCCAATACCCCCGTCACCAGCGCAAATATTGGCAGCACCCCCCACATTGTGCGCTGGTAGAGCGGAATCTCTTTGCGCGGCAACACGTCAGGCAGCGGTGGCACGTCCTGCTTTTCCCAGACAACAATCCCATTTTGCAACTGCTCCAGCCGATGCCAGCCCGAAAAATAGAGCAACGGATCGTAAAATTGATCATTTGAGAAAGTGAATTTCAGATTGTACTTATCAGGCACGGCGAGAAATTGTTGCAGGGAGCCAATGCCCGGAATGCCGCGAAACTTTGCCCCTTCGAGTCGTTCAACCGGTGTTGTCGTCAATTCGGGTAGTCGCCGCGCCGAATGATAGTTGCCATCGACAGAGGTTGCTGTCGTGTTTGCCGCCAGCCATGCGACTTGATCGCCAAACCCCAGCGTCAAATATCGCCAGCGATAATGCTCATCCTTTTCGAGAAAGTCAGCGATTGGCTTCACGTCAATCGGCTCAGGCTGAAAGCGGCGAAACTGCGTCATGTTGGCGACAAACATCGAGAAAATGACCATGCTAACGACAAAGCCAAACTGGAAAACATACCATGTTAGTTCGTTGAAGTTGGTGATGAGATAGTCACGAAATCGGCCGAATCTCAACGACACCACAAACTCCCCCAACAGCGGCAACATCACAATTGTCGCCCAAAATGTAAAGCGATCCAGCGTCAAAATATCAAACGCGCCGCCCAACAACATGCGCGGAATCGGTGTTGTGCCCCCCGTCCCCAACAGCCACATCAACATAAATGAAAGCGTCAACGGCCACGCTCGCGTCGTCAATCCCTTATAAACGACATAGGGCAGCAACGGCAACATCACCCCATATGGCACAATCCAGAAGACGAGTCCCGCCGCCGTGTTTTCGATAAACGAGTCCCGCGAGGCGTGCGGAATCGACACCTGCGTAATCGGATCAGAACCGCTCCACGCCCAATAGGGAAACACGACGAGCAGCAGCAGCAAAATCATCCCCACGCCATAGACAAAGCAGCGCATCACAACGGGCAAAATGCGCCGCACATAGCGTATCAGCAGTGGTTTGAGATTGGCACGCGACACCTCTTTTGGCTGTGGGGTTGGCTCATCGGGAAGGGCAACAATCAGCTTTTCAACAATCGCCCACGCCATCACGGGCGCAACAAAAAAGACCGCCCCAAACAGCGTCGTGACGTGATGCCCCGCCGTCGTCGCCGCGTTCATCGCCCACGCGATCAGCATGTAGCGCAACGCCCCCGTGTCGAGCCAGCGATAGACATAGGGCAGCGCATTGAGCAAAAATCCAAGCGAAAATGTCGTCGGCAACTGTCCAAAAACGTGCATTGTCTCCGTCAGGCTCGATGAAAAGGTCGCCAACAGTGCCGCATATCCCGCCGCCTCCTCGCTGACCCAAATTTTGGAAAAGCGATATACGCCAATTATCACGCACAAAATCGCCAGCGTTTGCGCGATGATAAACCCATTTTGGAGACCAACAACTTTGGAGAGCAGGGCAATCGTCTGGTGACTACCGGGGGGGTAGCTCGTCATCGTGAAGCCCGTGTACCAGCGTGGCTCCCAATGGTCAAACCACGCGCGCGCGTAGTGATCGCCGAAAAAGATGTGTACGTATGCGTCGTAAGTGCGCTTGAACGTAAAGAACAGCAACCCACCGTGATATCCCAGCGCGATGGTGAGCGCGAGGAGCAGGTTTCGGTTGAGGCGCGATACGACTTGCTGCATAGTTGACTGCTTAGGCTACTTCTCGAATTGTATCAACAAGACCTAGTTAGGGCGTGATCGTCTTTACTCATACAAGTAAATTTCGGCAATGCGGGAAAAATTCACCTGTTCTAGTTACAAAAGGCCACGAAAAGCATATAATCGAACATATTTAAGTGAAATTATCACGCGAGGACATTATGTTGATTCGATTTAGCGTCGCAAATTTTCGTTCTTTTAATGAGGAAGTCGTTTTCTCAATGATTCCTGGTCGTTCGCGGCAACACGAAAATCACGTCATCAAAGCCGATTCTCCAGACGGAATCGACGTGCTACGAATGGGATTGCTTTACGGTGCCAATGCGTCGGGGAAGTCAAATTTGATCAAGGCGATGGCGTTTGCCCAAAAATTTATTGTGGAGGGGGTTCGGCCGAAACAATCAATTCCCACTGAACCTTTTCGCCTCGACCCTGCCTGCATCGAAAAACCCTCTCGCTTTGAGTTTGAGCTTATCGTTGACGGGATTGCCTACGCTTACGGGTTTGAACTTGATCGCAAGTCAATACAAAGTGAATGGCTTATTCAGATCGGTAAAAGCGGTGAAACTTCTGTCTTTGAGCGCACATTCTGTTTACCTAATCCTCATATCGTGTTTGGTGACAATTTGATTGACGATGAGCCGTTTCTTCAATTTGTTCGCCGAAGCACTCGGGCTAATCAACTATTTCTTACAAATGCTATTGAACACAATGTCAAAATAATTGAAAATGTATTTGAATGGTTTCGGACTAAACTGGCAATTTTTTCTCCTGATAGTTCATATCGTCATGTTGAAGATTCACTTTACAAAACATCCATATTCGTAGAATATCAAAACTCATTTCTGAAAAAATTGAATACAGGCATTGATCACGTTCGTCTCGATCTAGTTCCTCCAGAATCAATTGATAGAATTACGTCACCATTAGTAGATGGGAATATGGCATTGGAGCATATTTTTCTAAACGAGCATTTCTCAAAATCTGACAAAAAAAATCGTCGTTTCGCAACATTAAACGAGAGTGGAGATATCGAAGTCTATGATGTCAAAACTGTGCGGATGGACAATTTGGGTAAGGAAATTGCGTTTGATTTTGGCGACGAGAGTGATGGAACGCAACGATTGATTGAACTTTACCCAATTCTATTTATTTCTACGGGTTTAACTGTTGTTATAGATGAGTTAGAAAGAAGCCTTCATCCTAATATCGTCCGCACACTACTGAAAGCGGTTATGTTCGAGACCTCTGAAAATCAATTGCTAGTAACAACGCACGAGGCAACACTTTTGGATTTAGATTTGCTTCGCCGTGATGAAATTTGGTTCATAGAAAAATCACCGTCGGGTGCATCGACCTTGTACTCACTTGAGGAGTTCAAACCTCGCCATGATTTGGACATTCGCAAAGGATATTTGCAGGGAAGATTTGGGGCGATCCCTGTGTTTGGTAATGCGTTGCAGTTAAACGGAGAGGCTGAATAGTGCCGCGCAAACGTCGTCCACTAGATCGCACATCGGCAGTTCGCTCCGCACGGCTCATCGTCGTTGCCACCGAAGATACGAAGGCAACTCCGCAATATCTCAATGATCTTGCTATTGCACAACAAAATACGCGCATTCAGCTCAAGGTGTTAGAGCGCGACACAACCGCGTCGAGTCCAGAGCACGTTTTGGCACAGCTGCGCGAGTTTATTGCGGAATATCAAATTGGCGAAGATGACGAATTGTGGTTGGTCAGTGATTTAGACCAATGGCAGGAAAGGATGTTGAGCGCGGTGGCGCGAGAATGTTTGCAGAGTGGTTTTCGGTTGGCAATCAGCAATCCAGCGATTGAGCTTTGGTTTTTGCTGCATTTGAGTGATTTGTCGGAATATGATGAGGACGGATTACAGTTGCTACAAGAGAATGCAAAAGTCTCTGCATCACGCACATTTCTTGAGCAAGAGATTGTGCGGATTGCGGGGCGGTATCAGAAAGGACGGTTGCATTCGGCCGATTTTCTCCCCCACATCCCTCTCGCCATCGAACACGCCAAAGCTTTAGAAACAAACCTTGACGACCGCTGGCCGCAATCACTCGGCACGCGCATGTACTTGCTGCTTGAATCTATTCTGGAATCCTCGCCTTACTATCTGTTTCCTAAACGCGACTAAAAGACAACCCTACAACATCGCCGCACAATACTTGCAAAACTTCGCATCCAGATCATGCCCTTCCCGACTACACGACGGACACACCTGACCACTCATCCCACTGTGCGGGCGCGTCAATTCGAGTGAGACGATGCCGGTCGGCACAGCGATAATCCCAAAACCGAGCAGCATGACAAGCCCCGCAAGAATCTGCCCTACCGCAGTTGTCGGTGCGACATCCCCATAACCGACAGTTGAAAGCGTCACAATTGCCCAATAGATGCCAACGGGGATACTCGTGAAACCACTCTCTTCGCCCTCAATGACGTAGATCAATGAGCCAATGATGATGACGGAGGTAAGGACGGCGGCTAGAAAGACGATAATCTTGCGGCGGCTCGCCCACATCGCATCGCGCAGCACCTCCGCTTCCTGCAAATATGACCCCATTTTGAAGACGCGAAAGACACGCAACATTCGCAACACGCGGATGACGAGCAGGGTTTGTGCGCCCGCGACCAGCAGCGCAAGATAGGTCGGGAAGATGGCGAGCAGGTCGATGATCCCAAAGAAGCTGCGGGCATATTGCAGCGGTCGCCGCACACTGATTAGGCGCAAAACATATTCAATCGTAAACAGAATTGTGAAAAACCATTCGACAGCGCGTAGCTGTGTCCCGTACTGCTCATCAATCGTAGCGACGCTTTCAAGTGCAACCGCCGTCACGCTCAGCCCGATTGAGATAAGCAGCGCGACATCGAACAGCTTGCCGCCGCGTGTGTCTGCTTCGTAGATGATGGTATGTAGTTGGTTGCGCCAGTCTGATGTTTTCGGCCGATCAAGTCCGCTCATAGCGAGATTATAAGCGGATGCTATCACGGCGCAACGGTTGTCTCTTATGCCTTCACCAGAATCATCACCAGAAATTTCGACTATAAAACACCATAGAGACGACACACCCATGAGTAGGACTGATCTCCTAAATCATTCTGAAAGCTTGTTCGATAGACTAACTGTCGTCTTGTTCTGCTGGAGTAACAATGTATAGGTTCTCACAACACAAATATCTGACCGTAATTGCAATCCTCTTTGTCACCATCGTGACTGCATCTGGCATTCTCGCCAGTACGACCCCCGTTTTGACGCTTAATCAAACAATTAGCGCAGAGCCGCTGCTCGGTGGCGACGTGACCTATCGCATTGCGATTGGCAACACGGGCGCAAATCCTGTCACGGACAAAGCGTATAACTTAACCATTACCGACACGCTGCCCGCCGGATTGAGCTATCAATCCGCGAGCATCGCGCCGACTTCTCAACAGCCACAAGCTGATGGCTCAACTATTTTGATTTGGGACAACATCACCGATGTGGAGGTCAACGAAGAGTTGACGCTTGACGTGACGGCGGTGTTGAGTGCAGGGCTGACGACGGTTGACAGCTTTGAAAACGTCGTCACGATTGCTGCAAACACGATTCCAGACAACAGCGGCGACTGGCTGACAAAGGCCAACACGCTCGTGGCGCGTCCACAGGCGATTGATATTGAGCTTGTCGCGCAGCAATCGACGGGCGATGAACAGGCGACAGGCGCGGGTGAGTATGACGGTTCGGCCGATTGGCCATTCCGCTACACCGCGACCGTTCGCAACAACAACGTCGGCAGCACGGAAAACGTGACGGCAACATTGCTTTTGCCAGCGAATTTAGCTTATCTGGGTAACCCAACCGTTTCAAATGGTGCAAGTGCAACACCACAACTCGCGTTGCAGGCGGATGGATCGCTGGAGATGCGTTGGGCGTTGGGAACGTTGACGACGGCCAATTATGACGACCCCGTTGAGATTACGTTTGACGTGGCGATTCCATATCGTGCGCGGACGAGTGCGGACACGGCGGCCGAAGCTGGCGCATTCGCTGGCAGCATGAGCGGGGACATTATTCCCGAAGATGCAGAAGTTGTTGTCAGTTACGAGGCGGTTGGGACGTATGAAGACGCACCGACAGCCGATGGCACACAAAGCACGCCCGCCGATGATCGAGTTGTGCGCGTGACGGCCGAATATCTGACCGTCAGCAAAACGGTGTCGCCTAAAGTGGTTGGCATTGGCTCAACGGCGACGTATAACCTGCATTTTTATGTTTCCGAATATTATACGACGACCAACGTGACGCTGGTGGACGTGTTGCCAGACGGCATGACCTACGTTGATGGAAGCGCAAGCCTCGCACCGGTCACCGTTGAGACAAACACGCCAACGGTTGGCAAGACGACGTTGACATGGGAGCTTGCCGCAAGCGAGACGGCCCCTGCCAGTGATGGCGTGATTTCGTTCCGGGCGACAGTTGACGAACGTTACGAAGCGCAGCCACTTACCAACGAACCCATCGTCTCAGGCGACTCCCTCACCAACAACGTTACCATCAGCGGTGATTGGCAAGACACGATCACGGCGGGACGCTTTGGCACAGCCATTCCCGACATATCGAGCGCAACGGTCACAACGCGATTTACGACATTCTCGAAAGAGGTTTATGACGTGGAAAGCGCAACGTGGGGTGCAAATACGGCTGGCTTCACGGGCGACGACATCACATTTCGCTTGAAATATGTGAGTGCAAGCAATGTCGATGCAAAAGAGATCATCATCCGCGACTTTTTGCCGCGTGGGATGACATTTGTGAATGGTAGCGACAGTTATCAGGTGAGCGGTGATTTTGCCAGCAGCAACACCTGCACAAGTGCGCCACAAACGCCCACACTTGGGACGCTCAACGGGCTGCAATATCTCGAATGGAAGCTGTGTAGCGTTGAACAGGCGAGCATGTGGCAGGTTGAGCTGAAGGCAAAAATTAGCGATATTCCAGACGCGCAACCGGGCTGGATTGTGGCGAACTTTGGCAAATTGAGCGGCCAAAACAGCTATGGCGACGCATACAGCTTGCGCGAATTGGCGACAGTCGACTACAACGCGCCAGAGTTGGTGCTGGTGAAAAGCGCAGACCCTGCTCAAAATCTCAGCGCAAACGACACGATTAACTACACGATTGCCGTGACAAATCGCGGTAAGGCGACGGCGTACAACTTGGCGTTGACCGACATTGTGCCAGCCAATTTGATTGTGCCAAACACGGGCAGCGGCTATACGAGCAGCGGTAATCCAGCGGCGGGGGATGGTGGGACGCTGACGTTTGCCACGGTTGCCGCGCTTGCCGCCGGTGAGACGCAAACATTTAGCTATGCGGCGACGGTCAAGGCGGGCGTTGTCGCGGGTGAGAGCATGACCAACTTGGCAACAGTTGGCTACAACAGCCGCAGCGATGATACGGGTCATCAGTGGAACACAAACAGCGATGTGGGCGAGTTGAACACCGATGATGAAACGGTTTATGTGCGCGGCGCGACGTTGCGCAAATCGGCGAACGTCAATAATGCAACGATTGGTGACACGGTGACGTGGACGCTCATTGGCACTGTGCCAGCGGGTGTTGTCGCGCATTGGCCTGTGATTGAAGAAAACAATTTGCCCAACGGCTTCGATTTTGTCGAAGGCAGCACGCAAATTAGCAACGCGACACTGGATACGACAAACCACGCTGAAAATCCCATCGACAACGATGACAAAGATGTGCGCTGGTTCCTTGAGACTATCGACAACACGGCTGGCAGCAGCGACTATACGTTCACGCTTACATTTGACACGGTTGTGACGGGGTTGAACGCGAACGGGAGCAATGCGTATGCCTGCTGTCGTAAGAATGCGGACAATGATGCGTTTATCGGCTGGTATGACGACGTGACGGGCTATAACAGCACAGGGTTTGCATCGGAGAGTTACAACACCAACCAGATTGACCGACGCAGCCCAGAGGCGGATGCGGATGTCAAGATTGTTCAACCGCAGTTGAGCGTGACAAAATCGGCCGATTACAACACCTTCGCCGCCAACGGCATCGCCCTTTTCACCGTCCAAGTTCGCAACAGCGGCAACGCAACCGCCTACGACATGACGCTGGTCGATGATTTGCCCGTCGGCTTGACGCTGGAACAGACAGTCGCGCAAAGCATCATCGGCAACCCAAGCGGCGCAACTTTCACAAACGGTAATCAGACGGGTGATAGCGAATTGACCTACGGCTTGAACATGCTGCGGGCTGGCGACGTGTGGGAAGTTAAATTTTCTGTGCGCGTTCCTGGAGATATTTCGGCCGATCTCGAATTCCAAAACACCGCCACCGTCACAGCGTACAGTTCGCAATCGGGCGTTCAACCATTTGAGCGCATCTATGACCCTGTTTCGGGCAGCGTTCAACTCTACACACCGACCAGTGGCATCAATAAATCAGTCGAAATTGATGGCGAATTGACCTACGGCTCAGAAGTGGTCTACACGCTGGTTGTGCCGATGCAGCCCGTTCCCGCGACGATGTACAACGTCGTTGTGAGCGATTTGGTGGACGAAAGATTGACCGTCACAAGCGTGACCAACGGCTCGCACAGCGGCAATAACGTCAGCGCATCGTTTGCCAGCATTGCGCCTAATCAGCAGGAAACGATCATCATTCGCGCCACGCTGCCAGAAGATAGCGAGGCAAATGCGGGCGAAGTGATTCGCAATCGGGCAAGCCGCATCTTTGACAATGCGCCGCTGGTGCAGTCGAATGAAGTGGCGAATACAGTTGTCGCGCCTGCGCTGGTGGTTGGGAAATCGGCCGATAAACCCTACGTCAACAATGGCGACATCATCAACTACACCATCACCATCAAAAACGTCGGCAACGGCCGCGCTGATGAGGTGGTGTTGTCAGATCAGCTACCGAGCCTCCTGGAGTTGGTTGCGGGTTCGGTCAAGCTCAACGGGCAACCGATTAGCGTGCCAATTACAGGTGGTTGGGAACTTCCCACACTGGCAGGTGGCACAACCCATGTCGTCACCTATCAGGCAGAAGCGGGGCTTGTGGTTGCTGGTGTCGCGTATGATAACGTGGCAAACGTGACGGCGGTGGATAGCAATGGGAATGTGGTTCCGGTTGATAATAGCGGGGTCGTTTCGGCCGATTCTGACCCAACCGACAACGCAACCGCCCGCGTCTATGGCCCCCTTACCTGCACAAACGAAGATTTGAGCGTCGCGTTTGAAGACCTCAAAAACGTCGGCTGGTCAGATTGGGATTACAACGATGTACTGATTCGCATCGACATTGAGCAGTGCGTCACGCCGACGGGCAACCTTGCCGTGCTGCAAAACCGCTATGAAATCGTGGCGCGTGGGGCCGGCTATGACCATGAGTTTCGTCATGCGTTGCCGCTCATCGGTGGCGGTCGCTATGATTTGACGGTTATGAATCCTGATGGGGGCGTTGCGAAAACAGCGGGGGATACGTTTGGGGATGTGGCTGACTTTGCAATTTTCGGCCGAACGTGGGAAGCGATGCCTCCCCTCGCTGGCTTCACCGAACCATTTGTCAATACACGCCCAGAGCAAGATTACTTTGTTCCCGGACAGGTCGCCAACTTAACGCTCGTTCTCGATGAACCAGCCAACAACCTCGCCGCTTTCTTGCCGCCCGTTCCGTTCGACCCCTACATCAACGTCTACAACACGGGCGAATCGGTGCATCTCAACATTCCCGGACATCTCGACAATATGCAGGTTGTCTCGGGTATTTTCGACCCCAGCACACCGCTGCTCGGCTTTGACCTGCCACTCGCGCACACGTTTGACGTAAATATCGACTGGCCTTTGGAGCAGTTCGGGATGTGGCGCGGCTATCCACTCTACGAAAATTTCATCAAGAGCGGTGGCGCAGCGGCGGCCGATTGGGATGATCTTGCCAATGCAGACACGCAATACCTTTGGCAATATGCGCCCAATGTCCCGCTCGAAGATTTGCTCAATAGCCGCAGCCGACGCGACACAGCGGGCGACAGCAGCTATTTTGCCAGCCCAATTGTCGTCGGCTCGCATATCGTCATTGGCAATCAGTTGACCAATCAGCTTGAGGTTTATAACTTGAATCAAGAGCTTGTCTGGTCGGCCGATGTCGGTGGTGGGGTGCGTGCGGCGGCAACATCGGCCGATCTCGACAACGACGGCAGCCCCGAAATCATCGTCGGTAGCGGCAACGGTTGGCTCTACGCTTTCCATGAAAACGGACAACCTGTCAGCGGCTGGCCTGCCCAAGTTGGCAACTATCGCATTCTCGCCACCCCTGCCGTCGCACGCTTGAGCGGCAGCATGGCGGTCGTCGTGCCACTGGCAGACGGGCGACTGTACGCCTTCAACGCCAACGGCACGCCGCGCTGGAACGTCAGCATGGGCGACGTGACCGACGAATTCGGCAGCCAAACGCGCAACAGTTCCCCCACGATTGCGGACATTGACGGCAATGGCTCGCTTGAAATTGTGGTCGGATCGCAGGATAAGAAGCTGTACGTCTTCAACCAAGATGGCTCGCTGAAGTGGACGTTTGAATCGGCCGATCCCATCTTCGGACAGCCCATCGTTGCCGACATCGACCCCGCCAACGCTGGCATGGAAATCGCGTTCGGCTCAAGCCAACTCGTTGGCGGCTACGCGCGCAGCTTCCTTTTTGTCCTAGACAAGGACGGCAATGCGGTTCAGCAGTTATTTGCAGGTTGGAGTGGCTTGCGCGGCACAGTGTTGGTTGCCGACATCGACGGCAACCGCGACCTCGAACTGCTCATTGGCAGCGACGACGGCAACATCCGCGCATGGCAACATGACGGCAGCGCAATCGCCGGGTGGCCGCAAGCGACGGACGGCGCAATCTCTGCCCAGCCAAAAGTTGGTGATGTGGACGGCGATGGCGTGAACGAAATCATCGTCGCGTCGGAAGATGCACACGTTTACGCTTATGAAGCGGACGGCTCGCTCGTCGCCGATTGGCCGCGAGAGACAAGCGTTTCTGTCACAGGCACGCCCATTGTGGCAAATCTGGATGGGGATGTTTCGGCCGAAGTCATCGTCGGCGACTTGGGTGGGGAACTTTACTTCTGGGACGTGCAGGTTGCGTTCAAACTGTTCCTGCCCGTCGTAACACGTTAAACAAGCAAGGTTTCGACCTCTTGTGATAACCCAATAGATATGAAGAAAATGTTTTGGGAACTACCGTTCCCAAAACATTCTTATTGATAGGTCTCCTGAGTGATGATGCTCAACTCTTTAATGATTTTTCTCATCACTAGAAAAGGCGGAACTTTATTGGATTCCCGAATAATAGTGTGACGCTCGCACAAACACTCGTGTCCAATTTTGTACCGACTACTTTTATTTTGCATTTTTATAGGTGTGTGGTGTGAATTCATAGCAATTCTGTATTCAATATAACTACGCAAGACACCTTAATATGTCAAAATCAAAAGTAGAGGGGACTTTTTGCCTAGATACGAATGTAGAGATAAAGAGTAAGGTAAGGCGTGCAGTGAGTAGTAAGGTAGTTTCAGCATGACATACGCAGCATACGAACAGTGGAAACGTGAACCACTTAGCGAGAAACCAGACATCTCGATTGTGATTCCCGCCTATAACGAAGAAATTCGCATTATTCCAACAATTGGCGCAATTGCGTCGCATATGGTGACGCTTGATCGTCCGTGGGAATTGATCGTGGCGGACGATGGATCGAATGATAAGACGGTCGCCATGATTGAGGAGCTTGGGTTTGCCAATTTGCGCGTGCTGGTTGCGCCGCAAAATGGGGGCAAGGGGAGCGCGGTGAAGCGCGGGATGTTGGCGGCGCGGGGGGATTTCATCCTCTTCACCGACGCAGACAACTCGACACCGATTGAGGAAATCGGCCGATTGCTCCACAAGCTCGAACACGAAAATTACGACATCGCCGTTGGCTCACGAGCGGCCGACGGCGCAGAGGTTGAAAACAAAAGCCTCAAGCGCAAAATTTTGAGTGCAGGTTTGAACACTATTGTGCAAAATCTATTCCGCATTCGCGTTAAAGATACGCAGTGCGGCTTCAAACTGTTCACACGTGCAACGGCAACTCGTCTTCACATGGCCCAAACGTTGATGGGATTTAGCTTCGATTTGGAAATCCTCTATCTCGCCTTCAAATTTGGCTACAAAGTTGCGGAAGTGCCTGTCAACTGGTTTGACGCGCCGGGTTCTAAGGTGGATACAGCAAAAGAGGCGCGCCGCTTTATCACCGATTTAGTCAAAATCAAAGTGACCGATTTAAAGGGGGGATACGCTCATGCGTAAACTGCATGTTGGGGTTGTGACGACGTTTCCGCCGGGAACTGGATCGTTAAACGAGTATGCGTTTCATTTTGTGCGGGCGTTGCGGGAAAAATCGGCCGATGTTTCCAAAATCACGCTCTTTGTCGATCACCTGCCCAATGGGGAAAGTTATCCCGCTGAGGCAGGCGATGTTGCAATGGATATTGTGCCTTGCTGGAAGTTTGGCTCAATCAAAAATCCGCTCTCGATTATGCAGGCCGTTCGTAAGGCGAAGCCTGATGTGGTGCTGTTCAATTTGCAGTTTGCTAGCTTTGGAGACAGCCGCGTATCGGCCGCGCTGGGGTTATTCACGCCGCGCTTAGTCAAACAGGCTGGGTTCCCGTCCGTCGTGCTACTGCACAACATTATGGAGACGGTTGACCTCAAAAACACAGGATTTTCAGGCAATCCAGTTCTCGAATGGATCACGCGCACAGCAGGAACGCTTGTGACGAAGGGAATATTATCGGCCGATCTCGTCGCCCTCACCATCCCCAAATATATCGAAATTCTCGAAGAAAAATATCACGCCGACAACGTTATCCTTGCCCCACATGGCTCATTTGATGACGAAGTGGCGCAACCCGTCCACGACATTCCGCTCGATCCAATGCAAATTATGACGTTTGGCAAGTTCGGGACGTACAAAAAAGTTGAGGCGTTGATCGAAGCGTTCGCCACCCTGCAAACGCCGAATCGCCCACCGCTCGAACTGGTCATCGCGGGCAGCGACAGCCCCAATGCCCCCGGCTATCTCGCCGACGTTCAGGCGCAATATGCCCACATTCCCAATGTACGCTTCACGGGTTACGTCGCGGAAGAAGACGTGCCGATTATCTTTGGCGAGGCCGGGGTCGTCGTCTTCCCTTACACCAGCACGACGGGTAGTTCAGGTGTGCTGCATCAGGCAGGGGATTATGGCAAGGCGGTTGTCCTGCCTAACATTGGCGACTTTGCCGAAGTGATTACGGAAGAAGGGTATACGGGCGAATTTTTTGAGCCAGCCAGCGTTGAGTCGCTGGCTCAATCTATCGCATCGTTGGTCGACAATCCCGACAAACGGCGCGAGATGGGGCAACAAAATTTCATGGCCTCCCATGGCATCCCAATCTCAGAAATTGTCGATTGGTATTTGTTCCATTTTCAGACACTTGGAATGGAGCATGTGACTGAAGCCACACAGTACGTTGTCAAGCAGGCTTAAGCCTGCTTCCAAACCTAGCGTCGTGGTTCACCGCGACGAACTAAGATGAACACAACAGAAAAACAGATCAACAACGTGCGCGTACTCGAATTAGAAGGACGATTCGACGCGCACACTGCCAGTCCCGTCCAAGATTGGCTTACGGATGAAACAGCCAGCCCAAACGCCGTCGTCAATCTCAGCGGCGTGAACTTTATCGACTCAACCGCGCTGGCCGTGCTGGTGCAGGGGATGAAACGTTGCCGCGAAAACGGCGGTGATTTGCACCTCTCAAATATGCAGCAAGCGGCACGGATCATTTTTGAGTTGACGCGCTTTGATAAGGCGTTTGAAATTTTTGAGGATGAGGCTGCGGCGGTTGCAGCGTTCTCGTAGGGGTGGGGCGTTTGCGGCATGATTTCAGACAGAATCCGCTCTCTAAATCCGCAACGCCTCACCCTTTTCCCAACATCATGATTTCTGACAGAACACCAGAATATCAGACAGGGTGAGGCGTGCGGGATACTGGTTTTGAGATTATTCGTCAAATCATTCCCGACACGCCCCACCCCTACAACCAGAATGATCGTCAGAAATAGCGACTAACCTATAAATATGACCACCCACGAACTCGAAGCAGACATCGAACTGCTGACCACGGAGCTACTAGAGCGACAGGATGAACTGGTTGCGCTGTATAACCTTGCCCAATCGACCCGCAATTTGGTCGATGTAGAGGGGTTGCTGGCGGTTGTGGTGAAGGAGCTACGCGCTCTATTTCGGGTCGAGCATAGCTTTGTTTTGCTGCGTGATGGGGATGGAATGCGTGAACAGCAAAACCCAGAAGAGCGACTGTCTGGAGAGACCTTGTTTCGCTGGTTTGACCAAGTGCGAGAAAAGCAGCGCGATCTGATTATTACAAAAAGTCGCGTGCCGCATGTGCGGGATGCGCTGGTTGCACCGCTCGTCATTAATGGGGAGATCGTTGCGGCAGTCGGACTATCTAATCGACTAGATGGCGCATTTTCCGCACCAGATCGCAAGCGATTACTGATGATTGCAGAGCAGGTGGGCGCACATCTTGAGAATTTGCTGCTGCAAGAAGAACGCATTGTGCAGGTACGTTTACAGTCAGAAATGCGGCTTGCGCGTGAGGTTCAAGGACGTTTGCTGCCAAAGGGTGTGCCATCGCTGTCGGGGCTGGACTTGGCGGCGATGTCGCTTTCTGCGCTTGATGTAGGGGGCGATTTCTATGACTTTGTCGCGCAAGATGCTTTTTTGGCGTTTGCGCTGGGAGATGTGGCGGGAAAGGGGATGTCGGCCGCGATGCTTGTGGCGATGGTGCGCACAACGTTACGAACGGCGGGGCAATTTATGCAAACTGTTGTGCCAAGCGATTTGATGCAGCAGGCAAATGTGCTGCTCTATGATGACTTCACAGAAGTGGGTCGCTTTGCCACACTGTTTCTCGGTTTTTACGAGACCGAAACGCGCTGTTTGCAATATGCCAACGCAGGGCATTCGCCCGTGATTTTTTGCCCTGCGAATGGGGAAGCGGAAATGTTAGAGGCGGACGGTGTACCGCTGGGCGTGCTGGATGATTGTTTAGTTGTGCCGCGTGAACTGTGCCTCAATGTTGGGGATGTGCTGATTGTGGCAACCGATGGGTTTCCAGAGGCGGAGAACGCGACGGGGGCGATGTTGGGGTATCGCAAGCTGTTCGAGATGGCGACATGGGGAGCGAGCGATCCGGCTATTTCGGCCGAAAATATCCGTCAAACACTCTACGACATGGTTAGTGATTTTAGTGAAGGCGTGGCGCAAAATGATGATATGACGGTCATCGTATTGAAGGGGACTGCATGAAAAAAGTGATGCGGATTTCGGCCGATCTCGCGCAACTCGAAACAGTTGGCAACACGATTACAGAAATGCTGGCTGCCTATCCTGAAGACGCATACAGTGTGCAGTTGGCGGTACATGAATGCCTGACCAATATTGTTGTTCATGCGTATAGTGAAACCTCAGGTGATATTGACATTGTGCTGAAATTGAGGTGGGGAAAATTTTCGGCCGAAATTTCCGATAATGGCCGCACCTTTGCGCTCAAAGATGTGCAAGAACCTGATCTTGAAAATGGTCAGATTCACGGCTACGGCATTTTCCTTATGCATCAGCTGATGGACAGCGTGGCATATGAAAGCAGCCAATCGGGGAACGCTTGGACCCTTGTTAAGAAATTAGGCGGATGAATTTACGATTTATGATTGACGATCTACGAGAACAAACCTTGTGAATCCAAAATCGCAAATCCAAAGTTGAGTAATGGAAATCGAAGTAACAGAACAAATCATACGCAACACAACCGTCGCGCTCACAGGACGGATCGACGCATTTAACGTCGGCGCGTTGCGGGAACGGTTTAGTCAACTGATTGAAGATGGCGCGACGCAGTTTGTCGTCGATTTAGGCAACGTATCATTTTTAGACAGCGCGGGCATGGCTGCGCTCGTTAGTTTGTTGAAGCAAGCTCGCTCAAAAGGGGGTGATGTTTCGCTTGTCTGGCCAAAGTTGGAAGCGGCAAAGCGGATTTTGCGGCTGACGAAGTTTGATCGGGTATTTACGATGTTAGAGGCGTGATTTACGCGCTCATAAGGAATGCAAATGTCAAAGGTACTGGTAGTAGACGATTCTCGTGTAACACAACATATGCTCCGCATTTTGCTGCGGCGCAATGACTTTGATGTGATGGTCGCTGGTGATGGTGAGGCTGGACTGGACGCGCTCAATGAAGGTGCGGTTGATCTGGTGATTAGCGACATCAACATGCCGTTTATGGATGGGTTTGGGATGGTCGCCGCGCTGCGCGATGATGATCGTTTTGCCAATCTGCCCGTATTGATGTTGACGGCGACAGGAGATGAGGACAATCGTGAACGCGCTGAAGAGTTGGGCGTGAACGGTTTTATCACCCAGCCATTCGATTCACAGCAGCTGATTGCGACTGTGAGATCGTTGATTCCAGCATGAGTCAGGCAGTCGAAGTTCGGCCGAATAATCGCGCCTTCCTTTCTGGTGCAACCGTTCTGTTTATCAGCATGACGGTTGTGAATGCGGGAAACTATCTCTACAACCTCATTTTGGGGCGCTGGTTAGGCCCTGCTGCGTTTGCCGACTTGAGCCTGATCGTCACGCTGATGTTGATGGTCACGTTTGTGACGGCGACATTTCAGTTGACGACGGCTAAATTTGCGGCAGGCTATTCGGCCGAAAACGCCCCCGCTGACATCACCGCTATGCGTGACTGGTTGGGGCGGTTGGCATGGATCGGCGGCATCGTCGTCATGGTGATTATCGCGGGCGGCTCAACCGTCTGGCGCGACTTTTTCAACACCGCTTCCGCATGGCCGTTTGTGCTGCTCGGTGTCGGTATTCCCGTCTATTTTGCACAAGGGGTAGATCGCGGCATTTTGCAGGGGCAGACGCGCTTTGGCCTGCTCGCGTGGAGCTACGTCGTTGAGATGTTGGTGCGCTTAGGCGTTGGATTGGGGCTGGTCGCGCTCGGCTTTTCAGTCATTGGCGCGACGTTGGGGATTACGCTTTCATTTGTTGGAACGTGGATCATTGCACGCTCTGGCGTGGTTGGGATGATCAAGGAAAAGGGCATTTCGGCCGAGGCACGCAAGGCGATCACGCTGTTTGCGTGGCCCGTCATCATCGTGCAGGTCAGCCAAATTTTAATCAATAACAGCGACATTTTGATCGTTAAACGCTTTTTCCCGCCAGAACGCGCAGGTCTTTACGCCGCGCTCGCCTTGATCGGCCGCGTCGTCTTCTTTGCCACCTGGTCAGTTGTGACAACGCTTTTTCCCATCGTCGCTCAAAAACACCAGAAGCAAGAGTCACATCGGCATTTGCTTTGGGTCGGATTGGGGTTGGTGCTGGCTGTTTCGGCCGGTATCGTCGGGGCTACACTGCTATTCCCCGAACTAATCGTCAACATTTTGTTTGGTGACGCCTATCTGGAAATTGCGCCACTGCTTTGGCTCTACGCATTAGCGACAATGCTCTATGCGCTGGCAAACGTCGTCGTTAACTATCGTCTCTCCATCGACTCCCATGCAGGAACCTATTTCGCAACGGTGGCAGGCGTCATTCAGGTGGGGATGTTGTGGCTGTTTCATGATTCATTGCGGCAGGTTGTGGTTTTGCAGATTGGGTTGATGTCGGTTTTGTTGGTTGTTTTGTTGATTTGGGATAGGTTGACCGCAATGCGCAAAACGTAAATTCCTATTACGGTTTACGCATTATTCAAGATGGATGTAGTACGCAAAGATTATTTTTCGGCCGAAAATATGCGCCGATACATCATACCGCTCGCCTTAATTATCATCACGCTCTTGTTGCTCAACTGGCTCTTGCCAATGCAGCTTGCACCGCGTGTGGCAACAGAAGAGTCCGCGCCGCTTGTGGATGCGGATGCGGCTGTTCCCGCGGACGGGATCGGGCTAGAAACGATTGGCAGCAACTTCACAAATTGGCTGCCGATCAAGGGGGCATGGCAAGCACGTGATGGCGGCGTTGAACACACAACACGCACCGACTTTGATAACTACATCGCTTACACGACACGCTTCGAGCCGCCCTTTGCCTTTAACGCAACTGTTCAACATCTCGACGGGATCGGTGCGGGGCTGCTGATTGGCATGCAGTCGCTTGAGAGCAACGCCAACAGCACGCTTGTACGCTTTGAAACGGACGGTTCCGCGATGTTTTGGGGCAGTTTTGATGAGGCAGGGCAGTTTACAGGCCAAGGGTTCGCGCCCATCCGTATCGACACGCTTGCCCCGCAGCGTGTCACAATCCGCAATTTGGGCAACAGCTACGATGTGATTCTCAACGGTGAAACGGTCGTGACAGATTTGGCATTGACGGCTGGGGCTGGCTATGTCGGGCTTGCCGCGCCGGAGACAGCCGTTTTCTTCAGTGATATTCGCGTGTCGTCCCTAGACGGGATTGCCGTCAGCGACCCTGTGGCGGTTGAGCTTATTGAAGGTGTCAACGTTGGCAATCCTGTGATGGTCGATAATGGGGTCGCCGTCGATGATACAGCTGTTGTTGAAGAGCCCCCGACATTGCTTGACCAGGTAGAGACGATAAGCGGTGAATGGATTTATGAAGAAGGGGCGATTCGTCAGATTTTGCAAGAGCCGACAGATTATGTGACGGGGCTGAATATTTTCGGCCGAAATTACACCCTCGCCAGCACTATCACCCTCGATCCCGCAACGCCCGATTCAGGCGGTGGCTTCATCTTCCATGCCCCCGACCGTGATCAACTCGCTGGCAGCACAATGGTGCGCTTGCTCAACGGGGGTGAACAAATAGTCTGGGGGCAGTTTGATGAAACAGGTGTGTTTCAGGGCGCAGGGAACATCGAACTCGACCTGTCGATTGATGAATCGCACGACATTGCCATCACCGTTGGGAATAGCAATTATGACATTCTCGTAAACGGAGAAACGATCGTGCGCGGATTGCCGTTGGCTGTTCGCGAGGGCTGGATTGGGTTGGTCGCGTATCGTGGCGTGGTGACGTTTGAGGACGTGATTTTAGATTTGGATGGATAAATAAGATATGACAACAGCACAGTTAGAATCGGCCGAAACACCCAACACCATCCTTTCACGTCTCCGCGATGCCTCCTTCATCCACCCCCTCTTCGCCTTCCTCATCACGCGCACCATCGTGCTGCTTGGCGGCTATTTAGGCGAAATCGCCATCCCCGGCATTACTGGCGAAGGACTTTATCACGTCGCCCCCAACAATGTTTTTCTCGACATTTGGGCGCGTTGGGACAGCGGATTTTATCTTGAGATCGTCAATGAAGGGTATAAGTTTATCCCTGACCAAATTAGCAGCGTCGCCTTCTTCCCACTGTATCCACTGCTTGTCAAATTAACGAGCCTCATCACGGGCAACGTCTTGTTCGCCAGCATCATTGTCAGTAACCTCTCGCTGCTTGGTGGGCTTATCTTTCTTTACAAACTGGCTGAGCTCGAATTCGATGCCGATACCGCCCAGCGAACCGTCTACTACATCGCAGCATTCCCAACCGCCTTCTTTTTTAGCGCAGTCTATACTGAAAGTACCTACTTGCTCGTCTCCGTTGCGGCCGTCTACTTTGCGCGGCGTAAGCTGTGGGCGTGGGCAACGCTTTTTGCGTTATTAACCTCTGTGACGCGCATCATTGGGCTAGGGATTTGGGGCATTGTGGGGCTGGAATGGCTCCGCACGCATGGCTGGACGCTGACAACCATCTACCGCGCCGACGCATGGCGCAACCTCTGGCAGGGTCTCCGCACTGATTGGCACAACCTCGCCATCATCCTCACCGCGCCGCTTGGACTCCTAACGCACATGCGCTTTCTCAACAAAACGTTTGGAGATCCCATCGCCTTTTGGACAATCCAATCCGCATGGGAACGCGAAGATTTGGGCTTTATCCGCATTATTGCACGCGATCTAACCCCCGTCTTTAGCCAAAACTTTGGTACAGGCGACATCTGGTGGCATGTCATTCTCGACCTATCCGCCTTCTTTTTTGCCTTTATCGCTGCCTTTTTCATCTGGCGACGACTCGGCGCAGGGTATGCCATCTACACATTGCTTGGTATCTTGCTCCCAGCCAACAGTGGTTCTGGCAGTATTTCGCGCTATATCCTTGTTCTGTTTCCGCTCTTTCTTATGCTTGGCTATTGGGGCAAAAATCGACAATTGCACAATGCGCTAATCGTCGGGTTTAGCTGTTTGCTGGGGATTTTGACGACGATTTTTGTCAACTGGATATTTGTGGCGTGACATATTTGCGAGGCAATCGCTTTCTACGAAGAGACAATTTCCCAAATAAAAACGCTGGGGGTGCGCAGCATGTGTCTCCAGCTAAGAAGGGGATGGATGGACATTTCGTGCACATCCCCTTTTTCAATCGCCTTTGATATTCTGTAACAGAAAAATCTCCCCTTCTTGCAGCGTCACAAACGCATCAAATGCCGTGTAGCGAATCCGCTCATCCCACCATTGCAGTTTGATATGATGGTCGCCAGCGGGTAAAGGTATCCGCGCCGTGAGCGGTTTTGCCCCGTAGAATTCCAGTGCGTCGATGTGTGCTTCCCATCCGGCCGATCCATCAACAAACAAAGTGACTGCGACGGTGGGATTGCCGTTTTTCGGCCGATTTAACCCCCCATTCAACCCCACCAGCACCACATCAACGCGCGACTCCTCTCTCGACTCAAATGGCACACCCGTCAACCATATCTGCCCGACCAACACAAATGCCAGCAGGACAAACGTCACGATCAAGTTACGCGGTGTCAGCCAGTCGAACATCCCCCTTTGGTCAAGAAATGATGCATCCTCATCGACGCCATTCAAGACCGTCAATGGAATGACGCTTGCAAACTCATCAGGCGGCAACCACGCGGCGGTAATCGGATCAGCATCATGTCGTTTTCGCAAACGCGGCACACGCTCATGCGTCACTCGTTGTTCCTGCCACAAATTCCCCATCCGATTGACGCAATCATAAGGCGGACATCCCACAACCTGCACCTCTGCCACACCTAACTCAAGAGCCTTTGGCAAAACATGCGGCGGAATTGCGCCCGTACAGGAGAATGGAACGAGGTTGCCTAACGGAGACTCATCCTCAGCAACCTCGTTCCGAAGCATCGAAGCGTGTCTTTCACACGTTAAAATAAGCTTGCGCTCTGCTGGCGCATCCATCTGTTCGACTGCTGCAACGACGCGCTGCCATGCGTCATCTGTCGGCGCAGCGCCCAACGCCATCGCCTCGAACGTGTCACAGGACCCCACGCAAATCCCGCACCCAACACACTTGGCAGGATCGACAACCGCCAACAGCTTAAACGGCGTATCGTCGTCACGCTCGATCATTTCTAGCGCGTTGTAAGGGCAATCTTGGGCGCATTTTGTACAGCCCGTGCAGTTCTCTGCCTCGATTCGCACGATGGGTGCAAGGTCGCCGCGTTTCCAAAATGGCAGCGCAATCCCCCACAGCAACACACCGCCAACGATGATCCAAATCAATGCGCCGAACAGCGTGTCGCCGTAGGGAATGAAGAACAGGAAAAGGGGATCAATCGGAATGCGGCTGGGGAGTTGAGTGAAGGAGAAGGATTCGGCCGATCCCACTGGCAACACCACCCCCATCACCAGCAATACAAGCATCGCCCCACCCATCCAGATCATTTCTGGTAACCAGCGTGGCTGCTTCAAATGGCGCACATGCAGCCAGATAAACGCACCGCTGATCACAAACAGCAGAACGTGAGCGCCCATCATCAGCCCCATGATCCACCAGCTATTGTCGGTCAAATACGCTTTTGTCAAGATGGGGGACAACCCCCGCCATGTACGCGTGACGCGCTCAATAATCAACTGCGCCTGCTGATCCCAAACCAGCAGATAGCCCGTCACACCCGCCAGCCACAAAATGATGACCAGCAGCACGCCCGTCGCCCATGCCAGCGCACGCGGCCCCCGAAAGCGACGCATGAACAGCATGCGCAGCGCGTGCAGAAAAATCGTCACCGCCAACGCGCCCGATGCGTAACGATGAATCGCCCGTGCCGTGCGTGCTAAAAACGCGCCCTCGATACGTGTCTGCACAGAGAGATAAGATGCATCAAACCCATATTGATAGAACAGATAGATGTAGAAACCCGTCAGCGCGACCACGGCGAGTAGAAAAATAGAGATGCTGCCAGTGTGATAAAACGGGTTGAGTTGGCGATTGCCAATTAGACGGTTGACGGGGCGTTCAACCGTCAGCGCAATGCGTTCCAATAGGCGCGACCAGCGCGGGCGGGTTGTTGTTTTCGGTTGAGACACAGATAGGGGAGATACACCGCAAAGAACGCTGAGAAAGAGAAGATGCGTTAACTGTGTGAACCTTTTTCATTCACTCTGCGTCTCTCTGCGATCTCTGCGGTGAAATTCTTACGCGATCAACGCAGCAGATGATTCACGAGTCAGCGCATAGACACCGCGCACGCCGCGCCAGAAGAAGTAGCCGAATAGCAGCGCGATAGGAATACCGATAAACGCTTTTTCGTCTACCCATAACACCATTTTGGTGGTGAAGTAATAGGCGAGCAGGACGACGGCGGCGAAGCGGCTGCGCTGTTTGAGCGACCAGATGAGACCGATCATCAGCGGAAAGTGCAGCCAGTTGAGCAGTGAGATGTGGGCGAACCCCGCCCCTGTCGCATAGATCAGGGTGAGGATTACATCTAAGCCAATGGTGATCCAGCCGGCAGTCGCGGCATCGTGGATTGCGCGGGTTGCTTCTTTTTCAGACATCTTGATTTACGAGGGACGATTTACGATTTACGACATTACTTCTCGTAAATCGTAAATCGTAAATCCCAAATTTCAACCGACGCTATCCGTTAACTTGTAGCACGCCTTGCATCGATGGATAGTGTGCCGCGATGGTGCAGATGACGGTGTAGGTTCCTGCGGCGGGGGCGTTGAACGTGCCGCTGCTGGAGTCGCCGCCAGCAATTTCGCCAATATCATAGATAAGGATGTCCGCGATTTGGGCGGGGTCGGTGATGGTATCGGGTAGCTCGGCGCCCTGTTCGACGATTGCCCAGTTGTGTTCGAGAACACCGGCATTTTCGGCCGAAACCCGCACTCGTGCCCCCGCATCAACCGTCCACGTCGGCGGGTTGGCCACGTTGTCATTCTCCTCACCAAAATAGATGTCGTTCATCAACACCTCAATCGACTGGGCAGCCGCGCCGCCAGAATCTCCTCCAGCGTCACCGCCGTCATCACCACCACCACATCCAACGATGAGCAGCACACCAGTCAAAATCAAAACAAGAGAGAGTAGTACTTTTTTCATTTCATTTCCTTTTTTTTGAAGAAACGTGGTGCGTGGTACGTGCGACTCACATCAACACGCAACACACACCACGCACTGCACATTTACCACAACTTAAACCCTGGAGAACTTAAATTGATATTCGTAATCAGTTCATAGAACACTGGCCCATACGCCAGCAAAATCAGCGCAATCGTCACCGTCACCCATGGCCGCCAGCGGTCGAGCCACGTAGGAGGGACGTGATCGGGATCAAGCGGTTCAGCAACAGGCATTTCGATGGGAGCTTCGAGCTTTTTCTTGGAAAAGACCGTGCCGAGAATGTTCGTGTAAAACATCAATCCGCTGATGCCGAGAATGATGCCGCCGATGGCTGCCTCGATCATGAGCGGCTGCCAGTCGGGGGAGGCGTAGGGCGCAGACCCCAACATCGAACGACGTGGCACACCCCAGTTCAGGCCAATCGTGTGCAATCCGTTCGACATCAAAATCATCCCGACAAACCATGTCCACGCCTGCCACAGCGCGAGCTTGCGGCTAAACAGCTGATGCCCCGTCAGCTTTGGAATCAACCAATACGAGATGCCAAAGAAGGAGAGCGTTGTTGCGGAGCCAACCGTCAGATGGAAGTGACCGGGAACCCACATCGTGTTGTGGATGACGAGATTGAGGTTGTAGGAAGCGTTCGTTAAGCCACCGATGCCGCCAAAGACAAACAGAATCATCGCCAAGTTTTGCGCGACATAGCTGGGATCGCTCCACGGCAAGGCGCGAATCCAGCCAAGTAGTCCCGTGCCGCCGTTGGCACGTCCCGCCGTTTCCAGCGACGCGCAGACGGTAAACGCCGTCATCACGCTGGGGATAAACAGCATCCACGTAATGACCGCATGAACAACCTTCCAGCCAGCGGGAACGCCGGGATCGAGGAATTGATGATGCAAGCCGACGGGAATCGAAAGCGCGAGGAACAGCCAGAAAACGAGTCGTGCCGCATCTTCGCTAAACAGCTTGCCACCCGCCTGTTTCGGAATCATGAAATACCATGAGACATAGGCTGGCAGCAGCCAGAAGTAGACGATGGGATGCCCCGTAAACCAGAATAGCGTGCGCGCCAACTGGGGGTCGGTGGCTTCAACGAGACCAAGCGACCACGGGATGAGCAAGCCGAGCATCTCACCAGCGATACCGATTGTGGCGATGTGCCACATCACGATGTTGATGAGCAGGCCAAACGCGATCAGGGGTGTGCGCTTGTCGGGGTTTTCGCGTCGCCATGCGCGATACGTTTGGATATAGCTCCACGCATGAACCCATGTGCTGACGACGACGAGCGTGAGGCCGATATAAAACAGCGGATGCGCCTTGAGCGGCGGATAGAAGGTGAATAACACCGACGCGAGATTGAGCAAGATCGGGTACAACGCCATCAACAAGCCCGCAATGCCCAGATAGGTGGCGATGCGGTTGATGGTGGGGTTGACGAGCGGTTTATTCAAACTGCGCGGGATGGCAAAGGTTGAGAAGCCGACGATAAAGAAGGTTGTCCAGACGAGAACGTTCATCACGCCGTGAATGGTCAGCCCTTGATAGTAGCTTTGTAGGCCAATCGCACGCAGCGGCTTGTACCAGTTGATGCCGATATGTTCGAGCTTTTGTAATGGGCCGAGCGAGCCGCCGATAAAGAGGGCGGTCATCGCCACGCCCAGACTAATCCCAGCGAGACGGTCAGATTGGGCGAAGCTGATTTCGGCCGAATCTTCCCCAACAAGATGTTCAGGTCGTGCAGCAAGTGACATAAGTTACCTCCAAAGTGGCAGCAGAAGCGTCACAACAAGGACGACCGCCAAATAGATGTTTGATATGTGGAACAGTTTGAGCGCGGTCGCCTTGACAGGATTCGCCAAAAGCTGTGCCGTGCGCCAAACAAATAGCAGCGAAATTGCGCCGACGGGGAACAGGTAAATGAGATCAAGGACAGGCCAAATCCCGATAGCGAGTCCCGCCGCAACGGTCAGATAGGTGTGCAGGGCTGTCCAGCGCGCGGCTGTCTGCGCCGAAACGAGCGAGGGCAACATCGGAAATCCTGCCTTGGCATAGTCGTTTTTGTAGGCGAGTGCCAACGCCCAGAAATGCACGGGCGTCCAGACAAACAGCAGCAGCGAGAGCAGCAGGACAAGCGGTGTACTCCATGCGCCCATCGCCGCGCCCCCGGCGAGAACGGCACAGCTTCCCGCCGCGCCACCAATCACGATATTCAGACTGGTGCGTGGTTTGAGCCAGATGGTGTACACGCCCGCATAGATGATTGCGCCAGTCAAAATCCAGAACGCAAACGCGGGATTGCCCAGCGTGTAGGCGAGCAAAGTGGCGAGTGTAACCATGCCCGACGCGATCCACAAAACAAGTTTTGGATACTCGATCTTGGCAAGCGGGAGCGGCCGATTGCGCGTGCGGTTCATGTGCTTGTCGATTTCGCGCTCAAGATATTGGTTGATGCCGCTCGCACCCGCCGCAGCCAGCGTGCCGCACAACGTCAGCAGCAGCCATGCGCCAGCCGAGTTTGTGCCGCCAGTGATGAGGCCAAGTGCCGCGCCGCCGAATGCTGCAAGCAGGAGTAGGGAGACGATGCGGAGTTTGAAGAGGACAAAGGCAGTTCGGCCGATTTCCCGCAAATCTGCCCAGACGAGCGACCGTGTGGTGCTAACGGGATGCAGCATTTGTATCCTCCACAACCAATTCGCCATACATGATGTGATGGGCAGAACCGCAAAATTCGTAACAGACAAAGTTGTATGTGCCGGGCTTGTCAAACGTTGCCGTCAATTTAGATACCTGACCGGGCAGCACCATAAAGCTCAAGTTGGTATTTTCGAGCTTGAAGCCGTGCTGAATATCTTTGCTGGTCACATAAAAGGTGACGGTTGAGCCGACTGGAAAGGTGAGCGGGGGCTGCCCCTGTCCTGTGGAACCCGGTGAGAATTTCCACGCTTCTGCCAAGATATACGCCTCGTATTTGCCCGGCGCAATCTCGCGCACGCGCTCCTCAACGGGGTCGCCAAATGGACTCACCCCCGGCGTGGCGACGGTGCGCGGATCGACGATTAGCTCTGGCGCGGGCAGCTTGATCCCGTTCGCCACGCCGCCAATCGCCAACGCGAGCGCAAACACAATCATCAGCGCGGCGGTGAAAAGAACATAGTTGCGTTCACTGCGATCCATGTGCATTAGTAGGTTGCCCCCCTTGCGATCATCGTCAAATAGACGCTGCCCCAGAGTGCGATGAGCAGGACGATAAAAATAATCATCATCACGACGGTTCCTTGTGGTGTTTTGTAGCGATCTTTTTGGTTGCGTTTCATAGTGTGGAAGGGGCTAGTGGCTGGTCACTAGTGGCTAGAAAGAACTAGCGACTAGCAACTAGCCACTAGCAACTATTTTTCTGCTGTCGCGGATTGAATTTCGGCCGAAATTGTCCGCGTCTCCTCATTCTCAAACGTCAGATCAATCGCAAAGGCTGACCCTTCGTTAAATTCAACTTGCTTGCCCATGCACATGATGTGTAGACCACCGGGCTTGAGCTCAACCGTCTCACCCGCTGGCAGCGCAATTCCGTCTACATGGCGCATTCCCATTGTGCCGTCGTCGTTTGTGTACCCTTCGTGCAGTTCAGTCATCATGCACGCCTCAGACTGGGCGGCGACCAGCACATCGTCTACGCCTGTCTCGTTGGTCAGCGTCAGATAAAACGCGCCATTCTCGACGGCCGAGGGCGACGACCGCCCCCACGCCTCGCTGACAACCATTTCGCCGCTTTCTGCGCTACAGGCGATAAGGGTTAGAAGGAGTGTGAATAAAAGAAATTTTTTCATTTGGTCTTTTTCCAACGGTCTCCGTCGGAATGCCTATCTTGACGCTCTGCGTCTTTTGTAATCTCGTCCGCAACGCGCTTAAGCGCGTTTTATGTGTCAGCCTGCGGTTTTAACCGTAGGTTTTCGATTTGGTCATTCCCGCGCCAATCGTTTCAAATCAGGCGTTATGTCCTCCGAAACAACCCCAAACGGGTAGACCGTCCGCAGTTGTCCCTGCTTGTCCAGCACGGCGACCGTCGCTGTGTGGTCAACGAAATAATCTGCGCGGTCTTCCACAGTAACCTTTTCCCAGCGCACGCCAAGCGGCGCAGTCGCCAACACGAGTTCATCTTCGGTTCCCGTCAGGCCGAGATGGTCGGGGTCAAAATGCCCCATATAGGCGGCGAGCTTGTCGGTGTCGCGCTCTGGATCGACGGAGACGAAGACGACCTGCACATCATCCTGCAAGCGTGCGGGTAACGCATCGCGTGCGTTGGTCAGCACCGCCAGCGTGATGGGACAGACGTCGGGACAACTCGTGTATCCATAGGACAGCAGCACCACTTTGTCACGCAGATCAAAGAGCGACACGCGCTCGCCGTTTTGGTCGGTCAACGTAAAGTTCGGCACGACAACCGGATTCGCAACGGGAAACCCGTGCAGCGGTCGCGGTCGCAACACCATCAGCCAGACCACCACGCCCAGCAAGAAAACCAGCGAAGCGGCGAGGAGGTAGTTGGGGAAGCGGGAGGAGAGTGGTTTTTGGAGTGGAATGTCCATTAAATGTATTGCGTGTTGCGTATTGCGTATCACCTTATAGACCTACGCAATACGCATCACTTTGGGTAACAGGCAAACAGATGCGCGGCTTCGTAGCCAAATCGGCCAATTCCCCGCGAGTTTTCCATCTCTGCCTGTAATAACGCGATGTCACGCTGCAAAATTGTCGGGTCGGGTTGGGCGGTGTGATAACGCGCTCGCATTTGCCCGAGCGTATCGACCAGCACCCAGCGCGGCGCAAACTGATCTTCCGTAAAGTACAAATCGAAACCGCCGCCAACAACCGCCTTCATTGTTGCAGGGCTGGCTGTTAAGAGCGTCCAGTTGGCGGCGGGTTGCTCGTCTGGCACATCGAGGACAAACGTGATGGCGGTTACGTCGTCGCTCAAGCTGTCCACCGTCTCTGCGATTTGGGCCAACGTCTGTTGACAATCGGCGCAATTGGGTGACACAAAGCTGTAGAGTGTGAGCTTGCCGCGCTGTGTTTCGCTGTCCACGATGTTGCCGTGTTGGTCGGTGAGCCGATAGCCGGGTGCAGGGGCGAGACGCGGTAAAACGGTGACTGGCTGCAAGTAGTTGAACAGAAAAACTGCGCCCCCCACTGACACAAATAGAAACGCCAAAAGGTAGATAAACTGTCCGCTGTTTCTAGGCGTGTCGTGCGTTATCACATGCTGCATTGTCATACTTTCCCGCAAATAGGCTGATTCGACATCATCCTTGCGGATGAACTTTTCTCACGCTTTCGGGCAAGTCGCCTTGCAAATGACGCGCCGCCCACAGTGCCGCCTGTGTCCGATCTGTGAATGAGAGCTTGGCAAAGACGTGGCGTAAGTGGGTTTTAACCGTGTTGACCGTCACGTTGAGTTCAGTGGCAATCGCGCTGTTGCAATGTCCGGCTGATAACAGCGTTAAAACACGCAATTCGGCCGATGTCAGCCGTTCGATGCGCTCATCCTGTTCCAACAGTCTGTGCTGTGTCATCGTCTTGCACACGGTTCGCAGCGTGTCTAGTTCAATCGGGTGGGTTTCGGCCGATGCCGATTGAATCGCAACGAGCAAATCGTCACTGTTATGATCCGTCACATAGCCTGTTGCCCCCGCCGCGATCACTTGCGCCAACTCATACGAGTTTGGGTCATCAGTCGTGATCACGCTGTGCGCCTTTAAGCCATCGATCCCACCCCACCCCATGCACTCCTCCTGCATCACATGCGCGTCAATGACAACCACATCTGGCGCTTGTGATTCAATCGCCTCATGCAGATGGTGACACGTCTTGCTCGTCCCTGTGACGGTCAGGCCATGTTGATGAAGAATGGTTTGCAACCCTTCACGAATGAAGTCGTTGCGATGGGTGATGTGGACAGAGGTGGTCATGATAGAGGTTTAACCGTGTAAGCTGTTGCCTAAGTGTATGGGCGTGTCGATTTGATACATGAAAATGTGTGTCAAAAGCGTTAATAGTTGCTGGTTGCTAGTGAAGAAAAAGAGTCACTCTATTTACTAGCCACTAGCCACCCGAAGTGTAATGTCACATCCTCATCATAACGGGTGTCATTTGTCATATGACAACAGTGACACTTATCATCTCTTTTGCCTGAACGGACAGCTTTATCACGCCAAGCCAAAGCAAATGTGCTATGCCAAGATGCACCATTTGCAGCCAAATTGGGGCAAGCAGAATCGCGTTGAGACCGCCCATGCCAAATTGCAGCGCATAGAGCAGAAGCACACCAAACGCGAGTTCTGAACCTTCAAACTGTCGCGTCAACCAGTAGAGATAGCCGCCGAGTAGCGTCGCCAAAATGGGATGCCAGATACGCAGTTGGATCAGGTAGTGGGCGTTGCGGACGAAATCTTTTTGCACCCCTTCCAGAAATGTTTCAGAGGGAAAAAGCGTGCTGGCAAGCGAGGCAAATGTGCCAAATGAACTGACGACGACGAGGCCGATCAGCACAGGCAATAGGCGGCGCGATAGATGGTGTGGCAGCGTTGCGCCACGGCTGCCCAAAACGGTTAGCAGCAGTGCGCCCATCAGCAGGAAGGTGTTGATGAGGTGGATCGGCTGCACGATGGCGCGTGCGATGGACTCATTTGTATCGACCCAGCGGAAAAGGACGAGACCTGCACCGAGCAGCGATTCGGTGATGATAAACACGCCTGACCAGATTGCGGCGCGGCGTGCCAAATGCGTTTTGTCATAGTGGCGGCGTGCCAAAATGACAAGCGCAAGGACGAACAGCAGGGCGAGTCCGCTTGTGGCGCGGTGGAAAAATTCGACGAAGGTGGCGGATGATGGCGTGACCAATTCAGGACAGGTCGGCCAGCTTGCGCCACAGCCGTCGCCGCTGCCGCTTGCGCTGACAAAGCCACCCCAGATGATGACAAAATAGTTGAGAAGAAGGGTTGCGAGGGATAATTTTTTCATGACAAAAAAGAGGTTCCACCCATTGAATAGGTGAAACCTCTGCGACTTTTTATTCAACGATTTGCCCAAGCGTCGAGGGCTGACAACGTTTGATCGTAATAATCGCGGGCGGTCGCCAAATCTCGGCCGATGCACAGAATGCCTAGCTTGCCAAATTCGGATAACGCGCCGATGAGATGGAAGACGACCCCCTCCTGCTGCAAGACGTCAAAGTGCAGCCCGTGAAAAACCGCCATGTCGATAAGGTCATCGGGCATCATGCCGACATAATCGGGGCTACAGACGTTATCTGAGGCGTAATATTGGCAAACCTGCCCATTGGTTGTGTAAAAGTTGCCATCGGTGAAGTCGTATGTACCACCTGTCAAAAATTGCAACATCATAAATGGATGGGTTGTGCCACCCTTGCGCAGATTGATCTCAATGGCATAGTGTTGCCAACCGTCTCCATCGTGGACAGAGATAAAGTCAACGGCAAATCGGCCGATAATGCCACGCTCGCTCAGCCAACGGCCGACCTTGCGCCCCGCCTCTTGTAGTTCGAGCCGATAAGCCGCCTGTGCAGGAAAAGTACAGCCCAGATAGACCTGTCCCGACGGGCCGCCCAAAACCTGTTCATGTGTCGAAATAATTTCAACTTCTCCCAGTGGATTGATCCGGCACTGCACGGAAGGTGAACGCTTGGTGGCTCCTTCAATAAACACCTCAACGATACCGCCCATCGCTTCAAACTTTTGACGGAACTTCCCCCATGTTTCCGATGCCGCTTCAAAGCGCAACTGGTGTGGCAATGCTTCCTCAACCCACGCGCGCAATCTGTTGGTCTTGCAACCCGCAAACGAGAATATGGCGTTGCCTTCACCCGAAAATCCTTCATTCAGCTTGACAACCGCCTTTCCCAATGCGGGATACCGCTTTTTTAACGCAACAAGCGCATCCACAATATCTTTTTCTGTCACCAAATCCTCGAACCCGTCGGGAAAGTCGATGCCGACGTTGCGGAAAATAGTGCGGCTGCTACTTTTTGAGCCGAAGTGCGCCATGTCTGGATCGGTTGCGTAGAGCGGAATTTCGAGCCGCATCGCCAGCTCGCGCTCAAGCTCAGTCGAGTTGAAGCAGGTCATGTGGGCGTTGGCTGGGTTGGGGATGGCCGCCCGAATATCATCTATCAGGCGCGCACGCTGCAAAATTTTCTTGGTTAGTGGGACAGGGGATGCATCATAACAACTGAGCAGCGTCAATCGTCTGCGGGCGTGGTGATATGGAATGCCGGGCAGTAGGTGCAGGAAGTAGTCGATTACAGTTGGGTGAATGGGCTGACTTGTCACATAGACGACGTTTGTACGTGGCAGGCGGAGCAGCATGAGCAGGAACAACATGCGCTCCTCGTAGTGATGCACGCCGTCGATTTTGGCAAGTTCGTTCATGTCCAAACTTAGGCTGGGGATGATGACAACGGTGCGCGGAGCCAATGGGTCAGGAAAAATTTGCGCATACATGGGCGCGAGCCGCGCTTGTAGTAGCTCAAACGCTTCGAGATCAGGTGGCATTTGCTCATCGGCCGAAACCGACAAGTTTTCATACAGAGTCATAGAACAGGTCTCCTTCTAGTGCAGTTAAGTTCGGCTCTTTCGGATTTTGTGGGGGTTTGTGATTATTGCGTATTGCGTATTGCGTGGTGCGTGACCAGAGGTCATTACGCAATACGCAATACGGCTTGTCAACCCCTTGTAGTCCCAAAGACCCTTAAATTCGTTGTGGTCTTTACGATTTCGGCCGAATTAACATAACGGGGCATGGTGCATAGGCAACGACCCCTTTTGCAACGCTGCCGAGAATCAAGTTTGGCAATCCCGTGCGTCCATGTGTGGACATGACGATGAGATCGACATCTTCCAGCTCTGCGTAGCGCACGATCTCCGCTTCGGCCGCGCCGGTCTCGACCTTGAACTCAATCCTCACATCCTCTTGCGGCATGGCGGTGGCGAGTTGTTGCAGATAGGCGAGGGATTCGGCCGAATCCTTTTCCATCCGCTCTGGCGCACCGATCCACGTATAGCCAACCGCCTTCTCTGTCAGCGTCGGCTCTCCTTCCGCCACGCGCAATAGCATCAATTCTGCACCGTGAAACTGTGCCAATTCTGCCGCGATGGGCAACGCTCGCTCTGCTAGTTCTGAACCGTCTAGGGCAACAAGGATTTTGTTGAACATGATCTTGTGTGAGCGCGGTCGTCTCGTCCGCTGCGTGCGAACGAGGCGTTCGCGCTCCAATCTCTATGCATAAACAGGGTGTTCTTCAATCTCGACCCACTCATGCAGTACGACCATCTCGAAAATATCGGACTCGGTGATAATGCCAATCAGTTGCCTGTCGGTGTTGACGACGGGCAAGCCGCTGATTTTGTGCTTCCACATCAGATTTGCCGCGACCCCTATCGTCGTGTTCGGTGTCACGGTGACGGGGTTTTCAGTCATAAAGTCCTTCACTTTGAGCTTGGAAAGTAGCTCGTTCAGCTCCCAAATACTCAGCGTCGTCGCTGGGGATGCTTCTGCACCACGTACATCGCCAATCGTGATAATGCCAACCAGCTTGTTGCCAGCATCCACAACGGGGAGCCGGCGAATGTTCTGCGACTTCATGATTTCGTGCGCTGAGGGCAGCGTCATAGTTGTTGTAATCGTAGTGGGGTTTTCTGTCATCCAGTTTTCAACTAGCTCAAGTTTCATGGGAATACCTCTTTTAGAGTGGATAGTGGGTAGTGAGTAGTAGGGTCTCTTTTTACTAACCACTCACCACTCTTCACTACCCACTTCCATCGTTTTGACTTGTCCCAAGTGTAAGCAGAATGCCACACAACAATTAGTGGCAAATGTCATGTGTCAAAGCGGCTATTTGTCATGATAGCAGGGGATCGAATCAGTGTAAGCTACTGGTGCACGGACAGCTTGTCCGCAATGCGGCGGTATACGCCAATAGATCATGAGGTGTAAAATGACAACAGTTGCAGAATGGATGACCAGATACCCGATAACGGTTGCGAGTGATACCAAGTTAGCGACAGCGTATGGAATGATGCGCGAGGAAGGGATTCGCCATTTGCCGATTTTGGATCGACGGACGGGTAAACTGCTGGCCGTCGTGTCACGGACGCAGTTGCGGCACTATCAGTTTGAGACGCTGTTGAATTATGTGGAGAGTGGGCTGGGAAGTTTAGTGGAACAGACGACGACGTTTGAGGGGGTTGAACTGCCGCCGCTGGTAGAGATTTCGGCCGAAACCACCATGCGCGAAGCCGCTCATCTACTTGTCAAACACAATCTAACCGCTCTACCTATTGTGCAGGAAGGTGAGCTGATCGGCATTTTGACCGAATCGGATGTCTATCGACTCTATGCCCGGCTACGTGAGCAGTAAGGTCACGACAATATAGAATCTTTCATAGTCTGGAGCGCGGACGCCTCGTCCGTCGCTACTTTCTCGCGGACGAGGCGTCCGCGCTCCTAGAGGGTATCTTGTAGTTTGTGTTCAATGGCGTAGGCGGCCGCTTCGGCGCGGTTATGCAGGTGCAGCTTGGAGAGAACGTTGCTGACATAGTTGCGAACGGTGCCATCGCTCAGGTGTAGCTCTTTGGCGATTTGGCGGTTGGTCGCGCCGTGAGAGATGTGCAAGAGCACCTGCCTTTCTTGGCTGGTGAGTTCGTCAAAGGCGGCACTCTCTTGTGCTTGTAGCGACTGCCGCACTTGGCTAAACACCTTCTGGGTCAGCGAGGGGTCGAGCGAGCCATCCCCCTGCGCGGCGTTGTTGATGGCGCGGATGAGATCCCCGCTGCCTACCTGTTTGAGGACATACCCAATCGCCCCCGCACGGATGGCGGCGAAAAGCAGCTCATCCTCTGCGTAGGAGGTCAGCATGATGATGCGCGTCTTGGGCAGTGCAGCCATGATGCGCTGACACGCCGCAATCCCCGACCCGCTCTTGAGCCGAATATCCATCAGGATAATATCGGGCTGCACCAGCTGGGCTTCCGTAACCGCCTCATCTTCAGAACCGGCTTCGGCAACGACTGCAAAGCCGTCTTGTCGTTCGAGCAATGTTTTCATGCCGACGCGCACCACTTCGTGGTCGTCGACAAGCATTAAGCGTAATGGCATCATGTCTCCTATTGTACGATGAATTGGCAGCGGAGCGCACTCGCCTCGCCCGCCGCATTGCGCGAACGAGGCGAGGCGAGTGCGCTCCAGCGTAATCGTAGCTGATAAGTCACAAAATCTTAGTGCCGTTTGTCATAGGGAATGGGTGACGTTTGTTAGGTGTGTGACCACAAGGGATGACCTACAGTGGTAGGGCGTTAGATAAACGCGTAAAACAACATGCGGCTAGCCGCGATTTACGATTTGGGATTTACAAAGGTGCGAACGCTTTCGTCAATCGTCAATCCCAAATCGTAAATGTGTAGGGTTTCGCCGCCCCACGTTCTCGGAGCGCAACATGCAAACTGTAATCGATTTAATGACAATTTATCCAATGACCGTCGCGCCCGACACGCCGCTCGAAGTTGTTTGGGAGATGATGGAACGGGAAGACGTGCGGCAACTGCCCGTCGTGGAACGAGAAAGGCTCGTCGGGATCATCACTGAGCGCGATGTGCGGACGGTGTTGCGGTCGGACCTGTTTGAGATTGGATCGGCCGAAATGGTCATGACCGAAAACCCGATCACCGTGACACCCAACCTGCCGCTGTACCGTGCCGCTGAGATGCTGCGCGCCTATAAATTTGGTGCACTGCCGGTGGT
Source organism: Anaerolineae bacterium (assembly GCA_030425205.1). GTDB lineage: Bacteria > Chloroflexota > Anaerolineae > Promineifilales > Promineifilaceae > CALECP01. Next base: position 82,082 of record JAUIAP010000027.1, read on the forward strand.
CGATGAGGGGCGACTCGTCGGGATAATCAGCGTCAGTGATTTTTTAGAAGAGGCGCTCCATCACAGCGTTGAGGATGCACGCGTGTAGCCAGCTGTTTCGGCCGAATGCGCCGCCATTGACGTAAACGATTTACTCTTTTCCCCAACATGAACGAAACAGCCCTGTACGGGCTGTTTTGCTGTACCGTACCGACCGGCACATCTCATATGACAAATGACTCTGCGCCACATGACATTGCTCACTATCAAACCGCCGCACAACTGCCTACAATACCAGCAACTTCACAACTCGACTTGACCAACATTTAAGGGTGGTGTGCCAGCCAACGGGCTGCACCGATAGCTTTGTAGAGATGGCGAGGACTTTGGTGTGAGGTGGCTACAAAAAAAGTTTAAGAAGCTGTGGCAAGTGGCACAGCGGGCAACGGAGGTTTTATGGCTGGGACCTTACCGATTCTAACTTCACGCGCTTGCGTCGCAACGCACAGTCTCATTTTGCGGGGATGAATGTCACACCCTCTCGTGCATTGATTGCACCTACTGATGTGAGGTGACGCAGTTTGCCGACCGACAATTAAACAGAAAACAGAAAGCCACCCATTGCGGTGGCTTTTTGGATCGGCGTCTAAACATTGCCGTCATTTGTCACATTGAGTTGATGACATTCAGCACCTCTCAGCGGGAGAGGTCGCACATACACTGTAGGCAGAAACACAGTTAAACGGAGATAAACGCATGGCAGATCTAACAACAACCTACATGGGACTCAAACTCGCCTCACCGCTGATCGCCTCATCGAATCCGCTCAATTTAGACATTGAGAATTTGGCCTCGCTGGAACGTTTCGGCGTGGGCGCGGCGATATTGCCGTCGCTCTTTGAGGAGCAGATCGATGTGGAGGACGTCTACGAAACGTACAAACGCCACTACTATGGCAACGCGATTCCCCAGCCGCTGCAACATCTGACGACGATGCAGGGGTACAACAAGGGGTCGGCGGGCTATCTCTCGCTGATCTTTTTGGCGAAGCAGGCGGTCGATATGCCGATCATTGCCAGCCTGAATGGTGTTTCGACGGAAGGCTGGATTCGCTATGCGCGCCTGCTGGAAGGGGCGGGTGCCGATGGGCTTGAACTCAACACCTACTATCTGCCGACCTACACCTATCACACCAGTCAGGGGATTGAGGATCAGTATGTGCGCTTGGTGGAGGCGGTGCGAGCCAGCACCAAGCTGCCGCTGGCGGTCAAGATTAGCCCATACATCTCCGCACTGCCGCAATTTGTCAAGCGACTTTCAGATGCGGGAGCGGATGCGGTTGTGCTGTTTAATCGTTTCTATCAGCCCGACATCGACACCGTGCTGGAGACGGTCACGCCAAACTTGGAACTCAGCACCCATACGGAATTGCGCTTGCGACTGCGCTGGGCGGCACTAATTCATGGACAGGTGGAGACCGATTTGGGCATCACGGGCGGTATCCAAAGTGGACAAGATTTGGTTAAGGCGATCTTGGCGGGTGGCACGGTGGGGATGTCCGCCTCTGCGTTGTTGCGCAGCGGTGTGAGCTATGCGGGCGACATCCTTGAAGAGTTTGAGCAGTGGATGGACAGACATGGCTATCCAACGGTCGAGGCAATGTGCGGCAAACTCAGTCCGCGACCGGGTGAGAAATCTACGGCGTTTGTGCGGGCGAATTACATCAAAGAGTTGCGCTCATATGCGGAGAAACACGACATCGTTTGAGCTATTTGAAAATGGCATATCTGGGAGAATGACATGGCACACGTACTTATTTTGTATGCAACGAGTGGGTGCAGCATGTCCCCCAACTTAAGACCGTCACGAAAGCGACCCTGCGCGAACTGACGGAAAAGAGCGTTGGATTTGCCAACATGTTAGCACAAGCGATTGACAAAAGATGACTCAGCGTGGGAAACCGAACCTGATGTCTAGTTCGTGAGGTAGTGAGGTATGACGATGACAAACAAACTAATTATTCCCTACCGCAATGTCGAAGATTTGGACGCGCTACTGGCGACGATGACCGTCGGTGAAGAGGTTGAAGAGGTGACGATTGTGCGAATTGTCACGACAGAGGAGGCGGCCGATCCGAGCTTGCTGATAGAGCTTAAAGGGGTCTCTTCGCACGCCCAGCGATTGCCCCACTGTCATGTCGAGACGCGACGGAGCATCACTGCGTGATTTTGCATTTCCCGCTTTTGCTGACGATTGGAACGCTGATGATTCCGTTTGTAAAGCATTTTGGGGATCATGAATCGGCCGAAAATGCCGTCACGCAACACCCTAACCGCTGGCTAATCGGTCATCTAATCGTCGCGGCAGCGTTCGGATTGAGCATAGTCAACATCACGCGCATTGCAGAGGCAAACCCGCTGGCGATCCTCTTGGCGGCAATTGGTGGCGGTATTCAAGCGGCGGGGTTAGGCGCAGATGGCGTTGCGCCTGTTGTTCTGCTGCGACATGGTCTCCCACCGCGACGCTTTTTCGCTGGCAGCAGTCGCACTGTGCCAGCGACGTTTATCGTCGGGTCGCTCCTGTTCGGATTGGCTCAGATTTTGATGATAGTCGGGGTCAATCAGGCGGGACAGCTGCCGTTTGGGTGGGGCATTGCCGCACTGCTGGCGGCGATTGGGTTTAGCGCGTTGCCCGCTATTCCGTCGAGTTGGTCGCTATATGGGACAGCCGCCTTATCTTGGCTCATCTATCTCCCCCTGCAACTGACAAATGTCATAATTTTTTATTGACATTTGTCACCGATTTTTCTCTGCCAAACCCATACAATTAAATTAACATAAACGTTTAAATGGAGAAGGCATGGAAAACAAGCACCTCGCAAACTGGCGTATCCTCATTATTGCCTCGGTCATCACTGCGCTCTTTATCGCTGTGTTGCTCATGGCGGCAGCGATTGTCAATGGTCGTACCCAAACGACAGCCGTCCATGCCGATGAGCGCGTCAACGTGTTGGCGAACAGCACCGATGATTGTGTCGAGTGCCACGCCCGCAACACGCCGGGTATCGTCGAGCAGTACGGTCATAGTACAATGGCGGCGGCCGACGTGGGGTGTCGGGATTGTCATGAGGTTTCGGCCGATTATCCCGGCGCAATCGAGCATCAGGGAACCCACGTCCTCAACCAGCCAACGACCGCGATGTGCCAAGATTGCCACCAAGCCGAAGTCGCTCAGTTTAATCAAAGCCGTCACGCACTCCCCGCCTACGTCGCCTACGCTGGTGCACAAGATTTGCCGTCCGAACTCCTGATGCAATATGAGTCGATCCCTGAAGGCAGCTTTAATCCTGATCAAATGCGAAACGCCCTGTTTGCCAAAGAAGGGCCAGAGATCACTAAATTTGCATGTCAAGCGTGTCATGACGTAGGAAAACCAGCGGCCGATGGGTCTGTTGGGGAGTGTAGCAGCTGCCATTTGCGCCATGAGTTTAGCCGTGAACAGGTTCGCAGACCCGAAACGTGTAATGCCTGCCACATTGGCCCCGACCATCCACAGTGGGAAATCTATCAGGAGTCAGCGCACGGCATCGCCTATGCAACTGGCGGTCACAACTGGCATTGGGAGGCAGAAACGGGCACGCTCGACACAACCGACTTCCCCGCTCCGACATGTGCGACGTGCCACTTTGCCGGCTTCGGTACACAGTCAACGACCCACGACACGGGCGATCGTTTAAGCTGGTATCTATTCGCGCCAGTTAGTACCCGCCGTCCTGCATGGCAAGATAACGTGACACGGATGCAGGGCGTATGCGGCGAATGTCACAATCCCAACTTCATCAACACCTTCTATACCGACGCGGACGCGGCCACCGAAAAAATCAACGAATGGGTGATTGAGAGCGACATCATTCTTGCAGCTGCAAAGGATGAAGGGTTGCTGACCGACGAACCATTTGACGAGACGATTGACTTCACCCATTTCAATCTCTGGCATCATTGGGGACGCACCGCCAAATTTGGCGTATGGATGCAAGGCGCCGATTACGTTCAGTGGCATGGTGCCTACGAGATGTTGCATGAACGTGCAGAGCTTATCGAGCAGGTCAACGAGAAGCGACATGAAGCGGGGTTGGAAGAGCTAGAGTTTAACGCGGACTATTTTGAGGAATAATAAAAGAGATTTCACCACGGAGAGCGCAGAGAAAGAAAAAGCTCTGCGCTCTTTGCGGTGAATTTTTACCAATATGCTAAAACGTCTCCCCACTCGTGACCAACTTATGCTGCTGCTCATTGCGGTCAATCAGCTTTTCTTGAGCCTTGACACGTATCTGGTGCATGTGGCGAATGGGACGATTCGGCCGCGTGAGGCGATTCCGATTTGGTTTGGGCTGATTGCAGCGGCGGTGCTGCTGGTGTGCGGGGTGATTGCGTGGAAATATCGGCCGATTGCCGCCCTCCTTGCCACCGTTATTTTTGTGTTGAGCGTCATCGTCGGCGTGCTTGGATTCTATTTTCACCTGCGGCGCGGCGCGTTGCCATCGGCCGAATTTGGACAACGCCTGACGCTTGATTTATTGATTTGGGCACCACCCGTTTTGGCGCCGCTGGCGTTTGCGGGGGTCGGTTTGATGGGGATGAGCGCGGCTTGGGAGGAGCAACCTGCGGAGAGTGGGCGGTTGGTTTTCGGCCGAAATCAGATTCAACTTCCCATCAGCAAAACCCGCGCCTATCTCTTTTATGTCGCGCTCGGCATTCTGGTCGCCGTCGTCAGCGCAACGCTCGATCATGCGCGACATTGGCAAGATGGCCTGCTCTGGCTTCCAACGATTATGGGGCTATTTGCCGCCATCGTCACAGTCGTGATTGGGATAGTAGAGCGGCCCACAAAATACGACCTGTGGAGCTTTGCGGGAACGATGGTGCTGCTGATGCTGACAGGCATGTTGGGCGCATATTTCCACATCCGTGCTGACATGACCGCACAAGGCACATTTGTCTTGGAGCGTTTTTTGCGCGGTGCGCCCGCACTGTCGCCGCTGCTGTTTGCGAATATGGGGATGACCGGGTTGGTTGTGTTGTATCCAAGTCACATTACCCGTCCGTTGCGCAATGACCCATGACATTTTGTCCCTCTGTTGTTGACAAACCTCACTATTGATTTTGTTGTTGCTTGGCTAAACTGAATATGGCGGTATCCGTTCGGCTGCTAGTGCAGAACCGCAACCTGTTTGAGCACACAACAGTCAACGCGCAGCTGACGGTGTATCCTTTACAGCGTCATATCAGCGGTCCCCTGACTGCCCACGATTTGACGCACATTGTGAGGTAGCAATGAACACGAAACGACTTATCCGCTGGCTTCCTAGAGTAATTGGCATCCTGTTTGCCGCCTTCATCAGCCTTTTTGCGCTCGACGTATTTAACGAAGGGTACGCATTTGGCGAACTACTCATTGCGTTGCTGATGCATTTGATCCCGACCTTGCTCATCATCGCCGTACTTGCTATTGCGTGGCGAAATGAATGGATAGGGGCGATTTTGTTTGGTTCGCTCGCCTTATTCTATCTTGTGTCGAGCGGTGAACTGCTTGAAAGCATGATTCTAACCGTGCCACTGCTGCTAATTGCGGGGCTATTCCTGCTCGCATGGCTACAGCGCGATCAAGAGCAAAAAGCTCAATAATAAGTTGAATTGGGCGACCATTTGGTGTAGATATGTCGATTGGTTGACTTGTCAAGCAGAAGTTCAGCCAATTGTCATATCAAACAGGTGACATTCCTCAGCCCACAATGGGGCGGGTTTCTCTAAAATAGTTGACGTAGCAACGAAACGATAACAACTAATGGAGAAACAGCATGTTTAACCTGACACAGTATGGAATTGAAGTAGACAACATCATTCGCAACGCAGCCCCCGCCAAGCTGTATCAGCACGCGCTGGCATATGAGCCAGAGGCGGCGATTGCCGATTCGGGCGCACTGATGGTGCGGTCGGGCGAGAAGACGGGGCGCAGTCCGAAGGATAAACGCATCGTCTGGCATGAGGATTCGGCCGATGATATCTGGTGGGGCAACATCAACATCGCGGTTGATGACCACACGTTCGCCATCAACCGCGAACGCGCGCTCGACTATCTCAACACGCTCGAACGCCTCTACGTCGTAGACGGTTTTGCAGGCTGGGATGAGGAGGAGCGCATGAAGGTGCGCATCGTCTGTACACGCCCGTATCACGCATTGTTCATGCACAATATGCTGATTCGGCCGACCGACGCGCAACTCGCCAACTTTGGCGACCCCGATTTTGTTATCTTCAACGGCGGGCAGTTCCCCGCCAACCGCCACACGACGGGCATGACCTCCAAGACGAGCGTGGACATCTCGTTTGAGGATGCCGAAGCGGTCATTCTCGGCACAGAGTATGCAGGTGAGATGAAGAAAGGCGTGTTCACGGTGATGAACTACCTGATGCCAAAGAAGGGCGTGCTGTCAATGCACTGTTCGGCCAATGAGGGAGACGCGGGGGATGTATCGCTCTTCTTTGGCTTGAGTGGGACAGGCAAGACGACGCTTTCGGCCGATCCCGAACGCCAGCTGATCGGCGACGACGAACATTGCTGGACAGATCGCGGGGTGTTCAACATTGAGGGGGGCTGTTATGCGAAGGCGATCGATTTATCGGCCGAAAATGAACCCGAAATCTACAACGCCATCCGCTTTGGCAC
>JAUIAP010000085.1 GCA_030425205.1 Anaerolineae bacterium
AGGTAATCTGCTCTTGCGAGCGATCTTGTGTAAGTGCTACACTGTTCATTATTCTAATCCTTTGCCCGTTTGAAGCTCTGTTTGGAGACACGCTTCAGGCGGGCATTGTGTTTTTCGGGGTGAAACAAAAAGCGGCCTTGACGACATAGGCCAAGACCGCTTTGTGTGAACTGAGCCAAAAACCGCAGTTCGTGAGTACTGTGCAAAAAAGTTGTGTGGTGAAAAGCTACATAGAATCTCCTAGATTAAGTTAAGTAACGACAACAAAAAAGAAGCCCTCACCCAAAGTAGGCAAGGGCAGACGGACGGTTTGCGTCCACCAAAAGGGGTGCGTGTGTCTCAGGAGCCAATCCCCTTTCACATCGCTTACAGCCGTAGGCTGTCTCACGCTGGGCAGCGGTCATGCTGCTCAGTTTGCGTGCAGTCCAAAGATTCGTTATTATCACTTTTTGACAAAAATGATAATAAGACAGCTCCTTATTTGCATAAGTGATAATAAGAGAAGCCGCTTTTGTCACCATGAGGAGATGTATGCAACCCAACGAATTTACAAGCACCGCTGCTGGCAAAGTGGAGCGTCAACCAACTGGTTATTGGGCATTTGTGCCAAATCGATTGCCACCTGTGATTGAGTGGACAGTTGAACTAGTCGCTGCGCTTTCGGCCGCCGATCAGGCGGTGGGAGAGTTAGCGGGATTGGGGCGTTCACTGGCGAATTCAGCGTTGCTAATCCAACCGTTTGTGCGACGGGAGGCGGTGCAGTCGTCGCAGATTGAAGGGACACGCGCAACACTCTCAGATTTGTACGCTTACGAAGCGGGGCAGTTGTCCTTATTTGAACTGCCAGATGATGTGCGTGAGGTTGAAAACTACGTGTTGGCAATGAAATACGGATTACAACGGCTCGACACAGTGCCGATTAGTCTGCGATTTATCCGCGAACTGCATGAGAGGCTGTTGCGCGGGGTGCGTGGAGAGCAGTGGACACCGGGCGAGTTTCGACGCTCACAAAATTGGATCGGGAGTGCGGGAAGTACGCTGAAGACGGCACGCTATATCCCACCCCCTGTAGAGATGATGAAGACCGCGCTCTATGATCTAGAAGCATTTGTCTACGCAGACTCACTGCTGCCACCGCTGATTCGGGTCGCCCTGATTCACTACCAATTTGAGGCAATCCACCCATTTCTGGATGGGAATGGACGCATCGGCCGATTGCTGGTCAACTTTCTACTGGCAACATGGGGCGTGCTGCCCCATCCCCTGCTGCCGATCAGTGCGTATTTCAACCAACACCGACAGGCGTACTACGATCATTTGTTGGCAGTCAGTCAAACAGGCGCGTGGACGGCGTGGCTAATCTATTTTTTGGAGGGTGTGCGCTCACAAGCAGTCGATAGCATGATCCGTATTCGTCAGCTACAAGCCTTGAACAGCGACTGTCGCCAACGCTTCCAATCTGCCCGTGCTGCGGGACGACTGTTGCAAGTGGTGGATTGGCTATTTGAACAACCGCTGTTCACGGTTCAGCAAGTGGCGGATCGGTTGGGGGTCAACTACCCAACGGCACAACGCTATGTGAAGCAGTTGCAAGCAGAAGGGATGGTGCGTGAGGTGACGGGACAGGCGCGCAATCGTGTCTTTGCGGCCGATGCGATTATGCAGGCAATCGCGGCGGCGTGAGCTGGTTAGAGCAACTCATAGTCGCTTTCTTGACCAATATGCGGCACAAATTCTTGTAGCACTTGTGCTAACTCAGCGGGTGCGCCAATCTCAATCCAGTCGTCGATGCCACCGAGATAGCAGTAGCGTAGCGCTTGAAAGATGCGCGTGTCAGCGTCGATAAGTTCAAAACGCATCGTCTCTTCCCACTGGGTATTGCGTAAGATGACGCTTTCAACCTCTGCATATGGGTTAATCGTGGTCATGAGGCCAACGAGACGGTCTACATCGGCCGCTGGCGTGTAAATGCCAAGCAGCGTTCCCTTAATGTCAATTTTGTAGTACTTGATGTGACCGACTTGTTGGAGGATGGATTCGGTCAGTTGACGCTCAGCAGCAGTGATGAGCGCGGGTTTGTGTTTGCGAAGAAAGACCTGCCCATTGACGTTTTCGTATATCTCGTAACCGGGCGGCAGCGTTTCGACAGGGATTGCGCCTGCACTGGGCTTTTGCGAAAAGTAGTAGCGCAGCGTTCCGCGTTTGTTGGGTTTTTGATAAAGCGTGTAAAGTTGCTGCTTGTCGTTGGTGTATTGAATCGGCATCAGTGTATTGGTGCAAATCACACATCAGGAAAGGTGGTCTGCGATGAGGCGAACAGCGTACGAACAGCCTTGTCAGGAAATGTCTCCTCAAGAGGTGTACAGAGAACGGTCGCCATTTTGAGCGAAACTGCCAACAGATGTGTTAGGTCGGTTGAGTCGATCCAGTGCGAGCCGATGAGGACAAACTCGTTGAGCGACCCCAGCACCGACCGGTTGTTGGTTTTGGCGAAGGTGTGGTCGGTGAAATGTTGCAATTCGGTCTAAATCAGTTCCTTATCCACCCCCAACCCACGCAATACTTCACCTAACGCGATCCGCAACCGCGCTGGAAATGTCTTGCCTTGTGCAGCGGGAAGGAGAATGGTCAGCCGCGTTTGATGGTTGATGCAGAAGATGATTTGAGCGCGGCCGAATTGGACAAGTTGGCACGTCCACTCGGATAATCGTGCCTCTGATTGGAGCGTGTCGAGTGCATCGATTGGTTGTTTCAGCCGTTTGGCGAGTTTCTGCGTGCAACGTAGGATGATCATGGTCAGTATTATGCGTTTGTTGTAACAGATGAACAAAGAAAAGGGGATTTGCCAACTAAAAAACTGAACTAAAACAGGGAGGAACTATCAAAATGATCCATCGACGCGGCTCCCTGAGATTATTGCGGCCAAATTCCGTAGCTAACATGCTCAACGATCGTATTGAGCGAGAAGCGACGATTTTCTTGCAAGGCAGGACTAAAAGCGGATTGCTGATCTTGCTTTTGATAAGCGACACCTTCGTAGAGAAAAATATCGTTGGGAAAGAGCAGACCAAACGGTTTGGGTTCAGGTTCGTGCATGACAGTATTGTAACGTTTGCCGTGACACAAAACCGTACGAACACGCGCTCCCTATTGAACGAAATCTCTCAAACAGATGTTTACAATTCAGAACAAACGATCTAGGATATAAAGCCGCCATTTGAGCAGGAGCCAACCATGACGATCGATCTCTTCCCACCACGCCCCCATATCGCCCCATCTGCGTTGCAACACTATTTGCTCAACCGACAGGAGGAGGTGTCAACAGCGGTTGGCATCTCTGTCTTGTTCCAAGTCTCGGCGGGGTATGGTGCGAACTATACGGTCGTGCTGCATACATTTGAGGGGGATGAGGCAACTGCGCGTGGCGATGATTTGGATGCGGCAATTACAGAGGCTTCGCTGATGTTGAAGGGAATGCGGAAGGCGAAAGAGGGCTATGAACGGTATCGCGCAGCACGCTACAAATGGCTTGGATCATGATCGGGTTCACTGATTACTATGCCGGCACAGTGGCATAAAACAATCCAGTGATTCCTGAACGATAGGCTCGTTTTATGTGCCTATTCGGCCGATATTACATAGGCAGAACAGACAATTTTGCGTTTCCAACCTCATAGGGAAGCAGCATCCAGCAGTAGCGGCAGATAGGGCGTGTGCTGGCGTGAGGCTGTGCAACTAGAGGCGAATAAGTTATGGCTGCAACGCTCCGTTTCGTACTAAGTCGCATATCCTACCCTGATCTGTGGGAAGGCTACATCAACGCGATTTTGCACGTCAATTTGGTTGCCGCCCGCGCTCCACATACAAAAGCGTGAATTGATTTTGCAAAAGCGTGAATGTTCCAGAGCGAAGCTTTTATTTATGCTAGAGTGACCACGACGACGATTGAGAAGTTTGGCTTCTTACTGCTCTAAACAACGGCGTGCAGAGCCTAATAATCGTCATCTGAGATAAGTACAACCGTTCACACATAGGTTTTACCTAGGGAGAAATACAATGAGCAAACGAAAAGTAAGTGATTTACTTTATTTATCGGCCGATGTACAGAACATGCTTCGGCTGGCTTTCGCATTTACGTTGGCGTTGGTGCTCGCATGGAGCATATTCGTCAATCAGGCGAACGCAGCAGGTGCAACGCAGATTTCAGGATTGGGTGTATTTGACGATTCAGGCAGTTGCAGTGACGCAGAAGGAGCTGGTTCAGATTTTGCGACGATCTTGACTGGCGATCTGACAGGGTGTCAATACGTGTTTGTCGAATCTTCGGTCTGTTCGCCTAGTGGCACCTATCGAGAGGTAGGGCGAGAAATATACGTCGTTGAAGGCCCTAACGGTGAGGTCGGAACATTTGAGACAACGTACTATTTTTCGAGTAAGTTCGAAGAATGTGTTGACGGGCAGTTCCCCGGCGGGGCTGAGATTTTCGGCCGATGCCAGCACCCTATCACGAAGGGCAGCGGCACAGGTGACTTTGCAGGTGTAAGTGGGCGACTTGACTTCAAAGACGATATTGAAGCAGGCAACTTCCCCTACAGAGGTCATTTGAAATACTGAGCCTAATAGTTCGATTAGCGAGAGACAGCAATCCAATAGCGTCAAGTGCGGGGTGTGTCAGATAGACGCATCCTGCATTTGATTTGAGAGAACGTGGTGCGTAGTGCGTATCACGCACCACGACAATCCCTAAAAGCCCACAAAGCTAAGGTTTCAAAGCACCCTCCTTCAAACACAAATCAATTCGATACTGCACACACTCATCCTCCGTGAAATCACGGGTGAGCCGCGACTCGGCTAGCGCGATCAGTGCCTCAATGTCTAGCAGGAACTCACGAATGTGACCATCCTGAATGCTGGCGGCGGTAACCGACTGTCCGTCTGGTGAAAAAACGGGCATTTGCCAGTTGCCAGAGACGTTAAATAATGTGGTGCGTCGCTGTGCTGTGGCTAACTCCCATAGTTCAACCGTTCCGTCAAACGTGCCAATCACCAATTGATTGCCATCTGGATGCAGGTCGATAGCGAGAATTCGGCGGCCGATGTCAAATTGAGCGTTTAGTTCGCCTGTATGGCTGTCCCACACGGAGACAAAGCCCTCAATATCATAGGCGATAAGTTGGTTTCCATCTGCTGTGAAGAAGATATTTGTCGCCCCACGCGCCGTCCCTGCCAGCGTCAATAATCGTTCATTGGTGTCGGCATCCCAAACGGTGATCATCGTGAGATTTGGGGCTGCATTGTCCGCTGCGGTTGCGAAGCGTGCGCCATCGGCCGAAATCGCCACGCCCCATGCGGGACTATCGACTGCAATCATATCATGTTGTAACCCTGTCACACTGTCCCAAATGCGAATTGTCTTGTCCTGACCTGTGGTGATCAGTCGCTGCCCATCGGGTGTAAACGCGATGCGATTGACCCAATCACTATGCCCTGTCAGCGTCACTTGCAGCTCGCCGCTCTCCACATCCCATACTTTTGCCGTGTGGTCATCGCTGCTGCTCGCCAGCCTACTGCCATCAGGACTAAACACAAGACCGCCAATCCAGTCGTCATGCGCGGCAATGTCGTGGATGAGTTGCTCATTGGTGCTGTCCCATAATCGAATCGTGCCAAATCCTGTGTTGGCTGAATGGGCGGTATCGGCCGAAAGCACATCCCAAATCTTCTCTTTCCCCTGCAAGCCCGCTGTTGCCAAAATCGTTCCACTCGGATCATAAGCCAATGCAGACGCAGAACCTTGATGGCTCATCGCTGTCGCTGTCTCCAACGTCCACACCAAAACAACACCGTTCTCGCCCTTCCCCGCGACCAGCGTGCCGTCCGGGCTAAATGCCATATCTCCGATCCCGTTCGTATCACCCCCGCTCAATTCAAGCACCGTCTCACCCGTGTTTGCATCGAGAATCAGCCCATCACCATCCTGATTGCCGGAGGCAAGCCACATGCCATCGGCACTGAGATCAATCCCATACCACGAGCTAAGCGTGTCGCGCTCAAACCTTAGCGTCCCCGTTGCCATCTCCCATGCCTTGATCACGCCAGCCGCACCTTTTGTGTATAACGTTTCGCCATCTGGCGAGAAGATCGCCTCCACAACAGGCGCATCCGCGCTGTGGGTGACGGTCATAACCAGCGTGCCGTCGTTCGCATCCCACACAGCCGCGCTGCCGAGCGCAGAGCCACCCGCGAGGTAGCGACCATCGGGGCTGTAATTTGGGCCGTCTTGCCAATACAGTGCCTCTTCGTCACCAAAGCCCGTAAGCGCAAATAGTTCGACACCTGACTCAAGATCGAAGACGGCGGCAGTCAACTTGTGCAGGTCAAATGTGGAGGCTGCAATGTGGCTGTTTTTAGGATGACTTACGGCACTCATCACGGCTGGACGTACCCAAAAAAAATCGTCACGCGCTTCGTCTGAGCGTATGTTGGCAGGCAGGATGCCGAGCGAGCGCACCAGATCACCATTGTCTGATCGATAGAAACGCAGCAACGCACCCGACTCGCTATCTTCAAGAGCGACGATATAGAGATCCCCCTCCGCTGTAAATGCGCCGCGATTACCATAGTGACCTATGTTGTCAATCAAATACAGTTCCTCACCTGTAGCGACATCCCACGCAAACACAATACCAGTCGTCCGTTCTGCAAAATCGCGCCAGCTTGTACCAAAGAGCTTCGCTCCGTCAGGGCTAAAGGTGATCTCCGCCATTGGATACCCTTGACCATACATGCGGGCGCGAACTCTGGATGACAGCACGGCTTGGCGTAGCGCGTCTTCGGCTTCTCTCGTATCGCTGATTTCAAGTGCGCTCAGTGCCAGCAAGATACTCAATTCGGCATCCTCTTCGAGTGCATTGGTTGCCGCCAGTGCCAACTCACGCGAACGGGTCAGGCGCGTCTGCTGCAATGCCGTTTCGCGCTCTGCAACTGCAACCGCTTCGGCCGTCGCACGCAACGACGCTTCCGACTCGGCCGCAATGCGCTGTGCGTCACGCTGTCGTGCAAAGAAGATGGCGACAACTGCCAATGCTGCAACAAGCATCAGCGATGTGGCGAGATAGACGGCACGCCGCCGCAGTCGCTCGGCCGCAGCGTGCTGCTCCTCCGCTCTTCGGCGCGCACTCTCAGCTAGATCACGGGCAAGCGTCAACTCATGTTGCTGGCGTGCTTCCTCTATTGCCATCTGTTCAGCACGCGCTGCGAGGCTGGTTTGAAGATAGTCCGTTTCGGCCGAAGTCAAGGCGACATCCCTTCGTTCAGCTAACTGGGCGAACTGATCTAGCCGTGTGCCGCCCAGCAGATAACTCGCATCCTGTTCTGACTGCCGCCACTCCGCAGCCGCTTTGGATAGTTGTCGTTGTAGGCGCAAGTCGGCGCGATTCTCCTCTAGCCATGTGCGTAAACGCGGCCACTCGCGCAACAACGCTTCGTGTGCAACCTCAATTGTGCGTTGTCGGGTGTGCGGATCGCGGTCAAATGAGAGCAGCCGCGCTGTACCAAATCTTTCCAGAATTCGGGCAAGCGTTTGTCCGCTTGTTTGTGCAACATGCTGACCCCGCATCAGGCTCTCTAGCTCCTGCTGAACGACCCGCCGCCGCGAATCCTCAACCCCTTCGCCGAGCGTGACTAACCGCATGAACATTTGGCGAGCAAGCACACGGGTGTCATCGTCAAGTTCGAGATACAACGCTTCCGCTCGGCGGCCGAGTACGCCGTCGATACCGCCAATCGCATCATAAGCATCATGCGTAAGTGTGTGACCCTCGCGCCGCTCAAATAGTTCCGTCAACGCATATTGCAGTAGTGGCAACATGCCGGGCTGATCGCGCACATCATCCACGATGCGCGTCACTAACCCATTGTCAAAGCGCACGCCAGCCAGATAAGCGGGTTGCAAAATCGACTGTTCAATCTCAACGGCGGTTAGCGGCGTGACAACGACGTTATGCGCTTGAATATGCTGCGCCAATCGCGCTACCTGGAGCGGTTTGTCATAAAAGTCAGCGCGTAGCGTGATGACCACGCGCAATTGCGGATTCGGTGACTCAAGGGCAGTCAGTAGATTGTTGAGAAATTGCCGCCGCTGGGCTGTATCGCTTAAGGTGAACAACTCTTCAAATTGGTCGATGACAAGCAGGAGTTGAGTTAGTGCGAGGTCGCTAGAGGGCAAAATGCGCTTGAGCGTGCGCGAGAGACCGTTTGCATCCTTTTCGAGTGGTTCGATAAGCGTAGCTGGCGGATCGACTGCCACATGCAGTAAGGCGTGTGCCAATGCTTGCAACGGCTCTGCGCCGGGAACCATCTCACTGATGAACCAGTTGGCAGAGCCAGCCAGTGTGCCGTTGCGTAACTGCGGCAGTAATCCAGCCTTCACGACACTTGATTTTCCACTGCCGCTTGGACCAACCACGCTGAGAAAAAGGCTGCTCTCTAGGTGCGTCAGCAACTGCGAAATGAGGGTGGTACGCCCAAAGAATAGCTCCGCATCACTTTCCTGAAACGGTCGCAAGCCCTTGTATGGGTTGCCCTCAACGCGCTGCGTCAACGCCGGCCAGAGGTGTGCGACGTTGTGGTCGAGCAGTGCGTGCAAGCGGGTCGCAAACTCTTCGACATTGGCAATGCGTGCGGATGGCTCGGCCGCCGTTGCAACCGAGAGTAGCTGGTCTACCTCGGGGGGCAGGTCGGCGCGAATGGCGTGCAGTGAGGGCAAAATGCGTGTCAGATGTTGCGGCCGAGCTGGTGCGAATGCGTCTGTCGCAAATGGCTTGTGTCCAGCCAATAGCTCAAAAATCAAGTAGCCGAAAGTGTAAATATCGCTTTGCGGGGTAATAACGCCACCTTGCAACTGTTCAGGCGGCGCATAGTAAGGGGATACGCTCAGCTTTGCGATCTCGGCGGCAGCAATCGAACCTTCTGCGACATGGTGGGCTATGCCAAAATCTGAAAGATACGCATTGCCCGTTTCATCGAGCAAAATGTTGGTTGGCTTTAGATCACGATGAACGATTCCCTGTCGATGTGCGGTGCCAAGCGCAGAGCTGATCTGTTTCAGAAAGCGCAGAAATTCGTTGGTTCCCCATGGCTCTCCGTCTTGTAACGCATCGGCGAGATTGCCACCGCGCATGTAGCGCATGACGAGGAACGCGCCGTTTGGCTCGCGCCAATAGTCGTAAAGTGGGACAACATGCGCGTGTTCGAGATTGGCAATTGTTTGTGCCTCAACTTCAAAGCGTCGGATGAAGTTCGGCCGATTGGCGTAGACAGGCTGAATGATCTTCACCGCTACTTCGCGCTCGATCAATGGTTGAATGGCACGATGGACAATGCCAAAGGCACCGCTGCCCAGTTTGTCTTTTAGCCGATAGCCACGCACAGTGGTCGCAGGGGTGGATGTGAGATTGATTTCACCAGCAGCAATACGCTCTGCCAAGCGCGTGGTGCGCTCGTTGGGCGACATGCCTTGTTCGACAGACAGGCGTGAGCGAAACTGCTCGTATGTGGTTCGTGCTGCCTCATATTTGCCATTACGTGCCTGTGCCTCCATCAACTGCTGTTGGGCAATCTCGCGGAACTTATCATGTGCAAGCTGGCGACTGGCGGTCGCTTCGGCTTGGGTGTAGCGATGTTTATGCAAGTAGATGACGGTCAGTGTACTCAGTGCATCCAGCAACATGCGTTGGTAATGCTGTCGCTGTGCATAGAGCCATTTCTCAAATTCATCGCTGTCTGGTAAATAGACATCGTTAAGCAGTGTATTTTGGTAAAGTGTGACAGCTTGTTCGAGCGATGCAAAACAGTCCTCGCATGTGCTTAAGTCGAAGTGATTATGGGCATAGACCGTTTCAAGCAGGTGAGTGAACGCTGCGACATCTAGCGAAATGGCAAGATTGGGATTGAGCTGAATCCATTTACGCTTGCTGATTATGGGTTGCTCGCCGGCACCTTCCAGCATCTCTCGCGCTTGATAAAGCGCACGCCGCAAGTTGACCAACGCAGACCGACGCGGCATGTTGGGCCACAGTAAGTCGATTAGCGTGTCGCGCAACGTCGGTCGATCACGATTGAGCAGTAGGTAGACGAGTAGTGCTTGAACCTTGCTTTTCTTAAAGTTGTCGAGGATTCTATTGCCAATCAACAGTCGAAAGTTGCCGAACAGATGCGCTGTCATGTTGGGGTCAGACATAGTACCCTTTTAGCCTAGTGGCATGTGTTATTGCTAGAACTTGGGTACATCTTCGCTTAAACATTGCGATTTGGCAAATCGGCCGAATTTGGCAACGATAACGCCAACAGGACTTATGCAGAGGGGCGAAAATTTGACACAATGGGGTGAAGGTGGCAGTAACAAGTCAATTTATCGAGCAACGCGAAGTCGAATTCGGCCGATAGGTCGCCTTGACTCCCGCTACCCCGCCAGCGGCCGCTGCCCACCCGCAATGTTTGCACTGTCCGTTGCAGTCACACTATGCGACCAACCGTTTTCATCAGCAATAACCTGCCAAGTCGCTAGTCCACACCACGTCCCCCCAGATTTCATTCACACAATTTAATATATTGAACCGCAAATGTCTGCCGCAGATCGAGACGCTGTTCAATACCATGATTGTCCGCCTCAATACCATCGCTTATTGCTTCAAACCGCATTGACACTGGTTGAAAAAGTGGTCACTCGGATTGGTCAGGCCGTGCAACAGGGTAACCCGATTTTGTAGGTGACCGATGGGTTTGGTGCGTGGGAACAAGCGATTCGCAAAACGCTGCGCTCCCCTCATTACACTGGTAAAGTTGGTCGTCCCAAACTGGTCGTCCGGTCTGAAATCCATCTCGTTCAGGTCGTCAATTCCACCGCTGCCCGTCGGCTCACTGGTATTGAACGTCGCCTCCGCATTGGCGATTTGGCCATTGCACAACAAATGCTGTGACAAACGCAAACTTTTGTTGGTGTTTTCAATACTGCCTACATTGAACGCCTCACTGATGCGCTTTGGTCTGTCCATGATTTGCTATTTTGTAGGCAAATTCGACCCAAATCCCTCCACGCTACTTTGTAGTGCTACCACCAAATTTTAAGCTCGTTAAACTTTATTGATGGACTTTGATAACGCAAAGGGGATACTCGCTGCATGAGAGAAGTTGGGATTCTCACCTATAATCCTCGAGTTATTATCAAAAGTTGTGGATTAGGAAAAAAGAGAAAGGCAGCGTATCCTCACAGGTGTTCAAACCAAAACGGGGTCAAGAAGCCCCAAGGAGAATACGCTGATGAGCAAAGATACCATAATT
>JAUIAP010000028.1 GCA_030425205.1 Anaerolineae bacterium
ATCGTCAAACAGTTCGCGGCGATGGGTTTCAGTTGTGCCATCGGGCGCGGTCAACGTAATGTCGAGCCATTCGGCGAGGACAAAATTGGTTGCCAGCGGGAAGCTGGTGATGAGATCATCAAACGCTGTGCCGTTGATCGGTTCGCCCGACTCACCGACGACGAAGTAAGGCGTGTAGGTGTGCTGGACGTTGGTAAAGACGAGACCGCCAGAGCCATTCGACTCGACAACGTGCGCGAAGGTGACAGGTTCGCCAATTAGTTCGACGCTGCTGAACGTAGCAGAAAGCGGTTCGATCTGGAACAATCCCGTTCCACCGATAGGGAACTCGCTGTACTTTTCGACGGTGACGACCATTGTGATTTTGTGGCGTGTGTTGTCGGGCAGTTCGGCGATGCGACCGCTGCTGCTGGTGGCAAAGGTGTCGCCAGCGGTGGCGGTTGGGAAGCTGGGATCGAACATCGTCCAGCCCGTCGTTGGTAAATACGCCTCGACCCACGCATGGTTTTGGGCGTCAGCCAGCAATGCGGGATCGCTGCTGGGGTTGGCGACGGGCGTGCCAGCGGGGATGTGACCGCCGAGCGTGTTCGGGTTGGTGAACATGCTGTCGATCAGGGTGGCGGCGTTGGGGGTTGAGAGCGTGCCTTGATGGTAGGCGGCGGGAATGCCGCTGGCACGGAAGAGGGCGACGAGCAGCGACGCTTGGTCGATGCCGTTGCCCGCCTCGCTCCAGAGCGTGCCGCGTGCGCCGCGCAAGCTGCCGTCGTAGGTTTCATAATTTAGGTCGCGCACAAAGTTGAAGAGGTCGGTGGGGTCGGCTTGTAATTCGGCCGATTTCCGCAACACATATTCATCTTCACAATTCGCATCAATCGTGCAGACGAGCCATTGCTCGAAGCTGTCGGGGGCGAGGGTGAGGGGGGTGGAATCGGCCGAAACCAGCCTTCCGCGCCAATGTCCCTGCGCCACTGCGCCATCGCTCAACGTCACAAAATCCCCCGCGCTGCTCGGAATCGTCAGCGTCATCACGGCGGTCGCGCTGCCAAGTGGGGGAATGTCGCCCAAATTGACGGCGATCTGCGAACCTTCACTGTCGGCGTATGGGCTTGCGGCGACAAACGCCACACCCGCACCCGTCAAATCATCCGTCAGCACCACATCGCGTACCGTGTTCGGGTCACTCTCGAAATCGGTCGCCAGAATGGCGTCAATCGTGTCCGTGACGGACGCGCCATGTGTCAACTCAGGACGCACAACGGGGCCAGCCTCGTTGCGAACGGTGTAAGTGACGACGAGCGAGCCATCTGCTTGATAGGTTGATTGGTTGCGCGTGATAGTGAGGGGTGCTGTAGGCTGGACAACCGTTGCATTTTGTGGTGCGCTTGGTTGCGCTTGCACGGTTGGCGTGGACGACATAGACGCCCAGACGCTGGGGGGATTGAGCGTCAATAGCAGTGCAGTAACAATGCACAGATTGATCGCCTTATGCAGGGATTTTGGAAAAGACATATTTTGAAGCTCCTTGTTTGTCAGCCATCTAAACGATGCAAGCGAGAGGTTTTCCGGCTCCCGCCCACCTCTGCGACGCAACTCATTTGTGAGCGCGTGCCGAGTTACTTTATAGGATAGAAAGGGAGCGATCCAAAAACGATCCATAAATTTGTCAAACAGAAATCAGTGGCATGATCTTGATTTACAACTTTTGATCAGAAATATCCCTATTTGATCAATCCCCATAACCCGCATACAATCTGACAACGCAAAGTAGAGAGGTTTCGCAGCTAGTAATAGACAATCGCAAAGCGTAATGATTTGCCATTGCCGCTTACCGTCTGCCAACCCCACATCAATACAATCCATGTCAACACAACTCTCCGCACTCGATGCCGCCTATGCCGTTCTTTTGCAAGCGGGTCAGCCATTGAACAACAAAGAGATCACGCGCCGTGTTCTCGAACAGTCACTCTGGCAGACAACAGGCAAAACGCCGGGTTCCACGCTCAACGCACGCATTACCGTCGATATAAAAAAGAAGGGTGAAAAGTCGCGCTTCCAACGCACAAAGAAAGGGATCTATGCGCTGCGTGAGTGGGGGATGCCCGAATATAAGCCCGTGCGGAAAAAGGCGGCCGCCAAGCAAAGCAAGCCTGAGAGTCCGCTGCAACAGACGTTTGTATATGCCAACGCGGCGGAAAAAGTGCTTGCTGAGTATGCCAATGAGCAGCCGGCGCACTATCAAGAGATCGCCGACAAGATGCTCGAATTGGGGCTCGTTTCGACGCAGGGGAGCACACCCGACGCAACGCTTAACGCCATTCTCGTGCAAGAGATCGCGCAGGCGCGGCAGCAGGGAGAGATACCGCGTTTTTATAGTCAAGGCAGAGGATATTACGGTCTCAACGCATGGATGGGTGAGGGGATTTCTTATCGTATCGCGCAACACAATCGCAAGATTCGCAAGAAATTACTCGCGCAGTTGCAGGAGATGGATGGCGTAGCGTTTGAGCATTTAATCGGCCGATTGTTGATCGCGCTCGGTTTTCAAGATGTGGTCGTCGCACCCTCTAGCGTCGAGGACAGCATCGACCTGCATGGCACGCTCGTCGTCGGCACAGTCATTCAAACGCGCATGGTCGTGCGGGTCGTGCGTTTGAAGAGCGGCAAGAACATTAGAAAATCAACCGTGCAAAAGCTGCGCGACAGCTTGGATGCACACGAACAGGGTCTGCTCATCACCCCCTGCGACTTCAGCGATGGCGCATTGAATGAGTCTCACCGCAACGATGTGGCGCCTGTCGCATTACTCGGTGGCGAGGAGCTGGTGCGCGTTCTCATCGCACATGACATCGGCATCGAGCGCAAACAATATGATCTGATCGACATTGCCGATAGTGACAAGCTGGCGAGTTAGGTGAAACAATGCACGTAGCAACGTTCACCTATGGTTAAAACCAGAGGCTGACACGCAAAACACGCTTAAGCGCGTTGTCTTCCCGTGCGTTTTAACGCACTTTGTGTAACAGCCTGCAGTTTTAACTGTAGGATTTCGATACCCCAGTTAATTTTTGAATGTTCAACCAACCTCGCTCTGGAAACGAGGTTTCCAACCTCGGCTACGACTTAAATTATCAAAGTCAACTTTTTCTGACTATGCGAACCCCAACTGTTGCTAGCGCAAGCAGTGCGAAGATCCCCATAATGATCGTGCCGATCTGTCGCGCAGACACCGCCGATTGAGCAATCCCAACACTTGTCGGCACAGCGGTTGAGCTTTCAATCACTTTTAGCGAGAAATCTCCCACAATCGTTTGCGGATCGATGCTGTAACCCCAAATTGTCTCGCGGTACTCACCTGTCGCAATGCCGTTGCTGACCGTTCCAATCAGGCGAAATTGCCGCTGCCCCACCTTGCCCGCCGCCGTGACAAATTCGATTCGCTCCGATTCAATTGCCAGATTTACCCCATCAAACGTCCCAGATAGTTGAGGGCCAGCGGATTTGGGCGTTACCGTCGTTGTCGTCGGCGTTGTCGTATCAACGGTGTATTCTGTTGTGAAAACCAGCGTGGTTGTCAGGTCTACATATCCAGTGACATTGTTTGCGCTTTTTTCGAGCCAAAGCGCCAGATCGATCTCACCCAGATCTGGCATGGTGTCTAGGATTTCGGCCGATGGCGCAACAAGCGCATCACTGTAGGCACCGGGTACACCCCAATGCAGATCGACCTCCCCCAGCATTGTGTAGTCGATTCGCAACGTTGGCGCACTGCTGCCAGCGCGTGCCACAGCCGTCGCCGCGATTCCCAAGAGTGCAAGCGTCAATACGATCATGCTACTCATTGCAATTGTCATTTGATGCCGTCTATTCATATCGTCACCTGTTTTGCACTACTCCCGCTCTATGACGGGAGCAGGTTTTTTACCAATCAATCCGAATACAGTCGTTCGGCTCTGGATTGCCTTCTGTACGGTTCGACTTAACGGTGCTGAAGTTGAGCTCAATATCAGTCAACTGCTGCAAATCCATATCACTTTGCCCCGCATCTGGATTGCCAGCCCGCACGATGACGCTCCAATTGGTCGAGGAGACGGGCAACCCTTCAAACGCACCAGTGCGATAGTTGGTCGAGTCGGGAGCGGGTTGGCCGCCGCTGTTCGCCACGTCCGCAAAGAATGTGCTTGTCGTGGCCTCGGCGTTTTGTCCAACGGGCCAATAGAGGCCAAGCAGTGCGGCAGGCGCGACGACGCGGTAATCAAAGATGCAACCTGCATGACTTTTCACATGCGTCATGCCACCCTGCGTCAGCGTCACGCTGCGATACGTTAACTGGTTGATCGCCTGATCGGTCACGAGATTGATGCTGACTCCCGTGTTCTCGACGTAGGGGGTTCCCTTTCCACCAAGCTGCAACCGCCACAATGCGTCATATCCTTCCAAGATCACATTGTCGAACAGTCCGCTCGCCACGAGTGAGGTTGGGAAATTGAAGTGCAGCTGTGGCTTGCCGTTGCTGCCCGTCACCGTATTGTCGGCGACCCATGCGCGGAAGTCACTCGCGCGCCGCGTCGCGATCTGCTGCGCCGTCGGATTGGCGATTCCCTCGCCGATCAGCTGGGTGCGAATCACGTCATCCGACAATAGAAGGACATGCTGTGCAACTGAAATCGTCGGGAGATCAAACGCCTCTTTACTCGCGTCGGCAAAGGCGGCCATGTTGCCCGTCGTCGATTGCAGATCGTTGAGATATTTGATGATGTCCTGCGCTGTCCGTGCGCGGTAGATGTCGGAAATTCGGAAGTTGTATTTGAACAGGCTGTCGGCAAACTCGTACTCTGCCCGTCGTGCTGCCAGATAGGCCATCCGCGCCGCCTTTTCTAGTTCTGTCGCCAGTTCAATCCGTGCCGAGTCGCGCACGATGCGATAGCTCGGATCATTGGCAGGTAGCTCGTTAAACCATGCCCGCATGCGCTTGGTTTCGCGGACATTGCGGTTGAGCACGTCGAGATTACCCTGAACTTCTGACCGCTTCGACTGAAACGCTTGGAATGCCGCCTGTGCCTCAATCAACAGTTCTGTCTGGTCAAGCAGTAAATTGGTAATCGCCAATTCGTTTTGAGCGTTTTCGATGGAGATGTTAGCATCGGTCGATGCAGTACCAGCTGCGATTGTCAGCGCCAGCGAAATGCCACCGGCGGCACCGCAGGCGACGGTGGAGGATAAGAAACTGTCCAATGAGAAATCGATACAGCCCACCGAGTTGAGCAGCACGCCCGACGCATCGGCTGCCGTTTGTAGTGCGCCCGTCAGTGACAAGGCATCAGTCACGATGGCGTTTGCATCGGCCGATGCCTGAACCCGCGCATTGATATTTTCCATCGCCTGCACAATGCGTAAGTAGTCGAGATAGATCGAGCGCAATTCGAGCAGTCCCGTGCGCGCATCCGTTCCATCATTTACACTCACCATGCAACTGTCGAATGTGCTGTTATCGAGATGGGCTTTACCGATGCATTCTTGAATGATCGTCGCCTGTTGTTCGATGCACGCAAACCACTGCGCGTCATCGTTTCCAAAGCTGTCTAAGTCACAGCCGCTAAAGTTGTAGATCTGGGTGTCGAGACCTAGCCCTGTTCCGTTGCCATTGCGAATCTCCTGCACCGTTTCGCGCAGCTTGTCTTGCTGAATATCGAATAGGCGCGTTTGGAGTTCCTCGCGTTCTTGAAGTTCGGCCGAATTTTGCGCCAAGCACATCGCCTCATCCCATAGCCCACGCTCTCCCGAATTGGTTTCGCAGTTGAGGGCTGCACTCGATTGGTAGCGGCGCATCGGCGTGGCGGTCACGTCTAGCCCAAAGATGTTGCGACCCGCCGTCAACTCCCGCGACTGTCGGCGCGTCGTCTGCAACGCCAGCACGAGATCGGCGAGTTGGCTGCCATCGGGACGTTCCCCAGCGGCACAGCCAGCCGTCTCTCCCGCCCCCACCAGTGCGCTCATCGCCACCGTTTTCAAATAGCCGTCATGCGCGCCCTGTCGAAATTGGGCTTGCGCCTGTGCTTCCGCCGCTGAAACCCCTTGCGGCGTGTTGATGCCAAGATAGCTCAGACGCGACGCGATGTGATATTGCATCGTCGTCTGCCGTTCGGACGCACGCGAAAGCAGCGACCACTCTGTTTGGGTATAAAAGTCGGAAACGAGACAGCCGCTGCCCAACCTGACACGTAGCGCACTTTCGAGCGTTTGCTCGGCAAGTTCATACTGATGGCGCGCCGCGCGCATTTGGGCGACCTCGCCAATCACAAACTGCTCGCCGCCAAAAAAGCTGCCGCTGAAGTTGACGCCAAGCGCGTCCACCTCAAACTCTTGTCCAAAAATCATGCGAACATTGGCCGCCTCGCGCACACTCTGACGCAGCCGCGCCGCGAAGTTGCACCAATCCACAACTGGCGGCAACACTTGTCCCGTAAAGTTTGGATCAGCGGGATAGGGATCTTCAGGTTGGGCTGGATCGCACAATGCTTTATCGTACCCTGCTGGCACAATGGACGTGTAATTGGGGTCAGCGCGGAAACGCACGGGGTTGGCGGAGTCGTCAGCTTCGGGCGCATAGACGAGCAGATAGGCGTATAAATCACGAGCGAGACGTAGGTCGGTCTCGGCCGCATCGACAATCTCGATCAACGTCGCTGGATCGTCTTGGTTGTAAGGGGTCTCGCCCTGATAGATAGAGGCAAAGCCAGACTCCGCATCGAGATTCCGCAGGTGGGTTGAGAAGTCGTTATTCGGCCGATAAGGCGAGATGGACTCCCGCAACGTCAATCCGCGCTGCAACGCTGCTCGTGCCTGCTCTTCCACGCGAACGAGATCGGGGTTATAGAGCAACGCCCCCACGCTCGGCGTGGACGCATCGGTTAACTGTGGATTGCTCGGTGCAGAACTTGCCGCACTCCAGCCGCCGCTCACGAGGCAACCCGCCTCGTCCACCGCGCATGGAATGGCAGTCACACCCGCGCCGCTGATCTGCACCGTGTTCAAGACCAACGCCAAGCCGAGACAAATGCCCGTCAAGATGCCGCCCAGCCAGCTAGGATCACGGTGCGCGTCTAAGATATTTTGGTCACGCATCAGTTTTTCTCCAGGCTGCATTAGCGCACTCGGCAGAGCTTTAAGGTCAAAATGTGGGGTGGATCGAAGGTGTGTGTGTGTGCACCCATTGAATCTGTGTGCTCCGTGACTGGAACACCGGGCGCATAAAAAGTGATAATGGCACCACCATTCACAAAGCTGTAGGTCGATGCAGACAGTTGGTTTCCCGCACCGTCCGTTAACGCACCACCCGTCCAAATGCGTGATTGATGATTGTGTTCGCCGGCCGACCCTGTTGAAGTGTTGCCTCCGATTTGTCCCGCCATTGCCTGATTGGTCGTGCCGCGCGCAAACTTTTGATCAAAGTTTGGCAGGGCCATGCCGTTGAACGGGCTGAGAAGATCATTCACGATCTGACCATTGCAGACGAGAAAACCCGTTGGCAGCGGGGTATCGGCCGCTGGGGGCATCCAGTCCATCACGCCACCGACCGGAACGCCGCCGTTGAGCGAATACAACGCCCACGGCACGGCGTGCAGACGTTCGCGTGGAAGCTGCACGACGGTGTCCACCGTCAGTTCGAGATAAAGCGGGGCGGCTTCAAATGCGGATAGGAGCGCATCGGCCGAATTTGGCGCATCCCCCAACACGATGTTGAACTGTCCCTCTCGCACGTTGACGTTATCAAACGTTTCGGTATAGACCGTCGTCCCATTGACAGGGTCATCCCACAACCTTGCGACGATGTCGCGGGTTCCGTCAATCGGGGTACCGTTTTGCAGCCGCAACATTCCCTGATAGTTGAACGATGCTGGAATGGTCGTCACTGCACTCGCCGTCCGAGCCTCCCCTTGTGCTGCGGCAAACGGTGTGTCGTACCCTAATAGCGACAGCAAGCCATACAGTGCAAGGGCTACGAGCGTAAACAGGCCAATCGTTTGTGTCAGTGTTTGAAATCCCGTCTTGTTATTCATTTGTGTCTCCAAGCATCACGCTATTCAATTCGTGGTGTGTGAAAATACACCACGCTTCACGGAATGCTATGAACAGCATAGTGATCAACTATGACCAAACTGTGACCAGCGGGTGTTATGATTACCGTTCAACGCACGTTTTCCTGATTACACTACCATCGCTAGCATTATTTACAGGGTGGTTGAAAATTGTTGAACCAATTGTGATCGATTATGTGGTGGCATGCGTATAAGGGGCGAATTGGAGATGCAGAAGTTTGTAAGGACTCAGGATGGTCGAAAATTGGATCGAACGCTGGCGCACAGTCGGCGATGAAACAGCAGCTGAGGCACTCTATAACCACTTTCACCTACGCCTGTTTCGGCTGGCTTATGGCTTGCTGGGCGACAGGGATGATGCAGAGGATGTCATGCAGGAAACATTGAAGTACGCACTGGAGCATATCGGCCGATTCGACCCCACCCGCGCACAGTTTGGCAGTTGGTTACACACCATTGCGGTGAGCCGTGCGCGAGATAAGCAGCGACGTAAAAAGACGATCAACAAGTTGGTCACACAGCTATGGCAGCGCAACGGACGACGTAGCGCACCGTCGGTTGAAACAGTTGTGACACAGACGCAAACGTGTGATTCACTGATTTCAGCGGTGCAAACCCTGCCGATCGCGCAACGTGAAGTCGTTTTGTTGCGCTACTGGTCGGGCTACACGTTTCCCGAAATCGGCCGAATCGTGGGCAAATCAGAAGGGACAGTCAAGAGCCGCCTACGGCTTGCCCATAAGCAGTTGCAAAAAATTGTTGATCATCCTTTACAAGACGGAGGATTTTGATGAATCGTCATCCAAATGATGAAATGCTGCTCGACTACGTGCGTGATTTGCTTCCAGATAACGATCTCACGCAACTGGCGGCGCATATCGACAGTTGTGAGGATTGTCAGCAGCGCGTCAGCCAGATGGAGCAAGAGGCGTTGCGCTGGCAGCGGCATTTTTCGGCCGAACTTCAACAACAGCGACCCTCCCCCAACGCAAACTTTGCAGCACTCCGACCAAAACTAAGAAAAAAACGGAGTATATCAATGAATAAAATTGCCACCATTCTCGCCCCAATCGCCCTGATCTTGCTAATTTCAGTTGGCATCTACACCGCTTGGCCACAACCCGTAGAAGAAATAGAGACCGCATTTAATGAGACGCCGACGGTCTCTAATGAGACCCCGACAGTTGAACCAACCGTTGAGCCAACGCCTGAGCCAACGCTTGAGCCGCTAGCCGCTGCCATGGAAAATCTGGCCTACATTCCATTTGGTGGAAGCGAACCACTCACGCTGGTCGATGGTCAAATTGGTGATGTGACGTTGGACCAATATGTACTTGGCGACCTCAACGGCGATGGGTTAGACGACGTTGCATTTGTTGTCGTGAAGTCCTTTGAGGACAGCCGATTCCCAGAGGTCGGGGTCGCGTTCAACAATGGCGATGATACGCTGACACACGTTAGCAATGAATTTCTATATCCCAATGCGGAGGTCGCGCTTTCAATCGTCGGCTCGCAGGTGATCGTTGCGATTGACGCGCCAGATCTCCAAGTGTCCACCATCACCTATGTGGTCTCAAACGGCCGATTGGTGCAACCTGCCATGATTACAGGGGAAACGGACGAAGACGCACAATATCAAGAATACTTGCAAAGTGAATGGGCAGCGGGTGTGCCAACGCCAGCCGACTCCATTCTGACCCGCGAGACCTTGAGCAATATGGTTTATCCTTCTGACTACACAAGTAGCAGCACTGCACCGTTGATTGCCGCGACCTATCGTGAAGCACCGCGCACCACCGTTCGATTGCTGCCCCAACATCTCTACGGCGACCTGACGGGCGACGATGTTGCCGAAGCCGTCGTGTTGTTAGGCACTAGCACGGGCGGATCGGGGACTTTCGTTGAGCTTGTCGTTGTGACAATCGTAGACGGACAGCCACAGCCCATCGCGTCGCAATTCCTAGGTGACCGCGCTGATGTGGTCATGGGACAGATTGCAGACGGCATCTTGACAATTGACGTTGATGGCGAAACCCAAATGCTGCGCTATGAGGCGGGTGTTTTACATAAAGTAGAAGAGTAGTTATCGCCTATAGCGCAATTGCGACGTCAGCTTGTCGCACCGCTAGGGAATGTCGCCCACAACACAAAAGACAGAGATCTCAAATCCTGCGGTTAAAATAGGGCTGTAGCCCTATTTTAGCCGCAGGAAATTTCATTTAGAAACGATGGCACCGACGCCAGTCCCGATGTCCATCAGGTCTTTTTGCGCCAAGCTGTCAACACCACGAGTAGACATCCACTAAAGACAATGAGCCACCGCTGATGAACAGGAACAACAGATTGCTGAATTCCCCCAACCGCCGTCGGCGTTCCACCCGTCGCTGTAAAACAGTTGGAGAACTCGCTGGTCCCATCGCTGGGGTGCCCTGTGTCCAGAGGGGTCAGCGTTGCCGTGAGGAAGTCGCCGCCGTCAAAGTCGGGCAGAAAGGCCGATTCCGTGCTATTGCCGTTATTGCTGGCGGTCGTAATGTCAAAGCTGCCTAAATACGTTTGACCTTCACCAATGTCACCTTCATCACACGACGCATTGCGATAGACATGAATGCGATACGACTGCGGAGTCGGCGTGTCGTGCACGTTGTAGAGAACGCTGATCACATCGGAGTCCGCATCGGCCGCGTAAATCACGGGGTAGTTCATCAACCCGTTTGCACCATCATCGCTGTCGTTGTTATCATTTTCATTGGCGATGCCATCGTTGTTCAGGTCGATACCTAGTCCGCCGTTGTTGTAGATGGCGTTGCGTGAGAATTTGCTGGTGATGACGGTCGATTCGACGGCGATACCCGCGTTGTCGTTGTTGGCGATCACGTTGTTGCGAATGGTCGCCTGTGCTACGTTGTCCTGCAACAGCACGCCGCTCGCACCGTTGCCGGCTGGTTCGCCGTTGACATCGACTCCGATGCTGTTATCGATGATCGTCGTCAGGACAGCGTTGCCATAGACGCGCACGCCTGTGCCGTCGTTGCCCGCGACAATGTTTTCGCTGACTGAATTGCTGTCGCCGTTCAAAATACGAACGCCGACCACGCTATTGCCCAAATCGTTCATGCCGTTGATGTCAGTACCGATATAGTTCCCGATAACCGTGTTGCTACTACTTTCGAGATAAATGCCTTGACCCGCATTGGCAGAAATGACGTTGCGGCGACCGTCGTTCTCACCACCGATATCGTTTGCAGCGACGGAGTCGAAAATACGCACCCCGCTGCTGCCGTTGCCCATCGGCGCCAAACCGCTCGCATCGAGACCGATGATATTGCCCCAAATTTGGTTGTCTCCACCGCCACCAGCAAGCAAAATGCCGTGTTCCGTGTTGCCAGAGATGACGTTGCCAGCGAGCGTAACACCACCGCCGACGCGATTAGTCCCGCCTGCGTTGATGTAGACACCCGATCCCGCGTTAGCGGCAGCCGTCATGCCGTCTCCTGCGACACCGATGTAGTTGCCCTGCACTTTGTTGCGCGTGCCGCTGTCGCCGATGCGGACACCGTGGCTGCCGCCGTTGATGATCACGTTGCGCTCTGTGTGCGCGGTGCCGCCGATGCGATTGTCACTGCCCGTCACGTCGATTGCCTGTCCCCCATTGTTGGTGAGCGTGTTGCAAGCGATGATGTTGTCGTCGCCGTTGACGCGGATGCCGTCGTCGGGGAAGTTGCGCAGGAGCAGCCCGCGAATGGTGCTGCCGCTGGCGGAGGCGGCAAGCGTGAGGCCGTCTCCTGTGGTGACGTTGCTGCCATCGAGGATAAGGCGATGATTGGCCGGGGAATCGGCCGATCCACACACCGCATTCGGCAACGTCGATACGTCCAAAATGATCGGTGTCGTGATGGCTGGCAGCGTTGAACTGTCATCAGGTGAGATGATCGGTGCCAGTCCACCTACGATCGCAAAGTTAAATGAGATGACGTATGGGCCACCACCCAGCGCGTTGACCTCTTGAATGACCGCCCGCAGTGTGCACTTGCTGCTGATGGCAACGGTACACGCGCCGTCACCGGGCGTCTGATCGGCGCGATTGCCACTATCGTTGACGACAAAGCCGCTCTGCACGACTGGCGCACAGTTGCTAAATTCGGACGTATTGCCCGCGTTGTCGGTGATGAGCGCAGTCAGATAGTTGCCGAGCGTCGGCGCGGGAGAGAAAACTTCGTCAAAGTTGAGAACGCCGCCGCTCGGAGTTTGCGTGTAGGTGGCGATCAAATTGGTTCCCCCTTCACCGTAGCCCGAGCCATCGCAGCTTTCTATTTCGTAGATGTCAATGTGATAGGGTGTGTTTTTGCCGAGCAGGGTTCCTTGTAGACGGCCAGAAGATTCGGCCGAAATCAGCGCAATCCCATTCTGCAACTCATTCGGCCCATCGTCATTGTCGCCACTGTCATTCGCTGTCACCGTGCCAATCGGCTCACCCACATCGCGCAGGTCGATGCCTAACGCCGCATTGTCATAGATAAAGTTGTAACGCAAATTGTTTTCGTCACTGTTGAGGCCAAGCAGGTTGATGCCGCTCTTTTCATTGTTGGTGATGATGTTTTCATCGCCCAGCGAGCCAATCGTGTTGTTGTTGGCTCCCGACTCAATCGAGATGCCGTGGCCGTCATTCTCAAGCGTGCCGTTGTTGGACAAGCCAGCGGTGCCAATCAAATTGTTGCGAATTCCATTATTGGTCGCGCCTGTCCCGTTCAGCGTGATGCCGTCTTTGCCATTGGCGACGATGATGTTGCCTTCAGTTGGATCAAAACCGCCGACCAGCGAACTGCCCCCTTCGATGCGCACACCAGATAAACCGTTGCCGCCAGACAGGGTAAGTGCCGCGTTGATACCGATAAAATTTCGGCCGATTGATGCGCGATCGCCCAATATGAAAATGCCGTTGTCGCTGTTTTCCATCACAACATTGTCGAGCACAACAGCATCGACACCTTCAATTTGGATACCATCTTCGCCGTTGCCAAGATTGAGCGTGGTTGCGGCGTTTGTGCCGACAAAGTTGCCCGAGGCGGTGATCCCCTCGCCCAGCAGCACGATGCCGTCATCCCCATTTGCAGCGACGGTGTTGTTCTGAATTGTGATGTCGTCAACTGAGATGACGATGCCATCATCGCTGTTACCCAATGCAGATGTACCGCTGGGCGTGGTGCCGACGAGATTATCCTCAATGATCGTCGCATCGTTGAACGGGTTGCCTGCGCCCCCATCGTCGTCGCCAGAAACGACGATACCGTCATCCCCATTGCCAGAGACCACATTGTTGCGAACGTCTGCCCACCCATTGCTGATGATGATGCCCGCGTCCGCATTGGGGCGTGCGGTCGTGCCATCGGCCGAAATGCCCACTAGATTGTCCTCAATGTCCGCCCAGCGACCGCTTGATTGAATCCCGTCGTCATCGTTGCCCGACACGACATTGTTGATCACGTCCACATAGTCGCCAGAAATGAAGATGCCGCCGCTGTGGTTGGGGGCGGCAAACCCGTTGCCTGATAGGCCGATGATATTTTGGTCGCTGGCTGATGTTCCGCCAATCGTGCCACTTCCCGCGACGTTGACGCCGTAGAGCGTGTTGTGGGCGATCAGGTTGCCCTTAATGAGTGCGGAGCCATCGATGAAGATGCCGTTGTTGCCGTTGGGGCGTGGGATGATCTCACCGTAGGCGAGGCCGATGGTGTTGCCGTGAATATCGGCCGATCCCCCATCCAGCACCCAAACGCCCGAGCCGTCATTCCCCGAAATGATGTTGCGCCCTGCCGTGTAGCCACTCGCCTGCGCGCCACCGATGCGATTGTCATCACTGGCGACTTTGATGCCGACACCGTTGCCAGCCGCATCACCGTCCGTTTCGATGCCGATAAAGCTGCACGTCACGACGTTCTCGCCGCCGTCAACAGCGACGTCGTTGTTGCCGATATAGGTGGCGGGCATGAAGATGCCGTCACCGCCAAAGTTGACGATGCTGACGCCGTGAACGGTGTTGCGAAAGGAGAGGCGCAGTCCGTCAGTGGTTGCGCCCGCGTTGCTGCCGTCGATGGTGACACGTAGATCGGCCGAATCATCCCCATCTGCACACGAGGCGGCATTGTCCGCCACACCGTCGATCATCATCTCCGACTCCAGCTCGGGCAGTGCGCTATTGATGTGGATGGTCATGCCGTTGGGATAGTTGGTTAAATCAAAATAGATGCGCTCGTCGTTGAGCGTGCCGGAGGCATGAATGATTGCCTGACGCAGCGTACATTCGTTTGCGCCCCTGCAAGAGACGCCGGGCAGATAGTTGTCGTCGTCGTCGGAGTTGACATAGATGGTGGGGATTTGGGCGTGGGCGGTTTCGGCCGAAAACAGCACGCCACAAACAAGCAAGGTGATTAGAAATAGGAGTCGGGAAGTGAATAAGTTGGGCATTTTTTCCATTGCAATCTGCCTCTATAATATGCGTTAGTGTTCGTTGATACGCCAACCAACACCAACATTGAATTTTGTGTCTTTGGGAATCCAAGGGGTTGGCAACGCGTAGTGCGTGATGCGTGGTGCGTGACCAGAGTGACGCACCACGCACTACGCACCACGTATTCTTCCCACGAAATCCTAAAGAGACTGAATTTTTACCGTTATGTAGTAGCTTAATGACAAAACGATCCGAAATCGCTTATAAGTTAAAAACGCACCCAATTCAATACCCATTTTTAGATGCAATTATGATTCTCCCCAAAGTCCGCGACCCCCGCTTTATCACGATCCGTCGTGGCGGAACGCTCACAGACACCGACCATCAACTCTTGGCCTTGTGGGCGGCCGCGTGCGCTGAGCATGTTCTGCACCTATTCGAGTCGGTACAACCCGACGACCCGCGACCACGCCATGCGATCGCGCAGGTTCGGGCATGGGCGGCGGGCGAGATCAGCATGTCGCAATCCCGTTCAGCGGGTGGCCATGCAATGGCTGCGGCAAGGGTGTTAAGCGGAGCCGCTCGCCATGCAGCCTTTGCTGCGGGGCAGGCGGCGGTGGTGGCACACGTCGCCGCGCATGAGCTAGGTGCGGCAGCCTATGCGATCAAGGCAGTGCGTGCGGCGGCGCCTGATTCTGAACGTGAGCAGGTTGGACGGGTGGAGTGTTTGTGGCAGCGCGAACAGCTTCCCGCCGCAATTCGTGAACTTGTCCTAGATGATCAGCGATTGCGTAATGCGCTTTGCTGGTCGGTGTTTGACTGTTGAAGGTAATCGTTCGTATCACGAAGTTTTAATCACAATGCAAAACGTGGTGCGTGGTGCGTAAACTGGAGATACGTACCACGCAATACGCACCACGCGATAAATTGGCAGAACCTAAAGACACGAACGCACAACCGACATTCCGCAGTGTGAGTTAGTTGCAAGTATGCGCAACCAACCCTTGTATTAGCACGAATGAAACGCATAATCTAACCATGACAACAAGCATTATTTTTGCGGCGGGAGAACAACATACGCAGGCAGGACACCCAGAGCACGCAGGGCGTATGGGTACGGTACGGCAATTTTTGGAGGAGTCTGGCATCATGGAGCGGGTCACCGTTTTAGAGCCAGCGATGGCGACTGAGGAAGATTTGGCGCGGGTGCATTCGGCCGATCAGATTAACCTCGTCCGCTGGGTTAGTGAACGAGGCGGAGGCATGATCGGAGGGGACACCTACACGACACGCGGCACCTTTGACGCGGCAAAAATAGCTGCGGGATCGGCCTGTCGCGCGGTCGAAAGTGTGGTCTCTGGATCGGCCGATAATGCCGTTGCCCTCATCCGTCCGCCGGGTCATCATGCGAGCGCAAGTTCGATTGAAGGGTTTTGCTTGTTTAATAATATAGCGATAGCCGCTCGCTATGCTCAAACACAGCTAGGTATCGAGCGAATCGCCATTGTCGATTTTGATGTCCATCACGGCAATGGAACGCAGGACATTTTTTACGCAGACAATTCCGTGCAGTTCTTTTCCATCCATATGTTCAGCCACTACTTCTATCCGGGTTCTGGGCGATTGCAAGAAGACGGCGTGAAGCAGGGCGCAGGCTATACGATCAACGCGCCGCTCCCACCGGGAACGGGGGATCGTGGTTATCAAGCCGTCTTTGATGAAATCGTCGAGCCGCTGCTGGCACAATTTCAGCCAGATTTGATCTTAGTGTCTGCTGGCTATGATGCCCATTGGCGCGATCCGCTGGCACAAATGCAGCTTTCGCTGCGTGGCTATGCGGCATTGACACAGCGCCTCATTCGTTATGCTGGCGAGTTGTGTGCGGGCAAAATTATCTTCTTACTCGAAGGTGGCTACGATTTAGACGTATTGGGCTATGGCGTTTTGAATTTGATTCATGCACTATTAAAGGATGACGATGTGCTAGACCCGTTTGGGGCTGCACCGCAGAACGAAGTAGATGTAAGCGGCTTGCTCATAAAAGTAAAACAATTACACTTGCTTGCGTAGCGTAAAAATTGCATAATGCAAATTAGTGGACAAGCAGTAGTACCGTGAGACCGATTTATGTCTAGTGACGAAACTCTATACTCCCGACAAAACTCTAAAGAAATTGATGAAGCATTGGCATGGCTAGAGAGCCTTGGTGACAACGCCGCGACGCGACGTTCGGCGCGATCGGGCGAGCCGACTGCCTTCATGCGTCTGCCATCTTGGCTGCGCCAAGACATTCGCATCGATCTGCCAGAGCCAACCTCCACACCAATCCAAGCGCCCCCAATGGAGAGCGACAATTTGAGCTGGTTGGACGCAATTGCGTCGGGGTCAGGGGGCGTGGTGGAGGAACCACCAACGATGCAGTGGGCGGAATCGGCCGTTGAGTCTATTCCACAGCAAGATGAGGCAACCGAGCTATATGCGCCGGATGAGCCTGATTACAATCTCGATGCACCGACGCAGGTTTCAAGGCGGCGTCCCAACGTCGATGATGAGCTAACCACGACGATTGTTCCGCGCAGCGAGATGGAGATCGGGGAGGAGTTCGAGCCGACAAGCATCATCCCTGAGTTATCGGATGAGGCGATGGCGTTAATTGAAGATGAGGCACAACTTGAGCCAACCTCTTTGATTCTGCCCGATGATTCGGCCGATCCGTTCTCATTTGATGCATTGTTTGATGAACCGACGCGGTTAATCAATGATGACACATCACAAGAACCGCCAAACATCGATTCACCTGATCCAGAGACGTTCGAGTTTGACGAACTCACCTCACTGCTTCCCCCCACATTCGATCCACTTGAGGAATTTGAACCGACCGAAATTATCGATTCACAGGCAGATCTGTTTGAGCCAACCGATTATGTAGAGCCAGGTGAATTTGGTGATGATGATTCGACGCATTTACTGTTGCCCGAGCGATCAGACAGCGAGTTGGAAGAGCCAGTTGCAGCAGAGGTTGATGAGCCGATTGCGGAAATTCAGCCAGACGAATTTGGTGATTATGATTCGACACATCTGCTCTTGCCTGAGCGATCAGACAGCGAGTTGGAAGCGCCAGTTGCAGCAGAGGTTGATGAGCCGATTGCGGAAATTCAGCCAGATGCATTTGGTGATGATGATTCAACACATCTGCTCTTGCCTGAGCGATTGGACGACGATTTGGAAGAACCCGTCGCAGAGATTGAAGAGCGTGTCGTGACAATTCAGCCATTTGACACAGAATCAAGTGCAGACACGAGCGCAAGTGCAACTGATACTGTCGATGCGAACGAGACGGACGAGCCAACTTTCCCACCAATCGATGAGATCGATTTAGCGTCATTTGCGGTTCCAGAAGATTTGAGTGATGAGATGGTTTTGGAAAGTTCGGCCGATTTAGATTCTGCTGCGCCAGAGCCTGTCTATGACACCGAGCCAACTGCGCTGTATATGCCAGACGACTCTGAGCTGGACGCATTACTTGATACGGCAACGCCCCCGTCATCTGAACCTGCATCATTTGAGGACAGCCCAACGGAACTGTTTTTTGACGATTATGCAGCGATGGCGGCCAGTTTGGATCAGGCGGTTGAGGCAGAGAACACAGAGATTATTCTCCCGTCCGCACAAGATTTTCCCGACTTTGATTTTCCAGAATTAGATTCAGACACAGCACCGCCTCTGCCCGATGCGGCAGAACAAGCAGAAGAACCTGCACCGGCTGTCGAACAGTCGATTGAAGGGTTGAGTTTCTACGAGGATGAGCCGACAGAGCCTTCGCTAGTTCGACCACAGCTTGAAATTTCACCCGATGAGGCGACGCAATACTTCGTGCCACAAGACAGTGCGCCGATGAATCTTTTTGAGCCCACCATCGTCAGCGAAATATCGATTGCTGAGCGTTGGCAAGCGATTCCGTCACAGTTCCGACCGCGCAAGCGCACGGAAACTGAATGGGAAGATGAGGCAAACCTTGCTGCGTCAGATAGTGAACCGACCGAGACGATTAGCAAAGTATTGCACATTGCAGATGATATTCCCGACGATCCCGATGAAACGATTGCATGGCTGGAAGAGATGGCTCGCCAGCAGAAAATGGGGATTTCGGCCGAAAAAACCGCAACCGACGATGAGCCTCCAGTAGCGGAATTTAAGTTTCCCGATGAGATTGCGGATGACATTCCAACGCTGTTGGCCGAGCCAGAAATTTCGGCCGATGTTGAGCCAGAAATTTCGGCCGATGTCGAGCCTGAACGTCCCGACGAAGATGCCATCCTCGATACGTCCACTAAAGAACGTCTGCCCGCCAACTTTTTTGATGAAGTAGATGGGGTCAGCCCGACTATCATTGCTGATGTGGGACAATCGGCCGAAGATGGTATGGACGCATTTGTGCGCGAAGTCAGCGACGTGCTTGATGATGAACGTGAGCCATTTGAACCAGCCAGTCGAGACGATAACCCATCGGCCGAATCAGAAGAGGAACTGAGAGACGCATTGGCGTGGTTGGAAGAGTTGGTGACGGGTGGCGAAACACCGATCGATGAGATGACGATTGAGTTAAATGAAACGGACGTCAATCGCCTGCTGGACTCCTATCGCCCAAGCGAGTTTAACCAGCCTGTCCAAGATATTTCAGACCATCCGACCCTCATCACCCAACATCCGGGCATGAGCGAGAATGATGAACTACCCGTCGATGATGATCTGGATGCTGCGCTTTCGTGGCTGGAGGGGTTGAACTTTGACGAAGAGAGCAGTCTGATCGAGCCACCGTCGCCCGTTGAGCGGTCAGAAGCCCCCGTCACGATGATCGACTATTCGGCGGCGCTCAACAGTGCGCGGCATGCGTTCCAATCGGAATCGTATAATGAAGCGATTATTATCTTTGAAGATTTGCTGCAACGTGAAGATAAAAACGCCACCGATCTTGTCATTGAAGATTTGATCGAATGGACGGGCAAGGTGCAAGATCACGCACCATTCTATCGACTATTAGGGGATGCCTATTTGCAGCGTGGCGACTATGAAAAAGCGGCGTGGACATTCCGCCGCGGGCTGACCGTATGACGGATTCTAGAATTCAGCTATAATCACGGGCGACGGTGGATGACATCGTCGCCCTTTTTTGTAAATTATTAAAATAACGGCGTAAGCGGTCAGGAGTAAGAAGCAGGAGATTTTCCCATGCTTCCAACGCCTAATTGCTTACTGCCTTTTCTGGAGTTGAAAATGGAACGTACACTAATTTTGATTAAGCCAGACGGCGTGCAGCGTGGATTGATGGGAGAGATTATCGGCCGATTTGAACGGCGTGGTCTCAAGCTGGCTGGTATGAAGTTTATGCAGATGTCGAGCGAAAAGGCGGCTGAACATTATGGCGAACATATCGAACGCCCCTTCTATCCCGACCTTGTCGCCTATATCATTTCTGGCCCAATTGTGGCGATGTGTTGGGAAGGCCCCGATGCGGTCAAGATCGCGCGTCAAACCATCGGCGCAACAAAGCCATCTGAAGCAACAATGGGAACGATCCGTGGTGATTTTGGGATGCAAATCGGCCGAAATCTCGTTCATGGCTCGGACAGCCCAGAAAACGGCATCCGCGAGACAGACGTCTTCTTCACGGCCGACGAACTCCACGAGTGGCACCGCGATACGGAACGCTGGATTTTAGAGTAAAAGTTTGCGCGTCAGATTGTGACGTGGATCAAAAAGAGGTTCCGTAGTGGAACCTCTTTTTTGTTGCCAGTTGCCAACGGAAATCGTTGGCAACTTTGCAGAATAGCGTTTTTATTAGCCCGCGATGACCATCTCAGCCAACTGATCGGGGTGGTCAGCGACTTGGACACCTGCATCGCGCAAGGCGGCAATTTTGCCAGCCGCCGTGCCGACGTTGCCCTCAACGATGGCCCCCGCGTGACCCATGCGCCGTCCGGGAGGCGCGGTGCGTCCCGCGATGAAGGCGTAGACGGGTTTGGAAACATGCTCTTTGATGTAGGCGGCCGCGTTTTCTTCGGCTGCGCCCCCAATTTCACCCATCAAGACAATCCGCTCGGTCGCGTCGTCTGCTTCAAACAGCTTCAACACGTCGATGAAATCTGTGCCGTTGATCGGGTCGCCGCCGATGCCGACGCAGGTCGATTGACCAATGCCCGCATGTGTTAAGGCATAGACGACTTCATAGGTCAGCGTGCCGCTCTTACTGACTACGCCGACGTTACCGGGCGTCACAATATCACCACTGATAAAGCCGACTTTGGCTTCACCCGGCGTGATCAAGCCCGGACAATTTGGCCCCAACAAACGCACACCGAGTCCATCCGTGATCGCACGTACGCGCATCATGTCGCGCACGGGGATATATTCTGTCAGACAGACGATAAACGGAATGCCAGCTTCGGCCGATTCGATAATTGCATCCGCCGCAAAACGGGGTGGCACGATCACCATCGCCACATTGGGCTGCTCGGCCGCGACCGACTCGGCAACACTGTTGAAAATCGGCACGCTGTCGTTAAACTTCTGCCCGCCGCGCTTGGGAACCATCCCCGCGACAACGTTCGTGCCATAGTCGATCATCAAATTTGTATGAAACGAGCCTTCCCGTCCGGTAATACCTTGAACGAGAACTCGTGAGTTTTTATCAATTAAAATGCTCATAACTTAGTAGTTAGTCGCTAGTGGCTAGTGGCTAGTGAAGATATTTCTTACTAGCGACTTGCAACTATGCACTAGCCGCATACTCCTTTGCTGCTGCCACTGCTTTTTCTGCCGCATCACTGAGCGTGACCGCAGTTGGCATGTTGGCTTCTTCCAAAATCGCACGACCTTCGGCCGCATTGGTTCCTTCGAGACGCACGACAAACGGCACGTCGGTGTCGATATTGTCTAACGCTTCCAAGATACCGCGTGCAACTTCGTCACAGCGCGTGATACCACCAAAGATATTGATCAAAACAGCCTGCACGTTGTCATCACCCAAGATGATGTTGAGCGCGGCCGTGACAGCTTCCGCTTTTGCACCGCCGCCGATGTCGAGGAAGTTGGCCGGTTCACCACCAAAGTAGTTGATGACATCCATCGAAGTCATCGCCAAACCCGCACCATTGACCATACAGCCGATGTTGCCATCGAGCTGAATATAGTTGATGCCTGCTTCGGCCGCACGCTCTTCATTTGCCGTTCGCTCACCGGGATCGCGCATCGCTGCGAGGTCTGGATGGCGGTCGAGCGCATTGTCATCGAGCGTCATCTTGCCATCAATCGCTTCAAATTCATCACTGCCCGTGATGATGAGCGGGTTGATTTCAGTCAACATCGCATCGGTGCCGATAAAACAGTCGTAGAGACCCGCGAGGACGGTGTGGAACTTGCCCCACATCGACGCATCGAGACCCATCCGCGAGGCAACCTCAATGCTATGGTAACGCTTTAAGCCAACGACTGGATTGATATGCACTTTGATAATCTTTTCGGGGGTTTCTTCTGCAACCGCTTCGATGTCAACGCCACCTTCGGCCGATGCCATGATCATCGGTTGCCGTGCCGCACGATCAACCAACACGGCCAGATAGATCTCTTTGGCAATGTCGGCACCGGGATCGATTAACACCTTATGCACGGTGAGGCCCTTGATGTCCATGCCGAGAATTTCGGATGCTCTCGCCTCAGCCTCTTCGGGGCTGTGAGCCAATTTGACACCACCAGCCTTGCCACGTCCGCCAGTCAACACTTGCGCCTTGACGACTACTGTACCGCCGATACGTTCGGCAATTTTTCGGGCTTCCTCGGGAGTTGTCGCCACGTCGCCTTCCGGAACGGGGACACCAAACTTCCCGAAGAGTCGTTTCGCCTGATATTCGTTTAAATTCACGCTAACTCCTTTGTGGGATTATAACCGTAGCTCAGTTTGCAGTAGGCCGTCAACAGACAGCAGAATTTTCCTGCTGTTCGCCAGTCACTGTTTGCTGAATACGGGATTGTAAAATTTTATGGAATGCGATTATAACACGCAGACGTTGTATCAAAAGCGAAAGCTGCGCCATTTATCTAGATGACAATGAGACTAATACAGTTAACCGCCCAAAATTCTGCAACGCCTATTTTTCTTTCTAGCCGACTTGCAACCCAGCCACGCTAGGCGCGAAAAAACCATCAATCTATGGCGGATCAGTACTAAAGGTCTATTCTGTTTCACCGCCATGCCAAATAGAGTATCTACTGAACAAACTGCAATTTCTCGCGGCAGAGAATGATCTCTGTCGCGCCGCTCATTTTTCACAATATGTAGTATTCTAGGAGTATGTAATGGTGTCTGACAATCGTCATCCTAAACTTTTTAACAACCGATGGTTAACCACATGCGCGTTAACTTTATTGGCTTCGCTCGTCTTATTTTCCAATTTTAGCAGCGGGGTTGTTTCGGCCGAAAGCAACATCAACGCAAACATTGAAACACGCGCAATCGTCGCCCAATTACGCGCGCCCAGCAGCAGCACGCTCGGCACAATCGGCAATAGCGTCTGGCTCGATGAAAATAGTGATGGTGTCCAAGACGCTGGGGAGGCTGGCGTTCCAAACGTGACGGTCAGACTCTATAACAACACGGGCGGCGCGCAGGCGACGACTGTTACCGATGGTCATGGTGGATTTCGATTCAACGGCCTGCCAGCGGGTGTTTACTACGTCGATGTGGATGAAAGCACATTGCCAACTGGGATGACGCAGACAACCACTTATCCTCAGGCTGGCGGCGATTTCACAAATCAAAATCACAGCGCGACGACAATCCCCAATACAGCACTGACTGGGTATATGGTGAGTGTGGGCAATGGGGCGGCGTTAGAGAATTTATCGGCCGATTTCGGCTACAACTTCAGTCTTACCGATAACGTTGTTGGCGACTGTTTTGATGTAATTTCAAACCAAGGTTTTGAAAATTTTGAGTCAAGCGTCAACTTCACGCCGATGACATTTGACGACTTTGATGGTGACACGCTCCAAGCATATGCATGGGGAACCAGCGATTCAAGCATCGATGATTGGATTCCCACTATTTCCGATCAAAGCCCGTTCGTCACAGCATTTCTGATTGATGACACGGCTGGCGAAATCAACAACCCAGAGGGTGACTACTTTGCCTATCTTCCCGGCGGTGATGATGAAGCGTTTAATTGCGTCGAGCAAAATGTTGAAGTCTTCCTTTCCGCTGGCCTCGTTCCCGGCCGTAGTTATGAGATGTGCTACATGGCGGCCGCTGGCACGGTGTCAGATGCAACCGCCTATATCGAATTTGCCTTTGGGCCAAACTACCTCGGTCCTTATAATCAAGCCTTACCCAGAAGTACAAGCAGCACAAATCTCAACTGGCAACAGGTTTGCCTAGAATTCGATTACGACCCTGAATATATGGATCGGATCGTTATTTCCCAACATGGAATGAGCGGGATTTCGATTGATGCGATGCAAATGTGCGAAGTGGGCAGCACGACTGGGGGTCAGGACAATGGCGCAATCGGCGACCGCGTTTGGATCGACAGTGATGGCGATGGCGCACAAGACCCCAACGAGATTGGTGTCTCTGGTGTGACGGTAACACTTTATCATGACCCCGACGGCGATGGCGTTTATAGCGATGTTTATGACACGACAACGACCAATGTCAACGGGAACTACATCTTTCTTGATCTTCCCCCTGCGGCCTATGTCGTCACAGTCACCAGTCATAGCGGCGCATCCCATCCAATTCTGAACTTGAATCATAGCCAGACAGGCGATCCTGACCACTTCGGTACAACTGGCACGCCAAACGACAACACAACCACAACGCCTATCGTACTGGCTCCCGGCGACGTTTTCCTCAATGCTGACTTTGGCTATCAACCACAGGGCAACGCCTCTGTTGGCAGCATTGGCGACACCATCTTCTTCGATGCTGATGGGGATGGCAATGGTCCCGCGTTAGCGCCTGTCGATGGTGGGGCTGTTGTCACGCAGGGTGCAGGTGGCACGGCCGACAACACCGACTACGGCATTGCGGGCGTGACCGTCGCGCTGATCCGTGATAGCAACAACAACGGCCAGTGGGATACCGGTGAGCCAATTGTTGGCAGTGACACGACCGATGCAAACGGTCAATATCTATTTACCGGTCTCGACTACGACAATTATCTCGTTTGGGTGAATGACACGGCCAACGTGTTAGATGGACTTACGCCAACTTATGATAAAGATGGCTCAAATCCCGTAGCAGGCTTAGAAGTTGGATTAGGAATCAGCGCGGCCGTCGTGGGCTCTGCCACAGAAGATGTGCGCGACCAAGATTTTGGTTTTAATGCAGGCGGACTAGGTCTGATCGGCGACACTGTCTTTCTCAACATTGACGGTGATGATGTGCAGGATGCCAATGAGCCGGGTCTTGAGGGCGTGATTGTTACGCTAAACTACTCTGGCGGCACTGCAACCACGATAACCAACGAAAATGGTCAGTACTATTTTGGCGGTCTCGACCCCAATGTTAGTTACACGATCACCATCGCACCTGAAAATTTCAATGCGGGTGGCGTCTTGGAAGGGCTTAGCAACACCGCCGATCCTGAAGATAACGACGACAATACCAGCGTTGCCAACTTAGGGGCGGCTGGCAGCGATGGCAACAATGACCCAGATGGGGTCGATAATGGCATTAATCTAGGTCAGGATTTTGGCTATACGCCGACCAATCCCGCCACGATAGGCAATCTTATTTGGCTCGATGTCAACGCGGATGGGGTGCACGATGGGGGCGTTGAGACACCGATTGGCGGCGTGACGGTCAGTCTCTACCGCGATCTGAACGGTAACGGACAGATTGACGCGGGAGAGCCATTCTTTGGTTCAACGACGACCGATGCGTCCATCAACGCGGGCAGCTACCAGACAAATGGCAACTATCTATTCAGGGGATTGCCCGCAGGTAACTACGTCGTCGATGTGACCGACCGTGACGGGGTGCTCGTCGGCTATTGGCACAGTCTCGGGGAAGCTGGCACAGACAACAATAGTCAGACCGATCCGTATGGGGTGAGCGTTGTCGCGGGTGGGACGAATATTTCGGCCGATTTCGGCTACTATCTCGACCCAG
Source organism: Anaerolineae bacterium (assembly GCA_030425205.1). Classification (GTDB taxonomy): domain Bacteria; phylum Chloroflexota; class Anaerolineae; order Promineifilales; family Promineifilaceae; genus CALECP01. The sequence continues at coordinate 25,709 of JAUIAP010000028.1, forward strand.
CCTGTGTCGGCAACTTCTTCTGGGATGACAGTGCAAGCAGCAACGGCATTCAGGATGCTGGCGAACCTGGAATCAACGGCGTGACCATGACGCTGACCATTACCTATCCGAGCGGTGACGTGACTGTGTTGAAAACGGTGACGGGTGATGACCCCAGCACGACGGGGGTTACAGAAGTGGGCTGGTACAGCTTCTGCAATCTACTATCAGACGAAAACCATCGGATCGGGAGCGGGGCAGCCGCGCCTGCAAGTGGACAGCCGGGCTTTGAAATTTCGGCCGAACTTCCCGCAAACATGATCCCCACCATCATCAACGCGACGGCAGCCACGACCCAAACGGACAGTGAAGACCCTGCTGGTGCGCCAGTAACACCAATTCAAGGTGGGCTAAATGTCATACAAGAGGTTAATCCAATCAATGAAGGCAATCCTACCGCCAGCTACGATTTTGGCGCAACCCTTCCCACGCAAGTCGGCAATCGCATCTGGTACGAATCGGATAACGATGGTCTTGCCGCGACTGGCACGATCTCCCCTGCAATAGGCTTGGTCGTCTCGTTGGCCGATGCGAACGGGTCTGTCTACACCACCACGACAGATGCAACGGGTACTTACAATTTCGATGTGCCAGTTAACGCACTCTACACAATCAGCGTCCCAACGCCAGGCGGCTATGACCCGTCCATTGTCAATGTCACTGGCATAGATAGTGATCCCAATAGCGACAACGATTCGAGCCACAATAGCAACGGCGCAGTCGTACAGGTCTTTACCGACGCAAACCAAACGATCGACTTTGCCTTCACTTCCAACCCAACCTTTGCCATCGGCAATCTGGTCTGGATTGACGGTGAAGCGATAGGAAATGGTCAGTACAACCCTAACAATGGCGATGTGCGCGTCGAAAATGTGACGATGGAGCTATATCGTGTCAACAATGGCACGGTCGAGAGCGACCCCTTGCAGACAACCGAAACAGGCACGGGCGTCTTACAGGCTGGAGCCTATCAATTCACGGGTCTCGGCGCGGGAACGTATGTTGTTTGCGTTGCTGGGCAGGAGTTTACGCCAGCGGGAGATTTGTGGTATTCGGCCGAAAACATCCCATATGGTGTGGTCGCTACCAACAGTGGTGGCACCAGTGGCAATGATGACAACCTTGACCACAATACCGTCTATGTGGGCAATGTTACCATTCAGCCTGTCTGTAGCAACCACATTACATTCAGTCCGGGAACAAACGCGCCGTTCGCCGAGAATGCACACGGCTTGACGACGAACCTCTCTGACGCTTCCGTTGATTGGTCTGTTGACTTTGCCTTTGCCCCACCCAGTGCGACGGCTGTCAATCTCTCTGGAACGGGGACGTTTGGTGCGCCAATTGTGCCGCTGCTCATCTCAGTCGTAATCAGCATCTTGTTGGCTGGTTACTTCATGCAGAGAAATCGCGCGCAAACAGCGCGACTTTAGCAAGTACACCGCGCGACTTAACAATATATTGCGGTAGCCGTATTGCATATTTTGTAACAAGATACGCAATACGGCCGCCACCGACTTTGAATCCCGCGCAGGCGGGATATTGTCTTTCTTTCTGTGGGAGTAGCTACTCGGACTGTCTGGAAAAGAATCTGTCATACCTGCGAAGGCAGGTATCCATTCTTCGGCGTGCCAAAGTAGGCTCCCGACTACGCGGGAACGACGGCTGAGTAGTCAACTGTAGTTTATTCCGCTCGGAAGATGGCAACAACAGGCAGGTGGTCGGAGGCGGTCGGGTCAACGTCAGACATTACGTAACAGTTTTGCAACCGCTGCACGAGTTTCGAGTCGGCTAAGATGTAGTCCATACGGCTAACAGGTTGACGATGGCGCATAAACGTAAAACCGGGATCGCTGGGGGCATGTTGGCGGAAACAGTCAACATATCCAGCACGCAGTAGACGCGCATGCGCTAAGCGCAAAAAACGTCCACGTTGCAGCTTGATTTTGACCTGATCTTGCGGTCGCATAAATTGCAAAATCGTTTTGACATCAACTGGATCACCTTTGCCGAACGTGTTGAGGTCGCCCATGATCAGATGGGAGTCGGGCGACTCACCTTTAATCACATTAACCAATGCGGTCGCCGCAAGATAGCGCAGTGGCTCAAAATGCCAGTAGGGATCGGGGCGAAAATGGACGTTGTAGATTGTGACGGGCTGACCGTTCACAGCGAGCGTCGTTGAGAGAGCCGCCTGTGTCAACGGTTTTTGATTGTAGATGTTCCATCGCAAAATAGGAAAGCGCGACAGCGTTGCAACGTGCCTATTGCCGCTCCCACGCGCCCAAACGTGGAACAGCCCCAAACGTCGCGCCAAATCCACAATCACATCTTCATGATCGGCTTCATTAAGCGTCACGATGTCGGCATCGGCGCGTTCGAGCGTCTCCGCAATCACATCAAGCTTTTCGCGTGGGGCAAATGCAACGTTCCAAGTCAATACTTTTATGGACATAAATGGTGAACGTGATGCATAAAACGCAACCTCAGTACATCTTATACATATGTTATAGGATGCGCTTCAAATGATCTAAAACTGTCGTTCGTGCGGAAGTTTCGGGAAATCCAATTCCCGAAACACACCAACCGAGATGAAACACACCTTATGTTTTAATCCTGATTTTTGGGCATGGTAGACAGCGCATCAAACGCTGGGCGATGCGTGCCGTCGGGTAGCGTGATCGACCACCACCACTGTTCATTTGCCTCTGGTGTCCATGCGGTATCAGCGAGAAAGATGGTCGTCATCAGACCGATCCACGGCGACCAATTTTCTTCAGCATATTGATAGGCCCGCACTAAGTAGTCAGCTTGCGTCGCCTCATCGACGGCGTACCAGCTATAACCATTGTGCAGGACTTCAAGCGTCTGATCGGTCGCACCATGCGGATCGTTTGTGACCCATCCCATCTCCATAATGGCGATCTGCTTTGCGCCGTCGCCATTTTCAACCATGATCGCACGGATATCCTCAACGTGGCGAAATGCAAAGACACGATGCCCACCATAGGGATTTGCAGGGTCTGCAACTTCTTCAGGGGAAGCTTCAGGCGGCGCGGCGTAGCCGGGCGCATTAACCCCCAAGATGTCGAAATAGTCGCTCGCTCCTGCATCATACATCTGCTGGAGGAAAACGTCATCGGGCGTTACCTTATCGTCGTAGGTTCCCGTGGGGGCAAGGGCAGCGGAGATAATAATGGCGGTGGAATCGGCCGATCTGATCCCCTCCGCACAAACCCGCAACAGTTCAACGTAGGCCACCGCATCGGGCGACTCATTGTTCCACTCGCGATCTAAGTTTGGCTCATTCCAAACCTGATACGCATGGATACGACCTTTGTAGCGCGACGCCAGCCACGTGCAGTAGTCGCGGAAATCTTCATAATCGGCGGGGGGACCATTCTCAAAAAGCGGTCGATCTTGTGGCAATGCCCATAGTGGCGGCCGATCGAGACGCACGACCAGTTTTAACCCCGCTGCGTTGACCTCATCAACGATGCGGTCTGGGTGATAGGTGTTATATTCACCTTTCTTAATCCCTTCAATATCGCGCCACGCAAAGTTTTGCTTGATCCAGCCAAACCCCATCTCTTGCGTCAGTTCGATTTCGGGGATCCGCTCATTATCCATGTTCCACCATAGCGCAGTGTGAATCCCATACTCAGGGGAGGCAAATGTCTGCACGACAGGCTCTTGGCGACAGGCGGTGAGCAGGCTGAACAGCAATAGGAGAGGGAGAAACTTCAAAAGAGTGGTTGGCACTGTTCGGCATTCACACAATGCTGCGCGAATGCCGAACAATACGGTTAGTTTTACTTTTCCATGTCAGCAACCGCGCCAAATGCAGGGCGTGGGACACCATTGGTGTCGATAATGCTGTAGGGAACGGGATCATCGGTGGGGCCTTGCCCCTTGTTGCCAAAGTCGAAGTTGAAAAGGAACGCGAGCATCACATCGCCACTATCACGCATCTGTTGGAATGCCTGAACGATGTACTCAGCCTGTTCTTCAAGCGAGTTGTCAAAAACCCATTCAAATGCTTCAGGCCCTTCCTCATAACCACCAGCCGATGCCCAGCCAAATTCTGTTACGCATAGCTTCATGTCAGGATTGACCGCTTGTGTCTTCTCAGCCATCAGGCGCAACGTCGTTGCAAAGCTCCAGCTTTGATGTGGATTCACCCATGGCCCCTGAAAGACGAAATCTTCGGCCGATCCGACCGTCTCAACCGCGTCAAACTCGACATTGGGTGGCAAGTTGTACCCATTGTGATGCACGCCAACACAATCGACATAGTCGAGAATGCCGAGAGTCAACGCCTCGTCAAACCAGATCAGGTCGTTCATCACGGTCATTCTAGCAGCATCATGCGATCCTGTGGGTGCAAGCGCACCGCTGATCACGATCACGCTGGGATCAACCGCCTTGATTGCGGCATGTGCGCCAGCCAAAAATTCAACGTAGCCTGCGGGCGCAACACCCTGCGCGGTACGCCATTCACGGTCGAGGTTCTGCTCATTCCAGACTTCGATTGCCTGAACTTGACCCTGATAGCGGGTCAGCACATCGGTCACAAATTGATAGTAGAGTTCTGGATCATCAGGGGGGCCATGCCGATCACCGTCGGCGCGAGTCCATTCTGGCGATGTGACAATGCTCAACATGACATAGAGATTGCGTTTAACCGCCTCCTCCATGATGATGTCCCAGATATACCAATCTGTCGTGTCGGGCGCGCGCTGAATATCAGCCCAACGCATCTGCACCTTCATCCAGTCAAGTCCAAGCTGATTTTTGACAACTTCGGCCGAATAGCTCGGATCGCCCACAACGGCATGGGATTGCGCGCCATAACCAAACTGGTCACGCGGCCATGCTGCTAACATAAGCTCCTCACCCTCGACCAATTCAACCGTCTCACCGTCTGTAGTCGGTTCATCGACGACTGGTTCACTTTCTTCCACCGCAATTGTCGGCGGGGGGGGCAATGTCGAAACGGCTGTCGGTGGCAGTGCGGTATCGGTCGGCACGGGTTCAGCCGTGTTCGTTGGCGCAACTGTCTGTTCGACGACCTCTGGCTCAGGTGAGCCACACGCCACAAGAAGGGACGTGATCAGTAAAATCCAAAATAATTTCAAACGCATCTTCTCTATCCTTTAGGGAGCTGATTGTAAAACCGTTGGCAATGCAAACAGATCAACTCCTTCATCAAGTTCTACAAGGCTTAGATATACCCAGCCCTCAACCTCAGACTCCACAGGGCGGACTTTGAGCCATGCCCCAGACGTGTCACGCCCAAGCAGACGCAATTCGCTCCGTTCGGGTAGGACATCAAGGACACCCGACTCAAATCGTGGGCCGTCGCGGAAATTAGTTTCAACTGTTAAAAAGCCTGTGGGGTTTGCCAAGCGTTCTGCTTCAGCGGCGGCAGCGGCAGCGGCGGCAGCTTCTGCTTCAGCGGCGGCGGCGGCGGCGGCAGCTTCTGCTTCAGCGACGGGATCTAATACCTCGAACACATATTCGCCTAACTCTGTCTGATTATCACCAAAGGCAAAATCGACGTTCACCGTATAATTGCCTACCGTTTCGACATTTTGATAGGCAAAGGTGAACTGGTCGCTGCTTGTTGTGCTGGCGACAATCGTTCCATCTGCGGCCGATACCGTCCAAACCAACGCGGCAGCTTGACTGACGGGTGGCTCCTGACCAAGAACGCTTTCGATGGCAGCAATATAGCCATCCCCTTCAACAATTCCGCCGAGACCGCGCACAAGCACGCCAGCGAGATGATAGCGTTCTACCAAACGCAGACGGTGGGCCAACGCGCTTTCATTACTCAGCCAAACGGTATGCGGCTGTCCATTCTGCTCATACGTATATTTGTAGGTGACACCGTCCCCATCCCATTCTAGCGCGGAGGCCGTGCCTGAAAGGCCAATTTCGAGCGTTTCACCAACGTTAATGCGTTCGCCGCCTTGCAATAGTTGCAATTCACCAAAGTTAGAGAGGGCGAGCTCGCGCGGCATTTCGGTGTAAACATCCCCAATTTGGTCGATGGCGTTTGCGCTAACCAGCAGCAATAGCTTATGGCGATCGACTTGGCGCACTGCCCAACTGACGATCTGTTCAGCCATGCCCCCATCGTTGTATTGGGTCGGGTTGAGCGGCATTTGAACCAGCACTTTATCGGCAGCCGCACCGAGCATTGCCCAGTTGTGTCCGCCTGTGACCCCCTGACTGTTGAGTTGTTGCGGCGCGGCGAGCGTCACCATCAATTCGAGGCCACGCTCGTGTAGGGCAGTGCTTAGGTCGGTAACAAAGGTGGTGAATTCGGCCGATTGCCCCACATCGACGCCCTGATAGTCCAGATTGATCCCCGCATAGCCGCCATCAAAGGCACGCCCTGTCAACTCGGCGATGTGCGCTGCCTGTAAGCTCTCGTTGCTTAACAAAGTGATGACGCTTGTCGTATCGACGACGAGGCCCACGTTTGTCACGCGCAAAAATTCGTCGTATTCACCGGGCTGAATGAGGACGGGTTCGCCCGTCAGCGCACCGTTGGCTCCCAGCGTCAACGTGCCAACTGAAACGGTGTTTGCAATGGGGAAAAGTGCCGATGGCAACTCTCTGCTTGGCAAGACTTCGATGCCAAGACGCACATTCGTCGGCTGATAGGCCAACGTCGCGGCAACCGCTTCTGGCAGCATCACATTGCTCGCAACCAGCTTGCCGTCCTCGATTGTGGTCGGCATGAATGTCCATGCGTTGCCATCCCATGCATGTAGGTCGAGCAGGCGAGAATCGGCCGAATTTGCAATATCAACGCGCAGTGTTGCCTGCGTATCCGTGCGGCCACTATTCTCTAATCTATAAATTGGCCCGACAAGCTCACGATCGAGGGGCAATAACTGTCCAAACTCACTGCCATCAACCTCCGCCAATGTCAGATTTGCGCCGGGTGCATTGACTGTAAAGCCACCGATAGACCCGCCACTAACTGGTTCTGCGGTCGGCTGTGCCGCTGCGGTCGTTGGAACGGCTTCACTCGTCTCCATCCCCAACAAACCCCGTCCAAACGTCAACAATAACCCTGCCACCAGCAGCAGCACTGCTAATAGCAACATCAAAATAATTAAAGTCTTAGACTGTCCACTGTTGTTTTCAGCCGCCATATTTCGTCTCCTAAGCGTCCTTTGCCGCTCCCAATTTTATTCTTCATGTACCGCAGCGTGCAGCATTGCACTACAGACAGCACCTTGATTTGCAAAACACAAAACAGGCTTGCAGCCTGTTCAAACTTGTCTAAATTGCTCATGTGTTAAACAGAAATTATACTCGCAGCGGAGCGCTCGCCATTCTAGCACAGCCAAAAATACCCTGCCAAACTCCTCATCCAACTTAAGTTGTATATAAATTTGACGGGCCGTCACGTAATTGACATGAATAATCAGAGATTGGTATACTAATCACTTGATAAGTCAACAATAAACGACGACCAATCGTCGAATTTCATGGAGAATAACATGCCTACACTTGAAGAAATTTTCGCGGAAATGCCCAATCGCCTCAATGCAGACCAAGCGAAAGGGGTCGATATGACCATCCAATTTAACCTTTCTGGTGATGAGGGCGGCGACTATGCGCTACATGTCGCAAATGGTGAAGCCAACGTTGTAGAAGAGACGCTGGACGACCCAACGGCAACGATCAAGATGGATGCGGCCGACTACAAGAGTATGGTTACCGGACAGCTTGATCCAATGACCGCGTTTATGACGGGCAAGGTTAAAGTTGAAGGGGACCTCGGCGCAGTGATGAAAATGCAGTCACTGTTTGACCTTTAGCATTTAGCGGCAAATTAATTCAAAACAAAAAGCTCACCTTGATGGTGAGCTTTTTATTTTGAAGGGCGACCAACTTAGTCGCCTTTTGATGTTAGACCGTTAGCGCGAGCGTGTTCATGTTGTTCAAATCTTCACACGCTTGGGTCAAGCGGGCGGAGAAGGATGTTTCGGCCGCACGTAACCATGAACGCGGATCGTACTGTTTCTTGTTTGGCTTATCGGCGCCTTCTGGGTTGCCCAACTGGCCTTGCAAATAGTCGTGCTTGCTCGCCTCATAGGCACGGACACCTTCCCAGAACGCCCATTGGGTATCTGTGTCGATGTTCATCTTGATCGCGCCATATTCGATTGCCTTGCGGATATCCTCTTGCGCCGAGCCAGAACCACCGTGGAAGACAAAGTTGAGCGGGGTGTCATCTTTCACATCATAATGGTCGATGATGTACTGTTGTGAATTACGCAAGATATCGGGGCGCAACTCGACGTTGCCCGGTTTATAGACGCCATGCACGTTCCCAAACGCGGCCGCGACCATAAACTTATCGCTGACTTTCATCAACTCTTCATAGGCGTATGCAACTTCTTCTGGCTGTGTGTAAAGACGCGCGCTGTCCACATCGGTGTTGTCAACGCCATCCTCTTCACCACCCGTTACGCCCAGCTCAAATTCGAGGGTCATATCCATCTTGCTCATACGTTCAAGATAACGTTTGCAGATTTCAATGTTTTCTTCAAGTGGCTCTTCAGAGAGATCGAGCATATGTGAGCTGAAAAGCGGTACGCCATGCACTTTATAAAACGCTTCACCCGCATCAAGCATACCGTCGATCCACGGCAACAGCTTTTTGGCCGCATGGTCGGTGTGGGTCAAAATGCGTGCGCCATAAAGAGCGGCCAGCTCGTGTATGTGGCGTGCACCAGAAACGGCTCCTGCCACAGAAGCCGACATATCCTGATTGGGTAGACCCTTACCAGCAAAAAATTGTGCGCCACCATTACTAAACTGAATGATGATTGGGGAGTTGACATCGCGTGCCGTTTCCATAGCAGCATTGACGGTGTTTGTGCCAATGACATTGACAGCAGGAAGGGCAAAGTTGTTCTTTTGGGCAACGGCGAAGAGTTTTTGCACTGCATCGCCTGTGATAACGCCAGCAGGTAACATTTCTGATAAAGTGGTCATAGGTAAATTCCTTTTTAAGCGCACGGAGGGGGAGTTGAGGGGAATACCCATACTCCTTACTCCCTGCTCCTACAAATTTTCTCTTCGATTATAACAGCAGTTCTGAAAAGAGTGGTTATACTCTGGAATATGCGAATTGTTGTTAAGCTAGGTACGAGCGTATTGACAGGAGGAACGCGGCGTTTGAATCGGCCGAAAATCGCTGACCTCACCCGCCAGTGCGCCACCCTACAAGCACAAGGTCATCAGATCATTGTCTGTACCTCTGGTGCGGTCGCTGCGGGGCGTGAACAGTTGGGATTTCCCAACTTATCACGCAACCTGACGACCAAGCGAATGCTTTCGGCCGTGGGGCAGAGTCGCCTCATGCAGGTGTGGGGTGGTTTCTTCGAGATTTATGATGTGCATGTCGCGCAAATGTTGCTCACGCGTGCCGATGTGCAATCGCGGCAACGCTATCTGAATGCGCGCGATACGCTGCGCCACCTGCTTGAACTGCAAATTATCCCCATCATCAATGAAAACGATGCCGTTGCCAATGATGATATCAAAGTTGGTGACAACGATAATCTTTCCGCACTCGTTGCGCTGTTGGCAGAGGCGGACATCTTGTTTCTTTTGACCGATCAGGATGGGCTGTTTACGGCTGACCCCAGACGAGAAGAATCGGCCGAACTGATCCGTGAAGTCCGCACAATTAACGACTATCTGCGCCAACTGGCAGGCGGGAGCGTGACAGGCTTGGGAACGGGTGGGATGGTGACGAAGATCGAATCGGCCGAAGTTGCAACCCGCGCTGGCATTGACGTGATCATTGCCAACGGGAATCTACCTGACATTATCGTGCGTCTGACAAATGGCGAACAACATGGCACGCGCTTTATTGCCCAAGAGTCGCCGCTTGAAAACCGCAAACAGTGGCTCTTTGCTGGCTCAAAAACACATGGCGCATTGACGGTTGATGCAGGCGCTGCCCAAGCGTTGCGCGTAGCGGGTCGTAGTTTGTTACCAGCAGGAATCATGCGTGTGACTGGCAACTTTACACGCGGAGAAACGGTCGCCATCGAAACGGAAGTCGGGCAATTGATTGGACGTGGCATCGCACGCTATTCTAGCCGCGCGATGCAGGAGATTATGGGTCGGCAATCGGCCGAAATTGAAGATATTCTCGGCTATACTTATGGCAACGTTGCCATCCATCGCAATGATTTGATCTTACTTTAATCGGCAACAAAGCCTGAATGACCAATACAAATAATTCATTTCTAAATTTGTTGCCACCTCTATAACGAATGACAAACTGGTTAAAAATCGACAAACTCGAAAACTTTAATGAAGGCGAACCCGTCTTCCACGACTTCCGCTATGAAACGGCCGCAATCGTGCGTGTCGGCGACGACGTATTCGCCTTTGAAGACCGTTGCACCCATGACGATGGCCCACTCGCTGACGGCATTATCGATGTTTTAAATTGTGAAGTCCACTGTCCACGTCATGGCGCACGCTTCAACTTCTGCACTGGAGAAGTCCTCTCAATGCCGGCCGTGACCGATGTGCCTACCTACGCGACAAAAATCGAAGCAGGCGAAGTCTATATCCAACCACCGGACGAATCGTAAATACCTTTATCGTGATGCGTGGTGCGTGGTATGTATTCTGGACACGCACCACGCATCACGTACCACTGCTGGCATTTGTATCTCCCCTTGACAGCTAAAGTGACGAGTGCAATTGTCCCTTCATTTCTCTGCCGGCACGTTAAAACATATTTATCATCTTCCCACTCTGATAGCGAATCGTGTATAAGTCTGTCAGTTTATGCGCGATCTATCCTCTCTCTCAAGACGACAATTTTTGCGCTACTGTGCGGCAGGTGGCGGCTATTTGCTGCTTTCAGCCTGTCGCACACCGACGCCAACGCCTGAACAGATTTCCCGCGTCACAATCGTGGCAACGCCAAGCGACACACCATCGTTGACGGCAACGAGCACGCCACCAAATACACCCCGCGTTTCACCGACACCGCCTCCGTCGCTCACGCCACGACCATCGCTAACCCCACTGCGGCCAACAGCTAGTCCAACCAATGATGGACTGACCATCTATCTGCCATCGATCAATCAGTCGCAACAGGAAGCTTACCCCGTCGTCATTCCAACTGATTCATCCGCAGCGCAACAGTCTCGACCGACCAGCACGCCTGTTGTCGTTCAGTTGCCAACGGTTCCCCCTGCCCCACGCGCAACAAGCACCCCTATCGTGGCGCCGCTGCCAACGCTGACACCGACACCCAGCCCCACGCCCACGCCGACACCCTTGCCGTGTCTGACACCCGTTGCGCCTCCGCTAGAGGTCGGGCCACCCTATTTAGGGCTGCACGCATCGGCCGATCCCATTATCTCCCACCAAGAACGCTGTACATTTCTCGATCTGCGGCCCAGCTTGATCAAGATCATGACATTTCACCCGCCGTCTGACATCGCACCATTGGCGGGTTCACAGCCACAGGCGCGCTGGATTGTGCGAGCATTTTTGGAGTTTGGTGGGCGCAACGTTTCGGCCGCTAATTTTGTCGAGTGGACACTCGGCGACATGGTGCGCACGGTCAACGTTTTGTCGGGACGCGACATTACGATCGAGCTGCACAATGAGCCAAATCTCGTTGCCGAAGGTTGGCAAACGACATGGGCAGACGGTGCGGCGTTTGCCGATTGGTGGTTGCAGGTGTTGGCACAATATCGGGCCGCCTTGCCGGGCGCACGCTATCTTTATCCGGGATTATCACCGGGCGGTGACGTGGGCGGCGTGCGGCGTGATCACTTTGCCTTTTTGGAGGAGAGTCGCGCAGCGGTTGAGGCGGCCGATGGACTTGGCTTGCATCTCTATTGGGCAGGGGCGTATCCTATGTCACAAGCATTGGGCGTGTTAGACGAGACAATTGCGCGCTTTCCCAATAAGCCAATCTGGATCACGGAGGCGAGTTACAATGCGGGCGGGATTGGTGATGAAGAGCGAGCGCGACAATATCTAACGTTCTTTAACGAGCTACGCGGGCGACCAACGGTGCAAGGGGTGACGTTTTTCGTTGCATCGGCGAGCAATGGGGAATTTTCGGCCGAAACATGGGTCGGGCGCGGTATCGCAAAAATTCTTGGAAATCGGTAGAATACAGAAGAATTACAGTGGTTAGCGGCTAGTGGACAGTGGTTAGTGTCTAAAACTAATCTCCATCCACTGATTGCTAATCACTTATATTTTGGAGAGTAGTTATGAGCGATGTAACATATGTAACGGCCGAAGGGCTGGCAAATTTGAAAGACGAGTTGCGTGAACGTAAAGAAGAAAAGCGCGTAGAAATCGCCGATCGGCTGGATAAAGCGATCAAAATGGGCGATCTAAAAGAGAATGCCGACTATCACGTGGCAAAAGAAGATCAGGCGTTCAACGAGGGGCGTATCCAGCAGTTGCAAGATGCCATATTAAGCGCGGTTGTCATCGAAGAGCGCAAAGCTGGTAAGACGGTTCGCATCGGCAACACCGTCACGATTGCGGAAGAAGGGTACGAAGACGAGGAAGAAGAGTATCGCATCGTCGGTGCGCGGGAAGCTGACCCAGCCGCTGGGATGATTTCCAACGAGTCGCCAATCGGTAAGGCGATGATTGGGGCGAAAATTGGGCAGGTCGTGGAAGCCGAAACGCCCGGTGGAACAATGCGTTTCAAGATATTAAAAGTGAGTTGATGACGATTCAGTACAACTAAGTTTGCCAATATCAATTGACACACAATTTTGTTTTGTACATAATGTTGTACAAAGGAACAAGATTATGCAAGCAATGAGTATTTCTGAAGGGCGCAAACGACTGTTCGAGCTACGTGAAAGCGTGGTTGATGACTTTGAAACTGTTATTCTTACTCACAAGAAAGGCAATGTCGTTCTCATCTCGCTTGAAGAGTATGAGTCATGGTTTGAGACGCTGCGCTTGATGCGGGATGAACCCTCATGGAATGCACTGCAACGTGCATTAAAAAATCCGCAGGAGATCATTGAAAATGGCGCGAAGTTTGAAGATGTCTTCGCTGACTTATTGGCCTCTTCCGACTAAGCGCAATGTGGTCAATCAAATTTGGCGTACAGGCAGAAAAGGACTTGGCTTGGCTCCGCAAGCACGATAAACGTGCTTACATCAAGTGCTTTGACATTCTACGAGACATGTTGCACGATCCTCGTGATGGACTCGGCAAACCTGAAAGATTACGACACGTAGACGGCGAAGCCTGGTCACGACGAATCTCCCCGCAACACCGTCTCGTTTACACGATTGAGAAAGAGTACATCTCGATCACTTCATGCCGAACGCATTACGGCGACCATTAAGCGATTGATTTGAGCACGAAACTAAGAGTCACTGGTTTATCGACGCGCAAAAGATATTTGTCGAGCGTCATCGGCCCACAGCTTGCCCCACCCAATCCCGTATGCCCATAATCGAGATTGAGATATGCGACATCCTGCCGTTTGAGTTGGTAGGTGTGGGTTGCTTCTGTTAGGTTTTGCTGCGTGAAATGGCTGACGCTAAAGTCGAACGTGGGCGCACCCATAACCTGTAGACCGTTCCCCTGCTTGTCCGCGATGGTCAGCCAGCGCACGTCACTGCGATTACCGTAATCTTGGGGATAGATGTAGGGTTCTACCATGTTGTCGATGGTTGTACGGAATCGGCCGATTCGCGCCCCACTCTTGCGATCTACATAGTTTTCATGCCCACCCCGTCCAAAGTAGCTGACGATCTCATGTTGCGCTGGCACAACGAGCGTCACGCCAACACGCGGCATCGGGGGTAGTTCAATCTTTGGCGTGAGGGTTAGCTCGACGTGGAGGGCGTCTGAAATCGGCCGATAACGATACTGCAACGCGAACAACTCCTGCCCGTTTGCCGAAACCGTACAGTCTGCGCTGATACACGCCTCTTCTGTGACAAGGGAGTCAACCCGCGTCTCCACCGCATCTAGCCCAACTGCACGCCAAAGGTGCGCCAACTGCCGATCCTCGGGCCAAATCATCGCCTCATCGTTATCCGTCGGCGCACGCCAAACGTTCAAACGCATCCCTTCCACAAGCGTCTGCCCGTTCATGCGCACGTTTGTCAACGTCCCCGTCCTTTTATCCACATCAATTGAATGACCCTGCCACCTGGTGCCAAACGTCAATTGGTCTAATATGTTTGGCACAGTCTCCCCCAGCGCGAACTGCACAAATCCGACCTCATGCCCTGCAATCGCCCAATCACTGTTGCCCACAGTCGTAAACCGTACCGTCAAAAACCGTTCTCCCTGCACAGCCTTGGGCAAATTGAGCGGCAGCGTAATCACTTCTGACCCTTGCGGCGCAATTTTCATCGGGTCAACGGTTCCGAAATCAATCACATCGCCACCCTCTTCAACCGCCCACTCCAACCACAAATCTGACAGATCGGTGAACCACTTGCGATTGACTATGCGAAGCACGCCTTGCGATAAATCAACGGCTTCAACCCTAAACGGTTGCAAAATATGTTTATACTCCCACATCGCCGCATGAGGTGTCCGATCTGGCGCGATCAATCCGTTAATGCAGAAATTGGTGTCATTGATTGTGTCACCAAAATCACCCCCATAGGCCCAATAGCGTTGCCCGTCCTCTGTCGTTTTGACCAAACCTTGATCAACCCAATCCCAGATAAATCCACCCTGCAACCCGTGTATCTGTTCAATCGCATCCCAGTATTCACGCAAATTGCCCGTGCTGTTGCCCATCGAGTGAGCATATTCGCACATGATGAGTGGTCGTGTTGCGTCTGGATCGTTGCCAAAATCGATGATTTCTTGAACAGTCGGATACATGGGACAAACAATGTCCGTTGTGTATCTGCCATTATTCCATTCGCGTCCGCCATCATTGCGGCTGATACACCCCTCATATTGGATGGGGCGCGTCGCATCATAGCCGCGAATCCAGCCTGCCATCGCATCGTGATTTGGCCCATAGCCGCTCTCATTTCCCAATGACCAGATAATGACCGACGGATGATTCTTGGCACGCAACACCATATTTTTGCCGCGCTCAACGAAGGCTTTTGTCCAGCGTGGATCGTTGCAAAGCCGATGATAGTCCGCATGTGCCTCTATGTTTGCCTCGTCGATGACATAGAGCCCGTATTCATCGCACAGTTCATACCAGCGATCTTGCATCGGATAGTGGCTGTTGCGCACGGCGTTGATGTTAAAACGTTTCATCAGCAAGATATCGGCAACCATGCTGGCCTCATCGACCGCCTTGCCACGTGTCTCGTGGTGTTCATGCCGATTAACGCCGCCGAGCAGAACGGGTTGTCCATTGATTAAGAGTTCGCGCCCCTTGATTTCAATCTGTCGGAAGCCGATTTTCTGCGTGGTCGCGTGGATAATTTCGCCGCTTGGGTTTTTGAGCGTGACGAGTAATGTGTAGAGCGTCGGCGATTCGGCCGACCACAATCTCACATCTGAAAAATTGCGTACAAACGTCGTCTTTGGCACCTCACGCGCAACATCTTTGGCATATTGCTCCCATGATTGCCACAATTTTTGTCCCGCTGGGGCAAACAACGTAAGTTGCACGGCATAATCGCCAATTGCCTCACCATGCACTGTCACATCAACGGAAAGGCGCGCCTTACTAAAGTCCCCGTTTGAAAAGGTCGTCTTGGCAAAAATATCAAAAATGTGTGTCTTGGGCGTCGCGTAGAGCCAAACATCACGGTAAATTCCCGCCATCCACCAGTGATCTTGATCCTCGATATAGCTGCTATCGGACCAGCGAATCACGGAACATGTGACGCTATTCTCGCCACTCTGCACAAATTTGGTCACGTCAAATTCGGCCGGCAGACGTGAATCTTTGCTCAACCCAACATAGTGATCGTTAACCCAAACGCAGAAGAATGACTCAACTCCCTCGAAGCGCAGAATGATGCGCTGATCTTCCCAATCGGCTGGCAAATCAAACGTGCGCCGATAGACGCCCGTGGGATTATCCTCCTGTGGAACGTGTGGCGGGTTGTCTGGAATCGGCATTTTGACATTGGTATAGATCGGTTTGTCAAAGCCTTGAACTGTCCAATTGCCGGGAACAGAGATTTTAGAATCTGGATTTTGCAGCTTGGATTTGTCGAGTGCTGCGGGGTTTGGGTGGAGCTCGAATTGCCAATCGCCGTTGAGGGAGAGACGGGATGGGGAAGTGTTTGATAGGGCATTTTCGGCCGAATCATAGCCCCAAAACGTCGCATGTCCTTGTAGCTTGTTGATTCCCGTAACTTCAGGATTTTCCCAGTCTGGTAGATGTCCAAATTGCTGATACATAGCCTCTAATTTTACCGATTGTGCCGTCAGCCAACCTAACAGCCGTTTGAGCTTGCGTTTAATGGTGCGCAAATGGGTAGATTATAGCAGAGCCTTAATATTGTCCATGATGAACCATATCTATGCTCCTTCAGATCCTATAGTTAAGGGTCGCAATAGGCTGCGCTGAAACGGATCGACACGAAGTCACTCCATTGCTACACTCGCCGTGATTGAATAGAATCGGGGTCAACGGCATCGCCACAAAGAAACAATTAAGTATGAATAATAACGTTCTGGTCATTAACTGTGGAAGTTCATCAATTAAATTTGGCCTCATTGAGGCAGCAAGCGGAAAACGACTCATCAGCGGACTCGCCGAACGCCTCGGAGACAGCGGGGCGCGTGTCGTCTGGAAAACGCAATCGGACGGGGGAACGCTCTCGATTCCAGATGCAGACCATGCTCACGCGATACAGGCAATCGTTGAGATTCCTGCGGCAAAAACACTCCTTGCGACACCGCCGATGGCGATTGGCCATCGCGTCGTGCATGGGGGTGAGCAGTTCTCAGCCTCAACGCAGATCGATGCAGCTGTTCTGACCGCGATTGAAGATTGTAGCAACCTCGCTCCCTTACACAATCCCGCAAACATCGTGGGGATCAATGCGGCCATGGCGCAATTTCCCGCTGTACCGCAGGTCGCCGTCTTTGATACAGCCTTTCATCAAACGATTCCCAACCATGCGTATATGTATGCCGTTCCCTATGAATGGTATGACAGACTGGGGGTGCGACGTTATGGGTTTCATGGCACAAGCCACCGCTTTGTGACACAACGTGCAGCCGAGATACTTGGGCTAGAGTATGAAAACAGCTCGTTTATCAGCGCACATCTTGGCAACGGATGCAGTGCGGCGGCGGTACGCGCAGGTCGTAGCGTAGACACGACGATGGGGATGACTCCGCTTGAAGGGCTGATGATGGGAACACGCAGCGGGAATGTTGACCCCGCACTCCACCAATTTATTGCCCAAGCGTTGGGCATGACGCTCGAACAGGTGACGACACAGCTCAATAAGCACAGCGGCCTGCTCGGTGTCTCTGGCGTTAGCAACGACATGCGAACCCTCTTCGCGGCTGCAGCAGACGGCAATGAACGCGCCGCACTTGCGATTGAGATGTTTTGCTTTCGCTTGGCGCGAGGCGTGGCGGCATTAACGGCCTCGTTGAACCA
This sequence comes from Anaerolineae bacterium, assembly GCA_030425205.1. GTDB lineage: Bacteria > Chloroflexota > Anaerolineae > Promineifilales > Promineifilaceae > CALECP01. The sequence continues at coordinate 43,366 of JAUIAP010000028.1, forward strand.
GATCGACGCGCTTATTTTCACCGGCGGTATTGGCGAGAATAGTGCGCCGATCCGCGAGAAATGTATAGGCTATTTGCAGCTGCTTAATTTCGAGCTTGATCCAGCGCAAAATGCTATTCATGGTCGTGGCAGGGCCGGCAATATCTCTACGTCTACATCAACACCAGTCCTCGTTATTCCGACAGATGAAGAGTGGATGATCTCGCAAGATTGTGCGGCCTTGATCGGCCGATAAGCTAAACTAAAACCTCATTTTGTTGGGAGTGTAAGCATCTGCTCGCTAGACAAACAGCGACCAAGTTGGTTGCGCTCCACAATTCAATCTATGACACAAACCAACGGACACACGTTTCTACTGACACCAACACAGGCGGGGGATGGACTTACCTCCGTATCAATCGGGGTCGTCCGCGCACTTGACCGCAACGGCGTGCGCGTTCACTTCCTCAAGCCGATCAGCCAACCACACAGCAGCGATGCGGGGCCTGACCGTTCGACGGCATACATCAGAAGCGCAACCAATCTAAATCCCCCTGATCCCGTCTCAATGCAGCGTGCGCTTGAACTGCTCAGCGGGGGTCATGAAGATGATCTGATGGAGCTGGTCATCGGCCTCTACCGTCAGGTGAAACAAGATGCCGATGTGGTCGTGGTAGAAGGGTTGGTGCCAACCGAACAAGAGGCATATGCCGATCAGATCAATGAGCTTCTCGCTCGCACACTCGATGCAGAGGTCATCTTGGTCGCTGCCCTAGCGCACCACACAATTAGAGAACTCGATGACCGCATTGAGCTCGCCGCACAGCAGTTTGGTGGTCTAGAGTCACCACGTGTTCTCGGGGCGATTGTCAATAAGATCAACATGCCGCCCGAGGTAGGCGTCGCCATCAGCAGCGAACTGCAAGCGCAAGCAGAGGCACAACGGCGGGCGGTCAAAACGATCGATCAAGCGACGCTGATTCAAGAGACAAGCCGCGTCTTTTCCACTGGCGAATTTCGCCTCATTGGGATGATTCCATGGCGTGAGCATCTCGTCGCGCCAAGAACCATTGACATTGCGAACATCATCGGGGCGGAGGTGCTTTGCCTAGGCGAGATCAGCGACCGGCGCGTCAGTCAGTTGTCAATCTGCGCCCGCACGTTGCCCAACATGATTACCGCGCTCCAGCCCGGTATGCTAATCATCACGCCCGGCGACCGCAGTGATGTCATCTTGGCAGCGGCGATGGCGGCGCAGAACGGCGTGGCCATTGCAGGGATTTTGCTGACAAGTGGTATCAAGCCCGATGAGCGCGTCATGACGCTGTGTGAGGCGGCGTTTGAGACTGGCTTGCCGCTGCTGCTAGTTGAGCATGACACGTATCACACGGCATTGAGCGTGCAGTCGCTCAATCCTGAAGTACCCCTTGATGATCGCAAACGACTTGAATGGGTGATGGACACTTTCGGCCGATATATTGACGGCCAATTTCTCAAGCAGGTCTGCGCCATCGACCGCCAGCCACGTCTCTCCCCACCCGCATTTCGCTATCTGTTGACCAGTCGCGCACGCGCGGCGCAAAAGCATATCGTACTGCCTGAAGGGGATGAACCACGCACGGTTGAGGCCGCCATCATCTGCACACAGCGCAGAATTGCCCGCTGCACCCTGCTGGGAGAACGCCAGTCGATTGAGCGCGTCGCACGCGCACGTGGCCTCACCCTACCCGCTGGTCTCAACATCGTTGAACCGACGCTGGAACTGCGCCAAAAGTACGTGCCAGCACTGGTCGAGCTGCGAAAACACAAAGGGATGAATGCACCCGTTGCCGAGTCACTACTTGAAGACAACGTCATGTTGGGAACGGTGATGTTGGCATTGGATGAGGTAGACGGCCTTGTTTCGGGGGCAGTCCACACGACGGCCAACACGATTCGACCCGCGCTCCAGCTCATCAAGACAAGTCCCGGCGCATCGCTCGTCTCCTCGATCTTCTTTATGTTGCTGCCAGAAGAGGTGCTCGTTTATGGAGATTGCGCAGTTAATCCGAATCCAAATGCAGATGAGCTAGCCGACATTGCGATCCAAAGTGCCGACTCTGCCGCCGCCTTCGGCATTACGCCACGTGTCGCCATGATTAGCTATAGCACGGGTGGCTCTGGGGCGGGTAGTGATGTTGAAAAGGTGCGTGAGGCAACGGTCATCGCACAGCAGCGACGACCCGACCTGACCATTGACGGCCCATTGCAATACGATGCCGCCGCGATCGCCTCCGTCGCCGCCGCAAAAGCGCCCGATAGCAAGGTGGCGGGGAAAGCCACGGTGTTTGTGTTTCCAGATTTGAATACTGGAAACACAACCTACAAGGCGGTACAGCGCACGGCAAACGTGATCAGCATCGGGCCGATGTTGCAGGGAATGCGCAAACCCGTCAACGACCTTTCACGCGGTGCGCTGATTGATGACATTGTGTACACCATCGCCCTGACTGCAATTCAGGCAGACAGTGCATAGTCGTCATGATCGACGCTACCCGTTTGCAAAGCAGATCAACCCAGCCAGTAAATTGATTTTGTATGTTTCGGGATATCCAAATCCCGAAACACCTTTTTCTGAATCACTATAATCGCGCTTCGACACCTTTGACAGATCAACCATATCACGCGAAAGTAGCTAAATCTTTAAGCTTGCCGGATGTGTTATAATTTCCCGTTTGAACCGAAACAACAATCAGCCTGTTAGGTTTCTTTAGAAGCCTAGCAGGTTTTTTCTACTGTAATGAGTCAACTCACATTTCAAGATACGATTTTACGACTGCAAAACTATTGGAAAGATCGCGGCTGCATTGTCCAGCAACCATACAACGTGCAGGTTGGCGCAGGAACGATGAATCCTGCAACGGTGCTGCGCGTATTGGGGCCAGAGCCATGGAATGTTGTCTATGTCGAGCCAAGCGTGCGTCCTGATGATGGTCGCTTTGGGGACAACCCCAACCGCGTTCAGATGCACCATCAGTTACAGGTCATCCTCAAGCCCGATCCCGGCAACCCCCAACAGCTCTATCTCGACAGCCTGCGCGCTATCGGCATCGACCCGCGCGAACACGATATTCGCTTTGTCGAAGACAACTGGGAAAGTCCCGCGTTGGGCGCATGGGGTCTTGGTTGGGAGGTTTGGCTCGATGGGCAAGAAATCTCGCAGTACACCTATTTCCAACAGTCAGGCAGCACCAATCTCGACCCCGTATGTGTCGAGTTGACCTACGGTTTAGACCGCATCATTCTTGCACTGCAAAATAAGGATTCCGTCTGGGAAATTGATTACAACGAGCGTGTTTCGTATGGGAACGTGCTGTTGCAGAGTGAGATTGAACATTGTAAGTACTACTTCAACGTGGCGGATGTAGACGCACTGCGTGAGGTCTATGATACCTACGAACGTGAGAGTCAACGCTGCATCGACGCAGGTTTAGTCGTGCCAGCACATGACTACAATCTAAAATGCTCCCATCTCTTCAATGTTCTCGACACGCGCGGCGCGATTGGCGTGACCGAAAGAGCAAACTACTTCAAGCGGATGCGCAATAAGGCGAAGCAGATTTCGGAGCTTTATCTCGAACAACGCCAGCAGCTTGAGTATCCATTGTTGGATGAAGATTGGACGCTTGCCAGTGATGCAGAGGCCGACAGCAGTGAACAGTCAACGGTGGAGGCAGTCACTTATACAGATGCGCAGACGTTCGTCTTAGAGATTGGGCAAGAGGAGTTGCCGTCGGATGATTTGACGGGAGCGATTCGGCAGTTACGGATTGAGGTTCCAGCCTTATTGGATGAGCTGCGGCTTGCATTTGCGAGCGTCGAGATTGACGGGACACCGCGCCGAATCGCGATTATCGTCAAGGGATTGGCTGCACGCCAGAGTGATTTAGCAGAGATCAAAAAAGGCCCCCCTGCCGATCGTGCTTATGACAAAGACGGCAATCCAACAAAGGCCGCCATTGGGTTTGCACGTGGCACAAAGGTACGCGTTGAGGATCTGATCTTGATCGATGAAGGTCGTTATGTCGCGGCACAGGTGCGCGAGGAAGGTCAGCCGACGCCTGACGTTCTCGCCGATGCGCTGCCAAATTTGGTGGCTGGGATTAAGTTCAAAAAGTCTATGCGTTGGAATGCGTCCAATGTGGCATATAGTCGGCCGATCCGCTGGTTTGTCGCCCTCTTTGGCGCGCAAGTAGTTCCATTCACCTACGCGGATGTAACGAGCGGTAACGTCAGTCGTGGGTTGCGTCCCTACGGCTCGCCGCCAATCGTAATCAGCAGTGCAGGCGAGTATGAAGAACAACTCGCCGAGAACAGCATCATTTTGCGCGTCGAGAAGCGGTCGCAGATGATCTATGCAGGGGCGGCAGAGTTGGCAAAGTCGCTCAATGGAACGATTCCAGACGATGCGGGACTGCTCGATGAAGTGACAAATTTGGTGGAGATGCCGACACCGTTTATCGGCCGATTTGCCCCCCGCTATCTCGAACTCCCCAGCGAACTACTCGTCGCCGTCATGCGGAAACACCAACGCTACTTCCCTGTCTACACCGAAGACGGCACGCTGATCAACGCCTTTATCGCTGTCCGCAATGGCGACAGCGAACATCTCGATAAGGTGCGGCATGGGAATGAGCAAGTTGTGCGTGCCCGCTTTGCCGATGCGGAATTCTTCTTTGGCAGTGATCGCAAACGCGAGTTGCCCGACTTTATCGAAGATTTGGACAAGTTGACCTTCCAGTTTAAGCTCGGTTCGATGAAAGATAAGCTGCATCGCCTAGAAAAACTAACCCCACAGGTTGCCGCGGCAATTGGTCTTTCTGAAACAGACAGAGAGATCGCCACGCAGGCGGCGAGTTTGTCGAAGGCAGACTTGGCGACAAAGATGGTCGTTGAAATGACCTCGTTGCAGGGAATCATGGGTGGTTACTATGCGAAGATGAGCGGCGCGTCTGAAGCGGTCAGCATGGCTATCGCAGAACAATATAACGCAGTCAGCAAGACGCCTGCTGGCATGGCACTGGCATTGGCTGATCGAATCGACAGTTTGGTTGGTTTAACGGCGGCTGGCTTGTTACCCAAAGGGACAAATGATCCGTTTGCCCTGCGTCGTGCGGCGATTCAAATTATTGAGAATTTGATTGGGAATCAGGTCAGTGTGGACTTGGGCGAGTTAGGTGTGAAATCGGCCGAAACGCAACCCATTCCCGCCGTGTACGCCCTCCCCCAAGTTCTCGAATTCATCACGGGACGACTAGAACAGATTCTACGTGACAGTCGCTATCCTGCCTCCGTTATCCGCGCCGTCCTCGCCCATAACGCCAACGATCCCTACACGGCGAGCACAACGGCCGCTGCCCTCACCGCTGCGACACAACTCGACGATTGGGAGACGACGCTTGATGCATACGCCCGCTGTGTGCGCATCACGCGCAACGAGACAGAAGTGCACGCCATCGATGCGGACGCATTTTCGACGGCCGAGGCACGAGCGTTGTACACAGCCTACCAAGCGGTCGCTGCAAAATCAGATGGCACAGTTGAAACGTTCGTCGCGCAAATCCGCGAACTCGCGCCAGCAATTACCGCCTTCTTTGATGAGGTTCTCGTCATGGATGAGGATATGCGTGTGCGCAATAATCGTTTGGGGTTGTTGCAGTCGATTGCGGGGTTAGCTGAGGGAATCGGCGACTTGAGCGAGTTAGAAGGCTTTTAAACGAGGGGAGTTGCCAACAGTCCTGAGATTGTTGGCAACTCGCTTCCCGCGTCTGGTCTACTCGCCAGGCAAATCCGTGTCAGCGTATTTCATTTGAATTGCTGTGAACGTCGCCCCTTGTGGGTCTGCAATAATTGCAATTCTGCCGACCTCGCCAATATCAAACGGGCCATTATGTACCACACCGCCTAGCTCTGTCGCCTTTGCCGCCGTCGCATCAATGTCTTCCACTGCAAAGTAAACCATCCAGAAGGGTGGCATTGGGCCCATTTCAGGTGTGAGCGCCATCATGCCGCCATTTGGCCGACCCTTGTTCGTCCACGTTGTATAGTCGCCTTCATCTGTTTCCGCTGTCCATCCAAATAGCGCGGTGTAAAACGATATTGCCTTTTCAGTATCGTTCGTGAGCAGTTCATTCCAGCCAAGCGATACGGGCACATTGAAAATATCTGCGCCACGATTGTTGATCGTCTTCCAGAGAGCGACCATGCCACCAGTCGGATCTTGGATTAGCGACATGCGCCCTGCGTCCATCACGTCAAATGGCTGCTCGATGACTGTGCCGCCCAGTTCGGCCGCTTTTGCCGTCGTCGCATCAATGTCGTCAACCGTGACATATGAGTTCCAATGAGATGGAATTTCGTCCACGCCCTTTGGTAATTCACCGAGTCCCGTCACTGATTTTCCATCCTGCGTCACCATCGTATAAATGCCATCGGGGCCAGCAGGGATATCTGTCAGTTCCCAGCCAAAAAGCGCGCCGTAGAACGCCTTTGCGCCAGCTAGATCGGTCGTCTGTAAATCAACCCATGAAAATGTGCCATGTGGATATGCTTTCGTCATCTGAATTCTCCTGTGAAATGTTTGCTGTGCGTTTTTCGGGGGTGGGTATGCGAGGATCGAATTTAGGTAAAACGCATGTTCTAAATCATACCTGAATTTTACTTGTAGGCAACAAAAAAGCGGCGCAAATGCAATCATTTACGCCGCCTTAACATTTTAGCAATCTACCTACTAGACGAGACGATTATCCAAGCCGGCTGCCAGTCGCAGCTGGGCAGCACAATCTGTGTTTTCCCATGGCAGATCGATGTCAGTTCGGCCGAAATGTCCATAAGCCGCCGTCTGACGATAGATCGGCCGACGCAAGTCCAAGTCACGGATAATTGCACCTGGGCGTAGGTCAAAAACCTTATTGATGACTTCTGCCAACTTTTCATTGTCAATTTTGCCGGTGCCAAACGTCTCGATATTGATGCTCAGCGGGTGCGACACGCCAATTGCGTAGGCAACCTGCACCTCACAACGCTCGGCCAATTCAGCCGCAACGACGTTTTTGGCAACCCAGCGTGCAGCATAGGCGGCCGAACGGTCAACTTTCGTGCTGTCCTTACCGCTGAACGCGCCGCCGCCATGACGACCCATACCACCATACGTATCAACGATAATTTTGCGTCCTGTCAAACCAGCATCACCCATTGGGCCACCAATCACAAAACGACCCGTTGGGTTGATGTAATATTCGATATCGCCTGCATCTAAATCATCTGGAATGACTGGGTTGATGACGTGCTCGATGATGGCAGAACGAATCTCTGCTTGGCTGATCTCGGGGGCGTGCTGCGTGCTGATCAAAACAGTGGTTACGCGCTTTGGCTTACCATAACTGTATTCAACGGTAACTTGCGACTTCCCGTCTGGACGCAACCATGGCAACGTGCCATCTTTGCGCACTTCGGATAGGCGGCGAGTCAGTTGATGCGCGAGGTGAATGGGCAGTGGCATCAGCGTCTCTGTCTCATTGCACGCGAAACCGAACATCATGCCTTGGTCACCTGCACCAACCTTGTTGATCTCTGTCTCTTCATCCTCTTCCACACGGACTTCAAATGCCTCGTCCACGCCCTGCGCGATGTCTGCGCTTTGTGCCGCAATGGCGGACATGACACCGCAGGTCGTCGCGTCAAACCCTTTGTCGCTGCTGTCATAGCCAATATCGCGGATGACATCACGCACGAGCTCGTCAAAATTGACAAACGCATCAGTCGTAATCTCGCCCAGCAACATTACATAGCCAGTTTTGATCGCCGTCTCACATGCGACACGGCTCATTGGGTCTTGGGCCAAGCATGCATCCAATACGGCGTCGCTGATTTGGTCGCACATCTTGTCGGGGTGCCCTTCCGTCACTGATTCAGACGAAAACAATAAACTTGGGCTGGTCATAAAAGTTGAACTCATCGTAAAATGCCTCCATAGCATTAGGAACAAAAAAACCTCTTGTCGCTGGACAAGAGGCACGCCTTTTCAAGTTATCGTACCTCTCATCTTTCAGCTTGTGCTGGCAGAATTAGCACCTTCCATAAATGGGGTTGCTGCGGCTTCATCGGGCTGTTCCCTAGGCCGCTCTGGATAAGAGATTATTTGTCTGTTTTAAATTTGGGATTAATTACCCTGAGAGCGGCTATCGGGACTCGAACCCGAAACAAGTGCTTGGGAAGCACGCATGATACCGTTTCACCATAGCCGCAAGTCGTCAGAAATTATAGATAGCCGATTTGGGGCTGTCAAGAATAGTTACACGCCTTTAACGTGAATTCCAAATGCGCATGATTTTAAGTTGGCGGAATTCGACTGTATCAACGTTGCATCCGTATATTTCCACAATCGGCCGATCTCCACTAAAATTAGCCTATGAAAGCACATCCAACCAACATTCAGGCCGATCGCAGCGCACGGATACTCTCCATCTCATGGAATGATGGGAAGACGACTACCTATCCGTTTGACGGGCTACGGCTCGCATGTCCCTGCGTCGAATGCAAAGGCGGCCACGCCAAAATGGGCAATGTGACCCCACCAAGCGTTGTGCAAAATGCGCCAAATTTAGGGATTCAACTTGAGAATTTACAGGCTGTTGGTAGCTATGCGCTGCAACCACTCTGGAGCGATGGACATTCGACCGGAATGTATACGTGGGAGTTGCTACGTGCGCTTGCGCCTGTGGACAGCGAACAAAATTGATTACTGTTCACTGACAAGTAACTCTTCTTCCATTTCGGCAATTGCCCGCGCCACATTTTCAATGGCGACCCGCTGTTTGCGATAAAAATCTGAATCACTCATCACTAAGCGCGGTGTCACTTCACGAACCTTATTGCCCTTCACAAAACGCAGATCGAGGATATTGTAAAGCAGCCATTCCGTGCGCGTGAGGGACTGCTCCCCTTCTGGGCGTTGACGCTCAATCGCTTTTTTCAAAATCTCTTTTAACCCTTGAACCACATTGCCATCGTGATCTTCTGCTTCGTCTTGCACAATTTCGAGGTCAAGCAGTGGGCTTTCCGTTAATTTAGGGCCACCCCAGAGATGATCAAGCGCGTCCTTGACCATTTTTGTGTAGCGCGGGCTGTTCAGAATTGGGCTAACAGCATTTGATTCTTCTGTCGCTGCACTGTCCTCAAGCAGTACCGCGCCGCTAAATGTGGCTGCGCCGCGCAGTTTTTGCAGCGCGGTCAATGCGGGGAGCAAGCCTTCAACAGCAGCAAAGACGTTTTGCTGAAGCACCTGGTCTTCGAGTGCGCTCGTCGCCTGCTGGGCAATGCGTTCGACGATAATTTCTTCGACTTCACTATAGGGGGCATCTTCGTTGATGGCGATGCCTAGCACGCCAACCAGCACATCATCGTTGCGCGTATAGAGAGGGCGAATCCAGAAGTTTTCCCAGCGCATTAGATCGTCGCTTTCCTGTTCGATCAAGATCGTTGGATCGGGCAGTTCTGCCAGCAAAAACGGATGGCCGTCAATTCCGTCTCTTTCGGCCGAACTGACCAACGCCTCCATCTCAACCTCCCCCCCGCTGATACTCGCCACAAACGCAACGGGCGCACGCAGCACGTCGCATCCCGCAGCCAATAGACTGCTCAAGAATTGGCTCATATCCTGCCGCGTGATCAATCGCTCACTCAATTCCTGAATGCGCCGCACGTCTGGCTCATTGTTAAACGCCAGCACGCGCTCAATCTGCTGCTTATAGGCATGAATTGCCCATTCGACTAACATCACAGTGCCAACGGTTGTTGCGGCGGCAGCCGTCGTTGCATCCAATCCCAAGAAAGAACCTGCCTGAATCGTCAACACATAGACCAATAGGACAATGCTGGCCGTCATTGGCACACGCGCCATGAACTTGAGCAATTTGACGCGCACAACACGATTGGAGCTGACCGCACCGAGATAGACGATATTCGACGTAAGCTGTGAAAACATCAAGCCAACGGTGAGGTTGCCGAGAATGAGCAGCAGCCATGCCCATGCGGAGATGCGTTCCATCGACGTTTGCGAGAGTGCGAGATAGGGGAACACGCTGAGCGGTGCCGCCATAATCACAAGCAGAATTGTGCCAATGCGACGACGGGTCGTGCGCGTGATGCTGCGCTGATAGGAGCGCAGGACATTGTAGATGCTCGCGACACTAACCGTCCAGAAGTAGGCGGCAAATAGATAAAAGCCACCACTGGCTTGCAGATGGAACGCATTGGGTGTTTCAACAATGGTGTTGACGATTAAATCGGTGAAGATGACAAGCAGGAAGCAGACAAAGCTGATCAAATAAGTGACAAATTCGATAGCGCGGCGGCGCCTTGAGCGGCTCCCTGTTGTGACGAGCAGGGCGTCGGAGAAATGGAACTGGATTGCGGGGACAAACGTGATGCCGAGCCACTTAAACGTGAGCCAATTTTCGGCCGATCCCACCAACTGAACGCGACTCACCAACAACTCGGTCAAAAACACAATCACGACCGCACCTAACAACAAGCTATACGTGCGCGACACGCGATTTTCGCGCAAATAGGGTAGATTATAGAGCACGACCGCCGTCCCAAAAATGACGATAATCGCCTGAATGATATCGTTGGTGAGCGCGAGGAAATCGGTCAACATATCGGAAAGTTGGAGAACAGTGGCCTGTAATCAGACGTCCGTCGGCAGAAACTTATTTACTGCTCACTGCTTGCTGTCGGCTGCGTACTGCCAATTGCGCCGTCGATCAACGCTTGAAACTCTTCCCCATCCAGCGTCTCTTTTTCAATCAGCGTTTGCGAAACAAGTTCCAAAATGTCACGATGATTGGACAAAACATCGGTTGCCATCTGATACGATTCGTCGATCAAGGCACGCACCTCACGGTCTATCTCTTCAGCGAGTGCATCAGAATAGTTGCGCTGCTCACTGATTTCACGCCCCAAGAAGACCATCTCTTGTCGTTCGCCATAGGTGCGCAAGCCCAGTCTCTCGCTCATTCCCCATTGCGTTACCATGGCCCGCGCAATCCGCGTCACCTGCCCTAAATCGTTGCTTGCGCCAGTCGTCACATCGCCAAAGGTCAACTCTTCCGCCACACGACCGCCCAATGCCATCGCCATCTGCGCCTTGAGCTTATTGACCGTGGTGTACTGTTTATCGTCTTCCAAAAACCATGTGACACCGCCCGCAGGGCCGCGCGGGACGATTGTTACCTTGCGCAAGGGCAGCGCATGTGCCAAAAAGTGGGCAACGATGGCGTGACCCGCCTCGTGATAGGCCGTAATCTCTTTGTCATCTTCTGTCATGACGCGGCTACGTCGTTCAGGGCCGAGCTGGACACGTTCGATGGCCTCATGAAATTCTGGCATGCCGATATTCGGCCGATTCCGTCGCGCCGCCAACAGTGCCGCTTCATTGACAGTGTTTTCGATGTCCGCGCCTGCAAAACCCGGTGTCGCCTTGGCCAAGACTGTCACATCAACCTGTTTCGCAACAGGTTTGCCGCGCATGTGGACGTTAAATATGTGCTCACGCCCTTTTACGTCGGGGCGATCGACCGTCACGCGCCGATCAAAGCGACCGGGACGCATCAGCGCAGGATCAAGGATGTCGGGTCGGTTGGTTGCGGCCAACATGATGATGTGAGTGTCGGTTGAAAAGCCATCCATCTCAACGAGAATCTGGTTAAGCGTTTGCTCGCGCTCGTCATGTCCACCACCTAGCCCAGCACCGCGCTGTCGGCCGACGGCATCAATTTCGTCGATAAAGATAATACAGGGGCTATGTCGTTGTGCCTGCTCAAAAAGATCGCGCACGCGCGAAGCCCCAACGCCGACAAACATCTCGACAAATTCCGATCCTGCAATCGAGAAAAATGGCACGCCCGCCTCGCCTGAAACAGCTTTTGCCAATAGCGTCTTACCTGTTCCCGGTGGGCCAATCAACAACACACCTTTGGGAATGCGCGCGCCAAAACTGACAAATTTATCGGGCGTGCGCAGAAATTCGACGACCTCAGCTAGCTCTTCTTTTGCCTCGTCAACGCCCGCAACGTCATCAAACGTCACCGTCGGCGTTTCGCCCGTAAACAGACGGGCGCGACTCTTGCCAAATTGCGCGACTTGATTGCCACCCGCCTGCGATTGACGCATATAAAAATAGTAGAAAAAGCCGATCAACAGGGCTATCGGCAACAATGAGAATAGAAGTGTCCCTATACCAGCCCATCGACCCGGGCGTTCATAGTTAATCTCGACAGTCGTTGGATCAACACCATACGTAACCAACAGCTCTTCGAGCGAACTCGCGCCACTGATGCGTGATCGGCGCACTTCCCCATCCTCAAACGTCACGAGAAGTTGGCGACCATCGCTGTCAACGGCGATGTCTTCAACTTCCTCATCTTTGATGGCATTGGCAAGAACACTAACAGGGATGTCAGAGACCGGCTGTGGTGCACTGTTATATGTCCAAAGTACCGAGATAAAGGCACTGGCAAGCATCAAATAAAATATGTAGCGAAAGATAATTGAGCGATCCAAAATTTGTCCTTAGTGATTAGTTGTTGATTGCGAATTGCGCGTAAAAAGACAACTTCATCGAACGAGTTGTAACTTGCAACTTCTGTTTAAGATGTCCATGCTAAATAGACCGCCCACCAGAGTGGTATGAGTCCAACGAGGGCAAAAAAGGCGATTAACCCGAGCGTGACAGCAACCCAATCGAAAGCGGCTTGCGCTGGTTCGACAGGTGTCATACCGCGCGCAGGGGTCTCTTCTCCAAGCAAAATGGGGCGCATTCCCGTCGGGGTGTCCTCGCCGAGTTCATCTTCGGGACGCGGATTATAGTATTGGGTGTTTTGTTCATTTGGCAGATAGAGCGTGCCAGTCTCTTCGAGTCCTTGATTGCGGTAGGTGGAGAGAATTCGGCCGAATTGACCCGCCGTTCGATAGCGCAACATCGGCTCTTTCAACAACACCTTCAGAATGATCTCTTCTAGTTGTGGCGGAACATTCGGATTAATGTCTGAGGGGAGCGGCGGCGGTTCTTGAATATGCTTGAGTGCAATTGCCGTATGGTTTTCACCAAGAAATGGCAATCCACCCGTTAGCATCTCAAACAAGATGATCCCGACCGAATAGACATCTGAGGCTGGCGTCGCCTTTTGACCACGCGCTTGCTCTGGTGCAAAGTATTGTGGTGTTCCCCATACAAGCTCTTGCTTGACAGAAACGGTTGCCTCACTCATGGCGCGTGCAATCCCAAAATCGGTCACTTTTACCCGCTCATCCCGTGTCACCAGTACATTCTGTGGCTTGACATCGCAATGCACCAACCCTGCACGATGGGCATATCCCAATCCCGCACAAATCTGAATGGCGAGATCGAGCGCACGCTCAATCGACATGGGCATATTGGGGGGTTGATTGCGGATGATCTGTTTTAGGGTGAATCCTTCAACAAACTCCATCACGATGTAGTGACGGTCGCCATCTTGTCCAATATCATGCACGGTTACAATGTTGGGGTGTGCGAGGTTGGCAACGGCTTGTGCCTCTTGACGGAACTTGGCGAGAAATGTCTCGTCTCCTGTCAAGCCGGGATGCAACACTTTGACAGCCACCGTTCGGCCGAGAATCGTGTCCTGCGCCCGATAGACCGCCGCCATGCCACCACTACCCACCCGTTCGATCAGGCGGTAGCGGTCGTTGAGTAGTTGTTGCGCCCCAGTCGTCATGCGACGCATTGTAACATAACGCTATGTTGGATGTCAGATTGTCCCACGCTCTTTATACAAAGCTGACCCGCCGCCTCGCTTTTTAACGACACGTGCCGGGTTAGTCGCGCAAGTAATCGGGGAGAAGATTGCGGTTTGTATTGTCGCCGTATTCAAATACATCTAGCCACGGGACATAGGAGCTGTTGATGATGTTTTGGTCACGCAACGCCCCTTCAAAATTATAGACATTGCGCACAATTTGTACATCTGCGCCACCCGCTGCCCATTCAACCTGCTTTAGATCCTCACCATCCCATTCAGGATTGTAACGATACTCGGTTGGGCGTGGGTCGGTCTCATTCCACATATAAAGTTCACGCTCTACCGTTCGGCCGATTTTCGTGCTGTAAATTTTGAACGTCAGCGACTCTGAACCTTCGTTGTAGTAATTTTCAATCAGGAGATGGTGGGGCGTATTGTTGGTGAACGTAAAGTCGATCATGGGGGAGTAGATAGTGGCATCCATACCCACGTTTGGCAGACCATCGGGGCCGAGTCCGTCTTCATAGTAGGCGACGCGATAGCCATGTTGCCAACGGTCACCAAGTTCATAACCACCCCAAAAAGCGGCTTGATAGAGCGTTGTGCTGACTTGGCAAACTCCACCACCGATGCCCTCGATTGTCTGACCACCAAAGATGATCAGACCCGTCTCATACCCCTGTTCGGCACTGATTTCGCCGAGATAGTGATTGTAGGAAAACTCTTCTCCCGGCGCGATGACGATCCCATAGAAATTTTCGGCCGATCGCGCAATGTTCGCCATTCGCTCAGGCGAAGAGCCTGAAAAATAGGTCGTCGTTGCCGTGATTAACTCGGTGATGCCCAATTCAGCGGCCGTTGCGTGCGAATTGACGACGGGAACAATCTCCTCGACGACAAAGGGGACGGAGCGATTCGGCGTTTGAACCGCCGCCATCAGACTCTCTAGCGTCGCGTCCACATCTAGCCGACGTCCCGTCTTGTGCGGCTCAACCAACACCAGTTCATGGGTAAAGTCGTCAAAATAGAAGCGCGCCCGCTCTGGCTCGCGGGTTACGCCATCGGCATATTCCGCAATCCAGTTGCGCGCGGCAACTTCGTCCAAAAAGACGTTGGGCGTGAGTGAACCGTTCACGTCTTCCCACTCAATGCGCAGCCATTCGACAAGTTGTTGCGTTGAAAGGGTTGCGCCGCTCAAATCGACCCCGTCGAACGGTTTCTCGAAATAGAGCGTCATCGGGCTGCCGATTATATTTTGGATGATTTCGGCCGAATTTCCCAAATCCCCAACACGAGGCTGAACCTCTTCAATCACGAGGGTGATTTGCGCATCCTCAAAATTACGCACAGGCTGCATCAATAGGTCACGAGTTGCGCTGCGATTGAGTTCACGTCCTGCCTGTGGCGGCACGTAGACCACTTCATTTCCCACAATATCGAGCGTCGCATCGACGGTCGGCACATCAATTAGCGCGGCAATTTCAGCCAACCAGACATCGACAGCCCCTTCATCGATCAAGACGTTCGGGGTAATCCCAACGCCCGTATACCAAGTGCTAAATTGATCGCGCAGTTGGGTCTGTTCGTCACCATTTCTGCCGATCACAAACGCCTGCTGCACCGCCCCATCCACATCATAGGCAACACCTAAATCAAGCAATGATTTTGCCCACACCATTCCTGTTGAAGGGTCTTCAAGCATAATTGTGCGGTCTGTGATAGCGGGCGCAACCTGCTCCAGCGTTGCCTGTGCTTCCGTCGCCGTCAAGCCGCTCACATCGACGTCCCACACGTTGATGCCTGTGAAAATACGATCGACATGTTCAGCACGATACTGTTCAATCTGCCAGTAGCCAACACCGAGTAATACAATCGTTGCAATCAGAGGGATGATGAGGAATGCGGCGATACCGCGTAGAATTCGGCCGAAGTTCGAGCCGTGTGGTTGTGGTTGAATAGTTGCAGCCATATCCCCTCATTTTAGCGAGTTGGTACCCATTGGGGGGCAACGTTTAATCAATCTTCACCCGACTATGGAATGAGCGTCGCTGGCAAAATCGAACGTTCTAACCACGGCAACCCATTCACCGCGACATCACGCACACGCACTTCCCAATGCAAATGTGCCGCCGTCGAAAGCCCCGTATTGCCCAAGCTGCCGACCGCTTGCCCAACGGTCACGACATCTCCCACATTGACAAGCAATTGTGTCATGTGGGCATAGCTGGTAAAGACGCCCATGCCGTGATCGAGGACAACCAAATTGCCGCGCAGTTGCGTAAATTGGCTAAATGCGACCACGCCAGCGGCAACGGCACGAATTGGCGTATTAACCGGTGCGCCATAATCGACACCCGTATGGAAGATAGAGACGGGTGCGCCGTCATAGGAGCGCGGACTGCCATAGATGCCTGAGATGTAGTTGATGTCAAGCGGCGAGGAGAATGTCTGCGTGATACTCCAGTACGGTTGCGGCGTGATTGTTTGATAAATGGGGGTGAGTGTGCTGTTTTCGGCCGATCTCACCACCGTATCATCTGCCAACGGAATCGCCTGAAAGCCATAATCGATCCCCGCCACGCGCACAACTTGCGAAAGCGTTGGTCGTTCCTCATCCGCCGTAAACACATCGAGTGTATATAAGCCCGGCCGCGTAAATGCATCCAGACCCACAATCGCCAAAAATCCATCGCCATAGGGTAAGAACGGGAATGTTTGCTCGTATTGATCGTAGAAATAAGGTTGTGTAGGCGCGGTCAAGTCGATCAGGCGAATGCGACCAGTGGGCGTGAGGGGTGTGGTCAGTTCAGTGTAGACACTAAACGCTTCCCCCTGTTCAAATGGCTGCTGACTCACTTGGAGCGTCGTCAACTCGGCCGGCAACGCGCGGAATGGGGCATCGCTGGGAATGCGAAGACGTTGACCCGCGTAGACGGCGGTTGGATAGGGCAGGTCGTTGGCGGCGGCAATCAGATGCGGCGGCCGATTGTAGCTTGCGGCAATTTCGACGAGCGTCTCATCTGCCGTGACAATGTGCGGGGTTCCCGTGATAGGAAATGGATCGGCCGAACCTGTGCGACTGACCACCCGCAAACTTTGCCCCGCAATCAGGCGATCGGGATTGAGCAATTGATTGTCCGCGCTGACAAATTCGGGTAACGTGTTGAATGCAGCCGCAATCCCTTCCAATGAATCGCCGATCTCTACAACGTAGTCAAGCGCATACAGATCCCCTATCGCGTCGGGAATGAACAACCTTTGACCGACCTGCAAGACCGCATCTGCTTCTAAACGATTTACGCGCAACAGTTCTTCAACAGTCACACCCGCCTGTTCCGCAATCAACGTGAGGCTATCCCCACCCTGCACCAGATAGACTTTTGGCACGGGTGGTAAATTAGGCAAATTTTGCAATGCAGGATCGTTCACACGCTGCACGCCATCTGGGAGCGTCGCCACGCCTGAGATGATAATTTGTTGCCCGATGAACAGGCCTGCATCTGGATTTATGCTGTTGCGGCTGGCGAGTTCGCTGACGCTGGTGGCATACTGTTCCGCAATGCCATAGAGCGTGTCGCCCGCACTGACCGTATGGATAACGATGGGGGTTTCAGAGGCGGGGATCGCTTCATCCGCATCCTGCGCATGAATGACTGGCGCAAGCGAGAACAAGCATAATAGAACGAACAGTAAGGCGTGTTTCATTGACGGGAGGGCTGCGTCAAAATGCCTATCGATTCTCGGTTCCTGTCGATTTCGGCCGAATTGAGTGCCAGTTCAGGCGCAAGAAATCATAGCCTGAGTACAATGTCTGCCACAGAGACAACGCCAGAAAGATTACCAGCAGAACGTTCAGCCCCGTCATCACAAATTCAGGCAGCGACGTAAACTGCATCGCCAGTAGCTTGGTGTAGCCAATGTAAATCGTAATGATTTGAAAAGTCGTCTTCTGTTTGCCACTTTTGACGGCCGCCACCGCCTTGCCGTGTCGCAAGAAGTAGAAGCGCAAGAGGGTCACGCCGATTTCACGAATCGCAATCAGCATAATCACCCACAGCGGCATGATACCGAGCGTCGCCAAGACAAAAAACGCGCCAAGCGTCAGCAGCTTATCGGCGATTGGATCAAAGACCTTGCCTAAGTTGGTGATGACGTTATAGCGACGTGCATATTGTCCATCGGCATAGTCGGTAATTGAGCCAATCGTGAAGACGACTCCGCCCACTATCAACAGACCCCAAATACCGCTGCGCCACAAAAATGGTAGCGCGAGCGCACAGATAAGTCGCACGAACGTGAGGACATTTGGAACATTTAAGTTGGATGTATCATTATGATTTTGCACAGCTTGTATCTCCTACTGCACAACGCTACGTCGCGCAGTTGTCTCTTTTGAGGATAACACTTTTTGTGATGTGGGAAAGTAAGAACAGAGGTAAATCAGATGACTTCTCACAAAGAAAAGAGGTCTTGTCGCGTTGACAACAAGACCTCTCTGACCAAACAAGGAGACAACCAATCCAATTAAGCGAAGTTAAGTTATTCGACTGTTAGCAGAACGGGGTCTGAAATGCCGCGTAAAATGCCATCATCCCCGAACATATATGCCACAATCTTGTACTCGCCAGATGCGATGTCGTTAGTAACTAGCCATGTGCCATCAGCATTTACAGTTGTTGTCCCATGGACTTGATTGTTGACCATCAACGTTAGAACGGTATTTGGTTCGGCCGTGCCAACGACTGTAAGAACAGAACCTTTAAAGATTGGAACGCCCGAGTCATCAATTACCGGTTGTTGACCTTCCAGCGGTGGTAAGATGATTTCATCAAGCGCGTGGATGTACCCATTAGACACCTGGATGTCCGCTTCTGTCACATTGCTATTGGCTATTTTGACAGAGTTTCCATCTAAAGACAAGGGAAGAACATGACCCGCTAAGTTTGTGAGGGCGGGCGGTTCGGCGGTCATAAAATTGACAATATCGGCCGATGACAGCGCACCGGGTACGACATGTTCCACCAATACTGCTTGCAGGGCAGCTTGGTTTCCGAGCAAATTATCTAAGGCACCGGGGGGCAACTGTGCCAATGCCTCATCCGTGGGGGCAAACAGCGTGACTGGCGCATCTTGTTGGTCAAGTGTCACGCCTAAGCCAGATGAGTCAACCGCCGCAAGCAATGTGGTAAAGCGACCATCCGCCGCCAACTGTTCGAGCATGGTCGGTAAATCTTCGCCTACGTCACCCTCATCATCTGCGCCAGCATCGTCTTCTGTTGGATACGCATCTTCTGCGCCACCTTCAGCCGCGCCGTCGTCTGACTCATCATCCGTGCCGTCATCTACTGGTGTGCCTTCTTCCCCATCGACGCTTGCACCGTCATCCGTTTCTTCCCCTGTACCATCATCAGTGACAGTGGTTCCGTCGTCCGTTGCTTCCTCTGCGCCATCATCAGTAACAGCGGAACCGTCATCCGTCGGCTCATCTGTTGCATCAGCGGGGGTTCCGTCGTCGGTACCCGCATCCGTGTCGGTGCTTGTATCAGTATCGGGCGCATCGCCTTCTACATCATCGTCTGGTGCAGCCCCATCGACATCCGCAGGATAGCCTTCACCCGCGCCGATGCCGTCTTCATCCGTTTCGGCCGAAATTTCTGGCGCATCCCCGCCCCCATTGTTGACAGGCAATGTCTCAACAACCTCAATTTGCAAGCGATCCGTTGCCAAGTCAAGATTCGGTGTGCCATCAGGATTGATCGCAATCGCTTGTAACTCGTAGAGACCCAACTGACTGAGATCGAGCATCGCCTCCCAGTTCCCGTTCGCGTCGGTGTTCACAAGCTGCACCTCATCGCTCACAGTCCGCAATCCCACTTTCCAATTTGCATCGGCCGTTCCGCGCACTCGATAGACGCCGGGAAGAACCGCATTTTCATAATTATCCGCAAAGCGCGGGGCTTGTGGCGCGTTTAGAGTAAAGGTCGTTGCGTTTGAGAGCAATTCTCCTGAAGTCGCAACGACATCATGTGTGCCAAAATCGAGCGAGCCACGTGGGATAGAGAATGACCACTTACCATTTGCATCGACGCGAGATCGGCCGATTGCTCTACCATCTACAACAATTTCAACATCTGTGTTTGGTTCACCGCTGCCCTCGATCAATGCGCCACCAAACTCAAACGTGCGATTTTCGGCAAAGCCAATCGTCGGCGCAACGGTCGCCGCGACAAATGGCGCGCCCATTTCTGCGTTGATTTGTTCTTGGCGCACCGCTTCATCAATTGATCCAGCGGGCAAATTTTCAGCCGATACAGGGGTGAGTTCGATGCCGGCGGATGCGGCCGCATCGGCCGAAATGACCGTTACGTTTGGTGGTGGTGTCACAGAATCGAGCAACGCCGCGTCAACCACAATCACACGTCCTTCAGCCGCTGCACTTTGCAAATCTGTTTGGCAGCCACGCGCAAAAAACCAGAAGAACAGCGCAGCGATCAGCAACACAACGATCACGGCTGTCAGCTCATCTTCATCCCTTAAACCAAATCTCTTATAATCTTGCTTCATTGAAATTGTCCTCTTAACCTAGCCGTTCGGTGCTAACGAATACATTTCTCACTTGGTGAAAAATTAGTGTGCAATCGTCGCACGCTTACAGTCTACCCCATTACTTTCTAACCCGCGAAAATTCGTTGCGTGTTGTTCTATCATCGCAATGCTTGACGTGTCTAGAGCGATTGAATCGGCAATAGTGTCAGAATTTTCCGCGTTGAATATCGCAGGCCATCTGGAATCATCAAAATATCACTGGCAGCGCAAGACACCTCTGAGAAAGAATGCGGGCCACGAATTCACGAATTTCACGAAAAAAATCACCTAATTCGTGTAATTTGTGTCAATTTGTGGCAACAAATCAATCACATGCGTAACTCCTGTTATTGACACGCCGTAACCACTGAGTTAGTCCACGTTCTGCAAACTATTATCTTCGTAATTTGATTTTAGGCGAATGGCACAGCGGCATAATTATGGGAGGAAAAGTTCAAACGTCTGGGAGGAGGTCGTGATTTGACACGGGCAATCTAGCGTCATCGGCACGTCGTCCCAGAGCAACTCCTGATTGATCCAGATCTTTAATGCGCCAGCTTGCCATTCGGCCGATATTTCATTCTCGCTCTCCCGCACATGCGGCCACGTTTGCCAACGCCGTAGCCACTCCCGTTCACCATCCCGCATTTGCCAAATCGCGACGTATCCTGTTGGGTCGATGGCAATGGTAAAGGGGGATTCCGCCTCGATGGTCAGCCGTGTACCGACCACTCGCACGGTGAATGGCGTTGCGGCAGGGATGAACTGCTGGTCACTCAGTTGGCCCAGCGGTTGTCGGTCAAACAGGCCGAGCCAAATCAGGAGAATGCTGCTGGCGAGCGCGAGATAAAACAGTTTCATTGCCAATATGGTAGCGTCAACATAAATGAAATGCACCGTGTTTTCCAATGCGCTTCCCTCAAACCAAGCTATACTCACCTTATGCAGGAATACTTTGAACGCCGCCGCATGTCCCGTGTCGATTCGGCATGGCTCCACATGGACACGCCCACAAATTTGATGATGATTGTCGGCGTATTGACGTTTGACGAACCGATGGACTGGGACCGCTTACGCACGATTGTGCGCGAACGACTGGTCGCTAGATTTGACCGTTTTCGGATGCGCCCAGACAATCGACACAAAAGGGTTGGCACAACCTTTTGGGAGAGCGACCCCAACTTCGATCTTGAAAACCACATCACGGAAATGCAATTGGCGACAGGGAGCGCAACAAAGCAGCAACTTGAACAGTTTGTTGGGGAGCTGATGAGTCAGTCGTTGGATGCCATTCATCCGCTTTGGCATCTCTTCTTTATCGACAACTATGGGGAGGGGTGTGCCGTGGTGGTCAGAATGCACCATGCGTTTGCCGACGGGATCACGCTGGCACGGGTCTTGATTTCGCTCACCGATCCCGATGTGGCAGGCGAGCAGTTGCAGGGACTGCCGATTAAGCAGCAAGGGGGGCGCAATTCGCTGCGGGAGGCGTTGGGTGGCGATGCAGATGCGGATATTTTCGGCCGATTTCTCGACTACTCCCGCATCGCCTCTGACAGCGCGGCCGCCTTCAACAAACTCGTTTTAAGCTCCAGCGATACGCCCAATCCATTTCGTGGCGCATTGAGTGCCCAAAAGTTGGCAACATGGTCAGAGCCATTCCGTTTGGCTGACGTCAAGCGCGTTGGCGAACAGCTTGGCGGCACAATCAACGATGTTTTGCTGACCGCACTAACAGGCGCGTTGCGACGTTATCTGATCGAGGCAAACAGTCTTGTCGAAGAGATTCGCGTTGCCGTTCCCGTTAATCTGCGGCCGCTCGATGGAGAGATCAAGCTGGGGAATCAATTTGGCCTGATCTTCTTGCCGCTGCCCGTCGGGGAAGCGGATATCACCCGCCGTCTCGCCAAACTGCACGCCGCGATGAACCAGATCAAGCGGTCGCCCGAAGCGTTGATTGCCTATGGGCTGTTGGCCCTCATCGGCTCGTTGCCGCCTGCACTTGAGCGACGGGTCATGAAGATGTTTGCCTCAAAAGCATCGGCCGTTTTCACAAACGTTCCCGGTCCACGCGGGACGATCTATTTGGCTGGCGTGCCACTGAAAGAGCTGATGTTTTGGGTTCCGCAGTCGGGCGGTTTGGGGTTGGGGATCAGCATCATTAGCTACAACGGCGGGGTGCAGCTTGGGGTGACGGCCGATGGGAATCTGATCAAAAACCCGCACGAACTGGTGCGGGATTTTGAGATCGAATTTGCTGATTTGTTAGGGAGAGTTTAGCGTGGAATCGTCATCCACAAAATTGCAAAGACGATAATCGCGACCGTTACGGCAGCCAGCATCAGGATGAGCCATGCGGGAAGTTTCGGCCGAATTTCTAACTCGGAACGCACCCGCTTTGTCCCACCCCCCTTCGACCACACCTCAATTTCAAACGGCACGCGCCGCGTCGCTCCCATGAGGGGACGCTTGATGGCCGAGATTTCAAGTTCACCCGTCTGCTGTTCGCCGGGATGGGCGCGTAGTTTGAGCGTTTCAGGGTTAAATTGAACGGCACTCTCTTGCGTTTCAACACCACTAACCACATAGGTCGATTGGGCGTTACCCTCGTTGACCACCTGAATCTCGGCAAGACCAACATTCTTCAACGGTTTTGGATTGAGATAGACGTTGTAATCGGCAAACGCCTCGATGTTCATCTGGCACGCCGCCGCAACCAACGCTTCTGGGTTTGACATGGGTGTGGCAACGATTTGGAAGGGGTGTGTGCCACTCGATGCGGTGTGATTGCGCGGTGGCTGCACCGTCATGCGGATAAAGCCACGACCACCCGGCATCAGTTTGAGCAAATCCTGTGAATACGACACCCACTCATGCGGCAGCTTTTCTGCGCGTAGGCTAACATGTTCAACGATAGGCCCGCGATTGATCAGCATCACCTGAATATTGACGTGGTCACCCGCCATAATTGCGGTTGCAGCAGGGTCAACGACGATTTCAATTTCGCCGGGACTGGTCTGCGAGGGGCCATCTTCGATGTCGCTGAGCGGAATCGGCTGATTGTAGTCAACGCGATTGACGGGAACGGGAACAGTTTTTTGCCATTGCAGCGAGTAGGGGCCGATACGCAGTTCTGTGTCGGCCGGCCATGTTTCGGCCGAATCTGGCACAAGGCGCATCTTGTCGATAAAGGAGCCATTCGTACTCGCCAAATCGACCACCTGCCACCCATCGTCATTCCGTTCAATGCGGACATGTTGCCGCGAAACACCCTTATCGGGCAGCGTGATCTCGTTTTCTTGCCCACGCCCCACCACCATCTCATCACGTGAGAGGTGCATCACACGTGGTGCCTCTCCCGCATGGTAGATCAAGAGTTGGTCAACCGCGTCGGGCGCGACGACCGTATAGCCAATCGGATCGTGCGAGGACGATTGTTCAAATGACTCACCGGGATGCGAGATCGAGTAGGCGACGCGGCGTAGCGCATCGGCCAACTGACTGCCCGTTTGGAAGCGGCTGGCTGGATTCTTGGCGATCGCCTGCAAGATCACCGTTTCGACATTCTCGGGCAGGCCGGGACGAATCATGCGTGGTGACGGTGGAATCTCTTTGACGTGCATGCGAATCGCATCGGTTGGCGATTTGACATTAAATGGCAACTGCCCCGTCGTCACTTGATATAGCACAATGCCGAGCGAGTACAGGTCTGAACGCCCGTCTAAATCACGCCCTAAACATTGCTCAGGCGACATATAGCTGAGGGTTCCCATAAATGTCCCCGTCAGCGTGTGCATCCCACCTTCCAGTAGTTTTGCCAAACCAAAATCGGTGACAACCGCACGCAGTTCTGGATCGCCCTCACGGTCTGGACGCGCCAGTGGTTTGAGCAGAACGTTGCTAGGCTTGATGTCCCGATGGATGACACCGCGACTGTGCGCATAGTCGAGCGAATCGGCGACCTGTGCGACCAAGCGCAAAACGGTGTCGAGATTGACCACCTTATTTTTGTCCTGTTGGTGTTTGAGATATTCCCCAAGACTTGGGCCCTCGACATACTCCATCACCATGTGGAGATAGGGCTGACTGCCAAAGCTATAAAGCTTAACAATCGAGGGGTGATCGAGTCGTGCCGCCGCCTGTGCTTCCTGCATAAAGCGGTTTTGGAACGACTCATGGCTGGCAAGCTGGCGGTGCATCACTTTTAACACCACCTTGCGTGCCAGTGCCACATCGTAGCCCTGATAGACCGCACCCATATTGCCCTCGCCGAGCAATGCATCGATGCGATAACCACCTAGTTCGCGCCCAATCAAATCATCTATGCCGTTCATCGTGTTTTCCTGCGTCGCTATCATACCCTCAAGAGTATAAGAAGAAAAACTTGCAGGTGTGCTTGCGGTTGCTACAGAGGAAAAACTGGCGTGAAAAAGCCCACAATCGTCGTATGGAGGCGTTCGAGATGAACGCCTTTATTCGTATCTGTTACGAATCCTCATTGCTGGGGTGGGTGTGTTAAAATAGGCGGAGTGATAAATCAATTTGACTATTTAACGATTGGACACGTCAGTCGTGACGTTGTGCCACCCGAACTATCGCCATCAGGCTATCAGGTAGGTGGGACGGTGGCATTTTCTGGACGAATTGCACATGCACTCGGCTGCCGGACGGCCGTTTTGACCAGTGCATCGGCCGATTTTCCCAGCCACACAGCCATCCCAGAATGCACTGTGCGCGTGATCGAATCGGCCGAAACGACCTCCTTCTCCAATATCTATACGCCGCAGGGTCGCGTGCAAATCGTTCACGCCTTGGCGGGCGCGATCACGCCAGATGATGTGCCGTGCGACTGGCGCAACACGCCGATTGTCCATTTAGGGCCGATTACGCCGCAAGTTGATCCGCAGTTGGTCTGCACTTTTCCAAATAGCTTGATCGGCATTACGCCGCAGGGCTGGATGCGCGAGTGGGGTGCAGATGGTCAAGTTCGGCCGATTCCACTCCTGCACGCCGACCTGCTGCTTCCCAACGCCGATGCGGTGATCATCGGCGAGGAAGATTTGGTCAACGCGGCCGAGCTGGCAAAGATGCGGGCGTTGTCTAAATTGCTGGTGGTCACGCGCAGCGCACGTGGCTGCACGCTCTTTTTTGACGATCAGGTGGTCGATGTGCAGGCACCACATGTCGAAGAAGTTAACCCAACAGGTGCGGGGGACACATTTGCCACAGCGTTTTTCTATCGCTTGTGGCGGACGAATGGCGATGTGATAAGTTCGGCCGAATTTGCCAACAAGATTGCCGCCGCCACCGTTGCACAACCCGATCTGCCAGAAAAAATTATGACCGTTAATCAGATGATGGCGGAGGAACATGCCTAAAATTTATGCAATTGCAAACCAAAAAGGGGGCGTGGGCAAAACGACGACCGTCATAAACGTCGCCGCCTACCTTGCTGAGATGGGAATGCGCGTGCTCGTCGTGGATCTCGATCCACAGGCGAACGCGACCTCCGCATTGGGAATCGATAAGGGGGACGTGGTTCAATCGACTTACGATCTCCTGTTGGAGCGGTCAGATGCTGACACCATCCGCGTTCAAGTTGCGGAGGCAAAAATCGACATTCTGCCCGCCAATCCTGCGCTGGCAGGTGCAGAAATTGAGCTTGTCAACCAGATGGCACGCGAATATCGCCTCCAGCGCAATCTCGACCTGATCGATGAGGCGTATGATTACATCTTGATCGACTGTCCACCGAGCTTAGGTCTGCTCACGCTCAACGCGCTGACGGCCGCGCAAGATGGCGTGATCATTCCCGTCCAGTGTGAATATCTCGCGCTTGAGGGGTTGACACAGCTGGTTAGCACCATCGATCTTGTCAAACAGCATCTCAACCGCCGGCTCAAAATTCGCGGATTGGTGCTAACAATGTACGATGGTCGCACAAATTTGAGTCGTGAAGTGGTCAACGAAGTGCGCAAACATTTCAATGGACAGGTCTTTCGGGCCATCATTCCGCGCAATGTGCGTCTAAGTGAAGCGCCGAGCTATGGTCAACCGATCAACGTTTACGCGCCTGATTCGACGGGTGCATTGGGCTACAAGGTATTATCGGCCGAACTTTTGCAAACAGATAAGATGAAGAACAGGAAATAGTGAGTAGTGGTGGGTGATTAGTAAAACTGCTAACCACTAACCACTAGCTACTAGCCACTAGCCAAATGACAAAAAAGAAATCTCAAGGACTTGGTAAAGGACTCGGCGCGTTGATTCGGCCGATGGATGACGAAACGGGCGCACCGCTTGAAACGATGGAAGGGAGCGGGCTGAAGATGGTCGTGCTGAAGGAAATTCGGCCGAATCCCCACCAGCCGCGCACCGAATTTGATGAGGAAGCATTGCATGAACTCGCAGACTCGATCCGCGAACATGGCCTCATCCAGCCGCTCATCGTCAACCAAGTCAGCCAAAACGATTACCACCTCATCGCGGGTGAGCGTCGCTGGCGTGCCAGTCAGATCGCGGGCTTGAAAGCTGTTCCCGCCGTCGTCAAGAATGATGTTACGGCGTTGGAAATGCTCGAACTCGCTATCATCGAGAACGTCCAGCGTGAAGACCTCAACGCACTTGAAGAGGGGCTTGCCTATAAGCAGTTGATCGATGAATTTGGCTTCACACAGGCACAAGTGGCGAAACGGATGGGCAAGGGTCGGCCGACGATTGCCAACATGATCCGTCTGCTCGATCTGCCAGAGCGCGTACAGGAAGCGGTCATTAACGATGAAATCAGTACCGGCCACGCCCGCGCCCTGCTGCGACTCGACAGTGAAGATGAGCGCACCGCCGTCATGTACGACATTATCAAATTCGGACTCAATGTGCGTCAAGTCGAAGAGATCGTTCGCAAACGTGCCGAAAAGCTTGCCCCCAAGAAGAAGCCGCGTGTTTTGTTGCCACCTGAATTGGAAGATGTCGAGCGGCAATTTGGCGAAAAGTTTGCCACGCGCGTCAACATCGAAAAGACCCGCGAGGGAGGTAAGGTCGTCATCCACTACTATTCGGACGAGCAGTTGAACTACATCTACGATCAAATCGTCGCCGAACAAGAAGCCGCTGCAACCAACGACTGAGCTAGTTATGAACACCCTACTGACAAACGGAAAATTCTACACGATGGACGCGGCACGCCCGACCGCCAGCGCGTTGGCGATTCGAGATGAAAGAATTGAGGCGATCGGCGACGAGCGCACGCTGCGTCTCCTGCTGGGCGGCAACTACGAGACGATCGATCTCGGCGGTCGTTGCGTCGTGCCGGGATTGGTCGATGCCCACGCACATTTCGAGAATTTTTCGCTCGCATTGCAGCGCGTCAATCTGGACGAGGCGACTTCGTTGGGCGAGGTGTTACAGCGGATTGAAGATGCGGCCGAGACGCTGCAAGAAGGCGAATGGCTGCAAGGGTGGGGCTGGGCGCAAGATAGTTGGGACAGACGTCAATTTCCAACAGCGCAACAGCTTGATGCCGTCGTGCCACATAATCCCGTCTTTCTGCGCCACAAGAGTGGCCATGCGGGTTGGGTCAACACACGGGCATTGAGAATCGGCCGAATTGATGTCGGCACAAGCGATCCTGACGGTGGCAGCATTGAGCGCGATGAGTTTGGTAAGGCAACGGGTATCCTGCTTGAGGCACCCGCGATGAATCTCGTTGCTCAACATATTCCAGCGGCAACTGAGGAACAGCTTATCGAGGCGATGCGTGCGGGGCAGCAATACTGCTGGGAAGCGGGGTTGACTGGCATCCACGACTTTGACGGGCGCGCCTGTTTTCAAGCCCTTCAAACGCTTAACAAGAATGGTGATCTCGGGCTGCGTTTTGTCAAGAACATCCCCGCTGCACTGGTTGAACACGCTGTCGGCGTGGGCTTGCGCTCTGGATTTGGGGACGACTGGTTGCGGATTGGCGGCATCAAGATGTTTGCAGATGGTGCACTCGGCCCACGTACTGCGCTGATGATCAGACCGTATGAAGGGGAGCCGCACAATCGCGGGATCGCCGTGTTGGAAAAAGAAGAGATGATGCGCGTGGCCCATCTCGCCTACCCCAACCAGCTTAGCCTGACGACGCACGCCATCGGTGACCAAGCGGTACACGATGTGCTGGATGTTTACGAATCGGTTCGCAACGCCAACTATGCAAGCAAGCCACATACACCTAATCGCATTGAGCATGTGCAGCTGATCCATCCCGCTGACAAGGGGCGGCTGGCGCAGTTAGGTGTGGTTGCCTCGATGCAGCCAATCCATGCGACTTCAGATTACCAAATGGCAGACCGCTATTGGGGCGAACGCGCCAAACTCAGCTATGCGATTAAGACAATGCGCGATTCAGGCGCATTGGTCGTCTTTGGATCGGATGCGCCGATTGAAAAGATCGATCCGCTACCCGGCATTCATGCGGCCGTGACACGCCAACGCGCCAACAACTTGCCCGCAGGCGGCTGGTATCCCGAGCAACGCTTCACAATGCATGAGGCGATCTACGCCTTCACGATGGCGGCGGCAATCACGGCTGGGCAGCAAGATCGACAAGGTTCAATTACAGCAGGTAAACTCGCCGACTTGACGATTTTTGATGAGGATATCTTTGCGGTTGCAGGAAATGAGCTGCTGGAGATTGGGATAGCGGGGACGATGGTCGGGGGGCAGTTTAAGCATCGCACCTTCTAAAGGGAATGCAACTGGGTTGGTCACGCGCATATTAACGACAAAACCTCTTGCCTATAACAAGAGGTTCTGTGTTCTAAGTTATACAGCCAGCCAGGCAGAGTAACTTGCCACAATCGTAGTACATCTGTACCTACATATCTACCGTTCTCAGGAAAATATAACCAAACCGTAACTTATCGGCGTAACATAGGCAGCCAAACGTCAAATTGTTGTTCGACCACAATGAATTGGACGGGTATTTCAGCACGGGTTGCAGAATTGGGTGCCTCGACAAGAATCGTGGTTGTGTAGGTGCCTGTCTGCAATCCTGCGCTAAAGGCGGTGAATTCGAGTCGGTCGCCGCTTTGCCCTGTGTCAGATGTAAAGACAATCGGGAACTCTTGCAGTCGAACGGGTTCGCTGATACTGGCTGTCCAGGTCAGATCGCTGCCGAAGTGAATATCGATCTGGCTTGAGGCGGTTGCGGAATCGGCCGAATCTGTCATAAACACAAATTGACTCGGCGACGCGACAACAACGGGGTCTGACGGGGCAATGTTCAGATCGACAGTGATGTATTGGCGGCCGCCGTCGATGGTGGGATCTTCGGCCGAAATTTCCAAGTTTGCCCGATAACCACCGGCTGGCATCCCCGTGCTGTCGACATCAAGCAGCAGTTGATCCCCCTGTTGACGCAAATCTGGCATGAACGTACTGCCGGGCAAAATCTGCGCGTCCCAATCCATCGTTGGCGCATTCTCAATCGTCACATCAACCGTCTCTGTCTGCACAACTGGTTCCGCCTCTTGCGCCTGCAATCCAATCCATTGCGGTGTCACAGTCATCGTCGCTGGTTCATGATAAACGACACTCAAGATCGCATCATCCCAATAGACATCATTGTGTTTATAGGCCCAAAGTGGTTCTGAGTGAAAAAAGACGGTCACGCTACTTGACTGAGCCGTCGTCTCTAGCTTAAACAACCCATACTCATCGTATTGTGTCACTGGATCTGTCCAAACGACGTTCGGGCTAAGATAGTCCGTGCCGCCCGTCGGATCGATGCCGATTTGCTGGTTGAGAAAACCGTGATCGTTGGGATTGGTGTATGGATCGTCGCTGTTGTTTGACCATGCGTGCCCCCAGATGGACAGACAGAGCGATGCGCCGGGCGAAACATTGCTGACACGCTGGAAAATACCTGCTTGATGTGTGCCAAAAAAGGTAAACCATTGTTGCGCTCGCTCGCCCGTGCGAACGCGTGTCGGATTGGTAAAGTGACTTTCGGCCGGTTTCCACTCGGGCATCCGATAGATCCAATCAGGATCGCTGGGATTGTGCGATTTCCAATAGGGTGTCCAATTGTCCGCCATCTGTGCGCTGCCGCACGTTCCCCATGGGCAATCGGGATGCGCAGGATCAGGCGTGTAGCTGCTATATTGTCCTTCAAAGGATGGATTGGTGATTAAGTTTGCGCCCACGCATTCATCTTGCTCGGGGGGTAGCGTAGACCATGTCTCTAACATTTCGCCATACTCTTCTGGCGTTGGTTGAGGCGGCAGTTTTTGGGCGAATACAGTGGGGGCAAGCAATAAGGTAAGTAGGGATAAAAATACAATACGATACATGATACTTCTCTTACCACAATCATGGCTGATTGCAGATTGGTTGAGCCTACGCGACTCACGACCAGTTTGTTGATACTTCAAGTTGATTTGCGAATCGTAACCAATCCCGTAAGGTAGGTCAATTAAGGGGACGTGAATTATGATGCACGCGCCATAATGCATCACCATGACTTTCGGGGTGGGAAATGTGGCGGCGATCTCATAGAATCCGACAGTAATGCTCAAATCCCAACTCATTCGTCCTCGCATCGAAATTCGCGGCAACCGCGTGCAACCGCGTCTACTTCCAGTCGATTACCATTGGCTGACCGTGGCGGGAAACTTGATCGAACTGTTCCGCGAAAACGTGGGGAACAGTCGCGGTCAATTGGATGAGGCGTTGCGTGACTATGAGGGGGACAATCTCGACTATCCGATCATTCGTGGGTTGGCCGATGTGCTTTCAAAACAGGCTGAATTCGCCAGTGTGCCGCCCATCCCCCCCGCGACGTTGCGCGAGAAGTTGTTCGGTTTGGGGCCTGTCACATTAGAGCCTGTCGCAAAGCGCACCGCTGGGCGAGAGGTGGGGGCAGAACCTCTTGCGACGGGTTTACTTGAGCGGGCGAGCGCAATTCGGGAGGCGGCCGAAATGTATCAGGTGACGCCGCGGGAGGTCGAGGCAGCACTATTTGCCGATCTGCTTGAGGAGCAAGTTTTACAGGGGACGGGCGATCCAATTACGCCGAAAGGGTTAATTGATCGCTACAATCTTGAGGTCGCCCGTGGACTGCTCTACTGGGCAAAAGAGGTCAACCTGCGCGTATCAGACACCTATCGGGATGTGTTTCGCTATATCAAGCTGGTCGGGTTGATGTATTCGATCTTCCCCAATGAAACGGGTTATGACATCACGCTGCATGGCCCCTTGTCGCCATTTGTGCAATCGACCATTCGCTATGGCGTGCAGTTTGCCAAGTTCATGCCAGCGTTGCTCCTCTGCGAAAACTGGGAGATGGAGGCGGCCGTCAAGCCACCCCACGCCGATCAATTCTTGTCATATCAGTTGGATAACACGACCGAATTGCAGAGCTATTTTAAGGGTTCGGCCGATTTTGCCAGTCGTCTCGAAGCCAATTTTGCCGCCGAATTTGAACAGAAATATACGCGCAACGACCGCGAGTGGGAACTGAGCTATGAGGATGAGCTGATCACCGTTGGGGATGGCGTGATGATTCCCGACTTTGCCTTTACAAACAAAAAGGACGGACGACGCGCCCTGCTCGAAATTGTCGGCTTTTGGCATCCGCAATATCTCAAGCGTAAGTTAGCGAAAATTCGGGCGGCACAGCGATCAGATTTGATTATTTTGGTCTACGAGAATGTCAAGGTTGCGGACGGGGCGTTTGAGGCAGCATCAGCGGGAGAGGTGCTGACGTTTAAGAAAAAGCCAATTTTGAAAGACGTGATCGCGGCGGTTGAGCGGGCAGCGGTGTAACTAACGTCCCAGCGCATATTTCATCGACTGCAACGCCATCCGCACGTCGGCAATGTCGTCCATTTGTTGCGCCTTGTCCAATTCGATAACGATGGCATCGTGCTTTTCTTCGTCGTCAATCGCTTCTAGCTGGGTGCGGATGCGCTCTGCCTCATTTTGCAACGATTCATAGCGCAAGTACAACTCGCGCATCTCTTGGCGAATGCGTTCAATCGCCGTCTGGCGCGCCTTTTGCAACGGTTCACGTTTTTCAAGCAGCCAGCTAAACTGCGGTTTTTGGAATTTCTGTTTGTATGCCGTAATCAAACCTTCAATTTGGGCGATTTCGTCTTGTAGACATTGCCACAGGGACGCAGGCTCCAATAGCTCACTACGGCTCTTGGCAAATCCAGTCAAGTCTTGTTCAATTCGGGGGCCCCATGCTTGAAGATCGGCCGAAACTGGCTGCAACGTCTGCACAATTTTGTGCGCCCGATTGCGAATGGTCGTCCGCTTTTCGAGGTCGTCTGGAATTTCTGCTGCATCGCTTGGCATGTCGCGCAAAAGTCGAATGAGCTGATGGTCATCGAGCAGCACATACCCGTCTACCTTATCCCACAGTTTCCACATCTCGGCCACAATGGCCGCCGTCGTGCCATCCTCATCCTGCTGCGTTTTTTGCGCTTGCACCGCTTCATTAAGCAACTGGATGATGGCTGGTTTCTCAGCCATTGCCTGTGTCACGTCCGCCAACACGGTACGCAGCCATTGGAGCATATCCTCCTGACCGTCCAGCGCGTGATCGAGCAGCGTGCGCCACTCACGATGGCGCGTAACTGCCTCTGTCAGCTTGGCGCGAACTGCACCCGATGTTTTGGGGATGCGCTGTTTGAGGGCGCGGGCATTTTGGTCGATCGCCCGCATGTTGGGCAGACCGTTGGTGATTGCGGTGGCGATTTGGATAGCATCGGCCGAACTTTCCCATTCTAGTTGCAACAACTGTCTGTCGCTCAACGACAGGAGATCGTAGGCCAATTCCGAGAGATCGCTCTCCCCTTCCCGCACAACAAACTCGTCTAATTTTGTCTCCACTCGTCGCACGTTGCGCTCATGCTCAACGCGCCGTCGCTGGATAATCTCAACTTCGTTTGCCAACGCCTCCTTCTCTTCGCGCCACTCGTCCAAACGTTCGAGCCACTCATCGAGTATCGTTTGCGTCGGAATATCCTCTTCCCATGCCGCCTCTTCTAACGACGCTAAGCTCTGCTGCAACGCCAAGCCGCGTGCGTATAACGCGGGAATCTGCATCCCCTGCACCCGTTCCCCCTCGATCTGATCTAGCACAGGCTCCATCGACTCTTGCCGCAGCGAAAATTTGAAGGCGGTGGCAATCTCTTGTAGGTCTTCATCGACATACGCCGGCTCTTCCCGCACGGGAAAATTGATTTGCTCATCCAGCTCGTCATCGGGCGCGGGCTCTTCATAGATCGCAATTGACTCATCAGAGAGACGTGCGCAAAGTGCTTCGAGAACATTGACATAGCGCTCTGTTTCGGTGACCTGCTGCTCGATTAGCCGTGCATCTTGACGCATTTGCCAAATCGGTTGCCAATAGTTCCAAAATTCGGCCGATCCCAACGACCAAGAAGCATCGGCCGCAATCGGCAGCTTCCAAATATCGCTATGGGTCATCTCATGGATATTGGTGATGGTCGGATTGGCGACGAGACGTACATGCTCGATCACTTCGTCAATTTCATCCTGTAGCGCGTTGTCTGGATAGTCATTGGCAAACGCCTGTAGCTCCCCAAATGCGGTGCGCGTCAGCTTCAACCGAGCCATCGCCGAGCGCACAATCGACTGATTGCCGCGCCACATTCTCAGAACGTAATCTGGCAAACTCAGCAGCGTATACACTGTGGCAGCAAGCAAGGCGAAGGCAAAAATCCAGACCATAATGACGCACCTATTTAGGAAGGCAACTTTACCCACTCTCCGCTATCCGTGCAACGGATGGATCAGACAAAACTTTTTTAGTACACTTGTCCTAAAAACACCGCGTTGTGCGGGTGGAGATACGAGGACAAGATCATGCTGAATCCAACCGAGTTACGGGAACAATGTTTGCGTCAAAAGAGAGCCTACGAGGATTTTCCGTTTGGTCCCGATGCAGCCGTCTATAAAGTGTTGGGCAAGATGTTTGCATTGATTAGCGGTGAGAGAATTTCGCTCAAGTGCGAT
The DNA here is from genome assembly GCA_030425205.1 of Anaerolineae bacterium. Classification (GTDB taxonomy): domain Bacteria; phylum Chloroflexota; class Anaerolineae; order Promineifilales; family Promineifilaceae; genus CALECP01. Next base: position 77,781 of record JAUIAP010000028.1, read on the forward strand.
CCGATGTTGGCGCAGATTTTGCGTGAGAAATATGCAGCGGTCGCGCCCGGCTATCACATGAATAAGCGGCACTGGAATACGATTGAGAGCGACGGCACGGTTCCAGATGATGAACTAATCGAGCTAATTGAACATTCGTATGAGCTGGTTGTGAAGGGGTTACGTAAAGCGGATCGGGAGAAGTTGGCAACATTATAACTGGAGCGCGAACGCCTCGTTCGCCGCAAAACGCGGGCGAGGCGACCGCGCTCCACTCGCAATCAGCGAGGAAGCGACCAAGATGGTCGCGCTCCAAAGTAAACGGTTACGCTGAACAGAATCACCCAGACCATTATCAAAACTGAATAGCGGCTGTGTGTTGATTGGCTGCTGACCTGTACGGAGGTCGGCGTTCCCAACGTGGCGCAGGCGGAGAATTCGGACGTGTTGCTACCCGGCCCCGTCGCCGTCATCGTGATTTCGCCACTGCTGATATTGGTGTTGGTGAGCGTGCTGCCAAAGATATTTTGATCGGCCGTCATCGTGAAGTCATAACTGCCCAGATACGTTTTGCCCTCACCATGTGTGCCGTCGCAACTGTCGTTGTGATAGATGTCGATGCGGATCACGTCACCCAAGTTGCCCGTCATTGTTCCCGTGAATGAAAGGTTTGCGCCGCCACCACTGACGGTCACGCTGTCGATTTCGGGGTAGTTTTGCAGATTGTTGGAACCGCTATCGGGGTCGCCCGCGCCGTCATTTTGGGTGATGCCGTTGCCGCCCAAGTCGATGCCTAAATCATCCACGCCGCTGCCGTTGTCGCTGATGCTGTTGTAGCGAATCGGGTTGCTAACGGAGGTTGCGCCCGTGACGCGCACACCGTCGCCGCCGTTGTTGCGGATGCGGTTGTAGGCGACTTGGTTGTTGGTGGAACCGTTTTGGATAAATACACCACTGCCATCATTGCCAGCCGTCGCCCTATCGACAGCGGAGCCAATGGTGTTTTCGTTGATGACGGTCATGGTCGAGTTATCGACTTGAATACCGTGATCGCCGTTGTTGGCGATGTAGTTGCCTAACGTTTCATCGGAGCCGCCAATCGTGGTGTTGCTGCTGTTTTCGATAAAGATGCCGCTTGACGTGTTGGGAGCGGCGGTTGTGCCATCGGCCGAAAGTCCCACATAATTCCCCGTAATCGTGTTATCGCTGCTGCTGTTCGACTGAATGCCGTAGTCGATGTTGCCACCGATGACGTTGCGTGCGCCAGCCGTGCTGCCGCCAATCGTGGTGCGGCTGCTGTTGCTGCCCAAGAGAATCCCGCCAGATGCGTTCGATTGCGTAGCGAGGCCGATGAAGTTACCGACGATGCGGTTGCCATCGGCCGATTCTCCATCCGCCGCCTGCACCTGAATCCCCTCTCCCAAGTTGCCTACGATGACGTTGCGAGACTGTGCGCCACCGCCGCCGATTTTGTTGCTGTCGCCGCTGATGTTGAGACCGTCGCCGCCGTTGGGGTCAAAGGATCGGCCGATAATCGAGCAGACAACGGTATTCCCATGACTCGCAATCTGAATCCCATCATCATCAAATTTGTAAATCTCCAAGGCCCGAATCGTGCTGCCATCACTGCCCGCAGCGAGACGAATCCCATCGGCAATGCCCGGACTGCCAACAATTCGCACCAGTTGCAACGGAATATCATCTACACCCGTTGGGCATTGGATAAAGTCATTCGTTGCGCCATCGAGCAAGACGGGAACGGTGACGGCGTGGAGTTGCGAAGTGAGAAAGATGCTGGCGAACGGGTCGAGGTCAAATTCGATCTGCACGTAGGGAATGTTAAGGTCGTTGGCTTGTTCGATGGCGGCGCGGAGGGTGCAATCACCGCTGGCTGTGCGGCATTGATTATCGTCCAGATTACTGTCCGCATCATCCGCCGTGCTATCAACCGTAAATATATCCTGCACAATTTGCCGACACTCTGAAAATTCAGATGTGTTGTTAAAAAAGTCATTATTGGGCGCACCGTTGGAAACGTCGGTGGCGACGGCGGTGATATAGCTGCCGACGGGCAACGCGCTGCCGTGCGTATAGCTGGCGACGGCAACCCCAGACGCGGATGTATCGGCATCAACGGTGGCGAGATACGTTTCACCTTCACCAAATCCACTTGTATGACAGTTGGTGTTTAGGTAGATGTCAACCTCAAAAAAGTGGCTGGGGGCGGCGTTGAGCGAGACGCGGATCGAGCCATCAACATTGGCAACGTCCACCGATGGGAAATTTTGCGACTGATTCGCGCCGTCGTCAGGGTCGAGATCGTCGTTTGCCGTCACGCCATCGCCGCCGACAACACCTGTCAGATAGTTATAGAGACTGTTGAGATCAATGCCTAAACCCGTGTTGTCATAGATGCTATTAGCGCGAATGGCGACATGATCGTCATTTTCGACACCTTCCCTATCTTCAACAACGGCAATGCCGACACGGCCATTGTGCGCGATGATATTTTCGTCTCCGACACCGCCGATTTGCACTGCGCCGTCAATGGTGTCGGCAAAAGGTGGGAGAACGACGATACCTGCGCCGTCGTTGCCAAGATCGGCCGAACCCGTCACATCTGTCCCAATGTTGTTGTTCAATATCGTCGTGAGCAAGCTGTTTTTACTGACAATAATCCCGTTCAGACCGTTGGCAGAAATCACGTTTTCCTCAATTGTGTTGATTGCGCCAACAACATTTTTTGCGTCGAGGAATACGCCTTGTTCACCATTGCCGTCAGTCAACGAACCCGTGCTGCGCGTGCCGATGTAATTGTTGCGGACGGTGACATTACTCCCGCTAATAACAAAGACACCTGACCCGCCGTTGCCACTAATCAAATTACGATCAGCCGCCACGTTGCCACCAATCACAACTTGATCCGCAATGAATGCCTGAATGCCATGTTGTCCGTTGTCGCGCAGTTGATTGCATTCAATGGTGAGGTTGTCGCTCTCTTCAAAACGAACGCCATCAAGGTTTGCGCCGGTGATTTTGAGGCCGCGAATGATGCTGTTATCGGCCGAATCCAACCGCAATCCGAAGTCATACCCCGTTGCGTCAATCTCGATTTGGAACGTACCTGCCGTGCTGCTCGTTGGGCAGCTTGCCCCGCTCTCTGTTGTGCCGTCAATCATAATTGGCACGCTGATGATTTCATAGTGCGTTGTGCGCGGAATGACGTGTGGGCCTGCGCCGGGAATGTCGAAAATGATGCTGTGGGGTGATCCTGCTGTGCCAATGGCGTTCGCCTGTTGGATGGCAGCACGCAGGCTGCATTTGCCGCCGCTCGTCAAACAGGCGTTGTCGAGCAGGTTATCATCGGCCGCATTGTTGGTCGTATCTACAATAAAAACGGCGCGGCTCTGTGCCGAACTACGCGCTGGCAGCAATAGCACAAACGCAATGAGCGTGAGAAAAAAAGCCAATCTATATTTGTTCATAACGGACTCCTTGTATAAAAATTTGTCCGCGAAGGACACACAGAGGCACGAAGGGATTGTCTACCGTCTTCCTTCGTGTTCTTCGTGTCCTTCGTGGATCGTTTTCTTTTCAACAGGTTGATCATTGTCAATTTGTCGTTGCAGAAAATCGACAATCGCTTGCAAATCAGGCAGCGGGGTGAGTTGGCGCGTATGGGCGTTTTCGAGGGTGAGTCGATATTCGGCCGATTCTTCGCGCCATAATCTGAGCAGGTATGCGTGGTAGGGACGGGTCATGCAGACAGTGTAGAAAGAAAGCGATCCGAATTTGATCCGTTTTGGGTTACACTTGAGGCGTAGCGGCAACCGCTGGCAACTCGATATGCTCAAAATTACGACATTGGGACGTTTGACTTTTACCTTAAACGAGAATCCGCTTGTGATTTCGCGTCGCTTGGCCGAGGCGATGCTGGTCTATCTGGTTTGTCATAATCAAGCCGTTTCCCGTCAACAGTTGATCGACCTCCTCTGGTATGACAGCGATCCCAAACTCGCTGGCAACAACTTCCGCGCCACCCTTTCCCGCTTACGCCGGCAGTTGGGCGACTATCTGCACATCACCCGCGACATGGTGCAATTTGATCACTCCCAACCGTATTGGTTGGATTCGGCCGAATTTGAACAGGGTCATTTCGACCTCTACAAAGGTGATTTTTTGGCTGGGTTTCAGGTCAAGGATGCGCCACCGTTTGAAGCGTGGGTGCTGGTGGAGCAGGAGCGATTGCGGCAGGTTGCACGGGTTGGCTGGCGAGATCAAGCGGAAAGATGTTTGACTGATGGTGACTATGCGAAAGGCGCTGATTATGCAGGGCAGTTGGTTTCGGCCGATCCGTACAACGAAGCCGCACACCGATTGAAGATGTGGCTACACGTTCGCAATCGAGAACGCAACGCCGCCATCGCTCAATTTCAAGCGTGCGTGCAACTTTTGCGTGATGAGCTTGGCGTTGAGCTAACACAGACAACAAAAAATCTCGCAAAACGAATCGAATCAGCAACACCAGATGCAAACAATTTGGGGGAACGGATTGGGGAATTTTTCGGCCGAACTCACCAACTCACCACGCTCCCCGCGCAACTCATCGCGGGAAAAGATCGCCTCATCACGTTGACGGGGATGGGTGGCATCGGCAAAAGTCGGCTGGCACACGCCATCGGGCAAGCGGTCAGCGGTCGGCTGCTGCATGGCGTTTATTTTGTTTCACTCGTCGCGCTTTCAAACGGCGAGGCGTTGCAAACAAATTTGGCCTTGGCAATTGGGGAGGCGTTGGGATTGGCGTTGGGGAAGCAGGATCGGCCGATTATTGCTCTCAAAAAGCATCTGTCCGAGCGAGAAATTTTGCTCATCCTTGACAACTTTGAGCAGATCACTGGCGCGAACACATTTGTCGCTGAACTGTTGGACGCTGCGCCAGATATACGGATCTTAGTCACGTCGCGGGAACGGTTGCGGTTGCGTGCTGAACGGGTTGTGCCGTTAACGGGGTTAGATCATGCGACGGCGGCCGTCGAACTATTTGTGAGTCATGCAAAACGGGCGGTGTCTGATTTTTCGGCCGATTCTGCCCCACTCCAACAAATCATCCAAGCTGTGGACGGCGTGCCGCTTGCGCTCGAATTGACGGCAAGCTGGATTGGGGATGTTGCGCTGGAAACGTTGGCGGCGCAGCTTGACGAACGGATTGGTGCGCTACACGCTGCTTATGCCGATATGCCAGCGCGTCATCGCAGCATCAGGGCGGTGTTTGATTATTCGTGGTCGCTGTTGTCGGAAGTTGAGCAAGCTGTCTTGGCGAGATTGGGGGTGTTTTCGGCCGATTTTGATCACATCGCCGCCCACGCAATCACAAACACATCGCAGGAAACCCTTAATCGACTAACCGATAAATCACTCCTCCAATCTGCACCAAATGACCGCTTTCAACTACATCCGCTCATCCGCGAATTCGCCCGTGAGAAATTGTCTGATTTAACTGTCATCCAAACTGAACATGCTGTTTACTATCTCAACCTAACCGCTACACAAGATGAAAATTTGCAGAAATCCCTTCTTGATACATTAGGAAAGGAATGGCGCAATGTGCAAGCAGCATGGACGTTTATGGTTGGGCTTGTTGATAAGAAGATGGATACCCGCCTTCGCGGGTATGATGGGTTGCTTGCGGTGAATAGCTTGGCGGCGGCGCAGCAAAATCTCTTCACCTATGTCACACATCGCAGCCGCCATACGGAGGGAATCGCGCTGTTTCAGAAGGCGATTGATGTGCTATCAGACGGGGAGTTGAAGGGGAAGTTGTTGCTTTCAAAGGGACGGCTGGATATTTATTTGAGTCCTAGCTACCTGACAGTTATTGAAAACAGTCAAAAATAGGGGAGCAGCCTCAAAGAAAGAGGGTCTCCATTGTTTAATAGGCGAAGAACCATCTCCCAACCGATGCGGAAAAGAGAGAGGTCACGGCG
>JAUIAP010000029.1 GCA_030425205.1 Anaerolineae bacterium
CGCCGTGACCTCTCTCTTTTCCGCATCGGTTGGGAGATGGTTCTTCGCCTATTAAACAATGGAGACCCTCTTTCTTTGAGGCTGCTCCCCTATTTTTGACTGTTTTCAATAACTGTCAGGTAGCTAGATAAACCTCTTGAATACAATTTGATCCATTTAACTCATCAACTTGAAGGTGTATCGAAAGTTCGTAGCGTTCATCATCGCTTGGAAGAGCGTTTTGTTCTCCTGTTTAGAGAAAAATGGTTAGATATTCGTTTTGGAGATGGACCAAGAAGCATGAGTAATTGGACATACCATACAGCTTTAGCTATCGCAGATGCGGCAAAAGAACTTGGACTAAATTGCACGTTTGAAACCCGTGGCAGATTAGATGCTGTAATTGACACTTTTTCCGATGAGCTTGGAGTATTATTTTATGCTGAATGGGAATCAAGACATCGCACAGTATTCGGAGAAGGGAAGGAATTAGACAAGTTGTGGGATGGGGCAAGCAGTGATCCAATATCACATGGATTCTTGTTTACATATTGCCCCATTGAAGATTATTATTCGTTTACAAAGGATGTAGTAATTAATTGGCAGCAGAAAAAACCTATTAGTAATAGGTTTCCAAGCTTATTCTTGACCACCGTCGTTACTAAGGGTCTGTCCAAGAATAACTTCCCTAAGTTTTACGGGGTTTTAGAAAGAAACTTAAGTACTTTATTTCTGGACAGACCCTAAACGCGAAAAGAGAGATAACGTATTCAACTTTCTTCGCACAGTTGAAATAAGTCAGCATGAAGTTGGTCTATGGCACGACTTATCATTAGTAGATTTACAATCCTACCAAGAAATCGTCGAAAGTATTCACTAATAAGGAGAGGCAAATGGCTAAAAGATTTATGGACTCCGTGCAGGAAGCACAATCACAGGTAACGGCAATTTCGCCGTCTGACCTCGTTGCAGCGTGGCGGGACGATCCCGATATGCTCGTGATCGACGTGCGCGACGAAAGGGACATTGCAGACACAGGTATTATGCCCGGCGCAGTTCCCATTTCGCTCGGCACACTTGGTTACAAAGGCGACGATTCCCTCCCCGAAAAGTTCTGGGATAAGCGGCTGATTGAGCACAAGAAAAAACCGATCGTCATCACGTGTTTGATGGGATCGATGGCCTCGCTCGGCGCGAAACAGCTACAGGACATGGGGTACGAAGACGTGCGCTATGTCGAAGGTGGCACGCTGGGCTGGAAAGAGGCAGGGTATGAAGTGGCTGTTTTTTCGGCCGAATAACACAATGATATGTGATAAGTAGAGAGTGAAAAGTGGAGAGTAAAATTCTTGCCACTAACCACTCTTCACTAACCACTCTCCACTAACTAAAATGACAAAACCAATCGTATTCAGCGGTATTCAACCATCGGGCGACTTTCATCTCGGCAACTATCTTGGCGCAGTCAAGAACTGGGTTGCACGACAAGATGACAAGACCAACTATTTTTGTATCGTAGACATGCACGCGATTACTGTGCCACAAGACCCTGTGCAGCTTCGCATCAAAACGCGCGAACTGGCGGCGATTTTGCTGGCGTGCGGCATTGATCCCGATAAAAGCACGTTGTTTATTCAAAGTCACGTCCGCGCACATGCCGAATGTTGCTGGTTGCTCAACTGCATCACGCCGCTCGGCTGGTTGCATCGCATGACGCAGTTCAAAGACAAGTCGAACCGACAAGAGAGTGTTTTGACAGGGCTACTCGACTATCCTGTGCTGCAAGCGGGCGACATTATGCTCTATGATGCGAATGAAGTTCCCGTAGGCGAAGATCAAAAGCAGCACATCGAGTTAACCCGCGACATCGGGCAGAGCTTTAACGCACGCTACGAAGAACCATTCTTCACGCTGCCAAAAGTGATGTTGCCAGAAACGGGCGCACGTGTGATGGGATTGGACAATCCGACGAATAAGATGTCAAAATCATTCTCACACATTCGCGGACATCTTGTAAAACTGCTTGACGAGCCAAAAGAGATTTTACGTTCCTTCAAAAAGGCTCAAACGGATAGCGGCAATGAGATCATGTTCTCTGATGATCCTGAGAAAGCAGGTGTCAACAATCTGCTTGACATCTACGTTGCCGTCACCGAGAAAAGCAAAGAAGAAGCGTTAGCGGACTTCGCTAATGCGCGAGGGTATGGCGATCTCAAAGTGGGTGTCGCCAACGCGGTTATCGAAACGCTCACGCCGATTCGGGAACGCTATAATGAATTGATGTCTGACCCTGCGGAACTGGATCGGCAAATGGCGCGTGGTGCGGAACAGGCGCGTGCGGTTGCGGATCCGAAGGTGACACATATGAAGGAGATTATGGGGCTGGTATTGCCGAGTTAATGCTATACTGTTCTCAGTGCAGAGATTCCATTTTTAGAAGAATGGAATCTCTAGGAGAAAGCTATCATGACATCACCATTTCCTGGAATGGATCCATATCTTGAACGTAAAGGCCTATGGTCAGAGGTCCACGCAGGTCTGATCTTTAGCATTCAACGAGCTTTAACTCCACTGCTGCGCCCGAATTACCGCGTCGCTATTGAACGAGTCAACTACTCTATTTTACTAGGAAATGTTGAACCGATTGGTAGTCCGGACGTGATCATCTACCGCAAAGATACCTCTCAAACATCAACAGGGGGCGTGGCTATTGCTGAACGACCGACAGTCGAACCACGCACGGCGATCATCCCAATGAACTACGAGTACGAACAGAGTTTTTTGGAGATTCGTGAGGTTAAGACGCAAAAAGTAATTACTGTAATCGAAATTCTTTCTCATGCAAACAAGCAGGGAAGACGTGGAAGAGAACAGTACGAAATAAAGCGAGATGAGATTTTGTCAAGCCGCACAAATTTGATCGAGATCGATCTGCTGCGAGCAGGTCACAGACCACCGATGGAGATTGACGATGAGGATGATTACTCCATCTTAATCAGCAGACGGAGAGGACGACCGCTCGCTGATGTCTATCTTTTCAGCGTTCGAGACGCAATTCCAACCATTCCAATTCCGCTAAAACATGGTGAGGAAGAACCTCTTTTGGACATAAATGGGCTGCTGTCAGACGTGTATGACGCGGGCGGTTACGATTTGGCGATTGATTATAGTCAACCGCCAACGCCGCGTTTGGATGAAGAAGATGCAACGTGGGCGCAAGCGATTATCAACAGTCAAACTGACAGCAGCTAAACGCGGCTGTTCTGCAAAAGGTAGTCAATTAGGAGGTGTGTTTGATGAAGTGGGTAAGTCGGAAACCTTGGTTCATTCAGCTTCTATTATTCGCTATTGTTGGTGCGGTTGTCAGTTTTTCCATAAGTGAGATACGTGACGGCACACTTATATCAACTGTTACACCTGATTTTGTGGAGTATCGGAGATTTTCGGCCGAAAATCTCCCCATTTCTTTCAATGCACCACGCAGTTGGAAAATTGATACAGATGAACCAGACACGTTTATCGTCGGCAAACGGCAGGCGGGGATAGATAATGCAGTTGGGATTGTGGTTACTGTCATAGATAAAGCAGAATACATGGGAGATGCTGGAACACTTTTTGAAAGGTTAACCCAACATATCAACCAAGAAAATGCGCGACCATTACCAGAACCTTTAGTTGCTGGCCAGAGTGGGATTGTTGGCTCCACACAATTAGTCCACAAAGATGCAGAGGAAACACCCCCATTTCAGGCTCTTCATATGCCCATTCCAATTGAAGAATCCGACTCAGGTATCACTTGGTTGTTTGTTCCCTACGTAGGATACAGGAGTGGTATTTTCAGTTACTATTTTGTGGCGATGCGTGCAACGGCGGAAATAAACAACCAAGTTATTGAAATTCAAGCTAGTTGCTTCGGCGGCATCATTGATGAATGCCAACGTCTGCTTCTCAAAACAGTTCATTCAGTCGAAGTACATTAGAGAAACAAATTTATGTTAATAGTCATCGACAATTACGACTCATTTACCTACAACCTCGTCCAATACTTTGGCGAATTGGGCGCGGACATCCGCGTGTTTCGCAACGACAAAGTGACGCTAGACGAGATTCGTGCATTGAAGCCGACGCACATTTGCATCAGTCCCGGCCCCGGCAATCCAGAGGCGGACAGCGGCATCTCCAACGACATTTTGCGTGAACTCAGCCCGACCATTCCGACGTTTGGCGTGTGTCTGGGGCATCAGTGCATGGGGCATGTGTTTGGCGGGGAAGTTGTGCGGGCGGAGCGGCTGATGCACGGCAAAACGTCAAAGGTCTACCACACGGGTGGTGACGGACTGTTCAACGGCGTGCCGAGCCCGTTTCAGGCGACACGCTATCACTCATTAATTGTGGAGGAGCCGCTACCCGACAGTTTGCAGGTGACGGCGTTCACCAGTCAAGGCGAGGTCATGGGGATGCGCCACAAAGAGTACCCAATTGTCGGTGTGCAGTTTCATCCTGAAAGCATCTTAACGGAGCATGGAAAGTTGATTTTGCAGAATTTCCTTGATATGTAAGATGATGAAAGAAAAGCCGATTTTCAACAGCTACTGGGTCACCGAACAATTTTGCGCGGGACGTTATCCCGGCGATCTCGATGATGCGATTCGGGACGCACAGGTCGCCAAAATGGAGGCGGATGGTCTCACCTATTTTGTTGATTTAACAAAAGCGGGTGAGCTAAAAAGCTATGCGGAAAGGTTGCAGAAAGGGCAGCATGTCCGAATGCCGATTCGTGACATGAATGTGACGAGTGAGGCGAACTATCGGGCGACGCTGGATGTGATTGATGCTGCGATTGCGGATGGGGAGACTGTGTACGTGCATTGTTGGGGCGGCATCGGCCGAACTGGCACCATCGTCGGCTGCTGGCTCGTCCGTCACGGCATGGAACCACAGGCTGCGCTCGACCAAATCACTGAATGGCGCAAAGAGAACAAGAATCGGTATAAGCCATCACCCGAGACGGCAAAACAACGACAGGTTGTTTTAAATTGGCGGAAAGGCCAGTGACGGGTTTGGAAGTTTCGGGAAATGCAATTCTCGAAACGCGGTTAGATAACATATGATTGAAATGTTAGATGAAGCGCGATTGCGAGATTCGGCCGATTTCCTCACAGAACACCATCCCCCCCTCGCCGCCGTCATCACAACATATGGCTACCCACCCCTCTGGGCACGGGAACATGGTTTCGCCACACTCATCCATATCATTCTTGAGCAACAAGTCTCGCTCGCATCTGCCCTCTCTGCATTCAAAAAGCTAGAGGTTAGATTGGGAACGATTACGCCTGAAAACTTTATGACGTTAGATGATGCCGAACTCAAAGCGATCGGCTTTAGTCGTCAAAAGACGCGCTATGGCCGCGATTTGGCGCATAGGATTTTGACAGGTGCGCTTGATTTAGAAGGGTTGGCAAATTTACCTGATGAACAGGTTCGCACGGAGCTGATCAAGGTTAAGGGGATCGGCATCTGGACGGCAAACATCTACTTGCTGATGGTGCTGTGCCGACCCGATGTGTGGCCGACTGGGGATCGGGCATTAGCAGTCGCGGCGAAAAACGTCTTAGGGCTGGATCAAGTACCAACTTATCCAGAGCTGGACGAAATTGCACTGGCATGGCAACCACATCGTGCAACGGCGGCACGTATTTTATGGCATCATTATTTGCAGAAATAGGTGAGCAGATGATTCAGAGAAGCCCAATCTATACGGCGATGGAGGATGATTGTTGGGAGCGACGCTACTATTTTGATGTCGCAACAGAAACGGTTATCTGCGTCACAGAAGCAGTTCGAGGGGCTTTGCAAGCGATTTATGATGTGCAGGGAGAGGAAATTGAACAGTTGCCAACGCCAGAATTACAACGCGCCCACGAGATCGAAATAGATGATGAGCGATTTTGGCGTATGCCGGCGGTTGATGCTCCTGAAAAGTTGATCCAGTGCGACCTGTTTGCAGAATCTGTAGATTCTGCGCTCAAAAATCTGCTCTACAGTGCGCTTGATCGACAGGATTTCGCATGGTTTGAGCGCATCTTAGCAATGGAATCGGCCGAATATAGTCGCTGGCAAATCGCTTGGGATAGTTATCTCGAAGAGAAGTTCCAGACATGGCTTACGCAACAATCAGCCAATCATCCTTGACGGCAATCGGCCGATATCCCGCCCAATAGACCCGCGCAATTGGCAACCAAAATTGCTCCAATTCCAAGACAACTTCGGCCGCGGCCCAGCGCATCGCCACCGCAGCAGCCAGTTTCATCTCGCTCAACAGTTCAACTGGAAACTCGCCATGACCGGCTATCTCCCCGATCGGCTGAAGGCTGAGGGAAGACGGAACCGTTACCTCACTCAATGCCAACTGATAAACCCGCCGTGTCGCCATCCGAAAGCGGCGCATTTTGCCCTCTTGCAAGGCGCGATTGTGTAACCCCACCGGATAAAAGGGTTCAGGCTCAGAAAGTGAGTGGGGTAACACCATGACATCAGTATAAGTTGTACGGGTAAGTTGGAATGGTGGGAACGGGGTTGGTGGAAGAGGCGCAGAAATTCGGCCGAACCAGTCAGCTTCCCGCAATGCCTCAGTGAACTCGATCAATGTCATAGCAAAAAAATCTGTACGCAGTTTCCACAACGAAATCGCTGCAACTACCAAAGTGCATTGTACGTTTAATCGATCTGCGCGGCAAAAGATTAGTACTGCGCGACTTAGAACGCGATAATGCAATAGGACAAGTAGTGCATTAACAAACGTCGATTCTGTCGGGAATCCACCAATTATAAAAACAATGCCACACCGGTCGGTGTGGCATTATCTAAGTGGAGATGGTGGGAATCGAACCCACGTCCGTGAAATTTAGCGCATAAACCTCTACAAGCTTAGTGGGACTACTTAAACATTTAACCCCTCGTGCGCCGTCTCACTGGCTCAATACTGGGGGCGATCTGCTGGATGCCGAAGCACCGCCTCTAGCCCTATATAGCAGACTCTATAGGGGGCAAATTGACATTTATGACATCCGGAATCACGCTTGGCCAATTAACAATCGTGTCGGACGCAGCACCCGTGAGGGCCGGTGGCTCTTTAGCCTCGCTTATGCAGCGAGTGGAAGAGCGCTGTAAGAACGTGCGTTGTTTGCACTTATGGTTTTGTCCAGTTTTACGAGTTAGAGCAGCTCGGCTTGCAGTCCATGACCAACCTTCCCCGTCGAAGCCAGTCATCCCCATGCAGAAGAAAGTATAGCATGATTTTATTTGAAATGGATAGATGGTAGATTAATCTACGATTGACGATTTACGATTTACGCGCGCGTAAATCGTAAATCCAAAATCGCAAATTGATTCTTTATCCCAATGAAGACCAAACGGCTAGCTTAGATTTCACACGACGAATGACCTCATCGGTGAAGTCTGTCGTTTGTGCCTGCCCACCAAGATCAGAGGTGCGAACGCCGTCATAGACCGTTTCAAAGGTCGCTTCATAGATTGCACGGCTGATTTGCTTCGCCTGTTGCTCTCTAAAATAGCTGTAGAGTCCCGCACATGCCAAAATCATTGCCATCGGGTTGGCGACATTGCGCCCAAGTAGCGCGGGAGCCGTGCCGTGTGGGGCTTCGGCCATCACGCAGTCAACCTTATAGTCGTCGTCAAGCGAAATCACCATGGACTCATTGCCAGCAATGGAGCCGAACATGGCGAGAACGAGGTCGGAGATAAGGTCGCCGTCGCGGTTAAGCGTGGGGATGACGAGTGGTTCACCGTTGGTTCGCATGAGCAACGCAAGCATCGCATCGACGAGTTGGGGATCGTAACGAATGTCGGGGTAGCGTTTTGAAGCCGCATCTAGCTCTTCTTTGAACATCCCTTCATACGTTGGGCTAACCGTGTATTTGGGTCCCCCAAACACTTTTGCGCCCACTTTGCGGGCGTGTTGGAAACTGTATTCTGAAACGGCACGACAAAGCCAGCGGGAGATCACCTCGGTACGTGCGCCGATCTCCTCATTTGTGCCAGCTTCTCCTTCGCGCCACTCTTTGGCCCCATATGCGCCGCCGCGTGCCATGCGAATAATGGAAATTGGCGAGTGGATGCCGCCCATCGGCCGAACACCGGGAATTCTGCGACCTGTCCGCAAAATGATCTCTGCATCAATTGCCTCGCGCAAAATCGCATTTGGGCTGCCGACATCACCCTGCGTTTCAGGCGTGATCGTCGCTGCTTTTAATCCGATGTGATGTTCACGCATCGCTTCACCAGCTTCATAGACAACTTTGTTTTTTGTCTTGCGGCGATTTTCTAGCGAGAGATCATAGGTTAAAAATTCAACATCATAGCCCGTTACGGCTGGGTCGATGACGCGCAACGCCTCATCGAGTAATTCCTGTCCTGTTTCGTCCCCTTGCAGGACGACAATTTTTCGAGTCATGTTTACTCCTATCAGCCAGCGATTACGCTGGTTAGTTAATTATTTTGGGAAGCGCAAAACATAATGCGTGCAACGTAATAGTTGATACGTTCAACGGTTTATGATTGCGGGAGGGCAGATTATAACAGAAAGAACAATTGTGAATGACAGATAATGGTCTGGCTTATGCTGTTAGAACGCAATTAAAAGGTACTGATTGTTTGAAATTCGGCCGAAATAGCACCTATAATGCAATCTCAATTATTGTCGGTTGAACGAATTTCGGCCGAACTCTCAAGGAAATAACATGGATATTCTCTGGTATATCGGAGCCTTCATCCTGATTCTCTCTCCTATTATCTTTGTCCATGAACTTGGACATTTTCTGGCTGCTCGTTTTTTCGACATCGAGGTTGAAGAGTTTGGCATCGGTTTTCCACCGCGTGCAATGACACTCTTTGAACGAGGTGGCACAAAATATACGCTCAACTGGATTCCGCTCGGCGGGTTCGTGCGTCCAGCGGGAGAAGATGATCCCGATGTTCCCGGCGGTCTTTCAAGTGCAAGCAAGACCGCACGCTTTAGCGTACTCGTGATGGGAGCCGTTTTCAACTTCATCTTCGCCTTCTTCGTTTTGTGGGGCGCATTTGCAATGGGGCAAAGCATCAACCGCATCGGCATTGGGCAACTGCTCGACGACAATGTTGTAGAAGAAGTCGGCTTGCAAACAGGCGATATTTTTGTCGAGGTCAATGGTAAGGAGATCGGCAGTGACTCCAACCTGCTCATTGGGGAAATTAGCAGCAACCCCAATAACCCGATTGAGATCGTTTATGAGCGCGACGGTGTCTTAAACAGCGTTACTGTGGCCCCAAAAGCGAGTGACGCTGATCCGGAACGCGGCGCACTGGGTGTTGGTCTAGAAAATGTGCCGACGGGTGAGAAAACGTATATGGGATTGGGTGCAGCAGCGGTCGAATCGGTGAACACCATCTATGAGGTGATTGCGTTGACCCTGACAGCTCCCGCCAAATTGATTCAGGGCTCGCTTTCACCGCAACAGGCTCGGCCGATTAGCGTCGTGGGCATTAGCCAAATCGCAGGGACACAAGCCCGCGATGCGTTTGACACAGGTGACTGGTTTAACGTCCTCTTTTTCACAGGCATCATCAGCGTCGGTCTCGGCTTCACAAACTTGCTCCCCCTCCCCGCACTCGACGGTGGTCGTATCTTGTTTGTCATTATCGAGGCAATTCGTGGTCGTCGCGTCGCGGCTGAACGCGAAGGGTTTGTCCACATGGTCGGGATGCTCTTGCTACTCGGCTTAATGGCATTGATGATTGTAAATGATGTGGTCAATCCGATTTTCTAAAGGTTAGAATGGCAGCGATTTCTGGGTGAAATAGCCGCCTCTTATAGAACACGTTTCAAAAAGCGCACTCCCGTGCGCTTTTTTCATTTATCCATTTAAACGAGACTTTGGTAAACACACAGTGCCTGTTGAAACCTAACAAATTAATCAGGTCGCGCAATTTTGTCCACGCCCGCAACGCGGACGAATCTATACGAGTGTGAATGCACTAGTGACACCCATTATGTAAATAATAACGAGCCGTCGCTGGCAGCTTAAAACTAAGTTCGGTGATAGGTGTTTCGGGGTTTGGAAATCCCGAGAAGAGTGGATACCTGCCTTCGCAGGTATGACAGGACTTACTTTACAACGCAGACGAGTCATTACGTCGATTTCTGTATCGCGTTTTTTACTACAGCGTACCTCATCAAAATGTGCGCCGTAAACGTAAGTAGTTGCTAGTTGCTAGTGAAGAAAAGCGCCAACACATTCTCTTACCACTTACCGCTACTCACTAACCACTTGCGGCTTCGCCGTTTATGGTAGACGTCGGGTTCGGAACCAAAAAGTGCAGACCTATGGCCTGCACTTCTTGTTCGTTCCAATCAATGATTGGCCCGTCTACTATTTACTGTGACGAACGACTAACGTCCCATTGCCGCCTTGATCGTCGTACATGCTGGGCAACCACCGCCGGGGCGAACCATCGCGTAGCCAGCTTGTGGGTCACCGTCACGTTCATAAAGGGTAAAGTCAACGTTGAAGATGATGAACATGCGGACTTTGCCACTGTTCTTTGCAATCGTGACAGATTCTGCCAACCACTGTGCATGTTGCGCAACAGAGGTATTTGCTGCCCATGCAAAGCGTGCTGGAACGCCACCATAATCTGCGCCTGACAGATAGCCGATCTCGGTGAAGCAGAGTGGCCGTTGCCCGTTGAATGCGTTGTAATAGGTGTCAATCATTGGCTGGTAGTACCAGCTGTAGTGACGCGCGCCGCCATCGGCTGGATGGCCCGATGTTGCGCTCGGCGCCGTTGCACCTGAGTTATAGTGAACGCCGATGCAGTCCATGTATTGGGCTGCACCCAACCGTCCCAACTCTTCCATGTAAGGCTTGTCATCACACCCTTGCGCTGCACAACCTCCACCGAAGAAGCCTGTCGGCGCGGGTGCACCGCTGATCACCATGATATTTGGATTCGCTGCCTTAATCGCTTGATAGCCGGGTTTCAACATCTGGTTGAGATATTGCGACGCGCTGATCTGTCCAGCAGGCCATTCAAAGTCGATATTCATTTCGTTCCAGATTTCAATGGCATCAGGTGGGTCTGGAAGTGCGGCGACACGACCCAAGAATGCCACATACTCACTGAAATTAATCGAACTTGGGTATGGGCTGCCCGGCATACTGAGCAATACTTTGAACCCTTTTGCGTGGGCGTCTGAAATACGCGCTGCGACTTCGTTGCCCGTATTGCCGGGGCCCCACTTGTGTTGGAACTTGACCCAATTCATGCCGACATCGGCCATCAGGCCAGACTGACCAAAGCTATGTGTTTGACCACCCAGCTCAAAGGTGCCTGTATTGGTTGGAGGACGTGGTGTTGGCGTTGGTTGTGGATTCGTCGAACCACCGCCACCCGCGTTTAGATTGAGGGCTGTTTTTGGAATCCAACCTGTACCAAAGTTGCCACTAACATTTGCCCAGTTGCCTGAACCATCATAGCTGTTGACGGTGACAGATTGGTTTGGTGCAAGGGCTACCCCATTGCGGCGTGCGCCACCTGGAGAGTCATAGACATTTGTCCAATGCTTAATGAGCGCGTTGCCAGTTGGGGCTGTGCTGCCGCCACCTGTGTTGCCACCACCTGTGTTGCCGCCACCTGTGTTGCCACCACCTGTACTACCGCCGCCACCCGTGTTGATGTTGCCAAGCGCATTTGCAGGAACCCAACCACGAAGCCCATTGGCCGAAACCTCATACCAATCATTGGCTTGAGTCGTCTGGTGCAGATTTACGTTGGTGTTGGGAGGGAGAACGCCTCTCGAAGTGCCACCCGGTTGGGTGTAAACATTTGTCCAACGTACCGTCCGAGCAGTAAATGCACCGCCGGTATTGTTGTTATTGCCGCCACCATTTGTTGGTGGGGTTGTGGGTGCGGGAGCTGGCGTCGTTGGTGCAGGATTGTTCGGAGCATCGGCAATCTTGACCAAACTAGCCGCGTCGATATAGAAATCGTTGTGCTTGTTCGCGTACTGGGGGTTTGCGTTCATGTACACCGTAATCGTGTCACGCAACGCAACCGCATCAACGGTCATGAGCATGTATTTGTCAAGAATTTGATCGATGGGAGCAAGTCCTGACCAGACAATGCCGGCGGGTTCTGAGGCGACGAGGCCGGGAATTGCCTCACCATTTGGATGAATCCCAATACGGAATCGGGGGTCACCGGGTCGCTCAGACTTGCGTGGGTTGTTCGATTCGGCCGAATTCCAAGCCTGTACATGCACTTGGAAACGGTAGGTTGCCCCAACTTCCAAACCAGAAACTTGCTGATACATTCCGCCATAGTGGGAACGGTAGAACGTAAACCACGCCTGAGCGGTTTCACCCTCAAACACGCGATAGTCAAAATCACGCTTGTGGGCTGGCTTCCATTCTGGCATCGCAATTTCAGGATCAGCATTCAGATCATTCTTCCACCACGGTGTCCAATCAGGAGCCACCTGCGCGGTGGTAAATTGTGGCAACCACGCAGAGTAAGTTCCTTCAAAACCCGGATTTCTGAGTAGATTCGGGGTTTGCGCTTCGGCTGGTTGTTGGGACTGCGCTCCAACCAGTACAAGCAAAAGCAAAAGTGTCATTCCGAAAATCAATCGGCGCATAGTTTTTCCTCTAACTTAAAATGTCTAGCTCACTTCCCGCTGTGAGTCATTTACTTATTTTTGCAACCTTGCTCCCTGTTTGTATGCAGACGGCATCCACATAACAAACGCTCAATTAGGTTTCAATTGAATTGGGAATCATAGGCATCTGCCTATTTTTAATCGCAAGTGACCCAACTGTAGCATGCAGATGCGCTCAGGACGATGGTAG
The DNA here is from genome assembly GCA_030425205.1 of Anaerolineae bacterium. GTDB lineage: Bacteria > Chloroflexota > Anaerolineae > Promineifilales > Promineifilaceae > CALECP01. Next base: position 12,885 of record JAUIAP010000029.1, read on the forward strand.
AAGGCAAATGTTTAACGCACTCTTTAAGCGCACATCCACCAACCCAACAATTTCACAACGATTCACCGTCGCTGGAGCATAGGGTTATCCCCCATAGATCAATCAATTGAATGATCTATACTGATTAACGTATAGGTGCGAGGGTCGCGGACGAACACAGTTGTTCCCATCACCTTGGATTGGTCTTCCATCATCATTGACTCCTGAATGACTGCTGGGCTTTCGCTTCTATTTATCCTGTTGTACGGATACCCCTCCTTAACAGCGACCGTAATCTGGTCGCTGTTTTCTTTTTTAAGATCAACCAATTTTTCAAAACTATGCTGCAAGATATGCCGCACCGCATCTTTGATCAGTCCTATAATGCGATGCATAACTGTTATTAAAGGAACGTAATGGCGCAAACCCCTCCGAAAAATCGCAATCAACGACAGATTCAAAATTCGATTTTTAGCGTTGGTCTTTCACTGGCAACGCTGTTGCTATTTATTGCCGTTGGCTATACATCGGTTACGCGGGCGTTTGATTCGGCCGAATTTCCCCCAACTGCCACCATCCCCGCCGACTTGGGCGCAAACTTGGCCCAAGTTTCTGATCTTGCGGGAAATGTGCAGCGGCAGCCGGCCGGCGAAAGTGAACGTCAACCGGTGCGCGTTGGCAATACGATTGCGGCGGGTGATGGATCGATGATCAACGTCGTCGGTTTGGGCTATGTCAATCTCAGCCTTGCCAATCGCGCCGTACTGTACTTAGATGATGATTCCGAATTAGAACTCAAGTCAATTGAGGGAGAGACGATTGGCGTGTTGAATTTCGGCCGAATGTTGCTCAACAATCCGCAGCGCACACTCGATTTCACATTTTCTGCCCCATCGGGCGCACAGTTTACGGCGACAGGCCGCACGCTCGCGGGGATCAACTTTGATCCGTCCGATCAACGGTTTGCCGTTGACTGTTTAAGTGGCACATGCGATTTGACGGGTGGCGATGGCGTTACGCTGCGCCTCAGCGCAGGGCAGCGTGGTGAAGTGCTGGGCAGTGGCCCCGCCGAAGTCGCTGGGGATGCGCGCATTGAACTTTATCAATCGCTCGGCGCACGCGGCATCGTGCCAACACCGACCCGCCAACGCGCAACGGCTGCCCCAACGCAAGTGCCTGCGACGGCCACGTTTGCGCCGCCATCACCCACGATCACGCCAACCATTGCCGCTCAGCCGACGCTGACCCCGACGCTTACAGGGGAGCCGACCGTGACAGCGACGATTTCGGCCGATCCGACCATCACGCCAACAATTTCGGCCGAAACCGCAACACCAACTAGCGCAGCGACGCCATCGCCAGATGTGACAGAACCGGCACCGCCCGCTCCGACGGAAACGCCTGACTCACCGACAGAAACACCCGCACCCGACCCGACGAAGACACCTGCACCTGAACCGACGGTCACCGATGAACCGGCACCGACCGAAACGATCATCCCTGACCCAACGGAGACACCCCCACCCGACCCAACGCCGACCGATGAACCGACACCAACAGAAGGTGCGACCAGCGAACCAACCGCATCACCCACTTCGGATGCCACCAACACACCACCTGCACCAACGGCAACCTCTGAAGGTTAACTAACAGCCAGCCAGCAATCTAATGCACGATTTTTCACACATTCCAAAACAAGACGCGGTCATTTGGGCGCGTCAACTCACTCGCCGCTTTGGTGAAGAGATCGCCGTCTCCAACGTCGATCTCACCATCCCCTATGGCAGCATTTTTGGCTTTATCGGCCCCAGCGGAAGCGGCAAAACGACCACAGTACGCATGTTAACGGGCATCCATGCGCCAACTTCGGGTGAAGTTAGCGTACTCGGACAAGAGCCGACGCTCTTCTCGCGCAAATTGCGCCGTCGAATCGGTTATATGCCCCAACTATTTGTCCTCTATCCCGATCTCTCTATCGACGAAAATATCAACTTCACCGCCTCCCTTTTTGGCATGAGCCTGTTTAATCGCGGGAAACGCTTTAAAGAGGTGCTCGATTTTGTCGAATTGACCGAGCATCGCAAGAAATTGGCGCGTAACATCTCGGGCGGGATGCAGCGGCGACTTTCCCTTGCCGCGACGCTTGTCCACAAACCCGACCTGCTCTTTCTCGACGAACCGACCGCCGGCATCGACCCCGTGTTGCGCCAAAAGTTCTGGGAGCACTTTAGAAAGTTAAAGGAAGAAGGACGCACCATGTTTATCACGACCCAATATGTTGGGGAAGCGGCCTATTGTGACTATGTCGGCGTGCTGGCAGGCGGGCAGCTTGTCGCCCTCGACACGCCTGACGGGCTGCGCCAACAAGCTTTTGGGGGCGACATCGTCAATCTTGTGACAGAAGATTCACTGCGCACAAGCGATTTGCGTGCGCTGCAAAACCTCCCATTTGTGCGGCGCGAACTCGACTACATCAGCGCAACCCAACTGCGCGCCACAGTCGATGAGGCAGCCACCGACATTCCAGCGTTGCTGAATTGGTTCAACGAACGCGACATCGCTGTGCAATCTATTGAAGAGTACATGCCACCGTTTGATGATGTCTTTGTCGAACTGGTTCGGGAGGTTCCAACCAATGCCTAATCTTATCCATATCTCCGCCTTTTTACGCAAGGAGATTGCCGAAATTTTGCGTCAGCCACGTCTACTGCTGACGCTGATTCTTGGCCCCTTCTTGATTCTACTCCTGTTCGGCATTGGCTATCGCAACGAGGCACAAACACTGCGCACAATGTTCGTAATGGATGCAGAAAATCCGTTTCGTGCTTTTGTTGAAGAGTATACGCTCAATGTCAGCAGCGTAATTTCGTTTGCGGGAATCGTGGAGACAGAAGCGGAAGCGCGAGCGTTTTTACGTGCCAACCAAATCGACGCGGCCATTGTCTTGCCAGAGGAACCGGTCGAAAAAATTCGGCGCAGCGAACACCCCGTCTTTCGCGTGCTTCATCGAGAAATCGACCCATTTATGATCAGCTATATGCGTGTCTTTGCGCGTGTCTATGCCGATGAAGTCAATAATCGCGTCCTAGCTGCCGTCGCACAGGAGGGACAGCGCGGCACGGAGACGTTGCAAGCACCGCTCGAAGGTGCGCGAACGAGTGCATCCAACCTGCGCACCGCCCTAGAAAACGACAATCAGACAGAGGCGCAAGCGTATCAATTTGCGCTGGCGCGTAGCGTGGGGGTTTTAGCGGTCGCGGCAGGGTCAGATCAAGGTTTTGTGACGAGTGTCGGGCAGCGGTTTGGTTCGGCCGAAAATCAAGAAACCACCGCCATTGGTTCCACGCTTGCCCGATTGCAAGAAAACACAGCGCAGCTTAGTGAAATTAATCCTGAGCAAGGCGACAAAAACGCGCAAATCGAACTTGTTCAGACAATCGAAGAAGATCTCGACGCGCTTGAAACTTCATTTGTCGATTTTAGTCAAATCGAACCAGATGTTTTGGTCAGCCCCTTTGTCTACACGGTTGAAAGTGTCACGCCTGTCGAACTTGCCCTCGCCGATTTCTATGTACCGGCCGTCATCGCGCTGCTCATCCAGCATATCGCCGTTACCTTCGCCGCTATGTCCATCGTGCGCGAACGCACTGAAGGGTCGCTCGAACTGTTCCGCATCTCACCCATCTCATCATTTGAGACGCTCGTCGGCAAATATGGCAGCTACTTTCTATTTGACACTGTCATTGCCGTTATTTTGACAGGACTGATTATCATGGCATTGGGCAGCCCGATGGTGGGTAGTTGGTTGCACTATACGATCACGCTTGGCTTGCTCATTTTTACATCACTCGGCATGGGGTTCACCGTCTCACTGATGGCACGCACGACGACGCAAGCGGTACAGTACTCGATGATCATTTTGCTCGCCTCGATCTTTTTCAGCGGCTTCTTTCTTGGTTTGAGCTTACTGTGGGAACCGGTGCGGATCGTCTCATGGCTGCTTCCCGCGACCTACACAACGGAACTCCTGCAAAATATCATGCTGCGCGGCCAGTTCGATGGAGATGGCCTGATTCGTGGACTGGCACTGCTTGGGGCGGCATTTTTTATGCTTTCATGGCTGCTGCTGCGTCGCTTGATGCGGCAACGATGACAAAAACATATTTTGAATAACTGTCCAAAGTAGAAGAATGGATTCCTGCCTTCGCAGGAATGACGAAAGTGACAGTAATTTAAGTCTCGATAGGTTTTCGCCACTTTTGCGTGGTGCATTTCAAGTATACGCACTATGCGAATTCCTCATTACGTTCCATAGAGTCTACTGCGATTCCCGTTCCCACGTCCGCACGCCATAACGACTTAAATAGGTCGGAATATGCTGAAAGAGGGGATTCTCGGCGGCGATGTCGCGCAACATGGCGCGTTTATCGGCCGATAATGCCCCACATAACAGCGTCAACGATCCGCCCGCTCCCCCTGCCCCGTTTACCTTCCAGCCAATTGCGCCGTGTGCTTTCGCAATGTCGATCACGCGTTGCGCGTCGGAGCTGATCAGGTCGGGATGCAGATTGGCTTGCGCGGCGGTGTTTTCAATCATCGTAGCACCGAACGCGCCAAAATCACCCGCATAGATAGCATCGCGAGCGTGGCGAGCTGTGTTGCGCAGACGTTCGATACGAGAATCGGCCGATCCCGCGTCTTCCAATTCTCGAATAACCATCTCATGCACTTGGGACGAATTATGCGAATTGCCCAAGTAAATCAATACTAATCGCCGCTCCAGCTCCCACCAGATGTCGTTTGGCACCTGAATTTGCGAAACGGTCGCATGAGGATATGCGTGCATGTCGATAAAGTTAATGCCGCCAAATGCGGAACAAAGCTGATCTTGAATGCCGCATTGCAGACCGAGCCGCTTCGTTTCGACCTCTTGCGCCATGCGTGCGATTTCATGTGGCGTCAAGCGTCCCGGCGTGAGTCGGTCGAGCGCGGCGATCAGGGCAACGGTGACGGCGGCCGATGTGCCAGTTGACGCGCCTGCGGGAGCCTCCGAGAAGATGGTGATCTGAAAGGCGAGATCATCAGGAACATCCATCATGTCAATTGCGGCTTCCAGTAGTGGATGGCGTTCCCAGCGCGTTTGAGGGGTGCTGATCGCATAGCGTTCACCATAATTTTCGGCAAAGATGACGATGCGTTCATCCCGACTTTTGAGCGGGAAAACCTCGATCTGCACCTCCGCATAAGGGTATACGCCGATGTTGAAAATTTGCCCATATTCGGCAAACCATGTGTCTGTCCAGCCACCCAGATCACAGATGCGAATCGGGGCGACAGCGTTGATAATTTTGAGTGCGGTCATAGCGCATAAGGATAGGATGTTTCGGCCGATTGTCAAAGAATCCCAAGTTAAACATGGCAGATCATTTCCGCCCCACTCCAATCCAAAAAACTGCCGTGCCATGTTGTCGATCGCGCATGAAAATTGCAGAATCGGAATGCTTAACACAACGTGCCGCCATTTGCCCATCCGTAAAATAGACCCGCTTCCCCGAACCACTGCTGTTCCCCCGTGTCCCATATTTCACGAGGTCTTGCCGCAGTTTTTTGTTGAGGCGTGTCTGTTTCTTTGGAATGCGCGTGTGGCACGTTGCTTGATAGCTGTTGGGCAATCGAATGGCGACGTAGGATGTCCCTGCCTGCCCGTGTTTGCCTATTTTGTCCTTGAAGGGGAATGCGGCGCGACCATGTGCGAAATAGGTCTCGCTGGCTTCTGTGGCGGCTGAGAGCGTATAGTTGGCGACTCGTTCAACCTGCTGCGTAACATCATAGACGCGCTGTGTGCGTTCTGGCACGCCAGTGAGTTCTCGCAACGTGGCACGTGCAATTGGGCGACTCTCACGTCCTGCGTGGAAAGCTGCATAAAACGCCGCCCGCAAATCGCCCATGGTGCCGCAAAGAGCACGCAACGACATCGTCACGCAATCACCGCTGAAATGTTGGACACCCAGATTTGCTGCCACGCGCGTTCGCCCATATAGCCACAGGCGATCATGATCGTCACGTTCCCAAAATTTGCCATTGCCGCTTTGCAGAATTTGGCGCAGGCGTCGCCAGCCGCAGACGCGCAATAGAGCTCCCTTGCCCGTCAGTTGCGCTCGTAGCTCGGGAATTGCCAGCCAGCCGCGACCGTCGCTGTCGAGATGACGGCAGAGGAGATAAATTCGGCCGATTGCCACCAACTCCTGTTTCAACATCCCGACTAACAGAGATGGCTGGACAACGATATTCTCGTCGCATACGTTGACGACCGAATGCGCTGTTGCTGGCGGCGCATCTTGCGACAATGCGACTGTTTTGGGTACATCCGCACCGAAAATGGTGGCGAGAATAGTTGGTCGGGCCGTCGAATGTGTTTCTGAATTGTGACCATGCGGCAGGCTAGCACGTCCCCAGTTGAGATGGGGCGGGAGAATTTCGGCCGATGGCGTTGCTCCCGCATCCACCCTTGTGGAATGCGAAGCTAGCTGCACCCGACGCGCCATGAGACGCGCATTGGCAGCCGCCAGCAGCTCACTAACAGCCGATTGGGCTGGAACGGACGATCCATTGACGCACAGATCGCCGTGTGCTATGCTTGCCATATATTACTTACAGCCACATCGGGATACACCATCCCCCTCCCCAATCAAGGGGCCTTTCTGCAATGCCTTCGACAACATTTACGCAGAGTATGTGGCAAAAACTATTTTCAGCGAGACACACCACTGTCTCGCTTTTTTGTTTTTTGGCGACAGAACCGCCAAGCTCAAGAGGGAAAATGTGGCTAGTTTCTGGTCTTTAGTCGCTCGCAAAAGAACGCTGCCATTTTGACATTTCTCTCCACGAACCACTCGTTACCGTGCGTTAGCCGCTTTACCACCTGAGCTTGTTTGTCCTAAACGCAAAAAAGCCCGTCACGATGTGGTGACGGGCTTTTCCCAAAATTTGCATATTTCACCTTCACAACTGCTTGCGCGTGGACGAAAATGGAGCAGATACGTCTATTACTTGACGATGACCGCTTGAACGTCCATAATGAAGGGAAATGGGGAAACCCATCTTACCCACGTCTGGCTCCGTGAACACTTCTTGGCTGAGGGATTCACGCGAGCCACTTTTTTTATGCTTTTGTCGTCCTCTCAATCAAAATCAATTTACGACTTGTTTTGTTTTAGAACGGTCGTATCTACGATTGACAGGTGTGCTTAATTGCCTCTTCCGTACTAACTAACCAACAATTGGCTCCAAAAGATAGTAATAACGCATCCAGTCCTCTTTTGTCTTGGCTGGTTTTTGCGCGTTGTAATGGACTTGCACGAGCAGATTCTTGACATTTTCGCTCAACTTGTCCCCCATCTGGCTGACAAAATCGCTATAGCCGGGCAGGTTCGCACTGTTTTGTGAACCATTCATACCGCTGGCCGCCAGCAACAGGCTGGTGGGCAACTGGTAATAGTCGACAAGGCGATTTAGTGTGTCGAGTGAGGGGTTGGTTTGACCGCGTTCAATACCTGACAGAAATGAGACAGAGATTCCCGTCTCTTTACTCACTTCTGCAAGTGTCTCTTTACGTCGTTTACGAATGCGTCTTAGCTCGGTTCCTAGATACATGGTTTCAATATCCAATCACGAATTGCTGTTCGTCTGGTTGATCCAGTATGACTATAACGCAAACCTTTTTTATGATCAATAAGTAAGTGCGATCAAAAATTACGATCAGGGTGTAATTTCTGCTGATCAATACAACACATCGTGTAGTCAGCGTTTTGAATGAGGGTTCGATCTATGATTCGGGGGATTTCGGCCGAATTATCCCTCCCCTACCCCTGAATCAGCTACCCACGCGGAAAATTTTTTCTGTCGGGTAATTTAAGTTGGCTTTTCGTGATGGCCTACCGATAGCCCTATCGTAGGCACTGCACCAGACAAGACCATAGAAGAAACACCCAACGCTGATTATCGCTGGAACGCTTCCCTCTTCTATCGTCTTTCCTGATCCGCCTGCTTGCGTCGTGATAATCCATGCGGCCGATAAACAACCTATTACTGCTACCCAACTTTTGTGTGGAGATTCCATATCACCTTGCGTAAGTTCGCGTTCGATGAGGTGAATGAAACCGTCAAATCCAAAGATAAGCAAAATTGTCTGCATAGAGCGACATTCCTTAGGTCCGACTCTTTCTGGTGATTTGCGTAACGATTTTTCAGCCTCTTGATCCCAAACGTCTATTTGGGCAAATAGATATGTGTCTATTTGAATAATTCTGCAACCCGTTCGCGCAAATCTTCTTCCGTTCGACAGCCACGCAAATCCAGCTCTTTCTCACGCGCCAGATCGACAAACGCTCGAAATAGATACGCTTTCTTCATTGGCTTGCCCCCATCCCGACGCGCATCGGCACAGACATCGTACAACCAATCAAGCTGCTCCCGACTAAATAGAACGGTCGTCTGGATCAGTTTTTCATCGCCCGTCATTCGTTTGCGACCGCGCCGCCCTGCCCCACTCTTGGACTTCGGGGTTAAGTCCATATCCAGCGGGTTTTCGTCCAATAAAATGCTCTTGCGCTTGCTCATAGCTGCTCCAAAAGTTCGCGGGCGAATTGGCGGTAATCTTCGGCCGATCCATGCTCCGGACTATATTCTGTAATTGTTTTATTTTGTGCGGGTGCTTCTGTCAAACGTACAGTCTCACGGATGAGAGTTTTGAATACATGTACCTTGCCTTCGAGGGATTGGCGCACGCTTTCCAATGCCTCGCGTGCAATGTTTGTGTTTGCACGATAGCGTGTGGGCAGCACACCATAAATTTTGAGCCGTGGATTCACTTCATACTGAATTTCGTCGATGCTGTTAAGCAGAAGACGCACCCCAGCCAACGAATAGTAATCAGTTGACATCGGGATCACAACGCCATCGGCCGCCGATAACGCATTGACCACCAATAAACTCAATGACGGTGAACAGTCCAGCAAGATAAAGTCGTAGTCCTCTTTGACAGGCTCAATCAATCGCCGCAGCCTATCCTCACGTCGGCGCGCGCTCACCAAATCAAGTTCTGCATCGGCCAATGAAATATTCGTCGGCACGAGGTCGATCTTTTCGCGCACCTGCACGATCAGATCATCTAGCGTCAACTCACGTGGGTTCATCAACGCTTCATGCAGCGTGCGCTCAACCTTTGAAAGCGCGATCCCGAATCCGAGCGTTAGGCTCGCTTGCGGGTCGATGTCGATCAGTAAAACGTCGTGCCCCATTTCGGCCAGCGCACCTGCTGCATTCATGGCTGAGGTCGTTTTACCCGTCCCCCCTTTTTGATTTGCAAATGCAATCACTTTTGTCATTCATTGCTCCTATTTTTATTCCACATAGCTATTTGGACAAATAAACAAATAGCTATTTGATATATGTTTTCAAAGTCCTCTAGGACGTCCAGACGATCGTAAAATGTATCTCGTAGCTTGATATAGTTTCTGACTGCGTTTTACTCAACACAGGACAACCAAAACATATAGCTATATTGCTATTTGTCCACATAGCAATATAGCTATGTGCTTAAAACGGCACTTCTTCACCAGTTAGAGAGCTATACCAGTCACGCAACCACGTCATGGCGTCGTCATACTGTTTGCTGGGAAGTTCTCGATAGGCCGCGATGTCAAAGCGGCGATACAGCTCGCCATAGACACCGCCGAACTCATTGCGGCCGCTGCGTCGGCCGAGTTCCAGCGCGATTGCCTTGACCGCTTGCGATATCCGACTCGCTTGTCCTTGCGTGATTGCCCGCTGGGGGTTGCCGAGTGTGCTTTCTAGTTCTTCAATGCGTTGGGTGTTATCGTTGAGTGTTCGGCCGAAATCATTCAGCCGCGCCTCCATCACAATTTGATTGTGCGCCAGCTTCGTCAACGCCTGCAACATGCGATATGCCTGCACCGCTTCTGAGGAGGGGTCTAGCAAGTCAGCCACATCATTTTCAAATGACAAATGACGCAGACGCACCGCCTCATCCAATACCTTATAGCACTCTTTTTGATAACGAATCAGCCGTTCCTGTAGTTCAGGTTTGACGCGCTGCACGCTTACCCCAAACAAAAAGCCGCTAACATAGTCGAGTGGAATGCACAAACGATTTGGATTGCCGCGCTTTTCCCCTTTTGTGGCCGTTATGGTCACGTATTGCACCGAATCGGTTAGAACGGGATCGCGCAAGATACGGCGACGTTGCGCGGCAAAGGCGAGTCCAAGATAGTCGCAAATCGGCCGAACTGGCACATAAACTTGCTGCTTCCCATCGACCTCAACAGCCACCGCTATCAACTCATCCCCATAAAAATCGACAATCTGCTGCTCAACAGGTATCAATGCTTTCTCGTCACTCATCCATGTCCTCATAATTTGTGACCATAACGGTCACGAATTGCAGTTTTGCGCTTTTTGTGACCGTTACGGTCACAAAACATTGGCCCGCAGATATTACCACATAGTCATATAGAAACATAGACACACGCACAAATAGACATATACCTATTTGTCTAAATAGCTGCATTTGAAGTGGACAGCGTAATGTTTCCATGACGCAGCACAGGAGAAGGAAGGTCGTTCAAGCGCATAGGGACTAAACCTACCAGCGTCTATTGCATAACAGCTTGAAGTTTGAACCAAAGGCTGATGTCCAAGGTCCGTTGAAACGCACTGCAAACAACGCGCTTGAGCGCGTTTTGCATATCAGCCTTCGGTTTTAACCGTAGGATTTCGCAAAGTCTCGTTTAGTGTAAAAAAAGGCGCGGCCTATCCGCCAAATCATGTTGCATTTACTCAGGCGGGAAACCTTAACAGCGAGCCCAATAATCAAATAGACAAATATCCATACTGATATTTGTCTATTTGTATGTATGCAATAACACGCGGTAGTCCAGTCAACAAAGCAGGGTAGGGGTGTTTCACGGGAAACGCCAAACTTAAAACCAGTTGCCCAAAATCACCTAATCTCTACAATCCCCCAATGCACAAACCATTTGACTCAATCATTCCCTGCTTTGGTTCTAGATTTACCGTATTGACCTTGCCCGCTGCTCGCCAATACCGCGTCCATCCGTTAGGCACCTTTCACTACTTCGATTGGCAAAAAACAGATAACGTCGGTATTAGCATCGGCACGTGTCCACAAATCATCACGAGTGAAACGGCACGGATTGGCGTGCGTGCCAACGGCGTGACGCGCATTCTGCCGTTTGCGGATGGCGAAACCTTTTTACATGTGCGACAGGAAATCTCAGCATTGACGACCAAATTTAGTGCCTCTGATCCAGTCTTAGGGTTGGACGTGGATGTGACATTTCGCTCCCTTTTCTATCCACAGAACATGCAATTTAGTGCCGCACCCTGCTATACGGTTGAAATTGAGGTAGGGGGAAGCGAGACGACCGAGGCCGAGATTATCTTTGGTTTGCCGCTCAGACAGCCCGAGCAAGTGTCAAATGGGTTTCGTTCCGTTGAAGCGATCAACTTTCCAGACGGCATCGACCACACAGGCATTGACGGGTTAACATTTGAGCAGACGATTTCGGCCGAAAATGCCCAACTCTCTATCGAAGACGGTTACGCAACACTTCGCATAGTCAAGAGTGTTGCGTTGGGTAAAACCGAAAAGGTCACTATCTACCATGCAGGCTATATCGCCGAGCCGACCCTCAACGTGCAGGGAACACCACGCAAATTTGGCTACACGGCGTTGTGGAAGGATTCGGCCGAAATTATCCGCTGGTACAAGCAAAACCAACCCCAGATCACCGCTAACAGCCAATTCTTTGAATCGACAGTCACCGACGCAACGCTCCCACCCGAACTCAAACAGCTCATGGCCGCATCGTTCAAAGGCCTTGCCGCCAATGCGTGGTGGGGGACAGATGACTGGTTTACCGTGATGGAGATCGGTGCATACCACGCAACACTCGATGTCGATTACCAGTTGTGCCTCTTTTTCTTCCAATACTGGTCGCAACTTGTCGGCACAATGCTCGATCAATGGGCGAGCTACTACAAGAGCGGCAGTGGGTATATGGCGCACGACATCGGGCAACATCTCGAAGCGACGGGCAATCGTTATGGCGGGCCGGGCAGCGCGATGAAGGTGGAGGAAAATTGCAACTACATCTTGCTGCTTTGGCACTACTGGCAAGCGACGGGTGATGCGACGATCTTTGCTGACAAGCAACAGCTCTTACGCGAACTGGTCGATTTTCTGATCGCGGCCGATACAAATGGCTCTGGTCTACCCAACCAGTTTTGTGACAACACCAACGACTGGGGCAGCACGCTGATCACGACATCTGAGGAGCAATCGTATCATGGCGTGCGTTTGGTCATGGCGTTTTCGGCAATGGCGGAAATTGCAACGGGGTGGGGAGAAAGTGCATTGGCTCAACGCTGTCGCGCCCAAGCAGAACTGTGCAATCGCTCGCTTGAACAAGGTTGGCTGGGGGATCACTATCCAATCTCGCTTGCTGATCCCGACTCCTTCCATCACTATTCGATGTGGACGACGCATGGCTTACTCTATCCATTGCGTGGCGGATTGGAAACGCCGATCGATCTAGAAAGGCTCAAAATTGACTTGATTAGCAGCACTGCACGCACGCTGCGCGAACACGGAACCGTGCACAGTTCGGCCGATATTCGCGGCTGGCAAACCCAGAATCTCTGGCGTGACTGCATCGCTGCCTATCTCGGCATCGATCATACCCATCTACTGCGCCGCTATCTCGGACACGGCGAATACGTCAGCTATGAAGACACCACAATCTTGGAAGTAGCCAATGAGTTGATGGTCGTTCCCGGCGCGACGGCCGACCATACACACGTGGGGGAAACGCATCCCGCGCCTATGGTTGATGGTCATCCACGTCCAGCCTGTGCATTTGGATTGCCTTACGCACTAGCAGGGATTGTCACTTCGCATAGTCAGGAGTTGAGCGCAAGCCCGATTAGCTTCCCATTGCGAATTCCGTTGACACATTCGGCCGATTGGGAAACCAAACAGCTACAATGGCTTGAATGTACGCGCTCTATCCCTAACCAAGACAATGGGTACAAACCCGCCGTCGTCACCACAAGCATCGTAGGAGATCAATAGGTCTGGCTACCGCCCAGCGCACAGCACTCTCTATAATTAGCGCATGACTTTCCCTATTTTGACAAAAATCAAGGTGCTCGGCTTATTGCTCCTAATTTTATGGGCAACGGGCTGTGCGACAGAGTCACAAACCGTCACCGTGTTTGCCGCCTCCTCATTGACCGATGCGTTCAACGAATTGGCGACCGCCTATGAAGCTGAATATCCCGATGTGGACGTGTTGCTAAACTTTGCCAGTTCGTCTCAACTGGCGGCGCAACTGCGTGAGGGCATTGCAGGCGATGTTTTTGCGTCGGCCAATGCGGCACAAATGGAAGCCGTCATCGCGTCAGGGCGCATTGCGGAGGGGAGTTCGCAGACGTTTGCAACCAATCGGTTGATGATCATCGCGCCAAGCGACAACCCTGCCAACATTGACTCGCTGGAGGATTTGGCAAACCCTAACCTCAAGCTGATTTTGGCGGTGCAGGGAGTGCCAGTGCGCGAATATACCGATCAAATCGTGGCCACGATTCCAATTGCCAACTTTGCCGAAAATTTTTATGGCAACCTTGTGTCTGAGGAAGATAATGTGCGTGTTGTGGTCGCCAAAATCGCGTTGGGGGAGGCGGATGCGGGTATCGTCTATGTCTCTGATGTGACGGCCGACATCGCCGATCAGGTTGTAGAAATCACCATTCCCGACACCCAAAATATCGTCGCCACCTATCCGATTGCAGCACTGGCCGACGCAAAAAACCCCGAACAGGCACAACGATTTATCGAATTTGTACTCAGTTCAACGGGACAGACGATTATGGCACGCTGGGGCTTGGCGCAATGAAAACACGGATACAGGCTGCGTTCGCCGCATTGCTGGCGGGCGGTATGGCGTTTTTTCTGATCGTGCCGATCATTGCCCTTATCTGGCGGGCAATTCTGCTGGAAGGGGGGCTAACCGTTGAATCCACGTCGATTCTTTCCGCCGTGCTGCTTAGCTTGGGGACAACGGCCATCACTTTATTATTAAGTATAATCTTTGGCACGCCGCTGGCCTATTTTCTCGCCCGCTATGATTTCCCACTCAAAAACTTTCTGACCACCTGCATAGAAATTCCCATCGTGATGCCACCCGTTGTCGCGGGTCTTGCGCTCCTTTCTGCATTCGGGAGACGCGGATTAATCGGCCGATTCCTAGACAACATCAACATCAACATCACCTTCACGCTTACCGCCGTCGTGCTGGCCCAGCTATTTGTCTCCGCGCCCTTCTATATTCGTGCCGCACAAAGCCGCTTCGAGTCGCTGCCTCAAGAGTATGTCGATGCGGCGGCCGTCGATGGCGCAAATGGCTGGGTTACATTTTGGTATGTCATGCTGCCGCAGAGCACACAGGCACTCTTGGCTGGCCTGATTCTTAGTTGGGCGCGTGCGTTGGGCGAATTTGGCGCAACCATCCTCTTTGCAGGCAACTTTCAGGGACGTACCCAAACAATGCCCCTTTTGGTCTATGGCGCACTTGAACGCGATTTAGGCGTGACGTTTGTCACAGCCCTCATTTTGCTCGGACTGGCTGTCATCGCCTTCACGCTGACGCGCTACCTAACGCGACAAGCTGATGACGCATAGCGTCATGGCACACCGTTGCCACACAACCCAAACCGCCTGACACATCTTTGGCACACGCCTTGCCCACGATTCATCCAACTGCTTGTTACACTTCCCCCTTCTGATCGAAAATCAGGAAAAGGGTAACAACATGACATTATTGACAAAATCACACGTTCTCACGCGCGTAAAATTTCCGAGTCGCGCCCAAATTGATAAAACAGTTCGCAGCAATGGACTGATGCTAATTGGCATTCTGATTGCCGCGTTTGGCTATGCCGTTTTTCAAATCCCCCATCAAGTTTCGGCCGGTGGGATCGGCACCATTTCGCTGATCGTAAATAACTACGTCCCCCAATTGAGCATCGGTATGGCGTTCTGGCTGCTCAACATTCCCATGATCATATTGGGCTTTTTTACACTTGGCCGTTGGGCATTTGCGACACGCACCCTGATCGCCTCGACGCTGTTTTCAATTGCAACCGACACGTTTGGGCTTTGGTTGCCCGACTTGGTTGGCTATTGGCCGCTGACTGACAACATGATCCTCAACGTGGTCTATGCAGGACTTCTGGGTGGTGTCGGCAGTGGCTTGATCTATAAATCGGGCGCATCGACAGGCGGAACGGGCGTTCTCGCCTTGATCGTGCAGGGTCGAACCGGCTTGCCATTGAGCGTTGCCTCCCTGCTAAACGACGGCGTGATTATCTTTAGCGCAGGTCTTGTGTTTGGTTGGGAAGCGGCACTCTATAGCTTCCTCATTCTCGTCACGTATGGGTACGCCAGCGATTTTGCGATGGAAGGACCCAGCAGCACGCGCACCGCAACGATTGTCACCAACAATCCAGAACGGGTTGCCAATGCACTGATGGCGAAGCTCAACAAAGGGGTCAGCTATTGGGAGATCACGGGTGGCTATACGGGGCAGAAACACTTTATGGTCACGACCACAATGTTGCGCTCACAAGTGGATGCCGTCCAGCGCACGATTGCTGAAGTAGACCAAGATGCGTTTGTGACGATTGGCATGAGCCAGAAAGCGTTAGGGCAGGGTTTTCGGCCGATTGCCCGCTAGTAGTCCAGTCGACAAAACTAAACAACCTGAATCAATAAAAAAGCGCGTGCCAATGTCTGGCACGCGCTTTTGTATAAGGGGGATAAAACTTCTACCCATACCCATTGATGTGGCAAGGTGGGTCAACCCGCACATGGCTTAGTTCCCCGTCAAAGACCGCGCCTGTCGTCGGATCATACCCAATATAAATCGTCGTCGCGCTCGTATCGAGAATCGGTGTTACGAGTGGGGCATAGTTGGCACTGGTTTGCCAGCCATCGAGAAAGTGGCGAAATTTGCAAATTCCCGCATCGGTATAACATTCATATTCACTGCGAAAGTTTGCCGTGCCGCCCGTCTTTTGCCAGGCTGATAGAGAAGATTGTCCGTCAACTGTGAACTGATTGGCGACATACTTGCTGCCTTCAGGTTGAAGCCCAAATTGAATGCTAGGATGATGGAACACGGGCGCAAAACTCGTTCCCGTTAACTGACCGGTCGCATCGGCATAGATTGGTTTGTTTGCCGTGAAAACACATTCACACTCGCCGGGAACAATCTCAAACAGCTCTACTTCAGGCCAGCGTTTAGCAATAATGGTGTTGGCCGTGTCGATCAAGTCGGGCAGCTCGCATTGGACATGCCCGCCGTTGAAAGTCGCCTCGGAACGCCCCAATATCACGTTGCCACGTGGCTTGCATGGCACAGAGAGCGTTGTGTTAGGCAACATTTCAACCGCTTCGCCGTTGCTGTCCCAATAGCCTAAAATCACGGTGAATTGGCCATGCACCGCATTTTTGTAAAAATCGACCTCTAAGTCCCAAGAGACCCATTCGGGTGCGGGTTGTGTTTGTGCGGCGGTTGGTTTCGGCCGAATCCATGCCACAATCGTCAGTAGTACGATCAGTAGTGCGAACTTTTTCATGTTTATCCCCTTGTATCGGAGAGGTCAATCAACGTGTCGCCAAAAATCGACTATGATCGCTCTCCATTCTTGTTCTCTGTGTTACGATACCATTGTAAACGATAAAACTTGCGAAAAGTCTCAACTTTTTAGCCTTTTGTCTCATTAAACGGACGAATAGGGGCGATTTCCGATGAGCAATACAGTTGAAAAGCAACTCAAAGTTGCCTTGAGGTATCTCGACCAACCAGAAAAGATCGCGGAACGCAGCGATCTTGCCACGCCGTTCTTCTTGGGATCGGCCGTGCAGCGCGGTGTTGCAACGGACAATTTGGGCGCGTTGTTGGCACGCGAGCTGATTGCGACGGCCGAAACGCTCTGGGGCGCAACGCCGCCACGCAATCGCGCCGAAGTTGAAGCGGTCTGGAATGACATTTTGCAAGAGCCAGACACAAATCGCTATCACTATTTAATCCTTGAACTGCGCTATCTAAATCGCTTCTTCCGACCGCGCACGTTGCAATCAATTTGGACGGAGTTCACCAAACAGTCGCGGGCAGAGTTTTATCGCGATGTCGATGCGGCGGTACGTGTCTTGGCCGAGCTGTTGATTGTGCGTTTGCGACCCATTGCGACGCGCGAGCAACCGCCCGAAGCACCACATCTAATCGGCCGAAAATCCGCACTCGACACCTGCCTACAAGCCGCGAGAAGTGGCAAATGTATTAACCTGATCGGTGCCGCCGGCATGGGCAAAACGAGTTTGGCGGCAGCCGTTGCCGCGCAATGGCAAAATGTCTTTTGGTTTACCGTCCCAACCGCCGCTGATCGCCAGACTCAGCAGTTCATCGTTGCACTGGCCGACTTCTTACAGCAGCAAGTGCGTAGCCGTCTCTGGCGTGCGTTGGCGGCCAATGGCGGCACGCTGACCGACCTGCATTTGGCACGCACACTGGCCGCGCAAGATATGGCAGACCTCGCCGCCGCACCGCTGCTCTGCATCGACGAGTGCAACCGCTGGCAGGAGGGCAAGGCATGGATTGAGAGTCTGCAACTACACAGCGCGTTGCTGCTAATCGGGCAACAACCGCTATTTGATGTTGAGCAGACAGT
This sequence comes from Anaerolineae bacterium, assembly GCA_030425205.1. Classification (GTDB taxonomy): domain Bacteria; phylum Chloroflexota; class Anaerolineae; order Promineifilales; family Promineifilaceae; genus CALECP01. The sequence continues at coordinate 30,696 of JAUIAP010000029.1, forward strand.
CTTGCTCGAAGGGTTGAGCGTGCAAGAGGCGGCGCAGCTCTTTCACGATTCAAGCGTGCCGCTCAGCCAGTTGGTGCAGCAAACGGGCGGGAATCCGCGCCTATTGCGCTTGGCGAACGGGATTTTGGAGAGTGGGGGTAGCGTGGAGGGGCTACTTTCGGCCGAAAGTGATTACTCGCTTCTGCACATCAGCTTGCGCCAACTCCAACAATATCTCTCAACCTCTGAACAAAAACTGCTGCAAATTTTAGCCGTTTTTGAAGTCGCTGCCCCTGTCGATGCATTTGACGCGACGCTCATTGCGACCATTCGCGCACACGGTTTGACCGACGCCACCGCCATCGGAACGGTTGCGCTGTTGCCCGCCGTGCGCGACATCTTGGTAGAACAGTCAACCGACGACCACCATCTGATCGCGGCCCAAATCTGTCTTGAGCGTGGCGAATATACGCTCGCCGCGCACCATTTTTTGTGGGGAGATCGGCCGAAACTTGCCCTCCACTGTTGGTTTCCCCATCGCCAGCAGGAGATTCAGCGCGGTCAAGCTGCGCTCGCGCGTCGCATTTTTTCCACAATCGACCTGTCCAAACTGTCCAAACGCGACGTCAAGGCGGTGCGCCTGATTCGCGCCGAGCTCCACAAACTGCTGGGCGAGGCACGCGAAGGGGCGGATGAGCTGGCAACAAACCATAGCGACGATAGCGAATTGGCACTGCTGGCGGCGACCTTGCGCGGCGAATTCTTGGCTGAATTGGGCTATCCTGACCGTGCGCTGACAACCTATGCCGATGGGGTGCAGACGACCGCGCGACTGCTCAACTCATTGGTTACCTTACACGTGCGCCAATCGCTTGTCGGTGTCAATCAACGCGACCTCACCAGCGCATGGCGCACGGCACAGTTCGCTCGCTACAACACGGAGCAGTTATACGGACTGGTGTTGGAACAGCGGGGGGATCTCGATGCCGCCTTCGACCACTATCAAACCGCCCTGACGATAGCGGAGCAGCTTAACCACGTCGCAGGTCTGACCGAGACGCATCGTGCGCTTGCCAAAGTCTACAACCTGCGCCAGCAAATTGATCAGGCGGTCAAACATGCCGAAATTGCGATCGACCTGTGTGAACAGCGCGGCGATCTACTGGCCGCCCAGCGTATTCGCAGCAATTTGGCGGGCATCTATCTCAACAATCAACAGTTTGAACGCGCAATTTCGGTTGGCAAGGAAGCGTTGGCATTTTTCCAACAGATGAACGCCCCAACCGCCATCGCTGGGACGGCGTGCAACGTTGCGGAGGCGAGTTTTGAGCTAGGGCGGGACGATGATGCACGACAGTATGCACTGCTGGCACTGCAACAAGAGGAACCGTTGGCGCAGCCGTATGCCCTCTACACGTTGGGACTTTTGGCGCAGCGCAATGGACAAATGGCGGAGGCGACCAAGTTGCTGCACGATTGCCAACAGATCGCCCAACGCAACGAAGACCGCTTTATTGAGGCGTATGCGTGGCTAAAATCGGCCGAAATCACCCACTCCCCGCAATCGGCGCAACAGGCAATCGATCTCTTCACCCAACTCGGCATCGACGCCATGACCAATGCCGCGACCGAGCTAAAATCACGACTTCTCGCTTAAAAGTCAACTTAATGCTGGCACATTGGTGCCACACTTTCCCCCAATTTCAAATTCAATGTATTTTTCACACCTTGTGCGTGCATCTATGTGCAGATTACACACAAAAGGAACTTCACACAGTTATGAAAAACGCATTGCAAACCACTACATTTCTGATCTTGGCACTGTTTACGACACTGCTACTGGCACGCCCCACGGCGGCAAACACCGATTCTCGCGTTATCGTCTCCGTTATCGATTCTGGGATCAATCCCTATCATGACTTTTTTAATGCGGGTGGCGAAATCTATGCGAATAGTGCGCCGAGCAGCGTCACCCCGGCCATTTTGAGCGAGCTAGGCATCGACAGTAATCATATTCTCACGCTGACACGGACGGGGGACTTTTCGGCCGATTTTGCCGCAGACCAAGCGCTGTGGAGCCAAGTCAATGCGGGTGAACTGTACTGGTTTGCAGGAACCAACGTTCTCGCCATCTCATTTGCGCCCGGCAGCCGCATCATCATGCCCGACGATAGTGGCGACACGCACGGCGTCGGCACATCGGCCGCCGTTTTACGTGCCAATCCAGAGGCGATCATGCTCTTTGTCGAAGGCATTTCGGACACATCAGAAGCGTATGCCTTTAATCATCCCGCTGTAGACATCGTTTCAACCAGCTATGGCTTACCCGGCAGCTTGCCCGTTCCCGACCATATCAACAACAGTTTTGTCGGTGTTGTGGAGCAGGGAAAACTACACTTTGGCGCGGCCGATAACAGCCCCGCAACAGCCCCCCAAGATGGTACGGCTGGCCCATGGTGGAGCATTGGCGTGGCGGGCTTTGAGGAGCACAGCTCCGAAGGGCGACAACTTTCCAGCGGTACGCTGATGGACTTTGTTGGCGACTTCACCCAAACGCTGCCCTACTGCGCCGACTGCGAATCAGGCCAACAAAGTGGTGTAGGCGGCACAAGTTTTGCAACCCCACGCAGCGCGGGAACGGCCTCCAAAATCCTGCTCGAAACCCGTCGCGCATTGGGTCACACAGGCGGCATTGACACCAACGGCACACCCACAATGGCGGCTGGCAACGGACAATCTGTCACCAACTGGCAACTGCGCCGCGCCATGGAAGAGGCTGCCTACTTCCCATCAGTCTATGATTATGACCTGATTGGTGGTTTGCTTGATATGGCCGCACCCGTCCTTGACCCTGTCCCATGGGCAACAGTTGGCTGGGGTGTCATCACGCCCGACACTGAACATGAGGTCGTTGAGCAGGCGTTGGCACAACTCGGTATCGCTGGAACTGTGACACGCACAAAAGACTTCGCAACCTGTCAATTCATGAGCGTTTTGATGCAGGCACGCAAAGCCTATTGGGACACGATCGTTGTGCCGAGTGAAAGCTGGATGTCATTCGACGATTCCTACATCAGTTGCTAACGTAGAATTTTCCACCCGCCCGCCTTTTTATAGTGGGTTGATGCAGTGCGTTTCTTCGCAGCATGACACAAAAAACTTGCTGATTTTGGTATCATTTGCAATGTTCGATCGGACATTGCAAATTTGTATAACTACAGTGTAAAGTAATTTCTATGGCGTGGTCATTCTCGTGCAGGCGGGAATCCAGGGAAAAGAATGGATACCTGCCTGCGCAGGTATGACAAGACTTACTTTACGCTATACCAACAATGAGGAATTATGTGCCGCAACATCAAACCACTCGCCAACTTTGAACCCCCCGCAACTGACGCAGAAATCCGCGCCGCTGCGCTCCAATTTGTCCGCAAAGTCAGCGGAACGACCAAACCGTCTAAAGCCAATCAAGCCCCCGTCGATCACGCCGTAGACCAGATTGCGGCAGCCGTTCATGAACTACTATCCGCACTGGTCACGTCTGCACCGCCCAAAAACCGTGAGGTCGAAGCGGCAAAGGCACGCGCCAGAAGTGCCAAACGATTCGCCGCATGACCGCGCCAAAATTGGCACGGTCATGCTGAATACAGCAAACCTCATCAAAATGTGTGCCGTAAGTGTAGTTGCTAGTTGCTAGTTGCTGGTTGCTAGTGAAGAAAATGCGTCAACACATTTTCTTACCACTAATCACTTACCACTAACCACTTGCGGCTTCGCCGCCACGCCGCTTAAGGAGGCAATAGGTCGTCACGAGCACGATGCCGACCATTGCCAAGAGTAGCGCAAGCGCAGTTGTCGTCGTTCCGAACTGACTGAGACTGATCGCTGTTGGAATCGTCGTTCCCTCAAACGCGCCCATGTCGAAGCTCGCCCCCTGCGGACGACCCACATTATCCAAATCGCGGGCTGGCCCTGTCGCACACGCATCAATTGAGGGAGAGCCTGCCCCTAATTTATAATCGCCCCGTGCATTGCTCACGAACAGTGGATCTGAACTGATATTGCCGCTTCCGCCCGCCAAGGCAGAGCCTTGCGTGTTATTACACGTGGGCGAGTTATCACCAATGTTGCCGCGCGATTGGTTGCCCCAGATGATATTGCCATCCATATTGCCCGTTGCACCGGCTGCGTAAAGCACGCCGAGATCGTTGTTGTCTACAATCGTGTTTTGGGTCAAGTCGAGCGATGCATCTATATAAATGTGAACGGCCGTGTTACTGAGAGCTGAGGAGGCATTATGGGCGACAAGCGAACTGGTCAAGGAACCAGATGCCGTGCCGCGCAAGCCAATTGCCGATCCCGTGCCATCGTTGGTGTTGTTGACAATTGCGACGTATTCGGCCGAAAGCGTCGAGCTCTCAACATAGATGCCACCCCCATCTTCATCCGCATGATTGTTCATAATCATCGAGCAGTAGTTGTTTGCGTCCAATGTGGTTGGGTCGCACGCTGTTGAGCGTGTCGCCGCTGTAAACGTCGTCTCAATCGATAAGATTGAGCCGTTGACTGCCGCGACGCCACCCCCATTTACGGTTGCAGCATTGTCGTCCAACGACGCTGTGATCAAGTCAATGGCGCTATTGTCGGCATAGACACCACCGCCGTTTTGTGCGTCGTTTTGATCAATATCAACACCGTTGATACGGAAGAGTGTGCTGTTGAGGACGTATGCTGCCCCGCCATCCCCATTGGTTGCCGTGTTGCCCGACATTTGAGGACGGTCTGAACCGAAGTCGTCGATCAGGGCCGTTGCGCTCTCTACGTAGACACCGCCGCCGTTTTGTGTCGCCGTATTCCCATTGATTTGCAACATTCCACGCGGCCAGAAGTAGGTGCTGCTGCTGACAAAGACGCCGCCACCATTGCTGCCAGCCGTGTTGTTAGTGATGTTGAATTGGTTGTGGTCCGCATCGATACGGAGCGTATTGTTGCCGCTGTTGTAAATTCCACCACCGTGAACACCCGCCTGATTGTCTGAAACTTCGTTGACAACGGTATCGGCCGTCAACGTCACCGAGCCATTGACATTGTGGAGGCCACCACCGCTCCCGCTGGCCGTGTTAGCACGCAATTCGAGATCGGTCGCGCTAAACGTACCACCCTGATCGAGCGACACGCCACCGCCATTACCGCTCGTTGCCTCATTGTTGGTGATGGCACTATTGACAAGCGTGAATGTGCCACTGCTGTTAAAGCGCGCCCCACCGCCCCAATCTGCATCGTTGTTATTGAGGGTGCTGTCGCTGACATCGAGCGAGACATTGTCATCAATTGCGTAGATGCCACCGCCGAGATCGGCCGAATTTCCATCAATCAACGCCCCATTCTGAATCGTCACAGCAGTCGCCAAATTGTTTGAGTCGATGTAGATGCCGCCACCCCAATTCGCTGCGACATTGTCGAGGATATTCGCGCCGTCAACATTGAGCGTTGCCTGCTCAACGACCGCGATGCCCGCGCCGTTTGTCGAGCTGGTGTTGCCCTGCACGCTATTGTTCGTGCTGAGCGTTAATGATGTGCCGCTGCCAGTCAGATAAACGCCGCCACCGATTGCCGCGCTGTTGGCATGATTGACGTTTCCGCCACCAATGGTTGCGCTGTCAAAGAAGTTGATCGTTGCGCCGTTCGACGCATAGATGCCGCCACCATTTGTGGTTGCACTGTTGTTGCGAATCGTGCTGCTGTCATAGACATTGAGCGTTCCGCCCGACATAAAGATGCCGCCGCCGAGATCGGCCGATTGGTTTGGAAAGCTAGATATGCCATCAAAAACGCCGATGTCAGAGCCACCCCGTATATCGACAACACCCGCTGCGCCAATGGCAATGCCGCCGCCGTCCCCTGAGTCGGTGGTGACACTGCTATATATCCAGCTATTGTTGAGCAATTCGGCCGAACCCAAAACCCGTAAACCGCCCCCGTTTAGTGCCGCCGTACCCCGCGCTAAACTTGCATTATCGAGAATTAACGTGGAGCCAGCGTCTACATACGCCGCACCGCCATAGTTGGCCGTCCCATCCTCCAAGCGCACGTGGCGCAATATCACCGTCGAACTGTTCGAAACGCGCATGATGCCGCCATGTGTGCGACCTGCCGCGTCGTTGGGGTCAATTTCGACAGCACCCTGACCTGAACCCGCTTCCACAGTGCAATCATTCGATGCAGAAACGAGCGTGACGCTCTTGTTGACATCTCCCAGCACTTCGTCGTAATCTCCTGCTGGAATGTAGATGGTCGCCCCGTCGGCTGCCGCTGCAATTGCATCAACGATGGTGCTATGTCCACAGACCGCACCGTCTACGCCAACTTGGGCATAGACTTCATCCGCGCCCGCATCATAGGTCCCCTCAATCACGACGTCACAGTTATAGCAGACAAGACTCCAATCTTGATCGGTCGTGTCGCCGTTGTAATACTCGGCATCCCCGTTAAGCGATTGCGCAATGACGTTGATCGTGTACGTTGTGTCGTTTGGATCCTCGATCCAGACGTTTTCGACATTGTTGCGCGTGTCGTTGCTGCCGCCTGTTGTGCTCCAACCATCGGCCGCAAAGACGTTGCCACGCCAATAGGCGCCGTTTGTCTCCTGTAGACGCAGATAGAGATCGTTGACCAGCGCAGGATTGGCGTTGTTCGCGCCCGGTGCATCGTCCCAATAGAGCGTGACGCGCATCGGCTCACTCGTATCAAACGGCCGCACCGCAATCTCCCACGTCTCACCATTATCAGTGAAGCGATCGGGCGTTTGATAGTAGACGATAGGGACGGTTGGGTTGAGCATTCGGTCGAGATTGACACGTCCCCACCCTTCATTGCCGTCTGGTCGGCCGCCCAAATCATCTGTCGTGTTGATAATCGCCGCCTTGACGATAGAGGGATGGGGATTGCTCGTCGTGTTGTAGCGCACGCGCCAGAACTGAGTGAACAGCGCGGCCGCTCCTGCGACATGTGGGGAAGCCATGCTGGTTCCCGTGCAGAAGCTGTGCTGTGTTGACGTGCCGGGCGGGTTGCCCACGCCACCATCACAGCTCACCGTCGTGCCATTCGTATTTTGCGTACTGATGATGTTGCGACCGGGTGCCGTCACATCCGGCTTGATCCGTCCATCGGCCGCCAACCCACGACCGCTAAAGCCACTGATGTTGTCGATATCGCCAGCTTCACCACCTGCCGTATTGGAGCGATCGCTGTCGCTGCTGGCAACGACGAGCAGGTTTTTCGCCTCACCGGGATCATTGATGCCGCTGTTGCCAGCATTGCCTGCCGCAAAGACGGCGAGAAATGCGGTCGCGGGGGATGTGCCGTTGTTGATTGCGTCGAGCATCCAATCGTCGTGATTGGCCGCACCGCTGTTGTAACCCACGCCGGGATCGGCCCCCCATGAGTTGTTGGAGAGATCGGCGTTGGTTGCCGAGTCGTTGACGCGCGTCTCACGGTCTGCCCCGCTATCTTCGGCGATGCCATCTTGTGCGTGGAGCGATGCGCCGGGAGCCACCCCTTGTCCATAGATAAATCCGTCACCATCGGCCGTTCCCGTGCCGCCGTCTCCCGCGACGATTCCCGCCACATGGGTGCCATGTCCAGAGCCGCGACTGTCATTGTTGCTGTCGGGACCTCCATCGGAGCCGGGCTCACCCGCCTCGCTGTAGCCGCCATATTCGTTGCCCGACACGACGTTGAGATCGGGGTGATCCCAGTCAACCCCCGAATCGACAACGGCGACGGTCACGCCATCCCCATCATAGCCCGTTGTGCCAAGCCATGTGGCATAGCCCGTAGCAGGGTCGTCGCCGGGAACGTTGTCGGCAATGATCTGGTTGCTGCGTTCATCGAGAATTTGATCGACGGGGGTGCTATCGACGTGCAGCAACTGCGGCAGCGTCAGCAGGTTCGCGACTTGATTGGCGGGCAGCGTGATCTGCCAAATGGTTGCCCACATATTTTCATTCATGATGTGGCGGTTCATCGTGTTGACCAGTTGACCTCCGAGCCGTTCGATCGTTTTGCCGACGCTGGCGAGTTCGCCGTCGTCTAGCAGATAGAGGTCGAGTTCGAGCACGTCGCTGCCACGCTGAGGCAGTTTTTCCGCCAGTTGCCACGCGAGTCGATAGTCGCTGTGGAAAACGCCCGTCCAGCGGATGTTATCGCTGCGCGACTGCAAATCGGCGAGATCGGATTCCGAGCCCCATACCAAATAGGTGTTGAAGGGATAGTATTGAATGAGCTTGATGTTGCTCTCAAAGGTGTCTAAATCTTGATCTGTTGCTGGGTTGCGGAGCTGAACAAAGTACAGCGCGTCGCCATTGCTGTTGGTGTGTGCCGCGCCGCGTGTTGGTTCGCCCTCTTGGAGTGGATCGAAGCTGAAGTTGTTGAACTGAATTCGGCCGAAATTCTCCACAACCACATGTGGAAATTGCACTGCACGCGCCTGATCGGGCGTCATTTCAATCCAGACATATCGGCCGAAATCGATCAGTCGCACCGCGTCAGTCAACAGGTCGCCAAGTGGGGCAGTTAACTCTTCTGGATAGACGATAATCGCCTGCGTTTGCCCCGCATTGCGGCCATCGAGTTCTGTTAACACAACGTCGTCGAGCTGACGGCGTGCCGTTCCAACATTCAAAATCGCATTGGGGCGTGCTTCGTAGTCGATGTCACGTGTATAACCGCCCGCGCACTGATCGACTGCGGGCGAGTTGCGACTGATGTGATAGTTGCTGGCAGCAGGGTCGAGAAATTGGGGGTCAGCAACCTCATTGTCGCTCCCTGCAAATGGTTCGGAGAGAATGGAGCAATCTATTGTCACATCGCCGTCTCCGTCCACCAGCCCGACCGTACTGTTGTCAAAGATGATCGATCGCGCCACGTCGAGCCGCGCTGTGTCATCAACGCCAAAAATTCTGTCAGATGCGGTGAACCCCGTCACGCCCGCAATCGTGAGGTTGTCAAGCGAGGCGTGTGGCCCTCCGCTCGAGTCAAATAGACGAATGACGTAGTTGCTGCCGCTTCCTTCGGTCAGCATCACGCTGTCTAGGTCAATTGAGGTGGCGTCGTTTAGCGCATAGACAAAGCTGCCGAGACTGCCTGAACTGTTCCCGTTGGCATAGGCCACTTTGAGATCGAGGTGGGCACCGCTGGCAACATAGGCTCCACCCCCATACGCATCGGCCGAATTGTTGGTTAGGCGCGCGCAACTGCTCGTAGTGCAGGCTGCGCTCGAATCAAAGTCGGCGATTGTCCCACTGCCAATTGCGTAGATGCCACCCCCACTGCCGCCCGCCGAGTTGGATGCGACGATGCCATGATCGACATAAATATCGGAGTCACTGGCCAGATAAAGACCCCCACCATGCGAATCGGCCGAATTGATGCTCACCGATGAATTAACAGTTAGCATGGCAATGCTGCTGCTATTGATGGCGTAAATGCCGCCCCCCGTTTGGGCAGAATTTAGGATCACACCACCAAATCCGCTCTCGCCCAAGTTGACATCACAATTGTCGGCGTAAATGCCACCCCCACTGCCATCGTCGTTGTCGTTACTATCTGCGGTGTTTGGCTCCGACACGAAAATGAAAAAGAAACCGATATAGGAGTTTCCCTCGACATTGATTGTGCCATCGGTACAGAAAATTCCGCCGCCATCTTGCGTGGCGCTGTTGAGCGTCACTTTTGAACTGTCACGCAATGTCAGCGTGGCGTTGTCTGTCATGTGAATTCCGCCGCCAAACGTTGAGCTGTTTTCTATGACAAACACCTCGTCCAGCGTCACGACATGTGCCGCGCCACTGATCTCGACCCCGCCGCCATAATCCGCATCATTGCGACCGCCACGAAGTTCGAAATCTTCGAGCAGGACGCTGCGAGCCGTTCCGCCATATATCTCAATGATGCTATCAAACGTTCCATTGCCGTCCAATATCGTCTTATCGGTTGTTTTTGCCACGCAGGTGCTGTTATAGCCACCAATGATGGTCAGTGACTTGTTATTGATGTTGACTGTCGCAAGGGAGCCAGTCCATGTTTTTGCCTGCACGCGAATGGTGTCGCCACTAGCCGCCGCATCAACGGCTGCCTGAACATTACCGTAGGTGCAACCGTCGCCAACGGTTAGAATGGCCGCTGCACGGTTCGTCGTGTCATCTCCTGCGGGTGTTGCCAGCTTGTCCGCATCTAGCACGTTGGACTGTTGATTCCGCACCTGTTGGGCGCGTTCGGCTGCGCGGGCTTCTTCCAGTTCGTTGGCCGTCACCACCGCTAGTTCGCTCAAATCATCAGCGGTCGCAACGACCTCGCGCTGCAACGTCGCCATATTTTGCACCAGATAGGCTTGAGACAAGCGCGCCTGATCGGCAAAGGGAAGCTGTTGCGCGAGCGTGGCGATTGTCTCCCAGTCGTCAGCCATTTCAATGGCGGCGTGAATGTCCGCGTAAGGCTCGATCCGTGTGTCAGGCTCGTTCGTGTTATTTATTTCGGGAGGGAGTGCGGGATCGGCCGAAACGCCGCCCACAAGAATAAAGAAAAGTGCCAATAGTAAAAATATAAATGAGTGTCTCAATGTTTGGGTTGAATGGTTCATATAGTCTCCGTAAATTGGATGAAGGATGTTGGTGTCGACGGTTTGCGCCAGCCGACACGTCGTTGCACTGCTTGCGGTTGGGTAACCTGTGCGTATTTGACATGACGCAGAGTTAGAAAAGTGCCGCTAGCACTACGCCTAGTAGAGATGCGATAAGCTTTGCATCGCGCTATCCGAGAAGGGAATGGGAAATCCCTCTCTTATTTTTCGATCGTAATCTCACGCGCCATATCATTGACACGCACAGTGTATGTGCCACCTTGCAGCGTAGCGTCGAGCTGATAGACCGCTTCAAACGGCTCTAAAGCCTGAATGCAGTCACGATTGCTCTCTCTGCTTACAAGAACGTCAATAGTGATCGAATTTCCGTCATGCTCGCCCGCAATCGACTTAAATTGCGTGCAGCCATCGACTAGATCACCATAAACCGTGATCGTTTGTTGGGCGGGGTCATAGACAAAATCGGAAATCGGTGCGGGATTAACGACGAATTGGGGAAGGGGGGTGGCCTCTTGCAAGTTGCGTTGCGTCGATCGACTGTTGGCACATCCCGCCAAGAGGAGTGTTGCGAGGATGGAAAACAATAAGTGCTTCATGCTGGCTCCTGCTAGTTGTGTATCGCTTACTGCTTCTCAGGCGTGGGATTGAGCGATTTTGCGTCTTGCGTATCCATGCGTCGTAAGCGTAAAAAGTTGGCTTCCAAAGCCCACGCATAGTTGCAGTATGGCACATGTCGTTTGCAGAGCGTTTGCATGGGCAAGGATTAGCCGCATCATAAAAGCCGCTATAATAAGTGGTCAGCCTGTCAGCGCATCGGCAATTCAGCGCAACATCTACCTTCCAGTCTGACAAGCTGACGTGCTGAAATGCTGAATCGTATCGCCATTTTAGAGTGCATTGGAGCATCCATGAACCAAGAATACATTGAACTGCGCGGCGCGCGTGAAAACAATCTCCAGAACGTATCACTGCGTCTGCCCAAGCGCAAAATCACCATTTTCACAGGGGTGTCGGGGTCGGGAAAGTCGTCGATTGTGTTTGACACAATTGCGACCGAAGCACAACGCTTGCTCAACGAAAACTTTAGTATGTTTGTCCGCAACTTTTTGCCACGCTACAGTCAACCGCAAGCCGACGCGATTGAAAATCTTAGTATGGCGATTGTGGTTGATCAGCAGCGGTTGAGCGGCGGCTCCCATTCAACAATGGGGACGATCACCGACATCTATTCTGTCCTGCGACTGCTCTTTTCACGAGTTGGTAAGCCGTTTGTTGGCTATTCAAACGCCTTTTCGTTTAACGATCCACAGGGGATGTGTCCAAATTGCAATGGAATCGGCCGAAAAATTGGTGTGAATCTCGACCTGTTTCTCGACAAATCAAAATCGCTCAACGAGGGCGCCATCCTCTATCCCGACTATGACGTTGAAAAGTGGGATTGGACGATCTGCACCCAATCGGGACTCTTCGACAACGATAAGAAACTCTCTGACTATAGCGAAGAAGAGATGAATCTGCTTCTCTACAGCGAGCCCTACAAGGTCAAAACATCGATTGCAGGCAAACCCTTTAACCTGACATTTGACGGCATCATCGAAAAGTTTACGCGCAAATACATTACGCGCGACCTCAAAACATTGTCGGAACGCACACAGCGGGTCGTCGAACCTTATTTGACGACAGGCCGCTGTACGCTCTGTGGCGGCTCGCGGCTCAGTCAGGCGGCGTTGAGCTGTAAGATCAATGGCTATAACATCGCAGAACTAGCTGCAATGGAGGCGGTCGAACTGATTGAGGTGATTCGCGCCATCGAAACGCCCGAGGCTGCACCACTCGTGGCGACGTTGATCGAACGTTTGCAACATCTCATCGACATTGGGCTGGAATATTTGAGCCTTGATCGGCCGACGGACACGCTCTCTGGTGGTGAATCACAACGTGTCAAAATCGTTAAGCATCTCAGCAGCAGCTTGGTCGATGTGATGTATGTCTTTGACGAGCCGAGCATTGGCCTCCATCCGCGCGACGTCCATCGCATGAATGAGCTTCTGCAAAAGCTGCGCGACAAGGGCAACACGGTGCTTGTGGTTGAGCATGATCCTGATGTGATCAAAGTCGCCGATCATATCGTCGATGTGGGCCCGCATGCTGGCCTGAACGGCGGCACCATCGTCTATGAAGGCAGCTATGCTGGTCTACGCGACGCGGGAACGCTGACAGCCCAATATCTCAATCGGTCGCTCCCGCTCAAAGTGGATGTGCGCGCTGGCAAGGGGGCACTCCCGATCCGCAATGTCAGCGTCAACAATCTGCAAAACGTCTCAGTTGACATTCCAAAAGGGGTTCTCACAGTCGTGACGGGTGTGGCTGGATCAGGCAAAAGCTCACTGATCAATCAGGCATTTTTGACCCATCATGGCGACGCGATCGTGATCGATCAGGCGGCCGTCGGCGCAAATCGTCGCTCCAACCCCGCCACCTACACGGGCATTTTGGATGATGTGCGCAAGGCGTTTGCCAAAGCGAACAAGGTCAGCGCATCCCTATTTAGCTTCAACTCGAAAGGTGCTTGTGAAAATTGTCAGGGGTTGGGCGTCATCTACACCGATTTGGGACCATTGGGCGGCGCAAAAACACCCTGTGAAATTTGTGAGGGGAAACGCTTTAAGGAAGAGGTGCTCGCCTATTTGCTCGATGGCAAATCGATCAGCGACGTGCTCGCGATGTCGGTTGAGCAAGCGCTCGACTACTTCACCATTAAAAAGGTGACGCGCAAGTTGAAGGCAATGCAGGATGTTGGATTGGGCTATCTGACATTGGGACAACCGCTCAACACGCTCTCTGGGGGTGAATGTCAGCGCATCAAGTTAGCCAGCGAACTGCACAAGAAGGGGACGATCTACGTCATGGACGAGCCGACAACGGGCCTGCACATGTCCGACATCAGCTTGCTGTTGGCGATTATGAATCGCCTCGTCGATGCGGGAAACAGCGTGATCGTAATCGAGCACAATCTCGACGTGATCCGCAACGCGGATTGGATTATCGACTTGGGGCCAGAAGGGGGCAGCAAGGGCGGGCGCATCATCTTTGAAGGCACGCCCAGTCAGATTTTAGAGGCTGAGCAATCGTTGACGGGAAGGTATTTGCGCGGGGTTGAGGCGGTCGAACCCGCTTAGCAATATTGTTTGTTGCCACGAATTACACGAATTACACGAATAAAATCGGCCGATTCGTGTAATTCGTGACTCCCTTACTGCCTCATAAAGTGGTCCTGTCATACCTGCGAAGGCAGGTATCCATCAAAGCGGCAACTTCTTCTTACGCAATAACGATTTGATGATCTGTTCCAAACCAACGCGCTCTTCGAGCCGCTTGAGTTTGCGAAAGCCATCCCCATAGATCGGGTCGCTGTTTTTCGCGATGCGCTCCGCATAGAAGAGGTCGGCTTTGCTGCCAACGGAGAGGAAGTGGCGATGTGAAATCAGTTCGCAAAACCCCTCCTCATCGATGGCTGGCAAGTTGATGACGCTATTTTGCACCAGCCAAACGTGGCCGAGTTCGTGCACGCAGACCCCTTCAAAGAGCGTGCTGGGCAAGCCACGCAAAATGGCGACGCTCTCGACTTCCGCGCTTTCAACTCGTCGATTGCGTAGATAGCGTTTGCTGCTGGTCAGTCCAAGCGGGTCGCGGCGACCGCCATCCCGTTCGAGAAAGTCTGCACGGTCGAGGATTTCAATCCGAAAGGTCTTTTGTCGGAAGCGTAGACCTTGTGCTTCAACCCAGTTGATTAGACCGTCCATCAGCAACTTGGCTTGTGGCACCGAGTCGATTGAAGTAGATGTACAAATGTCGCAGCAAATATCTTCAACCGAACGACGACGGGTGCGCTTGGTTGCGTGTGGGGTCAAGCGTCCACAGTAGGCGCACGTTGCCAATTCACGCACATGATCGACACAAAAACGCTCACCCCAGTAGTTGACGTGATGATTACCTGTTAGCGGCTCGTTGCAAATAGTGCAGCGTGGCGCAATGTTGTCTGTGTAGCAGATTGGGTGGCAGGGCTGTTCGTTGTGCAGATAGAACTGTGCGTCGGTAATCGGCCGATTACAAACCGCACAGCAAAAATGTTCAGGATGCCACACTGCGTCGAGTGCGCTGAGATAGCGGCCGTGGATCGGTTGCGAACAGCGTTTGCAGATGCGAGGGGTGGACATGCAGGATAGTTGGGGTGGAGGCAGAAAAAGTGGGGCAGCCAAGCTGCCCCAGCCTTACTATTTACGACGCGCGTTTCTGCCGCTCGCCATTACGATAAATGCTTCAACTGCCCTTGTTGATAACAGTCCACGATCTCCGATTCGTACATATCATTGACGACTGAGCGTTTGACTTTGAACGTTGGCGTCAACTCACCCGTTTCAACGGAGAAGTCGTGCGGCAGGACGACGTAGTTACGGATATGCTCTACTTTGGCGAAGTGCGAATTGACGTTTTGCTTGATCGCCGCGTCGAGCGTTTCGCGCAGTTTGGGGTGGGTATGTAGTTGGTCGAGGGGGATGTTATGTTCGGCCGAAAACGCCTCTGCTGCCGCCGCTTCCAGTGTAACGAGGGCGATCAAATAGCGTTGCTGTTCACCGACGCAAACGGCCGATGAGACGAGCGGAATGGTGGTCAATGCGGCCTCTAAGTTTTTCGGCGCGATATTCTTGCCGCCTGACGTGATGATAATGTCCTTCTTGCGCCCTGTAATGTGCAAGTAGCCATCGTCATCAAACTTGCCCAAGTCACCCGAATAGAGCCAGCCGTCGATCAGGGTTGAATTCGTCGCTGCCTCATTGTGGTAGTAGCCAGCAAAGACGTTGCGCCCTTTGAAAATGATCTCGCCATCTTCTTCGATCTTGATGTCCACACCGGGAAACGCTGGCCCGACGCTGCCAAATCGCGTGCGACCGGGCTGATTGAACGATGTTGGGCCACTCCCTTCAGACTGTCCGTACACCTCTTGAATGACCAAATCGAGCGTGGCAAAAAATTCGAGAATCTGTTTTGGAATTGGGGCTGCTCCAGAGACTAGAATCCGCGCATTGCTCAAACCCAACGCTGCATGAACTTTGTCAAAAACCAGCTTTTTCGCCAATCTATGTTGCAACGCCAGCAAGCCACTCGGCTGTTTGCCTTGATTGCGGAGCGTCACAACCTGTGTGCCAACCCCACGCGCCCAGTTGGCAATTTTTGCCTTTGTGCCGGTCGCCTGTGCCAGTTGTGCGCTCACACCGTTGTAGAAACGCTCCCAAACGCGCGGCACGCCAAAGACGACTGACGGCTGCACCTCTTTGAGATTGTCCGGGACTTTGAGCGGTCCTTCGGCAAAGTAGACGACGCTACCAACAGAGATGGGTGCGTGAATGGTGAACATCTGCTCGGCAATGTGTGAGAGCGGCAGATATGAAAGCGTTGAGTCGCTCGCGTTCATGCTGACGATGCCAGCGGCGACTTCCGATGTCCAGGCGAGATTGTCGTGGGTTAGCATCACGCCTTTTGGCGGGCCGGTGGTGCCTGAAGTGTAGATGAGCGTGGCAACTTGGTCGGCCTCTAATTGGTCCATGCGTGCATTGACTTGCGCATCCTCAACGTCGTTGCCGAGCTTCATAAAATCATCCCAACTGAGCACCATCTCGTCGCCCGAAATCTCGCTACCGCGCATGATGACGATGTGTTTGAGATTGGGCAGCGAGTCGCGGGTGGCAACGATTTTGTCATATTGGCTCTTGTCCTCAATGACGACCAGTTTCGATTCGGCATGGCGCACGATATAGGCGACCTCATCGGCCGAATTTGATGTATAAATGCCTGCTGCCGCTGCGCCAATCGCCATCGCAGCCAGATCGGCAACTACCCACTCGGAACGGTTAAAGCCTAAAATTGTGACGATATCAGAGCTGCCCAGCCCTAACGCGATCATGGCGCGGGCGGCTTGCCGCACCTGTTGGTTGTAAGTTTGCCAGTTTGTTGGTTGCCACGTTCCATTGACCTTTTCATAGTAGGCCGGGTCATTTGGTGCACTGGCAGCGCGGTTATTGAGACGGTGGACAATCGTATGTGTGTTCATTTTCTTCCCTAAGGTTAGTCGTGCGGCTTCTGTTTCGTTGAGAATGCACAGATTAGATGCCAAAATGCTCTCGATGAGCGGATATATCCCATAATATATCATCTTCCCAACGTTACGGTAATTTTGATGGAGCGTAACATTAGTGATAATCGTTTGCAAGCAGTATGCTCAGGGGCTAGATTTTTAGGAACGTAGAATGCACTTACAACTATTCGGCTATCCAACCATTTTCCTGCACGATAAGCGTGTGACGGGATTTGTGACAGATAAAACGTTGGCACTGCTGATCTACGTTGCCGCCACAGAGCAAACGCATGCGCGAGACTATCTGGCCGGTCTTTTTTGGGGCGATTCGGCCGAAAATAAGGCAAAGGCCAGCCTGCGTTCTGCGCTCTACAAGCTCGGTCAACTGTTGCCCGGCTATCTTTCCATCACGCGCAAGGCGGTTGCGCTCAACCCAGAGCATGTTGTGACAAGTGACATTGCCCAATTTGAGACGGGGACGGTTGGCGATGACAATCAACTGCGTGCTGCCTTGGCGCTCTACCGCGATGACTTTTTGGCAGGCTTTTATATCAACGATGTGCCTGAGTTTGAGAGCTGGCTATTGACCGAAAGGGAGCGACTGCGTTCGCTGGCGGTGGCGGGTTGGGAGCGATTGGCGCGACATGATGCCGCACAAGGCGCGTGGGCGGCGTCGGAGCAGGCGTGGCGCCAGCTAGTTGTATTGGAGCCATGGCGCGAGGAGCCGCACCGTCACCTGCTGCACGCGCTGGCACGTCAGGGAAAATATGACAACGCCCTCCGCCATTACGCCGTTTTGCGCGAGCAGTTAAAGGCTGAATTGGGTGTCGAACCGATGCCAAAAACACGCCAGCTAATGGCACAGATCGCACTGGCCCGCAGCGCACCGCGTCACAATTTACCCGCCCAGCAAACGCCATTTTTCGGCCGATCCCAAACACTCAATCTGATCAACACGCTGTTGAGCGATCACGCCATGATCACGGTGACTGGTTTGGGCGGGAGTGGCAAAACGCGCTTGGCGTTGGAGATTGGGCGAACGCAGCAGCACCGCTTTCTTAACGGCGTTGTATTCGTTTCGCTCGTCGCGCTGGCGGCAAATAGCCCTGCACAGGCAGTGGCTGAGGCGGTCGTGCAGGCGATGACGGAAGCTGACATGCTCGCCATCAGCACCTATACCGATAGCGAGAGATTTCTCGCCGCTTCATTGGCAAAGCGTGATTTATTGCTCATTCTCGACAACTTTGAACACGTTTTGGCGGCTGCACCGCTTCTCGATCGCCTCTGTCGTGCCGCACCACAGTTACGAATGGTCATCACCTCGCGTGAACGCTTACAGTTGCACCAAGAGCGCGTTATCTTGATCCCACCGCTCCACGAAGCAGATGCGCCTCAATCGCCCGCCGTGCAGCTATTTATCGATGCCGCGCGACGCATACAGCCCACCTTTGCGCCCGCTGATCAAATTGCCGACATCACGCGCATTATTGATCTCGTCGGAGGAATGCCGCTGGCTATCGAATTGGCCGCAGGGTGGGTGGGGATGCAGTCATGTGCCGCAATCGCGCAGCAGTTGCAAGTGGGAATCGATCTGCTGGCAAGTGAGGAGCGCAATCGGCCGAATCGTCATCGCACCATTCACGCCGTTCTTGAACAGGCATGGCAGCAAATTTCGGCCGAACAACAAACGATTCTCAAGCGACTGGCCGTCTTCACCGCGCCATTTACGCCCGCCGCCGCATGGGAGATTGCCGACGCGACGTTGCCGCTCTTGCGCACGCTGCAAAATCGCACGCTCATTCAGGCGGCTGAACATCGGCTCGCGCTCCATCCTTTGATGCGCCAATTCTTATTGCTCAAATCGGCCGATAATGCACCGCTTCACGAACGTCACGCCCGCTATTATCTGCGCCATTTTCAGGAGATCAGCGCGCTCACGCCGAACTTCCGCCATAATCTGGAACACATCACCGTCGCATGGCAGTGGGCTAGTGCCAACGATCTAGCCGCTATCGAACCGCTGATCTCGCATCTACGCAATAACTTTGGTGATTGTGGGGTCGATAATTGGCGGTTTGATTTAATCCAGCGTGCGCTTGCAGCCGTGAAGAAACAAGGATTGTTGCATCTACAGATCAAACTTGAGCTTGACGTTGCCTATGCGTTATTCTGGAATCGCAATCAATCTGAACGTGCCTTACAACTGCTAGAGCATAACTATGCGCTGCTGCAAACCCGCGATTCTCCTGAGGATTTAGGGTGGTGTTGCGCCCAACTTGGCTGGTATCATGAATATCATACCCACGAATATGAACGTGCCAACGCCTATCATTTGAGCGCAATTGAGGCGTACCACGCAGGTGGTCATGCGCGATTTGAGGCGACGCGCACGGTCGATTTGGGCAACCTCGCTTTTGAGCTAAAGAATTACGCCGAAGCGGAACGCTATTGGCAATCGGCACACGCCATCTTCTTGCAGCTGGAAGACGCTATCGGTATCGGTTGTGCGATCTATTCATTGGCGCGTGTTTCAATGGTGACAGGCGATCTTGCGGAGACGCACCGCCGTCTCAAACAAGCACAACAATTTGTGCAATATCATCTCGGCTTGCATCAAGAGGTTGAGCGGCTGCTGGGCTATTTGGCTGCGCTAGAAAACAATCAGCATGCAGCGGAGGCACACTTGCAGAAGCAGTTGCAATTGACGCTGGACGAGGGACGTTCCGAAGTGATTGTGGAGGGGTATTGTGCGCTGGGGATGTGGGCACGGTACGTGGGCTGTTCCACCGATGCAGATCGCTATTTTGACCTCGCGTGGCAGTGGAGCCAGCGCAGCGACCGTCCGCAACTCGCCGCACAAATAGAGGCTGCCAAAGTGCTGGCATTCACGCCCGAAAATTTAGCGTAACGGCAAATTCAACGCCAACCCCCGCATGACCGCCTCCGTGCGGCTATGCACGTCCAGCTTGCGGTAGATGCGCTTTAGATGGGAATGCACGGTGCTTTGGGTGATCAGCAGTTGGGCGGCAATCTCCTGATTTGACAATCCCGCGCTGACCAACTGCAACACTTCCAACTCCCGTTTGCTGATGGCGGCGGCGATCTGCAAATCGGCGAGCTCACGCTGAGAAGGGACGACTTCGGCAGCGGTTTGGAGCGTGGTGTTGATGTGTTGGGCGAAGCGGTGCGTTTCGGCCGAAAGTCGCCCCGCCTGCAATGTCAATGCCAAGAGCGGCAGCAGTGCTGCGCCCCGCTCGATGAAGGGGCGACGAAAATTTTCGGCCGATGCCAGCCGCAATGCCCCCTCAAACAGCTTTTGCGCCGCATTGACCTTGTGCTGCCCCATCAGCGCAACCGCCAACATGACATGCGGACGCAAAATTGGCTCCATGCGAAAACCACTTGTAGACCCCTCTGTTAGCCTTAACAGAACTGTCTCCGCCTCCGCAAAATCGGCTTGCGCCAGATAGATTTCGGCACGCATGATGTTCGCCGCGTCGTGGAGTTGTTCATTGGTGGCGATGGCTGGTTGGCAGTCGGCGAGCAAGCGACTGGCGGCGGGGATGTCGTCGGCAAGCGCATAACAACGCGCCCGCGCCAGCACGATGTCCTCACGCACCCACATCCCCGTGTCAAGCGTCAGATCAAGCTGTTCGGCCGCAGCGAGCATCGCCATCCCCTGTTCGATGTTGCCCTGTGCCGTATAGGTTCGCGCTTGCAGCATAAAGTTCCAGACGAGGATGTTGATAATCACGGGGTTGGGGTTGATCTCATGCGCTTGGTTGAGCCATTCCAGAGCATCAGCGAGCCGATTCTGTTCGTAGGCGACCCAGCCCAGCGTGCTCATCAGCGTGCTTGCCAACGCCGGCCAGCGTCCCAACCTTTGCCACACCCAGTCGAGCAGCTCTTGACAAATCGACTTGGCATATTCGAGCCGCCCCTGCGTGACGCTGACATACGCCAGCGTATTGCCCGTTAGCTGACCGAGATAGAGATGGTTATCGACCTGTGCCTGTTCAAGCAGATGGGAAAGTTGGTGTTCGGCAAGCTGAAATTGGTTGGAGAAGATGGCGTTGACGCTGTTGTTAAGCGTGTTGAGTTGGTCAAAAAAGGTGTCGATTTTGGTGGGATAGTGGATTTCGGCCGAAACATCCCCATCCCGCCCCTGTTCGATTTCGGCGAGGATGGCGCGATCTTCGGCCGAACGCGCCGCCACATCCTTCGCCATAATCCGCGCTTTGACCTCCTGCACAAAGCGCGTCTGTTGGGTTGGCAACAGCGAGAGATTGGTCAGGCGCAGATAGGTGCGTAACAACGCCGCGTGCTGCTGCACAATCTCGACCGGCAGCTGCTGCACCCAGCGCAACAGTCGGTGATCCTCCCCTTGATCACGCAACTCCTCATACGCAATCGTCTCCAACAACGCTGCCGCCGCCACCCAATCTTCGATCAACATCAGGTGATGCACCGCTTCTTCGGGCAGTTGATTTTGCTGATACCATGCGGCCGCCTGTCGATGCAATGTGCCGATCATGTCTGGAAACCGTCGCTGACACGCCTGCCGCAGCGCATCGGCAAACAGCGTATGATATTGATACCAGACCGACTCCCCATCCAATTTGGCGATAAACAAGTTGCCTTGCCAGAGCGATTCAAGCTGGCTTTGGCTATCATGACGACTGGTTAACACATCGCACAGATCGGCATGCAGGCGATTGAGGATCGACGTGTACAGCAAAAATGTTTGCACCGTTTGCGGCTGTTGCGAGAGAACGCTCTCAATAAAAAAGGAGCTGAAATACGCCCCTTCGCCAAGTCGTTTGTCAGCGGTAAATGGAGTGTCGTGCTGCAACGCCAACGCTGCCAGCCGCAAGCCAGCCGGCCAGCCCCCCGTTTGGCGCGTGATTTGGCGCAATCGGGCGGGCGAGACGGCGACGTGTTGCTGCAAAAAGTGGTGACTCTCCTCGGCCGTCAGCCGCAACAGCCCCTCGTCAATTTCGGTCACAATCCCCAGCATCCGCCACTGATTGAGCGGAAATGGCGGACGCTCGGCACTGCTGATGACAAGCTGCATCGTTGGCGGCAAATAGTCGATCAAAAAGCGCGTCATGCGCTGATTTTGCTCGCTGGTGATCAGATGATAGTCGTCCAAAACGAGCGCGAACGGGTCGCGGTGTGGCATTATTTTGTGCAGTATGGTCGTGATGGCGGCCTGCAACTGGTTCCAGTCGGGCGTGGCGGGGAGGGGTGACAGTTGTGAAATGTTGTCGGGCAGAATGGTGGCGAGTGCGTTGCTGATCGTCTGCAAAAAGGTGGTCGGGATGTTATCGGCCGAATCCAATGTCGCCCATGCAATCGGTTTGGTCGTTTGCTGACTCCATTGGGCGAGCAGGGTGCTTTTGCCAAACCCCATCGGCGCATGGAGCAGCACGAGCGGCGTTTTGAACTGCTTAAGCAAGCGGTCACGGCGCAACAAATTGTCGGGTTGGCGCGGCGGGAAATGTTTGGTGATAACTGGAGTATGGGTTGTTTGAGCGGGCGGGGCGATCTCCTGTCCTGCCAACTTCGCATCGGCCGATTGCAACTGCGCCAATGTCAAATCTTCGGCACGACCGAGATACGCCTTACGCAGTTTGCCATCCTGCCGACGATAGGCGTACCAGTAAAATTGGCCGCGTCGTGTTTCGCGGCGGGCTGAAAATCGGCCGAATTCCCCCTCAAACACAAAGCTGCGATTGGCGTTGAGCCAGTGTTGGAAATCGGCCGAAGCCACCCGTACATCCAGCCCCCCCGTCCGCAACACCCCATCCCGCACCGTCGGTTTTTGTCGTTTCATCGTCGCCTCATTCACAGAAGTTATCCATCTATCTTACTGAATAAAACCAGTTGAAGTGTAACACTTGGTATGATACCATTTGGCAATGATTGTGCATTGTAGAGGGTAAGTATATGCGAATTTTCAAGAATGCTTGGTTTCGACGTTTTGCCAAGCGAGAAGCAATTGACGATTTGTCGCTCAGAAATGCGGTCGAGCAAGTGAACAAGGGATTGGTTGATGCTGCATTGGGTGGAAATGTGATCAAACAACGCATTGCACGACCCGGACAAGGCAAATCAAGTGGCTATCGCACGATTATCATTTTTAGGAAAGATGACAAAGCCTTTTTTGTGTATGGCTTTGCCAAAAATGCACAGGATAACATTAGCCGAGATGAGTTGAGAGCATTTAAGCAAGCTGCCAAAGCGTTACTTGCCCTCTCTGATGATCAGATTGCCGAGTTGATTCAACAAAACGCATTAGTTGAGGTTTAACCATGAGTGATACAAACCAATACAAATCAGAAGCATTTGCCGCCATTCACGAAACGATGGATGCCCTGCACCAAATCGGCGCAATCGACAAAAAAACGATGCGGGATTTTGATGTCACATGCTTGGAACCTGCCCCACCAATGCAGCCCGACGAGATCAAGCAGTTGCGTATGCGAGAACAAGTGTCCCAACCAATTTTTGCTCTCTACTTGAGCGTCTCCCGCAACCTTATCTCAGACTGGGAGCGTGGTGTCAAAAAGCCGGGTGGTCCCGCTCTACGCCTACTTAACATTGTGCAAAAACACGGGTTAGATGCGCTCGTTGCATAGTAGCGTCAAGTCGGCGCAGTAGGCTGAAAATCGGCCGAACTCCCCCTCAAACACAAGACTGCGATTGGCGTTGAGCCAAAAGAGGAAATCGGCCGAAGTCACCCGCACATCCAGCCCCCCCGTCCGCAACACCCCATCCCGCACCGTCGGTTTTCGTCGTTTCATCGTCGCCTCGTTCGCAAAAGTTACCCAACATAAAACGATTTTACCCCTTGTTGGGTAACTTTCCAACAATCCTTTGCCCATCCCCCCAATTTTCCCCACCACATTCCCAACAACAGGGGATTTATCCCTTGACACATTCCCCTTACCATTCTAATCAGTTGCACTATCAATTTAGAAGTGAAAAGTGGCTAGTGGTTAGTGGCTAGTAGCTAGTAAGAAAGTCTCAATGTTGAGTCTCCCCTTCTTTACTAGCAACCAGCAACCAGCAACTAGCAACTTGTAAAAGGAATGAACATGAACTACGCACACATCGTCTCACAGATGACCGTTGACGAAAAAATCGCCCTCCTCAAGGGCAAAGACTTTTGGCATTTAGAAGGGGTTGAACGCTTGGGGATTCCGTCGATTATGGTGACGGATGGGCCGCATGGGTTACGCAAGCAGTCGGGGGACAGCGACCACGTTGGCCTCAACAATAGTGAGCCAGCGACCTGTTTTCCGACCGCCTCTGGCTTGGCGGCGACGTGGAACCGCGAGCTTGTCGAGCAGGTTGGGGTTGCATTGGGGGAGGAGACACGCGCTGAAAATGTCGGCGTGATTTTGGGGCCGGGGGTCAACATCAAACGCTCACCGCTGTGTGGGCGCAACTTTGAATACTTTTCGGAAGACCCGTATCTGAGCGGCGAGATGGCGAAGAGCCATATCAACGGTGTGCAGAGTCAGGGGGTTGGGACATCGCTCAAACATTATGCGGCCAACAATCAAGAGTTTCGCCGCCTGACGATTGACTCGGTGATCGACGAACGCGCCTTGCGTGAAATCTATTTGCCCAGCTACGAGATTGCGGTCAAAGGGGCGCAGCCGTGGACAGTGATGTGTGCCTACAACAAGGTCAACGGCACGTATGCGTCGGAGCATCATCGTTTGATGACGGAGATTTTGCGCGACGAGTGGGGATTTGAAGGGATCGTCGTCACCGACTGGGGGGCGATGAATGACCGCGTGCTGGGGCTGAAGGCGGGGGTCGATTTGGAGATGCCGGGCATTAAGTTTGGCAATGCGAAGAAGTTGAAGGCGGCTCTGGAATCGGGCGCGTTGGACATGGCGACGCTGGATCGGTCGGTTGAGCGGATTGTGCGCCTGATTTGCATGGCGAATGAAACATTGCAACAGCCGCATAGCTATGACAAAGACGAACACCACGCGCTGGCGCGACAGGTGGCGGGAGAAGTGGTTGTTCTATTGAAGAACGAGGGGGATGTGTTGCCGCTGGATGCGAAGGAAGGCGTTGCGCTAATCGGCCGATTCGCCAAACATCCCCGCTATCAAGGCGCAGGCAGTTCGCAGATTATCCCCACAAAACTCGACAATTTACACGATGAAGTGGTCAAGCTGATTGGTGCTGAGAAGGTGCAGTATGCGGACGGGTATGTTGGGCAGGGGGATGTGGTCGATCAGGGGTTGATTGCGGATGCGGTGCGGGTGGCACAATCGGCCGAAACCGCCATCGTCTGCATCGGCCTGACCGATTTGTATGAAGTGGAAGGGCGCGACCGCAGCCATATGCAAATCCCACCCGCCCATGCCGCACTCGTCGAGGCGGTCGCGGCGGCGCACGATAACGTTGTCGTCGTTTTGAGCAATGGCTCACCGATTGAGATGAGCTGGCTGGGCAAAGTCCCCGCCGTTGTCGAAGGGTATTTGGGCGGACAAGCAGGTGCGGGCGCGATGGCGGATGTGCTGTTTGGCAAGGTCAATCCGAGCGGCAAATTGGCAGAAACGTTCCCCATCAAATTAGCCGACAACCCCTCCTATCACTACTTCCCCGGCGGCCCACGCACAGTCGAATATCGTGAAAGCCTCTACGTCGGCTATCGCTACTACGACAGCGTAGCGCAAGAGGTGTTGTTCCCATTTGGGCATGGCCTGAGCTACACGACGTTTGAGTACAGCGACCTGCAACTCGACCGCAGCACGATGGCTGACACGGAAACGTTGACCGTTTCCGTCAAGGTGACGAACAGCGGCAAAGTGGCGGGGAAAGAGGTTGTGCAACTCTACGTGCGCGACGTGGAGGCGGGGGTTTTTCGGCCGAATAAAGAACTCAAAGGGTTCGATAAGGTCGCTCTTGAAGCGGGTGAAACCAAGACGGTCACATTTGAAATCGGCCGACGCGCCTTCGCCTTCTACGATGTGGATCGCGCCGATTGGGTCGTTGAGGCTGGCGAATTTGAGATTTTGATCGGCGCATCGGCGCACGACATCCGCCTGACCGCCTCCGTTGAAGTGACATCACCCACCCCACAAGCGACCCGACAACCCTCATTCTACGATGACTTCCCCAAAGGCACAGCCGTTCCCCAATATCAGTTTGAGCGTCTGCTCGGACGTCCCGTTCCCGACAACAGTCTTGAAAAGAAAGGCGCGTTTACCCTCAACACCCCGATTGCAGACATGAAAGGGACATTTATCGGCCGACAGTTGCAAGGGTTAATGAAGAAGCAGATGGACACGCTGATTGGTGATGAAGATGAGGATTCAGCGATGCGCGTCATCCTCGATGCGATGCTCGAAGAAGCCCCGCTCCGCATGATGTTGATGGCGGGGGAAGGCAAGATTACGGGCGATATGCTCGATAGCCTTGTGACGATTATTAACGGCAAGACGTTGCGCGGTGTTGGCGCGATGGTAAATGCGATTCGTTCAAAATAGCGGAGCGCAGACGCCTCGTCTGCTGCGGCGGACAAGGCGTCTGCGCTCCAAGCCAAGAAGGAAAACAAAATGAAAGCAATTATGGTCATGTTCGACTCGCTCAATCGCCACATGCTGCCCCCCTATGGCGGCGACTGGGTACACGCACCGAACTTCACACGACTGGCGGAACGCGCCGTCACCTTTGACAACTGTTATTCGGCCAGTATGCCGTGTATGCCCGCCCGTCGTGAGCTGCACACGGGGCGCACCAACTTTTTGCACCGCAGTTGGGGGCCACTCGAACCATTCGATGAGTCGATGCCCGAACTGCTCAAAAACAGTGGCGTTTATACCCATCTCGCCAGCGACCACCAGCACTATTGGGAGGATGGCGGCGCGACCTATCACAACCGCTATAGCTCATGGGAGTTCTCGCGTGGGCAGGAGGGGGATGCGTGGAAAGGGCATGTTGCCGACCCTGAGACACCGCCCGATTTGAAGCAGATGCGGCTCGGCCTCTATCGCCAAGATTGGATCAATCGCAGCTACATGCCGACCGAAGCACAACACCCCCAAACGCTGACCTTTAACAACGGCCTGCACTTTATCGACACCAATCACGACCAAGATAACTGGTTTTTGCAAATCGAAACGTTCGACCCGCACGAACCATTTTTCAGCCACCAAAAGTACAAAGACCTCTACCCGCACGACTACGACGGCCCCCATTTCGATTGGCCGGACTATGCGCGGGTTGGGCAGACACGCGATCAGGTTGAGCATGTCCGCAACGAATACGCGGCACTCGTCAGCATGTGCGACGCGCATCTCGGCAAGGTGATGGATGCGATGGACGAGTACGGTCTGTGGGAGGATACGCTACTAATCGTCTGTACCGATCATGGGTTTTTGCTCGGTGAGAAGGAGTGGTGGGGCAAGAACGTGCAGCCCTGGTACAACGAAATTGTGCATACGCCGCTCTTTATTTGCGATCCGCGTCATGAGCATGGGGCGACCCGCCGCGACGCGCTGGTGCAGATGATCGACTTTGCGCCGACCCTGCTCGACTTTTTTGGGGTTGAAATTCCAGAGACGATGATTGGGCAGTCGTTGCGGGAGACGGTTGTGGAAGATCTGCCGATTCGGGAAGCAGGGCTGTTCGGCTCCTTTGGCGGACACGTCAACGTGACGGATGGACGCTACATCTACATGCGCTCGCCCAAAGAGGCGGTCAACAGCCCGCTAAACGAGTACACACTGATGCCGACCCATATGAACGCCCGCTTTAGCGTGGGTGAGTTGCAGCAGATGACGCTGGCTGAGCCGTTCACCTTTACGCAAAACGTGCAAACGCTCAAAATCCCTACTCGCGCCATGCTCAACTCTTACCCCTTCGGCACGATGTTGTTTGACCTCGACAACGACCCCCATCAGGAGCAGTCGATTGTCGATGAGACAGTCGAGCGGCGTATGATTGGACTGCTGATTGCGCTGATGCAGGAGAACGATGCACCACCAGAGCAGTACGAGCGGCTCGGGTTGCCGTGTGATGGGGTTGTGACAGACGCGCATCTGCTGCTGGACGCGCACGCCGATATGGTGGAACGCGCCAAGCAGCCCGCCGCCCAGTTAATCAAAGATTTACCGAGCGGCGATGGAGAATTTAATTTAGACACCCCCATTCAGACAATTTTGAACGATGACCACGCGGCACGCACGTTGCTGACGTATCTGCCGATGGTCGCGGCCAGCCCAATGGCGAAAATGATGGGCGGCCTCTCATTGAAACAGGTGGCAGGATTTGCCAACGGGCTAATTTCGGCCGAAATCCTCACCATCATCGCCAACGAATTCGCACACCAAGAACATTCACACCTTAATGGAACGGAGAAGACATCATGACTGTTGACACCACGTTTGGACAAGAACCCGTGATCGCAAAATCTGAACAAGCAAAAATTCCCGGTCGCTGGCGCAGCGCACTCTCGATGAGCTTCGCCTCGATGCTCGACAACAATGAAGGCACGTCGTTTATCACCGCCATGTTCCCGCTGATTCGGGATCAATTGGGGATGACGCTCGGCATGTTGGGCTGGATGGCAGCGTTGCCGAAAATCATCTCTGTCTTCTTCGGCCCCTTCTGGGCGAGCATCGGCCGAAAATACAACCGCAAAAACGTCCTCATCTTTGCGACGGGCATCTGGGGGCTGTGGGCAATCGCCATCGGCCTTTCGCAATCGGTGTTGCAACTGTTTATTTTTGTCACCATCTCGCTGCTGGGGGCGGTCGCTAGTTTGCCATTGATGCAAGAGCTGTTGATGGATCTGTTCGGGGATGAGGAGCGCGGCAAGGCGGTCAGCGTCGTTTATGGGGTCGCGGGATTGGCAGCGTTACCGCTGTTTGCCGTCAACGCATGGTTGGCTGGCATGGAGAGTGGCTGGCGATACGGGTTTTATGGCGCAGGCGTGATGAGCTTTGTGAGCGGCATTTTGATCTGGAAATTCTTGGAAGACCCTGGACTCGGCGCGGCCGACATGAGCGAGGCAGAACGCGAAGAGGCACGCAAGGAAGAGTACGGTCTCGTCAACTGGAGCGAGGTCAAAGAGTTGTTCGGCATCCGCACGTTTGTCTTGATGCTGATTCAACGCCTGTTGAGCGGTCACTTGCTGATGATCTCGCTCGGTGTCATCTACATGGTGGACGTGTTGGGATTTGATACCGCCTCCGCTAACTTGATGATGATGCCGCTCGTTTTGGGCATGTTGATGGGCATTATGATCTTCGGCTTTGTTGGCGATTGGATTCACGTCCGTGCGCCCCGTTTCGGCCGAATTGGAACTCTGCAAGCGATTCAGTTTATCTACGCCGTCCTCGCCTTCATCGGTACGCAGTTCATCTACGAAAGCAACGTCGTGTATGGTATTATTTTCTTCACGATGGGGCTGTTTGGCTCGGCGAATATGGGCGTAAATCGGCCGATTGTCGCCTCCGTCGTCCGCCCTGCCCTGCGCGGAACCGCGTTCGCCCTCTTCGCCTCTGTCTTTGAGGCTATCGGCTGGGCAATTTACAACATCGTCGCGGGCCAGCTTGGCGAGGTGTTTGGCTTGAGACCCGTCTTCTTGGTTGTCTTGGTCGTCATCATGTTGATTAACACGGCGTTTATCACGCTCCTGTACAAACCCTACGTCGAAGATGCCAAAGCACTAGAAGTTCAACTCGCCGCTGGACGAGCGTGAGAGGATTTACGAGGGATGATTTACGATTTACGAGTCTGTCGGCTTCGTAAATCGTAAATCGCAAATCGTAAATGCATCAAAGGATAAATCTAAATGACCAATCGTTGCTGCGCCGTTAGCCGTCCTCCAAGCTCACAGCTCTCTGACGAGCAAGCTATCATCGACACAATCGCCACGTCAACCGACGGCATGGTGCGGCTCGCTGGTGGCTCATTTCTGATGGGTAGCAATGATGCGACCTTTCCCAGCGATGGGGAAGGCCCCGTGCGCGAGGTGTCGCTTGACCCGTTTTGGATTGACGAAACGGCAGTCACCAACGCGCAATTCGCCGAATTTGTGGCGCAAACGGGGTATGTCACAGAGGCGGAACGCTTCGATTGGTCGTTCGTCTTCTATCTATTCTTGCCACCCGAACTGCAAAACAATGCCGCCGTGCCGTCTGCCCCGTGGTGGCGACAGGTGTACGGCGCGACGTGGCGACAGCCCGAAGGCAAGCACAGCAATATTGACAAGCGTGCCGATCATCCCGTCGTGCATGTGTCGTGGAATGACGCGCTGGCCTACGCGACATGGTGCGGCAAGCGGTTGCCGACGGAATCAGAATGGGAGTTTGCGGCACGCGGCGGATTGCGCCAAAAGCGATATCCGTGGGGAGATGTGCTAACGCCGCAGGGAAAACATCAGTGCAACATTTGGCAGGGCAAGTTTCCAGAAAAAAATACGGGTCGTGATGGGTTTTTGGGGACGTGTGGCGTGCGGGCTTTTCGGCCGAATCGTTACGGCCTCTACAACATGAGCGGCAACGTCTGGGAGTGGTGTTCTGACTGGTTTCACCCGACCTTCCGCCAATATGATTCCGCATCCAATCCGCACGGCCCACCTGCTGGCACCGCCAAAGTGGTCAAAGGTGGCTCCTATCTCTGCCACAAATCATACTGCAACCGCTACCGCGTCAGCGCACGCACCCACAACACACCCGACAGCACGACGGGACATATGGGCTTTCGCTGTGTGCTAACAGCCTAAGCCACAATGCGGTACGGAAACAAAATGACCTGTCTGGTATGACAGGTCACATCGTTTTATGTGGTACGTGATGCGTGTTTTTCACGCACTACTTACCATGATTATTATCCCCGCGGGGTCTAATACCCGCCCGCTCTGCGGGGTCCGTAACTCTGAGCAAAATCCGTACCCGAAGGGGCAAAATTCCGTAATACTCCGTCCGCTTGCGGCGGAGATAGGAATTTTGAGGATTTTGGTTTTATTGCCGTTAAATGGCCTCAATGGGTAATCAAGCGCGATAGTACCACTTGCTAAACCACATGCCGATGAATAAAAGCAGCGTCACACCAATCAGCATAAATGGCGTTGCTGTCGTGCTGCTCGTCGTGCGGACGGCAACGGCAGTTGGCACACCGTTGGTCAGCTGTACAGTCAGCGGTTCTGCACCGGCGCGACTGAGAACGATGGTTTCTGTCGCTCGGCCGCGACTGGCCGGCATCTCAAACTGAATCAAACGACCGTCTGCGCTTGTCTCCACAGCCGTTGCGGGGTCGCCATTGACCATCACGTGTGTGTTGCGCCAGAGGTTGTCGCCGACGAGCGTGATCGGCGCGGTCGGGTCATTCGGGTCACGTTGGGGAACGCTGTCCACTTCTGGTTGACAACCGAGCGCAGCTTGTGTGCCTTGCAAGACGGCTGGCATCTCGTCCCGATCTTCCCACAGGAGCAGGTCGCCCGATGTGCCTTGCGCGATGTCGTGCGCGATGCTCGTCACCAATGGCTGACTTTGCGAGTCGAGCGGTGGTGCGAGGAGTGGCACGACGGCGACGTTGTTGGCGAGGGCAGTGGTGACGGCGTTTTCGGCCGAAATCACATCTGCCTCATTAACTGGGTTGCCATCCTGCGGTCCCTGATTGCTAATCGGCACAATCACGCGAGTATAGTCATCTTTCCAATCGAGGTGGGCAGAGACACTTTCAATCGCTGCGCCCCAATCAGCGTGGTCGTTGACGCTGTTGTCGGGATCAATTGCGCGCACGCTCGTCGTCGCGCAAAGTTGCTGCCCGTTGATGCCGATGACATCGTACGCAACCGTCATCCCCATCGCCTCTAGGTCGCTCACCCATGTTGGAATCGCGCTGCACGCCGTTGGATTCCAAGGGGTCATCTCTGGATCGGAGTAGTCGATCAGGAATGCGATGTGGAGTTGTTCACGGTTGTCGCTGCACATCTGGTCTTTGATGATGAAGTTAATCGCCGTCTCATCGACCAAGTTGCCGCTATCGGTCGCCCGCAGTTCGAGCGAATGCACGCCAACCGTTAAGTCGCTCATCAGTATTTCCTCGCCCGCACCAAACGCATTGCCGTCGAGCGTCCATTGCAGCCCGTTGGTCGAATCGACGCTGCCATCTTCCTCATCCCACGCGCCACCTTCTGCGCGAATCGCCATGCCTGTTGGGAAGGTCGCACCGTTGCGGGGTGCGTCGATGTGGGCGAGCGGTGGATTGTTGCGGAGTGAGAAGCCGCGATCTGAGACATCACTGCCCGTGCGCAAGCCGTCGCTGGCGATGACGCGCACCAAGGCGGTCATTCCTTTGGAACCGGGAATAAAGCTGGTGTCGCTGATGCTCAACGCAGGTGTGTAGATGTCGGTCGCCAAGATGTGCCACGTCGTGCCGTCGTCCGCGCTGTATTGGACGGTGTAAACGAGGTCGTCGCCGTCGTCATCACTGGCTGTCCATTCCACATCGAGCGAACCCGCGAATGATTCGCCACCGTTGGGTGATGTCACCTCGACGACGGGCGGGTTGGCACTGACGGGACGGCTAACGACACTGCCGTTGCCGTCGGCTAATTCAACGCTGGCGGTGTTGGCATCCCATGGGATGATGAGCGTGAAGGGGCGCGCGGCGTTGTCGGTGTCATCGAGTGCGGGCGGGGTGAAATTATCGGCCGAAATTACCCCATTGCCCCCATCGCGCAAAATCAATTGCAGTGGCTCAACCTCTGGATCGACATTGGGCAGATACTTTTCGACTTTGTGCGCCTGCAATGTGTTGCCGGGTAGGACAAAGCCAAACTCAAAGTCACCTTTGCCCGTCGTCGGTGTGTAGACACCGGTGATAGCGAGCGTCTCACCAGCGGCAATCGCGGCTGGCGCATAACGCGCACTGCTGCGGAAGGGATAGTCGAGGATCGCCTCGTAGGTATAGTCGGATGGCCAGCGGCCGATACCCGTGCTCATCGCGTAAGAGAGCAGATCGCCCGCCTCGCTTGTGCCGATAATCATGTTGTCTACGCTGTCGAAGCCAAAGTTGTGCGTGTTAGAGAAGGTGACGCCAATGGTGCAGGGATTGTAAGGATAGTTGTTGTCCGTACTTGCAGGATCACCACAATCGACGTGCTTGCGATTTTTGTTGTGGCCTAACTCATGTGCCAGTGTCGAACCACCGTGCGGTGCATACCATGGTGCGACATCCTGCAAGTTTTTGAAGTCTGGATCGACGTTCATCACGCCCAGTGCGTTGTAGCCGGGACGGTTGCCCAACCCACCCGACGACGTTTCATCGGGATGCACCATGCCAAAGAAGTGCGCTTTGCCGCATTGTTGCCACTGGTTGTGGTTGTGCCAGATGTCGTACCAGCCGAGTCGCGCCAACACTTTCCAATCATCCTGCATATCATCCAGCTCATACGGGCCGCCGCATGGATAGGGGAAAATCCCCGCCCAGCACACTTGTGTCTCCGAAATTTTGCCACCCACGTCGATCAGGATTTCGGGGAACGGCAACTGGGCTTCCGCGCTGTTGACAATATCGACAAAGCCGGGATCGCCAGCGGAGGCGGTCGTCGGTGACGTTTCGACCTGCACCATTTCGACACAGAGCGGGTCTTGATCGAGGAAGGTGCGCGTCATGACCAGTTCATTGTTGTTCAACTCAAATTCGTTAACCGCGCCACTGGGATTGACGACGGCACGGAATTCGACCGAGCCATCGAGCCATGACGGCGGCAACCAGAAGTTAAACGTCGTATCGCGGTCGAAGCGGTCGATGGGGGCGTTGTGTTTGAGGTACAGCTCGGGGTCGATAGGGGTGAGTGGCGAGTCGGGTAGGGGGGCGCCGTTGCGTTCGCCGTGAAGTTCGGCCGAAACAGTGACACCGGGCAACAACCCATGCACCTCAGTGAGCGACGCATAAAAGCGCACAAACGTCGGCTTTTCCGCTACCAGCATTACGCTGCTTTCCAAATCCTGCACCGTTTGCGTGATTTCGAGATTGTTAGCGACCAAATCGACAGCGACCCCGTTCGCGTTGAGTGGTAAACGATAGACGCCGCCGCTCATCGTCCAGTAGACGTGGCTATCGGTCAGATGTACACCGCCCGGCCCCAACGCGCCGAGCACGATGTCGTCAATTGCGCCGCCACCAATTGGTAAGCGTCGAATGCGTCCATCGTAACCGCCCGTTGTGTCGGAGTAGAAAATCTGCGTGTCGTTGACGGCAATCGCGCCACCCATGTAATGTTCATGCGCGGGGGCTAAAAATGTCAGCCCATTGCCATTTTTGTCGAGTTTGCCGACACGCCCTGTGCCGATTTCGGTGAAGTAGAGGTGGGTATTATCGGCCGAAATCGCCCGCGCATCATCCAGCCCATCCCCTGCCGTCGCAATGATCGTAATCGCGCCGCCATCTTTTGGCGTCTTCCGCAGCGTCGCCTCGCCCGGCTCTTCCAGCAGCTCATTGCCGATGGCCGACGCCAGCCAAAAGACGTGCGAATCATCGACGACGAGATCGCGCATAAAGTAGCTGCTGTCTGGCTCGAAGTAGTCGGCGATTAGCTCGACCGCGCCACCCGCTTTGGGCCAGCGATAAATCTCGTCATTGTCGCCCGCCGCACCGTTGTTGGCCCAGTAGAGATGAGTTGCGTCTTGTGTGAAGCCGCCGCAGCAGGTGTCGGTGGCGATCAACTCGGTCGCACCACCGCTGACGGGGATGCGCTTGATGTCGTTGTCGCCATCACGGAAATAGACATATTGGTTGTCCGCGATGAGTCCTTTCGGGTGAAAATCACAGCGTTCGAGCAGTGAGAGTTCGCCCCCACCGCCCATATTGACGCGCCGCAATACAGTCATCGATTGGCCGGGATCATAGGCGCAACTTTCCCCAAAGCCGCGATTGGCGACGAAAACGTGTGTGTCGTTCAACGCGAGACCGCGTGGACCAAAGCCCGTGCTGATCTCCTCTGGCGCAGCGTCGGGCGCAGCGGCATGCGTGATCGGTTGATCACGTTGTTTGAAGAGCAGGATTGTGCCTGCAATTAAGAGTAGTAACAGAATGCGTTTCATGGTTATCTCCCTAGAAAATAGCTGCAAATCGTGCGCATTGCATGGCTGTTTTCAGCGTTTACTTGTGATCACAACGTTCTTTAACGGCTGTGATAGGGATAGATTAATAGATTTGGCGGGAGAAAAGTCTGATCGACTGTCAGACTTTTATGCTAAATGCTTCCAAATGGACAATGCGCTGTCGTAGAGTCTCGTTGCGGATGCGGCTTAAGGGCGGTTTAAGCAACGAGATCACATTGTGCAGAATGGGATTATCTTAACTTTGAAGATGTATCTGGGATGTCGGGTGTTGCTTCTGGAATGGGACTGATGAGCGTCCATCCGCCATCGACCATGATCGTCTGGCCCGTGATGTGACGCGCTTGGGGCGTCGCCAAAAACAGAGCCGTCTCGACGATATCTTCCACTTGTGCAACCCGCTGATTCGGGGCAACGCCCTGCCAGTTGGTATCGTAGCTGGGATCATCCGCCATCGTCCGTTCGGTGACGGTCGCGCCGGGCGCAATGGCGTTGACGGTTATGCCATGTGCGCCTAGCTCCACAGCGAGAACGCGAGCAAGCTGCTGGATGCCCGCCTTGGTCATGCCATACGCATTGAGGTTGGGATAGGCTTGGTTGCCTGTCACTGACGACATGAAGATGAGCCGTCCGCTTTTTGTGCCTGTTTTAATCATGGCGCGGGCGGCTGCCTGCGCTGTGAAAAAGGTTCCGCGCAGATTCACCGCTGTGACACGGTCAAACGCTTCTGGCGTATAGTCGAGAAATCGGCCGAAATGGCTAAGTCCTGCATTGGCAATTGCAACATCGAGTCGCCCATGCTTATGGCTGACCGCATCGATCATTGTGCGAACGGCCGCCACCTCTGCCGTGTCGAACCCATAGGGTGTGACAGCCTCAGCGCAAACCTGCTCGTTGATCTTGTGCGCCGCCGCTATTGCCAGATCACCGTCGAGATCATTCAAGGCAACTTTCGCGCCAGCCTTCGCAAATGCCAAACAAAGCCCATAGCCAATGCCCTGACCGGCACCCGTCACAACGACAACATACTCGTCAAATGATTTCATATCGGTCAACTTTCCTTCAGGGTCCCCGTCCCGCTCGTCGGCGCGTTCAGAATTGGGTCGTCACCATTGAGCAGATCGCATAGTGCTGTGTATAGCATGGTGTTTCCTTGCAATAGGCCAATCTCATCCCGATCTGTTTCAGCGAGCATGACCAATTTGGCATTATCCTACACCAACATGTAAGGATTGACCCGTTCAAGTTTTTATCCAAAAAGTGTATGTCTTCCCATCAATATGCTGGCTCTGCGGAATTGCACAGGGTGTTAGGATGAATGGGGATGCATACGGTACACTATTGAACGGATGGATTGCGCAAGTAGACATTATCTCAGTTGTCGGGTGAAAATGAGACAATAATTTCATGATTTGTGAGGTGATTCAATGAGCCAATGGGATAGCAAAACAGCGGAATGGTATGCAGAAAAATACGGCGACTACGCCACAAACCGTTTGGGGATTGAGGCGTTGCAATTCGCACCAGATCACACCATCGTCGATATTGGCTGTGGCACGGGGTCCGCGTTGCGACATGCCGCCCAATATGTCACAGATGGCAAGCTGATCGGCATTGATCCGATAGCGAGAATGGTCGAAATTGCGCAGATGCAAACGGCATCCCATTCAGCCGCCGATCGCATTGTCTACCATCAATCTGGTGCCGAATCGTTACCTGTAGAAGATGCGAGTGCCGATTATGTGCTTGCCTTCGACTCGTTTGACCATTGGCAAGATCAATTGCAGGGTTTGCAAGAGGTTCGCAGAATTCTCAAGCCAGACGGTTCTTTTGTGGTTGTCAAAGACGGTGGGTTGCCCAACGGTGCAGAAGCGCGTCGTCTATTCATGGACAAGCTATTGACGGCCGGCTTCACGGTTGTCTCGGAGCAAACGATCACTGATGAAGATATCGTGTTTATGCAATGGGTCTGTCAGGTGAGTATGGTGTGAGCTCTCGAAATGAAACATCCCCGACAACGGGAACCCGCCCCAAAAAGCCAAATATACCCGTTTCTGTCAGTCGCAACGTTACCATTGCCAACACCGTCACATCTTCATTCGACCCAGATTCCAACCACCAGACGATTGCCCCAACGACCAACTCCGCGACAGTGTTCGCAATCATCTGTGGTGATGCTGGACTAATTCTGTCTGAGTAAAATGCGCGCTGGGTGCCATCCTGCATCCATGTGTTTAACACCACCCCCGCGATCACACGCCGTATTTGCGAGCGCACTTTTCCACCTGCCCCCGTTGCAAATAGCACCTGATAAAAACCGCGATGTTCTGCTACATGCGTATATAACGCAACCATATTCTTGTAGCTGATTTCTGATGTGCTTTGCTTGACACGTTCGTTTGGGAATATCAATTTGTCCTTGACCTGCTCTATCAATAGCTCAGCGCAATCCAATAACAGTCGTTCTTTTGTACGATAGTGCCGATGTACGGTCACGCGCGTGCAGCCTGCACATTGCGCGATCTCTTCCATCGAGATCGACTCATATAATTTGTCATCAAGTAAGCTGAAAAGGGCTTGCTGGAGCCGCTGTTTGGTCTGTTCAGAACGCGTAGCCATTTGATCTCCTCAAACGATACCCACTATTGTTACAACTGTATCATTTAGGTGTACAAAAGTCAGCACTCGCTACTTATACTGCTGAATACAGCTGCGCTGGAGACGTTTTCACCACGAGGATAAGTAGCGAACTATGGTTCATCAAACTCACCCCCATTTCGTTTTTCGTAGAGGCTTTCTATTTTTCGCTGCGCTGATCTTTTTCGCCGTCAGCAGTTGGCTGGCCGCGCCGGTTGCATCGGCCGAAATCCCCGCTGACAA
The DNA here is from genome assembly GCA_030425205.1 of Anaerolineae bacterium. Classification (GTDB taxonomy): domain Bacteria; phylum Chloroflexota; class Anaerolineae; order Promineifilales; family Promineifilaceae; genus CALECP01. The sequence continues at coordinate 68,431 of JAUIAP010000029.1, forward strand.
ACTCACCCAAGCGTGGCATCTCGCCGCGCATAGCAACACCTACCAGTTTGACACGCACATCGCGCAGACGAGCTATCCGCTGCCGTCGCTCGGCAACGTCGGTCGCCAGCCGCAGACGGACGACCTCTATCTCAGCGGCAAACGCGACCAAGCCGCTGACCTGCTCGAACTGACGATGTGGCAACATGCGCGTGGACACATGGCAAGCGGCCTGTCAGTGAAGACGGAAAACGGCCGAACCTATCGACGCAATGCTGTGGGGGAGTGGGAGGAACACCACGGTCTGAGTGACTTGTTCGCGCCCGGTGGCGACCCGCTGACGTTCTTGCAGACGGCCGACAATGTGACCGCGCTTGGCATGGATACGCGACAGCTTGGGGGGCTGACGTTTAACTATGAACTGATCGCCTTTGACCTTGAGACAACCGTCTATGCACAGGCGATGCGGCAACAATTGGAAGCCCAAATGACGCAGTACGGACAGTTGCCCGCCGGCATGACGCTGCAAACGCCCGACTTCTATCGGCAGATGACAGGACAGGGACAGCTTTGGCTCGATGAAGATGGCTTGCCACGCCGTCTTGAGATGACGCTCGACATGCCGCCCCAAGCCAATCAGGGGCGCGTGACCGCCGTGATCGTGACCGATCTGTCTGGGTTTGATCGGGCGCGTTTGGAGCAATCGGCCGAATCTATCTGGCAATCCCCCGCAACATGGGTGCAGGTGCGCGAAGCGACTATCGTTGAGGCGGCTCAATCGGGTGCTGAATTGGCGGCATGGCTGTTGGTTGGCGCAGGCGTATGTCTGATCGTGCTGACAAATTGGCGACGGCGCTATTTCTACACCGTGGTCGTTGCCGCGATTATCTTTGTGATGCTGTTTGAACCGCTGTTCCGCGTGGTGCAGGCGCAGGCGTTCTTTGGAGCGGTACGAGCGGCAGAGCATTCGGCCGAAATCGAGCAGTCAGACAACATAGCCGAAGCGGAATTACGAACAAAGCTCAATCCCCCTTGGAACCCCAATCAAGACCCGCTTGCAGGCACGCTGCGAGCCAGCAATCTCATCACCGACACAGTCGACAGCGACGACGACGGCCTATTCGATCTCGACGAAGCACGTTGGCTCACTTGTGCCCATGCGGGTGCGGTCAACCATTGCGATTGGGTCGTGGACAGCACCGACTCTGATGGCGACACGCTCAGCGACGGCCTAGAAGTGTATGGATTGGGAACCCATCCCGCCGTTGCCGACACCGACATGGACGGCATTGCAGACGCGGATGAAATCTCTGGCTTCACCTATGCGGGACAAACTTGGTATCTCAATCCGCTCGAAGCGGATAGCAACTATGACGGCATCATCGACGGGTTAGAATGTCGTGCTCGTACACAGTTGGTTTCGGCCGATTACACACCCACCGCCATCTGTCCCGACAGCGATGGCGATGGCTTGCCCGATCTCTTTGACGACGACAACGATGATGATGGCGTGCCAGACAGCGAGGATATGTCCCCATTCTCAGCCAGTCCTGACTTCTACGACGAACAAAATCCGCTCGAATTGAGCGTCTCCAATCTGGCACTCGACAAACCCGTTTTCATCGACTTCCAATTCCGCCCACAAACGGCGACAAACCTCAATTTGTACCACCACGTTCTCGACTGGCCGAGCCAAGACGCCGACGGTCAAATTCAGCGATTACGCGAGACGACTTGGGCGAATACCGACAATCTCAACCTGCGCAGCAACGCCGCGAATGCTGACAACGGTGACATTCGGCTCGTTCCCATGCTTGAAATCACGATGCCCTATGCCGCTGGGCATTACGCCAACCTGCCTGTGCAAGATGGCGCACCGGCGACGCGCGTATTGGGCGATCCTGTTGCCGACTGGCTGGACGACGAGCGGCTGGCGCCAACGGGTATTGAGGTCAGCGACGCGGATTTAGATGCAGGCACGCTTGCCGCCTATGTGCCGCTCACGCAAGTGACTGACCGCTTCGGCCGACCGCACGCCTTCGGCGCACGCATGGCGTATTGGCCGAGCCAGGGAACGGCGGGGCGTGCTGATTGGGGAGCCGCGCAAACGGTGCGGATGGTCTGGTTTGTGCAGATGATCACCGATCAATGCCCCAACGGATATGAGGAGGTGCGCGAAGAAGTTGCTGGGGAAATCGCGTATTCGTGTGTCGATTCGGTTAGCGGGGCAACCGCCAGCCGCGAAGATGTGTTGACGATTGGACACATCTATCCCGACAGTTGGCAGTTGACGGGCATGACGGTCAGCGAAGAACACGACTTTGATATGGCGATCCTGCACGAAGATCCCGCGCTTGACACCGACCTCACATCAGACGATCAGCTGATGGTCGCCAGTTGGAACTTGAATGCAGGCTTCTTGATCGGCCGAGATTGTGACAGCAAAGACGGCAACGGCAGCTGTCAAGGCGACGGCAACCGTGATGTGACGGTCGAGAATTTGGCCTCGTCGGTCGCAAGTTGGTTTACGAGCGATTATTACATCGAAGTGGACACCTTTCTCGATTATGAACACGGGGGCTATATGGCCTACGTCATCGGCACAGAGGTGGAGCCGCTACTTTCGGCCGAATTTGGCGCACACACCGACACGATTCCCACCCTAATGTATGCGATGGATCACACTCGCCGCGAACTGAATCTCGACAATCTGGCAAATAACAGTGGCGCAGGCCTAATCACCATCGACGGCGATGCGCTTCACCTTGATCTATCGCCAGCCGACGTCGTTGTGCAGGGTGAGTCGTCGCTGAGTTGGACACCCTATCAGTTTGTGGACGGCGCGTGGCGGGCGGCCGAGATCAATGCCTATCTAACCCAACTCGATGTGCGACTCCAGCGAGAGGTGTTCTTTCAATCGGCCGATAGTAGCCATGCGGCGGCCGAAGAGGCCGACTATCGACGGGCATGGGTGCAGGCCTATTACGCCGCACTCTGGCAGGGATTGACCGCATGGACTGAACTAGCGGGTCAACCACTAAACGCGCGTGCGGACAATGCGCGGCTGCCCGATACCGTCTACGACCCCCTCTTTCCACCCGGCACCAGCTTCGGGGCGACGCTGCTTGCGTTAGCCTTTTTCGATATCGTATTTTTCAGCAACCCGCAACTGCCGCTCACTCAACTTTCCTTTGGGTGGATCAATTCAAACGTCGCCTTGGTCGGATTTATCATGATCGTCGCCGTGACCTTTGTCGGTCTCGCCCTGCTCTTTAGCGGCAATGAGAAGCTGATACGGACGGGTGAAATCATCCTGGCCGCAGTGACATTGGTGGTCGGTTCGATCTATGCTATCAACGCCCTGATCGCGCTGTTCAGAGCGGCACAAGGAGCCGCATCCGCCGCCAACAGCGCAGCCAGTTACCAAGCGATTGGTGCCGTGGGCTTGCTCATCGCGCTCGCCTTGATTTGGGTCTTGTTTCTTGTCAATGTGCTTGAGAAGGAGATGAGCCAGTTGGCGATCAACATCGCTCTATCGCTCGCCGTTGCATCGACGATTTACCTGCTCGTCCTCTTTGCGTTGAGCATCGTCAGCTTTGGTATTATCGGTATTTTGCTATCGCTGGTTGACGCAATTTTTGTCTTGCTCGACAAAAAAGGGCCGTCCGATTACATTATTGAGACCATTGCAAGCAGCCTGTTTGACATCGATCTGTCGGTCACTAATTTAGATTCGGCCGATCGTCTCGACATCCAACTGCACAACGTCGGCTTCCAAGATTTGCGACAGGGGTTCCGCGAAACAAACAGCTTGCTGGTGACGATGGGGATTACCAACAGCATCAAATACCACCGTGATTTACACAACCAAGAAGATAAAGTCGCCAAGCGCAACGTCTTCACCTACACGCTCCAACTAGGCCAAGAAACGTTTGAGAGCGATCTCGACTACTGGGACAGCACGGCCACCGACCAGTGGACACCGCAAAGTGGTCGCAAGCTGCGAACGAATTTTGAGCACACGCTAGTCGTTCCATTGGCTGATGTCGGCGCGGGACTCAATCAACCGCTCGGACTCAACTACACCGAATCGTTTCTCTCTGGCGCAAATACCTGCTGGAAAATTCCGACACAACATGGAACGGTAGATATTTGTCGCTGGAAGCGGTTCCGCGACGCAATTCACTATCCGCTCTCATCGATGCTCGTCTTTGATATTTTTCCAGCGACCGTCGCTGAGTTTGCCCGCATGGACTGGTCGCATTCGTCGAGCGACGCGCCACCTCTGCCCCGACAAGTCGATTTGGATGCCGACGGCGTGAGTGACCTGTATGGGAGTGATCCGAGCAGCGTCTATGACAGCGACGGTGATGGGCTTGGGGACGGGTACGAGATCGCCAACGGCTACGATCCCCGTCTGCCAGATTCCGACTATGACGGCCTGAACGATAAGTATGAATTACGAATTGGCACAAATCCGTTGCTGCAAGACACCGATGGCGATGGGTTGAATGACCGTATCGAAGCGGTCGATGGCTGGACGACGCTGGTCAACGGCACCCAACCTCTGCGCGTCTGGTCTGATCCGTTCCGTGCCGATTCAGATGGCGACGGGCTGGATGACCTGCAAGAGTTTGTCTTTGCCTTCAACCCATGGACTGAAACTGACCCATCGATTATCACCGAGCTAGTCAAGTTCCGCGACTTAGGCGTGGTCGAAGATGGCGCACCGCAGCTCTTCCTGCGCTTTGAAGATAGCACCGCCACGACTGCGTTTCAGGATGGATCTGGCAACGGTCGCCATGCCATCTGCGCGGGTGCGACCTGTCCAACTGTTCACACGCTGGGGCGGTATGGGCAAGCCACCCTGTTTGATGGGACGGATGATTTTCTCAGCACGGATTCTGTGCTCGATCCGAGCACGGGCAGCTTCACAGCAGCCAGTTGGTTCTACGTGACTGACACCGACAACGCGCCTATCTTGTTATCGCAGTTGGACGGTAGCGGAATCGGCCGAACATGGCTCGGCCTCCACACAGATGGCACGCTCAGCTCGTATCTAGGCAACAGCTATCTGACGGGCATCACGTCAGTCACGACAAACCAATGGCATCACGCCGCCGTCACCTACGATGGCGCAACATTGCGGCTCTATCTCAATGGCGTGCTGGAAAATGCAGCGATACGGACAGTGGAATCGGCCGATGGCGCAATGCGGATCGGGCGACACAAATCGCTGACCGACCGCTTTTTCACAGGGCGGCTCGATGATGTTGTGATTGTGGATAAGGTGTTTTCGGCCGATGCCATCGCCAACCTGATGGCTGGGCGTATCAATCCCAACGACGATCTGCTCGCCCCCAACGCGCAACTGACCTATCAGGCGAGCGTAACCAACACATCCGCGCTAACGGCGACTGGCTTTCTCATTGCCGAAAACAGCTATGCCGATCCAGCGGTGCGCTACCCAACCGCCGCCTATGGGTTTGAACCCGACCAGCGGTTACGCCACTTTGCCAACGATGCGGACGACGGCAACGACATGGTCTGCGTAGACGACGGCAGTTGCCCCGCCGTGATCAACAGCGTCCGCGAGGAAGGGTTGTGGTTTAACGGCAGCACCCACACCATGCGCGTGCCCGCCATGTCCGCAAGAACAAATGGCGAGCAATTCAATCTCTCCTTCTGGGTCAATCTCAATGCCTACCCCGCTGCTGGTGAGCGCATGATGTTGTTCGATACAGATAGCGATGAGTCGGGCGCAATCGACATTTACGTGAACAGCGACGGCAACGTTGTGGTTGATATTGCGGGTCATCCCAACGGACCGAGTGTGGACAGCCGTGTTCTCAACCTCAACAACAATCACATTTCGCTCAACGGTCACTTCAATCTGTTTATCAACGGCAGTTCGCAATATCTAAATCTATGGCCGAGCGCATCTGCACCAGACGCCTACCAGATCGGGCCCGGTACGCTGGGCAACAGCGGCGACGGCAGCCATCCGTTGCATGGTCAAATTGACGAGTTCGTTTTCTACGACGACTTCAGAGAAAACGCTCAAGTCGGCTTAACGATGGGTGGCAACTACAACGGGCATTTGTCGCTCTATCGTTTCCGCGCCGACACGATCACGCTTGGCTATGACAATTTGGCGAATGACGTGCGTGCGGCGACCTGCCCAAGCGACGATGCTTGTCCCGCCAAGAACAGCGGCAAGTACGGCAACGGCATTTTGCTTGACGGCGTGGATGACTATTTCTTACTCGATACGCCCATTGACCCAGCCGTTGAGCCATTTACGGCGGCTCTGTGGTTCAAGACGACTGGTTACAGCAACGCGCCCATCCTTTTGCAACAAGCGGATGGTGGCGGAATCGGCCGAACATGGCTCGGCATCACGGCCAATGGCAACCTATACAGCTTTCTGGGCGGCAGCACACTAAACGGGACAACCAGCGTGCAGACCGATACATGGCATCACGCCGCCGTTGTCTATGACGGGGCAACCCTGCGCCTCAATCTATCTCGATGGCGTCGAAGAAGCGAGTTCTGTGCGGACGCTGGAAGCGAGCGACGGCGAGATGGAACTCGGACGACACAAATCGTTTGCCGACCGTTATTTCATGGGCAGCTTGGATGAGTTGATGATTGTGCCAACGACGGTTTCGGCCGAACAGCTACAACCCCTCATGCACAGTTCATGGCCGATGATCGACGTGTCTGCACCGTTTGTGCCTTACTCGGCAGCACCGCAATCGACACAGTTGGTCAGCGGCGCGACGGCCGTCAACTCGTTCGCCACAACCAGCCAGCACCGCTTTGATCAGGAGATAGAAGCAGCCCTGGAACTGCAAGCGGCGTTAACTTACCCTGTGGTCGATCCGCATGCGTCCGACTTAGAGATTTTTATTCCGTTTGAAGATGGGCCGGGCAGCATGGTCATCGACAACTTAATCAACTATCCAAATGCAACGAGCTATATCGACCGCGAAGCACACTGTCTGCTAGCGACGACCTGCCCCACGCTCGGCTTGCGTGGTCAGGTGGACCGCGCCGCCTACTTCGACGGCCACGACGATTATCTCTATCTCGATACACGGGAGTTGGGGAGCGACGGGCCAAGTGACATTCGGACGATCGCCGCATGGGTCAATGCTGAGCGCGGCACGCTTCTCGATCTGCGTTTTGGCAGCACATCCCACTGGATGACGCTTGACATGAACCAATTCGAGCTGTTTTTTGCCAACACGCGCCACACCGTCAACTTTGAATTGCCGCGCAATGAGTGGTTCCATCTTGCACTAACCATTGACAACAGCGATGTCGTGCGTGTTTACGTCAACGGGGCTGAGGTTGCCAGCGGTTCGGCCGATTTAATCTCAGATTGGGAAGGCGCATGGGGTTACATCGGCAGCTCTCGTTACGGGCATAAGCATCTGCAAGGCTATTTGGATGATCTTCGCGTCTACAGCGTGCCGTTATCGACCACCGCTGTCGATAACCTCTACCAAACCTCTGCCCCGTTAATGCGCTTTGAGTTCGATGAAGACGACAATGCGACACGATTCACCGATAACTCGATCCACGAAGCCATCGGCGTGCCGCGTATGGCGCAGTGCCGCACGCTGACGATTGACGCGCTGACGGTCAACAGCCTGTCTGACGCTCCTGCAACCCTCTTTCTCGAAATAGATGAGACGCGATTACTCGCCATGCCAGATCTGACGGCGGGGAGCACGCCCGATGTCGCAGGTCTTGCGACCGTTTTCTGCGGGACACAAACGCTTGCGGTGCAAACTGTGCTTGATGGGGTGGAGAATGAATTGGGAACTGTGTCGCTCAATGCCGATAATGCGGGTAATGACAGCCAGACGTTTAGTCAGGGCGAGGATGCGATCACGGTTGCATGGTCAATTTCGGCCGAAACCATCCACCAACCCAGCCCCGCACCCGGCACACAGGGCCGCATCGCTAACGGCGCACTCTTCGACGGCAAGAGCTACATTCGAGTCGATAACGCCACCGCTCCCAACGCGCTAACCAACAACTTCACCATTATGGCGTGGGTTCGTCCCGAAATTGTCGGTGGTACAAATATCCAGCGCATCATTGCAGCGGGGATCGACAACTCAACTGACGGCTACAGCTTTGCGATTGAAGACGGCAAGTTGATGTTCCACGCGCAGGGAGTCGCCAAGTACCTGAGCGATGTTGCGCTCGCACCAGACCGCTGGCAGCATATTGCGGTCGTGTTTGACAGTGACAATGATGCGCACTTCTATCTGGACGGGCAGCATAAACAGACGCTCAACGGGACAGCCCCCGTCAACATCAACACCGATGATCCGCTATTTATCGGCGCACGCATCAACAACAGCGGTAATTTAGTACAGGCCTATCGCGGCATGATCGACGAATTAGCCGTTTATGGTCGCGGCTTGACGCAAGCGGAGATGTTTGGCCTCTATCTGCGCGAACTGCGCTGGTATCGTGACACCGCCAGCACGCTGTTAACCATCGACAGTGATGCACCATCGATCGCACTGTTGAGTGATGCAGTTTATCGGCCGAATGGCCTGATCCAACTCGTCGTCACCACCAGTGACGTAACCTCAGACGTGACCCTGCTCGACTTTGGACTGAAAGCACCCAGCGACGGCGCGTTTACATGGCAGGGCGCAACCCCATGTGCCGACAGCGGCGGCGGGGCGTGGTGTCCAACATTTGACAGCGGTGAACTCGGTGGCGAAGGTCAGTACGACGTGCAGTTCCGTGCGGTTGACGCAGTTGGCAACGAGACGTTAAGTTCGATCTACACGCTCTATGTAGACGCTACACCCCCTGTGGCCGCTGGCAGCTACAGTGGTCAGTGGCTACAACCAACCAGCGAAGACCTCGACGAAATGCGCTGGACGTTCTCGCTATCGGGCACGCTGAGTGACCCCAATCTCGCAACGTCTCCCGGCATCGCGGGCAGCGGCATCGCCACTGACACGCTCAAAATCGAACTGATCAACAACTTAAATGGACGCTATGCAGACGGTCTCCAATCCGCCGCGCAAAACGGCTCAACGTGGTCAATCGACTACGAAATGCGTGGCATTCGGCCGCAGGGTGTCTACACGATCGTCGCGTCGCTGGCCGATCAGGTAGGCAACACGGCCACCATTCCCATCGGCACGATCAAGCTGGACGAGCGACCGCCAACCGTCGATTTGAACAGTTGGGAGATGCCGACAAGCGTTATCACAGAGCCGATCACGATTGCGGGTACGGCGCACGATGTGGCAGATTGGAGCGACGAAATTGTGGCGCACCACTTTGAAGAAGCGTCAGGCGCGACCATTTTCTATAACGCCGCGAACTCACACTACTATACGCCCACCCACAGCACTTGCACGACCTGCCCAACAGCGGGACAGACGGGGCGGTTTGGCCGTGGCGTTCAGTTTGATGGCGTGGATGACCGCATCGACTTGTCATTAACACGCGACCCAGCGGCACAGCCGTTTACCGTATCGATCTGGTTTAACCTCGCCAATTTGGATAGCACGCGCACGATTTTGCAGCAGTTAGACGGCAACGGGATGGGACGCACATGGCTATATGTCGAAAGTAGTAATGGTAAGTTGCAGACGCATCTCGGCGGCAGCGTGCTGGCGGGGCAAACGACTGTCACCACTGGCGAATGGCATCATGCGGCGGTTCGCTACGACGGCACAACAGTGAGCCTTTACCTCAACGGACAGCTTGAAGCCACGCACACGGGCACACTTGAATCGGCCGATGGCACAATCCAACTCGGGGTCAACAAAACGAACGGCAATCGTCTGCTTGGCACACTCGATGAATTTATCCTGTTTGATCGCGCGCTGACTGTGGAAGAAATTGTCGCCTTGTCTCAACAGGAGATGAGCGGAATAGATCAAGTAGAAATCGCGCTCTCGCCGCAGACATTTGAAGAGAGTTGGCGCAATGCATCGCTCGGTTGGGAGCCAGCTATCTTGCACGATCCAGATCAACCGATGAGCGGCTGGGAATATCCGCTACCGACTGGGTTGGAAGGGTTCTACGACATTACGGTGCGCGCTGTCGATGATTTTGGCAATATCGGCCGAAATCAGACCGTTTGGCGCGGATTGATCGACCTAATCGACCCATATATCCACATCACAGCCACGCACGTTTTTAGCAATTCGATCCCGCAAACGCTTTCCACACTGACCGTTTCTGACTTTCTATTAGATGCAAGTAGCTACGTCTTGCCATGCGACAGCGCAGACCTCGTGACGTTGTACTATGACAACGTCGCGTTGCCCTACAATGGCATTCCGTATCAAGTGACGGCAACCTGTCGCGTCGCTGGGCATCAAGCAGAATATACCGCACGGGTTTGTGATCTCGTCGGGCATTGCGCTAGCGTGACACTCAATCCAGCGACGGCCGAAACGACCGTAACTCGCCCCGTCTCCTCTGGCAACAGCTATCTCTTTGACTTCACAGGCGTTGAAATTGAGGTGGTCGATGATGGCGGCTGTTTGGGAAGTATCAGCGTTGAAGTTGTCAGCGCGGTGCATCCAAATGATACCGACGATATTCAAGATCGCTATTGGCGCATCACGCCAACGGGCTGCACAACGGGATTCAGCATCAATCTCACATTGCCATCGCTCACCGACGAGGGGAATGAAGAGTTATGCCGTTACGATACAGACGCAGGCTTCTGGGAATGTGGGGTTCACAGTCGTGCAAACGGCAAGGTCACGCGCAACGGCGTGACACAGTTCTCCGATTGGACGGTGGCAAATGGCACACCGACGCTCGTTGAGTTGGTTTCGTTTGAGGTGACGGTTTCGGCCGAAAATAGTGTCGAAATCAGATGGGAAACGGCGGCGGAAATCGATCACGCCGGGTTCAATATCTACCGCCGCAACGCTGCAACGCGTGACGAATGGACAAAGGTCAACGATCAATTGATCGCTGCACGCGGCACATTAGCGCAAGGCGCAACTTATCAGATTAGCGATAGTGACGTACCAGCAGGCAAGTGGGAATACTTGCTAGAGGATGTCGAGACGGATGGCGACACGCGCATACACCTTGATGAAATAGCGACAGTCATAGTCGGTCCACCGACCGCAGTGACATTGCGTGTGCAATCAGCACACGCAGCAATCAGTTTGGTCCTTAGTCTGAATATGTTGCTGTTGAGTAGTTTGACGCTTGGGTTGTTTCTGAAGCGACAAAATGCAAAAAGCGCATGGATTCCATGCGCTTTTGCTGCACTCTCACGTCTATTCTGATAGACGTGAGCTGCTCTACTTGTGGCACCGCTTATTTAAGCATTCCCATTTTTAGTTGATCAGCGCTGCGCCAACCTAACTTACATCTCGTTCTGACGACGACGCATGACGACAACTGTGCTTACAGCGAGAAGCACGATTAGCATTGCAGTCGCAATCGACCACGTCATTGTTGTAACCGTGCCACTATTGCTCATGTTCACGACAGTTGGGACAGTAACATTGACAACAATAGCAACTTCATTTACTGCACGTCCCCCATCTGGCGCGTTGGAGTTGATACAAACTGTTCCGTTCAACGTTGAGCCATTTGTCTCACCAGTTGCGTCGATATCCAACGTGATAGACTCGGTTCCGCCTGCTTCAACCACACCTGTTGCGGGGGCAATACTCGTCAACCACGCGTAATCTTCAGCACCTGCACAACTACCCTCCGTGATGGAATACGCAAGTCCAGAACCGCCGCTGTTTGTAACGTCAAACGTCATCGCACCTGTCTGACCCTCACCGACGTATCCGGAAGCACCACCAACCGGCAGCTCAATTTCTGGCATGGCGTGAATCACACCAAATGTGTGGAATAGAACCTCACCTGCCTCTATCTCGCCTTCTGGGTCATCTTGGGTGTTGTCTTGTGGTTGCGAACCGGCCGAGAAATAGAATTCATCGTCCACGTAGTCAGAAGGGGAAGACGCTAACAGTGTGAAGTCGTGCTCCACTGTATCGCCGTTGACGGTGACGTACAGCACGCCATCTTTGACGGTCATTTCCCAACTGAACTGTGTGCCAACTGGGAACGACGCATTCTGACTATCAAACCAGTAATTTTCATACGATCCGGGAGACCCGTCTGGGTTGATTTGCCGTAGTTGCGCCCGAATCTTGTCGTTGTCCCACTGGATTTTGCCCAAGATGTCGTCGCTTAGGCTATCCACTTGCGCGATAACGTTTTTGCCATTGCTCGGCTCTTGGGTCACGGTCGTCGTTGCACTCATCGTGTGCGTACCAGTGATGACCCAGCCAACGTTGCTCGAATTGGTGTCAACCATTTCGCGCAGCTCGCTGCGGGAGTACGTTGACCCATCCGTGCCGCCATTTACGGGGGCGTAGAACACCATCGCACCGTCGTCTGACAAGCAGAAGAATTCGTTGTCGAGCGTCGCCAACTCACTAGTACACACAGGCGTAAATAGCTGATATATTAACGGATAAAATCCGCAAAAGTAAAAAGTGTCAACAGAAAAATGGCAAGATTAAAAGCAGTAGAAATCACAGTCAGCGAAGAAGCAGAAGAA
>JAUIAP010000106.1 GCA_030425205.1 Anaerolineae bacterium
CAGCCAACGCTTGCATCAGCATCGGCTCACGGCTCATGTAGTACACCTCGTCGATAAACAGCACGCGCTTTTTGAACCCCTCGCTGCGGATGCGGCGAATCAGATTGGAGACGGTCAGATAGTAGAAGAGACCGCGCAACCCCTGCGGGACACCGCTGAAATCGAAGAGGTTCATGCGCGCTTGTAGGCGTAAATCTATGTTGGTCGGCGCGTTAAACGTCTTGGCAAAATCACTCTGCACAAAGAGGGCTTGTAATTCGGCCGCAATCTGCCGCATCGCGCCCTGCAACAGTGGGTCATCCAGCAGTTCAGCTTGTGCCTTCAACGTCTGGCAGTAGTAATCCAGCGTCGGCGTAATGGCTGGATTTTCCAACAGTTCGTCAATCGTAAAGACGCTATAGATCGCCTGTAGCCCAATGCGAATGGCGGCCCGCTCAAAATTATCAAAGGGACGCTTGAGCAATAGACCAAACACGGTCGTCACATGGTCATACTGAGCCGACGGTTCAGCAAAGAACATCTCCAGTGGGTTGTACGTCACCTGCCCATAGGCGATCTGATGATAGACCGCCAGATCTTCGCCTAGTTCAAACAGTCGCCGCGAATGCCCTTGTGGTTCCAGTAAAATCACCTGCACGCCCTGCTCTGCCAGCCGTGAGGCAAACGCCTGCATCGCCACCGTCTTGCCGACCCCTGTGCGACCCAAGAACATGCCATGAAAGGCATCATTGCCGCGCCAAAGCAGATAGATGATGTGCGCGGCCACGCTGTCGATACTGACACCGAGATAAAACCCTTCCGTTTTCTGCTCTCTTCCAATCCCCCAAATGGCCGCACACAATGCGACCCCTGCACTCATGACGTTGAAGTGACCGTTGGGCGTTAAGGGTGGCTTGCGTAAGGGTGAGAAGAATCCTGCCGCCAATGCCTGATACCCCGCCAACCGATCCACCCCCATCGACTGACTCAATGAGGCGGCCAACGCATCGGCGCGCGCTTGCAGTTGCGCCAGCTTCTGTCCAAAGACCATCCACAATAAACGGACATGATGCACGCGCTGCTCGCGCTGTTGTAAGGCAAACTCGACATCCGCTTCGGCTTGAGCCGCCCTGCGTTCAGGCTGTTCGGGATTGCGCGCGAGCGAGCCCCACTGTGCGGCCGCCTCTTCCAGCTTCGTGGGCGACACCCTGCGAATATCTATCGCCAACACCAGCGGCCCAGCACTTTCAGCGATGGTGTCGATGAGGGGGCTTTGGATTGTCCAGTTGCCCTTCAAATAGCTGGATTGCAAAATGGTATAAAAAGGACGGGCGTGATCATGTTCGCCTGACGCGACGGTTGGCTGCATGTGGTCAAGCTGTTCGACATACGTTCCCTGCGGCAACAGCGGAATGGACGCGACCTGTTCGGCCACAATCCGCCACTGTTCCAATTGTCCGACCGACGCCTTCTCCTCGAAGTCGATCAAGTAGTGGCGCGCACGCTGCATCCCCGACTGCCCGACCTGCTCGATAAGCTCCGCCTCTTCGAGCAAGCCACGGCGTTCCCATGGATGACGACGGTCTGTCGCCAACCGCCGACGTTTGCGGATCAGCTTGTCAAAGGAGAGCGGCGCCACGATGGTGATGAGGCGACAATCTCCCAGCGTGCTCGCAAAGAGTGAGATAAGTCGCTGCACGATGCGGT
>JAUIAP010000086.1 GCA_030425205.1 Anaerolineae bacterium
ACTTATTTTTCAGCGTTTTTTGGTGGTTCGCTTTTCGCTCCGTCTCATTTCCGACGGAGCTTTTTTCTCTGGCCTTTTCCACGACGGAACCTGTGTTTTTAGAACATTTGTTGTGTCGAACCCTAGTCAAATAAGATACGCGAACGCGATATATGCAAGGTTGCCTTCTATGGCAGCCTTTGTCGTTATTGCGGTCGTCCGCTAGCCGCTGCCTGACTGCGACTGTTTAGTTATAAGCGGCAGAGGTGACAAAGCTCATCGCTCAAGGGTGCAATTTGTCACTATTGCACCCGTCGCGTTTCTATTATGCTAGTGATGTACTGGCGCGATCCCACAAACGGCGCCAACGGAGAAAAGCCGATGTTTTCCTTACTACTACTACTGGCTGTCCTATTGATTGCGGTTTTGTTCTATTTACTCGTCGAGCTATTGCAATAATTTGACAAAAAGGGAAATGCGTATGTTTATCGCCCTCCTGCTTGTCACCTAGAGATGCCAGCTTTTTAGAAGGTGGCGCCTCTCTGAGCGAGGTCATCATGTTCGAGAAAATTATAGTTCCACTGGACGGTTCGGAACTGTCCGCCGCTGCCCTGATTCCCGCTAAACAGATTGCCATCACCTACGGCGCAGATTTGTTGCTTGTGCGAGCAATCCAGCCGCAACAGTATGCCGTCGCTGATCCCATCGGCAATATCCACTTTTGGCCTGATACGCCAGAGGGGGAGCTACACGCATACACAGAGCAGTATTTGCGAGAGATGGCGGCCGAAATTGACCACCCCGCCCTCATTTATGTCGATACGGGGAAACCAGCAGAGGTTATCCTCGACATTGCGGCGCGGACAGAGAATGCACTGATTGTGATGTCGATGCACGACTATACGCGCGCAGAGCGTTGGCTTTACGGCAGCGTAACGGCGGGCGTGATGCCGTTTGCGCCGTGTCCGCTGCTGGTGGTGCATTCGGCCGAAAATCCCCAGCACATCCTTCTTCCACTCGACCGCTCCCGCTTCGCTGAGCAGATCATCGATCCTACGCTTGCACTTGCCCGCGCCTTCGACGCAAAAATTACGCTGCTCACTGTCGAAAAGGCAGGTCTGCATCACAATGAAGAGATGGAAGCGATGATTGCCAAAAGCGATGAGGGGCTTGCCGAGCGGTATCGCGTCGATTTCTATGAGCGGTCTCGCGAATATTTGCGCGCTGTTGCCGCACGCTATCCCGATCTTGAGCTAGATATAGCCGTCACTTACGGGAGTCCCGCACGCCGGATTATCGAAGCGGCTGAACTGTTCGATTGTGATCTGATTGCGATGAGTACACACGGTCGCACAGGGTTAGAACGGTGGCGATTTGGCAGTGTTGCCAGCAAGGTGCTGCATCATGCCCCTGTCAATTTGCTCGTGCGTCGGCCGCACGATTTGGATGATTGCCAATGAAATGGGAACACCGCTTTCGTGAAAGAACGCTGGATCGCGCAACAGCGATCCAGCAAATTAAGTCGGGCATGCGTGTCTATGTTGGCAGCGGGGTCGGAGTGCCGCTACAGCTATTGCAGACGTTGGTTGAAGCGGCCGATCGCTTGCGTGATGTCGAACTAGTACAGATATTAACGTGTGGGGCTGCCCCCTATGCTGCCCCCGCGTTGCAGGACAGTTTTCGCGTCAACGCGCTGTTTATCGGTGGCAACGTGCGCCATGCGGTGCAGACGGGCCGGGCCGATTTTACACCGGTCTTTCTCTCTGAAATCCCAGCCCTGTTTCGTGCTGGTCATCTGCCGCTCGATGTGGCGCTGGTGTCGCTTTCGCCGCCTGACGAACATGGTTTTTGCAGCTTTGGCGTAGAGGTCGGCACGACGAAACCAGCGGCAGAATCGGCCGATATTGTCATCGCCGAAATCAATCTACAAATGCCGCGCACGCTAGGGGATAGCTTCATCCACATCAGCAACATCGACTATGTGGTGCCGGTTGACTATCCAATTCCAGAGGCGGTGCAGGGGAAACAGGACGGGGTGAGCGCGGAAATCGGCCGAAAAGTAGCCACCCTCATTCCCGATGGCGCGACGCTGCAAATGGGCATTGGCGGTATCCCCGATGCAGTGCTGGCAAACCTGTTTGACCATCGCAATTTGGGAATACACAGCGAACTATTCTCTGACGGGATTATGCCGTTGATCGATGCGGGCGTGATCGACGGCAGCCGCAAAACGTTTCATCCCGGCAAAGTCGTCGCTGGCTTCATGCTCGGCTCGCGTCAACTTTACGACTATGTGGACGACAATCCGTTCTTTGAGCTACACCCAACAGATTACGTCAACGACCCGTTTAACATCGCCAAAAATGACAAGATGGTTGCGATAAATTCGGCGATTCAGGTCGATTTAACGGGGCAAATATGTGCCGATTCGATAGGCACGCGCCTCTACAGCGGCGTTGGGGGGCAGATCGACTTTATGCGCGGTGCCGCACGCTCGCACGGCGGCTTGCCGATCATCGCCCTGCCGTCAACAGCGCGGCGCGGGTCGGTCAGCCGCATCGTCCCAACGCTCACAGCGGGTGCAGGCGTTGTCACGACGCGCAGTGATGTCCACACCATTGTGACCGAATTTGGCGTCGCCCAACTCTATGGCAAAACGATCCGCCAGCGCGTGCGTGCGTTGATTGCCATTGCTCACCCAGATTTCCGCGACGAGTTAAACCGACAAGCGCAGAGCTTTGGCTATATTTAGGATGTCCTATGCTTAAAAAATTTGACGAATACACCGTGTTGCGTGCCAAACGGCTTGAGCTTTTTTGTTGTCAGCCTGATGCGACGCTGGGGGAGGCGGCCGACAAGATGGTTAAACAGGGGATTAGCTGTCTCGTCGTTGTCGATGCCGAGGCCTATTTGGTCGGCATCATTTCGCGCCGTGACTTTTTGCCAATGGTGCTAGCCTGGGTCAACTGGCGTGAGCACACGGTCGCCTCCTGCATGAGCCGCTATGTCGTCACCGTGACGCAGGATGCGACGCTCAGCGAAGTCGCAGCACGTCTGCTCGAACATCATATCCATCGCGTCGTTGTGACCGATGGCGGAACTGGCAGACCGCGCCCGCTTGCCGTCGTCTCGGACAGCGATCTGCTCTACCACATGGTTCACAATGGGTGAACATGTTCAATCGTATGACATTACAAATGGCAGTGATTTTCCCGCAGATTGTCACTATTGACGGCAGCAAGAGAGCGCTATCCTGTTTGTAAATGCAATGGAGAAATATCATGTACGACACAATTCTTGTCCCACTTGATGGTTCTGACTTAGCGGAAAACGCACTTAGATATGCGCGGAAAATTGCGGCGGCGAACGATAGCCGTTTGGTGTTGATGCGTGCATCTAAGACGACCGAGGCAGTCGTAGACCTATTGGGTCAACTGACGAGCCCCGTCATCACGGCGGAGCAGCTAAAGGGTTCGGCCGAACAGTACCTCGACTTTGTCGCCATGACACAAGCCCATTCCAACACCGTCACCTATGTCCACGCGGGCAACCCCGCCAGTGTCATTCTCGACTGTGAACAGGCTGAATGCGCCGATTTAATCGTCATGTCGACACATGGGCGGTCGGGCGTGGGTCGCTGGGCGTTGGGCAGCGTCGCCGAAAAAGTGTTGCAGAAGGCACAGGTTCCCGTGCTGCTAGTGCGCGACCGTCGGCCGATCAAGCGCATTCTCGTCCCGCTCGATGGATCTCCCCATGCTGAGGCCGTTCTGCGCCACGCCGTCCAGTTGGCCGAGGTGTTTGAGGCCGAGCTGACGCTGTTGCGCGTCGCCAAGCGTGACGTTGCGCCCGTCTCTGCACGGCAAGTGGCGACATTGTTGAACGACGCGATCAAGGCGATTCCCCCCGCTGTGATTGAGCCAGACCAAGATGAACGCTATCTTGAGATCACGGCGCAGAACAGGATTCCAGAAGAGATCCCGGTGACGTTCTTAGAGCGCACGGGGGATGCGGCCGAGACGATTCTTCAGATCGCCAAAGAGCATGATCTGATTGCGATGAGTACGCACGGCTACAGCGGACTGGAACGGTATATGTTTGGCAGCGTGATGGAGAAAGTTCTAAGGGCGACAGATCGGCCGATGTTAGTCGTGCGACCTTGGTTATAAAGAACTTTTGGCGCAATGTCATGTGAATGTGATGACATTGCTCACTCTTGAATCGGCCGAAATAAGCCTAAACTAACGGTCGTCGATTGCACGTAACAAACCTCAAATGTTTCGTTATAAGGCGCAGACGCTGTGATTGGAAAAACGGACTTTGTCCAGAAGCACGCTTGGCTCAAGTGGCTTCTCGGGTAATGATTGGCTTCTGTTTTCCCTTCTCCCTCCATGATAAAACCCATCTGAATCTCTCGGATGGGTTTTTTATTTTCGAAACGGGCTGTCTGGCTAACCTAACGCCACATCAAGCGTCATCATCACGGCAAACCCTAGCATCACGCCAATTGTGCCAATGTCTGAATGGCGATCTTGCTTCGCTTCTGGAATTAACTCCTCTGCGACAACGTAGATCATCGCGCCAGCGGCAAAAGCCAACGCATAGGGCAGAATCGGGCGCATGAGCGTCACGGCAAACGCGCCCACAACGGCGGCGACGGGTTCCACAACGGCCGATAGCTGACCGTAGAAAAACGCCATTGGGCGCGAGATTCCCTCACGTCGCAATGGGACGGAGACGGCCGTGCCTTCTGGGAAGTTTTGGATTCCGATGCCAATTGCCAGTGCGATCGCGCCTGCCAACGTCGCTGATGGCAAGCCCACGCTGACCGCCCCGAAGGCAACCCCGATCGCTAATCCTTCGGGAACATTGTGCAACGTGATGGCGGAGACAAGCAGGACGATTCTGCGCCAGCTTGTGGGGAGACCTTCAGCTTCATCTGTGTTTCGGCCGAAATGCAAATGGGGCAGCGTCTTATCAACCAGCCACAAGAACCCACCGCCCAATAGAAATCCAGTCGTTGCAGGTAGCCAATTTGGTATATCAAACTGCTCAGACATCTCAATAGCAGGTGCTAACAGCGACCAATAGCTGGCCGCGATCATGACGCCTGACGCAAACCCAAGCATCCCATTGAGAAAATTCTGCTTGATCTCGCGTAAAAAGAAAACGAGCGCAGCACCCAGGGCAGTCATGCCCCATGTGAACAGCGTCGCCAAGAATGCTTGCAAGAGCGGAGATTGTGTTGAAAACCATGTTGTCATGGGATAAATGTAGTGGAGCCGTAATAGATTTACGAGGGACGACTTACGATTTACGAAAAAGTGCTCCCCTTCGTAAATCGTAAATCAGAAATCTTAAATTTAGATTCGTACGGCGCGAATCACGCATGCACAGGATGTGTGTCAATATCGACCCACTCGTGCAGCACCACCATCTCGAAAATATCCGATTCAGTGATAATGCCGACCAGTTTTCTGTCGCTGTTGACGACGGGTAATCCGCTGATTTTGTGCTTCCACATCAGATTTGCCGCCGCACCAATCGTTGTGTTGGGCGTGACCGTGATGGGGTTGGCCGTCATGAAGTCTTTCACTTTCAGTTTGGCGAGTAGATAGTTCAACTCCCAAATGCTCAACGTGGTGGCGGGAGACGCTTCCGCGCCGCGCACGTCACCAATGGTGATGATGCCGACCAGTTTATTACTCGCATCAACAACCGGCAGCCGCCGAATGTTTTGCGCCTTCATGATTTCATGTGCTTCGGGAAGAGTCATTGTTGTTGTAATGGTGGTGGGGTCTTCAGTCATCCAATTTTCAACGAGTTCAAGTTTCATGGGAATACCTCTCTTGGAGTGAGTAGCGGCGCGTGAATCGTAAGATATTAGTCGGCATGCACTGCCTTTCATTACTCACCACTAATCACTTCCATCGTTTTAGTTGCATCAAGTGTAGGGGGAATGCCGCGTGGCAATTAGTGGCAAATGTCATCTATCAAGGCGGCTATTTGTCATGATAGAAGCGAGTAGATTGCACGTGTCCGAATGAGGCCGCAGACAAGTTGTGTATGGATGACAGATTGCGTTCATGATAACTCTGTCACACGAACTTAGTGCGGATTGTCATCTGGAAAGTGTGACGTTTGTTAGCTGTTAAATGCGGCCGCATGCTCTAGAGTACTGCTATGTTGATAAATGGAGCGAATTATGCAAACTGTAAACGAATTAATGACATGTTATCCAATGACCGTCGCTCCCGACACGCCGCTTGAGGTGGTCTGGACAATGATGGAAGGGGAAGATGTACGTCAGCTTCCCGTTGTCGAGGAACGCAAGCTGATGGGCATCATCACCGAACGCGATGTGCGGCCGGTGCTGCGGTCAGAATTATTTGAGATTGGATCGGCCGAAATGGTCATGACCGAATACCCGATCACTGTGACACCAAACTTGCCGCTCTACCGTGCGGCCGAAATGCTGCGAGCCTATAAGTTTGGTGCGCTGCCCGTGGTCGATGATGGGGCACTAGTTGGCATTATCACCGTTAGTGATTTTTTTGATCACGCGATGGAGGAGAATACGAACGATGAAACGACAGGTCTATGAACTCATGAGTTATCCCGTGGTTACGATTCAGCCAGAAGCGAAGTTAAAAGCGGCAGAAGCGTTAATGGTGCTGGAGGGAGTCCGCCAGCTACCCGTATTGACAGCGGACAAACAGCTTATTGGTATCATCAGTGACCGCGATCTGCGCAAGATGACGCAGGCGATGGAAGATGATCGGGCGATTGTGCGTGGGGCAATGACAACGCCGGTTCTGACGGTGCGACCAGACGTTTCGGCCGCACGCGCCGCTCACATTCTCAAAACCGAAAAGATTGGGGCACTCCCCGTCGTCGAAAACGATGAACTCATCGGTATCATCACGACCAGCGATATCCTCGATGCATTTAGCACCGACGGCTGGCAATCTTCTGCCTCGCTCTCCCCACTTTAAGTAAGTTCATCATTTTTTCCTCTCTTTCAAACAGCCCGTATACGGGCTGTTTTACTTTTCTAAAAGGGATCGCCGCGTCGTTTTTTGAGATCTGCCGCAGATTGGGTGGATTACACGATGCAAGCAGAAAAGCTGCGTAATCCAGGACACATTTCTATTGCCCCACTTTGTGAATCACCAGCGGGTATGACAAATGACCGCGAGCCAAGTGACATCTGTCACTATAAAGATTCCTCTGTTCCCGCTAAAATATAAGCAACTTCACAACTCGACTCGACCAAAACATTCAAAATGGTGTGCAAGCCAGCGGCTGCACCAACACTTAGACAGCATGGCGAGAACTTTGGGGTGAAGTTGGTAGGTAAACTTTTTAGTAAGCTGTTGCCACTGGCGCAGCGAATCACGGAGGTTCAATGGATGGAGCCTTACAGCACATAATTGTACGCGGCGGTGTCCTCACTCACACATAATTTTGCGGGGCTGAATGCCACACCCTCTTGCGCATTGATTGCGACCAACGTGTGACGCGACACAGTTCGCCTTCCGACAATTGAAAAGAAGGAGAAGAAGCCACCCATTGCGGTGGCTTTTTGGTTATACGGACACCTCGTCCGCGCTCCTAATTCATGCCAATTGTCATATCACACACATGACAATTGTTAGCTGTGCTAGACCCCGTTCCGAACTAAGATTGTGCCAGTGGACAATCCAACCAGAGATACCATTTTTAAGGAGTGGGCATCTCTCAGTTAGACAGCCTTCGCCAATGCGGAGGGTGCAAGGACAGACTCATGGCACACGTACTCATTTTGTATGCAACAAGTGAAGGGCAGACGGCAAAAATTTCGGCCGAAATCGTCAACAATCTCCGCGAATTGGGGTATGGGGCGACGCGCAAGGATTTGGAGACATGGCCGGGCATTTATGACGTGAAAGACTTTGACGCGATTATCATCGGTGCGTCTGTGCATTTTCACCAGTATCCTAAGGAGATCGTCGCGTGGATTGAGAGCAATCTGGAGACGCTCAAGCGTAAGTTGAGTGGCTTTTACTCGGTCAGCATGACGGGGGCGCAAGAGACAGAGGTGGGTCGTGAGCGCACAGACGATTATTTGACCAAGCTGTTTGAGAAGACGGGCTGGCATCCAAAGTTGGTCGCCTCGTTTGCGGGGGCGATGCGCTATAGTGAACTGGACGGCGTGCGGCAGCGGGTTGGGCAGTTTGTGAGCTGGCGTACGGGGGGCGAAACGGACATAGCACAAGACAACGAATATACGGATTGGCGTGCGGTGCGGGACTTTTCGGCCGAATTTGCGCGCTATC
Source organism: Anaerolineae bacterium (assembly GCA_030425205.1). GTDB lineage: Bacteria > Chloroflexota > Anaerolineae > Promineifilales > Promineifilaceae > CALECP01. Next base: position 8,295 of record JAUIAP010000086.1, read on the forward strand.
TACAACTGTCGGAGAAAACACATGTCTAAGTGAATTTTGAATCGAGCTATTCAGCTTGCGAGTCAGACACTGAACATGACATCGTACAACCGACGATGTGACAAACAACACGTCATATCAAACCCCAATTCTTCTACACTACCTGAGTCGTTCTTCATTGACGAACAAACTGACTATCAGGCTACGAGGTAAACAAAATGAGCATGCAATATCCTGAACATTATGAACACTTGAAAGCGTTAATGGGCAAACTTGGCAATGAGATTCCGGGTACGATGGCGAGTTTCGGCCGATTACACAAAGAAACGCTTGTCGATAGTGCATTGAGCGCAAAGACGAAGGAGCTAATTGCCCTTGGCATAGCGATTACAGTTCGCTGTGATGGCTGTATCGCGTTTCACGTCCATGACGCACTCGCAGCGGGTGCTAGCCGCGCAGAAATTACCGAGTGTATTGGGGTTGCCATTTTGATGGGCGGTGGTCCGTCAGTTATGTACGGCTGTGAGGCGTTAGAGGCTCTGGAGCAGTTCAAAGCGCAAGAAAACTGAGGTCGCAGAGGCTAGGTAAACGGCGGCCTGGCCTCTACACACGCACAATTTAACGCCGTCTATCTCGCCCTTGTTGGTACTAAGAATGTGTAAGCGTGGAGGATTTTCGGCCGAACTTGCTGTACTGTATAATACAGAAAGTTTGGCTTACGAATAGACAAGCGATCTATTGAGCCACCGTTGGGACGACCCGACGCGTACTATTTTCTGAGGGGACGTCCTCTCAAATTTAAGGAGAACGTAGTATGGCATGGGTCATTCTATTTTTTGCAGGATTACTCGAAGTTGCATGGGCGTTGTTGTTGAAGCAATCAGAAGGGTTCACACGACCTTTGAAGAGCATTGGATTCCTTATTACGCTGGCTATGAGCATGTTTCTGCTTTCACAGTCGCTCAAAACGCTGCCAGTTGGCACGGCTTATGCGGTCTGGACAGGGATCGGCGCGGCAGGAACGGCTATTTTGGGAATGGTGTGGCTCGGTGAGCCGCGCAGCGTGCTGAAGCTCGTCTCCCTCATGATGTTGGTCGGGGGCATCATTGGTCTGCGAGTCGCAAGCACACACTGATCGCGCTGCGCGCAAGGTGACGTATTTGCACAGCACTTTTTGTCCGTTACGCTCAATGCGGTGACGCTGCTTGGAAAGTGGTGCGGAACTGGTGAGGGGTTTGGCCTGTTTCGCGTTTGAAAAATCGGCCGAAATAACTCGCATCCTCAAAATTGAGCTGTAACGCAATCGCGGCGGCCGTTTCGTTTGTGTGTACCAGCAGACGCTTCGCCTCCAGCACGATGCGATTGCGCAATAGTTCCCCTGCTGTCATCCCGATTGCACGCTTCACACTTTTGCTCAAATGTGCCACCGTCACTGCAAGCTGACGCGCATACCAGTCTACTTTGTGATGGGCAACGGCATTTTGCTCGACGAGCTGAATGTAGCGCGTGGCGAGCTGTTTTTCGGCCGAAATCTCCACCGCCGCTATACCACGCCCAACGGCCAGCCGCTGAGCCTCAATTAGCAATATCCGCAACCATGCGAGCACCGCAAATGGGCGTGCAAAGTGGTCGTGTTGGTACTCTTGTTCCAGCCGTTCAAAGATGTCCTGAAAGAACGAGACGTTTGGCGCAGATGGATTGAGTGCAGACAAGCCGTTGATCGAGTGAAAAAAGCTCAGTTGCTCGATGAGATGCTGGTCGCCTTTCTCCAAGAAAAGTGAAGACTCAAACACAACGACGAACCCTTGAATGTCGTCTGTAACATCCCAATAGTGAACTTGACCGGGCCCGACAAAGTGGAGCGAATTCGGCCGAATCTCATCCCCCACGAAATCCAAATAATGGGTTCCGCTGCCTGCTGTTACCCAGAAAATGACATAGAAGGCGTGACGATGTGGGTTCGGTTGCGTTGCATGGGGCGGCAGTGATTCGATGCGCTTCACCTCCAATGGCATAGAATCTTCAACTGGTGGACTAAATGGGAGCAATGGCATTTTGTTCATCTTGCAAATTGTAGCCTATTCGCTTGAAGACTCGACGCACGCAGCCACGTCCCATCCTCACCCCAACAAAGTACCAGATTTGACCAACAGAATGACTCTGCCGCACAAGCCTTTTCAACTAAACTACAGTGATATGGACACAATACGACAAACACCCAAACCAAAACGGCGCAGCAGCACCCAAGTTCGCGTATGGATCGATTTGGTCTTTTTCGTCGGCATGGTGCTTGTGCTTGCACCGCAGGCGACGGGGATTCCCGTGCATGAATGGGCGAGCTTTTTGATTATCGTCCCCTTTTTCCTGCACCTCATTCTCGACTGGAAATGGATTGTCAACATCACCAAGCGGTTGTTCAAACAGTAAACGACCACCGCCAGAGGCGGTGGCTTTAGATAGTGCGCCTGAAAGGCGCATGGTACGGTCTGGGTATGGTCAATCTTGACTTCGGAGTGAGCCATC
>JAUIAP010000006.1 GCA_030425205.1 Anaerolineae bacterium
TGCGCGCTCAATGATCTACACCGACCCCACCACAGGCGCAGTCTTTGGCATCGTCGGCGCAACGACATTCGAGTTAGAGAACATTTCCAGCCCCGGTGATGTGACCGTGACGGACAACTTAGCGGACACTGTCGCGGCGGTTCAAGCTGAAATCGACATGCTTGAAGGGATGGGGGTCAACAAGATTATCCTCGTCAGCCATATGCAGGCAATCAGCACCGACAAAGAGATGATCGCCCTCCTGAGTGGCGTAGATATCGCTGTGGGTGGTGGCGGGGATGAAATCCTCGTCAACAACAGCAGTTCTGTGCCAGTCGAAGATCAGTTGCTACCCGGTGAAGATACACCCGTTGGCGAATATCCGACCCCCGTTACAGATGTCGATGGCAACACCGTCTATCTTGTCACGGCGCGCGGCAACTACCGTTATGTCGGCCGACTAGACGTACAATTTGACGATAACGGCGACGTAACAGCCATCGATAATGATGAGAGTTACCCACGTCGCGTCATCCCCAATACCAATGATCCTGACGTGTTGATTGACTTGGGCGTCAATGATGCGGTCACGCCTGACCCAGCCATTGTCTCAAGCGTGATTGAACCTGTCGAAGCAGGTGTCAACGATTTCGCCAATGAGATCATTGCCAATCTCGAAGTGACGCTCATTGCGACACGCTCAACGATACGTGCGAAAGAGTCCAACTTGGGGAACTTGATCGCGGATGGATTTATCTGGACATTCAACGCCTTCGATAGCAGTAGCACCAACCCCGTTGTTGCTATCCAAAACGGTGGCGGCATTCGTCAAAACGCTGGCGACGAAATCAGCGATCCGCTGTCCCGCGAAGACACGCTCAACATCCTGCCATTTGCCAATCAATTGGCGGTCATTCGTGACATGACACCAGCTGACTTTAAGGCGGTCATGGAACAATCGGTTGCCGACCCGCTGCCAGATGGTGGCTTCCTGCAAATCGGTGGCTTCCGAGTCAACTATGATCTGTCACGACCTGCGGGCAGTCGCGTTCTCAGCATCGTTCTCGATGACGAGGTTCGTGGCACTATCCCAATTGTGGTCGATGGCGCAGTTGTGGCAGGTGCACCGAACGTCAATGTCGTCACCAACAACTTCACGGCTAGCGGCGGTGACGGATATGCCGTATTGGAAACGTACACCGAGGAGATTCTCCCCTTCACCTATGAAGGTGCGTTGCTCAAATATCTAGCAGAGGACAGCACCAGCTTCCCTGTTCTGGATCAAGGCAATGGTGCGGTACCAACGGTGCGCGACGATGATCCACGTTATCAAATCGACGGCAATCGCCGCATCACCTTTGTTGCGCCTGTGACACTCACCCTGTTGCACAACAACGACGGCGAGTCGGCGCTCTTGACGACGGACAATACGGTTGGAGACGACAGTTTGGCAGTCGGCGGTGTGGCAGCGTTCAAGACGGTCTTTGACCGTGAAGTGGCTGAGGCGCAAGGGGCGGGCAATGCATTGCTCAACGTCTATGCTGGTGACAGTTTCTTAGCCAGCTCCGTGTTGGCGTGCACGCTCCCGCCAGCCAATGGGCCATTCTATGATGCGATTGCACAACGTCAAATCGACTACACAGCCCATATCATCGGTAACCATGAGTTTGACTATAGCCCATCGTTCTTAGAGCAGTTTATCCGCGCATTTGACGATGGCGGCGGTCTCGATCAGCCGTTCTTGAGTTCCAACTTGGACTTCACCGGGCAGACGGGATTCGCAGACTTGATCGATGCAGATGGTTTGATCGATGGTGTGGTTGCAGATGATCGGCCGATTGCCCGCTCCATGATCTACACAGATCCACAAACTGGCGCAGTCTTTGGTATCGTCGGCGCGACGACGTTTGAGTTGGAGAACATCTCCAGCCCCGGCGATGTCATCGTCACCGAAACCCTTGAAGATACGGCAGCAGCCGTCCAGATTGAGATTGACCGACTGGAAGGTTTAGGTGTCAACAAGATCATCCTCGTGAGCCACATGCAAAGCGTCAACACCGACAAGGCGATGTTGGCACTGCTGAGCGGCGTAGACATTGCTGTTGGTGGCGGTGGAGATGAAATCCTCGTCAATAACAACAGTTCAGTACCCGTATCTGATCAATTGCTGCCCGGCGAGGACGTTGCGGTAGGTGATTATCCAACGCAGGTCAGCGATGCGGACGGCGAAACGGTCTATCTCGTTACGGCGAAGGGCAACTACAAGTATGTCGGCCGACTTGACATCATGTTTGACACAGACGGCAACGTGACTGCCATCGATAACGATGAGAGCTACCCACGTCGCGTCATTCCAGACACAAATGATGCTGGACTCTTGGCGGGTCTTGGTGTTACCGACGCCGTCACGCCAGATGCTGGGCTTATCACCACAGTGGTTGAGCCAGTCGAAAGCTGCTTGGCGGACTTCTCAAACGATATCATCGCCAACCTTGAAGTGACGCTCGATGCGGCGCGTACTTCTGTGCGTGCAAAAGAGTCGAACTTGGGCAACCTTGTCGCCGATGCATTTATCTGGACGTATGAAGCGTACGATAACAACATCAGCAACCCAGTTATTGCCGTGCAGAATGGTGGTGGTATTCGTCAGAACGCTGGCGACGAAATTACCAACCCGCTGACCCGTGAAGACACGCTCAACATTTTGCCGTTTGCCAACCAGTTAGCCGTCATGCACGATGTGACACCAACTGACCTGAAAGCGGCAATGGAAATTGCAATTGGTAGTTCACTGCCTTCGGGTGGCTTCCTGCAAATCGGCGGTTTCCGCGTTTTGTATGACATCGATGAGCCAGTCGGCAGCCGCGTCATCAGCATCACACTCGACACGGACGTGCGCGTTCAAACGCCAATCGTTGTCGATGGGGCCGTTGTTGCGGGTGCGCCAAATGTAGACATCGTGACCAACCACTTCACCGCAGGTGGCGGGGATGGCTATGACGTGTTTGCCACGTACACCGCTGAAATCTTGCCGTTCACCTACGAGGGCGCGTTGGTCAAGTATCTCGAAGAAGATGCCGCCAGCTTCCCACGTCTGGATCAGGGCAATGGTACAGAGCCAACAGTCCTTGCGACAGATGAACGCTACCAACGCGGTGGCAACGACCGCATCATCATGCAGTTCGGTCCCCCAACCGACGTATCGTTGAGCAGCTTCACTGGCAACTCAGCAGCACCGACGCTGACCCTATCACTTGTCCTGCTCATCGTGGCTGGACTGGGTGTTGTGGTATTGCGTCGTCGAACGCAGTAATTTACTGTCGCCTAAAGACGCTACGCAGTGCAAACAGCCTGTTGCATCTTTGGGCGATGCGCTAGCCTCTAAGTTTCTAACTAGAACTTAGTACAGCGTAAAGTAAATTGTACGGCACTGTCATTCTCGTCTTCGCGGGAATCCAGTCCCAGAAAAAGAATGGATACCTGCCTTCGCAGGTATGACGGGACTAGCTTTACGGTCGTACTTAGGGCAGCACACATAAAAAGCACCGCGTTTCAACGCGGTGTTTTTGATCCCTGATTTACGTGTCCCTCTCGCAAGAGACCTGCAGATAATGATTTGGAGCAAAGAGTCTGTTAGGGATAGAGCGAGAAGAATTGTAGAGTTGCCAACTACCGTGACAGGGGCAACTTTGGTTTTGAGATGCTCAGTGTTACACTTGCCGCTATGCAAAATGCGGTCATTCAATTGCACGATTTGACAAAGACTTACATGATTCACGAGCGCGAGGCAGGGACATTTTCTGCGATCCGCAGTCTCTTTCAGCGCAAGACCCGAGCGGTTCATGCGGTTAGCGAGGTTTCATTTACCATTGCGGAGGGTGAGATCGTTGGATTTTTGGGGCCAAATGGCGCAGGAAAAACGACGACCTTGAAAATGTTGGCGGGCTTGCTGCACCCGACGAGCGGATCGGCCGATGTTCTCGGCTTCCAACCATACGGACGTGACCACGCCTATCTCAAACAAATGGCACTCGTCATGGGGCAGCGCAACCAGCTCGTCTGGGACATTCCTGCTATCGACACCTATGAGGTCAATCGTGTCATCTATGGCATTCCCAAGCCGCAATTTCAGGAGACGCTCGATGAACTTGTCGAGCTACTTGATCTAGCAGAGTTGATCAAAAAGCCCGTGCGGAATCTTTCGCTCGGGGAACGCATGAAGTGTGAAATTGCGGGGGTGCTGTTACATCGGCCGAAAATCGTCTTTCTCGATGAACCAACAATCGGACTCGATGTTTCTGCACAACGCATCATCCGCGACTTTATTCGCGTCTACAACGAACGTCACAAAGCGACCATCATGCTGACCAGCCACTACATGGCTGATGTTGAAGCGCTGTGCGAACGGGTCATAGTCATCCATCAAGGCAAACTGCTGTTTGACGGCGCACTTTCCGCGCTCATCGGTCAATTTGCCGCGACGAAAACGATTGCCGTTGATTTTGCCCAACCTGTGCGCGAATCGTTGACCCAATACGGCGAAGTGGTGCAACAAAGTGAATTACAGGCGACCGTTCGCATCAGCAAACAAGACGCACCGCGTATTGCCAGCCAGCTACTAAACGCATTTCCAGTCAGCGACCTCACGATTCAAGACCCACCGATTGAAGAAGTGATCGAGCGGGTTTTCAACAAAGAAGACGAAAGCAAAAAGCTATCATTGAACGGTAAACAGTAAAAGCGTGACACTTCAACGGCTCTCTGTACACAATCGCCTATGTCTAACCTAGCTCATCTCTATGCCGCTCAGTTTCGTAAAAATATGGCGGTACAACTGCAATATCGCGTTGCGGCTGCCATCTGGTTGGTCGGGTCAGTCGTGCAGCCAACCGTTTATCTCGTCGTTTGGACAACGGTCGCCCAGACTCAGGGTGGCGCGGTTGGCGGATTGACCGTAAACGACTTTGCCGCCTACTACATCATTTTGATGTTTGTTGAACATTTGACATTTACGTGGATTATGTGGGAGTTTGACTGGCAGATTCGGGATGGCTCATTTTCACGAGTTCTTCTGCTACCCGTCCATCCGATTCACGATTCGATTACGGACAATATCGCCTATAAGCTTATGGGCTTGGTGATGCTGATTCCAGCAGGCGTGTTGTTGAGCTGGACTTTTCGGCCGAATTTCGACTTCCAACTCAACAACGTGCTGATTTTTATTCCAGTGTTTGTGATTGCCTTCCTGATGCGCTTTCTATTTGGCTACACACTCGGCCTTGCTGCCTTCTGGATCAATCGCGTACAGGCACTCAACACCACCTACTTTGTCCTGCAACTATTCTTTTCAGGTCGCTTGACCCCACTCGAACTGCTACCTGCCCCGCTCCGAACCATTGCCGATATTCTGCCATTCCAATGGTTCACGGCGTTTCCAGTTGACCTGCTGCTTGGGCGGATCGATTCGGCCGATTTCCCCCGCGCCCTCCTGACGCAACTGGCATGGCTAATCGCAACCTTCTTGCTCTTCCGCATCGTCTGGCATCGTGGGATTCGCAAATACTCAGCGTTTGGCAGTTAACGGCAACAACGCTCACGGCGTTCTACCGTACAAAACTAGACTGTATAAGTGCCTTCAACTGCCAGCACAACGGGTTTGGTATCTGTTTCTGACGAGACACGGCTTGCCCACGCCTCGGCATCCTGCTCAATGGGTGGCCATGTGTTGTAATGGCAGGGGATGGCGACCGCTGGCTTAAGATATTTAAGTGCTTCCAGCGAATCTTCAATTCCCATTGTGAAATTATCGCCGATAGGCAGAATGACAACATCAAGCCCGCCGCGTCCGATCAACGCCATGTCGGAGAAAAGCGCGGTGTCGCCTGTAAAGTAGATTTTCCGGTCGCCAATCGTCAGCAGATAGCCGCCGGGCATACCACCATAGCTGCCATCTGGCAGCCCACTGCCATGTAGGGCAACCGTCATTTTGACATGGGCAAATTCATGTTGAAATCCGCCGCCGAGATGTTGTTGATGGACATTTTCCACCCCTTTTTCCATGAGCCAGTTGCCAATCTCAAAGTTGCAAATCACTTTTGCCCCCGTGCGTTTGGCTAGTGGGATGAGGTCGGCGACGTGATCGCCATGTCCGTGCGTGACGAGGATATAATCGGCCGAAATCTCCTCTTGCGTCACTTGTGCCGTCGGGCTGTTTGGGGCAAAAAATGGATCAACGACCACCTTTGTGCCGTCAATATCGAGAGAGTAGGTTGCGTGTCCATGCCATGTGAGTGTAATGTTTGCCATGTGTAAGTTCTCCAGTGCTAAATTTAGATCAAAAAGAGCGTCTTGATGTGACACTCTTTTCTAACGGTTTGAATGATTTTATGTTATGGGTTTCGGCCGATTTGTAACCAATTCTTATACCAAGTTAAGGCATCAGACCAATCCGTGCGGCGGCTTGATTACATAAACTCGCCCCACCCGCGCGCATCCACTCGTCAAGGCGTTCACTGTACGCTTTGCCTGCTTTGGCGTCTGCGTAGATCCCCGATCCCCAATAGTAGTAGCGTTGCATTTCGTTCGGCCAGGAACTCATCGCGCGTTGCGCTGTACCGTGTCCGCCGTTATAGCCTGCGAGGGTTAAGTTGACATTTCCAGCGGTCATCGCCAGCCCTTCCGCAAGATATTTGGCACCGCGAAACGCATTGGTCTGTGGATCTTTCATCACCTCACCCGCGCCAAAGTGGAACGGCATCACCTGAAACAATCCCTGTGCGCCCGCGTGTGATTCTGCATCTTGAAAACCGCATGACTCAATCTGCATCACCGTTGCGACGATATCAGGATCAAGCCCAAATTCGTCCGCAATTTGCTCAATGAGCGGTGACCAATGTTGCACTTCTGGAGAGAAAATTGGCGAAATGCGCGACGCTGACGCGGCAAACGCTTGGCGTCCCACCTCCGCGACATCAGCTGCTGTATCTTGCCCAACGATTGTTTCAAGAACACTTGAGTTTGCGTCATCCCCGTTTAATACGGTGAGCCCAGCCCCGTTGCTGATGCGACTGATTAACGCAACCGCCAGCAAGGCCATAATGACCACCCACACAACGATAAACGTCATGCGTCGCTGAATGTCCGACTCGCTTGTAGAGTACTCCACGTCATATCCTTGTTCCATAAGTAATATCTGTTTCCGAACCAGACGAGCTTGATTCAGTAATACTTCTTCCGTAATGTCTTGATTGCCATCCAAATATATTGTATGCGATGAAGGTGAAATTGACATGAGTTTATGGGAAGTTGCTAGGTGCAAGTCGCATGTAATTGGAAAGAAACAGTCGTTGTTGCCAGCCAATCCTACGCCATTCGCTACTAACGCACTTAATTATTGTTACTTCTTGCCTGGCGATTGCCATTCGGCCGACGCATGCCGTTGTTTGATTTCGGCCGAATTGGGCGGTTTGTCCGCGGCGTTGGCGTCGGTCGGTCGTCCATTGGTTCAAAATCGCGATCGTCAAAGAATTGGGTTGCATCGTCGTCCACAACCGTCGTACTTGCACGTGGCGCACGCTGCGCCGATTGGCGACGTTGGCGCGCATACTCTCCCTGCTTTTCTTTGAGGCGCACAGGTCGCGCGTCCGATTCGTCAACAACCAGCACGGGCATTTCGATCAACCGTCCCCCATCTGGAGTGCGACGCATCGCCACAAATTGCTCGCCTGAATAGTTGAGCGCACCGATAAATAGCACACGAGTCAGCCAAACCAGTACCGCGACAAAGATCGGGACGACCTTCAACAAGACATCGGCACTCAACACTGAATTGCCGTATGGATTCTCAATCAATGTCAATGAAACAGCCCACCAAGTCATGATGGCGTTCATCGTTGCACCGAGCAACCATGCACCCATCAACATTGCCACATATTTGCTTTCGATGTCGCTCGACTCCGGCGTAAAGATACGAAAGAGGCCGGCAAAGTCAATTGCGCAAAACGCAATGGCGAGAATGGTTGCCCATGTGACCCCGATAAAGCGCACATTTCCAATTAGGCTATCGAGCGCGTAGCGGGTCGTGTCATAGTTAAAGATTTCAAATGCAAACAAGGCGACGGTCATGATGAGTGTGAGGACAAAGTGGCGCATCAGCCGCCCATCATCGCGTAAATCGCCCACCAACGATTGCACCTGAACCGCAATGGGCGGTGGATCAAATGCAGAATTCAAACGGACTTGATCGTTCATGTTTTTCTCTCCTAAAACATTATTCTACGATTCGCCCCGCGATTGGAACGATTGTTCTATTGTATAGAACAATCGTTCTCACGTCAACCCACTTTTGAATAGCTGTTCAATTTTCGCATTTTGCTTAAAACCAGAGGTAGCGGCACTATCAGCGGGTTACTTTGGAGTGGAGTGAATTAAGCGTGAAGGGGTATTTAGAACATTGGTGGGGATTGGGGGGACGTATTGCGCATTGCGTGGTGCGTAATTGGATACGCACTACGCACCACGCACTTGAGTGGCGAAAATCTAAAGTGATTAGCACTACAGCGAGACTTCAATGGACTGATTGAAGAGCCTGTGGTTAAAACCAAAGGCTGTTACACAAAGTGCGTTGAAACGCACTGCAAACAACGCGCTTGAGCGCGTTTCGCGTATCAGCCTTTGGCTTTAGCCGTAGGATTTTGGCAAAGTCTCGTTGTAGTATTAGGTGTGATGCGAATATTGAACTACGGAACCCCCGCTCCACGTGTAGCCGCAAGCAGCTTATACCACTCTATACGCGACAGTTCGACATTGTCAGCCGCAACTGCACGAACAATGCGTTCGGCGTTCAGCGTCCCGATAATGGGCTGAATTCCCATCGGGTGGCGTAGCAGCCATGCAAAGGCGATTGCGTCGGGCGTCGTGCCGTGCGTATGCGCAATCTGTTGCAACAAGTGTGCTGTATTTCGCATATTCTCAGGCGAATTTTCATCGGCCGTAAATAACTGGCCGCCTGCAATTGGTGACCACGCCTGAATCATGATGTTCTGCAATCGACAATACTCAAGCGTGCTGTGCGTGGCCGTATAGGTCGCGTCACTTTGATTGGTTAGGATGCCGTCCGTGATGAGATTGTTGTGCAGAAGATTGAGTTCGAGCTGATTGAGGACAATCGGCCGATCCAAATGCTTTTGCAATAATGCCATCTGTGCCACGTTGTGATTGCTCACGCCAAAGTGCAGCACTTTACCGCTGCTGTGCAGATGATCGACGGCGCGGGCAATCTCATCGTACTCAACCAGCGGATCTGGGCGATGAAAGGCGAGTAGTTCGACATGATCGGTGCCGAGTCGTTCGAGTGTCCCCTCCACTGCGCTGACAAGATGCTCATAGCTGAAGTCATAGCGACCGGGATCGCCATTTTCGCCGATGATGATCCCCGCCTTAGCCTGCAAGACGAGCTTGTCGCGCAGACCCGGATTTTGCGCCAGCGCATAGCCAACGACGGCATCTGACTTACCAAAGGTGTAGATGTCGGCCAGGTCGATATGTGTAATGCCGTTTTCAGCGGCTGTCCGAATCAATCGCTCTGCGCGATTTTTCAATTCATCCGTCACAGGGCTGTGATCCCAACTTCCGCCCATGTGCCACGTTCCATAGGCAAGACGAGAAACGACGAGATCGCTATGTGGTATTGAGTACGTATTCATAGTTTTATTGAACAATTCACCATATTTTGATGGGTTTATGCTTGTATTTGCCACTCTATACACCAATGGTCTATTGACCAACGGCATATACGCTATGTTATCATCAAGCCTTTCATCGTGAAACGTAGGCTCGTATGTTCAACCCACAGATCTTTATTCTCTCGATCTCTTTAAATATCGTAGGGGCAGCATTATTTACTGCCGTCTTATTTGTCGTACTCTGGTCATCGTGGAAGGAACGCGTGAATCAACTGTTGGCAATCTATGTCAGCATTTGCCTGCTGTGGAGCCTCAGTGCGCTCACGGTGCGTATCATCACGACGACAGCTAATTGGACAGGTCAAGCCGACTCTCCGCCATTCTTTCTAATCTACCTCATTGTGATGTCACTTGCGGGCAACAGTCCTTTTCTGTTTGCATTTGTTATTGAATATGTAGGAATGTGGGGCAGCAAAATTCTCAGAATTGCGTGTGGGATCGCCTTTGCCATCAACGTGGGCGTTGCACTGCTATTATGGAAAATGCCAACAGTGCTGTTGCAAGAATACGATGTTACACAAAACGGTATGCTGATGCTTGAGCCAGCAGAGCTTGCATTACCGATCATCGGTGTTGGTTATTTTTTCTGGTATGGATTTTCCCTCTACCTGCTTTATCGATATGCGTGGCCGCGTGGAAAGTGGGTGGCCTTTGGTGCAGTCATCATTGCGGCAGGACTTGCGGTTGAAATCGCGACCGATATTGCCGACATACTTCCAACGGCAATTGTGTTGTCAGGCATTGGCTCGGTCGCCTACGCCTACGCAATTGTGCAAGATAAGGTTTTTAATCCGCTGCGACAAAAGAATGAGCAATTGGTGCGGTCACAACGTTATTTAGAGCAGACGTTGAGCGCGATTCCAGGGGCTGTTCTCATCACGCGATTAAACGGGGAAATCATCTGGGCAAATAATGAGTCAACTGAAATTCTAAACGATTCGGCCGAAAATATTCTCGGGGCCAACATCGACGAGGTCTATCGCAATGATGAAGAGTTGAGGCGTATCGTGCGCGCGCTTAGACATGATGGCAACATTCGTGACCGTGAAATTCGCTATCGGCCGCAAGGTCACGAGCCGCGTTGGGGGCGGCTTGATGTTGTGCGAACCGAGTTTGCCGATGAGCCAGCCCATCTTAGCATTTTGCAGGATATTCATGAGCAACGACAGGCACAAGAAGCGTTACAGGCGATGCAAAAGTGGGAGAGCTTGGCCCTGCTGGCGGGCGGTATCGCGCATGATTTTAACAATCTGCTCGTTGCGATGTTAGGGCAATCCACACTCGCCAAATATAAAATGACAGAGGATAGTCCGGGCTATCGGCACATTGAGAAGGTCGAAATCGCCGCTCAACGCGCATCAAAGCTGACAAATCAGATGCTGGCCTACTCAGGTCGCGGCCAATTTGAAGTTCGCCTGATCGATTTCAATGCGCTCATTGCGGACAATTTGCATCTCTGTGCAACTTCGGTTTCTAAAAATATTGTTCTGCGCACCAAATACCACGCGAAGCTTCCCTGTGTGGAGGCGGATACGGCACAGATGCAGCAGGTCATCATGAATTTGATTCTCAACGCGGCGCAAGCGATGGATGATGAAGACGGCGGTGTTATCGAAATTTCGACGAATGTGCGCACGCTTTTGCAGGATCAAGCGGAGGGCTGGCACCTAACGGGCGAACCACTGACGGCAGGTAACTACGTTTCCGTTACCGTCAAAGACAATGGCTGTGGCATTGAAAAAGACGCCCTCAGCTCGATCTTTGACCCATTTTTCTCAACCAAGATCACTGGCTCTGGATTGGGTCTCGCCGCTGTCTTGGGCATCATCAAGGGTCATCATGGCGGTATTCAGGTGCAAAGTCAGGTGGGGGTAGGAACACAGTTTAGCTTGCTGCTACCAGCGAGCGACAAGCAAATTGCAAAAACACCTGTTGAAACAGTCGTTGATCTCACAATGAATACTGACATTCAGAAGATTCTCGTGATCGACGATGAGCCGTCTGTGACTGACGTATTGAAAGACATTTTATCGGCCGAAAATATCCCCGCCGTAGTCACAAACAGTGGTGCAGAAGGGGTAGATATTTACCTTCAGCAGCAAGCGTCAATTGGTCTCGTCTTGCTCGATCTGACGATGCCCGGCATGAACGGCGAACAAGTCTTCAACGCGCTGCGTGAATTGAATCCGCACGTCAAAGTGATATTATCCTCTGGCTACAGTCAGCTAGAGGCAACCCGTCAATTTATCGGTCGCGGCTTGGCTGGTTTTATGCAAAAACCTTATGACCTTAATACCTTTTTGAAGACGATTCGACCCTATTTCCCTGAGTAACACAAGCGTGCAACGCTATAGCATCAGCCCCATCTGCTCAAGATAGTCGTTGATGACAATCGGCGCACCAGTCGCTATCGACGCTTGTGCAGCGGCCCCGACAACAATGGCCCAGAACCCCTCTTCGGCCGATGCGGCCCGCGAAGGTTTTCCCGCAATCTGATCGACAAACTCGACATGCTCGACATAGGTGCCGCCTTGGTGACCTGAATGTTGGATCAAGGCAGGATACATCGGCTGGGTCATGCGTGACGGGCGATCATCGACGGTCGCAATTTCCATCTGCGTGACGGGTCGATTGTGTGGCAAAAAGTCTTCATGCTCCGTTGTCTTAATACGACCCAAATCACCACAGACGACTAGCTCTTCGTAGAACATCGGCGCAAACATACATAAATTAAAGTTTGCAGTCACACCGTTTTCATAAGTGATGATCACCATTCCGTTGTCGAGAATGTCTGACCTGCGGCCCTCGCGTTCAAAGTCGGCAAAGTTGACGGCCGCGCTGCCGACTGCATAGACGGTTTTCGGCCGATTTTGCGCAATACGATTGATCAAATCAAAGTAGTGGCAACATTTCTCAACCAACGTGTCGCCCGAATAGTCGGCAAACTTGTTCCACTGTCCAACCTTGTCGAGAAATGGCATTCTGTGTTCAGCCATGCCAATCGTCTTGACCTGCCCTATCGTTTTGCGCTCCAGAATTTCGTAAAGTGCTTCACTGTACTGTGGTTTGAAACGGTATTGCAAACCGACTTGGAAAACTGCACGATGCTGCATTGCGAGCTGCATAATCGTGAATGCATCTTGCACCGTTGTTGCAATTGGCTTCTCAAGCAGAATATGTTTACCCGCTGCCGCGACGGTGTGGATCACGTCGATATGTGTCGAATTGGGCGTACAAACGATCAAACCATCGACGGCAGGATCATTGCACACTGCATCGAGTGAATCGTAAATTACCAAATTGAGATCTGGGTCGTATTTTTGAGCCTCACGCTGCGCGGCAATGATGCTGCGTGGATTTGGATCGTAGACGCCATGAATGGTGGCTCGACCCTCCAGCAGCGTGACGCGGATATGCTCCTGTCCAATGATGCCTGCCCCAATGAGATTGAAGCGATATTTCGGCCGATTTCGCCGTGACAAATAGCGATCCTCTTCCTCTAAATATTGAAAGACAGGGTTCAGGATTAACCCTGCACGATTGAATCTTCGTTGTTCTGTCATCTTTGCTCTGGCAATGGTGTATTTTTGGCTAGTACTTTAGTCGCAGTTTGCTGCGCGTTAGACATGCTGTAAGCGATTTTTGCTAGGATAGTATCATCATTAGTTGGATTTGTCGGTCTTCACGCTTCTTTTGGCAAATCTTTACGCTGAATTTTTGAGAGTAGTACATAACGCCCACAATTTGGCGATTGTATGACGTATCCTAATCGCTATGTCACCACAAACTGAGAAAATGAAACAACCTTATACAAGCCTGCGCAAGCGGTTAATGTTTGTGTTCTTGATGGCTACAGTGGCACTGATCATCTTGCTGACATTCGCCGTATTTGGGCTATTACAACAAATTGAGCGTACAGTTTGGCAAAGTCGGCAGACGGATGCGATCAGGTCGGCGACCATTGCCGTTGAAACATTTAATGATCAAACACTCGGCTCGCTCAACATAATGGGTGCAGTTGGTACGACAGATATTGCAGAACGCCATCCAGAGTTGCTAGGCGAGTGGCTCAACAGCGATGACAGCTTACTTGAAGTCGTGATGCTCGACAGCGCAGGGGAGATTATCTCGGCCGCCTACCAGCAAAATGCGCTTTTGACGGATGACCTGCGTCTACGTCGCACAAATTGGACAGATGCGGTGCAAAACAATCAGACATCGACATTGGCAGTATTCCTATCCGAGGACAATGTTCCCTACTACACAGTCGCCCAATCAACGAGCGATGGGGGTGCCGTCGTTGCGCGAATCGCCCTCACGCAGCTTTGGGAGTTGTTGGCTGATATCCAATTTGGTGAAACGGGAATCGCCTATATTGTCGATCAAGCGGGTAATGTCATTGCCCATCCCGACACGTCGGTGACGAGTCAACAATCGCTCACAGTCAACTGGCCCGAATTTGTTGACACACCAAGTCAAGTGCAACACAGCTACACAAATTTTGCTGGGGAGCAAGTATGGGGACAGATTCAGCCCATCCCCGCGACAAACTGGATCATCGTCACCGAGGTCGCACAGAATGAAGCCACCTATTTTAGGCAATTCGGAACAATTGGTGTTGCAATTGGTGCGCTCCTCTTCGGGCTCGCCACCCAGTTCGGCATCTCTCGCCTACTCTATAGTAGGATTTTCCAGCGGCTTAATGCGCTGCAAGCGGGTGCGGATCGGATGGCAAAAGGGAACTTTAGCGAGCCAATTCCGCTGGATGGCGATGATGAAATCGGTCTGCTGGCCGCCTCATACAATGAATTGAGCGCCACGTTGCGTGTGCGAGATTCAAGAATTGCCGCTCAAAACAAGGCGTTGGCAGAGGAGGTCAAAGATCGCAAACGGGCGCAAGAAAATTTGCAGAAGGTAAACAATGAATTGATCTATGCGTCACGCTATAAGGATCAATTTTTGGCAACGATGAGCCATGAGCTACGAACGCCGCTGAATGCTGTCTTGGGGATGTCGGAGGCGTTGCTTGTTCCCGTTTATGGTGAACTCAATCAGCGGCAACAGAAGGCGGTGACACAGGTTCGTGAGAGTGGGCAACATCTGCTCTCAATTATCGACGACATTCTCGACCTCTCAAAAATTGCGGCGGGACGCTCTCCATTGGAGATTTCCCCCACATCTATTAAGCAGGTGGCAGAGTCAAGTATTCGCATGGTTCGGCCGATTGCGACCGATAAAGAGCTGACCGTCAGCGTAAAAATCGATCCGCAGGTGACAAATATCATGGCGGATGAGCGACGGCTCAAACAAATTCTGGTCAACTTGCTCAACAACGCCGTCAAATTCACCCATATGGGTGGCGAAGTGGGATTGGAAATAAACGGTATTGCAGATGAACGCACAATTGAGTTCGTCGTTTTTGATACGGGAATTGGCATTCCAGAGAGCGCGATCCGCCAGCTATTTGAACCATTTATGCAGGTTGACGGCAGTCTTTCACGCCAGTACGGCGGAACAGGTTTAGGGTTAACGCTGGTGAGCCGGCTTGTGGAGATGCATGAGGGCGTGGTTGAGGTGGAGAGCACGGAGGGGCAAGGGAGTCGCTTTACCGTCTCGCTACCTTGGCGCGAACCGCAGGGTGGTGACGCGACCGACACCTATTTCAGCAGTTTCATCGATCAATCTATCCCGTCAGAAGCACGTGGCGCGAAAATTCTGCTTGCAGAGGATCGTGAGGCAAACGTCCTCACGCTGCTTGACTATCTCAACATCAAGGGATTTGAGGTACTTGTTGCCCGCAACGGTCTCGAAGCAGTCAAGATGGCGGGTGATTTCATGCCCGATATTATTCTGATGGACATTCAAATGCCTGAGATGAACGGTCTTGAGGCAATTCAACATATCCGCAACAACCGCCTCGTGCGCGATATCCCAATTATTGCCTTGACCGCCCTTGCGATGCCTGGTGATCGGGAGCGTTGTATCGCCGCTGGTGCAAACGACTATGTCAGCAAGCCCGTTAGCTTACGACAGCTTGTCCAAACAATTGAGAAACATCTCGGTAATGAGGACGAGCTCGATGAAGCGACGTACGTCGAACCTGATCAACTACCATTTTTGGTGCACGGAATGTAATTTAGGTGGAGCTGGTTCTCAGTTGTCAGCGCAAAGCGGATTCGGCCGATAATTGCTACATAGCCAGCGCAGCCCGTCCAATCAACTCTAGCGCGGTATCACCCGATGGCGGCTGCATCGACCCCGCGCGCACATCACGGAAGTAACGTTCAAGCGGTAAGGCAGCCGTCAGACTAATGCCACCCGCCACCTGCAATGCACGATCTGTCACGCTTCGTGCCGTATTGGTCGCCATCACTTTCGCCGCCGCAACACGCGCCATAAACGCCTTACGCGAAGCCAATGACTCATCACCACGCCAACTGCCCGCCACCTCAAACAACAACGCACGCGCCGCCTGTAGCTGCACGTCGATTTCGCCAATTTGCCGTTGAATCTTCGGTAAGGTAGCAATCGGCCGACCCAGCGCAGTCGGCACGCGTTCCAATGCGTATTGGATGACCACGTTGCGTGCGCCAATGGCAGCACCGAGATAGATGCTTGTCATCACCATTGGGAACCAGACGTTAGGCGGCGGTTTGGTCGCTTGTTCCAGCAGAGCATCGGCCGAAACCCAACAATCTTCAAAATAGACATCATGGCTATCGCTTGCTCGAAATGCCAACACATCGCGCCACGTATAATCCCAACGTATGCCTGCTGCCGTCTGTGGAACGAGCAGCGTTCCCGTCTCATCGCCAATGTTCAATTTGACGAGCAGGTGGGTGAGTAGCTCAC
This sequence comes from Anaerolineae bacterium, assembly GCA_030425205.1. Classification (GTDB taxonomy): domain Bacteria; phylum Chloroflexota; class Anaerolineae; order Promineifilales; family Promineifilaceae; genus CALECP01. The sequence goes on from JAUIAP010000006.1 coordinate 16,575, forward strand.
CGCCCGTCGCCCATGTTTTGTGCCCGTTGATGCGGTAGCCATCATCGGTCGCGACGGCCGTCGTCTTGAAGAACTGACCGCGTGATGGGCTCCCTAGCGCGGGCTCGGTTGCAACCGAATTGATCAATCCCTGATTGTGAACAATTTCATGACAAATCTGCGCATACTTGCCCTCGATCCAGCTATGTGTTTCGCGCTGATTGCCAGAAACCTGCATATTCATCCCGGCAACGAGCGCGGTAGATGGATTGGCTTGCGCCAGTTCAATTTGCGCCGCAAGGCAATCGGCCATGGACGCGCCATAACCGCCGTACTCTTTTGGAACGGCGAGCGATGTATAGCCACTCTTCGTCAACGTTTTGATATCAGCGGCGGACAGTTCGCCATCGTGGTTGGCTTGGTCTGTGCGGGGGGCAATTTCGGCCGAAACCCCCCTTGCGATCTCTTGAAAGGTATCCATCTCCCAATCGTAACCCAATGCTGTTAGTGCCATATAGATTTTCGCCAAATGCGCTAAAATCAAACACACCATGAAAAAACTAGAACTCCGCACAAAACAAGTCGGCCCATGGGGAATGAACACCTATGCGCTAATCGATCCAGCCACCAATCAAAGCATTCTCTTTGATCCCGGCGCAGACCCTGACAAACTTTCGGATATGTTAGGCGACAGCACGCCCATCGCCATCGCCCTAACCCACACGCATATCGACCACGTGATGGCGCTCGACGAGATGCGCCAACGGCTCAACGTCCCCGTGATTGGTCATACGGGCAACATCGATAATGGCGAGGCGGTCGATTTTGACCAATCGCTCGAACATGGTGACACCGTTGCAATAGGGGGTCACACGCTGCATGTCGAATACGCGCCGGGACATATCAGCAATCAAATCTGTTTTCGCATCGACAATGACAATCGCATCATTGTCGGGGACACAATTTTTGCGGGTGGGCCGGGAAAAACATGGACGGTCAATGGCTTCAAACAGACGTTGGACACGCTGCGCACCATCGTTCTCAATTGGCCCGACGACACGCATTGCTATCCGGGACATGGCCCCACCTTTCGGCTAGGTGACATCCGCGCCGATGTAACCGCGTTCACCGCAAAAGATCATGGCGATTTCTTTGGTGATGCCACGTGGGATCAATAGAAGATTCTGGGTTTTCTGGGGTGTAGGGGTTGGGAAACGTATTGCGTGGTGCGTATTGCGTATTGGTTTATGTCGCGAGTTTTCGCTACTTGATCGGTCATGGTGCGTGGTGCGTAAGCTGGACCCCACACCACGTACCTGAGTAACGAAAACCCAAAGACACTAATCGTGGTGCGTATCCAGCGGTCAATACGCAATACGCACCACGCAAACCTAAAGATCCGCTATTTCTTCCGACGCAACAACACCACTGCAATCAGTGCAACGAGGATTCCAAGCAGTAGCTCACGCTTGATCGTGATCACCTTCTTGCCTTCATGTGAAACGGCGCTGTCACTTGACGTTGAGGCTGGGGCAGCAGCGGCGTTGGGGGGTGGAACGGGTAGATCCTCCGCAGCCGTATCCTTCCACTTCATTCCTTCATCGATCAACATGACTGGAATGCCGTCACGAATCGGGTATTTCAGGCCAGAATCTTTGGAGACGAGCCATGAATTTTTGACCAGTTCAAGACGGCCGGGATCATCACCGTATTTTGTTTTTTCTTGTACTGCTTGTGGGCAGCGTAAAATATCGAGCAATTCTTTGCTGATGGGAAGTTCGGCCGATCCGTTTGTACTCATATTTAACTCCTGAAGTTGCATGTTGGATAGCGTTGGTCGCTTATATAGGCAGACCATCTTATCGCAATTCGCAACGAAATATTGATTTTAGACCCATATCGTAAATCACGCGCAAATCTGTTGCAACAAACAATGGCGATTTCTGAGCGACAAATGGATAATTGAACCAAAATGTAACGCAGACATTCTGTTTGTACGATTCACAGACACAATGCCTGTGGCACGAAGGAGTTATTATGGCCTTGCATCCACTTGCGGGAAAAATCGCACCCGCTTCCCTTTTAACGAACATTCCTCGTCTCGTCGCGTCCTACTATGCGGAAATTCCCGATCCAGCGGAACAGGTCGAGCGCGTCGCCTTTGGCACGTCGGGGCATCGTGGTTCATCTCTTGACAAACGTTTTAACGAAAACCACATCGCCGCCATCACGCAGGCAACGGCTGAATATCGGCACGTCAATGGCATCGACGGCCCGCTTTTCATTGGCATGGACACACACGCCTTGTCTGAGGCTGCGCTGATGACCGCGCTCGAAGTGCTGGCAGGAAACGGCGTGACGGTGATGGTCGATGAACAAAACGGCTACACGCCCACCCCTGTCATCTCGCACGCCATATTGACTCATAATCGAACAGGTAAGCATGGCAAGGCGGATGGCATTGTCATCACGCCATCACACAATCCCCCACGCGACGGTGGTTTTAAGTACAACCCACCATCTGGTGGACCAGCGGACACAGAAACAACTCAGTGGATTGAAAACCGTGCCAATGAGATTTTGGAAGCTGACATGGCTGGGGTCAAACGCATCCCCTACGCAAAGGCATTAACTGCAAGCACAACCCATCGCCACAACTACATCACACCCTATGTGCAAGACCTCGCCAACGTGGTCGATCTTGATGCAATTGCCAACGCGGGATTAAAAATCGGCGTTGATCCGATGGGCGGCGCGGGCATCGCTTATTGGGAACCGATCGCCGAGATGTACGGTCTCGATATGGAAATTGTCAATGATCGGGTCGATCCCGCATTCGCGTTTATGACCGTCGATAAAGACGGCTTGATTCGCATGGACTGCTCCTCGCCGTATGCGATGGCGAGCTTGATCGGGCTGAAAGATCGCTTTGACATCGCGTTTGGTAATGATCCTGACTATGACCGCCATGGCATCGTGACAAAAAGCGGGCTGATGAACCCAAATCACTATTTGGCCGTCGCGATTGGCTATCTGTTTGAAAATCGGCCGAATTGGAAACCATCCGTCGCCATTGGCAAGACATTGGTCTCTAGTTCGATGATCGATCGCGTGGCGGGCAAGATCGGCCGAAAACTGATCGAAGTCCCAGTGGGCTTTAAATGGTTTGTGACAGGCTTGCTGACGGGCGAGATGGGGTTTGGTGGCGAAGAGAGCGCAGGCGCGAGCTTCTTGCGCCATGATGGCACAGTCTGGTCAACTGACAAAGATGGTATCATCATGGACTTGCTAGCGGCCGAAATCACGGCACGTACAGGCAAAGACCCGAGCGAACACTATGCAGCACTTGCGGCCGAATTTGGCAGTCCCATCTACGCGCGGACAAGTGCGCCAGCATCGCTTGCCGAAAAAGCCGCGCTCAAACAGCTCGCGCCCGACGACATCAAGGCTGACACTCTTGCTGGAGAACCGATAACGGCGAAGATGAGCCACGCACCTGGCAATAATGCTGCGATTGGTGGGCTCAAGGTCACGACCGAAAATGGCTGGTTCGCTGCACGACCCTCTGGCACGGAGGATATTTATAAGATTTACGCTGAAAGTTTCAAAGGTGAAGATCATTTAAAAGCAATCCAAGAAGAGGCGCAGGCGATTGTAAAAGCTGCGCTTTAATATGCAATTTGGTAGTTGGCAGATGCTGCCAACTACCAATCGCCAATTACAAATTTCCAACTAGAGTAATCCCCCATGAACATTTTAGACAATGCATATAACATCGCCGACGAACTCGTTCGTATTCGGCGCGACATACATGCCCATCCAGAACTTGGTTTCCAAGAGTTTCGCACATCCGCGCTCGTTGCTGACACGCTACGCGAGATCGGTGGCATTGATGTGGTTGAAAACGTCGGCCGCACAGGTGTCGTTGGCACAATCGGTAAGGGAGATGGCATCACAATTGGCATTCGTGCCGATATGGATGCGCTTCCGATTACCCAAAACTCTGAAGAGTCCTATAAATCAACCAACGATGGGGTCATGCACGCCTGCGGACATGACGCTCACACAGCCATTTTGCTGGGCGTGGCACATCTACTGAAACAAAGTTCGGCCGAAGATAATTGGAATGGCAAGATAAAGTTACTGTTTCAGCCATCTGAGGAGTCTGAAGACGAAAACGGCATCAGTGGCGCAATGGCGATGATCGCGGATGGTGCGCTCGACGATGTTGATGTAACACTCGCCTTGCACGTTAACTCGACCGCCAAAGCGGGCGAGATTGCCCTTTCTGATGGCTACAGCATGGCTGCTGTTGATGTGTATGAAGGCTGGGTTTATGGCTCTGGCGGTCACGGCGCGTATCCACACACGGGAACCGATCCCATTTTCATGGCATCCCACATTCTCAATGCGCTTTACGCCATTCCGTCACGCTTTATCAATCCGCTAGAACCATGCATCGTCTCGGTTGGACAAATTCATGCGGGAACAACGAGCAACGTCATTCCAAACGCGCTCTACATTCACGGGACGATTCGTTCGTTTGATCCAAACGTGCGTAAACAGCTATGGGAAGAGGTCGAACGGGCATTTAAGGTCGCTGAGGTCTTTGGCGGCAGCTATGAATTTACGCTGCACAAGAGCTATCCGGCGACGTTCCATTCGGCCGAAATTAACCGCAAGATTCAGGCCGTTGCGGAAGATTTCTTTGGCAAAGAGGTCATTAGCATTAAAGAAAAGGCATTTGGCATGGGGGGAGAAGATTTCGCCTTCATGACTGAAAAAGCACCGGGCGCCATGTTTATGCTGGGTGCAGCAACCGCTGATGACCTCAACCGCGCTCACCACACCGATATATTCGACATTGACGAAAGTGTTCTACCTATCGGTGCGGCCGTTCTCGCAGAAACAGCACGGCGGATGTTAATTGCATAACTGATCGCTCTGATTGCCGCTGTCTCAGGTTCGATAATCGGCGTTCACGCTGATGTATTCGTGGGTCAGATCACATGTCCAAACGGTTGCGATTCCGTCGCCACCACCAATCGAGAGGCGCACCCAAATCTCATCAGCAGCAAAAATCGCGTCCGCAGCAACCTCAGCGTAATCCGTTGGGGTTGCCTGCGCTAAAACGTGTAGCCAACTCTCCCCGTCACCGCTAAACCACAAGTCAGTCACATTCTGGTCGAATGTGACGCCTGCACGCCCCGCCGCCGCCAAAATACGTCCCCAATTCGCATCACTGCCAGCGAACGCTGTCTTAACAAGCGGAGATGTTGCGATGGTATTGGCAACTTGGTGCGCATCAGAATCTGAGTCCGCACCCTTGACCTGAATCTCAACGAATTTCGTTGCCCCTTCACCATCCCGCACAATCATCTGTGCCAACTGCGTACATACGTCGTTTAGGGCCGTTGCAAAATGGGGGGCGATTTCCGGCGTGACATTGATGCCACTAGCACCATTGGCTAAGAGTAAGACAGTGTCGTTTGTACTTGAATCACCATCGACGGAGATACGATTGAAGCTGACGTTGACGGCACTGTTGAGGTGGGTCTGCAAGGCTGTTGGATCAATGGCGGCATCCGTTGTAATGACAGCGAGCATCGTTGCCATATTGGGGTGGATCATGCCCGCCCCCTTCGCCATCCCCCCAATGGTGAAGTCGCCGATTTCAGTAGAAACGCGCACAGCGACATGCTTTGGCCGCGTGTCGGTGGTCATGATCGCTTTGGCTGCGTCGATCCCGTGATCAGCACTTAGATTGAGGGCAGCGATTTCGATCCCCTGTCCGATTTTATCAAGCGGCATCTGTTGCCCAATCACGCCTGTCGAAAGGACAAAAAGCTGGTTTGGTTCACAGTCGAGCAGGGCGGCTGCCTGTTTCTGTGTTAAGTATGCGGCTTGCAGACCTTGTTCACCCGTACAGGCGTTGGCGAATTTTGCGTTGCCAATCACACCACGTATACGCGCCGCATTTTGCGCCAGCACAGCCTTGTCAACCAACACAGGCGCAGCTTGCACCTGATTTTTTGTAAAGACGGCCGCAGCCGAACACTCGATTTCAGAAACGATCAGGGTAACATCAAACGCGCCCCCCTTTTTCATGCCAGTTGCCGCTGCGCCAGCAATAAATCCTTGCGGAGCGGTGACAGAGCCACCGTCAATCGGATCAAATTTAGTCGTCACAATGCACCTTTCGATTCAATTTACTGTTCTGAAAATTGCAGAACGGGGCAATTGTAGCGTAATGCAGGCAATACGACTGCCGCACTTCAACAGCGCGGTCGTCAGAGATATGCGTTTGTCGTTGCTGAGTTGATTAGTCGAACGATTGGAGATAGGCGAGCACTTCGGCCGATTCTTCCCCACCCGCCTTTGCATGAATGATCAGCGGAATGTTATGTGCGCCTTTTGAAAAACGGGTGGCTGGATGTGCCTCAATTATGGCTTTGACAATCTCTAATTCACCGAGCATGACAGCGGCCGGCAGATCCATGCGTGCGCCATTTTCCAGCAGAAAAAGTGCAATATCGCGTCGTCCCATGTGAGAGGCACTGTTGAGCGGCGTTTCAAAATCGCCTCCGCCCCAATCCCACGCTGCATTGACCAGCGCAGGTTCTTGCTCGATCAGGGCTTGCACAGCCGTCAAATCACTGTGTGCCTTTGAGACAATTTCATTAACAAGTTCAGGTGGGAGTGCAGGTGGTCGTTCCATAGCACAAGTGTACTACAAGATTCATAAGATGTCACGAATGAAAAAGAACGTCTCGCAGATGGAGTGCTTGGGGAAACTCTGTCGCGACTGTGCCTGCGCCGAAACGTCCTTTCGGGGTCGCGATGAGGTATTGGTTGTCGATCCATGCAACAAATCCGAGCGGCGATTTTGGCGAGACTTCAGTAGCAAGCAGCAGTCGTCCATCAACTGAGAAGGTCGTTTGTCGCGGGACCCATTTCAGCTGATAGTAATGCCAAGTTGTGGCGTCAGCGGGAACCCGTGCCATGCGAATGCCGAGTAATCGTGTCAAACGTGGCCACAAGTGCGGCTGGATCTTGGGCAGCCAATTGAACAGCGCAATGGGGGCAAGCAAGGTTTGCCAACCACTGACATCTATCGTCGCGGCAAACCAACCCGTCTGACCATGCAGAAATGGCAAATGATTTGGTGATGCAGCGTAGAAAAACCAGACAGCTTTGGGAAATGTGGGGAACCGGTGGGTTGGATCACCGTATGGTGCATTCCAGAAGCCAAAACCTGCTGTTCCTACAATGTCACCAGACGAAAACTTTGCCTGCAAGCTGAGGACAATCGGTTGGCGGTGCGGGTAGTGACTGCGTCGTGTTCCTGCATAGTCATCAATTTGGGCGTTGGCATAGCCATGCTGTATCACGGGCAGTTGCAGTTGATATTCATTTGCCCGTGCGTCGACAAGACCGCCGCCGATAGATTGAATGTTGAACATTATCTTCTCCCACACATGAGCAAACACAAAACCGCCCCACCATTACCCACTACCCCTATGCTAAAATCACACGTTGGAATGGGAATTGTAACGATGTTAGCGAACCGCCGCACACAAAAATTATTTGCAGCACTCACCAGTTGGCGCATTGTCCAAGCGATGATGCGTATTGCCATACGCGCAATCGTGCCGGCCTTTCGGATCGGCGCAGCGGTTGTCGTGTTCAACGAACAGGATGAGATATTGCTGCTTAAACATGCCTATCATGGACGGTATCCATGGGCGTTGCCGGGTGGCTGGGTTAACCGACGCGAAACGCCAGATGTGGCAGTCGTGCGCGAGTTGCGTGAAGAGACTGGTTTAGCCGCAACGGTCGGGCCAGCCGTGCTGTTTCTGCGCACGCCACCGGGATTTAGTTTGAACATCTTCTTCGTTGCCACGCAGCCAGAAGGCGAGATTGAACTGAGCTATGAGGCGACAGATTATGGCTGGTTTTCGGCCGATTCTCTTCCCACTGCCCAAATGTATCGCAACACGCGCCTTGCCGTTCAAAAGGCGGTCAAGCGTCATCATCAATTGACCACGACAGGAGTATTCACATGAGCCACCGGCGATCATCGCCCGGATTCGGTCAGTGGTTACTCGTTACACTGCTGATCACGGGTGTTCTTTTCTTACTTTACCAACTGTATCAATACAGCTCGGTGCGTGCGAACTTCCCCGAAGGGTTGGAGATTGCCAGCGTTGATGTGGGTGGCATGACCCGTGCTGAGGCGGAGCAAATTCTGACCGACCGCTATCTACTCGCCTCTCTGATTCTCTATCATCGTGACGTTCCCATCGAAATACAGCCGACGCAGGCAGAATTTACGCTCGACTTTGCCAAAATGATGTCAGACGCGGAACAGGAACGACAAGAGCAGGACTTTTGGGCGGGTTTCTGGGGTTATTTGTGGAATCGGCCGATTGACGTAGATCCCGTTCCCATCGAGTATGATCTCAACCCGGATGCACTGCGCGCGACGATTGGCGTTGTCGCGCAGGAGTTCGACTCACCGGCTGAACCACCAAAACCAAACACGGCCAATATGACGTTTGAGTATGGTCGGCGTGGCGTTGAGACCAATATCGAGGCAAGCATGGACGACGTGATGGCCGCCTTGTTGCGTCCACGTGACCGCGTCGCGCATCTTGTGCTTGAGGTGACAGAATCGGCCGATCCTGAAATCGCGCTGCTCAATAGTCTCCTGATTAACAGCGTCCAAGAGTTTGAAATTAGCTCTGGTGGGGTTGCCAGCCTGTTTGTGGTCGAGCTAAATAGCGGGCGCGAGGTCGTCTATAAACCAAACGTCCCGATGAGTGGAATGGATGTTTTGCGAATTCCATTGCTCGTGCAGGCGGTGCGCGTTTTGGGCGAAGATATCCCGTTTGATCAGCAAACGCTGTTGCGCCAAGCGGCAACGGGCATCGATCCCAGCAGCAGCAATCAACTTTTAACTGTTTTGATTGGCGAAGACACGCCGCTGGCAGCATCACGCATCTTTAATGCAGAGATGCAAAAACTAGGTCTGCGAAACACCTTCATCAGTTGCCCCTTTGACCCCGAAACTGAGGTTGGCTGTGAACGCATAGACACGGATGCGAATCTCAACAATGCAAGTCAGGTGACTCCCGACATCTATCGCCAAACAACGGCCGAAGATATGGGGTTGTTGATGACGATGCTTTATGATTGTGCAGAATCAAATGGGGGCGCATTGCGATTGGTCTATAAAGATCAATTGTCGCAAGCACAATGCGAGTATGTGCTCGATTTGCTGGCGGAAAATAACATTGACAGCTTGATCGAAGAGGGTGTGCCGAGCGATTTACGCGTCGCCCATCGGCACGGTTGGCAAACGGATACATACGGTGATGCGGGTATCATCTACACGCCGGGCGGTGACTATGTGATGGTGCAGTTTATGCATAAATCGGGCTGGCTAGCGTGGGAGATTAGCTCACCACTCATGGCAGATTTGTCACTCGCAACCTATAACTATTTCAATTTTGATGAACCCTATCTATCACAAAGATAACCAGCAGACAGTTTGCAGAAAACGGGACGCATGCCGTTTGTTGCGAACTGCAAACTGACAAGATGGCAAAAAAACTATTTCTGCTCCTTCTAATTATCTGCACAGGCTATGCCGTGCGAGAGGGTTGGTACTTCTTCCTCGAACGGCAGAAGCTGCCCGTTGGGACAACAATAGCGGCGGTCGATGTCGGATTACTGACATTGGAAGAGGCGGGGCAGCGCGTTGCAGAAACCTATGGACAGCTTGTGACGGTGCATGATCCGATTTCTGACCAATCTGTACAGCTTGCACCAACAGAGCTGGGATTTGAGCTCGACCTCGAAAACATGCTGCTTGAAACGGAGCAAAAACAGCTTGAACAAGAGTGGTGGGTTTCATATATTGGCTATCTTTTTCAGCGTCCGTTTGCGCCGATCACGACACCGCTAAAGGCGCGCCATAATCAGCAACAGGTGCTCGCAGTGACGCACCTATTGGCTGAGAACTTGACGGAGCCAGCGTTGCCGCCGCGCTTGGAACCAGATACGCTGCGGTTTTTGGATGGGGTGGCGGGATATTCGGCCGAAATCACCCCCACCGCCAAACTAATCAGCGACACGCTCTATTCACCCGTCAATCGCACGCTCGACTTGGTCATTGTCGAAGAGGATGCGCCTCCCCTTGACTTCGCTCTACTTGAATCCGTGATCCGCGACCAACTATCGCTCATTCCGGGACTCGCCAGCGTTGTCTTTATTCAAGATTTACAGACAGGGCAAGAGATTGCGATCAACGCCGATGCAGCCGTGAGTGGATTGAGTATCATGAAGATCCCCATTATTTTAGAGGTATATCGGACGCTCGATGCCGCGCCGGGATTTGAGACACAAAAATTGCTCAACCAGACAATCGTGGAATCGAGCAACTATGGAGCGAATCTCCTGCTTGATGTCGTTGCTGGGCAAGATAACGCCTATTTGGGGAGTGATATTTTGACGGAGTCAATGAACCGCTTGGGGTTAGAAAATACGTTTATCGTTACACCCTATGAGGAAATTGCACGTCCCACCATTTCAACAAAGTTAACGCCGGCCAACATGCGCGATGATATCTTGATGGATCCCGACGTTTCAATGCAGACAACGGCTGAAGAGGTCGGCTCACTGCTTCTGATGCTGCATGATTGCACGCAAGGGGGTGGCGGTTTGCTGCTTGTCTATCCCGACACAATCACGCCAGAAGAGTGTCAGGCGATGCTCGACTTGCTGAAGCTCAATCCCGGCGGTGCAGATATGTTGATTGCGGGAATGCCAGAACAACAAGTCACATTTGCGCATAAGCATGGCTATGGCTTTGATATTCATGGTGACGCCGGCATCGTGTATTCGGAGGGTGGCAACTATATTTTTGTCATGTATTTGTCCGATCCCGGTGTCGATTGGTTGGTGGCTGATTTAACGTTCCCGGTCATGCAGGAAATTTCACGAATCACCTATAACTATTTCAACGCAGATAACCCCTACTTAGCAAGGCTGCCGTATGTTGTTTGGAATGAGCAGCAGGCTGCACTCGCGGCTCAAGCAGCAGTTAGCGCGACGCTGACGACGACGCTCGATGCCACCACCGTCATTACAGATACCGTTCCAGTTGAAGCAGATGCTTCGAATAATCAATAGACCTGATGAAAGCATCAAAGCTAAATTTTCTGCGGATTGGTTCACGCAGCAGCACGTTCAAAAAGTTAGGTGTCGGCGAGAAGGCCCGCCTGTTGAACGAGGCAATTAAGGCAGGTCTGCCCGTTCCAGCGTCGATATTGCTGCTAGATGCGGCATGGGAAGGGATGATCGGGGACGGGATCATTGAAGTCAATGGGGCTGACGTGATCGTGCAAAGTGCCGATGAATTTGTGGCGCGGCTTGCGCTGAACGGGGTGCGGCGCGCGGTGGCGGTGCGGTCGGTCTTTGCAACGGAGGGTGCGACAAAGCTCAATGTTCCGCCTGATACAAACGCGCTCATTGAAGCGGTCGTTGCTGTCTGGCAGTCGGGACGCACGCATGACACAAGGCGCGATATTCTGATCATGGAAATGGTCGCTGCACAGCAAAGTGGAACAGTTGTCTCGCTTGCAGACACAACGTTTGACACCGTTTCTAATAATCTCCAACTACCAAAATTGACCCGCTGGCAACGATCTGATCAGCCGCACGGCTGGCAACGCCGCTTGCATCTGCTTCTGCGCGGTGTGCGGCGCACACTCAGCCTAGAAGAGGTTCAGGATTGGGAGATCACGTGGGCAGATGATGGGAAGGTTTGCTGGGTGCTACAGATTCGGCCGATTACATCCCCAACAAACTAAATCGCAAATTCTGCAAACTTATCCAAGTCGCGCTATACTTATTGGTTCGCCCCGCAAAAACAGCATAGATAGACAGCAAACTGTTCACTGCGAACTGTTTACTGTTCCCAAAAACCATGTGGCTAGGAATCGACTTTGGCACAACCAACTCCGCCATCTCATTTTCCGATGGTAATCGTGTCCACACTTTTAAGGTTGACGCGCAACTCCCTAATCTACTGCCATCACTCATCTACGTCTCGAAAAATTTCGAGGATTATGTCGGCACAGCAGCACGCGATGTCTATTTAGAAAAGAATACAGATCGCCCCTCCTTGTTCAAACCGATCACCGTTGGAACCATTCGCCTCGATGTTGGCGATGCAGGAGGTTATGCTGAAATTGAGCAGAACGTGATCGTCATGATCGACGTGTTGTCGCCGGGACGGTTGATTCGTTCGATCAAGACGGGCTTACGAACGATGGAGTACAACGGTAGTACGATTTTCGGCCGATATTATCGCGTCGAAGAGCTAATCGCGATCCTGCTCAAGCAGCTTGTTACCGTTGTCGAACCGTTAATTGGGGAACCCGTGACCCAAATTGTCATGGGACGCCCCGTTAAATTTTCTGATAGCGCGATTGTCGATCAGGCGGCCGAAGATCGCATTGTGAAGGCGGCAAAACTGGTCGGGATTGAGGAAGTCACCTTCTTGCCCGAACCGATTGCTGCGGCGTATGCGTATCATCGGGACTTTGATCGGCCGACTAACACTTTCATTTTCGACTTTGGGGGCGGGACGCTCGATCTCACGGTGGCCCGGCTTGGTGGCGAAGAACCCGAAATTCTTGCCACTGAGGGCGTGCTGATCGGCGGCGATGATTTTGACAAACGACTTTTTGAGTCGCTGCTTCCCCACTTTGGCAAGGGCGCACTCTTGACGATTGAACGGATGGATGGCAGCGTGAGCCAACGGCCGCTCCCAGCACACATCTGGGGCTCACTGCTCGACTGGCAGACAGTTGAGGAGATGAAGCAAACCGACACGCTCGACTTGATCGAAGAGGCGGCGCAAACGGGCAACAGCACCGACCCACGCGGCATGCGTGCGCTCTATGAACTTGTCCACCGCAATCTCTACTATAAGCTGCTGCGTCGTGTTGAGGAGGCGAAAGTCGACCTATCGCGTCATCCAGAGACGCGACTGCATTTTGACGAGCAGAGTATCCAGATTGATGAAACGATCACGCGGGAACAGTTCGACAGAATGATCAATATGGAGGTTGCCACAATTGCCAAGTCGATTGCGCGTGTGCTGGACAACTCGGGATTATCGGCCGATCAGATAGAACAGGTCGTGCCAACTGGCGGCTCATCGCAAATTCCCATATTCCAACGCATGTTGCGTGAGACATTTCCAACGGCAACGTTTGCCTCAAAGTCTGACCGCGAAATGACGGGCGTGGTGCAGGGGCTAGGGGTCTATGGCTATGATCTCGATGCGAAGACGCAGGACCTTATGCCCCTTATTCGCACGCGCATCTTCGATGAGGCAACCACTGCAACGGTCAAGCTCCCACTGCAAGGGGGCCAGCGCGAGGAGACAGACGCCTTTTCCCACGCCGTTGCGGGCATCAATACACAAGGTGATGTTGCGCTGATTCCATATAAAGGAGGGAAACAATTGGGTGAAGATCCACTGGTGCGCGTGCGAAACGCAGTCTTCTCATCGACGGCCGGCAAGGTAATTCTTGGCACGACGCTCTCAAAATTTGTGGTGACAGAGTTGGTCGACTTACGTGCGATGTCGCAAGATGCAAACCAAACGCCACACCAGCTAAAGCTCAATCGTGAGCGAGCGGAAGAGTTTATCTTTGTCGATAAATGGAATCGCGCCGAAACGAAGCGGCTGACGATTTTGGTGACGCGCTACGGCAACGTGCGCGCATTTCAAACACGCTTGGTCGATAAACCGCTACGTGAAGAAGGTGTCTGGCAGCTTGACATGCGGAATTGGAAGCCCGATCCCCCTGCCGCGTTAATCGGGGCGATGCGCGCCAGCCAGCTCTTGCTGGTCACGGAGGATGGCAAGGTGACAAAATTGCGCGTCAAAGAAATTTCAGCGCGGGGCAGTAAAGGGCTGAAGCTAACCCATGCGGCTGGGATTCAGGCTATCACGCTCGACCATGGGACGCAGGTCATCGTCGTATTTGCCGACGGATCGGCCGAACGTCTTGTGACAACGGATATCCCATTTGCACCAAAATCGGGCAGCGCGGGTCGCCAAAAGTTTCGTCGCGACGTGCCAATCATTGGGTTACTCCCTGTTGTGGAAAGTGAACACGCACGTGCGATTAGTGATAAGGGTCAAATTGTCGAACTGTTTTTGGGGGATGTGAAACGATATGGTGGGCAGCATCAGCTTGGCGACATAGATCGAGGCGCAGCGTTAGTGCGTTGCTGGATGTAGCTGGTCTGTGCTGCTTCTTTAAAGGATGTTCCGCAAAGAAACGGAATTAGTGATAGCGATTCGACTGGCACACAACGTTATGAGAATGAGCCTGCAAAAGTAGTCTTTGAGAGTGCGCTAGACATCGCCTGAAAATCTGCTGAGTTACAACTTTCATCGCCAGCAATAATACGTGCACCCTGCACACTCGCTTGATACGCAAAGCGTTCCCACAATTCAGAAACCGTCATTGACATCCCACATTCAGTTGTTAAGGCGTTGAGATTCCCTTTAATGGCAAGCGGCTTTTTGGAATTGATGGCGGCCAATGCGTGACTATAGTTTGTCAGACCGTTTCCCGTGTCGATCCCGAGCGAGACAACCTGTTGAGAGCTATCGAGCAGACGCAGCATGGTGATAAATGTGGGCTGTCTCGTCAGAACGATGGTGGCGATGATGGGAAGATCGGCCGAACCTATCGCACAGCCTGCTAATGCGGCCTCTAGCTCCTCATGTGTACGAAAACCTTCTAGCCAGAGACAGTCTACGCCCCCACTTGCCAACGCTTCTGCCTGTTCAGCATATGCATTCACCATTTCAGCATAGGGCACTCGTGCATTGGCTGCCCCGATGTTGCCAGCAATCAGCATCTGCTCGGCCATGCTACCCAACGCTTGGCGCGTCATCTGCACCGCCCTTGTGTTTAGCTCAGCACAGCGTTCGGCACAATCAAGCCATGCCAGCTTAAAGCGCGTCATGTCATAGGTGTTGGTCAAAACGACCTGCACCCCCGCCGCACTCAACGCTTCCTGCATAGCGTGCAGCGTCGCTTCCTGCACCAATGCACGCGCGTGTGGTGGTGATTTTTGTAGATCGGAGGTGGAATAAATATGCGGAGAGAAACTACTATCGACCAATAGATGTGAATAGGATGCGAATAATGAGTTCAATATTGCCATGATACTACCTGCTACAAATACAGCGAAAGAGAATTGGATAGGGATTATGTATGATATATACCGTTACGAAGAAGACCCAGATAACAAACGAACCAACGCTACCGTAACCGGCAGCAGATATAAATGCTACAATGTTTCTGATTGCTCTTCAACGTTACCACAACCCAATCATCTTGCCGTGAACGACCCTTCAAGTTTGGCTGTAAAAATTCTTGTAGTCAAGCAGATTTTGTGAACGATGTGTGAATACATCCTGCTTGAAAGCCATCCTGTAAGGTTCTAATTAGTTAGCAAAGGTAGGTGACTGGTTATCTATCGACAAGTGGAGAATTCTATGTTTCCACCGTCCATAACCTTTCACCTTGCTGACAACTTAGACTACAAAATTTCAATTTGGTCACTAATATCGTCTATTGGAGGGGAAAGAACAGGAGTTAGCCAGCGGGCGGCAAGTCCGCCAGCAATAAAGCCGCTAAGATGGCCTTCCCATGAGATGCCACGCGCCCAAATTGGGAATACACCCCAAATAAGCGAGCCATAAAGCAGAATGACAACAAGCATCAGTCCAATCGCTTGCGGGCTGCGCTCGAAAAGGCCGCTAAAGAGAAGATAGCCAAAATAGCCGAAGATGAGGATGCTAGCACCGAGATGGTTGCCGGGGTTACCAATTAGCCACGTCCCAAGACCTCCGATGAGAACCGTTGTGAGTGTGACAATGGCGAAGTTGCGCGTTCCGCGCAGCATGACGAAAAAGCCCAATACGAGAAACGGGATGCTGTTGGCGATTAGATGGCCAAATCCAAAGTGGAGGAAGGGGGCAAACAGAACGCCTCGTAAGCCAACTGAAGTACGTGGGCGGATGCCGAAGCTGTCGAGCAATCCTCCAGTCATCCAATCAAAAATTTCGAGTCCCCACATGATTGCAAGGATGATAAGGACGATTTTAGCTTGTTCAACGAGTATCTGTCTTTTATTTTTCATAGCTGCGCTCCTGAAGGCTCTACGCTTGAATCGGCCGAAAGTTGCACAGCAGTTTAGCGGCTTTTCCACCACAATGCGGGCAAGCGTCGTAGCTTTCCAAAATTACTCACAAATGCCCGGCGGTTAAAAACGTCATAATCTGCCTGTTCGATATTGTTCAAAATGGCGCGATAAAGATCGGCCGCAGCCGCGATGGCAAAGCGTCCATCTTTGTGTAGCATTTCGATTCCCGGCCATGCCTCTGCATAGAGTCGGCGGGTGCGGTCAATTTGGAAGCGCATAAATGATCGCCAACGTTGATCGACAAGGCCATGCACAAAATGATCTTCACCAATGTCAAAGGCAGCCAGCTCATCTTGGGGTAAATAAACACGGCCCATGCGCCAATCTTGCCCCACATCGCGCAAAATATTGGTCAATTGCAGCGCCACACCCAACTTGATGGCGTAGGGCAGCGCAACTTCCTCATTATTAAACCCGATGATGTGCATACTCATCAATCCAACGGTGGAGGCAACGCCATAGGAATAATCGGCCAAATCCGCAAAGGTTGCATACTGCGTTTGGGAAAGATCGCGAGCAACGCCATCGATTAGTTGAGTGATATAACGCGGGGGAATGTTGTAATTGAAGCGAGCATCAGTCCAAGCCAATGGCACAAGATCATCGGGCGCAAACACACCCTGCTCTGACTTACGCCGCCAGTTCGCCAAATTCATTGAAACATTTCCACTGGGATCATCGACAATGTCATCTGTCACACGGCAAAAAGCGTAGAGCGCACGAGTTGCCTGTCGCTTTTTTTGTGGCAGCAACGCGGAGGCGAGATGAAATGAGCGACTGTGCTGCGCTGTCAATTGCTCACAATAAGCATACGCCTTTTCCAATAGCGCAGGATCACGATCTGCAAATGCGCGAAAATCGAGCATCGACTCTATCGCCTCGCCTGCGCGGCCTAGTAAAATTTGCTCCCACGATGAGAGTTGTAGCGCCATCTATTAACCGCTCCTTTTGCGTTTGATGGTACTCAACCATCTGTGCGCGATATGGATCGAACAGTTGTGTCGCAAGGTAGACGACAAAACTGTTGAAAAACCCCTCAAATTGTGGTTCTTCACCTACACTTTAATTGCACAATCGTCTGCGCAATTCCATACCCTACCGCTTAGTAGGTAATTCAATCTGCATAGTATAACGGTGACGCTAGTAGACAGTCAATAAATTGTCCATATTTTTTCCATCGTCTGAATAGATTGAGCATGAGTAGTTCATCTTGTGCAACTTTGTAGAGAATTTACGTTATTAAATGTACTAAAAGTATCGCAATACCTTTACAATTCATTGACGGCTAAGTAGCGCATTGTTATTATCAACTTGTGAGCCTTATCAATCATAGCGTCAAAAACTTACTGAGAAATACGCGAACGTTTCCTCGGTGCATGGCACAATGATGCGTTTCCTATTGATGTGGCAAGCCTTAAATAGAAATGGTTATTCCTCTAATGAAACATTTTTGGGCATACGTACATGAGAATCCATTTCTACGCATTATAAAGACGAAGTTGACTTTTGCAATTCGGGAGAGCCTTTCCCAAACGTATCAATCAATGCGTAATTTCGACCCAACAAGAGCTTTCGCAATCATTCCGCAAAGTGCAGGGATGGGAGTGCGTTTTTGAGAGAGACTTTCTCTAGCGAAAATGCGTAACTTCCACACAAAATATGGCTGTTTTACATGAACACGCAAACGACGCGACTCGGGCAACGGCAACTTTTAACTTAAAGGCGGTTGTACAAGAGACGGGATTAAAGCCAGACACGTTACGCGCTTGGGAACGTCGCTATGGCATCCCAAACCCTGATCGCACAGCTGGCGGGCATCGTTTATATTCACAAGATGATATCCATCTCTTGAAGTGGCTTGTTGCGCGTCAGGAAGAGGGTTTGAGCATCAGCCGCGCCGTTGACTTATGGCAGCGACTTTTAGATGACAGCAAAAATCCGTTCAAAGAATTGCCTGTTGAAAGTGCAGAAGAGGGCCCGATTGTAAGAAATGTGGTCCCAGTCGGTGCCACTTTGATCCAAATGCGCGAGGCATGGATTGAGGCGTGCATGGCATTTCAGGAACAATCGGCCGAAAATATCCTCAACCAGGCGTTCTCGATGTATTCACCCGAACTGGTCTGCTTTGAACTGTTGCAACACGCTCTTTCAGATATCGGTCACAATTGGTACGAGGGCAAGGTCACGGTACAACAAGAGCATTTTGCCTCCGGACTTGCACGACGACGCATTGAAGCATTGCTCGTAGGTGCAGCTCCCCCCACCCGTGTCGGTCGCATCCTCATCAGTTGTGCACCAGAGGAAGAACATACTTACTCTTCAATGTTGCTAACCTTATTGTTGCGGCGACGAGGTTGGGAAGCAACCTATCTCGGCGCAAATGTACCAATGAGTCGTTTAGAAGCAACGATCGCCGCAATTGAGCCAAAGATCGTCATCTTAACCGCGCAAACGTTGCCGACTGCGGCAACGCTACTCTCGATGGCAGAGCTATTTCGCAAGCAGGGGTTAATGGTTGCGTTTGGCGGACTCGTTTTTACACGGCTGCCATTGCTCATTCAGCGCATACCCGGTCACTATCTTGGTGACACATTGCAAGGCTCGCCACAAACGATCGAACAACTCTTGAACACGCCTCGTCCAATAGGTCACGTTGTGCTGGCAAATGCAACATATCGTGATGCGACGCGCCACTTCACAGAGCGACGGGCAAAGCTCGAGGCGACAGTTGTTGATTTGTTGAGGGATGAGGAGATCCGGCCAAGTATTCTAAATGCGATCAATTATGATCTAAGCCGTCATATCAGTGCGGCTCTTTCGTTAGGTGATTTGACCTTCTTGGGGACGAAAATTGCTGAAATTGAAGAGCTTTTGGTTGGACAGTATCAACGGGTGACGCGGGATATTTTCCCACGTTTTTTTGCTTCCTATGCTGCGGCGACGGCACGAACGCTTGATGATCGAGGCAAGATCATTGTTAATTGGTTCACGACCATTCTGGACAATGCCACTGATTGATCATAGCATTCAAATATTAAAGAGATAATCGCGAGTTTCGATAAATGGCGGGACTCATTTTTTAGGATAGAGGAGTTTACATGCGCGTTGTAATCACGGGCGGAACAGGTTTAATTGGAAAGGCGTTGGCTGAAAATTTGGCGGACGGCTACGACGTTGTCGTGCTTAGCCGCAATCCGCAGGCATATAGCAGCGAGATGCCAAAAGGTGTCAAGTTGGTTGAATATGATGCGGAATCGGCCGAAACATTTGCCGATCAAGTTGATGGCGCATTTGCCGTTGTCAATTTAGCAGGGGCTGGCGTGGCCGATAAACGGTGGACGAAAGAGCGGAAAGAGTTGATCCTCAACAGCCGCGTCAATGTGGGCAATGCTGTCGCGGAGGCGATTCGGCAAGCCACTACAAAACCACAGGTTCTTGTGCAGGCATCGGCGGTCGGCTTTTATGGAGACCGCGACGATGAGATATTGACCGAACGATCAGTTGGCGGTTCGGGATTCCTGGCCGATGTGGTGCGACAGTGGGAAGCGTCAACGGCGGCCGTTGATGTGCGACGCGTTGTATTGCGGACAGGGGTTGTGTTATCGGCCGATGATGGCGCACTCCCCCAACTGATGCTTCCATTCAAATTTGGCGTGGGCGGCAATCTTGGTGATGGTGAACAGTGGCTGCCGTGGATTCACATTGAAGATACGGTTCGCGCAATACGCTGGCTAATTGAAAATCCAAAAGCCAATGGTGTTTATAATTTGAGCGCACCCGCTCCCATGAAAAACACAACGGTCACACAAAAATTAGGCACGATCTTAAATCGGCCGACGTTTGTTCCCGGTGTCCCTGTCTTCGTCCTTAATCTAGTGCTGGGTGAAATGAAAGAGGCTGTCCTCAGCAGCAATCGCGTGATCCCCGAGCGTATTCGCAAAGAAGGGTTTGTCTTCAAATATGCAGACCTTGAAACAGCTTTGCGCAACTTACTCAAGTAACAGCAACGGTTAGGTGTGGCATGTGCACCGTAAATGACCAAGAATCATTACATGGGTGTCGCCTAGCATTCGACACCCATCACGAGCTTTTTCGCACAAATCGCTCCCGCAACAAAAGCTGCATTCATTTTTCGTAAAATTGATTGTGAAAAATGGAACATTCTAAGCAAACGGTTAGAGCAATCCCTAGTTTACAAATAGATAACAAATTTAACGTAATTCTATTTATAATAGGAACATCAATTATTTATTTGAGGTCTTATCGTGAACGAACTAGCAGTGTGGCTTCCCCCCCAATTTTCTATAGAGCAGAGTAAGCGTATTGTCGGCTCGATGGTACGTGGTGAATTTGTTGAATATGTGGCTGACTTTTGCCGCAGCTTTCGTGATGGCGGCAACGCACTACCAAATGTGCCAGTAGAGCCATTGCGTTTATGCGGCGATGATGAGCATGTTTGGATTGGTCTTGTTCCATAACGCATCGTTAGCTTAACCTGCGCATTCATCCCCCTGTTTGCGTAAATTTCGATAAACACCCCTTTATCCCCCTTCGCGCCTATAAAAATATCTCGTATAATCCCGATTAGCTTATAATCTGGCGTTTTCGCGCGCCAACCGTCAATATCCCACACAGGAATCGTTACAAATGGAAAAACCGTACAACCCTAAGAACAATATCCGCATTGTCACTGCTGCCAGCCTTTTTGACGGTCATGATGCCGCAATTAACGTTATGCGCCGCATTTTGCAAAGCAGCGGAGCCGAAGTGATCCATTTAGGGCATGATCGCTCTGTCCAGCAAATCGTCAATACCGCAATTCAAGAAGATGCACAGGCGATTGCAATCACATCGTATCAAGGTGGACATAACGAGTTTTTCAAGTATGCCTATGACCTGTTGCGCGAAAATGGTGCACCACAAATCAAGCTTTTTGGCGGTGGCGGGGGAACGATTTTGCCAGAAGAGCTGGATGAGCTCCATTCCTACGGAATTGATCGGCTTTACTCCCCTGATGATGGACGTTCGATGGGATTACAAGGGATGATCAACGATCTTCTCGAACAAGCTGATTTTCGTGCGGGTGAACTTGGCGATGATACTGACATGTGGATCAGTCGTGCGGTCGGAAGCAATGTTGAACCTAGCAAAGGCGCAACGGCCGTCCGTTCAAAAACGATCGACGCACTCGCACTTGGCAAAGTTATCTCGGCCATCGAAAACGGCGATATCACAAAACTACCCACAACACTTCCCACTACACGAAATACGCCAGTTCTTGGCATTACAGGCACAGGGGGTGCGGGGAAATCCTCCTTGGTCGATGAGCTTGTGCGCCGCTTTCTGCTCGATTTTAAGGACAAGCACATCGCCATCGTTAGTGTTGATCCGACTAAACGACGCACGGGGGGCGCCCTACTCGGTGATCGAATCCGCATGAATAGTGTGTACAACGAGCGCGTTTACATGCGATCAGTTGCAACACGCCAGAGCAATCTCGCGGTCAGCCAAAGTTTGCCAACCGTGATCGAACTGCTTAAAGCGGCTCCGCTTGACCTAATTATTCTTGAAACATCGGGGATTGGGCAATCTGATACCGCCATCGTCGATCTCTCTGATGTGTCACTCTACGTGATGACTCCTGAGTTTGGGGCGGCGTCACAACTTGAGAAGATCGATATGCTCGACTTTGCGGATGTCGTGGCGATCAACAAGTTTGACAAACGTGGCGCACAGGATGCATTGCGCGATGTCAAGAAGCAGATTCGACGTAATCGCGGGCTTTGGGATGCCGATGATGATGACATCAAGGCATTTGGGACGATTGCCAGCCAGTTTAACGATCCGGGTACAAATCAGCTATATCGTGCGGTGATGGACGCGATTACCGAAATGACAAATGTGGACTTGCGGCCTGATTTGGATTTGGTGAGCGGAGAATCCGAAAAAATTCACATTATTCCGCCGCGACGGGTACGTTATCTTTCGGAAATTGCGGAGACGATTCGCGCCTATGATGAACGTGTGATGGCACAGGCGAAGATCGCCAATGAGCGACAGAGCTTATTGCAAGTAGCGAGCCTGGTTGAAGACAATGAAGCATTAATTTTGTTGGCAAATAGCAAACAGGAAGAACTCGACAAGGCGAGTCTTGACGTGTTGCGGAGCTGGGACGAGTTACAACAACGCTATCGAGAGGAGACATTTACCTACCAAGTGCGCGGGCGCGATATCAAGGTTGAGACACACACAACATCGCTCTCTGGCAACAAAATTCCACGCATTGGCGTGCCAAGATATAACGCGGATGGAGATAAGCTGCGCTGGGCGATGCAGGAGAACTATCCAGGATATTTTCCATTTACGGCTGGCGTGTTTCCGTTCAAGAGATCGGCCGAAGATCCCACCCGCATGTTTGCAGGGGAAGGCAGTCCTGAACGCACCAATCATCGCTTTCACTACGTCTCACTTGGCATGCCCGCTAAACGACTGTCGACCGCATTCGACTCGGTTACGCTTTACGGCAATGATCCTGCACCACGCCCTGACATCTACGGCAAGGTGGGCAACTCTGGCGTCAGTGTGCCAACGTTAGATGATGCGAAAAAGCTCTACAGCGGCTTCAATCTATGCGACCGCACCACGAGCGTCAGCATGACTATCAACGGCCCAGCGGCGACTATTCTCGCCTTTTTCCTCAATGCAGCAATTGACCAACAGTGCGAACTTTACATCCGCGCAAATGGGCTTGAAGCACAGGTTGAAAAAGTACTGCGTGAAAAATATGACAACAATGGCACGGAACGACCACGCTATCATGGTGAGTTGCCAGAGGGTAATGATGGACTAGGACTCTTGTTATTGGGTGTGACAGGGGATGAGGTACTTTCGGCCGATGTGTACGCACAAATTAAGGCAGAGACACTCTCTAAAGTGCGCGGTACAGTGCAAGCCGACATCTTAAAGGAAGACCAAGCACAGAATACGTGTATCTTTTCGACTGAGTTTTCGCTGCGGCTGATGGGAGACGTACAGCAATACTTTATCGACCAAAATGTGCGGAACTTCTACTCTGTCTCGATCTCAGGCTACCATATGGCGGAAGCAGGGGCGAATCCAATTTCACAACTCGCGTTCACACTGGCAAATGGGTTCACATTTCTTGAATACTACGCCTCGCGCGGTATGGATATTGATAAATTTGCGCCTAATTTCTCGTTCTTCTTCTCGAATGGCTTAGATGCAGAGTATGCAGTGATCGGCCGAGTTGCGCGGCGCATTTGGGCGAAGGCGTTGAAGCTCAAATATGGCGCGAGCGAACGCGCTCAAAAACTCAAATACCACATTCAAACATCGGGCCGCTCGCTACACGCGCAGGAGATTGGCTTTAATGACATTCGCACCACGCTACAAGCCCTCTACGCCATTTACGACAACACAAACTCGCTGCATACCAACGCCTATGATGAGGCAATCACCACGCCGACGGAGGAATCAGTGCGCCGCGCGATGGCGATTCAGCTGATTATCAACCGTGAACTCGGGTTGGCAAAGAACGAGAATCCGATGCAAGGCGCATTCATTATTGAAGAGCTGACCGATTTAGTCGAAGAGGCGGTTCTCGCTGAGTTTGACCGCTTGACAGAGCGTGGTGGTGTGCTGGGCGCAATGGAAACGATGTATCAGCGCAGTAAAATTCAGGAAGAGTCACTCTATTACGAGCGTTTGAAACATAGCGGCGACATGCCAATTATTGGTGTCAACACATTTCTTTCTGATGACGGTTCGCCCACAGTCACGCCGAACGAGGTGATTCGGGCAACTGAGACGGAAAAGCAGCGACAAATCGACACGTTGCAGCGGTTCCAAACAGTGAATGAGGCAGCAACGCAGAGTCAGTTGGAAAATTTGCAAACGCTGGCTGTGCAGAATGAAAACGTGTTTACTGGATTGATGGAAGCGGTCAAGGTGAGCTCGTTGGGACAGATTACGAATGCACTTTTTGAGGTTGGGGGTCAATACCGGCGCAATATGTAATGGTGTCAACCAGCTTATGGCAACAGTTGGCAACTTGATTGTAGTACAATTGTGCCAATGGCGATTGAAGACAGCAAGTTAAGCGGCTCCGTTGAGCGCATCACTTATTACAACACAGAAAATGGCTATTCGGTAATTCGGTTGAAGCCCGATTCGCGCAAGATGCTGCCATACTCACACAGTGTCCAACGCGATCAGTTGGCGACTGTCGTGGGAAATTTGCCAGAATTACAGCCCGGTGAGTGGGTTGAGATGGATGGGAAGTGGTCGCGGCATACGAAGCACGGTTGGCAATTTTCGGCCGAAACCTGTAACCAATCGCGCCCCGCATCTGTGCAAGGCATCAAACGTTATCTTGGGAGTGGACTGGTGCGCGGCGTTGGACCCAAAATGGCGGAGCGCATCGTCGATCTGTTTGGCGAGGATACGCTCGACATCATTGACAACGATCCCGATCAGCTATTGCGCGTCTTGGGCATGGGGAAAAAGCGCGTTAAGGGAATTAAAAAGGCATGGAATGAGCAGCGGGCGATTCAGGAGGTGATGTTGTTCTTGCAGACGCACGGGGTTTCGACTGCGCTCGCCATCAAAATTTATAAAGAGTATGGGGATGGGTCGCTGGAGATCGTGCAGAATACGCCCTACAAAATGGTCAACGATATACGTGGGATTGGGTTTAAGACGGCCGACAAAATTGCGCGTCAGTTGGGTCTTGCACACGATGATCCGGGACGGATTGAGGCGGGGATCGCGTATACGCTCAATCGGATGGCGGGTGAAGGGCATGTTTATGTGCCGCAGGAGGAGTTAGAGCCAGTTTCGGCCGAAATTCTCACCGTCCCTTTGGAAAGCGTCAAAGCGGTTATTGATCAACTCGAAAATAGCGAGATGATCAAGCGTGAGACAATTACTTACGAAGAGACCACCGTCAACAGTCAGCAGTTGACAGTAAGAGAAGAAGAGGCTGTCTATCTGACCGGGATGTATTACTCTGAGATTGGGGTGACACAGCGGGTGACTAAGTTGGTCGAGCATCGGTTTAGCCGTGTGCGTTCAGGGCTAACGCAGGGCGGCGTTGCGCGGATGTTGCAGGAGATAACGGGGCAGTCTGGCATGCAGCTGGCGGAGAAACAGATGGAGGCAGTGCTGGCGGCCTTGAAGAATAAAGTGGCGATTGTGACCGGCGGGCCAGGCACAGGAAAAACCACATCGCTGCGCACGCTATTAGACATGCTTGACCGTTTCGGCCGATCTTATCGACTCGCCTCCCCCACCGGCCGCGCCGCCAAACGGCTGACCGAAGCGACCGGACGGCAAGGACAGACGATTCACCGCTTGCTTGACTTTCAACCCGGAACGGGCTTTGGTAAAAACGAATACAATCCAATCGACGCCGATATGGTGATTGTCGATGAAGCGTCGATGCTCGACTTGGTGCTGGCAAATAATTTGCTCAAAGCGATTGGCAAAGATTCGCATCTGTTGCTGGTTGGGGATGTCGATCAACTTCCATCCGTCGGACCGGGCGATGTGCTGCGTGATTTGATCGCATCAGGTGTTCCAGCGGTCGTTACGTTGGAGGTGGTGTTTCGACAATCGGCCGAATCGCTGATTATTCAAAATGCCCACCGCATTAATCATGGTGAGATGCCGATCACGTCCCAATCGGCAAGAGATTTCTTTATCTTCGTCAAAGATGATCCGATGCAGGCGGCCGATCTGCTTGTCGATGTCATCAAAACACGCATTCCACAAAAGTTTGGGCTAAATCCATTTGACGATGTGCAGGTGTTGGCACCCATGTACAACGGTCACATGGGCGTGACCAATCTCAACGCCAAAATTCAAGCCGCGCTCAATCCACCACAGCGCAAGCCAGAGCGGCGGCAGGGCGGGCGTGTTTTTCGCGTGGGTGACAAGGTGATGCAGGTGGTCAACAACTACGATAAGGGGGTGTTTAATGGCGATATCGGCCGAATTGTCGCCCTAGATTCAGTGCAGCAGACGCTCACCCTCAATGTCGATGGCATGCCTGTCCTCTACGAATTTCTAGAGCTAGATGAACTCGTTCACGCCTATGCCATTTCGGTACATAAGTCGCAAGGCAGCGAATATCCCTGTGTTATCATCCCAATGACGACGCAACACTACCTGATGCTACAACGCAATCTGCTTTATACCGCTGTCACTCGCGCCAAGAAAATCTGCATTCTGATCGGCACGCGCAAAGCGATCCGCATTGCTATCCAGAATCAAAAAACCCGCGACCGCCACACCGCGCTCGACTGGCGATTGACCAACTAAATATCACTTATGAGTCATGCTATCAAATCCCACACAGAATACATTGGTGAATCGTTCAAAGAGGTCACGCTTGATGCGGAGCAAGTTGTCGATACGCATTTTTCGGAGTGTCTCTTTATCGGGTGTTCGCTGCGCGAGATAAACTTTTCGGAATGTCGGTTCAATGATTGCATGTTTGAACAATGTGATTTGAGTCTTATTAGTGTGCGACGCTGCGAATTTCGCCAAACGGACTTCCGCAAAACGCGCATTTCTGGCGTTGATTGGACGGCCGCCATCTGGTCACAACTTGCCTTTCATTCGCCCTTGAGTTTCCATGATTGCGACATTAGCTATTCAACATTTATCGGTTTAAAGTTGCCGGGAATCGAGTTAGTTAACTGTGTTGCGAAAGATGTGGAATTTTCTGAAGCTGATTTAACGGGGGCTGACTTTCAAGGCACTGTACTAACCCAAAGTCATTTTAGGAACGCCGACCTAACGCGTGCCAATTTTACCAATGCACGTGAATACCAGATTGATCTGTTGAAAACTAAAGTGAGCAAGGCCAAATTCTCGCTGCCTGAAGCGTATACGCTTTTGCATAGCATGAGCGATATCATTCTCGTCGAAATGTAGGCTGCGTCCAATTCTACATCGAATGGGTTGCGGTAGAGATTTGTTCTTCGGGAAATCCAATACCCAACGCCGTCCCCAGTGTAATGACAACGCCATTAAGGTCAGCGTGCGCGGCAGCGGCGGCTGTTCCATCATGACACAACGTGATCGGGACATCTATCGCAAGGCGTTCACGCAGCTGGTCGCGCATGAAGGTCGGGAGATGTTCGGTCAATTGCTGAAGTGAGCCATAACAGCCATTGTCGCTGGCGACTGGCTGACCGTTCTCTAAATAAGCAGCCAGCGCAATTCCAATTGCCGCAACAGGATGCCAACTTTCACGAATAATATTCAACATCCATTCCCAACGCGCTTGTGGTTGCAGTCGATTTGCACCCCTTTCATAACACTCAGCGCGTACAGGGGGAAGGTGCTGCATTGCGTTTATACCGTGCTCACCAAGTTCAACGACGGCGCGTTTGACATTTGTCTGTCCGAAGTCAAACAGCAGTGCAGAATCGGCCGATTCCCCCCGCAAGGTATCACCCTCCCGCACCAAATACGCCAAGCCAACCAGCCCAATATCCCCTCCGTATGGTGAAGCCTGTAGATTCATGCGCGGAAAACCATGCGCGGCAAGGACATTTGTTGCAGCGACGAGGGCTTTTCGGCCGAACTTTCCCGCCATCAGCCCACCGCCAAACATGACGTTGCGAACATGCGCCCAATATACCCAATGTGCCTCTGTCCAATCGGGTCGCGCCGCTCGATTTTCCGCGTCGCCACGCTTTAGCATGAGCAGCAGATAGCCGAGCTGAATGCCATAATCTTGAGCGATTTCGCTCGCTTGCCAGCCAACGACGGGATCAGAAAATGCGCTTTCGAGATCGCGTATGAGGGTCAACGAATTGGGATTGAGATTCAAGTTTGAGGCTTGAGCGCGAATTTTTTGCTGGAGAGATTCGGCCGATAATCCCGGATAGCCGCGCATGCCGATAATGCCATCGGGTGGGTTCAATCCGCTCAACGCGACAATTTTTGCCCGATTGAGCGACCGTGCGGACGGATCATACTGTAAGAACGGATTAGGCAACGCGGCCCTCGGCAACCTCAATCAGCGCAGCACGAAAGAGCTGATCCAGTGGTGCAATATCGTTGCGCGCCATCCTATCCTGAAAACGCTGATCCTCTAACCGCTCGATTTCACTATCCAAAAAGTTGCTAATCGAATCGATCCGCTTGCCACGTTTGAGTTCGTTACCTGCCCGCTTCTCTACCAACAACGCAGCAATGTCGGCTCGCATCTGCTGATCGCTGACAACGGCATCGACCAGTTTTTGAAATTCCATTGGCACAACACCCATGTCGCGCTCCAGCCAGTTAATGGCGAGAATCGGCCGAAGTGTATAAAAATATTTCTTTAACCACACTTCCTCTCCACGCAGATATTCCCGGTAGTTACCGCGTGCCATGTGCAGATAATGATACATACTGGCTTTTGGCGAATAATAGGTCGTTGCCAAGTTGTGCATTTTTGCCGCCGTCGTGCCATACGTCATGTAGACAATTGGTGAGCCGAGCCACTCCAGCAGCGGGGGATTCGATTTGTAAAACAGTTGCAACGCCTTGCGAATATCCCAGCCGCTGATGTCAAGTTCATCGTTAATTGGTCGCTCGATCACATCGCGCTTCTGTTCCAAGTTAACCGCCAAATACCAATCTCGCGGGTGGGCATAGATGAAACGCACATCGTAGTCAGAATCGGCCGATGGGAACCCCCATGCTCGACTACCCGACTCACAAGCATACAAAATACGCACATCCTCGTCGCGTTCGATCTCTCGCAATCGTTCAATAATTATTTCACGCATCACGTTGTCTGTATGATTTACTTTTTGCAATGGCCCAACGCTTACTTTCCACAGTTAACCGTCAGCCACGCCTCATCCACAACCGTCACACCGAGCTGCTCCGCCTTTGTCAACTTGCTCCCCGCCTTTTCGCCCGCCAGTAAATAGTCCGTATTCTTACTAACGGAACCCGTCACTTTACCGCCGGCCGCCTCAATGATGGCTTTCGCCGCATCCCGCTTAAGCGTTGGCAGCGTGCCAGTAATGACGAACGTCTTACCCTCAAATGGCTGCGCGCCGGCAGGTTCAACCCGCTCGATGGCAAATTGCAGCCCTGCTTCACGTAACTTGCGCAAGACATTTTGATTGTGTTCACTTTGGAACCATGCGATGACGGAAGCCGCAATGCGGGGGCCAACCCCTTCAATGGCGGTCAGCCGCGCTTGATCTGCTTGTGCTAGCGCGTCAATACTGCCGACTTCGTCCAACAGCAGTCCAGCCACCGTGCTGCCGACAAAGCGAATACCAATTGCCGTCAATACACGCACGGCTGACTGCTGTTTGCTCAATTCAACGCCAGCAAGCAGATTATCAACCTTCTTTTCCTTATAGCCATCCAGCGCCAGCAGGTCGGCGCGGTTGAGATAGTAGATGTCAGCGATGTCGTGGATAAGGCCATTTTCGGCGAGTTGTGCGCCTGTTTTTGTGCCAAAGCTGCGGATGTCAAGAGCGGAACGGCCGACAAAATACTCAACTCGTCGCACCAACTGGGCAGGACAGGCACTATTCTCACAATAAATTGCCACTTCGCCGACTGGTTGCACCGTCGGTTCACCACAGGTTGGACAAACGCTTGGTGGCTCGATCGGCCGCTCGCTGCCATCGCGCAAACTTTCAACGGGGCCAATGATATATGGAATCACATCACCTGCTCGTTTAATGACTACCGTATCACCAATGCGAATATCTTTGCGGGCAATTTCGTCAAAATTGTGTAGCGTCGCGTTGCGGACGACAACCCCACCCACCTCGACAGGTTCGAGATTTGCCAAAGGTGCAAGCGTTCCAGTTCGGCCGACATTGACCTGTACATCGAGCAGCTTGGTCGTCCGCTCTTGTGCAGGGAACTTCATCGCAATCGAGCCGCGTGGGTCTTTGCCCGTGAAGCCGAGATCGTCTGCCATCGGCCGATCATTGATCTTGATCACCAGACCATCAACTTCGTAGTTGATCTGCTCGCGCAATTCAAGCCAATCATCGTAAACCGTCAAAATTTCATCAATCGACTGTGCGTAGCGCACGTCCTCTGGCACTGGAAAGCCCCATTCACGCAGCAGATCGAGCCGTTGCGTTTGCAACGCTGGCAGCTCGATGCCATCAGCAAGCACAATATCGTAGATGTACGCCGAAAGTGGGCGGGAGGCTGTAATGGCAGAATCGAGCTGGCGCAACGCACCAGATGCCGCATTGCGCGGATTCATGTATGTGCGCTCGCCAGCGTCGGCGAGATCTCGATTAAACTTTTCCCATTTGTCGAGTGGAAAAAACGCCTCGCCGCGCACGACTAAAAGGCTTGGGACAGGGACCGTGCTATCAGGATTGACGGGGATGCGTTGCGGCAATGCATTGAGGGTGCGCAAATTCGGCGTGATCTTCTCGCCAATCTCGCCGTTGCCACGTGTTGCACCAAGCGTGAATGCGCCATCTTCATAGGTGAGGACGACGGTAAGGCCGTCAATTTTTGGTTCGATAGTGAAGTCAAGTGGCGTATTATCTGGCAGCAATTTAACGGTGCGCGTGTGCCATGCTTGTAGCTCTTCGGCCGATAATGCCTTCGCTAAACTCAACATGCGCGTGACATGCTGGACCTTCTCAAACTTATCCTGCACCAGTCCACCAACACGCTGTGTCGGTGAATCGACCGTAATGAGTTCAGGGTTTGCCTGTTCAAGCGCGGCTAATTCATCAAACAGCGCATCATATTCCGCGTCGCTCACATGCGGATCATCGAGCACATAGTAGCGATAGATATGATAGTTGAGCGTGTCACGCAGCTCGGCGATCCGCTCGGTTGGGGTTGGGTCAAATAGGGTTGATTGTGTCATAGCATGTGCTGCGCGCAGTCGAAGCAACTGCTGATAGCTTATTACGCACTGCCGCCTGACTCAAGCGCAATAACTTTGTCGAGGCGGCGTTGAAAACGGGGTTCAGGGAGAAATTCGGCCGATAAAAATCCTTCTACCAGCTTCCATGCCAAATTTTCACCGACGATACTGCCACCGAGACACAAGATATTCATATCATCATGTTCGACGCCCTGCGTGGCCGAGTAAATGTCATGGCAAAGACAGGCACGTGCGCCCGCGATCTTATTGGCCGCAATGCTCGCGCCGACGCCACTACCACAGACAAGAATCCCTTTTGGCGCCTCTCCCGCGACAACTGCACGCGCAACGGCAGCCGAACTGTCAGGATAGTCGTCCGTCTTTATGTATTCATATGCGCCCACGTCGATCACGTCGTGATTTGCGGCTTGTAGCAGTGCCTTGAGTGTTTCCTTGAGTGCGAATCCGGCGTGGTCGGCTCCAATGACTATTTTCATGTTGTTCCTGAAACTCGCCCTTCCCTGCGAGAAAAGGTTAAGGACGAGCGTTGTTCTTACATTTATGCCATAAATTCCATCCAGATTAGATGGGTAATGGGTTGTGAATCGGGTAGGATTATACGACAATGAAATTGGCAGTTAAAACCCTTAGATAAGGAGTATTAGATGAATCCTCTAGTTGAACTGCATCAACATGGACAGAGCTTTTGGTATGACAACATGCGTCGTCAATTTCTATTTGATGGAACGCTTTATAATTTAATCACGAATGATGGCTTACGCGGTGTGACCTCCAATCCATCTATCTTTGAGAAGGCGATTGGGGATAGCGACGACTATGATGGTCATATTGCCCAACTTGTTGCCGATGGCAAGAGCACTGACGAGGTTTACGAGGCATTGGTCATTCGGGATATTCAGATTGCGTGCGATATGTTCGCCAACTTGTATGAAGAGTCTGACGGTGGCGATGGATATGTTAGCCTTGAGGTATCACCCCATTTGGCTCGTGATACAGACGGCACGTTGCAGGATGCACGGCGACTGTTTGCGGCGGTAGATCGGCCGAATCTCATGATTAAAATCCCAGCAACGTCTGCCGGCATCCCAGCCATCGAGCAGGCGATCAGCGATGGGATTAACGTCAATGTCACATTGATGTTCAACATGGATCATTACGAAGCGGTCGCACAAGCCTATGTTGCGGGCTTGAAAACACGCCATGCAAATGGGGAAGATATTTCACACGTCGCATCGGTTGCCTCGTTTTTCATAAGCCGAGTTGATTCTAAGATCGACAAAATGCTCGATGATGCAGGCAATCAATCGCTCAAGGGCAAGATCGCAATTGCCAATGGTAAGGTAGTCTACCAACGCTATCAAGAGATTTTTGAGGGCGAAGATTTTGCAGAACTGGCTGCTGCCGGTGCCGCGCCACAGCGTGTTCTCTGGGCATCAACTAGCACAAAAGACCCCTCCTATCCCGACACACTCTACATAGACGAATTGATCGGTTCTGAAACGGTCAATACAATGCCGCCGAACACCATCGATGCATTTCGCGATCATGGCACCGTCGCAGTCACCTTGACACAAGAGATTGCTGAGGCGCACGCACAGATCGAGCAGCTAGAAGAAGTTGGCATCTCGCTAAAAGAGGCGACCGAAGCGTTGCAGGATGAAGGCGTTGATAAGTTTGCCGCGTCGTTTGACGAGTTGATGAAGACGCTAGAGAAGAAAATCAGCAGCTACAAATAGTCAGTGATCAGCAACAGAAGGCAGTGGGCAGTGTGATGACTGTTTACTGCTGACTGCTTGCTGCAACGCGGCTCTCACCCTATGTCAATTCTCGCTCCATCGGTCTTATCGGCCGATTTTGCAAACCTCGCAGTCGATCTGCACGCCGCGCTCGATGCTGGGGTAACGCGACTCCATATCGATGTGATGGATGGTCGGTTTGTTCCCAATATCTCGTTCGGGTTTCCCATTTTAGAGGCAATTCGGCCGATTGCCGCCCAGTACAATGCGACCTGTGATGTCCATCTGATGATCGTTGAACCAGAGAAGTACATCGCACAATTTGCAGAATCAGGTGCAGACTATATCTCAGTCCATGTCGAAGCTTGCCCACATCTACATCGCACAATTCAGCAAATCCACGAGACAGGTGCAAAGGCGGGGGTCGCCATCAACCCACATACGCCTCTTGTGATGCTCGAAGAAGTGTTACCGATGGTCGATCAAATTTTGATTATGTCGGTGAATCCCGGCTTTGGTGGGCAGTCGTTCATTCCTGCCACCTTTGACAAACTACAGCGATTACGTGCCAACCTAGCCTTGCTAGATAACGATCCCTATGTTGTGGTGGATGGGGGTGTCAAGTTGGACAACGCTCAGCAGGTACTGGCCGCGGGCGGCAATGTGCTTGTCGCGGGGAGCGCCATCTTTGACCGCAAAAATGTCAGCGAAAACGTCAAGGCATTTCTTGAAATCATAGACGGCGATTAAATGGATCGCGTTTAGGTGCTGGCGCTTGGTAGCCAAGAAAAATTAAAATTCCCGCTACACCAAGCGCCACGCCAGCAAGAATTGGGGGAACAAAGAGCGGGTTGATGATTGGTTCAGGCTCTTCCCCTTCTGGCAACGCCTCCCCCCCTATCCCTAATCTTTGCAAAATTGACGTAACAAAACCTGTTTCTTCTTCAATCTCGTCCTGCGCATGGACAGGT
The DNA here is from genome assembly GCA_030425205.1 of Anaerolineae bacterium. Lineage (GTDB taxonomy): Bacteria > Chloroflexota > Anaerolineae > Promineifilales > Promineifilaceae > CALECP01. Next base: position 50,483 of record JAUIAP010000006.1, read on the forward strand.
GCAGTTACGCAGAGCAATAGAGTAAGAAGGATGAGGATTTTTCGGCCGAAATTGAAGGTCGTGCGCCACATCATCCCTCCACCATACCCGCAAAGCACAAAATAATCATTCATCTTTCGTAACACACAGTCAATGTCTAAGGTTTTCACTTGAACTTCGCGTACAGTCATCCTGCGCAGTGCCCGTCACGATGACGTGACCCCGCCTGAATCTAACTTGCAAATTTCATATAAGCTTCCATGCAACTTTCCCAATCAGTCAGCGTAATGTAAATAGATTTCAAAAATGACTAACAAGGCGGAACTAACCGCCGGAGGAAAATAAAGATGGCTTCTAAACAACTCGTTCGCCCTAAGGAAAATCGTCAGGTTGCCGGTGTTGCGGCTGGCTTGGCTAACTATTTTGGTATTGACACCACGCTTGTGCGTCTCATCTTCGTCGTGTCGCTGTTGACTTCATTTCCCGGTGTTTTGGCTTACATTATCTTATGGATTGTAATGCCAGAAGAGGACTTTGTGGCAACCCCAAGCGCATTTGACCCAGATGAAATTATTGTCGAGAAAGCTGGGTAGCCAAGCGCTCACCATAACTCAAGAAGCCCGCAGTTGCGGGCTTTTTTGTTGGTAGCGAGATCAAAATGAGCCTTCGTATTGTTTCAAATGGCGATGTTCAACCAGCATACAACTATTTTGAACGAAGTGCAGCCCTGCCTCTTGAGCGAGCTTACGTGCCTCGTCATTGATAATGTCAAGCTGCAACCAAATCGCCTTCGCTCCAATCTCAATCGCTTCTTCAACAAACGGCACAACATATTGTGGTCTACGAAATATCTGAACAACCTCAACTTTTTGTGGGATGTCGCGCAATGTAGGATAGGCAGGTTCACCCAACGCCGATTCCAAATAGGGGTTGACGGGGATAATTTTGTAACCATGTCGCTGCATATAATCGGGAACGTAGTAACCCGCTTTGGAAAGCTGAGATGAAAAGCCGACGACGGCAATTGTATGATAGCTTTTTAGAATGTGCTGGATGGTCTTATGGCGGTTCATAGACGTGATCTTATCGGTGGAATCGGTGAGATGCAATAAAGTTGGGATTCTCGCATCACATAAATAGTGGGTCAAAATTGGATCAAAAAAGCCGTCACAATGTGACAGCTTTTTTAGGGCGAGCGGTGGGATTTGAACCCACGATCTCCTGGGCCACAACCAGGCGTGTTAACCCCTACACCACGCCCGCCATAGGGCAGCGAGAATCATAGCAGAATGGCGTATCGGATGCAAGCTCATTTTTCAACGATAAGCACATTTTCGCCGCTAGCAAGGTTGAGGCGTTGCAATGTCTCCACATCGTAGAGACCAATTGCGAACTGTTCGCCGTTTTCCATCTGCGGCAATGTGTGCGTGTCGATAATGTATTCACCCGTTAGCCAGCTTGTTGTCGGCCGATACCACTGCGCGGGAACCTGATCGCTCCCTGCAAGATAGGCTCCATCTTGATCTAAGAGTTGCACAAATGATTTATAACCTTGCCCTGTGGTGCTACGCGCACGCCACACCAGGTCAACTTGAAGCAAACCTGCTTCCTCGCGCAGCGTATATCCGACCAATTCTGCAAAATCACCAAAAATCGCGGCCGTTCTCCTTGCAACGTCTGGTGCGACAAAGGAACGTGCGGGTACAGTTAGGTCAATCGTACCCAGCTCAATGTGATCAACGTGAACACGATAGCGACCTGCGGCCAAATCCGCTGGCAACAGAATGGCGTGTCGGCCGCGCCACTGCTCGCCGACCCGCCACTGACTCGTCAGATAGCTTGGCACAGGCGCAATTTGGGCAATTGTCTGCGACTCAGTTTCTGAATTAATAAGGTTGAGCGACACTGTGATATTAGAAAGATCCGCATTGAGGGCTTGCCACTGCAACGCTAAGTTGAGCGGGTTGCCAACTTGGATGGGAGATTGGGGTATTTCGGCCGAAATTAACCCAATCCCTGCAATCTCACCGATCGGTTCGACGGCATCACTCTGTAGGCCGCGGCGCGGCGGCACAACTGTCACGCTACCCAGCTCAATCGTCTCCCCACGTGGATTTCCGGCCTCGTCTAACGAGCTGATCTGTGCCGATGGATTGTCATAACGATACACCGTCACTTCAACAGAATACTCGCCCGGCGGTGTGCCGCTTTCCAACGCGAACGCATGGTGATCTAGGGCATACTTTCCCGCTTGCCAACGTCGCGTCGGAAAATCACCAATATGCAACTTACTGCTTTCTCCCACAACAAATCCAAGCCCATCACGCAATGTGACAAGCACGCTTAAATCTTCGTCGGCGGGGGTAAGGGGTCGCCAATAGAGATCGAGTTCGATGGCGGCATCGGTGGAAAATTTGGGTGTGTCTGCCACACCGATGAGCTGCACCTGATTGCCAAAGTTGATATTTTGCGGCGCGATTATGGCAGAAACATCTGTGCCATCAAACTGCGTCGTTTGTGCCCAAACTGGTTCAATGACCGCGATGCGAATGAGTGCAAACAGGGCAAGCGGAGCAAGCAAATAGATCGCATTAGCGTTTTGTCTTCCGAGACTCGTTGATCCTGACGCTTGCAACAGATGCTTTTTGCCAGCCAATGCCAACGCAATCAACCCAACCAGCGAGATGCCAGATAGAATTGCGCCAATTCGACGCGGGGGAGTCGAGCCCCAACTCAGTTCGACAGTGTGCTCTCCTGCGGGGAGGTCGAGCGCGATCAAACCGTGTGGGGGTTGAGGATAAATAGGGGCGTCATCACCGTCGATCGTGGCTTGCCAGCCGGGAAAGTAAAAGATGTTGAAGGTGAGTTTTTCGGCCGATTCGCAAGGCGATGCACTACAACTCTGTACTACGTGACGCAATGGCTCTGATTCAACAACCATTACATCATCATTTGTCAATTGCCACTCCCCTAGCGGCGGGAGTTCCCCCACGTCAAGTGGCAGGTACTCACTCGCACTTGACAAACCCAATAATCCGCTATCCAACTCGAATGCAACACTGTCAGCCAGCGTCGGCTCCGCAATCTGTTCATATTCGTCAAAAGACCATGGTGCAGAGTAGAGCAATAGCAATAGCCAAATCAATGCATACAACCAATTTTTCCGGGGTAACGCGGCAATGCCATAGCCAGCCAACAAAGCCAGCAATAGGGTCGTAATCCCCCAAAAGCGGAATGGAAATTGCAAAAAGTGGATCAGCGGGAGCCTCTGCCAAACCCATGCAGACGCTGGCAGCATCATCCAAATGCCGAAAATGACCGCCCCCGTTGCAGCAATAACTCGCAACCTATGTTGCCAACTTTGCCGCCACATTCCCAGCCACGCAATGCCCGCTAACAAAATCGTGCCCAGATGAAGCGCACGTGGCGGATCAACATTTAGTTGCAGCGCATCATAAAATGTCGGCAGGGCGAATAGGGTTTGCAACGATTGAAAATTGTCTGCATAACTCATAATCCCGGTCTGCGTCACACGCTCTACCTGAATCAAGTCCGTTTCGAGCAAGGCAGGCAGCCAATACCAAGCGGACATTCCTAGGCCGAGCAAGACTCCCAAGACGACTGTCAGCAGTGCAGGGCGGCTCCGAATTCCCGAACCCGATTGTGCCCCCGTCTGACCGTCTCGCTTGATAAAGGCTAGTAGCACAAGATAGACGAGCAGATAGGGAAAAACGACCAATGCAGTGACATTATGAGCAGCGATGAGGGCCGCGAGAGTGAGGGCGATACCAACCGGATAGCGTCGTTTTTGCGTTTGCAGGCAGCGTTCAGCCAGCCAAAAGATGTAGGGTAAGAGAATATGCGCGGAGTATTGGGAGAGACCACCGCGCCAAAAGACCTCGTTGAGTAAAAAAGGGGAGCAAGTGTAGGCAATTGCCAACGTCACGGCTGGCGCAAGTCTGTCTGTAGCGTGTTCGAAGAGTGCTTTACCCCACAAAAATGCGCCACCAGCTGCGATGATTAGCCCCCCCGCCCAATACAACTTGAAGGCGACAAATTGCGATAACCCTAATAAGTGCAGCAACTCGATTGGATAGTAGCCAAGCGGCGGGTAATAATTGAAGAGCGGATAGCCGTAGCTACCGACCATCAGTGGATACCAGCGGGAAAAGGGGACGCCACTGCGTAGAAGTGCATCGAGATGCGGCATTCGCAAAAGGTGCAGATAGGTGTCCACACCAACAGGCATCCCACGTTGCAAAAGCGGGATTGCAGCGCATAGTCCAATTAGGATGATAGCAAGTGCGTTGCGAAGTTTATTCGACATTTGCGCGTCGCATTCAGTTTTTAGCCAGTGGGGAACGTGCCATGTTCGCGGACATATTGGGTGATGCCACCAGCGGTGATGATTGCTTGGGCGAAGGCTGGCAATGGTGGGAGTGCAAAAGTTTGATTTTCAAACGTCAACTGCTGCGTGGTCGTATCAAGAGAAACAATTGCACCTTCGGGAAGCGCGTCCACAACCTCAGGCGCAATATAAACTGGAATGCCTAAATTGACGGCGTTACGATAGAAAATACGGGCAAAACTCTTGGCAATAATCGCGCCAACTCCGCGCTTTTTGAGCGCAACAGGCGCGTATTCCCGTGAGGAACCACAACCAAAATTCTCGTCCGCCAGCAAGATGTCACCCGCTTCAGCATGCTGATTAAAGGAGGGGTGTGCGTCTATGAAGGCATAGTTTTTTACATCGTCACCTTCCTTAAGCATGAAGGGTGCGTAACGTCCGGGGACAATTTGATCGGTGTCGGTATTTCGGCCGAATTTCCATACTTTTGCCATAGTGACCAAGTGTAACAAAAAGACCCCGCCAGTGGCAGGGTCAGGAGGGCAAACTATCTATGCGAGTTTAACAACCAACCTATTTACGCTTCCAACGTAGAGAGACTAGCGTCACAAGCGCGAGGAAAACAATTAGGCTTAAAGCTATAACCGGTACAAAAGTTGAAATTCCTGTCTGGAGCACGTTTACAGCAGTGGGGGTACTATTTGGACCACCTGGAGTATCATCGCCACTAATGATTTCGAATGTACCAATGTTCCAGTCTCCAGTTGGAACTCGGACATTTCCATCAGGGAACCGAAAAACGTGTGCTGGCACAAAAGTCCCATCTGGACCAACGTCCGTAAAGCCTAAAGATGCACCGTAATACCAATCGCCTGAATTTGGAACATCTGTAGTATCTACCAATCCCACTGCATCGACAATAGTAAGCCAAGGTATAACATCTAGAACACCGTCTTCATCTGTATCAAGATCATCATTCAAGCTGCCTGAGAAGCCCATAACGAGAAGATGCGTCACATTATCACCATTCTCAAAATTTAATGTGGTCGTATAGTTTGCACTTCCTAGTGCGAAACTGTCTTCAGCCATTAAGAAATAGCCGTTTGATGGAATTGCTTGTCCAGATAGATCTATAACGGCCTCGACTGTGCCACTGCCTCCACTACCATCTCCAAGTACAACATAAGTCAATCCATCAAGTGGTGTTGAAGCTTCCCCAAATAGTTCCACGTATTCATCATCATCTCCGCTAGGTTGATCAATTCGGACTTCATTAATAGCTACATCAGGAACACATTCAGATCCAAGAACTTGCCCACGAATCTCGCCACCGGGAAATGCAGTCGTATGAACGTTAACATACCAGAGATCATTGATAATCTCTTTTGTTTGTGTAATCGTCAGGTTAGTAGTGCCACTTGCAGGATTGGCAGTTCCAATGCTGACTTGTACACCAGCATTCGTTCCCGCAGGCGCAGGTCCGTGGAAATGAGCCGCCGTTACCGTCCCAGATAACACATCTGACTGATAACTTACCGTCCATGTCAATACGTTATTCGTCGTGTCAAGTGAATAGGTACCCGTACCTGTCGCCAGTGATCCCGTACCATTGCCTTGATTAGCTTGTTCTCCGTCAATTGGAAAAGTGACATCGGTACAGACCGTACCTGCCCGACTGCCAGATGAGGTTGGCGCTGGGCTATTTGCGAGTGCCGTCAAGGATGACACCAATAGCGCAATGGTCGTTAATAATATTGCAATCCGTTTCATGATTTTTCTCCTTTAAGATATATTTTGGAACAACGGTAAGTCCAACTATAGCAAGGATCAAGGCTAATGTCGCAAGAAATTGCCAAAGTTGTTTTGTTAACTATTAACGTCGTGTATATCCTGTGACTTGACGAAATTTACACCATCGTACGGTTGACTTACACTACTAACTGGCTATAATTCTTCTTCGCGGCAAATGCCGTCCTTTTTTGTTAATTCACAAACCAACGTCACGCGAAAAACGAACAAGACGTAAGCCACCTAGTCAGCATTTGCTGGCTGGAAGAGGATTTGATCATGGGTGCATTACCGAAGCGCAAAATTTCTAAGACCCGTCGTGATAAACGACGCACACACCACAATATTTCAGTTCCAACGTTGATCCGTTGCGACAACTGCGGCGATATGAAGCTGCCACACGTCATGTGCCCAAGCTGCCGCCAATATCGCGGTCGTCAGATTTTGCCCGCGTTTGAAGAAAAATAAGCCGACAATCATTCGGTTTCGTATATGATGTAAAGTGCCACTCTTTTTGGGTGGCACTTTTTTGTGTTTATGGCGGTTGCATATCTCTTTCCCGGTCAGGGATTTCCCAATTTAGATGGTGAACGCGCACTTTATGAAGAAAGCGCAGCAGTGCGAAAAGTTTATGATGATGCGGATCGCTTCTTGGGCTATTCGCTGTCGGCTCTATGCTTTGGCGATGATGTATCGGCGTTGGCAGCGACGGATGTGCAACAGCCTGCGCTCTACGTGGCAGGACTGGCGCGCTGGGCGTATGCGCGAGAACAGGGGTGGCCGCGCGCGGCTTACTTGGCCGGCCATAGCATGGGGGAAATCACGGCATTAGCAGCCGCTGAAAGCTTAACCTTTTTTGCGGGGCTGCATCTTGTCCGTGAACGTGGAAGATTGATGCATGGAATGTCCGATGGGGGCATGATTGCATTGTTGGGATTGGAGTTAGAATCGGCCGAATCTCTCACGCTACAAGCCGCCAACGAATCCAATGCGGTTCTCAATCTTTCAAACGACAATGCGCCGCTGCAACAGGTCGTTTCTGGTGAGGAGCGCGCGTTGGATCGTGTCACGGAGCTTGCAAAGGCTGCTGGGGCGCGTGTCATACGCCTTCCGATTCCAATGGGGTCGCACTGTGCGTTGATGGCAGATGTTTCGGCCGAATTCAAAACTATCCTCGATGATACACCCGTTAACTCACCCAAAATTCCTGTTATCAGTAATCTGACGGCCGAGCCGCTCCCAGCCCCACGCCGCATCCGCGATGAACTATCTCGACAGCTTGTCGAGCGTGTCCGCTGGCGTGAGTCGATGTTGACGTTGCGCGGTCGCGGGGTCGCTACATTTATCGAGATTGGCCCCGACGATAAGCTCTCAGGTCTCATGAAGCGAATTGATCGCAAGGCGACGCGGCGCACTTTTGAACAATTTCTCAGCGAACAGCGTGAACGGAACGGCGCATAGGATGTTTTTTGCTACTTTTCTGCCGTTGACGACGCATTGAAATATGGCCTCTAAGTTAATCCAACCCGAACGTCTACGAGTTCTAAATGACAAGAAACAGCGCAGCGCAAAGTATGTCCTCTATTGGATGCAGTCGGCCGTGCGCACAATGGATAATCATGCGCTTGAATATGCCATTCAACAGGCAAATGAGCTAGATTTGCCATTGCTCGTTTGCTTTGGTTTGTGGTCAGAATATTCTGAGGCCAACGCACGACACTTCCATTTTCTGCTGGAGGGGTTGCAGGATGTGCAAGGTAATCTCAAGCGGCGCAACATCAAATTTGTTGTGCAGGAAGGCGAACCGTTTGCAGTTGCGGAAAAGTTGTCGCAAGATGCTGCATTAGTCATCGTCGATCGCACCTACTTGCGCCAGCATAAACGTTGGTATCGTCAACTTTCGGGACTAGATTGCCGTGTTGAACAGATTGAAACAGATGTAGTCGTGCCAGTCGAAACTGTTTCTGATAAGCGCGAGTATGCGGCGCGGACGATTCGGCCGAAAATTCACAAAAAGCTCGATCAATTCCTCGTCGAACTTAGCACCACTGCCGTCAATAATTCATCGCAAGCGATGAATGTCGATACGCTTGACCTTTCTAACATCCCTGCCATTGTCGAAAATTTGAACGTCGATCAAAGTGTACGCCCCGTCGACCATCTTTTCACGGGGGGCGAAAACGCTGCGAAGGCAACATTGCGCCGCTTTCTTGCCAATCGCTTTAGCGACTATGCGACGCATCGCAATCAGCCCCAAACCGACGACGTCAGCTATATGAGTATGTACCTACACTATGGTCACATCTCGCCACTGCATATTGCAGTGCAAATTAAGGAGAGTGGAAGCGGAGGGGAGAATGAGAAGTCCTACATTGAGGAACTGATCGTTCGGCGCGAACTGCCAATGAACTTCTGCTTCTTTGAGGAAGATTACGACAAATATAGCGCATTACCCAATTGGACCCAGAAGACACTGGGCGAACATCGGGATGATGTACGACCTGTGCAATACACGCGCGCGGAGATGGAATCGGCCGAAACGCACGACGATTTCTGGAATGCCGCAATGCGTGAAATGATTTACACGGGTTATATGCACAACTACATGCGGATGTATTGGGGCAAGAAAATTCTTGAATGGTGCAACACACCCGAATATGCTCATGAGACACTGCTCTACTTCAATAACAAATACTTCCTCGACGGACGCGATGCAAACTCGTTCTCAAATGCACTCTGGATTTTCGGTCTGCACGACCAGCCTTGGAAGGAGCGTGAGATTTTTGGCAAAGTGCGCTACATGTCTTACGCTGGTCTGAAACGCAAGGCAAAAATGCCAGCTTATCTCGAAAAAGTTGACGAGTTGGTTGAGCGTGCAGAAAAGGCTTGGAATTCGGCCGATTAATACAAAAAAGCTAACCACGAGTGATTAGCTTTCCCATTTATTCAAATCTTACGACGACTGTTGCTATGCACTAAGTCTCATCCTCGTTGTCCAACCTAAATCCATGACCACGAACTGTGACAATGTAATTGAAGTCGTCAATTTCGGAGAGTCGGTCTCGTAAACGACGAACGAGTGCATCAATCGCTTGTTCGCTCACACCGATTCCTTCCGTTCCCGGCCAAACTGCCCCGACAATGCTATCGCGATCGACGACACTGCCTTCTGCATCAAATAGTGTTTTGAGCAGGCGAAATTGCGCCAGTGAAAGTGGAGGAGAGAGCTCTGTGCCATTGATTACAACGGTACGCTTTGCCTCTTCTAAGACCATTCGCATATCAGGTTCGGGCGGATCAAACGAGAGTGGTACAGTTGCGTCTGTCCCGATAAAGACCATTTTGACGGCAAGGGCAACCTGCAACTCATCTCCGTCATTCAAGGGCGCAGTTCCCTGCACTTGTGTACCATTCACGTGCGTCCCATTTTTACTACCGAGATCACGGACTTCATAGCGACCGTGCGTGTTGCGAATAATCTGGACGTGATGGCGCGACACCTGTCGTTCAAGAAGTGTTAAATCACAGGTGCTGCCGCGACCAATCAAGAATTCATCGTTATCAATTGTAAAACTTTGACCCGCTTGTTCGCCTTCGCGGATGTAAAGAACTGGATTTTGCGTCATTGGACTTTCCTACGTTGGTTTTGTGACAGCGTTATGATAAAACTTTCAGCGTAAAATGTAAAATCAAAAGTTGCTAGTTGCCAGTGTGTAGTTGCTAGTTCTTATGCTAGAAACAAATTACTTGCAGCTAATCACTTCCAGACATGCTTCGACCACACACTCACAATACTATTCTGCGTGACCGCTACCAACTTGTCGAGATCGTCGGGCAAGGTGGTATGGGTTGCGTATACAAAGCGGAAGACTTGCGTCTTCCCGGACGACTCTGTGCGATCAAAGAGGTGCAGCCCGAATTGGGAATATCGGCCGAAGACCGCTCCCAGCTACATGACCAGTTTTTGACCGAAGCGTCCATTCTAGCTCAGCTAGACCATCCTAATCTACCAAAAGTTTCTGACTTTTTTACTGACGACGAGCGCGAGTATCTGGTAATGGATTTTGTTGCCGGGGAAGATTTGAAGCAAATTATTGATGACAGCATTCGCCGCGATGAACTGCTTGAGCCACGCATCGTCATGGAGTGGGCGGCACAAATTCTCGACACACTCGACTATCTGCACCATCGGCAACATCCCGTCGTACACCGCGACATTAAGCCCGCCAATATCAAACTCACACCCGAAGGGCGTATCAAGCTGGTCGATTTTGGCCTCGTCAAGTTGATGGGTGATGATGAGCGAACACTTACTGTAATGCAGGGTCGCGGCTCTGCGCTCTACACACCGCTCGAACAGTACGGTGGGGATGGCGGTGAAACGGATGCGCGTTCTGATCTATACAGTTTTGGCGCAACTCTTTACCAACTGCTGACGAGCAAGGCACCGCCCGACGCCAAAGCGCGTTTTCTTAATCCGCGCATGTTGTTGCCACCGTCCGAACTCAATCCCGATGTGCGGCGCACGGTGTCGGATGCCGTATTATGGGCAATGGAAATGCACCCAGATGATCGTCCGGCCGATGTCGATGCTTTACGACAGGTCTTATTTGGTCGTGAAAAACGGCCGAAAAAAGAGCCGACGACACCTGTCGCCCCACCGTTTTTTGAGGCATTAGCGGCCAATCAAGGCATGTTAATTCTCGTGCTTGTACTCTTGCTCCTCGCGTTTTTTATCACGATTCTGTGAATCAACCCGCCCTCGCAAATAGTGTGCTAAAAAAGCTCTGTAAATCGTCCAATCATTTGACGTACACGCCATCTCAAGTTATTCTTGCGCTAGCGAGAAGAATGATAATATGTTGAACGTTAGATTGGTTGCCGTTCTGATTTATAGGCTCTCCCACACCACTTGCAGTTCGACATGTCCCAAGATAAGTTCATAAAAATCTATGATAAGGAGAGGATACTGTGGCAAGCGTAACCTTCGATAATGTACAAAAAAGTTTTGGTGATGTGGTAGTAATCCGCGATTTTGATTTGGCGGTTAAAGATAAAGAGTTTGTGGTTTTTGTTGGCCCATCTGGTTGTGGAAAGTCAACTGCTCTGCGGATGTTGGCAGGGCTTGAAGAAGTCACTGAAGGGGAAATTCGTATCGGAGATCGCACCGTTAACGATGTACCACCTAAAGACCGCGACATCGCAATGGTGTTCCAATCATATGCTCTTTATCCGCATATGACCGTCTATGACAATATGGCATTTGGTCTTAAACTGCGCAAAACGCCAAAGGATGAGATCGATCGCCGTGTAAGAGAAGCTGCGGCAAGTCTTGGCCTAGACCCATTGCTCGACCGCAAGCCAAAAGCGCTTTCGGGTGGTCAGCGTCAACGTGTGGCTGTTGGTCGCGCTATTGTGCGTAATCCTGCTGTCTTCTTGATGGACGAACCGCTGTCCAATCTCGACGCAAAGTTGCGCGTAACGGCACGGGCCTTTATTTCAAAGCTGCACAAAGATCTACAGACGACATTCATCTATGTGACGCATGACCAAGTTGAAGCGATGACGATGGGTGACCGTATTGCCGTATTGAAACCGCTGGAAGGTGGCACTGTCCAAACCACTTCTCTGCAGCAGTGTGCAACCCCTCGTGAACTGTATAGTGAGCCAAACAACATTTTTGTTGCTGGATTCATCGGCAGTCCCAGCATGAACTTCTTTGACGCAACATTGGTCAAAGAGGACGGCGACATTTGGATTGATACAGGTGATTTCCGAGTGCAGGCACCACCAGACCGCACCAAGGCATATCAACCGTATGTCGGCAAGAGCGTGACGTTTGGGATTCGTCCTGAGCACATCTACGCACCAGACTATGCACCTCCAATCACGACAAAATCTAAGATTCGTGGTGTGATTGAAGTTGTTGAGCTTTTAGGACATGAGCTGCATATCTATGTCAATTCAGGCGCAAACACGTTTGTGGCAACGATTGATATTCGCGTGCAGGCACAGGTTGATGACCAGATCGATCTGATTATGGACTCCGACAACATGCATCTGTTTGATAAAGACACCGAACAGCGCATTATATAGTGTTGGTTTGATTAAGTTTTCTGAGAGCCGCTACCAAATGGTAGCGGCTTTTTGTTGTAAAGATTATGGATGCAAAACTAACCGTTGGAGAAAGGTTTCAGTTACAGTTTGTTTGGAAGCTAGAGACAGGAGATTGGCTGAGGGGGGTGTTTTCGGCCGAAATTCTCGCCCTACAACCGCGTGAGGATCGCTACCTCGTTAGCTTAGTCGAATTCATCGGTGGCTGGCAAGAAGATCCCAGCGGGAAGCAGCGACCAAAGGACGCCATGTCGCGGGACTGGTGGGCGCGAATTGTACAGTTGCAGGGGCGTAAGGTTCAGTTGGCGTATGAGGCGGCCGATGGACGACCACTTTATATGCGTTTGCCAACGTTGACAGGGGAGCATGTCTTCTTTAGACGCTTTGAAAACAATGAGATGGAACCAGATTCGACGATGGAATCTGGTTCCTAATTATTTAGACAGGGTTCGAGTGAACCCAATGCCCTAACAATCCACGATAGTGGTTGATAAAGTGGTCGTGTTCATGGGGTGGGAAGAGCGTCTGAACGGTTTCAATGATGATGTGGTCAAACTCATCTGACTGCGCAAAGTGCCACATAATCTCGTCGAGATCACCCAACACCGTCGTCTTAAACTCTTCAAACTCATCTTTTTGCAAATGGGCATCAGCCAGTTTTTCATAAGCCTCAAGTTTCTCCCAATATGATCGATCTGAATCAGCAATTTCAAACCATGGATCGACGTCCATTGTGATGTGCATTTTGCGCTCGCTGACGGCACAGAAGAGACTCCAGGCAACCAAGGCCTTCATCGCCCATGGGAAGTAATAGTGCAGACTCGTAATTGCTACATCGGGGGTCGCGTTGGCAAAATCGATGGGCGAGAGAATATCATTTTTGAGAATGGCCTCGCAGGAGTTGAAATCCCAGCGGAAGAAAGCGTTGATCGTTTTGGTGATGATACGTGCTTCACGGCCTTTTTCGGCCGATAAAAACGCATGGTCGATCACATAACGCAAATGCTGTGGCTGACCCGGATCATATTTCATCGTCATGATCTGGGGGCCAAAGCCGAGTGAACGGGTGAATACGTCGAAATCTTCGATTCCCGCTTGCAAATGCATCAACATCTGACCAGACTCGTCATATGCTTTGATCAAATCTGCCTCATTCCCAATTCGGCTCACACCGCGCCAGCCGCCACCATCGAATGGCTTCATATACAAGGGATAGCCAATTTCATCTGCAATCTGCTTCAAATTAAAGAGATCATGGTAGCGTTTGGCCGTTGTCTGGTACTTCTCAACTTTATCAGTTGGGCCCTGCTTCTGCGGAATCATCCATGTCTCAGGAACTTTCAGCCCCAATCGCAGCATCGCCGCATAAGCCGTGTGCTTTTCCATGCTCTGAAACGTAAATGGATTGTTGAGCATGTACGTGCCATTGACAAACGCGGCCTTCTTCATCCACTCGCGCGGATTAAAATGCCAATATCCAATGCGGTCGATCACCACGTTGTAACGTGTCGGCGAATCCAAGCGAAAAGGATGGATCCGCACGCGGTCCATCTCAACGCGATGTGTCTTGCCCCTAAATGTAAAGTCGTCAGGCAGCCGACGCATTAACCCTTCATACGCACTCGGCCAGTCGTTTTCGTCACCTAATAATAATCCGATTTTCTTTGTTGCCATCTGCTTTGTAGTGGCTAGTGATTAGCTGCTTGTAATTAGCAAAAAAGGATCGTGTTCGCACATTTTTTGACTAACAATAGGCAACTAGCACCTAGCGATTCTATGTAAATGTTTTCCCTAAATGATACACGACTTGTTTACGCCACCAAGGCCAATCATGTTCCGAGTCGTAACCCCATATGTCTCTTTCGTGGCTAATTCCCTTGTTCGCACAAATGTCGGCCAATGCATTTGTTTCCGTAATGCAAACGCCCTCCCATGGCCCTAATCCAACGACCAATGCCAAATGGGTATTTGAACGGACATGATGCAACGCGCCGCCATCTAGATTGGGAGCAAAAGCGAGTGGATTGTTAAAGTAAACATCTTGTGAATCGCTATCAAATCCAATCAACCCACGCAGATCGTAGCGACCGCTCATGCACAATGAATAGTGAAAGATATGGGGGTATTTGAGCGCAAAGTTGGCTGCATGATAAGCACCTAGACTACATCCCATCAAGCCAATGCGAATATCAGGTGAGTTGCAATCTTGCCGAATTGTAGGCACTAAATCGTTAATGAAGAAGTGTTGGTATAGATTATATACGTGCCCGCGCCATTCGATACTGGCTTCTTTATTGAGCCACGATTCTTTATCAACGGTTGGTGGACAGTAAACCTTAATCACGCCGCCGTCAATCAGCGGCGTAAGGGCACGGATCATACCGTTGCCCTCAAAGTCAAAGTATTTTCCACCACCCGATGGAAATGCGATGATGGGAGCACCCATGTGTCCAAAGGCCAAAATATCCATCTCGCGGTTTAATGCGGAACTGTAAATTTTTTCGTGTCGTCGTAACATTTTTGTATCGTGCAATGCGAACACACAAGCTGTGTGACGCTGTCTCATTTCTATCTTGAAAACATTTGGGAAGTGCAATACCTGCGCGGATCTTTGGGATTTAGTATATCTTATGCAGGTACGATGCGTGTTCTGCGAAGTTATGCCGCCGCTAATGTAACAGAAAGTCGCCAATTGTTCTTAGAAATTAAACAGTACTAATGATCCTTGAATAATCTATAACAAAAACACCGAACCTCTGTGAGATTCGGTGTTTTTGTTTCGATGCAATTGTAGCGATTTAGCGAGGGAGAGCTGGCTATAATCGCTCCAAACTAGTCTGTTTCGACTGCTAACTCCAGTTCATCTGGCTCTTTAGCGGCAACCTCAATGTCGAGAATTGGCAGGCCAACTTCCTGACGGATCAGGTTTTCAATTTCACTGGCAATATCGTCATTTTCGCGCAGGAATGTCTTTGCATTTTCGCGCCCTTGCCCAAGCAACGTTTCGCCATAGCGATAGTAAGCACCACGCTTGTCAACAAAGCCATATTCAACGCCAAGATCAATGATGTCACCTGAGCGAGAGATACCCTCATTGTACATAATGTCAAATTCAGCTTCTGTGAACGGCGGCGCAACTTTGTTCTTCTTGACTTTGACGCGCGTGCGGTTGCCGACGACTTCCCCACCCTGCTTAATCGCCTGAATGCGGCGAATGTCGAGTCGAACAGAAGCGTAGAACTTGAGCGCGTTACCACCAGCCGTTGTTTCGGGGCTACCAAACATCACCCCAATTTTGCTGCGGAGCTGATTGGTGAAAATGACGGTTGTCTGAGTTTGGCTGATAAACCCGCTCATCTTCCGCAATGCCTGTGACATCAAGCGTGCCTGTAACCCCATGTGCGAGTCACCCATTTCGCCTTCAATCTCAGCACGTGGCACAAGTGCCGCAACAGAGTCGATGACAACAACGCTAAATGCACCAGAGCGCACAAGCGTATCCGCAATTTCGAGCGCTTGCTCACCTGTGTCAGGCTGTGAAACAAATAGCTCATCAATGTCTACGCCGATTTTGGCAGCATACAGTGGATCGAGGGCGTGTTCCATATCGATGAAAGCACATACGCCACCTCGTTTTTGCGATTCGGCAATCACGTGTTGGCAAAATGTCGTTTTACCAGACGATTCGGGGCCATAGATCTCAATAACACGTCCATGCGGCAAACCGCCGACACCAAGTGCAATATCAATTGCCAAACCCCCTGTCGGAGTAACATCGACTTGCATATTATGGGCTTCGCCCAATTTCATAATAACGCCGTCGCCATACTTCTTAGAAAGGTTGTCGAGTGTGCGTTGTAGGGAGACTTCACGTCCCGATAGTTGATCTTTTTTCTTGGACTTAGCCATTATCAATTTCTCCGCCAATGACCCACTACTGTCGGCCACGCATTTATTTTTGAACGACTGTTCATTCGAACGATGTGAGCTGAATTATAGCACGCCCGTTCGCAGTGTCAATACCGAGTTTTTGTATTTGAACACGTGTTCATAATTTCTTGAATGGCTGAAGTAGACGGTTAAGGTTGGTAAGGGATTTTTGTATCGCAGGTTGCCATGATATGTACGCATAGGTTATGGTTAAAGAATGACTAGAGCATTTGATGAACTTTGGGATTACGCTGATCCAAGAGCAACGCGGGAGCGATTCTTAGCGGTTCGGCCATCAGTTTCAGCACAGTTGTTGCCCGAACTGCTGACTCAAATCGGCCGAACTTACTCCCTACAACGCGACTTCACCTCTGCACACGCCTATCTTGATGAAGCCGATGCGCACATCGACCAGACGCTGCCAATCGCACGAATACGCTCTCTGCTGGAGCGCGGTCGAACCTTTAACTCGTCGGGCCAGACCGAGCAAGCGTGTACTCTCTTTGAGGAGGCGTTGACGGCCGCAATAAATCATGGGGCAGATGCATATGCAGTCGATGCGGCACACATGCTAGGGATAGCCTCATCGCCCGATTCACAATTAACGTGGAACTTGCATGCGCTTGAGTTGGCCCAGAATTCGGCCGATTCCACCGCCCAAAAATGGCAAGGCTCGCTGCTCAACAATATCGGTTGGACATATTTTGAACGATCAGACTATCCAACCGCCATCAGCTATTTCACGCGCTGTCAACGCTTTTTTGAACAGTCTGATGAGCTAAATCGCGTATTGATCGCCCGCTGGTCGGTTGCGAAGACACAGCGCATGATGGGGGAGTTGCAGTTGGCACTAGAAGAACAACTGGCGATTTTAGCGTTGCGTCAGGAGGCAGGGCTAGCCACTGGCTATACGTTGGAAGAGATTGGGGAGTGTCTGTATGGGTTGGGAAAATCGGCCGATGCTGCCCCCTACTTTGCCCAGGCCTATGCCGAACTTTCTCAGGACAATTGGCTGGTTAACAATGAGGCTGACCGACTTAATCGGCTCAAGAAATTGGCTTATGTGGTCAGTTCAGGATAAAGTTCAGGAGCAAGGAATGGGGAAAGTGCATAGGCAACCGCCATCTCAAACTTATCTTGACGCAAGACCAAACCGCCTGATAATGCGCCGCTGGCTCCCCCTTTCTGAGCTGTATGCGCCTCTTGCAAAATATCGTCCATGACGGGGCCAAGCTCTTCTCCAGCGAATATGCGTTGGGCAATATGGCTGGGAAGCGGGATTTTGGCAGAACAGGCGATCCCTTCACGCCCATCACGGTGACGGATAACGACCCAACCGAGTAACATCAGGCCGACTGATTCGGGATTGACGCCCCCCTCTAGTCCAACACCGAACTGCGCGTCAGGCACGTCGGCAAGGACGGCGATTGCACGATTGCGCGCGCCGTCGATACACTCTCGATCAGACATCGGCATGGTGGATACACCAGTGGGGACCGATCGGCCGAAAACCTCAACTCCCTCCCACACACGCCCAAACGCCGCCTGTACAGCCGCAACTTTTACAGGATTTTTTGAACCAACGACAACCCGCATATTACCTAATCTCAATCTTTGTCACTTCTTCAAAATCAATTCCATTGCTAGAGCCGAGCACGCTTTCAAGCGCCATGGCTGCAAAGTTGAAAAAGGCTTGCAAATCAATGATGCGTTCAATGTAATAGGCGCGCAGTTCTGCTTCTTCAGGGGTGAGATCAGCATCGGCCGATTTCAACGTCTCGACACTCTCAGCTAACACCTGTAACGCCAGATTAACTTCGCGTCGTTCACGCCCATTCAAGACATTGCGAATTACCTTCCACATGTCAGATTCGGCGACATAGTATTTCTTGCGCTCACCCCGTACCCAATGCTCCTTCGCCATTCCCCAACGCTCCAGCGCACGCATATTCATGCTGACAGAGCCTTTACTAATTTTCAGGCCGTTCGCTAGATCATCAAGCGACAACGCTTCAGGCGCCAATAACAACGTCCCGTAGAGGCGCCCCATCACCTCATTAAACCCAAAAAAACGGGCAAGTCGGCCGAGACCAGCCACTGTACTTTCATTCACTGCAACAAGATTTTCGTGCATGATGCGCTACCCTCTGAACATTCAATACGTTTTGAATGTAGAGTAGCAAGGAAGGGGAGAGAATGCAATGAATTCAGTAGACGCTGGCCTGTTAGATGACGACAGCAATCCCACTGTCATATTAGACGGTCACAATACCTGCTTATCGGAAGTGTGCGAGCGGACCATGTCCCTCGCCTAGCTCCCAATTTTTGGCACGTTCAAGTGCTGCGTGGGTAAATTCTGTGCCAAATTCAATGGCGTTGTAGAGGGAATCACCGTGTGCTAGGCGTGTGGCGATGGCGGCTGCGAGCGTGTCACCGCTACCATGAACGTTAAACGTCTCGATGCGCGGCATGGGATAGTAGCTGAATGATCCATCGTATAGAATGTTGACCTTCTCATCATCCTTAAGAAACCCCGTTATCAACACGGCCGCTGCGCCATCAGAGTGGATTACTTCGGCCGCTTCACGTGCATCATCTAAGTCGATGATCGGGACATTTGAGAGCAATTCCGCTTCCGCAGGGTTGGGTGTCACCACCGTTGCCAGTGGATATAGATGTTGCCGATATGCCTCAATAATATCCTCATCAAACATAGGGTAGCGATATTGGTTCACTAGCACAGGATCGACAACAAGCGGGATGCGACTGTGTATTTGACTTGCAATCGCCTCGATCAAATCTCTGCGCCCAAGAAAGCCCGTTTTTGCGGCATCCAAACCGTAATCAGACATGACGGCGGCGAGTTGGGCAGAGAGGAATTCGGCCGAAAGCCACTCCACCTGTTCAACCCCCAAACTGTTCTGCGCCGTCACCGCCGTCAGTGCACTCATCCCGTGCACGCCAAGCATCGTCCATGTTTTTAGGTCAGCTTGAATTCCGGCTGCGCCTCCGCTGTCACTGCCGCCAATTGTGAGAAGTATTTTAGGTGAGGTCATTCTGTGATTCCATCAAATAGAGTTTTTAGAATCGGCAATTGTAACAGAACTATCAATGCCGCGTAAACGTTTTATGAGTGGCTTAAATAGGAAGGAATGGACACATTCACGAACGTGTATAGTGTATTCAGATTCGCCGTATCATTAAAGAGAGCGTACTATGTTCAGGACATTCGCCGTGTTGCTCCTGCTCATCTTGATCACTGTAGGGTGTAAACTCGAAACCACTCCAACCCCATTTGCCGCTGCTGAATCACCGTCAGTGGTAACGGTGGCTTCAACCAACGTGGTTTCGACAGAGACAACTGTTCCAACAACATCCCCACCTACAGATGAGCCACCCACCATCGCACCGATACCTACAAATACACCAGTGCCGACAACTGTACCAACCGTGATTCCCACTGAACCGGTGGCGGCGGTGGATTTGGCAATTTCGGCCGAAAATGTCACCCTATATCCCGTCCCACAGCTTTATACGGGCGATTCGGCGACCTTTCAAATCGCGGCGCAAGTTCCGGACAACCTCAATCCATACGAAATTCCCGTCCAAATTTTGGTAGATGGGGTAGTCATCGTGAATGAACCGCTTGGCGGCTGGCGTAACCTCAATGGCGACACGATGGGATTATTTCAATGGGTGTGGGATGTTGGAGAAGTCGTTGGCGATCACACAATTCAAGTGATCCTCGATCCAAATGATGTAATTACGGAAGGTGATAGCGATCCTGACAATAATATTGCGACTCTTGACGTTTCGATTTTATCGGCGTCGATGCTACCACAAGTGGCGCAAAATCAGGTTTGGGAGACCTATGTCACAGCATATTCCAAAATCCACGTTGTGACGGGGACGGCCGCACACCGCGATAAAGATGCGCTGATCGAGATGGTCGATGCAGCAGTGTTGGAAGCGGCAAACGCGATAAATGTCCCGCCTGCAATCGACCGCAAAGTCGAGATATTCTTTGTTGACCGTGTCATTGGTCAAGGGGGCTACGCGGGTGGCGCAATGGTCATCTCCTATCTAGATCGCAACTACGCAGGTGGCGGTCTCTACGAGGTGCTCGTTCACGAGAGTATTCACGTCTTAGATGCGAATCTTGAGCCAAGAGATCGTTTTACCTTTTTAGCAGAAGGGTTGGCGGTCTATGGGACTGGGGGACATTACAAAATCGAAAATCTCGACCAACGTGTCGCGGGATTGCTTTTCGACACCAATAATTATGTCCCGTTGGAGGCACTGATCAACGATTTTTATCCCGCGCAACATGAAATCGGCTATTTGGAGGCGGGCGCGTTTCTCAAATTTCTTGCAGATAATTATGGCAAGGAGAAACTACTCAACTTCTATAAAAACGTTACCTATCTTGCGGGCAAGTCGATTGCAGAGTCGATGAGCCACGCGCTGGTGCGTGAATATGGCAAAACGTTAGGGCAGTTGGAAACTGAATGGCATGCCTATTTGCAGACGTTGCCACGTTCGGCCGATTCCGCTGTCGATCTCACGCTAACAATCAACTACTATGATCTCATGCGTGACTATCAGTTACGTTATGATCCAACGGCACACTACCTCTATGCGTGGCTACCATCACCACAGGCGATGCTAGAGCGCGGTCAAACGGCAAGTGTGACACGCCATCCACAGTCGGTTGAGTCAGTTGCGTTGGAGGCGATGTTGGAATCGGCCGATCATGCGCTGAGATCGGCCGATTACACACAAACACGTGCCTTGCTCGATAGCATCACGCGCACATTAAACAACGGGCAATTCATTGACCCGCTCGCGGCCAATTATCTACAAATATCGCGCACTGCGGCTGCGCTTGGCTATGAAGCACAAGACATCGTTATTAACAATGTGTCTGCCCAACCACAAGCGAGCATTCAGGCAACCGACCCAGCAACGAATCAACTTATCCCACTCACGCTGATTCTTGAGAACGCAGAATGGATTGTGACGCAGTAAGAGCCACATTAGCTGTTAAAAAGCATGTCGCGTGATCACTGTTAAAACGCCTATACTCACATTTTTACGAAACTACTGGCGCATAGGTATTACTCGCTATGCGCTTCTCACTTAGGAGAATATTTTGAAAAAATTGACCTTGTTATTGCTTTTATTGCTCGTCACCCTGCTGGCGTGCGGCCCCGCTCCAGCCGAGAACGGTGGCAACGAGTCTCCCGTGACTGAGGGTGATGCAACGACTTCGGAAGAAACAACGGATACTGTCGCGCCCACCTTTGAAGATGGCGACGCCGAATCTGTTATCGCGACATTTAGCGATGAGTTGCTAGCACAACTGCCCGACCTTTCAAATGCAACCGCTCGCACGACGGCCGAAGGACTAACAATTCTTACCTATCAAACTGGGGATGGCACATTCGCAAATACAGGCGATACCGTGCAAGCACATTACTCAGGCTATACTGAGGACGGCAATCAATTCGACAGCAGTCGTGACCGTGGTGCAACCTTTGATTTCCCATTGGGACAAGGCCAAGTCATTCCCGGATGGGACATCGGTTTTGGCCTGTTGCAGCCCGGTGAGCGCGCTGTGCTCGTTATTCCGTCCGACCTTGGATATGGTGAGCAGGGCGCAGGGGCAGACATTCCACCAAATGCCACCTTGTACTTTGATGTCGAACTAGTCGATGTTGTCAGACCACGCCAACCAATCGAAGTATCAGATGACGACTATCAAGAGATTCGAGAAGGATTGCGGTATGCCGTGATGCAGGAAGGCAGTGGCGATGCGGTCGCTGATGGACAAATTGCACTTATCGACTTTGCTCTTTGGGATGCAGCCACATTTGAACTGTATGGTGATTCTGCTCAATCGGGCCAACCGCTTGGCTTTGAGCTTGGTGGCGACTTAATGTTTGCTGCGTTACAAGATTCGGTGCGTGGCATGCAGGTCGGTGAGCAACGCCAAATTTTCATGGCAAGCACAGAACTGACAGAAGCGGGTTTGCCACCGGGAACAGATGTGATCTTTGAGGTTGAGCTAGTTGAAATCGGTGAAGCAGGGCCATCTGAGCCATCAGTCGTTGATTCTGACAACTTTGAAGAAATCGATTCAGGCATTGAGGTTTCCGAAGTGAACGCCGACGGTGAAACGATTACTCAAACGGCAAAAATCCTCTATCAAGACATTGTCGTCGGTGATGGCAAGGTATTGGAAGAGGGAGACACTGTCACGATTCACTATACCGCTTTCCTCGAAGGGGACGGCTCGAAATTTGACAGTTCGTATGATCGCGGAACGCCTTTAGAATTCCCTGTTGGATTCGCACAGATTCCCGGCTTCAACGAAGCATTGCCCGGTGCTACCGTTGGCACGACCCGTCAGATTATTGTACCAGCATCTGTTATTGGAGATATAGGATTGGGCGAACCACAGGCGATTATCTTTGAGGTCACCATTCTTGATGCACTGGTTGCAGTACAACAATAGATCACATATCAAAAAACGGGAATGTATGGGAGTCGAACCCACCGTCGCCCGCTCTGCGCGGCCGACCATCAGTGTTGAAGACTGAGGCATCCACCGGGACACAAACATTCCCACCCACAACTATAGCGTAAACAAAAAGAGTTGCCAGAAACGGCAACTCTTTTGTTTTGGGGCATGACTATTTTTGATGCTATTTGGAAGATACTACCTAAAAATCACGTTCCTAGTCACAACAATTTTTGACGTACAGGGGCAAAGGTATGGCGATGAAGCGCAATAGGGCCGTGTGTTTGGATGGCGGCGAGGTGCTGTGCGGTAGCATACCCTTTATGGCGGCCGAACCCATACTGGGGATACAGTGGGTCAAGCGCGATCATGTAGCGATCCCTGGTTACTTTAGCCAATATTGACGCAGCTGCAATACTTAAACTATGACTGTCGCCACGAATAACTGACTGTTGTGCGATCGGCACATCTTTTAAGCGAATTCGACCGTCGATCAACAAGAACTCAACTCGCTGCTCGATATGGCGCAACGCTTCCATCATGGCATGTTTAGTTGCGGCAATAATCCCCTCTTTATCAACGCGGATTGCCGATGCACTCCCTATGCCATACGCGAGTGCATTTTCCACAATGATGTCATAATAAAGTGCACGTTTCTTAGCAGAGAGTTGCTTGCTATCATTGATGGGTGCCAATCGCTCGAGCCGATCAATATCACTTAGTGGCAAGATGACCGCCGCCGCCGCGACAGGACCAGCCAATGCGCCCCTCCCTGCCTCATCCAGCCCCGCGATAAGGGTAATTGCCTGTTCCTCTACAATGGTGCGTTCGATTGATAGATCTGCCTGATGTTTGTGGGCCATATGCTACAAATAATACCACAATTGTCTGATAGGCAGGAAACGCAAAAGGCAGATGCCTTTAAAGCATCTGCCTCGCTGTTTTTAGAATTTACGTGCGCGAATTACCTAACTAGTTATCGTTGCCAAAGAGGTTAATTGGGCTTGGCTCATTGCCTACGACTGGAGGCGTACCTGCGCGGACGCTGATGTTGCCTTCATGGATAACTTGTGGTGTTTCGTAAACTTTCGTTTGTAGGTTCATGTGACTCTCCTATGAGATTTTTGGCTGGCTGTACTTGCCTGATTACTAAAATTAAAAGTACTTGTAACGGTTTTATAACTTTTCATTCGTATTATGGACGAAATTCATTAAACTGTCAACTGATCCTAGCATATCTGATTGTACATAAAAGTGGCTACCCCTTCATGTTCACGCTATTTATGCGTTAAGGTAGCCACTCTCGTAACTTTCAGTGTTAGAAATCGCAGTTACCCGCCATGCATGCCAGCTCTTGGGCAGCCGTGGTCAGATCCTTTTCTTCATATCGATAGACCTTTGAGAAGTCGATGTTGGGAAATGAATCGGCCAACTTCGTGTATTCTGCCTCGGTAATATCGACATACGGCATTTGGTCATACTGCGCATCAAATGCAGGCAGAAAAGCCATGCCACCAATATGATCCTGATTTTGCCAAATCCAACGAATCAGATCAATGACTTCATTCGGCCGATAAGTTATCGTCACACTCGGATTGTGTTCTGTATACTGCTGCTTATTTTGCAACCAGTAGTTGCACTGCTCAATCGCCGTGCGATCATTGCGTGTGACAGCCCCTTTTGGCGACTTGATTGGGAAGTGAATCACCCATGTATCAGCATCCTCAACTGTTTGACCATTTTCAGGATCCATCGGAACACCAATATCTTTCATGACCTTGAGCAAAGGCGAATGTGCTGAAACACGCACGTTACGGATGTATTGGGGCGACCAGCGTGCATGAATACCTGAAGCCGAGTTCACCAAAGTTGAAGAGTTGCCAGACGGCTTGACGGCCGTGACGGAAACTGACTGGTTGATACCTAGTTCCGCTGCGTATTGCTTATTGACGGCGACCGCATGTGCTTTTAACTGCGCTTGAATTTGGGGGTCTTGCGCCGCTGCACTGTCAAGCTGTCCATTTAGGTCAACACCCAACAGACGCTCTTCTTGGCAATTCTCGCGCCACTGAGGACGCAAGCCGGGAAAATGAAGTGCCATCGATTGAATGGTGCCAAGAATTGTTGCTAACTCAACCTTCTCCATTAGAGACTCTAGTGTGTCATCTTCGCGGCAAATTGCGCTCGTTAGATTGCAGAATTGATTCGGCCGCAAAATAATCTCGCCACATGGGTTGGTTCCGAAATCGCGTGCTTCACGTCGCTCGGGACGTGTGCGAACTGCTGCCTCACGGTTAAAAATACCCGGCTCGCCACGCCCTGATTTGACCATTGACAAAACGAAGTCCGCAATTTCTGCTTGACTGTAGCTTTCAGTCCATACGGCACTATTGTTAGCGTTCCAGCGATGTTCGTTGCCAATTAGGTTGTTGCCACTCTTGCAATGCAACATCTCTTGATCATCTACGTCAAAGAGCGCGATCATTGCGGTGCGACGCACACCGCCCGAGACGGCCGCGCTGCCGATTGCACACATGATGTCGTGCGCGTCGATGGGACGTAGGAAGCTACCTTGACGGGCGAGGATAATCTGGCGACCATAATCTAACATCTTGCGCAGTGGCTCGGGGCCAGAAGCGCGTCCCCCTTTGGTGCGCAGCGGCATTCCAGCAGCGCGAACCTCTGAATAATCAAAGCGTACATCTTCACCGTTAAACCACGTTGTCAGGCCGTCACGAACCGCTTCCGCCCACCCTTCTGAAGAGTCATCCACAACATGGGTACGAATTTCGCCCGGCTGTTGTCGCTTGATGCGCGGGAAATTTTCAACATAACGACTCTCAACAGAGTAGCCAACGCCGCATCCACACATGGAGATAATCAATGCTTCAACAAAGCTGTCAATGCTATCAACTGTCATGTAAGAACAGTTGTAGATGGTGATATTGTTACGACGGGCGGCAGGGCCAGCCATCGCCAATAGACGCATCGACGGCATCACCTTCATAGTAAGAATGCCATCGCGCAGACGATTGTAAATCTCGTCATCAAGTTTGCCGTGTGAGAGCTCCCGTAGATATGCAACCGCACGATTAACCGTTTCGACCCATGTCTCACGGCGACCCTTCTGGTAATTAAAACGCGAATATTTATCGTAAAATTGGAATTTTTGCAGTTGTGTTGGAAAGTATGGATCTGATTCGGCAAAGGCTGCACGCACTTCTTCTGGCACTGGCCGTGCCTCACGTAACTTTGCGTGTTCAAAACGATAGAGGATATAGCTTTTTGCGGCTTCGTACTCGCCTGCGGCCTGCAATACCATCTCGACAATGTCCTGAACCTGCTCAACGGTAGGTTGTGTATATTTGGCGGCAACGACATTCACTACTTGGTTGGTGATTTCGTGTGGAGATTGACGTGGCGGCACAATGAGGCTGGCAAAGCAGCGTGCAATCGCATTCTCGATGCGTTGTGCATCAAATTCTGCGACACGCCCGTCTCGTTTCAAAATAGCGGTTGGTAATATCAAATTACTATGCGCTGCGGTCAACTGTTCTGTATCTGTTGGGTGGCGTTTGCCGTTAAGTTCAACACCTGCGGATGTTTCTGTCATGAGTGATGCTCCTGCGCGGCACGTTTTGTTGTATCGAGCCGCATGAAAATATACGTGCAAAAGGGTTGGCGTGACCTTTTGCACAACGGTAAAAAAGTTTGCTATTCAGGGAATAGTCGGTTGATTTCGCGCTTGATGGCCGAGAGGTCGTTGAGTTGCAGATAGACGATGGCGTATCGGATGTAGGCGACTTCGTCGATTTCACGCAGCTTGTGGATTACGCGATCCCCCACAAGACGGCTGTCTATTTCAGCTTTATTGATCTGTTGCAGTTCTGATTCCACTTCGCCAACGAGGTGATCGATCTGTTCGGCCGAAATCGGCCGTTTTGTACAAGCCAAGCGTACCCCTTGCAACAGCTTCTCGCGTGAAAATTCTTCGCGTGTCCCATCTCGCTTCACCAACAAGGGTGTTGCTAAAATCGCTCGTTCATACGTTGAAAAACGACGGTCACAAGCGACACAAACACGGCGACGGCGAATCCCACCACGTGTGTCATGGCTGGTGTCGATGACGCGCGTTCGTTCGTGTTGACAGTAAGGACATCTCATTCGTTTACCTATGCGAAATACCACATATCTGGGTCAAATTTACTCTTGGCTCCCATATATAGGCATCAAGGGATTGAGATATTATCACTCTAATTCGCTAGTTGCAAGAGCAATTACACATTTGGGGAAAGCTCTCAGCATGAATATCACGTGAACGAATAGACGGCGTACTCGTTAGCCACACGCTTTCCAAGGCGGCGGCGTTGCGGTTTTTTCACGTTAGGGAACAGTTATTGGCACAGTTGTCGTTTGACAGTAGGCAATATCGCAATAAAATTTCAACTGTAATTTACTTTACAATAAAGTACTACAACGCTTCATTAATCGTACAGAAAGTCTAGACAAAAAAATACAAATATCATTGCACATGACGCATCGTTGCGTCTATTCATTTTGTCACCTGCGGCGGTACTCGTTTTCGCCCAGAGCGATGAGGTTTATGCTATAGAGGGATATGTCTAGACAGAACGCTCAAAAACGGATTGGAAAAAAGAAATGCCCGAACTGTGGTGCCACCATTCCATCCTATCCTCGCTACACACCATGGTGCGACCATTGCAATTGGAATATCCAACCCGATAACGTCGAAACGCAAAGCCGCTGGCAGCGAACTCTTTCGCAACAGTTGGCAAAGCGACTATTTGATCAAATGCGAGCTGAAGTGCCGCCAAAGCGCCTGACTGGCACCCATATTGCCGCGCTGCTCCTGGCGACGCTCATCTACTTATTTCACGTCGCGCTCCTATGGGCAGGAGGATGGTTAATTTGGTCGCTTAGTTTCGGCCGAATATTCGCAGGTGCACTGCTAATCTATTTTTCAATTCGTGCACTTATTATCCGTTATGATGAACTGCCCCCTGATATGCTATTAATTGACGACAAACAGTTTCCCGCACTGATCAACTTCGTGCGAGAAGTTGCCAGCCGTCTTGACGTGCCAATGCCCCAAATCGTCTTGTCAGAGCAGTTTACCGCGACATTTGCACGTGTTGGTCCAAAACGCCAATCGTTATTGTGTATCGGCATTCCATTTTTGGCACTGCTGAATGGGGGTGAGCTGACCAGTCTAATTGGGCATGAACTATCACATGCCCACGATGGCGCACGAACGCGCTCCCTCTATGTACAAAATGCCCGCACGGCGTTGGAAAGCTGGCATGCCTTGCTTTCATTTCGCGGTTTGGCGCAACATTCAAACATGGCCGCTTCTATTGTAGGCGTTTGTCTATTTGCCCTCTGTTTTCCACTGAGAGTCATCTTGATTGGTAGTTTACGACTTTTTGAACTCCTCGTCGTTCGTGACAGTCAACGCGCCGAATATATTGCTGACTTGCAATCACTCGCCGTTGCGGGCAATCGTGACGCGCCTCAGCTCTTGCAGAAGTCGTGCTATCGTTATCTTGGCGCCCTGCACGAAGCCTACGCGAATGCGCCATTGCATCAAAAATATAGCGCGATTCAGCAACGCTTCGCCGACATCCCACAGCGCGAAAAAGAGCGCGTCTGGCGAATTGCCAAATTGCAGCAGCCAAAATTGAGCAGTTCACACCCGACCGTTAGTGAACGGATCGCGCTGTTGAAAAATCGACGCGATATCCCGCCTGCCTATGTCATTGACGCGCAGCAGTTTGCAACGATTCAGGCCGAGCTACAGCGCTGCCCGCAAATTTTGCACGGACATGAAATCGTCTACTTGCATGAGGCGAATGAGACGTTTGTGATGGAGGGGGTGGAGTTATCAGCGGTTTCGGCCGATTAGTCGAAACGCCAGCTCTACATCATGCTGTGTCGTAAACGCCAACTGCATCCACAATACCGCATATGGTTCTAACAGTCGCGCGTTCTTGATCGGCCCCGCATCGACCGCGTCAAACCCCATCTCCCGCGCCAACTGAGCCGCGACAGCTTTAGCTTTATCATCATTGCTACAGTACAGTACCGTTGCGGCTTGTCCATTAAAAACAGGGTCAGCAAAGTGTGTATAGTAAATATGATTGAACGCCTTGACGACGCCAGATCGGTGAAAACGTCTGGCGACCTCTTCACCGGCTGACCATTTATGTCCAATGGCAAGGCTTCCCGTTGATCGCAATGGATTGATGGGATCAATGATGATTTTGCCATCTAGCAAGTCGCCAACCGCGCGCTCTACATCGGTGAATGCAAACCATGGGAAGGCAAAGATACAGACCTCACACCACTGCGCTGCATCCACGATAGACCCGCCTTGCACACCCAATTCAGACCCGATCCGTGCGCCGTTTTCTCCATCACGCGAGCCAAGAAAAATTTCATGTTCAGTGAGTTGTTGAGCGAGAATTCGGCCGATTCGCCCCGTGCCAATGATGCTTATTTTCATAGGAGTTGTCTGTTTAGAACTGCTTATCGGTAAGCAATCGTCACACCAGCTTTGTTTGATGTCGATCTAAAAATAGTTTCTGCGTTCGCTTAATCTCTGCGCCGACGCGCTCACGATCCCAACCGAGTACCTGCTCTGCAATAATAGCAATTTCGGCAACCAGGCCGAGCGATGTTTCGCCTAACATACCGATCAGCGTGCGGCGCAGAAGCAGATCGTCGAGATGGACGACTTGCTCCGTTCGCAGCAGGTAGACAATTTCATGATGCGAATATTTAGGATTGTATTGCAGCGGGCTATCTTTGCGTGGTTGTGAGGCCACGAAACGCGCAATTGTGGCAGCACGTGTGCCGTAGCGGTCGAACCAGATCTTCAGCCATGTGGCG
Organism: Anaerolineae bacterium; assembly: GCA_030425205.1. Classification (GTDB taxonomy): domain Bacteria; phylum Chloroflexota; class Anaerolineae; order Promineifilales; family Promineifilaceae; genus CALECP01. Next base: position 80,074 of record JAUIAP010000006.1, read on the forward strand.
TCAAGTTCAGTTTCGGCCGAAATTTCCGCAATCCAGCGTTTCACCGCTGCGTCCGATTGGGGATAATCCGCCCCGCCCCCAATAGGCAACTGCTCCGTACTTGCCTTACGCTGCATCCCCAGTCGCTCAAGGGCCTTATCGGTCGTCTGCTCGCTGAAGGCACGAAACGTTGTCCACTTGCCTCCAATTAGGTTGAAGATCGGGTAGGGTCGATTACCGCTTGGTTCGATAATTTTGTTGCTGTGGTCACGGCTAATCTGACCGGCTGAGTTGGCCGAGCTGTGTGGTAACGGACGCACGCCGCTAAAGCGATGGACGATATGTTCGCGCGTCACGCGAATCGTTGGGAAAACCCGATCAACCAAGTTGAAGAAGTAATCGATCTCCGCCTCTGTACAAACCGCGTCATCTGGGTTCTCAATCGGCAAATCAGATGTGCCAATCAAGACTTTATCTTCCAGTGGATAGATCAACACAATGCGGCCATCTTCATTCTCAAAGAAGAACTCTTTGCCTTGAATCGCGCTATGCAGTTCGGGGTGTTTGAGGACGAGATGCGATCCTTTTGTGCCGCCGATGAAACGGGTATTTCGGCCGATATTCGCATTCGTAAAGTCGATCCATGGCCCCGCCGCATTGATGACCAACTGGGGCCGCACGCGCAGAGCTTCTCCCGAAAGCTCATCACGCAACACAACCATGTCATCCTCCGCACCAACGGCTGAGACATAGTTGAGGGCATGGGCGTGGTCGCCTTCGGCCGATCCATCCCGCAGCACATCGATCAAAATCCGCTCGGGTGAAGGCATCGCGGCATCGTAGTAGGTCGCCGTCGCAACGATTTTCGGATTTAGTTTTGGAAATTGCGCCAGCGACTTTTTTCGCCGCACGAAGTCGTGATGCGGCACCGTGTCATCCCCAAACGTATAAGCGTCGTACATCGTTAGCCCTGCTTTTATCACAACCGCCCCGCGTTCAGCCGGCCGATCCAGCACGTTTAAGAATTTGAGTGGTGCATTGAGTAAGCCTGAAGCTATCTTAAAAATCGGAATGACGGTTGCCAACGGCTTAACGTATTGTGGCGCATTATGAATCAGACGATTGCGTTCATGGAGTGCTTCACGGACAAGACGAAATTCACCATTTTCAAGATAGCGAATCCCGCCATGCACCATATGTGAGGAGGCAGAACTCGCACCAGATCCAAAGTCGGCGCGTTCAACGAGCAGCACATTCACGCCCTGCAAGGCAAGATCGCGGAATGTGCCAACGCCATTGATGCCACCGCCGATAATGAGGACGGTAACATTGGGATTCTCTTTAATGGTTGCAAGTGAATTTTGTCGGTTCATAATCTAGTCAATAGCCGAACGACGTAGGTTGGCAACGCGCTGGGCGATCCGTTGCCCCCAGCTAACTTTTGGTTGATCAACCAGCGTCTCAGCTAAATTTGCAATTGTCGGTGGACGTTCGGCCGAATTTTCCCGCACGGCCGCCTGTGCAACGTCTTCCCGCTGGGTTAATTGTCGCACCAACTTGCCCAGCGCATAAACATCTGTGCGCCCATCCAATGACATTCCCATCAATTGCTCGGGCGCAGTGTACGGCGTCACATTGAGCGCATTTCCTCGCCAACTGCCACTATTCGCCAGCTCTAGTTGGGTTAGCCCAAAGTCACAAATAAGTGGCATCGCATTGTCGTCGAATAGGATGTTGCTGGATTTGAGGCGGCCATGCACCAATCCGGCAGCATGCGCCATGTCCAATGGGGCAGCAAGTTGACTGACAAGCACGCGTGCAGCGGCAAGTGTCCAATTGCCATTCATCTGTGCTTCGAGCGACCCCGCTGCATAGAAGGGCGATATGAGATAAACCTGCTCGCGGTACATGCCAGTCTGCAAAATAGGGACGATCTGTGGATGTTGTAATGTGACTAATCGTTCGATTTCGCGCTGTAATTGGGCACGGGCATAGGCGTTAAAGGCAAGCGCACGCGCCAATAGTTTGAACGCGACAACGCGCTCACTTTCCGCCTCAATCGCCCGATAGACGACGCTCGTTGCGCCACTGCCGATGCGATTTTGGAGCGTAAATCGGCCGATTTTTGTCCCTTGTTGCATAGACCCATTAAACAATAAACGGCAACAGTCGTGCGACATTTCGCGCATCATCTAGACCGCGATGGTGTCGCCCTTGCAAATGAATACCCGCTTGTCTGAGTGCGTTCACCATGCCCATTTCACGACGCAACCCTTGTCGCTTTGAGTAGGCTGGCTTGAGATTCCAGTATGCTTTGCCGAACGGATAGGGGACTTGGTGGTAGATGCAATCACGTTCGATCTGCACCTGGTCAAATTTCCCCCATGAGCAAAAGAGTGCATTCGGATAGCCGCGCAGCCACTTTGTCATGTCGGCCAGCATTTCTGGAAAACGTGGCGCGATCTCAACCTCAATTTGGCGAATCCCCGTCAATTCCATACAGAATGGGGTTAGGCGCGGATGGCGGACTGGTTTGACAAAACTTTGGTATTCGTCGATGATGTCGAGCGTCATCACCTCCACGATGACCGCACCCATTTCGATCACCTCACGCTCACGACGCGGAAATTTGTCATTCTCGTCGCAGGTCGCTTCGATATCGATGACTAAATAGAATTCTGGATGTTGCATGGTTGACGAGTGATTACTATCTTCAATAAATTAACGGCTCTTACTTTATCACGTTTCGGCCGATTATGTCGGCCGCTGTAAAAGACAAAATAGATCAAAAAAGGGCTGGTACTTGATTACCAGCCCTTTCTATTTTGAGGTGGCCCCGGTAGGACTCGAACCTACAACCTCACGATTAAGAGTCGTCTGCTCTGCCAGTTGAGCTACGAGGCCAAAGCGAAGGAGATTATAGCGAATGGTTGCGCCCATCGCAACGACTTTCAGTAAACAATTTATCAGTAAACCGGAACGCTACCCGCCTAGCTTTTACTGCCCCCGATTAATTCGTCGTCGATGCTGGAAACGCAAAACGGGTGTCGCATAGCGGATCTTTTCCTTAATGAAAACGCGCACCATCTCCAGCGCCGAGTGATCGCCAAAGAAGTGTGCGCGATATGCACCCTTGCCCAAGAATCCGTCGTCCCGCTTGAGAAGAGACAAGCGCAACTTCTTGCGCGGGAGCGACGTGCTGCCATCCAATAGGTCGCGGAATACCTGTGGCATCCAGTCGATGGGGGCAAATATCTCACGCGCTTGGGCGAAAAATTGATCGACAGCCGCCTCATCAGCAGGGTCTACAGCTTCCATTAGCGTGTCAATTTGATCGGCAACGCGATCATATTCATCAAATCCGCCACCTGACAGCCGTAAGCCTTGCAACATTTGAATGTATCCTGCACGGTCATCGGCCATCGCACGCATCGCATTGAGTTTGATAAGTTCTGTATACGCGCCAAGCAGCCAAAGTGCGGAATAGACGTTCCAAAGTTTATAGTTTTGCCATGAGCGGTAGCTGTTGGCGACCAGCCGATCGTTGGAGCGCAGATAGTTTTGGGTGACGGTTTCGAGCGGCAGGAACCGCTCGCGGCTATAGTCACCGGTCATCTTGGCTTCGATCAGCAGATGGGCAAGCACATTGAGTGTGGCGAATGAGATGTAGAGACCCTTTGAGTAGAGTGGGTCGATAAAGCCAGCGGCGTGTCCGAGTAATGCCCAGCGGTCGCCTACAATTTGAGTTGACCCGTATTGAATGCGGGGCGCACGAACCCAATCGCGGACCGCGCGGGCATTGGTAAATTGCGCGGCGATGGTCGGATACTGCGCAATAAATTGGCGAAACTCTTCTTCGGCCGAAAGCTCATTATTTTGTGGATGGATGCGTGGATCAAGCAGCAGCCCTACGCTGACAAGCGGGTTTGTCGAACGGTCATGGTTATTAAATGGAATGACCCAGAGCCAGCCGCCGTGAAAGACATGGTGTAACGTCCCTTCCGACATTGGGAAGGGCAGATCGTACTCTTTTTTCTGTCCGTTATCACTGGGCGGAAGCGCGACGTTCACCATATGCGTGAACAATGCGCGGGAATGGGTTTGCTGGTCGCGGTCGCGCAAGTCAAATTTATCGGCAATGGGCGAACGGAAGCCGGCTGCATCGACGAGATAATCGGCCGAAATCACCCCACCCTTCGTCATCAAGTCAACCCCGTTCTCACCAAATTCGACCCCCGTTACTGGCGTATTTTGCAATACCGTTGCCCCATAACGAACGGCGGTTGTCATCATAAAATAGTCCGTATCTTGACGATAGAGGTGGAATTCGTGACCGTGTGGCTCTTTTGGGATGACCGCTTGCAGCGTATGTTTGGGGTCGTGGGTTTGCCCAGCCTCATGATGAAAGTAGCCAAAATGACGCTTTATGCCGTGCGACGTTCCCGCCATATCCATAAAGTTTTCTGAGCTAAAGTAGGCGATTTCAGGTACGTCATACAGGTCGGCCAATGCCCGCATCATCTCAGATGTTTCGAGAATCATGCTTTCACCAATTGAAAAGCGCGGATGCTGTTTTGCCTCAAAGACGACGACATTGATGCCGTGACGGGCGAGAATAGCGGCAAGCGTTGAGCCTGCGATGCCAGAACCGATGATGGCAACGTTATAGTGTGAGTCTGCTGTCATAGTGTTGATAGTCCAAGATATGAAAACGTGTTCGTGTCTTCGGGTTTTTGCTGCATCCCTGCGCGGTGCATAGCCAGCAAGCGCGCCACGTAAATTCAAACATTTGCGGCTCTTTGAGGCATGGAGTAGTTGTGCGCGCCAGTATCGGGAAATCCAATTCCCGATACATGCCCACTCTGTGGTTCGGGAATTGGATTTCCCGAACCTTTAACCCATGAATGCTCAGAGAGCCACATTTGCGTTTTAGTATAGCGAACGTTGGGAAAATGTCTGTATGTAATGTCTATTTGAGCGGCAATATAAGTGGCTCCGCGAGGCGAATGGCGATCTGAGGGTCATATAGGCCGATGGCGAGATGGGTCGCGGATGCGTTGTGTGGAAGCAGAAGCGTGTCGGTGATGATTTCGGCCGAAATCCATCCCGTCGTCGCCCTACCCGGAACTGCGTCATTCTGAGCCAAAATGGTGCCATTTTCGTCAAGCAGATGCACAAACCGCTGATAGCTTGTCGTAAACTCACGCGCCGCTTGCCAGTAGAGCGTCAGCGTTTCGTCTGTGAGATCATACCCCAACAGCGTCACTGCATCACCAAGCGCTGCGTTTACGCTGTGCTGAATAGGTGGAATTTCAAATGTTCTGTCTGGCGCAGTAACCGCAAGTGAACCGCGCAACGGTATCAGCGTTTCCCCGATTGCAATGGAGAGCGTATAGCGACCTGTTGTGAGTGGCTCACCCGATTGATCGGTTGGCGGCACGCGAAACGCTTGCGGATCGCGCCAGCGTTCGGACGCACGTAATTTGTCCAACGGAAAGTTAGGATTGAGTGGTTGTAATGGCTGCATGGCCACGACTTCGCCAGCTTTGTTTGACAGGACAAACTGGGTCGGCTGTGGGCTGGGCGCATCAATGAGTGCTCCCCAGTAAAGAACGATGGACAGCGTGTCACCGACCTGTGCGGGTGGAAGCACTCCTTCCATATCGACGGTGATTTCGGCCGATTGTCCCAACAACTCTTCCGAGCTAGCAACATTCTGAACCCCGCGTTCAAGCGTGATTGTGCCGAGATCGACACTGTTACCAATCGGTTGTCCAGCAGCATTGAGAACATTGAGACGGGCACCAGATTGATCGTTGAGGATAAAGAGCCGCACGATATAGCTACCCGGTGGCGTTAGATCGAGCGGCTGGAGTTGATGAGAGTCGGCCGCATATTCGTTTTGCTGCCAACGATTGATCGGGAAGTTGGCTGGACGATAGTGATCGCTTTGCCCGAAGAAACGACCTTGCTCATCGACAAGATGCACTGAGATTGCGGGGTCGAAGTCAACGGCTGAAGTCGCTTGCAGATAAAGCGTGAGCGGAATAGGTTGATCGGCTGGGATAGGAGCGGATGGTAGATCATAGCCAACCAGGGTCAAAGTATTTTGAAAGTTGGAATCGGCCGAAAAATCCGCTCCACGCACCATCTGCCCGTCAAAACGCGGATTGTGCCAAAGATTGTTACTATTGTTGAGTACGGTTATTTTAGACAGAGCAACAGCAAGCGCGACTGCGACAAATGCGTTCATGCCACGACCCTGATAATCAAGTGCAATAGATGGTGCGGACTTAATCGTAACGAGAAATATGCAAGCTACGATGAGAAAGGCAACTGAGATCAGCTCAGATACGCGGCGAATGGGTGTGCTGTGCCAGTTGATCGCGAGGGTGTGGGTTCCGGCGGGGATCTCGGCCGAAATCAACCCACTCTCAGCGGCTGGATAAAGTTCCAACGGCTCACCATCTAGCGTCGCTTCCCAGCCAGCATAGTAAAACTGCTCATAGACAAGCTGCCAACTCGTATTGTGCGAAACGTCGGCCGCCGTCCCAAGATAGTGTGGTGTCTCGGTAATTTGCGCGTCTGACATTGTGATGAGCCGACGATTGGTGGGATCGGGCAACGTTTGCACCGCAACGGGCAGATAATCGGCCGATGATGTCGTCCCCAACGCCCCACTCGCCAACTCATATTCAATCGAGCCGCTGACCGATAGATCGAGTGGCGACTGCCAGCGAGCAGGGAAAAGCCAAAACATCCCATACCCCAAGACAACGAGTGCCAGCACGCTCAGACGTACTCCTGCCCACTTAGTCACCTCCATGCGGGCAGAGAACGCGCCACCAGCTAAGACTGCCACAAGCAAGGAAATAATTCCGTTCAGTCGCCACGGAAATTGGATAAATTCAACAAGCGGCAATGTTTCCCAAATAGGCTGGGCAAGTGGAACGGTCAAGCAGATCAGCGCAACGGTCATCAATCCAAGCAGCAAGACTTCGCGTCTGCGCCAAGAAGATAGCAGTGCAAAAAGGGCAAGTACAAATGCGGGAAGACTGAGACCGAATGGGATCGGTGGGTTGACTTGGGTGGGATCGGCCGATTGTGGCCATGCAAACAGCGTGGCAACTGTTTGAAAATGGTTGCGGAAATCAAGGGCAGGGTCTTGCGTTAATCGGCCGATTTGCACCAGATTTTGTTCGCGTAATGCGGGCAGCCAAAAGAATGTCGTCAGGCCAATGGCGCAGAGTGCCGCAGAAAATACCTGCATCCCCCATCCGCCCCGCTCAAACGCCTTTGCGGGTGCAACAGCGACCTGCCAGAGCACATAGAGTGCCAGCAAGGGTGCGGCGATTAGGGCAGAGATGTTGTGGATCAGCAGCAATCCAGCGACGGCGAGCGTTGTCATCAGCCAATTGCGCCGGTTCGGATTGCGAATAAGCGCATCGACGGCCGAAAAGCTGGCCGCAATCAAGGCAATTCCCCATGCTTCCGCAAATGCGCCGCGTTCGTGGATGTTATAGAGGATATAGGGCGAATAGACGGCGACCAAAGATGAGAGAAGGGCTGCCGTTTCTAGCTGCCAAATGCGTCGTGACCATGTGTAGGTGGCGAGGCCAGTCACACAGAGCGCGAGAATATAGGAGAGTCGCAGCGACGTTTCAGTCGTGGTGACCCACGTAAACGGCAACGCAATGTAATAGCTCAGCGGTGCATAATAGTTGAACAGCGGAAAGCCATGTCCCAACGCCAAATCGGGCAGCCAGCGCGGATACAAGTCGCCGTTGACAACAGCGCGTTGCAGATGTGCCAGCCGATAGACGTGCAGAATACCGTCGCCGCGCCATGGCAAATGTCCGCGCAAAAGCGGTAGACAGGCGGTCAGCCAAATGGCGAACAGTGTGAACGTTGTCTGCAAACGGTGGCGCATGGTGGAATTCTAACCTTATCCGCTAAAATTGGGGGGATGTCTAAGCGTCAGTTGGTATTGATCGTGATTTTGCTCGCCGCATTTTGGCTGCGCGTCCATCGCCTCGTCGAATTACCCCCTGGGTTGCACTACGATGAGGCAGCCAATGGCACGCTGGTTTCAGGCATCGCATTTGGGGATTATCGGCCGATTTTTATCACCAGCTACACGGGCAAAGAGATCCTCTTCTTCTATACTGCTGCTGGCATTATGCGCCTGATCGGTGAGTCAGTCTTCGCCTTACGTCTCACAAGCGCATTCGCGGGAACGCTCACCATTGCAGCCGTATATTGGCTCGGCTGTGAAATCAGCAAACTTTCACAAACGCGGTCGCAAAGTGGACGCTGGTTAGGTGTCATTGCCGCTGGACTACTCGCCGTCAGTTTTCCGCACCTTATTTTCAGCCGCATGGGCTTTCGCGCCATCATGCAGCCGCTCATGCAGACGCTAACAGTGGCAGCCTTTCTGAAAGCTCTCCCACGCCACAATAGCAAACAGTTGAAATATAACTGGCTGGTTTTCGCGGGCGTCGCGTTGGGATTAACTGCTTACACGTACTTAGCCGCGCGGTTATTTCCATTACTCTTGGCAATCATGTTCTTGCCACTGTTGCGCAAGTGGTGGCGGCAAATTGGCATTGTGATAGGCGTGGCGGCCGTTGTGCTGGCGCCATTGGGATGGTTTTGGGTGCAAAATCCAGAGACGTTCTGGGTGCGGATAGGACAGGTAGCGGGCGAATATACGGCAATTGACTATGCGAATAGTTATTGGCGGAGTTTGCAAATGTTGGTTTGGAAAGGTGATCCGTACATGCGGTTCAACATCCCAGATCGGCCGATATCCCCCCCCTACCTCGCGCTGTTTTTTATAATCGGCTTGTTGCAACTGATTTGGCAGACGGTGCGGGCAAAATCGGCCGAACTACGCGCCATCTCCCTGCTCCTGCTTTTCGCCCCGTTCGTCATGATCTTGCCAACCGCATTGGCACTGGATGAAATCGTGCCGAGCAACCTACGCGCAATTGGCCTCTTTCCATTTATCCTATTTCCACTGGCATTTGCGTTCTTGGCCGTCATAGAAAGAGTGCCTGCCATCAGAAAACCAACCACAAACTGGCAAATGGGCATTCTGCTAACTACCTTCTGTCTGCTGTTCACAATCTCTTTCCGCAGCTACTTCAGCAATTGGGGAACGCGCACTGATAATTTTTACGAGTCGGATAGCGATCTCGTCGCGCTGGCTGAATTTATAGATGGAAGCGACCAACCTATCTATGTTTCGTCCCTGCATTACCAACACCCGACCCTGGCATTTACGAGCAAACGCTATGATGAGATCAAGTGGATACTGGAAAGTGACGCCATCGTGATGCCGCCGAATGGCGGTCTGATTGCCTATCCACACAGCAGTCCAGCCCCCTCGAATGTCAGATTCGGGCAGCCTGTCGCCCAACCAATTGGCCCTGACGGCAGACCACTTTACAGCATTTATGCGTTGGAGGAGATTGCATCATTTTCGCTTGGCATACCCGTGCTTAGCAACTTTAGCGACGTAGTTCAGCTCAATGGCTATGCATTGCTCGATGGAGGGACAGCAACACCAACCGTGCGCCTATTCTGGCGGGTTGTTGGCACACCGCCGCAAGATTACACTCCATTTGTTCATATTTTGGACGAAACGGGTTTTCGCTGGGCGCAAGCTGAGGCAAATGCCTACCCGTCCGCGCAATGGGAAGTTGGCGAGCAGATCGTGCAGGATGTGACACTCGAACTGCCGGCTGGCATGCCCGATGCGCGTTTTCATCTAGAGATTGGGCTGTTTTCTGGCACGGCGCGACTGCCTTTGGTCAACGCCGATGGGCAGTTTGCTGGCAGCGTTGTGCGCATCGAGGATGTGCGCTTGGGGGGAAATGCGGGGCAGATTCCAGTACAATTTGAACGAGTGACCGCTGGGCTTGGGTTCGTTTCGGCCGAAATTCCCCAAACACCAGTCGAAGCAGGCACGCGCATGCCGCTCACCCTCAACTGGGCGGCCGATGCGGCACTACCGCCAGATTTGAGCTATCGGGTCACGTTGGGCAATCAGATCATTACGCCCAGCGACCAACCCGTCAATGGACAATTTCCGTTTCGCCAGTGGGATGCACCACGTCTCGTCGTTGATCGAGTTGATGTGGTGCTTTCGGCCGATATGCAAACGGATGACTACCCACTTGAACTCGTCGTCTATCGCGACAATCTCCCTATTTACACGCGCGTACTTGGAACCGTGCGCGTTCTCGCTACTGTGCGCCAATTTGATCAGCCCGACTTTGCCACACCGTCCGACGCACTGTTTGGCGAAAGTATTCGACTTGCGGGTTATACTGTTTCGGCCGATACAATCCGCCTCGTCTGGCAAGCGGTCGCACCACCGACCAATGATTACACCGTTTTCGTCCATGTCCTAAATCCCGACGGCACATGCTGTATCTGGCAACAAGATCGCATTCCGCGAGGTGATTACGCAACGACACGCTGGGTCGCTGGTGAGTATATCGTTGATGAATATGCGGTTGAGGGCGTTGGGCTAGTTGAAATTGGACTTTACGATCCAACGACGGGGGTACGCCCACTGGTGCAAACGGCCACTGCTCCACCTCGTGACTACTTCTATCTGCAATCCAGCACCCCAAAATAAAAATCACAGATGTTCTTGCACCTGTGATTTCTTCCACTCAAAAGAGATGAAGCTAACGTCATCGCTTTCACTTACACCTTTATTCGACCTACTTTTGGACGACGCTCGTCACGTCAAATAAGCTCGCAATCGTTCCACGCCAACCTGTCAGTCGATTGGGAACTTCTATTGCCATCTCTTCAATAAAAAGCGGTTTGTACTGTTTAGCCTCGACGAGTGCTTGAATCATTTCTGCATTTGGATGAAACATGGTTGCTCCTTGTTTAGTCGTTATTTTCGTGTGTCTCCGTGTGAACCAATTCTGGTTGGTAGCAAGCAGATACCGTCCTGCCGTCGGCAGTTCATCTGCTATTTTTCATTCCTTTTAGTTTAGATGAGGAAAAATTTCGCTATCAGTCAAGAATTGTTTCCATGCCCACATGATAACGAAAAAAGTTTGCGGTGTCAATAATAATTTTCAATTTTGCCTGATTTTCGTGATATTGTGTTAATTTGCAAAATTTTATTTTCTATTCTCGTATTTTTATTGAAACGATTAGCTTGTTTTGGCTCTTTGAGGAACGGTGTGGTTGTGCGCGATGGTATCGGGAAATCCAATTCCCGGTACATGCCCACTCTGTGGTTCGGGAATTGGATTTCCCGAACCTTTACCCCATGAATGCTCAGAGATCCCTTTTTTTAGAACAACGCGCTGTTACACAAATAAAACCAAAATCCTCAAAATTCCTATCCCCGCCGCAAGCGGACGGAGTATTACGGAATTTTGCCCCTTCGGGTACGGATTTTGCTCAGAGTTACGGACCCCGCAGAGCGGGCGGGTATTAGACCCCGCGGGGATAATCAAAAACCGAGCTTCAGATAGAAACTCGGTATGTTTGGTCTTCTATTGTCGAAAAAGGGATTGCCGAATCGCAGCAAATCTATTCTAGTTCAGCCAATGTAAGTTGATCACTATCGACAAAGTTCACGCCCATTGCCGCATACTGTCGATACTGTTCCCACGCCAGCGCGTGAAAGTCAATTTCAGGATGCTGAACGGGAGACATACAATCTTGCAGCACATAAATCGAGCGCAATCGCTCAGGATGATCCGCATAGTGGTTCACTAAATCACCGACTGTTGCCAGCACACAGTGGCTTTCCGCTTCACCCGCGATGATAATCACATCGGACGCATCCAATTTTGCTAAAAACGCTTCATCGCGCCCCGCGCTAGGGTGATTTGGCACTGGAATCTCGGGTTGAATGGCAGAGTAATGCTCAGTTTGCGGAATCGTGCCTTTTATGACCCAGTTGGGTTGCGCCTGTCGCGCCAAGCTGTGCCACATAATGACAGACCAAAGCATCGGGTCGAGCGCGGTTCCCATCGAGCCAATGAGCGTATGGAAGGGCCAAATCGTCAGCACTTTTTTCGCGTCTTCTTCCAATCTGCGCGTGTACTCGATGCTATATTCGGGCAGAAGGGTCGCATGCCATTTGCCTGCGAGCAGATCCGCATGTGTGATCAGCGTGAAGGGGTCGGGGTGGTTGCCGTTGGCATCGACCCACCATGGGGGATGAAAAATATGGAATGGGAGGTGGCTGTCAAGCGTGGCGGTGATTTGGGTAATTTCGGCCGAATTTCGCCCAATAAAGTCACAAACCCGTCGAATATCATCCAATGCACCCGGCACATATAGTTGCCCCTGTTCGTGACAAAAATCGACCTGCATATCAATTAATACAAGGTGGATGTTTTTTTGTTCCGTCTGATTAACTGCCCCCACCGCCAGCGCATCCTGTTCGATCGCCTCCATATCAGGATAAAAAAGTGTCCCTACTCTGTCAGAGTCATAGAATTGCATGATTGCTCCATTATTTAGTGAAAGCGGTAAGGAAGAACGACACCACACGCCGTAAACCCTACCCCTGTTTCCCCCCATTTTAGCACGCTTAATCCCCATTCATCTTCGCTTCCTCACGTCAACATCCTTGTTACAATTGCCGCTACGGCTCTGAAGAGGCGAAAATAAAGACCAAGCATGACAACAATTCCCCCTGCATCGCATTCGACATGGCGCACCCACCTGCGCGAGCTATGGCACTATCGCTATCTGCTCTACAATCTGGTCGTCCGCGATCTCAAGGTACGCTACAAAAATTCTGTACTCGGTGTCCTCTGGAGTATTCTCAATCCCCTGTTTATCATGATTGTCTTCACGCTTGTCTTTGACAAGTTCAGCGGCAGCGGTCAAATTGATGCCTATCCGATCTTCGTTCTCGTCGGCATCATTCCATGGAACTTCTTCAGTGGGAGCATCATCGGTGGCACAAATGGCATATTGGGCAACGCATCGCTAATTAAAAAGGTCTACTTCCCACGCGAGATACTGCCCACAGCGACCATTCTAAGCAACCTCGTCAACTTTCTAATTGCGCTGCTCGTCATGTTTGTCATGCTCTATGCGTTTGGCATCGGATTGAGCATTCATGCGCTTTGGCTACCCGTTATCTTGCTGACACAGTTGCTGTTCATGTTGGGATTGGTCTACTTCTTGAGCGCGGCACAGGTCTTCTATCGGGATGTGGCGATGATTTTGGATGTGGGGATGTTGGCCTTTTTCTTCCTAACCCCCATCTTTTACACGGTCGATCAATTCTGCAACACGACACTGTTGGGAATCACGTTTGATCCGGGACGGCTGATGCGCTGGCTCAATCCGATGGCATCCATTATAGATGCGTATCGCACCGTTTTGTGGGGAACGCTAGTCTACCCTGTCGAAACGTGCGCGCAGGGGATTTCCACCTACAGTCCACCCGCGGGCATGGGGCTAGATTTTGTCGGCCGCACGCTGCTAACATCCGTGATCGTACTCATCGCTGGCTATGCGTTTTTCCGCCGTGCCGAGTGGAAGTTTGGGGAGTTGCTTTAAATGGCTAGCACAGCTTCATCGCGTATTCTGCTTTTGGTGTTATGGGTGCTGTTATTTGTCGGATGTGCGACAGTTGATCCAACGCCGACCGTTGTCGCTGGATTAGGTCGCTCGGTCGGCGCGACGAATACCCCATCACCGACCGCAACGGATACACCCACCCCAACTGATACGGCAACGCCAACGGCAACCCCAACCGATGACGCAACCCCCACACCGGGACCCTCGCCAACCGCATCCAACACACCTACTCGCACGCCGACGCCAACAAAAACACCATACCCGACGCGCACGCCGTCTCCGACACCATCGCCAACCGCAGACCGACAGCGAGTTCCCGCACTCGGCTCGACAGATATCAACATTCGGGAAAATGCACCAACGCCGGCCGTACCTGTGCCTACCGTCATGCCAACGATTGCCGTTCCAGCCAAAACGACCAACATCTTGTTATTGGGGGATGATTCGGCCGAAATGGGCGGTGGGGTCACGCGCACAGATTCGATCATCGTTGCCAGCATTAATCGTGAAACCGGAACGGCGAGCATGGTTTCACTCCCGCGCGATCTTTATCTCTATGCACCGGGCTGGACGATGAACAAGGTCAACGTGATCACGCCCGTTTTGGGTGTGGGCGGGCTGAAAGAGACGATTCTCTACAACTTTGGCATCCCCATACACTACTATGTCCGCATCGACTTTGACGGCTTTCGCGCCATCATCGACGCGCTCGGTGGTGTTGAAGTGCCTGTAACTTGTGCGCTGGAAGATTGGATCTTGAAATCGGCCGATCTCGACATCTACGAAGAAGACAACTACGAGATGTACCGTGTCGAACCCGGCATCGAACATTTTGATGGGCATACCGCCCTTTGGTATGCACGTTCGCGCCGAACAACGAGCGATTTTGATCGTGGTCGTCGCCAACAACAGATTCTTCGTGCCGTCTTATCGCAAATGGTCGATCAAAACCTGCTGCTCAAAATTCCTGAGCTGTGGAACGTCTACAATGATGTAGTCGATACCGACATCGACATAGGCAAAGTGTTGCAACTCGCCGCCGCCGCTCCCGCCGTGCGCGACAATGGCATCCAAAGCATCTATCTTGCCGGCAGTAACACCATCCCAATGCGAATCGAAGCCGATTACGGCCCCACAACGATTCAACTGCCCAATCCTGAGACGGTTCCCGACAAGTTCCGCTCGCTCTACCGTCCACCTGCCTTGAGCAGCGGGGGTGGCTCGACCCTATCCGTCGAGATTATCAACGGAACCGGCGATGATGCAATGGCAGAATTAGCCGCCTTTCACCTCGATCAGTATGGCTTTGTACCGACGATTAGCGAGGCAAACGTCGGCAAGATTGAGCTGACCGAGCTTGAATATCACGGTCAGAATTTTCGGGCTTCATTCGATTGGATGATTACGTGGATATTTGACTTGAAGCGTCCCGGCGATCGGGGCAACGGGGCTTATGAGGGGGATCATGCTTATGGCGTTGATCTTCAACCTGATCCCGATGCAACTTACGACTACACGCTGCTGCTTGGTGAAGACTTTAATCCTTGCCTGAGCGAGCTATTCCCGCCATCCCCATTTGATTGATAGATAATGGGTGTATTTCGTGAAACTTCCACACTAGAAGAATAGATTCCCGCCTGCGCGGGAATGACAGTGTTTGGAAAGTTGCCAACATACCTGACAGTTGGCAACTCTCTTTTTCTGCTTTATGCAGGGACTAATTCTGGCGATGCGGTTTCCGCTTCGGCCGTCTCATTGTCCTGTCGCACAAACACGATCTCATCATTTTGCTCATCGACCAAGATGGTATCGCCTTTCTCGACTTCACCCTTGAGCATCTTGACAGAGAGCGGACTCTCAACGTAGCGTTGCAACGCGCGGCGCAACGGACGTGCGCCGAAGTCTTTATCGTACCCTTCACGCGCTAGCCACTCTTTCGCCGCTGTTGTCAACTCAATTGCAAGTTCATACTCGGCCAAGCGTGTTTGAATTTCCTTCAACTGCAAATCGACAATCTCGATCACCTGCTCCTCAGACAAAGGCTCGAAGATGATAATTTCGTCGATGCGATTGATGAATTCAGGACGGAACGTCTGCTTCAATGCTTCATCAATCTTTTTGTGCGAACGAGAATTGTCATCGTCACGGTTGTGCATACCTGCAAACCCAACCGATCCTGCACTGGTAATGTAGCTTGTGCCGACGTTACTTGTCATAACGATGACGGTATTGCGGAAGTTAACGACACGTCCCTGTCCATCGGTCAGGCGGCCATCATCCAACACCTGCAAAAGCGTGTTCCAAACGTCGGGATGCGCCTTTTCGATTTCGTCAAACAACACGACGCTGTACGGCTTGCGACGTACCTGCTCCGTCAACTGACCACCTTGATCGTATCCGACATAGCCGGGAGGCGAACCAAAGAGTCGGCTAACCGTGTGTGCTTCACGATATTCGCTCATGTCGATGCGAACGAGAGCGTCCTCATCTTCAAACAAGAACTCAGCCAGTGCCTTCGCAAGTTCTGTCTTACCAACACCTGAGCTGCCCAAGAAGATGAAGGAGCCAATCGGCCGACGTGGGTCAGACAATCCGCTACGGCTGCGGCGAATCGCATCTGATAACGCTTCAATCGCCTTTTCCTGTCCAACGAGCCGCTCATGTAGCCGCTCTTCCATATTGATCAATTTCTCGGCTTCCGTCTCTTTCATCTGCTTGACGGGAATGCCGGTCCACATCGCAATCACGTCGGCGATGTCGTCGTAATCGACAACCTCATCCAACCCTTTCTCTGCTTGCCATGCGTCATACTGCGTTTGGAATTCATCTTCCAAGCGTAAACGCTCGGCACGTTTCGTCGCGGCACGCTCGTAATCACGGACGGTGTGAGCCTCTTCCTCTTCTAGCTTGATCTGATCGACGGCATTTTTCGCCTCTTTTAACTCGGCCGGTAAAGTATGAAGCGCCACGCGCAGTTTGGCAGCAGCCTCATCAATTAGGTCAATCGCCTTATCGGGCAACCGTCGCTCGGTCACGTAACGATGGGAAAGTTTGACAGCGGCTTCCAACGCCTGTTCTGTGTAGGTAACGCCATGATGTGCCTCATAACGACCACTCAAACCATGCAGCATCAGAATCGTGTCTTCGACGCTTGGCTCATCGACATGCACGGGCGCAAATCGGCGTTCCAATGCGCTGTCTTTCTCAATGTATTGACGGAATTCGTCGAGTGTCGTCGCACCAACTGCTTGCAGCTCACCGCGTGCAAGGGCGGGTTTCATCATGTTGCTGGCATCCATCGCGCCTTGCGCTGCGCCAGCCCCGACCACCGTGTGCAGCTCATCAATAAAGAGGATGATTTCGCCTTGAGCCTCTTTGATCTCTTCCATTGCGCTCTTGAGTCGCTCTTCAAACTCACCACGGAAACGGCTGCCCGCAATCATCGCGCCGAGATCGAGCGAGACGACGCGCTTATTCAGAAGATTTTCTGGCACATCGTTGTCATTGATCTTTTGGGCAAGTCCTTCGACGATGGCCGTCTTACCAACGCCCGCCTCACCAATGAGGACTGGGTTATTCTTTGTACGACGGGACAGGACTTGGATGACGCGCAGGATTTCTTGGGATCGGCCGATAACCGGATCCAACTTCCCATCGGCCGCCAACTGTGTCAAATCACGCGAGAATTTGTCGAGCGTCTTATAGCGTGACTCTGCGCCACGATCTGTGACACGCTTGCCGCCGCGAATCTGGCGCACGCTCTCTAACACCTTGTCCCGCGTGATGCCATGCTCACTCAGAATGCGCGCTGTTGGCGTGTTGCGTTCGGCCAACATCGCTAAGAAAATGTGTTCAGTTGAAATATATTCGTCTTTGAGGTTGTTTGCCTCGCGCTGCGCCAGCTCAAGCACAGTCCGAATGCGTGGTGTGTAGAAAATTTGCCCAACCCCGCCACCATAGACGGAAACCTTTGGGCTATTTTTCATTTCACGTTCGACGCGCTCGCGCATCGCAACGTTATCGACGCTCAGCATCTCCAAAACTTGGGGAATTGCGCCGTCTGTTTGTTCTAATAGGGCAAGAAGAAGGTGTTCGGTGTCAACCTGTGTGTGGCTGAACCGTTGCACAATCTCGTAAGCACGTGCGGCCGCGTCCTGCGCCCGCTCCGTAAATTTATCAAATCGCATGGGTTTCCCTCAATAAAAAGCGTGACTGTAGTTTGATTACAATAGAAGAAACGTAATGTTTTGACGTAAAACTAAAGTTGAATCTTTATGTCCTACTCAATACGTTTTACGCATCTATAAGTTTTGCTCTTGATACCCGAAATTGTGCGGTTCACAACAACGGTTTTCTGATATTTGGTTATCAACGGGTTGAATTATAGGCAAAAAAGGTAGGATGCGAGTAAGATGGGCGTCAATTTGCATTGGAAGCGGATTAAATATCGTGTTTTTTAGCACTCTCATACATTGAGTGCCAGCATTGTGCGATTGCACCATTGGCATCTACAGGAATCAAGGTTAGAGATCACAGCCAAGAGAGCCCTCCTTGCTTGATTTCGACCGCGCCAACTGCCTTCAAGAAAATTTCTTCTAGTGTCGCCTCATCGCCTGCTTGGGCGCGTTCGCGCAGTTCGTCCATACTGCCTTCGGCGACGAGTTGCCCGTTGTTGATTACAGCAACACGGGTGCAGAGACGCTGCACGACCTCAAGGATATGGGAAGAGAAAAAGATGGTCGTTCCCGATTGGCGCAGCTTTTGCAACACATCACGGATGGCACGGCCTGAAATTGCATCGACCCCCTCAAAGGGTTCATCGAGAAAGAGGACTTTCGGCGCGTGGATCAAGGCCGCAGCGAGTCCTGTCTTCTTTTTCATGCCTTGCGAATAGTCCACGATCAACTTTTCGGCCGATCCCGTCAAATCCATCAGATCGAGCAACTCTTCCGTACGCGCTTTGACATCTTTCTGTGGCACGCCATACATCGTGCCCGCAAATTCGATAAACTCGCGCCCTTTGAGACGCTCGTAGAGATTCATTCCCTCCGGCAATACGCCAACCTGACGCTTGGCATCGAGCGGCCTTTGCCAAACATCGACGCCGCCAATAAATGCCGACCCACTGGTTGGACGCAATAGTCCGACCAGCATTTTGATGGTGGTCGATTTTCCCGCCCCATTCGGGCCGAGAAAGCCAAAGAATTCTCCCTGCGCTACTTGTAGGTTCAAGCGGTTTACGGCCAGCTTTTTTTCAAACTGTTTGGTGAGGTCAATTGTTTCGACAGCATAACTCATACAGGTCATGTTATAATGCAATTTTAGAATTGCAAGGATGTTTTCAAATTACCTATAGAGGCGCATTTAACGATGAATTACAGATTACCTGCCGTACCAACTGTGGATCAAATTTCGGCCGAAGCGCGTGCGAAGAGTTTCACAACGCGCAGCATCAAGAAAGATGCCAAGAGACAGGCCCTCGCTCTCACCGCGTCGATGATCGACTTGACAACATTGGAAGGGGACGACACGCCGGGCAAAGTTCGTGCGCTCTGCCAAAAGGCAAAACAACCACTGGTGTCTGCACCCGATCTGCCGACCGTTGCCGCCGTTTGTGTCTACCCGACACTCGTCCCCTACGCAAAAGAGGAGCTTGAGGGGACAGGGATCAATATCGCCGCCGTTGCCACCGCTTTTCCCAGTGGACAAAGCTTTTTTCAAGATATTCGCTTGGAGGAAGTGCGCGAAACGGTCGCGGCCGGAGCAAACGAAATCGACATGGTGATCAACCGTCGCGCATTTTTAACAGGGGATTATCAGACGGTGTATGATGAAATCGTCGCGGTTAAAGAGGCGTGCGGCGATGCCCACTTGAAGGTAATTTTAGAAACGGGCGAACTACAAACGCTTGACCAAGTCCGCAAGGCATCACAAATCGGGATTGACGGAGGCGGTGACTTTATCAAGACTTCGACGGGGAAGGTAAAGGTAAACGCGACGATGCCCGTTACCTTGACGATGCTTGAGGCGATCCGCGATCACTATCTCAAAACAGGCAAAAAGGTTGGCATGAAACCAGCCGGCGGCATTCGCACTGCAAAGCAGGCTTGGCACTATTTGGTAATGGTCAAGGAGACGCTGGGCGATGAGTGGTTAACGCCCGATCTATTTCGATTTGGCGCGTCGTCGTTGTTAAATGATGTATTGATGCAGTGGGTGAAGTTAGACGATGGACGCTATCAATCGGCCGATTATTTCTCCATCGACTAAAATTTACACCCGATAGGCAAATTATGACTACTTTAGAAAAAACTTCACAAAATGGACAGCCAGCAATAGCGGATCGTGGTGTGGCATCACTGCTCTTTGGTGATTTGTGGGAGTATGCTCCCGCTCCAGAAAATCCCGACTTCGTCAACTATCGTGAGCAGTATGGGCATTTCATCAATGGCGAATATGTTGACGGGGAGAACCATTTCACCTCAATCAATCCCGCGACTGAAGAGAAACTTGTCGAGGTGGCGATGGGCAGCGAGAAAGATGTGGACCGTGCGGTGAAGGCTGCACGCAAAGCGTTTAAGTCCTGGAGCAAGCTGTCGGGAACGGAGCGCGGTAAGTACCTATATCGCATCGGACGACTCGTTCAAGAACACGCACGCGAACTTTCTATCCTCGAAACGCTTGACAACGGCAAACCGATTAAGGAGACGCGCGATGTCGATATTCCGCTCGTCGCTGCCCACTTCTTATATTATGCAGGTTGGGCAGACAAGCTTGATTACGCATTTCCGGGCGTCTCGCCTGAGCCAATTGGCGTCTGCGGACAAATCATTCCATGGAACTTCCCACTGTTGATGTTGGCGTGGAAGGTGGCACCTGCGTTGGCGTGCGGCAATACGGTTGTGATCAAATCGGCCGAATCCACCCCCCTAACCGCCATGCGTTTCGGTGAGATTTTACAGCAAGCGGGACTACCTGCCGGCGTCGTCAACATCGTCAATGGCGCGGGCGAGACGGGTTCCTACATCGTCAACCATCCTGACGTGGACAAAATTGCCTTCACTGGATCGACGGACGTCGGCCGCATCATCCGCCGCGCCCTCGCTGGCACAAAGAAGCGTCTCACGCTCGAACTCGGCGGCAAAGGGGCTAACATCATCTTTGAAGATGCCGCCATCGACCAAGCGGTTGAGGGGATCATTCAGGGGATATTTTTTAATCAGGGGCATGTCTGCTGTGCAGGTTCACGCCTGTTGGTGCAGGAGAGCGTTCTGGATGAGGTGATTCAAAAGCTCAAGATTCGGATGGAGACATTACGGGTTGGCAATCCGATGGACAAGAACACCGATGTCGGCGCGATCAATTCGGCCGAACAGCTTGCTAAAATCAACGAGCTCGTCGCAGCCGGTGAACGAGAAGGCGCACATATGTGGCAAGCGCGGTGTTCAGTACCGCAAGCTGGCTTCTGGTATCGGCCGACCATCTTCACCAATGTCACGCAAGCCCATCGCATCGCGCAAGAAGAAATTTTTGGCCCCGTTCTCTCCGTCCTCTCCTTCCGCACGCCGGTCGAAGCGTTGGCAAAGGCGAATAACACCCCCTACGGTCTGAGCGCGGGCGTATGGAGCGACAAGGGCAGCAAGCTATTCAAAGTGGCGGGCGCAATTCGCGCTGGCGTAATTTGGGGCAACACTTACAACAAATTCGATCCAGCCAGCCCGTTTGGTGGTTATAAGGAAAGTGGGTTTGGGCGCGAAGGTGGTTTACAGGGGCTATTGCCCTATGTTCGCTTCTAAATTGGGACTGACGGACTGGAAGAAAGTGAGCCACGAATTACACGAATTTCACGAATAAAATCGCAAACAATTCGTGGAATTTGTGTCAATTCGTGGCAACCTGTCTGTTTAGGCGTCTCCAAAGCTCAATCCCATCTGGCGTGCAGCGCGTATCCATTCGTGATCGAGTGGAACCGTTTTGCGTCGGCCGACACACTCTTCAATTGGCCGCAATGCAACGCCATCCCCATCTGACGCAACCAATACGCCGAATTTCCCCTCATGTACCGCCTGAGCCGCTGCCGTTCCGAGCTTGCTCGCCAACAAGCGGTCAGCGGGTGACGGCATACCACCGCGCTGAACGTGACCCAAAATGGTGACGCGCGATTGCAGATTTGTTAGCTTTTCTAGCTGGTTGGAGAGGCGCAATGTGTGGCCCTTGCGCTCTTGTTCCACAATTTCGAGATCGGCCGATGCAGCTTTGCGCGCCTCTTTATCCCCAGCCGCACGCGCCTCTGCCTTACGTTTTTCTGCATCATGAAAGCGCGGTGCAAGCTCCGCATCCATCGCTCCCTCTGACACGGCAACAATGCTGAACATGCTGCCCCGTCGCACGCGGCGCGTAATTTTGCTGGCGACAGCTTGTACGTTGTATGGAATTTCGGGAATTAGGATCACGTCTGCGCCCCCAGCAATCCCTGCCCCCAATGCTAACCAACCTGTGTTATGCCCCATGATTTCGACGACGATGATGCGATGATGGCTGTGGGCCGTGCTGTGCAGACGGTCAATCGCTTCGGTCGCAATGCCAAGTGCGGTATCAAACCCAAAGGTGCGATCCGTTCCCCACACATCATTGTCAATCGTCTTGGGCATCGCGATGACGTTTAACCCTTTGTTGTGTAGGCGATACGCATTTTTCATCGTGCCGCCACCGCCTATACAGATGAGACAGTCGAGATGATGGCGATGGTAGTTTTGTACCATCACATCAGTCATATCAAGTAACTTGCCGCCAACGGGCATTTTGTGGGGCTTATCCCGGCTCGTCCCTAAAATGGTTCCGCCACGTGTCAAAATGCCTGAAAGCTCGCCGTGATCAAGTTTGATCGTGCGGTTTTCCATTAATCCGCGAAAGCCATCTTTGAACCCAACCACGTGCATGTCGTATGCCAACATTGCCGCCTTGCCAATGCCGCGAATCGTTGCGTTCAATCCGGGACTGTCGCCCCCTGCTGTTAAAATTCCAATATGTTTGCTCATTTTCACCTCTCTTTTTTCGATTATCTCGACTATAGCAGAAAGTATGATATCCGTGAACTGGAATATTGACTGAAAAAGTAACCTTTTCGGCCGAAAATGGGACTCTCCTACAAATGGACAGTTTGAAACAGTTAGTCACACAAGCACAAAATGGGAACGATGATGCATTTGGGATGTTGATCGGCCGATTTCAAGATTTCGCCTACGCAACAGCCTACGGCTATCTTGGCGAACGGATGGCAGCACAGGATGCGGCGCAAGAGGCATTTCTGGAAGCGTATCGCACGCTGGAAAAGTTGCGCGAGCCCCATGCCTTCCCAGCATGGTTACGCCGCATCGTCTATAAACGCTGCGACCGTCAGACGCGCGGCATGCAGCCCGATTTACAACCGCTCTCCGATTGGTTGCCTTCACACAGCGAACATCCCGATTACATGCTTGAACAAATGCAGTTGCGTGCGGCGATACGGGCGGCGATTCATGATCTACCGCTAAACTATCGCGCCGTTGCCATCCCCTTCTATTTGCACGACCAATCACTACGCGAAGTTTCTGACGCGCTCGATCTGTCTATTGGCACAATCAAAAAGCGTCTTTTCACGGCGCGACAAGAATTGAGGAAAAAACTCATGACAGGTTACACACCTTCGCAAGATCGACAATTTTCTGACAAAGTGCGCTTCGCCATTGCGCTCAAAAAGGGCGATTTAACGACGATTCGTCAACTACTCAACCAAACAACCGACCACCTGACCACCTATTCTGAATGGGGCGCAGGCGCATACGCATGGTACTATCCGCTCGGTCAATTGCCGATTCACTGGGCGGCAGAAACCGGTCATGTCGCACTGGCGAAGCTGTTGGTGGAGTTTGGCGCGGATGTCAATTCGGCCGACAAACTCAACCGCACGCCCCTGCTTCTTGCCGCCCACATGGGGCAATCCGATATGCTCGATTGGCTACTCGAACAAGATGTCAACCTCAACACGCCGATGAAAACAGGGCAAACCGCCCTCCACATCGCTGCCGTTGATGGGCGAAGCGCAATCGTCGCGAAACTGCTCGCCGCCGGCACAGATGCAAACGCACGTGATCAAAACAACTATACGCCGCTCGATTGGGCAGTTTTTAGTGGCAACCAAGCCATTATCGATCAGTTCTCTGAACAAACCGCCAAGACGACAGTCGGAGAGACAAAAGCGCATCCAACGCCCACTGCAACAACTATTCTCGAAACGGGCATCAAAATCATCGACTTCATGAGCCCACTCAAAAAAGGCGGGATCAATGGCGAGTTTGGACTGACGGGCGGCATTGGTTACGATGTGATGCTAGGGGAGTTGATGCGGCGGTTTGCACAATTTCATGGCGGAAGAACGGTACAGATCGGATTGGCGCATGGGGAGTATTCGGCCGAAAATCGACTCCTTCAGTGGCGCAATCTTGGTGTTGAGGAAAATGTCGAGCTATTCTACGGCAACGACGATGATTCTCCCGCTCGTCGGCAACACCTGCTAGACCGCGCATTAGAGCGCGTCAATGAACTCGCGGAAGTGCAACCTGTATTGCTAACAGCCTATAGTAATTTCGCGCTGGCAGATGGTGTTCTTGATAAACTCAAAGCGGCGGCCGGCGGCCATGTGACAGTCTTGATTACCGCCAGCGAAGTGCTCGGAGCAGAACCTGAAGCACTAACAAATCTTGATAGCGCATTCACCTTCTCGCGTGCGCGGGCGCAGCAGTCGCTCTGGCCAGCCGTTGATTTGTTGCGGTCGTATGGAACGGTTTGGGAATCGGCCGAACACGCAAAGCTCGCCCAAGCGGTGCGCCGCGCCTATGCACTGTATGCTGAACTAAAGCCTGCCTATGATCGGGCTGGAATAGATATGTTTGATAATCCGATCTATACAGAACAGCACCGGGCAACGTTCACCCGAGTACAGCGACTCGATCAATTCTTGTCGCAACCGCTGTTTGTGGCGCAGGCGTTTGCGGGAGTTTCGGCCGAATTTGTCCCCTACTCTCACACGCTCGACATGACCCATGCTATCCTATCTGGTTCAATGGATGATCGCCCAATTGAAGATTTCGCCTTTATCGGCAAATGGTCGCCCGCTTGGTTCTAAAGATTAATGGGTGCGTTTCATCTCGGTTGGTGTGTGTTTCGGGATTTGGAAATCCGTTAGTGTCACGAAGTTTTCGCCATAATGTAAGAGTGGTGCGTGATACGTGGTGCGTGATACGCATCCAGTCACGCACCACGCACCACGCACGAAAGTAGCGAAAACTAAAGTTACTAATGGAATCCCAAATCACTATAGTCCATGTAAACGCATCTACAAGAATCAGTGTGATTTATGACAATCCACATTTATCCCCCGCCTACCCTCCAAATTCCTTACGATTTCCAAAAATCACGCCAAATTTCCTCCGTCTTACAGTGCGATATGCCATAATGCAACGTTGAATGGGCGTTTAGCCTGCAATCCTATTTCTGAAAAATGCTGTTTAGTCATCGTAGACAACAATAGAAAATGAGAACCACACGCATCCTTCGCTCAAAACGTAAATATAAAAGCAAAAAGCGCAATCCATTTAAGATGATCGCCATCGTCTTTAGCCTTTTTGTGATGATGTTCATGTGCGCGACGACGACTGCGCTGGCGGGCGGACTGACAGGTGTTGTGGGCGTATACAGCTACTTCACCCGCGATCTCCCCGACTTCACCGAACTTGAAAAGCTCGACACTGAAGAAGGCGACGCATTTGAGACGACAAAAATCTATGCGTGGGGAGAAGACAAGGACGGTGATGGCGGCAAGGATCTCGTTCTGATTTATGAAATCATCGACCCGTTCGGTGGCGACCGCCAATGGATTGCACTCAACCAGATTCCGCAACATCTGATCGATGCAACTGTCTCAATCGAGGATAAATCATTTTGGACAAATGCAGGCTTCGATGTTGAGGGGATTGGTCGTGCATTTTACGAATATGTACTCAAAGGGGGCGGCGTGCAGGGTGGTTCCTCCATCACGCAGCAAGTCGTTAAAAATAACCTCATTCAGGAAGAGCGGCGCGTCATTGGGGATGAGATCGATTTAGACGACTATCGCCGCAAAATTGAAGAGGTCGTTCTCTCATCGCGTATCTCCACAGTCTACACAAAAGAGCAGATTATGGAGTGGTATCTCAACAGCAACTTCTACGGCAATCTCGCCTACGGCATCGAGGCTGCCAGTCGAGTCTATTACGATCAACCCGCCAGCCAATTGACCATTGCCCAAGCAGCGATGCTGGCCGCCATTCCACAGTCACCAGCCTTTAATCCGATCGATAACTTTGAACCAGCTAAGGCCCGTCAAGAACTGGTGCTCTATGCCATGTTCCGAGAAGGGTATCTCGACCGTGAGACATTTTTGGCGGCACAAGCGGAAGACGTATCACCAAAAGCTACTTTCGAAGAACGCTTCGACATCATTTCACCCCATTTTGCGACCTATGTGCGGCAGGAGTTAGAGCAGAAATTCGGCCGAGATCGCGTCATTCGGGGGGGTCTTACCGTCTATACGAGCCTCGACTTAGAAATGCAGGAGCAAGCAGAATGTGTCGCACGTGCGCAGGTCGCACAGTTGAGCAGCGAGCCGAACCTGCTGCCAGCCGATGAACTGGCACGCTGTGACGCGCTGCAATATCTCGACCCACGCCCACCATGGGGCAAACAAGGCGACCTCAACGTCAGCAATGCAAGCGTGATCATGCTCGACCCACGCACGGGTGAGATTAAGGCGATGGTTGGCAGCTTGAACTATTGGGATGAGTCGATAGATGGCAAATTTAACGTCGCCGTCAATGGTCTACGGCAGCCAGGTTCCTCGTTTAAGCCCTTCACCTATCTGACCGCCCTAATGCAAGGGTACACGCCCGCAACGATGATGCTCGATGTCGAAACAGACTACGGGACTCCCTACAACGGGATTGCCTATGTGCCGCAAAACTATGATCGTGAATTCAATGGACCGATGCGGATGCGTGTGGCACTGGCGAATAGTTACAACACGACCGCCGTTGAAGCGATGAGTTGGGTGGGTGTCGATACGACGATCCGCACAGCGCACAGCATGGGAATTACGACGCTGGAAGACCCATCAGAATATGGCTTGCCGCTGACGCTAGGTGGTGGCGAGGTCAAGCTGATAGACATGGCGTATGCGTTTAGTGTTTTTGCCAATGAGGGGTTGATGGTGGGTGAGGTTGTGCCAGAACAACAGCAACGGCTCGGCTATCGCACGCTCAACCCTGTCTCAATTTTGCGCGTTGAAGACCGCAATGGGCGCGTGCTCTATGACTACAATCAGCCGCAAGGACGCCGCATCATTTCACCCCAGTTGGCATTCTTGATGAATGATATGATGAGCGATACGACGGCGCGTTGTGCAGCATTTGGCTGTCCCAATGCGCTGGAGATGCGCGATGGTCGTCAAGTTGCCGCCAAAACGGGAACGACCAATAGCTACAAAGATTCATGGACAATCGGCTACACGCCGCAAATGGTGATTGGTGTCTGGTTGGGCAACTCGAATAATGCGGATATGGACGAAGTGCCGGGTTCGCTCGGCGCGGCTCCGCTCTGGAATGCGCTGATGAGTTGGGCTATGAAAGATCAACCTAAACTCTCGTGGTTGCCGCCTGCGGGCATTATTACAAAGACGGTTTGTGATTTGAACGGGATGCTGCCGAGCGAAACCTGTCCGACTGTTCAGGAGTATTTTATTGAGGGGACAGAACCGACGCTGATCGACAACATGTATCAAAAGTTCAAGATCAATCGCGCGACGGGACGCTTGGCAACGGCCGCAACACCGCCTGAACAGATCGACGAGAAAGTATTTGTGGTCTATCCCGATCGTGCACTAGACTGGGCGCGGGAGACCAACAAACAGCGACCGCCCAACCAGTTTGATGATCTTTCCGTCAATCCAGAGGCCGCGGGCAATGCGGCGATTATTCAACCACAGCCATTCTCGTTTGTGCGTGGGACGGTTGCCATTCAAGGCAATGCGCGTTCGGCCGATTTCTCACACTACAATCTGCAATTCTTCCCCACCAGCAACCCCAACGACGTGCGATCACTCGTCCTCAACAATCCAGATTCGCGCACCAACTTCACGCTGGGTGGCTGGGACACAACCTTCTTGCAAGATGGCGCATACACGTTGTTGCTGCAAGTTTTCAATAAGGATGGTGTCGTTGTGGAGGAGGCGCGGTCAGGCGTAACGGTGGACAATTCACGGCCAGAAGCGTTTATCGCCTTCCCGTTTGAGGGCGCACAGCTCTTCGTTGAAGACGAGTTCGTCGTCATTCAAGCACAAGCGATTGACGCATTTGCGATTGAGCGCGTCAACTTCTTTGTCGATGGCTCAGGCGTCCCGTTTGCCATCAGCACCGTCCCACCCTTCACCGAAAAATGGAACATTCCGGGTCCCGGTTGTCATAGCTATCGGGTGCAAGTATTCGATGGGGCGGGCAATAGTGCGATGAGTGAGCCCGTGAGTGTCTGTTTTTCAGAGCGGTAGCATAGGTCAAACACCGAGTTTCTGGCAGAAACTCGGTGTTTTCGGGCTTATGATTTACATTCAATCGTCTGCCTACATGCGATCAGGCGCAGACATACCCATAAGATCAAGCACACGGGCGAATACAAGTTGCGCGGCGCGGTAGAGGCGTAGTCGTGCGTGGGCGAGTTCGTCGGATACGCCGTCGCCAATAACGCGGGCGGCATCGTACATTGGGTGGAAGGCTGCCGCAAGGTCGTAAGCGTAGAAGGCGATGTGGTGCGGCTCGAAATTTTCGGCCGAAAATTCAATCACATCCGCCAACTCCAACGCCTTGAGCAAAAACGCCTGTTCATGCGGGTGCGTCAATAAACTCAAGTCAGCATTTGCGTCCGCGTTTGGATCGTTCCCCTGCTCCTCCCACTTACGGAAAATACCAGCACAGCGCACATGCGCATTTTGAATGTAGAAGACAGGATTCTTGTCTGACCGTTCGAGCGCAATGTCTAGGTCAAAGTTTACGTGACTGTTCGCCGAGCGTGAAATCATGAAGTAGCGCACAGGATCAGGCCCAACCTCATCAACCAATTCATCGAGCGTCACGTAAACACCGCGCCGCGTACTCATCTTGAGCTGTTCGCCATCGCGAATCAACGTCACGATTTGGTGCAGCAGCGTATGGACAAATTCTGTGTCATAGCCGAGCATCTGCACACCTATCAACACTTGTGGGGCGACGGCATGATGGTCAGGGCCAAAAATATCAACGACGACATCAAAGCCACGCTCCGCTTTATTCTTGTGATAGGCGATGTCTGGCACACGATAGGTTGGCAAGCCATCACTTGAACGAATCGCCACACGATCTTTATCATCGCCAAATGCCGTTGTCTTCAACCATTGGGAGCCATCCTCTTTGGCATAGAGATAACCATTTTGGTGCAAGGTTTCGAGCGCGGTTGTCAAACTGCCATCTTGGTAAAGCTCCGCTTCATTGAAGTAGCGATCATGTGAGATGTTGATGCGTTTGAGACTTGCCTTCTGCTGCACACTGATTTGTGCCTTCGCATAATCGGCAAACCAATCGCTTGGCTCATCTGCCTTGCCGTCACCATATTGGCTGACCAGCTCTTTGGCGATGTCGATCAGATAGTCGCCTTGATAGTGATCATCTGTCAGCTCGGCAGCTTGCCCGATCGCTTGCAGATAGCGGATTTTGGTCGCTTCGCCTAAAAGCTGAATCTGGCGGCCTGCATCGTTGTAGTAGTATTCGAGTTCGACATGGTAGCCAGCAGCACGCATGAGACGCGCCAAGGTGTCACCGATGACACCGCCACGTGTTCGGCCGATTGTGATTGGCCCCGTCGGGTTTGCACTGACACATTCGATCTGCGCCCGTTTCCCCTGCCCAAACGTCACATTGCCAAACGTCTTGGCATTGCCAATGATGTCGTCAACGATGTTCGCCACAAAGTCGGCACTGAGACGGAAATTCATAAAGCCCGGTCCCGCTAGGGTTGTCTCAGAGATAAAGGGGGGTGGCGCAAAGTGGGCGACGATCTGTTCCGCAATTTTGCGTGGTGCCATCCGCGCAGGACGCGCCAACTGCATGGCAACGGGGCTGGCAAAATCACCATGCGTCGTGTCGCGCGGTCGTTCCACAGGAATCGTCGGAATATCAAATTCAGGCAGTAAATCAGCCTTTTGTGCCGCTTCAATCGCAGCGGCGAGGGCGACAGAAATTTGTTGTGTCAGTTGCATGTGTAAATTATTCTTCTTGAGTGGACATGCCTAAAACGTAAAGCGTAAAACGCAACACAAATCATTACGTTTTACGCCCTTTGTTTTACGTTTATGCCACGCATAACCTAAAAGCTTTTCTACAATTGTAGCATGGGGAAATGTGGGATGCGATTGCAGGTCTAAGAGGGATTACTAATCAGTCAGTAGAACGACAATATGCGACCTATGTGTAGAGTAACACGTTTTTTGTGCGTTGGTTTCGCTCTCTAAAGAAATTGGTGAAATTTCTCACAAGTGAAAATCGCATCCGTATACTATGGGTTACAAGTTCAGGATTTAACGTGAGAAGAGTGAGTTATATGCAAAATTTTCTGATTATCGGCCGAACAATCACAACCTCTCCCGCAATTGCAATTGCGGCCAGTCGCGCAGGCGGACTTGGGCTACTCGACTTGACAGGAGCAGACTTAGCGACAGCACAATCCGCGTTGGCTGAGCTTGCGCGTTATGCTGGCGAGTATGGGGTGGTATTATCGGCCGAAATTGCCCCCACTCTGCTCAATGAACTCCCCGATTGCGTTTCAACCGTCGTTTTTTCCGCCGCCAACTATCGCAAAACATGGCTCAAAAAAGCCCAACGGTCGCAGCGGTGGGCATGGGTTGAGCTGTACGATCAAGCGGAGGCGGATCAAGCGGCAAAATGGGGCGCCGATGGGCTGCTCTTGCGCAATCGTGCGCGTCTCACCAATATAAGGGCGGCGTGCGATTTGCCCATCTATGTGCAGGGTGCGATTGAACGCAGCGACATTGCTGAGCTACGCAATGAGGGAGCATTCGGGATCATCTTGCGTGATGAGTTGGCGTTAACACGCGAGGCGCAATTGCCTTTAAACATCCAAAACAAAATCATCGCGGGAAACATTGACCCGCTTATAACGCAATTTGGCGCAGGCGTTAAACTTGCGGCCGACTATGCTAGCCAAGCGCGCACCGTCGGTGGCGTGTTGCGCAATCTGCGGGCGGCAACACCTGAGCCAATGGTGATTGCCAAACCGGCCGAAATTGCGATTATTGGCATCGAATGTGTTTTGCCCGGCGCGAAAAACAAACAACAGTTTTGGGAGAACATTCTCGACAGCGTCTATGCGATTCAAGAGGTGCCTGCCGATCGCTGGGATAGCGATCTCTACTTTGACCCAGACCGCAAGGCAAAAGATAAACTGTATTCAAAGTGGGGCGGCTTCATCGACGATGTGCCGTTTGATCCGCTTGAATTTGGAATGCCGCCCAACTCGCTCAAGGCAATCGACCCGATGCAGCTATTGGCGTTAAAGGTTGCAAAAGGGGCGTTGCAAGATGCGGGTTACGCGGGACGTGACGTAAACCAGCGCAATACAGGCGTGATTTTGGGCTGTAGCGGTGGGCTGGGTGATGTCGGGCAGTATTACCTGCTCCGCACCATGTTGCCGTCTGTGATTGGGGAAGACGCGGCGGCATATCAACAAAACACCCATCTACCAGAGTGGACCGAAGATTCATTTGCAGGCTTATTGCCCAATGTCACTGCCGGACGCATCGCCAATCGGCTCGATTTTGGGGCGGTCAACTATGTCGTTGATGCGGCGTGCGGCTCGTCATTGGCGGCCGTGCATTTGGCGACAAAAGAGCTAAACAGCGGCAATGCGGACATGATGGTGGTTGGTGGGGTTGATACGGTTCAGTCTCCCTTCGGATTTATGTGTTTCAGTGCAACAGGCGCGCTCACGCCAACTGGACATCCACGCCCATTCGACGCGGATTCGGACGGGATCGCCATCAGCGAAGGGGTTGTGATGCTCGTGTTAAAGCGGCTGGCTGATGCGGAACGCGACGGGGATCGCGTCTATGCAGTCTTACAAGGGGTCAGCGGGAGCAGTGATGGGCGCGCGTTGGGGATGACGGCGCCACGCTTGGAAGGGCAGCAGTTGGCATTGCAACGGGTCTATGAACAGTCGGGCATCGATCCAATATCGGTCGATCTGTTTGAGGCGCATGGCACGGGAACGGCGGTCGGAGATCGGACTGAGGCCAAGTCGCTCAATGAATTCCTCGCAGAACGTGGCGCGGCGGCAAATCGGCAGGCGATTGGATCAGTCAAGTCGATGATTGGACATACGAAGGCGGCAGCGGGAGTAGCGGGGCTGGCAAAAATTGCGCTGGCGTTGCATCACAAAACGTTGCCACCGACGCTGGGCGTTACGACACCGAATCCGAAGGCTGGATTTGGCAGCGGCCCCCTCTATGTCAACAGTGAGACGCGACCCTGGATCAAGCGGGGCGACCTGCGGCGGGCGGCGGTCAGCGCGTTTGGATTTGGGGGCACGAATTTTCATGCGCTTTTAGAAGAGTATCGCGATGATTATGTCAAGGTTGGGGCGCGGCAGAAGTGGTCGGCCGAACTGTTTTGGTTTTCGGCCGAAACGCCAGAAAAGTTGACGCTGCAACTAAAGTCGGTGCTTGCGCAACTAAATGAGCGGGTTAATCTGGCCGACTTAGCCTATTCCGTTTGGGCGAACCGCACTGGGAATGTGCAAAAGGTGTTTGTTGCCAATGATGTGTCAGACTTAAAGAATCAGCTTTTGCAGGCGTTGCAAGCTGGCAGCGTGGCTATCGAAAATAGTAACGGAAAGGTTGCATTCTTGTTTTCGGGACAAGGCTCGCAATATGTCAACATGGCACGCGAGTTGGCTATTTTGTTTGACGAAATACGCGACGCATTTGAAGAGGCAGATGCCGTTTTAGAGCGACCAATTAGCCACTATGTCTTTCCATCACCCGCGTTTGATAAGACGACCGTGCAGGAGCAACAGGCGGCGCTAACGGCGACCAACATCGCGCAACCCGCGCTAGGGACGACAGAGATTGGGATGTTGCGGCTGTTAGGGGCGTTGGGAATTTCGGCCGATGTGACAGCTGGCCATAGCTATGGTGAGTATGCGGCGTTACATGCGGCGGGCGTGATCGATGCGCGGACATTGTTAAAACTTTCGGCCGAAAGAGGTCGCTGCATGGTTGAGGCGGGGGGGGATGCGCTGGGGACGATGGCTGCTGTTTCGGCCGATGCAACTACGGTGCAAGCCCATATCAAACCACTCAAAAATGTGTGGCTCTCGAACATCAATTCGCCGCAGCAAACGATTATTGCTGGCACCGATGAGGGGGTTGCCGAGGCGGTTAAAACGCTGCAAGCAGTCAACTTAACCGTCAAGAAGATGAACGTCGCGGCGGCGTTCCATTCGCCCGTTGTGGCGCGGGCGAAAGATGCGTTTGCAGAAGTGCTGCAAGAGGTTGATTTTGGTCAGCCCGCTGTGCCCGTGTATGGGAATAGTTCGGCCGATGTTCACAAACCGCGTAGGATCGCCAAAGTCATGACGGATCACATGGTGCAGCCAGTGCGCTTTGTCGAACAGATTGAAAAGATGTATGCCGACGGCGTGCGCACATTTATCGAGGTTGGACCACGTAAGATTTTGACCAATTTAACGCGCTCAATTTTGCACGGACGCGACTATTGTGCGGTTGCGCTCGATGGTGATAAACAAGATGGGCTACGTGGCTTGCTGTTGGCGTTGGCAACGTTGATTGAGCGCGGGGTGACTGTAGACATTGAACGTCTATTCGTGGGGCGCGAGTTAACATTATTGGATTTGGCAAACATTGCGCCAGCTGATCAGGTTGCGCGGACGACATGGTATATCAATGGGGGCGGCGTGCGCCGCCAAGGGGAGCGTTACCAAAAGATCACGCCGTTAACGCTCGCCGCTGCCGAAACCGTGACCCTCGGCCCCGCTCCCTCAAGCAATGGCGTTCAACCCGCAGGCGTTGCAAATCGCCCAGCAGACAATGGGCAATCGAAAAAACCGCAGCCACAGCCACGCGCCGCCGCACCCGTTCCCGCCCAGTCCTCACCTGCGAAAAATCGGCCAGTCAATCCTGCCATCATGCAAAAATACAATCAGCTGATGCAAACGTTTCTACACAATCAGCGAGACGTGATGGTGGCTGCATTAGGCCCTGTCGAGACAAAGGCTGCGCCACCAGCAGTCACACCGATCCAAACGTCTGCGCCAGACTCTCCCAAGCGACAGGTGATGCAGCTAGCTGACGCGCCATTGACGAGTGCGACGCGACGTTTGATGGGCGATTATCCCGTGCTTGTGGCGGGGGACTTGGCAGCGACAGCGGCCGCCGTTGTGCAGGGGGTCGGTGGTAAAGTTGGGACAAGTGGCGAGCTACATGGCGCAATCTATGCGAGTCAAGCGTTTGATGCAGAGGCAGCCTTTGCCGTTGCGAAACGCATTCAGCTTGCCCGTGCTGTGCCACCCTTTTACTTATTGGTGACAGTTGGCGATGTACGTGGCGGACACGCGGCGCGTGGTTTTGCACTGACGTTGGCACAAGAGTGGACGGACATTACTGTGCGCCACATCCACTTTTCCACAGTTGCGGAGATGGGTCGCGCGCTTGGAGCAGAAATTTGGGCGCATGAGACCGCCGTTTGGTTTGCGAACGGTGTGCGAAAGACGTGGCAGATTGTGGAAAGCCCACTCAAGGATAAACCACAATTCACATTAGATAGCAGCGATGTGATTGTTGTGACAGGCGGCGCACGTGGGATTACGGCGTCGGTTGCTGAACGGCTGGGCAAATATCGGCCGAAAATCATCATTATCGGCCGATCCGCCCTCCCCACCCAGCCAGAACCTCAAACAACTGCCCAACTCACCGATCCGATGATGATCAAGAAACAACTGATCGCAACGGCAAAGTCGGCTGGAAAACCGATTGTCCTGGCCGAGATTGAACAGCAGTTTAAGCAGTTAATGAAACAGCGTGAGCTGCGCGATTCACTGGCAAAGCTGGCCGAAACAGGGGCAACAGTGCGCTATCATGCCGCCGATGTACGCGATAAAACGGCGGTTACGGCTGTCATTGAGGCAACACAGCGCGAATTTGGCAAGGTGACGGGCATCATTCACGCGGCAGGGGTCATCGAGGACAAACGGGTAGAGGCAAAATCGGCCGAATCGTTTAGCCGCGTCTATCAAACAAAAGTTGAAGGCGCAGATAGTCTGCTCGCGCTCATCCCGCACGCACAGCTCAAATTTGTCGCCTTCTTTTCATCGGCCGCCAGTGCCTTTGGCAATATTGGACAGATAGACTATGCGGCAGGCAATGGCTACTTGAACGGACTCGCGCAAGCACTTTGCAACGAGGTCAGAGCGGTCGCATTTTGTTGGGGTGCATGGCGCGGGGGGATGGTTTCGGCCGAACTGGAACGCCAATTTGAACAACGCAACATCCCGCTCATCGAAGTGGCCGATGGCTGCCAAGCATTTGAGCACGAACTATTTTGCGGCAATGATCCAATTGTCGTCTATGCAGATGGTGAATGGGCGACACAGACAGCGCGCGACCACACATCAGCAATTAATATCTAGCATCTATTTATGGCAAACGAACCAATCGCAATCGTCGGTATGGCCGGGCTGTTTCCGAACGCCCACGATGTCCATACCTATTGGCACAACATTCTAAACAATGTGCCGGGCATTATCGACCCTCCTTCAAACAACTGGGACACGCATATTCGGGGCGGGTATTTGGGGGATCTCGCCCGCTTTAATCCAAAAAAGTTTGGGGTCAAGGCGCGTGCGCTCGACGGCACGGAACCAGCACAATGGCTGGCATTGGCAACTGCGCAGGCTGCGCTCGATGATGCCAATTTTGACAGCTTTGGGACTGCCGAACTACGGGCCAAAACTGCCGTCATCATTGGCAACGGTGCATACATCAATCGTGGGAACACCACCCACTATCAAACCGGAACGCTCGTTGACGAAACGGTTGATCTGATCGACCGACTTGAATTAGGGCTAGAGGCTGAGCAGCTCAGTGCGCTACGTGAAGAGCTACAAGGCCACCTGCCCGCCGTCAACGCCCGCACAGCACAGGGATTGATCCCCAACATTATTGCGGGTCGAGTTGCCAACCATCTCGATCTAATGGGGGGCGCGTACACTGTTGACGCGGCCTGTGCATCCGCGCTTTTTGCGGTCGAACAAGCGATACGCGGCTTGCAACGGGGCGAGATCGATTGTGCCATCGTTGGGGGCGCATATGTCGCCAGTCCCGGCCCAATGGCAACGCTGTTCGGTGAGTTGGGCATCGTCGCCGCAAACGGGACGATCGAGCCATTTGGATCGGGCAAAGGCGGAACGCTCCTAGGCGAAGGGGTTGCGATGCTGGTCTTACGCCGGCTTTCAGATGCAGCTCCCAAATCTGTGTACGCCGTCATTCGCGGCGTTGGCACGGGTAGCGATGGTGGCGGCATCAACGTTCTCGCACCCAAGTATCAGGGCGCGGTGCAGGCAATGAAGAAAGCCCTTGCAGATGCAGCGGTCGAGAAGGACTCGATAGACCTAATTGAATCGCATGGGCTTGGCACTAAGATTGGCGATCACACCGAATTTGCGGCGTTGGCGACCGTCTATGGGGGCGAGAAGCCGCGCACAATCGGCACGGTTAAAGCGATGACGGGTCACACGATGCCTGCATCAGGGGCAAATGCCATCATCAAGGCTGCTTTGGCGATTCAGAGTGCGACCCTACCGCCCACTCTAAACGTCGCTAATCCCGATCCTGCATTGGATTGGGCGAAGGCAAACTTTTCTTTCCTTCAAGATTCGGCCGAATGGTCGTCTCCAGTGCGCCGCGCCGCTGTTAACTCCTATGGGTTTGGTGGTGTCGCGGCGCATCTAATTCTTGAAAATGCGCCATCGGATATGCAACGCGAGACGCTGCCCCAGCCATTGCCGCTAGATGAAGAGGCAATCGTATTGGAGACAAACCGACGGACATTGGTGGTATCTGACTCGTTTGTGGAGAAGTTGCGCGAGGCAGGTCGAGCGGGGCAGCACGTAGCCAGTAACGCATTACCAGTTGAACGTGATGCTACGCATGATAATTTTGAGTCGTTTGCATCTGGAGATTTACCACCTGCTCGTGAAAGCGCAACGCAGCAACAAGCAGCTCGCATCGACGATGTACAAATTGACGAACAAACTAGAAGTTACGAAGAAGGCGCACGGGCAACCAGCAACTTGCCCCTCGCCCCTTCTCCTCAAGAGGACGCTATGAACACAGTGATGAGCGACTACTTTGATTTGATGCAGACCTTTCTGCAAGTCCAGCGCGATGTGATGCTGGCCGCGATGGGGGGCGAAATGCCTCCGATGATGGCACAACCGCAAACGATATACGAAATTCCACAGCAGCCATCTACACCACCAGCACAGACTGCCCCCACTTACGAAGCATATTCACCCCCGACTGATGTTGGCTATGCGAAAAATGGGTCGAATGGACAAGCAAAACATCCCAATGGACAACAGATTGCGCCAGTGGAAACGGTTGTCGAAGTGGCAACAGTCGCGCCGCCACCGCCCGCTCCGGCAAAACAATCAGGCGGTGGCGCAGACACGATGCGTCATGCACTGGTTGAAATTGTGGCAGAGCAAACTGGTTATCCGGCCGACATGATTGGGACAGACTTGGATCTGGAAGCGGAGCTGGGAATCGACTCGATCAAGCGCGTCGAGATTCTAACTGCGTTTCAGGAACAGTTTGGCGACGCAGTTCGCTCCGACCAGATGGATGATCTATCTGAACTAAAGACTCTCGACGAGATTGTCGCGTTTGTGGGTGGAGACAGCGCAAATTTTAATTTAGGGGGAGCGGATGCCCCCGACTTCGATTTTCCCTACATCCGCAACATCGTCACGCAGACGGCAAATCGCGTCGAAGCGTTGAACCTGATAGACGTTCAGAGTGAGATATTGCTGCGCGACCACGCATTCGGGCGTGGCATTTCAACTGACCCAGCGATTGTGGGTCTTCCTGTTTTGCCGATGACAGGCGCGATTGAGATGATGGCTGAGGCGGCGCAACTGTTGGAGCCGACGCGCAAGCTGATTGGGTTGCGCGATGTGCGCTCATTGCGCTGGATAACGGCGCCTCGTGGCATGTTGGAGACGCGCACGGTAGCGGAGCAGACAGAAGATGGCGTCAAGGTGCGATTGTTTGTGGCGGGAGAGCGGTCACATTCGGCCGAAATGCGTTGCCTGTTCGATTTAGACTATCCAAGTCTCCTCTTGCCTCCCGCTAAGACGAAAGAGACAGATACAATGCACCCTCAATGGCAAGATGTCTATGCAGAGAGCGGGTTGTTCCATGGCGAAGGGTTACAGAACATTCGGAAGATTGAAAGCTTTTCAGACGGTCATATCAACGCAACGCTGGAAATTAAGCCGAATGAGCATTGGTTGCTTGATCCAATCTTATTGGACGGGTTGGCGCAACTGTCAGGCTGCTGGGGAAGTTTGACACAGGACGCACTGGTGCTGCCTGTTGCGATTGAGGCGCTTGACTTTGCTGGGCCGCTCGATTTGGCGGCGGGTGAAGTTGTGCATTGTGAGTCGCAGATGAGCATGGAAAATGGTCTTGCCGTCACAAATCTCCACCTATTTGCCCAAAACAGTTCACTATTGACCGCTACAGAGTGGCGTGGACAGCCGTTTGCCCTGCCCAAACCGCTGAGTGACTTTCTCTTGACACGTCAAAGCAACTGGCTGGGAGATTGGAAAAATGAGATTGTGAAAATTGAGCGCAACCAATTTCCATTACCTGTGTTTTCTAAAGCGGGTGGGGTTTGGACGGACGCACTGGCATTTGCCATCATGCATCCGAGTGAGCGCAATGCGTACCAAACCGTCACACTGCCGCCAGCACTGAGATTACAAACAATTTTACAGATGATTGCCGCAAAAGAGTGGCTGCGGCGCAATGGGGCTGATGGGCTTTCGGCCGATATTCCCCTGACTAAGACAAAGTATGGATTTTGCTTCCGTGAATTTTGTGTGGATGTTGCGGTTTCGGCCGAAATGATCACGGCGCGGAAAGTAGAAAAGACACACTAAAGAGAGAGAATGGATTATGCTGAAAATTAGAGATGCAAACGGTGTACGAGAGAAGAAAGATGTGAATGGATTTGGCGGTGGTGTTCATCATTCACCTACAAGCAAACTGCACGACCTTCGCAATCAAGCACAACAGGTTGGCAGTGCGCGGGTCGCAGAACGTCGTCAGGCGCAGGGCAAACTAAATGCTCGTGAGCGCATTGACATGTTGCTCGATCCCGGTTCATTCCAAGAACTCGACACCTTTATGCGCCATCGTGAACGCAACTTTGGGATGGACAACAAACGTCCCGTCGGTGACAGCGTCATCACAGGTTGGGGAACGATTGCGGGGCGACTCGTTTACGTCTATAGCCAAGATTTCACCACATTTGGTGGCAGTGTTAGTCGCGTCCATGCAGACAAAATTTGTAAGGTGATGGATCTTGC
The DNA here is from genome assembly GCA_030425205.1 of Anaerolineae bacterium. Classification (GTDB taxonomy): domain Bacteria; phylum Chloroflexota; class Anaerolineae; order Promineifilales; family Promineifilaceae; genus CALECP01. The sequence goes on from JAUIAP010000006.1 coordinate 119,419, forward strand.
CCTCGAAAACGGCGCACCAATTATCGGGATCAACGATAGCGGTGGCGCACGAATTCAAGAGGGTGTTGTCGGCTTAGGCGGTTATGGGGATATTTTCCTGCGTAACGTCAAAGCATCGGGTGTGATTCCGCAGATAAGCCTCATCATGGGGCCGTGTGCGGGTGGCGCAGTTTACTCCCCTGCCCTGACTGATTTTATCGTCATGGTGGAAGAGACGAGCCACATGTTTGTGACCGGCCCTGACGTTGTCGAGGCAGTTACGGGCGAAAAATGTACCTTTGAAGAGTTGGGTGGCGCACAAACACATGCAAAAGAGAGCGGTGTTGCCCACGTGACGGCTAGCAACGAGTTTGAAGCCATCATGAAGGTGCGCGACTTGTTGGCCTATTTGCCCAACAACAACACGGAGCCAGCACCGGCTGCTTATGAGATTGATCGGCCGAATAGCGCAGACCTCGATAGTGTCATTCCAGACAATCCTAACAAACCCTATGACATTAAAGACGTCATCAATGGTTTGGTCGATGTTGACTCATTCTATGAAATTCACGCTGAATATGCCGAAAATATCGTTGTCGGGTTGGCGCGCTTAAATGGTGAAACCGTTGGAATCGTGGCGAATCAACCATTGGTCTTGGCGGGTGTGCTAGACATCAATTCAAGCCGCAAGGGTGCGCGCTTTGTGCGCTTCTGCGATGCGTTCAACATTCCGCTCGTCGTCTTGGAAGATGTTCCGGGCTTCATGCCGGGCATGGATCAGGAACACAACGGGATTATCCGTGAAGGCGCGAAACTGCTCTACGCATTCTGTGAGGCAACCGTTCCAAAAATCACGGTCGTGACCCGTAAGGCGTATGGCGGCGCATATCTGACGATGAACTCAAAGCATATCGGGGCTGACTTATGCTTTGGCTGGTGTTCGGCCGAAATTGCCGTCATGGGCCCCGATGGTGCTGTTAAGATTTTGTTCCGTCGTGAAATTGCGGAAGACCCATCACAGAAACCGCTCCTGATTGAGGAGTACAAGCGCATGTTTGCCCATCCATACGTGGCGGCCGAATATGGTTATTTGGATGATGTGATCGAGCCATCCGAGACACGCGAAAAGGTGTTGCAAGGGTTGCAGATGTTACGAAACAAGCGCAAACAGACACCACCTAAGAAGCACGGCAACATGCCGCTATAAGATTTCATTTGAAAAAAGCCCCACGATTTGCGTGGGGCTTTTTTTGTCAGATCAATTACCTTGAAGGCGTGTTTTTTCAAGCGTTGCGATTTGACGCACAAGCTCTTATGGATCAATCATGAGCGCATTAACCCGTATTTTTGAGACCAGCCGCAACGCCGTTAATGGTTTGGAAGATCGCTTCGAGCAGCGTCTGCGCCTCTGGTGAGCTTTCATCGAGCGCACGATATTGCCGCAATAATTCGACCTGCAAGAAGTTGAGCGGATCGACATAAGGATTACGAACGCGGATGCTGTACTGCAAAACGGATTGATTTTCCAAGATTTCGCGCTGTTCCGTAATGCGCAATGCCCAATCGACGGCGCGATCATGTTCTGCCTTTATTTCGCTAAAGACCGATTCACGAATGTGTGCATCCTGCACGAGATTGGCATAAAGCCGTGCAATGCCCATGTCCGCCTTGCCCAGCGACATCTGCGCGTTGTCGATGACCCCTCTAAAGAATTCCCATTCTTTGTACATCTCACGCAGCAGAGCGAGTTGTTCTTCACCCTGTTCGCCAAATGCGGCCAAGGCTGACCCTACGCCATACCAGCCGGGCAACACGTGGCGCGATTGCATCCATGAGAAGACCCATGGGATGGCGCGTAGAAAGGCAAAGGGATCATCCGATTTGGCGCGTTTAGCGGGGCGGGAGCCAATTTGCATCTTTGACAGTTCGCGGATGGGGGTCGCCTCTTGCCAATAGTGCACGAGATTGGGCGTATCATAAACAAAGGCACGGTACGATTTGTGGGCGATGATGGCGAGCTCATCCATCGCCGCAATCCAGTTCGGATTGATCTCGACATGGCGACGGGGATTGCTGGCAACGAGGACAGAGTAGACAACTTGTTCGAGGTGGCGTTGGGCGATTTCGGCCGAACTGTACCGTTCATACAACACCTCCCCCTGCTCTGTTATGCGAAAACGACCATCGACCGAGTGGGGCGGCTGTGCCATGATCGCTCGCTTCATCGGGCCACCCCCACGCGCAATCGTGCCACCACGCCCATGAAAAAGCGTCAACACAACATCCTGCTCGCGGCACGTGTCGGCGAGACTGGCCTGCGCTCGATAGAGTTCCCAATTTGCCGCCAAAAATCCCGCATCCTTGTTGCTATCACTATAGCCGATCATGATGTCCTGCACTTTGTCACGGTCAGCGAGATGGGCAGCGTAAACGGGATGGGCAAATAGCTCGACCAAGACGGCGGGGGCGGCCTCCAAATCTGCGCGTGTTTCAAAGAGCGGCGAAATCGCCATCCCGTCGCGCACGCCGTCACTGCGTCGGTTGATGCCAAACCAATAGGTTAAGAGTAGCACCACCAGCACATCGGCAACGCCGCGCGTCATGCTGATGATGTAGGGGCCAAATGCGTCTGGACCGTAGATGTCGATGGTGCGCTTGATAAGGCGCAGAAGATTGAGGGTTTCGGCCGAATTTCCGCTCAACCCTTCGATGTTCTCCAAGTCGGGAATCTCTTGCGTCAATAGTTCACTCAATAAGGTAATTCGCTCCCGCTCGTTCAATGCCTGATAGCTTTCGACAATATCCAACTTGGCAAAAAGCTCGTCCAAGACGTCATCGTGGAACTTGCTCTCTTGCCGAATATCGAGCTTGGCCCCCTGCAAACCAAACACATCAGCTTGCGCTCGAAATGCGTCTAATCCCCCTTTGGCAATAATCGCCGCACCGTCCGCAGTGAGGCTCTCCTGCATGGCGTGGATCGGCTCACGCAACTGCGCGATGGTGCGCAACGTTGGCAGCGGGTCGTCATGTTCGCCCAGCAGACGTTCGCTCATCGTCTTTTCGGCCGATGCCTGTTTCAACTGTTCGCGCAAGATAGATGAGGCAAGTCGATACGGTTCGTTGGGATAGCGATCTGCGATGAAGGTGAGGTGTTTGTTATGGTCTGTCGTATGCGCGTCGATATAGTTCTGCAATTCGGCCGAAATTGGCGACAACTTTTCCGACAAACTGAGGGAGCGGCTCAGCAACTGGGCCGTCTTGGCATGTCTCTCTAGGGCTAAACCACGATGCAACTTCAACGTGTTGGCCGTCACAGCGGCCGTCACAAATGGGTTGCCATCCCGATCCCCGCCCATCCATGAACCAAATGTCAAAAAGTTGTCGGGGGTCGCCGTATCGGGATAATGTTTGGCAAGCGCAGCGCGCATCACCTGATAGATGGCAGGAACGACATGCCAAATGACCTCGCCCAAGTGGTACAAACCCGTTTTCACCTCATCTTCCACCGTTGGCTTCGTCAGGCGTGTTCCCGCTGTTAGCCAGAGGCTCGTGATTTCAGCGTGGAGCTGTTGACCTAGTTCACGCTCCTCACGCGGTAACAATGACGAACGCTCACTCTCTTTGAGCAATCGGCCGATCCGCTGTAATTTGCTCAAGATCGTCCGTCGCTTCGCCTCTGTGGGGTGTGCCGTGAAGACCAGTTCGATCTTTAATCGGTCTAGCAAACGCTGCATCTCAAATCGTTCGACCCCCGAATCGCGCAACTCTTGCACCGCCAACGCAATCGACTTATCGAGCGGACGTGGGTCCGCCTTGCGCTCGCGCTCTCGCGTGACGCGCACGCGGTGATTCGCCTCAGCGATATTGATCAATTCAAAATAGGCGGTAAATGCCCGCGCCAATACTTTTTTCTCGTCTAACGACAATGCGGCCACACGATCTGTGATGTTTTGGTCTGAGTAGACATCACTATCTTGCCGGCGCACCTTTGTTGCTGCGCGAATCGTCTCGACGAGCAGATACTCATCCAATCCTTCTTGTTCGCGAATCACCTTGCCGAGCATGCTGCCAAGTCGATGGATGTCTGCACTAAGTTGCTCTTCTAATTTTGCGGTCATCTAATTCTCCCAAAGTAATGTCCCATGGATTATGATCTTCTCAACTTAATTGTAACGGGATGCGGTGCATGTGGCATTCGTCAAGTTGCACAGTTTTGTCACTTCGTAAGGTCTCCTACACCAATCGGCCGAAAATCAATCCATAATACACGGACTGAATTTGCGAGGAACCCATGAACCGACTCATTTTATTACTGATTATATTGATTGTAGCTTGTACGCCGACGACGCGGGAGCAGGAATCGGCCGATGCGACCCTTCCACCGCCTGCCACCGTAACTTCTATGCCGGCAAATACAGAGAGTGCCAAACCAACTTTGGCAGCAACACAACCTATGCAAGACGCATACGCACGCGAAGATACACGTCCCCAAGCAATCATCAACCATACCCGCGATTGGCAGACCAACTTTGATCGCCGCGCCATCGAGTGGGATGAGGTGCGCTCCGGTGGGCCTCCACGCGACGGCATCCCGTCAATTGACGAGCCGCAATTTGTCAATTTTGGTGATGCCGACCTCTGGTTAGCAGCGGTAGAGCCTGTCGTTTCGCTTGAGGTCAACGGCGTGGCGCGCGCCTATCCATTGCAAATTTTGACGTGGCACGAAATTGTCAACGATGAAATTGGCGGCGTGCCTGTCGTCGTCACCTTTTGTCCACTGTGCAACTCCGCCGTCGTCTTTGACCGACGTGTCGATGGAGACGTTTTCGAGTTCGGTGTCAGTGGCCTGCTGCGCAACAGCGATTTGATCATGTACGATCGAACAACCGAAACACTCTGGCAACAGTTCACAGGAGAAGGGTTGGTTGGCGATTTGACGGGCAAACAACTTGACTTCCTGCCATCTCAACTGATCAGTTACGCCAATTTCAAAGCCGCCTATCCCGATGGTCAAGTGCTCTCTAAGGCAACAGGATTTGATCGAGCCTATGGGCGCAATCCGTATGCAGGTTACGACACGGTTCCCGGTCGGCCGTTTCTGTTCAGCGGTGAATTAGATGAGCGGCTTGGTCCAGTTGATCGGGTTGTGACGGTGCGCATGGCAGCGAAAGAGGTCGATATCGCCTATCCATTGGCGACACTTGCTGAGCTTGGCGCGATCAATGACGATCCAGCGGGAGAACCGATCGTCGTTTTTCATCTGCCCGGCACGACGAGCGCATTAGGCGCAGCGGAAATTGCCCGCGCTGAAGATGTCGGCGCGACTGCCGTCTTCAGTCGTGTTGTTGACGGGCAAACGCTGACGTTTAGTCGTGAGGGTGAGCATTTTGTCGATGCGGAGACGGGAACAGAGTGGAACATCGTTGGACAGGCCGTCGCGGGGGCGTTGGCAGGGACACAGTTGGCGCCAATCGTGGCGGCCGACCATTTTTGGTTTTCGTGGGCGGCATTTCGGCCGAATACGATCATCTATCAGCCTTAAAGATGCCAACAACCTACGAGAACTGTTGACAGCCTAAGGATTCAAAAACGCATTGGCCTGCAAAACGCCCACGACGCTTTTGGCGTCGGTCAGCTCACCACGCAACGCCATGGCAACGAGTTCCTTGAGCGGAATCGGCCGAATTTCGATCTCCTCATCTTCATCCATTGGCAACGGATCTTCTGATAGCCCTTGTGCCAAAAAGATTTTCATCACCTCGTTGCTCGTTCCCGGCGATGGCAGCATTTCGCCCAACAACGTCAAGCTCTCGGCGCGGTAGCCCGTCTCCTCGCGCAACTCGCGCTGGGCAGCTTCGGGATATGGTTCATCGCCGTCGAGGGTACCTGCGGGGAGTTCGAGGAGATTTCGGCCGAAAACGGGTCGAAACTGCTCAATCATCAATACGTTATCGCCCAACATCGGAACCAGAACTACCGATCCCGGATGCTCGATCAGGGCCAGATCCATAACATGCCCGCTCTCAAGTCGAACCTTGTCAAGCCTGAATTGCCATTTCCCATCCCACAAAACGTTTTGTTGCAATATGTCCATAAATAAAAAATGCGTACCGTGTATGACGGTACGCAAGCTGTTTTAGATCCTCTTAATCAGCCAGCAATTTAGCGATTCGGGATTTTGATCTCTTGATTGAACTTGATTTGGTTGACGTTGACAATGCCATTGTAGTCGGCCAACTCTTGCACGGTGTAGCCGTAACGTTGACCAATGACAAAGAGCGTTTCACCATAGCTAACCACGTGAATAAAGAAGTTGTTGGGGTCGAATTGTGGGGTCGTTTCGGCCGAATCGCCCGCAGCATCCGCCGCACCAGCCACAATCTGCAACGTCTCACCAGCCGTAATGCTGTGTTCGTTAGGCAGGTTGTTCGCAACAACGATGTCCTGAATTGAAACACCGTATTGCTGTGCGATGGTGCCGACCGTATCGCCAAATTGAATTACATGCGTAATCGCTTCTGGGCTTGTAGCAGCGTCACCGCTGCCGTCAGTTGCACCTTCGCCACTGCCGTCAGTCGCCGCACCTTCACCACTGCCATCGGTCGCGGCGCCTTCACCAGTTCCGTCAGTTGCAGCACCTTCGCCACTGCCATCAGCCGTGCCGTCGCCGCTGCCATCTGTCGCCGCGCCGCCTTCCACAGCCCCTTCACCACTGCCGTCAGTCGCCGCACCTTCACCACTGCCATCGGTTGCACCAGCCTCGCCGCCAGCATCCGTAGCGGTTTCCCCGCTGCCATCGGTCGCGCCGCCATCCACTGTGGCTTCTCCACCACTGGCTTCACCACCAGCATCTGCCGCTCCCTCATCGGTCACAGGATAGCCATCTGTTGTCGTATCGCCTTCCGTTCCCGCACCATCCGTCACCACTGCGCCGTCTGTCGTTGCGCCATCGGTTGTCGCACCATCGGTAACAACACCATCGGTTGCTGCGCCGCCGGCGCCGGGTAAATCTTGGATCACGCCGTTACCATCTTCTGGCAAATCTTGATTTAAGTCGTTTGTACAACTGACTGCCAAAAGCATCATTACAATCACAAAAAGGGCAAATATGTTTTTCGTCACACGGTTCTTCACGCTAATTTCCTCTCACTTTTGCACGTTTGGCACAATGCAATGGGCATTGCGCTAGTTTCAGCATACTACAACAATTGGCGGCTAAAACCACTTGTTTGCAGTCTAACATACGCTAATTCCAGCGTCAACTAAACAAAAACGTCATCGCAAACGGGACGTAACACCTTATTCTGGCCGACATTGATCCTCAATTGTGGCGAGAAATTTCACGAGCGCACCAGTAGTTTGTGCCGTTTTTTCGTACATCATAAAATGGCCCGCATCAATGGCGACAAGTTCGGCCGATTCTATCAACGCCGCCATCTCCTCACTCGCTGCCATACGCATCATTTTGTCGTGTTGCCCTCCGATAATCAATACAGGCACAGAGATTCCACCCATCCGATCTCGTTCATCAAAATTGTTGCAGGCGACAAAATCTTCGTAGACAACCTGTGGCTCAGTGGCCAGCATATGGGCAATCCCCGTTTCAACAAGTTCGGCCGCCGCCGTTTTGGGCCAAGAAAATTTAGCGATCAGACGCACCGTCTGTTCAAAATCAGAGCGCAATCCATTCAAAATGATCTCATTGACATCCATTTTTGCGCCACTGCCCAGCACAACCAGACCGCGCAAATTTGCAGGGCGCATTATCCCGACCATTTGCGCGATAGCTCCCCCCATTGAATGTCCCGCAACGACGACATTTTCTAACCCCAAGGCGACGGTGAAGTCAATGATAAACTGGGCATAGGCTGTGATGCTGTCATAACCCGGTGGATCAGACTGACCATGTCCGGGCAGGTCGGGAATGTAAACGGGATAATCACTCACCCCCTGGCAATGGTTGCTTGCCCGTGTGCCGTCTGTTTGTAGCCACTGGTACGGCCAGCTTTGACTGCATCCACCAGCGCCATGCACAAGCACGATGGCTGGCTGCGGCGATGTGCGACCGTTGTGAAAATAGTTGATCTGTTGCGCGTTGACTGTGACTGTAGGCATGAAATATTAGCGACGTTGCGTCAAATAGTGTGCGACCGCTGCGTGCGGCGTTATCTCCCTAGCTCGGACAGAATCGCCATAGTGCCGGAAAAACTCAGGCATGTAAGAGCGTGCGTCGCGCCATTCAGCGTAGAGCAGCGCGGCCGATGCGCCGTTTGTTTCAATATAGTTGGCTAATTTGTATTGGCGTTCTGTTTCAGCGCGGTCGTAGGGAAGGCGGATAAGTTCGGCCGAAAAACCCCTCATTTCATCCCAAACCAAACGCACATAGCCCGCCCGCACATTCCCGTCGAGCGGCACGCCGACCGATCCCGTATTGATCACGAGTGTCCCATTCACGTTTCCATGAAACATGCGATGGGTGTGGCTTGTCACAAACACATCGGGTGCAGGATGCATTTTCTCGGCAACCACGTCATCATCTGTCCATGGCATGATGCCGTCCCGCGTCCCACGTAAGGATGCATGCGTCGCCCGAATATGCTTGCCGCCCAATAGGAGCGAACAGGAAACTGGCAACTGGCGAATGCGCGCGATCTGCCGATCGGTCATCAGATTGCGCGTCCATAGCGACGAGGCAAAAAATTCGCGGTCAATATCCGAAAGGTCCGGACGCGGTTCCGACCACTCCAACACGTACTGTTCATGATTGCCAATCGTCATCAGCCAACCAGAGTCAAGGCGTGCGTTGATAATTTCCCAGCATTCACACGACTGCGGCCCGCGATTAACGACATCGCCATTGACGATAACATTGTCAGGGTTCCAACGATCAATGTCGTCTAGGACGGTTTGCAGAGCTGGCAAATTTCCGTGAACATCCGAGAGTAAGGCGATCTTGTGCATCGGGGAATTGTACCAACAAAAAACCGAGTTTCTTGTTGAAACTCGGTTTCTTGTCTGCTGGTGCGATTTAACTCTAAGACGCCGGAAGTAATTTGCTAGATCAATTTCGGCCGAAATTTATACCCATACAAGATCATCCCCTCGTCCCCTTCGGTCCGTAGCTTGCGTGTCACCATCTCGACAGGCATACCAATCTCAATATCTTCGAGATCAACATCCGTCAACTGTGCCGTCAGCAATGGCCCTTCATCCAACTTCACCAACGCCATCACGTAAGGCGCGTTAAACTCATATCCCGCTGGCGCACTATAAACCGTCGTGTACGAATAGACTTCGCCCTGCCCTGTCAGCTCAAAAAGCTCTTTCGCAGGAGCCGCGCACTCCAAACACACATCACGCGGTGGATAAATTTTCGTCTTGCAAGACGGGCATTCCTCGCCCATCAGTTGATACCGTTGTTTGTTCAATCGCCAATGTTGTGAAACTTGCATAGTCGCTTCGCTCCAGTGGTAAGTGATAAGATAATTCTTACCACTTCTCACTTACCACTATATCCTCTATATCTTCAAAATATGCGTAATCGCCGTCGCGCCCAATCCACCTAGATTTTGCGCCATACCGATGGTTGCGTTTTCGATTTGATTGCCGCCCGCCTTGCCTTGTAGTTGACGGGCGATTTCGACAATTTGATAGACACCCGTTGCGCCCAATGGGTTGCCACGTGCTTTGAGACCACCAAATGTGCTGATCGGGATTGAACCGTCGCGCCTAATCTGTCCAGCACGGGCCAGTTCAATGCCTTCACCCTGCGCGGCAAAGCCCGCCGCTTCAAGTGCAAGCGTCGCCAAGATAGTGTAGGCATCATGCAATTCAAACAGATCGATGTCGTCATGGGTCACGTCCGCCATCTGCATGGCGCCTTGCGCACTTTTGGCCGCTGCTGATAACCACAAAATGTCGGTGCGATCATGCAAGGCAAGCGTGTCTGTCGCCGCTGCACTGCCAATGATCTGAACAGGTTGCGGAACCATATCGGCCGCCCTCTCCGTACTCGTCACAATCACCGCCGCCGAGCCATCGCCTGCTGGAGCCGCATCAAACAGGCTCACTGGGGTCGCAATCTGTGGTGCAAAGCCAAACTTTTCAGCGCGCAATTTGTTTCGATACATCGCCAACGGGTTACTGCTACCGTTCGCATGGGCGTTGACGCTAAAACCTGCAAAGTCGTCAATCGACGCGCCGTATTCGTGCATGTAGCGTTGCATCATGAGTGCGGCCATGGCTGCGGGCGTTGCACCGTGAACTTGTTCATAATCTGCGTCAAGCGAGGTAGCGAGGGCTTTTTCGGCCGAACTTCCCGTCGTATCGCTCGCCTTCTCTACCCCCACAACCAGCGCAGTCCGCACCATGCCGCTGCTTACCGCGAGCACGGCCTGTCGCAATGCTGCCGCACCCGAAGCCTCTGCCGCCTCCACAACAGTCGCCTCAATCCCCTTCATGCCCGCAAAATCTGCGATCAACGCCCCTAGCTGACGCTGATTGCTCAGCGTGCCGCCGAGCATATTCCCAACGTAAAGCGCGTCGATCTCCGTCGTGTGGGCATCATCCAACGCCGCCTCAATCGCATACCACGCGAGAAGGCGCAACGACGTTTCCCACGCTTCACTTACTTCTGTTTGTCCATAACCAATAATAGAAACTGTCATAACTGATTTATCCGAATGCTGGATGGAAATAAGCCGTGCCGCTTATGTCGTTCAGTACATTAGGCTGTATTTCATAAACCATAAACGCGGGTGCTGGCACATCGAACGAAAGACGAATGTCGTGCGTATCAGCGCGTTCAAAACCGAAGCGCGGATAATAGTCTGAATGACCCAGCAACATAACCACAGAATGTCCCTCGTCTCGCAGCATTTCCAACCCATTGCGAATCAATGTAGAACCAATCCCCTCGCGTTGCAGACCTGGTTGAACGCTGATTGGACCAAGCGCGACAATTGCGTGTGTGGTCTTTCCAACGACAGTAGCAGGACTAAATAAGACGTGCCCAACGATGACTTGTCCTCTGACCGCGACGAGTGCGAGTATTGATTCACCAGCAGACTCAATGTCCGCGACAATTTTGGCCTCGACATCTCTATCAAATGCCGTTTTTGTGAGGGCAAGAATTTGTGGCGTATCATCCTGCTCTGCTCGCCGAATCATTACATCCATGTTGCTACTTTTCCCGAATTTTTCCACGATAGCGCGCGTAGGTTGCGTAGTCGATCTCTTTTTGGCGGTCGAGATAGGCGCGCGTGGCGGGGGCGCGTCCGCGAATGTCATTGATGCGCTCCGTCACGAACAGGTCAAATGCGTCTGATCCCGCGCCGCTGCCATAGCTGACCATTAAAATGCGGTCGCCGGGTTCGGCAATGTCGAGAATGCTCGTTAAGCCAATGATGCACGACCCGCTGTAGGTGTTGCCGATTTCGCCAGCCAACAAGCCCGCCTCCATCTGTTGCATATTGAAGCCGAGCATCCCGCCAGCGCGCGAGGGAAACTTGTAGTTAGGTTGGTGGAAAACCGCGTACTGGTAGTCAGATGGGGTTGTTCCCAATGACGCCATCATAAATTTCGCTGCGCCTTGAATGTGTTTGAAATAGGCAGGTTCGCCAGTGAAACGGTCGCCGTGCGATGGGTAGATAGCGTGTTCACGTCGCCAAAAGTCGGGGGTGTCGGTAACAAAGGAGTAGGTCGCGTTGATTGTGCAGACAGACTCAGCCGCTGGCCCAATCAAAACGCCCGCTCCGCCAGCCGCTGCCGTATACTCAAGCGCATCAGCCGGCCGACCCTGTGCGGTATCCATCCCAATCGCCATCGCGTACTTCGCCATGCCACTGCCGACAAGACCAATACCAGCTTGCATCGCTTCCGTGCCAGCTTTACAGGCAAACTCCCAATCGGCCGAAACCGTATTTGGAACGGCCCCAATCGCCTCTGCCACAATCGTACTCGTCGGCTTCACGGCATACGGATGGCTTTCACTTCCAACCCACACGGCGCGAATTTCACGAGGGTCAACTTGCGCTCGTTTAAGCGTATTGCGTGCCGCCTCAATCGACATCGTGACGACATCCTCATCGAGACCACTGACCGCCTTTGCCTTAACTGGTGATCCCCCCGCTCCATTTGTCCACATCTGGCTAATCGTCTTCCCCGCAATCCGATAGCGTGGCACATAGGCCCCATAGCCGACAATTCCCACGGGGCGATCTGGCCTCATCAGGCCGTCTTGTATATTTTCGTTTGACATACCTATCTGGTTGGTGCGTCGTGCGCGGCATCTTTTTTCAAGCATGCCGCATCATGCACTACGCCGTTGTAATTAGTAGTTCCTCAGCACGATTGACGCGAATGTTTCCCTCGCTGACAAGCTGATTGGCAATGCGCTGGACTTGTCCGTTCACGGCGCCAGCCGCAAGCGCGACTTGGCGAGCGTGCATTCGCATGTGGCCTTTTTGAATCCCATCGGTGGCGAGGGCGCGGATGGCCGCGAGATTTTGCGCCAGACCGACACAGGCCATCACTTCCGCAAGTTCTTGCGAGCCTGAAACGTCTAAAATTTTCATGGCGACCTGCGCCGTTGGATGTACTTTCGTCGCACCACCGACCGTGCCGACCGCCAATGGCAACGTCATTTCACCAACGAGATCGCCGTTTTCGTTAACGTGCCAATCGGTGAGTGCGCGATATTGTCCGTCGCGGGCCGCATATGCGTGTGCGCCAGCTTCAATGGCACGCCAGTCGTTGCCCGTCGCAATGCAGACGGCGTCGATGCCGTTCATGATGCCCTTGTTATGCGTCGTCGCACGATAGGGATCGACGACAGCAAAGGCGTTGGCTTCGGCAATACGTTGGGCAACTTCGCGTCCATCCATGCCGTCACGAGTCAGTGAATCGGCGGGGATGACGCAACGAGCGGTTGCTGTGCGGCGATCGGTTAGATTGGAGAGAATGCGTAAGTTGGTGCGTCCGCCCGTCAGTTCGGCGATGATCGGGGCGATCGTCTCGGCCGCGGTGTTGATTGCGTTCGCGCCCATGGCGTCGCGGCAATCGTACAAGAGATGCACAACCATCATCGCGCCAACGGGTGTCTCGTCAAAACGACGCACTTCAATATCACGTGAACCGCCACCACGACGGACGATATTTTGCGAAACGGAATCGGCCGATCGCATCAACAATTCCCGATTTGCCTCAACATTGGCAACCGCCTCATCCATATCGGGAATGTCCAAAACTTGCACCTGCCCGATCATGATCGGATCAGATGACTCCGTTTGGAACCCGCCACCCGCTCGCGCCAATTTTGCTGCATAGCTGACAGCCGCCAAAACGCTTGGCTCTTCAACCGCCATTGGAACGAGATAATCTTTTCCATTAACTTGGAAGTTGGCAGCAATGCCTAACGGCAAAGCGTGTGTGGCAATCGCGTTTTCGATCATGCTGTTGGCCGTGTCGTTCGACAACCCGCCGTCAGCCAAAACATCAATCTCCTCGTCGGACAAACCGGCCCATTCAGCAACAATGCCGATGCGCTCTCCGCGAGTCAATTTATAAAAACCTGAAAGTTGTGATGATTTTGTGGCGACCATAGTTCTTCTTTTCTTATATCCCAACGGAACTTACAGAGGCTCGTACAAGCCGTCAATTGTTCTAAATTTCACTATCAATAACCCGATTATAGTAGAAAAGAACTGTCAAATACTGTCAGGCAGGGGGTGGAAGCGCGATTTGGGGGATTTTGGGAGGGGAAATTCGGCAAATATGCGCGATGAGCGGTGGGCAGCAGGACTTTGGTACTGTGTGCCGCAGCCTGCTTCCAGCTCAGTTACGCGTGGCCGTCACGGTCAAAAAACCATCTGTTACTTCAACATTTGTAAAGCGATAGCTGCCCGGCACATAGCTGAGGGCCGTCAACAGTGTACCGTTGAGACGATTGACGGCGAGTCGCGTGATGGTGTCGGGAAGCTCAATTTGCCCAACGGTGGCAGAGTTAGCAGCGAGTTGGAGCGTGCCGTCGGGGGTGACATAGGGGATTAAGATGATGGCGAATGGGGCACGAATCGGCCGAATAACCTCCCCCGTCACGACGATCTGCCCATCTTCCAACGTCGCATTCAATCCGTCTAAACGAGCATCCCCCGTGTCAATTTCATCACGGCGTAACGCATTGGTCAACTGTGCTTCGGTAATCGTAAATTGGACATTGCCATTGGCATCTGGCTGAACCTGTCCCAGCAATTCTTGTAGGCTACGCCCCGTGTCGAGCAGATTGGTTCCTTCTTCGGCGGCGCGTGTGGCAACGACCTGCGCATTGGCTGCCGCCGTGGCTGCGGCCGATTGGGCGTTAACGATGGTCGTTGGCGCGGCGGCAATGGCGGTGGCAGCGCGGGCGCGCGCAGTGGCGGCATACGTTGGCGCAACAGCGATTGCTGTACCCGCAACCATTTCACCACGCGCACGGATATCTTCTAGCCTTTCACGATTTTCGTCCGAAAGTTGGCTGCATGCAGATAGTGTCAATAAGATGACCAGCAGCATGAGATGGACGAGCGTTTGCGTGGCAGGGATTATGCGTTTACGGGCAAAATACATTCGGCTCCCTCATTTGATGGCTTGTTGACATAGGTAGAGACGGGGGTCGTCACAAGTGCATTATCTCGAAACGGTCGCAGCAGCGATTGGACGGCTGGCAATGGGGCGGACGTGTCGAGCCATAAATCGTAATCATTCGTCTCAACAATGACGGGCATACGATTATGGATCGGCTTCATCGTCTCATTCGGCGTGGTTGTCAGCAGCGTACAGGTTTGCAACCCTTGCCACTCTTCCCACAATCCCGCCACAGCAAACAGGTCGTAGTCAGGAAAGTGAATGTGCATCGGCTGCTTGCCTTCAGGCCGTTTTTGCCATTCATAGAAACCCGTCATTGGCACGAGACAACGCCGCCGTTTGTAGGCATTGCGAAACGAGGGTTTTTCATGCGCCGTCTCCGAGCGTGCGTTGATCATTTTGTAGCCAATTTTGGCATCTTTTGCCCAACTGGGAATCAGGCCCCACTGAAAATGGGTTAGTTCCCGTTGCCCATGCAGATCGAGTCGCACGGCCGACACGGGTTGTGATGGCGCAATGTTGTAGCGAGAGACAAGCTGCGCTGGCACATTGTCCACGTCAAACGCGGCAGCGAGTTGTTCGGGAGTTGTGATGAGGTTGAATCGTCCGCACATAGTTAGCCAATGGCGCGCGGGGCGTGAATCGTTGAGAAAGCTATTCCCACAATTCACGGATCACGCGCCGCTAGAGATCGTTGAGATTGATAAACCCAGTACCGCCGATGGCTGGCGGAACCTGTCCAATAACGTGTTCCGCATGGGCGGCTTTATGATGCTTATTGAAGCGGCCGGGTGTTGGGAATGGGGGATTTCGGCCGAAAAGATACCGATCGATCAAGTAGGCCATTATCTCGACATCGTAGTTGTCGTCAATCGTGCGATATTGGGCAGGGTCACGGTTGACGAGGACGTAGGGCGCGACAAGGTGATCTTCATTTGGCTCGAGGCGCAACTTGAAGATGCACGACCCAGAGCTCGCGCGATGGAAATAGACCCAACTATCTTCGTAGAAGATAAACCATTTGTCTTGTGGGCTACGGGGAATGTAACCGTTCTTGAGGAGAGGAACATGTTCGGCCGAAATGACGCCGTCCAGCTCCAAGCGGGCAACGGCCTCTGGCAGCTCCTTAATTTTCCAAGAATCTCGCGTTGCAATCATAAATCTCGTGTCCCAAACAGTCGCATTGCCACCAACAGTAGACCGACAACATAGATAATCGCATAGATAATCATTGCATCACTCGGTTCATTGCCCACCGCAAATGGTCCCGCGAAACCATTGTTTATATCCAAACTGCGCGGCTGAAATAGCACAACCGCCTTGCGCCACAACGCCTCAATTGGCATCACCAAGCTGGCAACAATGCCGATGTTGATCGCCGTTTCATTCTGTAAAAAGCTGCCAAACATCTCGACCCAGCCACCAATAAAGGCCAGTCCATAGAGCATAAACGCCACCACGCCGTTTGCCAGCGTTGATAGCCGTGTGCCACCCAAAATGCTCACCGTCATCACAATTACCGCGTTAAACGCCATCAACAACATTCCCTGCAAGACATTGTCAAATGTAAAACCGATTCGCAAATAGACGAACAATAGAATGCTCCCAGAGAGCAGCAAACTATAAACAACCGCCATCAATGCAAACCCCAGCCACTTTCCCAACACAATTTCCCAGCGACGCATCGGCTTTGTCACCAGCGTATCGATCAGGCGTGACTCAACCTCGTTGGATATCGCCGCCACCGAAACCAGCACCGACATAATGACAACAAGAAAATTGGTTACGTACAGTCCTGTCACCGATAGCGCACTGATTGGGATCAGATCAAGTTCACTGTTTAGATCAAGTCCATACTTCTGGATGTCGCGAATGATATAGTGCAATCCGGTCGAGAAGAGTGTTACAAACAAGATGCCCATGATAAGCGCGACCCAGAGAATGCGGCGTCGTTGGGCCTCACGGATGGTCAGTTGTGCGATAATCCAAGTTGACATGAATGGCATTGTAGCAAATTTTTAGAGTGGAATGTTGCCGTGCTTTTTGGGCGGATTTTGATCGCGTTTATTGGCCAGCATGTTGAGGGCGTCGATCAGATAGGGACGCGTTTGGGCTGGTTCGATCACGTCATCAACATAACCACGACGAGCGGCAGTGTAGGGATTGGCGACTTGGGCGCGATAGTCTGCGACGAGTTCAGCTTTTTTGGCGACGGGATCAGCAGCAGCGGCAATTTCACGACGGAAGATAATATCGGCCGCCCCATCAGGCCCCATGACGGCAATTTCGGCCGATGGCCATGCCACATTGACATCTGCCCGAATGTGTTTGCTGTTCATCACACAATATGCGCCACCATACGCCTTGCGCGTCACGACCGTCAGCTTTGGCACAGTAGCCTCGCAAAACGCATAGAGCAGCTTTGCCCCTTTGCGAATGATGCCCCGATGTTCCTGATCTACGCCGGGTAAAAAGCCCGGCACATCCTCAAAGACAAGTAGCGGAATGTTAAACGCATCACAGAAACGCACAAATCGTGCCGCCTTTTCGCTGGCATCGATATCCAACACCCCCGCCAACACCATCGGTTGATTCGCCACAATCCCAACGGACTTACCATCAAGCCGCGCAAATCCAACGACGATATTCTGCGCGTACAGTTCCTGCACTTCCATAAATGTGTCGCGGTCGATGATGCGCGTGATGACCTCTTTGATGTCGTAAGGCTTGTTGGCACTGTCAGGGATAATTGTGTTGAGTGCTTCATCGGCACGCAAGGGATCATCACCTACATCGACCAACGGTGGCTCTTCAGAATTGTTAGAGGGCAGATAAGCGAGCATCTGGCGCACCTGTGCCAATGCGTCGAACTCCGTATCGGCCGCCATGTGCGCCACGCCACTGACCGAATTGTGGACGAGTGTTCCCCCTAAGTCACGCGCCGACACCTCTTCCCCTGTGACAGATTTAACGACTTCAGGCCCCGTAATAAACATATAGCTCGTCTTGCGCACCATGAAGATAAAGTCGGTCATCGCAGGGGAGTAAACTGCGCCACCCGCACATGGTCCCATGATGACGCTCAACTGCGGAATTACACCTGAAGCCAGCACGTTGCGCAAGAAAATATCAGCATATCCACCCAAGCTGACAACCCCCTCCTGAATGCGTGCGCCACCGCTATCGTTCAGACCGATCAGGGGTGCGCCATTTTTCAACGCCGTGTCCATGATTTTGACAACCTTTTCGGCATGAACTTCCCCCAAGCTGCCCCCAAGCACGGTGAAATCTTGGCTGAAAACGTAGACCAATCGGCCGTCCACCTTTCCCCAACCCGTCACGACGCTATCGCCGACAAATTTCTTCTTGTCGAGACCAAAGTTGCGCTCGCGGTGTTCGACAAATGCATCTACCTCATGAAAGGTGTTGGGATCGAGCAACGCCTCAATGCGTTCGCGGGCCGTTAATTTTCCAGCCGCCTTCTGCTTGGCGATGCGGGCTTCACCACCGCCTAGTTGTGATTTTGTGCGTAATTCGTTTAACTCAGTGAACATGTGGGATTTTCCTTAAGCGTTGTCCTGCTGCGGGCGGCTCTTCCACTCACTTGCCAGCAGACTATAAACTTCCAAATTAATATATTCGCCGCGCAACATAGCGACTTGGCGCAGTGTGCCTTCGTGTGTGAAACCCAAGCGCACCGGGACGGCCCAACTGCGCGTGTTGTTTGTCGCCGCTTCAATCACGATGCGGTTCATTTGCCAGTTGTCGATGGCATGGTTAATGATGGCACGACACGCTTTGGTGATAATGCCATTGCCTTGTGCCGATTGTGCGATCCAGTAGCCAATTTCACAATCACGGTTTGTCCAGTTGATGCGGTTAAAACCAATCGCGCCAGCGATCTCTTCGTTGTACCAGATAGCGAGGTGCATTTGGCTCCGTTCACCAAACAGTTTGAGCGAGCCTTTGATAAAAGAGCGCGTGTCTTCAACGCTGTTTGTCGCATCGACCCAAGGCAGCCATTGGGCTAAGTGGGCACGGTTGGCATCAGTGATAGCGAATAGTGCCTCCGCATGACGGGGTTCCCAGAGGGTTAATTTTAGGTTGGGTTCAATTTCGTAGTAAAGCATGGTATAAAAAGTTGCCAAAGGACCGCGACATCGTGCCGTATCATAACAGATGACAACTTGAAGCTGGCGCGATTATAACTTGAACGTGGTAGAGTTGATGGAAATTTTAATGAGGTATATGCGATGGCTACAACACCAGAATATGCAGCAGAAGTGGCGGAGATGATCGGCCGATTTCATCCCATCAATACGAAGAAGATGTTTGGCGGTGTGGGGATATTTTCGGCCGAATCTGGCAATATGTTCGCCCTGATCACGTCAGAAGACCTGCTTCACTTCAAAGTAGACGACAGTAATCGCGCCGATTACGAGGCGGCAGGCTCAGAACAGTTTGCGACGATGCCTTATTTTATGTTGCCAGAGGGGATTTTGGAAGATGAGAGTGAACTGGGCGAGTGGGTACGAAAATCGGCCGAAATCGCCGCCCGTCAACCACCCAAAAAGAAACGCAAAAAGAAACGTTGATGAAGTAGAGAGATTCCATTTTTGAAATAATGGAATCTCAGAAATCCATTATCAAAACGTAAACGTCTCGCCAGTCTCCAATACAGTTTTCAAGCTCGACATGATGCGTGACCAGCCGTCAAGAAATCCTTCAACATACGGTACATCGGCCAAATCTTCATGGATCAATGTCAAGCGACACGCCGCTCCTTCTGGCTCAATCAGCCACGTCACCTTGGACTCGCCCACTGCTTCCGCCTCTGGCTCCCAGCGCGCATTAAACGTCTGAACAATTTTGTTGGGTGGGTCAATCTCGATAATTTTCCCATCCAGCAACGTCCCATTCTGACCCACATAACGATAATCGCTGCCGACCTGCCAATCGGTCTGCACAGTCGTACCAAAGTAGTAGCTTGGGGTTATTGCACCATTGGTGAGCGCATCCCACAGCTTTTCCTGCGTCGTCTGAATGTAAATCTGATAGCGATGTGTCACTGTGTCATTCATGCTGTTATTCTCCAATTGATATTTCAAATCCGCGAGTTGCGATGTGACTGACTGGGCATACTTGCGTACCCAGCGGTCATAGACCAACTGGATTGGAACAGGATTGAGATAATGATGCTTTTCGCGCCCTACCTTCTCCGTCGTAATCAACTCTGCCTCTTCCAACAGTCGCAAATGCTTCATCACGCCGAAGCGCGACATCTCCAGATATTGTTCTAGCTCACTTAACGACTGTCCATCTTGTCGATTAAGTTGATCGAGCAATTTGCGTCTGCTGGGGTCTGCGAGTGCCTTAAAAATTAGATCCTGTTCCATACGTTACCTTTTAGTCACATTTTCTGGATGCATTATACGTTACCAAATGGTCACTTGTCAAGCAGCAAAAAAGCCAACCCACAAAAGGTTGGCTCTTAATTCTTTCTGTTTGAAAGAGGTTTGAAGGCGTTTACGCCGACTCAAACTCCCCTTCAACAATATCATCATCGGCCGATCCAGCATCACCGCCGTCCGCTCCGCCACTGGGCGCAGCGCCGTCCTGATACATCGACTGACCCATTGCCATGCTCGCTGCCTGAACTTCGCCCATGAGCGTCTTCATCTGTTCGATGTCGTCGTTGCTCATTGCCTCTTTCAGTGCATCGACACGATTCTGTACGTTGCTCTTGATGTCGTCCGCGACATTTTCAGCCTCTTTCAAGCTCTTTTCCGTCTGGTATACCATCTGGTCAGCCTGATTGCGCACCTCAATTGCTTCGCGGCGTTTAGCATCTTCACCTGCATGACGCTCGGCATCATTGACCATGCGATCAATGTCGCTCTGGTTCAAGTTCGTGCTGGCCTGAATCGTGACCGATTGCTCACGACCCGTCGCCTTGTCCTTCGCACTGACGTTGAGGATACCATTTGCGTCGATATCAAACGTCACTTCGACCTGCGGGACACCACGTGGTGCGGCTGGAATGCCGTCCAAGCGGAACACGCCCAAAACGGTATTGTCATCTGCCATCGAACGCTCACCCTGCAACACCTTGATGTCTACAGCCGTTTGCCCATCTTCGGCCGTGCTAAACGTCTCAGCCTTGCGGGTCGGAATGGTCGTGTTACGCGGAATCAGCGTGGTCATCACGCTACCGAGCGTCTCCAAACCGAGCGAAAGCGGTGTCACATCGAGCAGGAGAACATCCTTGACATCACCAGCCAAAACACCACCCTGCAATGCTGCACCAAGTGCAACAACCTCATCGGGATTGACGCTCTTGTTTGGTTCTTGCCCCGTGATCTTCTTGACCATTTCCTGCACCATCGGCATACGGGTCGAGCCACCAACCAATACAACTGCGTGCAGGTCACTGCTCGAAACACCTGAATCCTTCAGTGCATTTTTGATCGGTGCCTCAACGCGCTTCAGCAAGCCTTCCGTCAACTGCTCAAACTTTGAGCGGCTCAACGTCATTTGCAAGTGCTTGGGGCCAGTTGCATCGGCAGTAATGAACGGCAGATTGATTTCTGTCTGCATCGTTGCCGACAGCTCAACTTTCGCCTTCTCTGATGCTTCACGGACGCGCTGCAACGCTTGACGATCTTGGCTCAGGTCGATGCCCTGATCCTTCTTATACTCGCTGATAATCCAGTTTGAGATCGCCTGATCCCAGTCATCACCACCGAGATGGGTGTCGCCGTTTGTCGCCAACACTTCGATCACGCCCTCGCTAACCTCAAGCACGGAGACGTCAAACGTACCACCACCTAAGTCAAAAACGAGAATCGTCTGCTCACCTTTTTTGTCAACGCCGTATGCGAGTGCCGCCGCCGTTGGCTCATTGATGATGCGCATCACTTCAAGCCCTGCGATTTTGCCCGCGTCTTTGGTTGCCTGACGTTGGCTGTCGTTAAAATAGGCAGGCACGGTGATGACCGCTTTTGTCACGTCTTCACCAAGATAGGCCTCAGCGTCCCGTTTTAACTTGCTCAACACCATCGCAGAAATTTCCTGCGGCGTATATTCGCGGTTCTTGACGGGAACCTTGATGCGGACGTCGCCGACAGGGCCACGTTCAAGCGCATAGGGTGTGTTTGCTTTTTCTTCTTGCGTTGCTGGGTCGTCATATTTTCGGCCGATAAATCGCTTAACCGAAAAGATTGTGTTGTCCGGATTGATGGTCGCTTGACGCTTTGCCGTCTGTCCAATCAGACGCTCACCGTCCTTTGCAAACGCAACCATCGACGGAACAGTACGCCCACCCTCCGCACTAGCGATAACGGTTGGCTCTCCACCTTCCATCACCGCAACGACCGAGTTTGTTGTTCCTAAGTCGATACCTACAATTTTGCTCATCTTGTTTTGCTCCAAAAAAGGAGCTAGTTGCTGATTGCCTTGTCGTTAGTAAGAGCTCTCTTACTAGCCACTAGCCCTCGCTACTAGCCACTAAAGTTTTTTAATTAAATGTCTGTTTTTTGCTTACATACTTAATTTAAGCGATTAACGTAAGAATGGAATTGGCGAGGGATAAGGGTTGTGTTAGCACACTCGCCCGACAAGTGCTAATGATACAGACAACACATTTGAATTAAATCTGAACAGTGTAACTAGCTTCGATTTCACTTTGACATTCATTTCTTGGCTCTCTACAATGAACGTAGCTTTTTTACAAACAACCCACTTTTAGACAAAGGATGGCTTACTATGTTGAATAAAATGATCAATTTGGTCAAGAATCTGTTCCCTGCTGAAGAAGTACATGCACATTGCGACGGCCCATGTGGTGTTTATGACCCTGCACAGGCTCGCGTTCATGCGGAAGCTGTGTTGTCGATGACGAAGAAACTCAACGCAATCGACCTGAGCGAACCCGGCGCACACAACACCTACATTCGCTATGTTGCAATTAAAGAAGAAGAAGCGGAAGCAGCGAAGCACGATGTACTCGTTCTTTGGACAGACTTCTTCAAGCCAGCACACTTGGAACAGTTTCCAGACCTGCACGACGTTTTCTGGCAGACAACCAAACTTTGCAGCGCGTGCAAGCAAAGTGTTGACGAGGAAAAGGCAAACCAATTGATGGAACATGTCGAAAAGATTCACAACATGTTCTGGGAAGCCAAAGGGCGCGACGTGGAGTTCGTTCGCGCTAGCTAACTTCCTGCATGAGTAACTTGTTACCCAACAGCAGCTTTTCGGAGCTGCTGTTTTTGTTTGTCGGCTGGCGCAAACGCCAGCGCGTGGTTGGCAACTCGATGGCACCGTTGCTCAAGCAGGGCGATGAGGTGTTGCTCGATCCCCGTGCCTATCACGGCCATTTACCCAAAGTTGACGAAATTGTCGTTGCGTGGCATCCAAATTCGGCCGATCTCAAAATTGTCAAGCGCGTCGCGTTTGTCGATGAAGATGGCTGCTGCTTTTTAGTGGGTGACAATCGGCAAGAGAGCGAAGATAGCCGCACGTTTGGGTTGATCCCGACCGATAGAATTCTAGGACGCGTCACGTCACGTTTTGGATAGTGGCAAACGCCTACCCCAAAAATTTCACCACAAATTAGATTGTTTCCAAGCACGCAGTCACGTACCATCCAACCCGTATGGGTTTTGTCCGAAGTCTGCTACTTTGGGTGGGTATGGTGTTGGTTGTCGCATGTGCGAAGATTTCCCCTACCCCGACCGTCGCCACCGTCACAGCTGCGCCCACAAAAACACAAGCCATTGTCCCCACAGCCATCCCAACAGACACACCGACGATAACGCCGCTACGCTGGCGTATTCTGAGTAACAATTCGGCCGAAACCGCGATCTTTAGCAACGTCGCAGACCAAATCAGGTCAACCCATCCACAGTTTGATCTCACATTTGAAACGGGCGCGGACGACTACTACAGCACCCTTTGGGCAGAGCTAGAAGCGGGTACTGCGCCCGATGTGTTCTGGTTGCCCGCCACGAAGCTCTCCGATTTTGTCCAATCGGGCCATTTGCAAAATCTGCGTGATGCTGCCAATGCAACGGCAGGCTATAACGACGCGCTCTTTTATCCGGGCCCGATGTTTCATCTGACATTCACGCCAACCGCCGAAAAAGACCGCGATCCGCTCTGGGGCTTACCGCGCACCATCTCGACATTTGCGCTGTACCTCAACCTCGATCTCTTGGCAGAGGCACAAGCGCCCGACCCACGTGCGCTGGCGTTTAGCAATCGTTGGGATTGGGCAGCCTTTCGGGACATAACGCAACAAGTCACGGACTTGCGTGAGACAACGATTGGCTATGGACAGAACAGTTGGTGGGGGACGCATGGCGCATGGATTTTTGGTGCAGGTGGCGGTTATTTGAACATGGATCGCAGCGGATGTGTGCTGAATTCGGCCGAATCACTCGCTGGCCTCGACTTTGAACGCTCGCTTTATGACGATCTGCGGGTCAGCGTGCCGCTAGATGACTCTGCGAGCAGTGAATTCCTCAATGGAAACGTGGGGCTTTATCTCGATGGCCGCTGGTTTACCTCAACTATGCGTAAGCAGGCCGATTTTGCGTGGGATGTGGTGGCATTGCCAGAAGGGGATGCTGGGGCGTTCAATTGGCTATTTTGGGGCGCGTATGTCGTTAACGCGCATACGGAACATCCACAAGAGGCATGGGAGTTGGTGTGGGCGTTAAGTTCGGCCGAAATTCAACAATACGTCACCGCCGCTGGTATCAATCTGCCCAGCCGTGTCGGCGCGGACAATATCCAAGCCTTTCTCGACTCCATCCCACCGACCAACAATGCCGCGTTTCTCGCAGGGCTTGACAATTCCGTTGTCGAAGCCCCCCTCTGGAACGCCGATTTTGCCGCTGTCGATGACATTTCCCAGCAATATGTCGAGCAATACCTGCGCGGTGAAATCACGCCGAGCGCATTCCAAGAAGGGGTCTGTCGTGCCGTTGAAACGACGTTGCCTAATCCTTAACGCCGAATCGCGGGCAGGTATAGCAAGAACTCCTCTGGTGTTGGGGTTGGTGTTGGCGTGTTTGTTGGTGTTGGTGTTGGCGTGTTTGTTGGCGTATGCGAGGGTGTTGGCGTCGGCGTGATCGGCTCACGCACGATCAGCTCACTGATGAACATATCGTAATCGCCGTTCAACGTTTCATCATATGCGCCTGCGGTCGTGCAAAAGTCGTCCGAGCGTGTTTCACCCGTCAAAACGACATGACCCGCATCGTTGATAACGAGTGCGTTGCCACGCTCCGCTTCGCTACCGCCAAAAAATGTGCTGTAATTGATGTCGTAATTTCCGAGATCAAAACGCATAATGAACGCATCCCAACCTCCGCCTAGCGTGTCGTCCAGTGCATCGGCCGTCACTGGAAAAGTTTCCGATTTGGTATATCCCGTCACATACGCTTCACCATGCGCCAACACAACGTCAAACGCACGTTCCTCGTCTATGCCGCCAACATATGTGCTTGTTTCAAACGCGCTGCCGTCGCTGTTGACTACGGTCAGGAACACATCATGCCCTGAAAACCCAGTCCCGTTAAATGTCGCATCATACGCATTCGCCGTTGTGGGAAAGTTGGCGGCATTGGTCGTTCCAACGATGACTACCTTGCCATCGTCTGTGACAGCCAACGCATTGCCCCGATCTTCATCGTCGCCACCGAGATAGCTGATATATTCGCGTGTGGTGCCATCACTGCTCAACTTGGCGAAAAATGCATCCGCCCCTGTCCCAGCCGTTGTTTGCGCTGCGCCAGTGGAAACGGGCAGGTCGGTGGAAAACGTCCAGCCTGTCAGATAGACATCCCCAGCTGGATCAACGGTAATGTCTAGCCCCGCTTCTTGACCCGCACCACCGATCAGTGTGCTCCAAATGATGCTATTCCCGTCCGCGCTATATTTTGTCACAAAGACGTCACGTGTTCCTGCATGTGTTACGCCTGTGGTGACAGGGAAATCGCTGGCCGACCATGTGCCACCCGTCACAAGCACCTCGCCGTTGGGATAGACATACAGGCCACGCGCAATCTCTAACTGACCACCACCGATAAAGGTACAGTAGGCAGGAGTACCGTCCGCATTTTGCTTGACGAGAAAGCCGTCGCCGCTACCGTTCGCATCGTAAACGGGATCATGGCCGGGCAAATCTTCACCAACCGCGTTGCAGAAATCCACGGTGCGCGTTCGGCCGATAAAATAGCGGTTCCCTGCCGCGTCGATTCCCATCGCAAGCCCTTCATCCTCATCATCTGGCTGGTCGGGACGCACGTTGACCCAAAGTTGCGACTCCATTTGTGAAAGATCGGGCGAAAATGCCATCGTGATCGCGTCAACACCATGTTGGTCTTGTCTTGCGGGCGGTGGGAATGTTGTGGAAAAGGTGGTTCCACCAACAAAGACGTTGCCAGCTTGGTCTAGCACAATACCATTGGCGTTCTCAGTTTGCAGGTCACCAACCAGTGTGCTGTGTACGACGTCGGGATTGGCGCAAATCAGTCCAGTGGTGGCGGGAGAAGTGCTGGAATCGGCCGATGCGTTAAATTGTGCCAGCAGGAATGCCGCAATAAGTAATAGTGAAAGTGGGATCAATGTTTTCATGGAATTATCTCGATAGTTGTTAACGGAAGCGCATCCGCTCCTGTGTCTATTGTCATGCGTCGCGTGGGGTCAAGCGCATCATACCAGCCAATCGAGAGACGATACTCCCCGATTGCATCGGCCGGAACCAATACCCCAACGTTGCTCACAAACGTCGTCCCCGCCACCCACTCGGTTGTCAACGGCTGCGGTTCACTGTCTTTCTGCGCGATTGGCACAATGTTCTGACCATCGATCAGATGCACAAATAGCTTGTAGCGGTCACCGACAGGCGCAATCGCTTCCCAGAAAAGTGTGAGTTGGATGACATCGTTGGGTTGTAGTTGATCGGCGTTCAGCGTGTAGCCGTTCAGTCTGATTTTATCATCAAAAACGTGATTTGTGGGTGTTTGCATTGCATCGCTCATCGCTGATGGCACAGCGTAGGTCACAAACCGCACATCGCCGCGCCACTCCTCGCGTGCCTTAAACGTATTCGCATCCAACCAACTTTCGACCCATCGGTCTGGGTCCTGCTGTTGGTCACCCCAATACAAGACATAAAGCCGGTCATGTTCACTGGCAATCGTTTCAAGTTCTGCGAGCGTCTCTGTATAGTCGCGTGTGCGCGGAATCGGATAGACGGGTGCACCCTCAGCGTGATAATAGGTAAACACCTCCCACTGGTTTGGGGCGTTCAGCAAAATCGCCGCATTGGGATGATTTTCGCGCTCAATCTGTTGCGCCATTCCGCGATAGTCATCGCGGGCAAAGGCTGGATTGAAGAAAATTTCTCTTAAACCGAAGTAACTCGACAGCGTAATGATGCCGACCAAGAATGCTAAGTTCAACAGACTGACATTGCGATGGAGTCGTGGAGCTTTTGCCGCAATCGTCGATGCGTGAATACCCCAATATCCACTAAATCCGATAGTCGTGATTGGAACGAGAAATAACAGGAATTTGTAGAATTCACTATCCGTGGCACCGAGAAAAATTAATGCGAAGAGTGTAAGGCCAAACCAGACAAAACTATCAATGCGACGCGCGTAGGTGGCAAAGAGCAAACTATACATCACGATGAGCAGCGCACCGTAGGCGACATGCAGCGCAGGCCCAGAAAACAAAAATACAACGGCTTCAAACAAGAATAGCAAGATGGGTTGAGCCGAGCCGCGATTGCCACCCAAGCCGTCCAGCATGTATGGAATCCACGGCAGATAGAGGAGCAAACTAATAAACGCAAGCAGAAGCCAGCGACGAGTCGGCTTTGTGTGCAGATAGCGTAGTGCCATTACACCGCCGTGAATGATCAACACGATGCCAAAAAAGTAGTGTGTGTACAGTCCCAACGCGATCAATAGGACATAGCCGATCTGTCGCGGGCGTGTCCAAGTATTGCCATCGCCCAAAACGACCGTACTCGCAATAATCAGCAGCGGCAGCAGCATGTACATGCGTGTTTCCTGACTGTAATAGATCAAGGCGGGATTGATCGCAAGCGCAAAGGCGGCAAGGATTGCGGCGCGGCTGGTCGTATGGGATGTCAGCGCGTCGAGCGGCAATGGCTTACGAACGAGTGGTACAACGAGCGCAACTAAAATAACGCCAGAAAATGCGGAAAATGAGCGTAAGCCAAATTCGCTATCTCCCACCAACTCGCGCCAGCCGCGCAGGATTAGATAGTAAAGTGGCGGATGTACGTCGCTGGCTGTCCCCTCAATGATTAGCTCAACGGAGCGTTCGCTCAGGCGTGCGCTGTTGCCTTCGTCATTCCAGAAAGATTGCGCGTCGATGCGATAGAAGCGCAAGCCAGTCGCCAACAGCAAAATGACAATCAATGGCAGATAGCGACGCATCAATCTTCTCTTTGTGGCGCAATTGCCAATTGTAAACCAGAGACGATAGCGACGAATGCGGAGAGTTGGAAAAGAATCGGCCGAAAACCCCAAACTCCCTTCGCCCCTCGCTCGATGACATCATTCGGCACATATTCTGCCAACGCTTCCCACGCTGGCAACGGCGTAAAGTCTGGTTCCATCGCTCGAAAATAGTAAAACGGCTGCCCTTCTCTTGGCACAGCATCTTTCAAGAACCAATAGTTTGCGACACCAACCCACGACCAGTCCGTCTGAATGCGTTCATAGAGCGCAACCGCATAACGCGCCTGTTCCTCCAAGCTCACTTGTCCAAACGGCTCCATCCCCTCTGCTACGATCCCATCAGGAATCGCGTTCCAGCCCGTCTCCCCAAACCAGACCGCCTTCTCCGCATCCCCATTTTTCACCATCATATCCCGTGTAAATTGATGATAGTTGTAGCTGACGCGATTCCATTGCAGGCGTTGGTCACTCGCCCCAGAGCGCAGGCCATAACCTTGCGCGGCCATGACATCAAAACAATCCCCTGCGCCTGCCGCATACATGCGCTGCAAAAAAACCATATCGTTCAAGTTAGTGGGCGTGATTTCAAATGTGGGTGACAGGGAGGGCGCAATGATAATCGCGTTGGGATTGGCCGCTTTTGCTCGCTGATAGCCGACGCACAAAAGCTCGGTAAACTGCTCAGGATTGGGACCAGAGAAACCCCATTCCTCATTGCCATTTGGCTCATTCCAGAGCTGAAAATAAGTGATGCGTCCCGCGTAACGGGCAACAACGGCCGCCACAAAATCGCCATAATCAGCAAAATCATCGGGTGGCGCAAACGCACCGTTCTCATTGCCGACCGCACGACTCCATGCAGGTGGGTTGTCTAATCGTGCAATGATCTCGATCTCATGCGATTCGGCAAGGTCAACGATGTTGTCGTATTTCTCCCACGCGCTCTTGAACGGTTCGTGGCGGCGATCTTCAAAATCGTCTTTGGCGTGAATTTCAATATCTTCCCAAGAGAATTGCTGGCGCACAAATTTGAAACCCGCATCACTCAACGTCTCCAACACTTGCTCCCGTACCTCAGGAAGTGCCTCATGCTGGATAAAAATGTTCATGCCAAATGGGGAAACGTCCACGTGCTGCACATCTGCATCAAGCGCGAGATCGGGCTGCGGTCGCGTCGCCGTGTTGAACCAATGCAGTACGCCGATCAGTTGGCCGGGCAGCGACTCTTCACCCGTCAAATCGCGTAAGGAGCGGGCTTGCGGCCAGACAGCAACCAAGATACCGGTGAGAGATAAAAGGAAAATCAGTTTGCGGAGCATGGATGGGATTATAGCTTTTCGGCCGAAATCCCCCATCCCTACACATAATTCGGCGGCAAGCTGTTAAGGATTCGTCGCCTATGCCGCACTGCGTCATGTTGTCACGGTTTCTGACGTATGTTAAACTTTTGCTTCATTCGGGTGGACGGTTCGATTGTTCGGACTGCCCAACAGCCTATTCTATTAAGGAAGAGAAGCACATGTTAACACTCGTCGAAAAAATTCTGTTTATCGTCGCCGCTGGAGCCGCCATCTACCTCGCATACGGGACATTTAGCAAAATGTACGCCGTCATCCGACGTGGACAAGGCCCCGATAAATTGCGGATCGACCAAATCCCTATCCGTCTGACGATTGCAGTCGAAAAGTTGTTCACACAGGGCAACATTTTGCGTAACCGCACCTTTACGAGTCTCTTGCACACGGGTGTCGCCTGGGGATTTATCTTTTACTTCCTCGTCAATGGTGTTGATACGATGGAAGGCTTTTTGCCCGAGTCGTGGCATCTTTGGAGCGCAGAATATGGCTATTGGTGGGGTAATCTATTCCGCTTTACGGCCGACATTCTGACCATGTCTGTGCTGGTAGGTGTTATTTACTTCCTGGTTCGTCGTTTCATTGCACAAGATAAGGTGCTGTCCATTCGTGAAAATGTGAAGCTGATGGAAAAGCCCCGTAGTGGCGCAATCAAGCGCGATTCATTAATTGTTGGCCTTTTCATTTTAATGCACGTCGGCGCACGCTTTGTGGGTGCTTCGGCGATTGCCGCAATGCACGGTGGCGATAGCTCACAGATTTTCGCCAACATCATGGCAAATACCATATTAGCGGGGATGAGTACAGGCGCGTTAGAAGTCACATGGCATATCGCATGGTGGATTGCGTTGGGGTCGATTTTGGGATTTTTGCCTTACTTCCCCTATACCAAACATGCCCACCTTTTCATGGGGCCGCTCAACTTCGCTACCCGTCCAGATCGTGGCGCACTCGGCGCACTCAATCCGCTCGACTTCTCCAACGACGAACAAGAAAAGTTTGGCGCGACCACCTTAACCGACCTGAGCGAAACACAAATTATGGATGCATTTGCGTGCATCATGTGTAATCGTTGTCAGGAGGCTTGTCCCGCCTACAACACGGGAAAAGAGCTTTCTCCCGCCGCCATTGAGATCAATAAACGCTATTACATTAAGAACAACTTTATCGCGCTGGCGGCAGGTGGTGAGGATGAAATGCCCCTACTTGACTACGCCCTGAGCGAGAGCGCACTTTGGGCATGCACGGCATGCGGGGCATGTAACGAAGTTTGTCCCGTTGGCAATGAGCCACTACACGATTTGATGGATATGCGCCGTGCAGCCGTATTGGAAAGGGATCAATATCCAAAAGAGTTGACGAACGCATTTCAGGGGATGGAGCGACGGGGCAATCCGTGGGGTGCAACCAATGACCGCATGGAATGGGCTGAATCGCTGGCATTTTCTGTCCCGCTTGTTTCGGAAAATCCCGACTTCGAGTATCTGTTCTGGGTTGGCTGTGCGGGGGCGTATGATCCCGACGCGCAAAATACCGCGCGCGCAGTCGCTACCATTTTGAACGCCGCAGGTGTCAGTTACGCCGTCTTGGGCAATCAGGAGACCTGCACGGGAGACCCTGCTCGACGGGCTGGGAATGAGTATCTTTTCCACGAATTGGCGTCACAAAATATCGAAACGTTTAATCGCTACGGGATGAATCATCAACAGAAGAAACTGGTCACATTCTGCCCACACTGTCTGCACACGATTGGGGTCGAGTATGAAAAGATGGGCGGTGACTACGCGGCGTTCCACCACACGCAAATGTTGGCTGACCTGATCGGTAAGGGCAAGTTGACGCTGACTGAAGGCAAGCTCGAACATATCACCTATCATGATCCCTGTTATCTCGGCCGACACAACGGCATCTACGACGACCCACGCATCGCGCTTGAAAATGCGGGCTTTACCTTGCTCGAAATGGACAAGAATAAGGCTGATTCGTTCTGTTGTGGAGCTGGTGGCGCGCAAGTTTGGAAGGAAGAAGAACACAGTGATCAGGCCGTCAACGTAGAGCGGTATGCACAGGCGGAAGAGACGGGTGCAAAAACGGTGGCGGTTGGCTGTCCATTCTGTGCCGTGATGTTTAACGATGCGCGCGGGAAGGCGGGCGAGTCGATGTCTGTCAAGGATGTGGCGCAACTGGTCGTGGATCGATTGGACACAACGAAAGAGACCGTTTACGAAGATTTGCCTGTGGCTGGTGATTAGCTAACGGATTTTGGACCGACACTTGTGGAATGAGCCACGAATTTCTCGAATTTCACGAATAGAATTGTCTAGTTTGTGTAATTTGAGTCCATTCGTGGCAATAAATCATTGAAAGTTGCCCTATGTTGTTAGGAACGAAATGGGCATGCAGTTGCATTCATTCTGTGCTGGTGAACCACTAGGTTCATGACAACGCCTCTAAACATTCAATATGATGACAGACGATGTGCGCGATTAGGCGAATGTCGTCGATAGAAATATGGAATGTAATGATCTGAGTTTAGGCTTGGGGGAGAGGTATTGCCATGAACATAATGTCCAAATCGGCCGATATTCGTCCATACGAACCAACTTCGGCCGAAATTCAAAACGCCATTTCGGAAAATTTGATCCAGTCGCTCCCATCCGCCGCGATTGGTTTAGGAGGAGTCTATCTCGCACTGACGATAGCCCATTTTGCGATGCTCGAACCGCAGTTTCAGGCTGTGCTGGTTCCCGTCGCCGCTATTTCATCCATTCTGTTTTTTGTTTGTTACGCACTGTTGCGAGGGGGACAGTTTCTAGCCAAAACAGCCCACACGCTTGCAGGGTTTTTTGGCATTATCGCACTGGTTAACAGCCTGTTGCATGTTGCCATCACGGGTGATCCACTCCAAAGCTCAAACATCTTGCTTGTCATCGTGACCGTAGGTGCCTTTTTTCTTTCACCATTATGGTATTGGCTGACAGTCGGTAGTGCATTTTTCGGTTGGTTGTTTATCGCAATCGGCTATGGAATGGCAGACGCATGGCTACACTTTGCCATCGGTATGGTGATGGCAATCGTCGCCGCCACGTTAGTTCACCGCATCCGCACACGCACCTATACCGCCCTGTTCCGCCTGCGTTTGCAACAAGATAACCATCGCCAAAATTTAGAAGAGGCTCAGGCACAACTTGAAGGTCGCGTTGCATCCCGCACCGCGGAACTGGCGAGCGCAAACGAGACGATGCGGGCAGAAGTAATCCGACGCCGTCAAACAGAAAATGCACTCAAGGATAGTGAACGCACGCTACTGCACCAGCGCGAGAACTTACAGAAGCTCGTCGCTAGCCAAACGGAAGAGCTGCGTGCGGCCAATACATCGTTAAAAGAGTCCGCCAATCTCAAAGCAGACGTGCTGGATGATTTACGTTATGACATTCAGCCACAAATTCTTGAGCTAAAAAGCAAGATGCGCCTACTCGAAATCGGATTGCAACGCGCGCTCGACCAGCGTCAACGCAAAATGTTTGGTGAAACCATTGGGTTGGCTGATGACTTACTCAACTCACTTAACAGCATTAAAACAGTCACACGAATGAGTCCTGAAGAGCTAAAGACCAGACAAGCTGTTGGCATGCGTTGATCACAACCTTATGCCTTGATTCCCGTGTAGCTTGAATCGGCTTTATAGAATGTATTCGGTGCGCGGTGCGTGACAACCATTGGTTACGCACCACGCACCACGCCACGTAATCCGCACTTCTCATATAACCACGCTATCTCCCGATCCTGATAAACTAAATACGTCAACTTATCAAAAGCATGTTATAACTATGGCTCAATTGACGGGGACGCGAAAGTCGTTTCCGCTTTATTTCTGAGGAGAATAAAGACAAATGAATCGTAGAATCAAACTTTTTTTACTTTTGGTAATTGGCGTCTTAGTTGTCGGCTGTGGCGGCGGCGATTCGGCCGAAAAACCCACAATCAAGCTGGCTGAAAATGCTTGGACTGGCTCAGCTGTCAACGTTGCCGTTGCTAAAGTAATACTCGAAGACGAACTCAACTACCCCGTTGAAATTGTCAGCATTGACGAAAACTCGATGTGGACGGCAATCGCGGACAATGACATTAGCGCAGCGCTCGAAGTATGGCCATCGGGACATGGCGACAACATCACCAACTACATCGACGGCGACTTAGTTGAGTCGCTCGGCGAGCTTGGCGTAATAGGCAAAATTGGTTGGTTCATGCCGCAGTATATGGTTGATCAGAATCCTGCCTACGCCACATGGGAAGGGTTTTTAGCAGACGGCGCAGCGGCCGATTTTGCTACCGCACAGACAGGTGACAAAGGTCAGTTCTTGGCGGGCGATCCCAGCTTTGTGCAGTATGATGAAGACATCATCAACAATCTCGGCATGGATTTCGAGGTGGTTTATGCTGGCTCTGAACAGGCACAGCTCGCCGCACTCGACTCTGCCTACAGCCGTGAAGAAGGATTCTTATTCTACTTCTGGACACCCCATTCAGCATTTGCCAACTACGATTTGGTCAACGTCAAGTTGCCAGAATATAGTGATGACTGCTGGGCTGCCCCCGACAGCGGCAACGTCGCTTGTGATTACCCCGAAGATGTCCTTTTGAAAATCGGCAACCCCACCCTCGCGGAGAACGCACCTGAAGCTCACACGCTGCTTCAAAACATGCAGCTCACCAACGAACAGCAGATCGCACTGATCGCAATGGTCGATGAGCAAGGGATGTCACCAGAGGAAGCGGCACGCGAATGGCTTGGCGCAAACGAGAGCGTTTGGAATTCATGGATGCCATAGGCAGTAAATAGTAAGGCAGTGAACAGAGCCGTTCTGTTCACTGCACACTGTTTAACTGCGCCCCCAATGTCACAAGTAATTTGTAAAAACGTCTGGAAACTGTTCGGCAATCGCGCTGCAACAGTTATGGAATCACTTGACCAAACGCTTTCGCGTCAGGAAGTGTTGGCGCAAACGGGGCATGTTGTCGCCGTGCGGAATGTCTCGTTTGCAGTCGAGTCGGGTGAAACGTTTGTCATTATGGGGCTTTCAGGCAGCGGAAAATCGACCCTCCTGCGCTGTATCACACGCTTAATCGAGCCAACGAGTGGCTCAATCACGATTGGTGGTGATGATATTTTGGCGTTGGACGAAAAAGGCTTGCGCGAAATACGTCGCAGCAAGATGAGCATGGTGTTTCAGCACTTTGGCCTCTTTCCACACCGCAAGGTCATCGACAACGTCGCGTATGGGCTGGAGGTACAGGGGGTTGACGAGGCGGAACGACATGCGCGTGCACAAGAAGTTATCGACATGGTGACGCTCGGCGGCTGGGAAAATCATTACCCTGACGAATTAAGCGGGGGCATGCAGCAGCGTGTCGGCATTGCGCGGGCGTTGGCGGTCGATCCCGATTTGCTGATGTTTGATGAACCATTCAGCGCACTTGACCCCTTGATTCGACGCGAAATGCAGGACGAATTGTGTGCATTGCAAAACCAGATGAACAAGACAATTTTGTTTATCACGCACGATTTCTTGGAGGCGGTCAAGCTTGGCGATCGCATCGCGGTGATGAAGGATGGGGCAATTGAACAGGTTGGAACACCTGCCGAAATTGTGCTGCATCCAGTCAACGATTATGTGCGCGAATTTGCAAAAGATGTGCCGCGCACAGAGATTTTGACGGCGGCGGCGTTAATGGAGCGCGGAAATGAGGTGACGACCGCGCCTGAAGCGGTCACACCACAAACGACGCTCGGAACCTTGATTCCGCTGGCGATGCGCTATCGTGAGCCGTTGGCCGTACTAGACGAGACAGGTATGCGTGTGGGCGTTGTGACGCACGACGCGGTGCGAATGGCAGCAGCTGGATAGAAACTGTAACGATCGGAGTAAATCAAATGGCAACCATCGCCAATATTCTCGTGGGCATTGTCGCCCTACTACACATCGGCTTTCTGATCCTTGAGATGTTCTTGTGGGACAAACCTTTCGGCCGAAAAACGTTTGGTCTCAAACGTGAATTTGCAACAGAATCAAAAGCACTCGCCATGAATCAGGGACTCTATAACGGGTTCTTGGCGGCGGGCTTGATCTGGGGACTGAGCAGTGGAGACAGCGCAACGAAAATTTTCTTTCTCAGCTGTGTCATCGTCGCGGGCATCTTCGGCGCGGCGACGGTTAGTCGCACGATTATTTTTGTTCAGGCGTTGCCAGCGGCATTGGCACTACTTTTTGTGTTCTTAACTTAAGAGGACATTCAGATGATTTCGGCCGAAAAAATCCTCCCGCCCAAACGATTTGTCCTGCCAAAATCTGCTCAACTCATCATCGGTGCAGTTGTCCTACTGATTATCTTGCCACTGCTGTTGCGCAACGTCGCATGGCTTGAGACCTTCCCCGAAAGTTGGAACTTTCACTTGCGCGAGCCAATCGACGCATTCCAACAGTGGCTGATCCCCAACCGATCGAGACATCCCGCCTTTACCTACTTTTTCAACCCACTTAGCGATGCGGTTGACTGGTTCATGATCGGCATCGAAAACATGCTGCTTTGGCTGCCATGGCCGGTCGTGATCGTGGTGATCGGGGCCATTGCGCTGCGGACAACTGGATTGCGGATGGCTCTATTTAGCATCGCGGGGATGTTCTTGATCGGTCTGTTTGGATTATGGGATGCGGGAATGCAGACGCTGGTTTTGACAGGGGTTTCAATCTTGATTTCGGTCTTGTTGGGGATTCCGTTGGGTATTTGGGCGGCACGGTCGGAGCGGGTGGAGGGAATTATTCGGCCGATTCTCGACACGATGCAAACGATGCCGGCCTTTGTCTACCTGATCCCGATTGTGCTCTTTTTCGGTGTGGCACGTGTTCCCGGCGTGATTGCAACGGTCATTTACGCACTGCCACCGATGGTGCGCTTGACCAGTTCAGGCATTCGCCAAGTAGATCCCGCCGCCGTCGAAGCTGCCTTGATGTTTGGCTCCACCCCGCGCCAACTGCTCACAAAGGTGCAAATTCCCCTCGCGGTCAAGGCCATTGTCGCAGGACTAAACCAGACGATCATGATGGCGTTTAGCATGGTTGTGATTGCGGCACTTGTTGGTTCGGGTGGATTGGGTCAAAAGGTGTTGGTTGCGCTGCAACGATTAAAAGTCGGCGAGGGTTTTGAGGCGGGGATTGCCATCGTCATCTTGGCAATAATTTTGGATCGAATTAGTCAGG
Source organism: Anaerolineae bacterium (assembly GCA_030425205.1). Taxonomy (GTDB): domain Bacteria; phylum Chloroflexota; class Anaerolineae; order Promineifilales; family Promineifilaceae; genus CALECP01. The sequence continues at coordinate 156,139 of JAUIAP010000006.1, forward strand.
GCAGCACCGAACGTGCGGCAACCCATACAAGTCAGTTCCGCCTACTGCCCGACAGTTGGCATCGTTACAGTTGGGCAACCAACTTTGAAAATCGCCTCAACGCGCAATTAGAGCGTGGAGCAAACCTGAGCAAACGCATCGCCAAGCGCATTCCAAAACGCGGTCGCTTACTAACATTCATGGCCGATCATCCCTATCTTGTCGGCTCATTGTGCCTCACGCTACTCGTCTTACTGATTTCACTGCCGTTTTTCAACGATTTTCCCGCTAGCTGGCGCTTAGAGTTTCGCAAACCAGTCGATAGTCTTGTCATCTGGATGCGCGACAATCTCTATCAAATCGGCAACACGCCGTTCGGGACAGGCCCTTTGAGCGATTTTGTCGTCATCTACGCGCTGAAACCGCTGCGTGGATTTATGGAGACATGGCTACCATGGCCCGTGTTGATTGTCGCCATTGGGGCGGGGATTGCGGCCACAACCAATCGACGGCTGGCAATCGGCGCGATGTTGGGGTTTGTTGCCATCGGTTTCTTGAGCATGTGGACGGAAAATATCATCACGTTGGCTCAGGTAATTGTCGCTGTCGTGCTGACGTTGTTGCTGGCGATACCGCTGGGGATATGGTCAAGTCGATCAGATCGGGTTGCGTCTGGCATTCGGCCGATCTTAGACCTCCTCCAAACCATCCCTGCCTTTGTCTTTCTCATCCCAGTCATTATCTTGTTCAACGTTGGAGAGGTGCCGGGCATCATCGCATCTGTCCTCTACGCGCTGCCTCCCGGCGTGCGCTTGGTCAATTTAGGTCTGCGCAGCGTCTCCCCCGCCAGCGTTGAGGCAGCCAAAATGTTTGGCTCCACGCCGCGCCAGACGTTGACAAAAGTCCAACTGCCGCTGGCACTGCCTACGATCATCATCGGCGTCAATCAGGTCATCATGATGGTGTTGGCAATGGTGATCGTCGCATCGCTGGTTGGTGGCGGAGGCTTGGGTTTAGAAACGTTGCGCGGGATTGCACGCAATGAGCCGGGACGCGGATTGGAAGCGGGGATTGCCATTGTCATATTAGCGATGATTTTGGATCGTTACTCCCAAGCACTGGCGGCAAAAAGCACACGCAAGCGTTAACAATAGGAACGCGACCAGCTTGGTCGCATATTCGATTATCAGGCACGCTGGCGTGCCGCTTCAAAGAGGATGATCCCAGCCGCCATTGCCGCGTTGAGTGATTCAACGGCGGCCGCCATTGGGATGGCAACCCCATTGGCAAGCTGTAACGCCTCTTGTGATGGGCCGTTCGCTTCATTTCCAATAATCAGCGCGGCTCTATTTTGCCAGTTAACAGCGGTGTAAGGGGTAGAAGAATCGGCCGATGCCACCCAACTATCCATATCAGAGACAGTTTTCTCAATCTCGTCCCAGTCCATCTTCTGCATTGGCAAGCGAAAGTGCGCCCCCATCCCCCCACGCACAACTTTTGGATTAAATGGATCGACGCAACCCGGTGCCAGCAGTACTCCGTCTGCTCCAGCCGCCGCCGCCGTGCGCAGCATCGTCCCCATGTTGCCCGGCGTTTGAATCGCGTCCAAAATCAGGAGCAGCGTCGGCTCGGTCGGCAATGTCAGGCGGGGAAATGGAACGACCGCGAGAATTCCCGCCGGTGTTTCGACATCGCTCACATGACGCATGAGCACATCACTGATAGCAACCGTTGGCGCGTCAATAGTGGGTGGCTCAACCGCTGCCGTGTGCAGCAGCAGTGTCGGCATTTGATAGGCAATCACATCTTGCACGGTGCGCAAGCCCTCAACCACGAATGCCTGTTCGCGCCAGCGGAAGCGACGATCTGTCTGCAAGCGCGCCACATATTTGATTTTGCTGTTGCCATTACTTGTAATCATTAAACAAAAACGTCAAGCGTTCAACGAAAAACGTGCTAAATTACGTTGGACAGCTTACGAACTATGAAAAAAGAGATTATCGAACGCCTCGTTACAATTAACCATGAATTCTACCAGCGTTTTGCTGAACATTTCTCCTCGTCGCGCAGCACGCCATGGGATGGCTTTGAATTCGTTGCGGCCAATTTGCCCCAACCTTGCGAAAAGTTTTTAGATGTCGGCTGTGGCGATGGTCGTCTCGGCCGCTATCTGCACGAACAACGGCGCATTGATGCCTACACGGGCGTTGATTTTAGCAGCTCGCTGCTCGATGAAGGACGCACGCTGGGAACGACCAGCTTTTACGAACGCAATCTGCTCGCGGCGCATCCACTTGAAGGGTTAGGTATGTTTGACAGCATCGCGTGTATCGCTGCCCTCCACCACATTCCGGGACATGTCAATCGCGTCAACTTACTACGCGAAATGGGCGACCATCTAAATGCGAATGGCCGCTTGATTCTCAGCACCTTTCAGTTCTTGCTCAGTGCGCGGTTACGCAAAAAGGTCGTTGCCTGGGAGTCGGTTGAAATCGATTCGGCCGATCTTGAACCAAATGACTACCTCGTAGACTGGAAGCGCGGTGGAGACGGCGTGCGCTACATCGCCTATCTCGACCACGCGACGACGCGCGCCTTGATGGATGAAGCGGGTTTTGAGATTGTTGAGGAATTTTCGGCCGATGGCAAGACGAATAATTTGAACTTCTATGTGTGCGGCAAGAAAAAGGGCACAACAACTCTAGAATAGCAAGTAAATGCCATCCCAACGCTCGGCTCGGCGTCGCAAGTTGACGACCTTTCTACACGGGTGCTACAATGAGTTTAAGGAAAGGAACCATTATGAGTATAAAAGCTAATTTGATGACCGATTTGAAGACCGCGATGCGTGCCAAAGATTCTGACACGCGCAACACGATTCGTTTGCTGCAATCCGCGATCAAACAGGTCGAAATTGATGAGAAGACAGAATTAGATGATCAGGCCGTTGTTGCTATTTTGACAAAACAGGCAAAACAGCGACGTGAGGCAATCGAACAGTATATGGAAAGTGACCGTGTCGAACTCGCTGACACGGAAAAGGCCGAACTCGCCATCATCGAACGCTATCTACCGCAAATGATGGACCGCGCCGCGATCGAAGAACTGGTCGCAGCGGCCATTGCTGAGGTCGGCGCGACGTCACCGCGTGATATGGGACAGGTGATGGGCAAGCTGATGCCACAAGTGAAGGGAAAGGCAGATGGCAAGCTCGTCAATGATGTTGTTCGTTCACAGCTAGCAGCATAACGACTGCAATGCGTATGGTGGTGTCCACAGCCGTTCTCTTGGACACCGCTTAATCGGTCGCGACATGATGTCCGCCAGCCCGTAAACCACCGCAAACTTCCCATAAACTCTATGGCAAAAACTGATAGTAGCTTTCCAACAGGATATTACAATCGCCTTAATCGGCGCGTTGAACTGTGGCACGTCTGGGTCACAGCCTGCTTGGTAGCGCTTGGCTTTTCGGCAATACTCTCGCTCAACTTCTTGCAGTCGAACATCGTCGACGTGCAGCTTGATCTGCCATCACCAGAGCGGATCGAATCCCCACAAACAAAATCATTCGTCAGCACCCTGCTCACGGAACAGCAGCAAGCCGCAGCAAGAGCGGCCGTTCCCGATGTCTTCACCGAGTTAGACCGCAGTATCGCACGCACACAGATTACGCAAGCGGGCGAAATCTTCAATTTTGTCAGAGTGGTGCGTGCCGATAGTTTTGCGACCGAAGAAGAAAAACTCAACGCCTTAATGGGGATCGATGTTATTAATGTCGATGCTCAGACGGCCGAGCGATTGTTGACGCTCTCAGAAAATGATTTAGCAGGCGTGCAGAGTCGTGCCTCGAATATCATTACGGTACTAATGCGGCGTGAAGTGCGTGTTGATGCGATGAACGGGATCGCAGATGCGGTAGAGCGGGAGCTGGATTTTGCCACAACGGAGACGCAGGAGGCGGTATTGCTGGCGATTGTGCCGCAATTAATTCGGCCGAATGTGTTCTACGATGAGGCTGCGACGGCCTTGCAGAAAGAGCAAGCTGTCGCAGCGGTGCAACCCGTGACCCGCGAGGTGATCAAAGGGGACACCATTCTTTTAGAAGGGGATCGCGTAACGGCCGAAAAAATTGAGCTACTGCAAGAGCTGGGTCTTTTGCAACGCCAATGGGATTATCTCGAAATCGTCCGTGTCCTGCTCATCTCAGCCCTCTCCACCGCGCTCATCTTCGTTTACTACACGCGCTACCATCTTGTCGCCTATCCCCGTCGCCGCTATCTGGCGTTGCTAACAGTCGTGCTGTTGGCGTTTTTGGCTGCTGGGCAACTGATGATGGGAAGACAACAAATGCTCGGCTATCTGTTCCCCGTTGCTGGATTGGCGATGCTGATTTCTATTGTTTACGGGAATAGACTTGCTGGGCTCGTATCGCTTGTACTGGGCGGCATGTTGGGATTTGCCGCAAATGGCTCCCTCGAAATCGCCTTCTATATTATTACGGGCAGTCACTTCGCCATCTTTAGCCTGCGCGACGCAGAACGCATTAATGCCTTCTTCCGTGCTGGATTTTTCGCGGCACTTGGTAATCTCACCGTCGTTGCCATCTTCAATCTCAAAGCGGATGGTGACCCGTTCCACTTGTTGCAACTTGCAGGACTTGCCATCGCCAGTGGGTTTCTCGCGGCCATGTTGACGCTGGCACTTTTCTATGTCGCTGGCACGTTTTTTGGCATAACAACGATGTTGCAGCTACAGGAGCTTTCCCGTTTCGATCAGCCGCTATTGCAACAGCTCTTACATCGTGCGCCGGGAACGTATCATCATAGCATCATGGTGGCAAATTTGGCCGAACAGGCAGCCGATCGCATTGGGGCAAACAGTCTGTTGACGCGGGTTGGTGCGTTCTATCACGACATTGGCAAGATGGTGAACCCACCCTACTTTAGCGAGAATCAGGAGGGAGCCAATCCACACGACTCGCTCGATCCATACGAAAGCGCACGCTACATTATCGGTCACGTGACGGACGGACTCGTGATGGCGCGCAAAGAGCGTTTACCCGAACGGATTCAAGATTTTATCGCCGAACATCATGGCGACCATCTGCTCAAATGGTTCTACAAAAAGGCGCAGGATCAGGCGGCCGCCAGCGGTGAGGTTCGCCTTGTCGATAAGGAGAAGTTCCGCTATCCGGGACCCGCACCGCGCTGTCGGGAAACAGGGATCGTGATGTTGGCCGATGTTGTTGAGGCAACTTCTAAAGCCGTTCAGCCCAATAACGTCGCGGCAATCGAAAAGCTCGTGCGCTCCATCACGGATGATATGATCGCTGAAAATCAGCTCGATAATTCAGGCTTGACATTTCACGATTTGAAGCAGATCCGTGCCTCCTTCGTCGAGACGCTAAAAGGTCGCTTCCATGTGCGCGTGAAGTATGCGGGAAACGAAGAGCTTGAAGCGGCCAACACTGAGAACATCACCGAAGGTGAGCTGACCCCCGCCCAGAGTTTGCTTGAATCAGCCGTTAGCGAGGCGATTCCAAGCGATTAACTTACCGCCCTACCCATGACGCAACCCATTAAGACGGTACGTTTTCAGCGGGTTGCAATCTCCATTTAAGTAAAAGACGGAAAGAACATTAAAAACGTGGGCGAGAAGGAAAAATTGAGAGAAACTGGATGAATGCCGAAAACACTCGATTTCATCCTCAGCGAAACAGAACTTAACCAGATTGCAAAAGCGGTTCGCAGTGACAAGCGACCAGAAGTAAGGCAACGAGCGATGGGCTTAAGATTACTGCATGAAGGCACGCCGCCAAAGGAGGTGGCGAAGCTAATGAGCGTGTCGCAACCGACAGTCTACGATTGGCATCACCGATGGCAGAGAGGGGGAGTGGAAGAGTTAGCCAATCGACCGAAATCAGGGAGACCGCCAAAGGCGGATGCGGCATATGTGGCACGGGTCGAGGAGATAGTTGAGCAAGACCCGCAAACGCTGGGGCATCAGTTCACAGTCTGGACGGTGACCCGCCTAAGGCGACATATGGAGCAGGAAACAGGGGTGGCACTGGGGCAAACGCAGTTCAAGGCATTACTCAAGGCCAACGATTTCGTCTACCGTCGCCCAAAACACGAGTTGAAAAATCTGCAAGATGCGGAGGCACGCCATGCGGCGGAAGGATGGCTCGCTGAGCTAAAAAAAGAGCCGAAGCGGGTGAGATCGACCTATTCTTTGTGGACGAAAGCAGTTTAGGCTGGCTACCGACCCTCACTAATTGTTGGATGAAGCGCGGTTGTCAACGAGCCATTCCAACACCTGGTCAACAGCAGTGGCGACACATCTTCGGTGCCTACAACTGGGCGACGGATGAGCTTGTCAGCATGATCTCCCAAGAGCGCAACAGCGATGCGTTCATTGCCTTCATCGACCATCTCGTTGCACAGCACACAACCGGGCGACCGTTGGTGATGGTGTTGGACAATGGGTCGATTCATCACAGTCGAGCGACGCAAAGCGCGCTCTCTCTATTGAGCAATGAACTACTACCGCTATTTTTACCAAAGTATTGCTCACAGCTTAATCCCATCGAACGCTACTGGCGACATCTCAAGCGGACTGCTTGCGCCAACAAGCTATTTGTTGACATCGAGGCTCTTGTTGCCTCCGTTGAACAAGTCTTGCATGAGCAGAATGAACTGCTATCAGATTCTCGCTTCTCGTTTTCAAAGAACATTCCGTAAATTACTTAAGATAATGACAGTTGAAATAGATATTCAAGCAGAGGTGCCAATTGATGAGAATTGGCGCGAGTTGATGCGGACGGCCATGCTGGCGACATTGTCACATGAAGCATGGTTACAGCCAGCGACGATTAATTTGTTGCTCACAGATGATGCAACTGTGCAAGCGTTAAATCGAGACTATCGGGGATTTGACAAACCGACCGACGTGTTGAGCTTTGAAGATGGCGAGTCGCCTTATCCGGGTGCGCCGATTCATCTTGGGGACATTGCGGTGGCCGTTCCATATGCATTGCGCGATGCGGAGAAGGAGGGATGGGGAAATTCGGCCGAATTTCAACTGATCGCCGTCCACGGAACACTCCACCTGCTCGGACACGATCATGGAGATGACGTGGAAAAAGCGCGCATGTGGGCAGCACAGGAAACGATTTTACGCTCACTTGGGGTCGATATTCAGATTCCATAATCAATGAAACACACTTTCCACACCTATTTCGGACATAAAACCACTAAATCGTAACAGACGATTCAATTTAGTATCATTATCATAAAATTTGTTGACAGAGGGTGATGTTTAGTTACTATTGCCCTAATTACTTGAAGGGGCACATGATAAATCTTGATGAAAAAGACCGTACATTACTGTATCAGTTGCAGGGTAATTCTCAAACGACCATTGCAGAACTTGCGAGACTTGTCTCTCTCTCACCATCGGGCGTTCAAAAGCGCGTCAAACGATTAGAAGAAAACGGCGTCATTTCGGGCTATCGATCAATTGTTGACCGACAGGCGGTTGGGTACGAAATGTTGTGCTTTGTCATGGTGATGTTACAGGGGCATGACATCGACGCTGTCAACTCATTCGACGCATCGATTCAAGATGTGCCAGAAGTTTTAGAGTGTCACCGCATGACTGGAAGTTCGGACTACCTGCTTAAGCTTGTTGCCCGTAGTCGTGAACATTTAGACTCTTTACTCATGACAACGCTGATGGGATTGGCTGGCGTTGCGCGGGTCGAGACGAGTGTCGTTCTCAAAGAGATTAAAGAGACGACGGCGGTTCCGCTTGCAGAAGAATAGAGGCGACGAATGCGCCTTTACGACATCTTACTGTAACTGATCGTAGACGGCGAAAAAGCGCGGAACAACGGTACGCCAGTCGTAGTTTTGGGCAAATTCGGCCGAAAATCGTGTCAAATGTTGATGGTGCTGGTCGCTCAGCACTGCATTGACCGCCCCCGCGAACGCATCAGGCGTATCCCCAAGCAAGAGTTGTCGCCCATCGACGATTGGAAAGCCCGCCGCGCCAATTGTGGTGCTGACGATTGGTTTTCCCGCCGCCATCGCCTCGATCAACTTTAGGCGCGTTCCACTCCCCATCCGCAAAGGCATTACAAAGACGCGACATCCATGCAAATAGGGCTGCACGCTGTCTACCCACCCCGTGATTGTCACCCCAGCAACATCGCGCAAGCGCTCCAGACGGGCATGTGGCTTTTGCCCCACGATGGCAAAGGTCGCATCAGGATGTTTACTGCGAATAAACGGCCAGATTTCATCCGTAAAGTAGAGGGCTGCGTCGATATTCGGCCGATAATCCATCTTCCCCATAAAGACCACATCGAAACGCTCCAACTCACCCGTATAGTGCGCATACGCATCTGTGTCGATGCTGTTTGGCACGACGCTGATACGCTCTCCAAATTCTGTCCCGCGCACATCGTTGAGCAACCCCAATAGCGCATCGCGGTCATCTTCGCTTACCACCGTCACCGCATCACTTTCACGACAGGCCCAGCGTTCAAAACGTGCTAACCGTTGCACCTGCACAAATGAGTAGGCGGCCGCGACCCAGCGTCTTGGATTGCGTGCATCTGTCTCCATGGCGCGTCGCTGTAGCTCTGTTTCGGCATTGTGATTGTCAAAGACGATTTTGCTCGATGGACTAACGGCACGCACAATTGAAATCGCATTCGCCAGCTCAATCCCCTCAATTTGCACAATGTCAAACTGGTTATTTTCCAATAAATCGTCGAGTGCAAGATCAAACGCCAAGTCGCGCAAGCGGTGCCCCATGTCGGGTTGGCGGGTCGTCATCAACTGGAAAAGGCGTTGACGCATCGAGCGTTCAGGCATCGGCACAGTCACGATCTCCGCGCACAGATCGGCCAATGGACCAAACTCCGCATCGAGTGAACGTGCGAAGGTCAGCAGCGTCAGCGTATGCGCTCGCGCCAACCCTTTGATGATGTGCAAATTGCGCAGGGATGTTCCCTGATGGGGAGGATAAGGAAGTTGCGGCGTTAGAATAAGAATGTTCATCTAAGCGCACAAGTATAACAGATCGGCCGATTTATTTCGTGACAGAATCGTAAAGGGCTAGTGTTTTTTCGGCCGATTTTGCCCAGTCAAATTGACTTGCCTGTGCATACCCGCGTGTCACCATGCCTGCCCGCACAGCGTCACTTTGCAACACGTGATAGATCGTTTCAATCCACACGGGAATATCATCCGCGTCGAGTAAAAAACCCGCATCACCGACAATTTCGGGCAGGCTCCCGCGGTCGCTGGTGATAACAGGACAGCCGCAATGCATCGCTTCGAGTGGCGGTAATCCAAATCCTTCGTAATGGGAAGGCAGCAGCAAAACACTGGCCGCATGATAGAGATGCGCCAACTGCTCATCATAGACACCGGTCAGATGGCGCACACAGTTGTTGAGGTTGAGCTGGTCGATCAGCGCGAATACATCGTCCGATAGCCACCCTTTCCGCCCCACTAGCACGAGTGGCATATCGACGGCAAAATCGTGATGTAGGTCATAATAGGCACGTAACAGCGTCGGGATGTTTTTGCGCGGCTCAATTGTGCCGACAAAGAGCAAAAAATCACGCGGCAGGTCAAACTGAGCCAGCGTCTGATCGATCTCATCTGCTGCATAGACCTCGTGATAGAGTGGATTTGCTGCCAGATGAACGGTAGTAACTTTTTCCGCAGGAACGTTTAGTTGGTTGATAACGTCACGGCGCGTGTGATGAGAATCGGCCGAAATGCCGTCTGCCCGCTCAACAGCCCACTGGATCTGGTCATTGTAATAGGCGCGACTCTCTGCCGTCAGATATTGTGGATAGTAGAGAAAGTTGAGGTCATGTACGGTAATGACGTGGTGCTTGGCCCCACGAAGCGGCGGAATAAAGTCTGGACTGTGCAGCAGATCGAGATTTTGCGGGAGCAATTCGGCCGAAAGTGTCCACTTCTCGAATGAGTGATGACACGGAGTTCGCACGTTAACGCGCCGAAAGTTTGACGCAACCGGCATGCGTGACACCTCATCTTTTGCCATCTGAACGATTCGATAATCATGTGATGGAGCCGTCTGTGCCAGTGCTGGCAGCAGATGCAGCACATACTGGCTAATTCCTCCAAGCTGGTAAAAGGGGAGTCGCGTGTCAATTCCAATTCTCATGCATTGATTTTAACAACTCGCTTACGGCTCCTGCACCTTTTTTCATATTAGGATCTGTAGGAGGATTTTGTGGGTCTTCAGGAATTGTGGGGGCTGAAGATGTATTGCGTATTGCGTAATGATCGCTGGACACGCACCACGCAATACCCAATGAAATCTGGAAAGGCCAAGTCTCTTCCCCCCATGACCTCCGTACTACCAGTTTCGCCAAAATCGTAAGATAAGCTGGCTATTTATCACAAATCATGTAAACTAATTTACATATTGTGGTTGGTAGCGAACTGTAACGGTAGTTAATTTAGATTGGTTTTGTATTTGGTTGGTCAATAACGGTTTGAGTGGATTGGGTTGTGACGTAGTAGATCACGATAAAAATTTCAAACAATACACAGTTATATTTTTTGTGTACACATAACAAAAAGATGCCAAGCAACATTGCTTGGCATTTGTCGTTTACACAGGTTGGAGGAACGAAGTCCCATTACAGAACTTCGCTCGTGATCAGGTTTGGAACTAGTTCAACATCCCGACGCCACGCTGGTCGCGGTCGGCTTCCCAGGGATAGATGATGTGGGCATCGGTGACGGCCGCATAGTAGGTTGGCGTGTGTCCGGGATAAAGCGAAGAGGCTGGTTTATAGTGTAAGACGCAAGTTTCAGGATAGCCTCCCGCCGCATCGATACGATTGGCAACGGTGACGATGTTACGCCCACGCGTCCAGACATCATCGACGACGAGGATACGTCGCCCTTCGAGTAAATCATCGGCTGGAAACTGCATAAACTCAGGCACGGCAAAGCGTGCTTCAGGGTTACGCGAGATGCCAAGCGATGGAAAATCGGCTGGAAAACGCACGGCCGCATTGAGAATATAAGTGATGTCCAACGCCTCGGCTAACATGCCACCCGGCACGATACCGCCACGTGTGATGATCACCATCGAATCAAAACGCCCCTGAATTTGAGGGGAAAGGTAGTCGATCAGTTTGTCTACATCTGACCAAGTCAGAACTTCATGACGCATTGTCATCGCAATTGCGCTCCTGGCGATTGTTAACACCTAAGGTGTACTAACAACTAATTATTTTTAATAACGATCGTTAAGTTTGGGAATCAGAAGGGAATTGTGCCTGTTTTCGGCCGAAAAGTCGAACCAATACAAATCCCGCTATGAAACCGCCAATGTGTGCAAAGAATGCAACACCGCCGCTCGATTCTGTCGGCATTCCGATAGAGGCGGCTCCATTAAAAAATTGCGTTACAAACCAAAACCCCAGCACTAAGATGGCTGGCAGTTGAACCCGAATAAAAATAAAAACCGGAATAAACGTTGTGACCCGTGCCAATGGATAAAGTAATAGATAGCCACCCAGCACGCCTGCAATTGCGCCACTTGCCCCAACAATTGGAATCACCGAGTTAGGCTCGATAATTACCTGCGCCAAGCCCGCGATTAAACCCGTCAATAGATAGAAGAGCAAGAAACGCACATGCCCAAGCTGCTCTTCGATGTTGTCGCCAAAAATCCACAGGTAGAGCATGTTACCGAGCAGATGCCACCAGCCACCATGTAGAAATTGACTCGTGATGAGGGTGAAATATTCGGCCGAAACCATCGTCACCAGTTCGCGCGGAATGATTGCAAACAGCTCAAAAAACGCCTGCAACTCGCGCTGCCCCATTGCAAACTCAAAGATGAAGACCAGCACATTGGTGATGATCAAGCCTAGTGTTACGATGGGTCGGCCGCGTGTTGGATTGTGGTCACGAATTGGAATCATGCAAGGCGTTCCTAAAAGTTGTCGCAAATGTAGCGACATGCCAGCGCACTGTCAACCTTCTCATGAGACATCAGAGATTTTATTGCAATTTAACGCGAATCACATATTGACTGCCCCGCGCTCACCTCTGGCAGAGAGAAATGTTTCCACGACGTCAGAAACCCACAAGTTCGCAACCCTACGTTGCCTATTCCGTACAGAATTGTGGAAGATACATCTAGTTGCGAGTTGCTAGTGAATTGCACGATGAGCTTCCTAGCCGCTTACCTCTATTTTAACTGGAGCATTCAATGCGAATCATTCTTTACTTAGGCAAAGGTGGCGTGGGTAAAACGACCACCGCCGCCGCTACCGCCGTCCGCAGCGCACAATTGGGCCACCGCACACTCGTGGCCAGCACCGATATTGCACACTCTCTCGCGGACGCATTTGACACTGAACTGACAGGTGAGCCAACACAGCTTGCCGATAATTTGTGGGCGCAAGAGATCAACGTCGTCACCGACATCTATAAACATTGGGACACGCTACAAGAGTATGTCAGCGGATTTGTTGCCAGTTCAGTTGGCATCAATCGCGTCGTGGCGGATGAGCTTTCCGCCATTCCGGGCATGGACGAAATCGTCAGCCTGCTGCACATCAACAATCAGGCCAAACGTGGCGACTTTGATGTTGTCATCATCGACGCGGCGCCAACGGGCGAAACCATTCGTCTCTTGACGATGCCAGACACGTTCCGCTGGTATGCCAGCCATGCGCTTAATTTAGAAGGCGCGCGAGTGACACGTGCGTTAAAGCCGTTTGCAGGACGCTTTTTGAAGGGGCCAATGGAAGTTGTAAAAGCGCTTGAGAAGCTCGATGAAGGGACGCAGGAGCTAAAGCGCGTATTGAGCGATCCTGATGTGACCAGCTATCGTGTCGTCGTGCAGCCAGAGCGCATGATTGTGCGCGAGGCACAGCGGGCGGTCAGCTATCTCGGGCTATTCGACTATCCCGTGGACAGCATTATGATCAACCGCGTACTGCCAGCCGATGCGGCCGAAGGTGACTTCTATCAGCAACGCTATGCCATCCAGCGCAAATATATGGACTACATCGAGGATTCATTCCAACCGATTCCATTGTGGACTGCGCCCTACTATGCGCATGAAGTAACGGGGGTTGACCGTCTTTCCGAGCTAGCCAATGATATGTTCGGCAACTCTGATCCAACCGATATTTTCTATCGGGGCCAACTACAAGAGATTGTGGAAAATGACGACGGCTCGTTGACAATGCGCTTGCCGTTGCCATTTGTGCGCGGGGGTGACATCAAATTGCGCAAACGTGGGGACGAGATGTTTATCACCGTTGGCAGCTTCAAGCGCGAGATGATTTTGCCCAATGCATTGGCGAAAATGCGCACGCGTGGGGGTCGCTTAGTCGAGAGTGTCTTAGAAATCACGTTTGTTGAGGCAGAGGCCGAAGCTGAAGTTGAAGCAGCGTAACATTCTGTGAAGACGTTAGGGGAATGTTGCCGTCAAGTGACGTTTGTGTGATGATTTGTCTATGACTGAAATTGAATCATTGGTATTGTCATTACACGAGATTGAGGCGGTCAAATTCGGCCGATTTAAGCTCGCCAGCGGCAAAGTTTCCCCTATCTACGTCGATCTACGCCTGTTGATTTCGCGTCCTGCCGTTTTGCGACTTGCAGCACGCGCCTATGCCGCATTACTCGAATCAGTTGAGTATGATTTGCTCGGGGCAATTCCCTATGGTGGCTTGCCGATTGGCACGGCAATCGCGCTCGAAACGGATAAACCGCTAATCTTTCCACGCAAGGCGGCCAAATCGTATGGCACTGGCAAAACGATTGAAGGGCGTTGGACAGTTGGGCAAAGAGTCGTAATCATTGAAGATTTAGTGACGACTGGCGAGAGCGCATTGGGCGGAGTGGCAATCCTCAAGTCGGCGGGCTTACAAGTCTCCGATATCGTCGTCTTACTTGATCGCCAGCAAGGAGCCAGCAAGACGATTGCCGAGCGCGGCTATAAACTACACTCTGTGCTAAACCTCGACCAGATGCTCGTCATTTTGGAACATCATGAGCGCATCAAAGCCAAGACAAGGCGCGAAGTCTTAGAAGAGTTAACATAAAAAAAGGACGGTCATCTGACCGTCGTTTTTTAAATTTATGAGCGCGCTAAGTGCATCATAAAGTAAGTTATGTCATACCTGCGAAGGCAGGTATCTATTCTTTTCTAAGACTGGATTCCCGCCTTCGCGGGAATGACAATGCCACAAAAAACTTACTTTACACTATACTTTAGCATTCAAAATAACGATTCCCTACTGAGTTGCGTCACGCTGATAGACAGAAACGCTGCGTGTGTTGCCACGTGAGACGAGAATCCGCACGAGTTTGGCAACGACCAGCGAAAGCAACGCATAGACGATGATTGCCACTATCGAGGAAACCTCAAATACGGATGCCCCCGCCGCAGGTGTCGCTGTGAGACCATTAAACGGCCAGACGAACAGATTAGACAGTCCGTAGACGAATGCTGCAAAAGGTGAATTTGGGTTGGCTGCAATCATCTTTAACACCACCCGCAGACCGATCAAGCCTAAGACCACCATTACCGCAAGCCAATAGACACTCATCGCCTTGGTGAATCTAAATTGACGTTCAGCACCCACATCTTGAGTAATCACCTCACGACGTTCTGTGCCGTCTGCATCAACGACGACATGCTCCTGCTGATGCCGCTCAATCGGTGCGATGGGACTGCCCTCCGCTGCAAGCGGTGAATCATTACGCACGACGCTTTCTTTAATTTCTTCGATTTGTGACATGAGCATTGCTCCTATGCGGCGAGGAAGTTGGAAATTTGTGTCTCTTCCAGCGCGCCCTCTATCCGCAAAAAGTCTGAATCATATTGCATTTGCAAGAGATCGATATCGGCCGGCGATAAATCATATAGCACGGCGACCGTTTCGGATGGCAACGCTTCAACGACGCGCAGCACGAAGTTTTCTGTGCCATGCTCCGCTTCGTTTGCAGCATCTACATCACGTTCAGTTGTGGCGGAATCGGCCGATTCTGCGTACACCTCACCAAAATCGTGTGGTGTTAAAATCGTCACATTATATTTCTCTTCGATGTGCTGCGCAGTCGTCTCCGCCTCATCTCCCGTCACAACAATAATTTTGATCTGTTTGTCGACTTCTTTCATCATAATTCACGCCCATAGTGTTGGCTCAACTCTTCTGCGTAAGATTGGGCCGTATAAGTTTCATTCAGTTGATCGATGTCCAGTTCCGGTGCATTGCGCACAGATGCTTGCGATAAGTCAAGACGCACCGTCATCTCCGCCCAGTCGATTTCTGTAATCCAGGAGGGTGGTAAAACGACCTTCTTGCCCGGTAGCCAGTTTCCCGTGTCCACGACAAAGTAGCGCAGCAGCCAATCATCCCGCCGCACAACCCAGTCGGACAGGCTACCGATATGTCCATCAGTCGTTTCAATTGCGTAGCCATGCACTTCGGCAATGCTGCGCAGATGATTTTCCTCATGGACCTCCTCTTCCAACCCTTCCTGCTGTGTTTTTGTGATGGGTGGAAGCGGGATAAAGCTGCCCAGATCACCTGCAATCAGCGAGGGTCGCCAGTAAGGTGTCCAACTGTAGTAATTGAACAGATCAACTTCAAATTGGCGCGATATCGGCTTTTCGTGGTCAATCGACGGGCTGTCTTTAATCAGGTCTTTTGTTAAATCAACCGTGAGCGCGGTGTCGTCAACCGAATGGATCGCGATGGGTGATAGCAACACGCGCCGATCTTGCAGCCAATTGCCAATATCAGCAATCAGATAACGCAGGTGCCAGCTCTCGTCATCAAAATAAAAATCGCTCACCTTTCCTATATCACCATCTTGGGCATGAATCGGCAAGCGTTGTAATGCGCTCATTTGATAGAGCATCGGATTTTTCATAGGACTTCAAGTTGCCAAATCACGCAAGGCGCGGATGCGCTCATAGGTGGATTGGACAATCGAAAACTGTTCGTGAACAATCGACCGAATTGCCTCAGGCAGATCATCCGCCAAGGCACGGCGATAGTTAGTCACCGCAACACTCTCGCCACGTTCGCACTCATCTAGGACGGCGCGTGTCGTGTTCGTGCTGAAATAGGCCCGCAATCCCAACCAGTTGCGATGCGTGGCCGCCAATATGGGGGTCTCTCCAATTTCTGGCTGCCCACCATAGGTGACGATAAGACGACTCAATGTACTTGCAAAGCGTAGACGCTGTTGCGAGAACTGATTGAATAAACGGCGGTATTGCGGATTGTCGATGGCTTCAGCCGCCGAGTGAAAACCACGCACACCATCGTTGCATGTCTCGATCAGTAAATTAAGTGTTGGGAGAATTGCTTTTATCTTGTTCATATCGTCTAGTTTTTGTCAACAAATGTATGGTACATCAGCTAGACAAATATAGAAATAGACCGCCTACGTATACCAGATACATCAATAGTTACATTTTCAAGCCGATTTTTTGGCGTTTATGGGGTATTTCCCTACGTTCCTATCGTAAAAATGGGGATATCGTGCAAAAAAGATGGGGAAATTCCCCCATACACATTTTGTCCACTTATGGCACAATGATTGTACAGCTTAGTTCGCTGTATTTAACCACTAATCACAGAGGAAACTACATGATCAACATCTACATCATCGACGACATTTCTATCTCACGTGATATGACCGCAAAGGCGCTTGCACACGAAGACGAAATTGAAATAATTGGCCAAGCTGCATCAGTAGCTGATGCGGGCAGACAGCTCACAGCATGTGACATTGTTCTTCTAAAAGCTGACGTTCCAACAGATGATGCGCTGGCGGCTGTTAATAAAGTCGTCAAACTAAATCCGACGTGTAAGGTATTGGTGTTTGGATTGAAGAAATCAGAAGCTGCCGCATTGGCATTTATCGAAGCTGGCTGTGCTGGCTATCTTTTTGAGCGTGATTCATATACGGAGCTTATCCGCAATATCCACGCCATTGAATCGAATCGCGCACGCATTTCGGCACGTATGGCAGCCTGTTTAATGGAGCGCGTGCAAGAGTTACGCACGATTAGCGCACAACTTGACCATGTCTATCAATACCGTAACCGTTATGAACAGTTGACGGGACGTGAGCGTGAAGTTCTTGAATTAATTGGACAAGGCTTGACAAATCGACGGATCGCCAAGCGATTATACGTGGAGTCAGGCACAATTAAGAACCATGTGCACAACATATTGAAAAAGTTGCAGGTTCGCAACCGGCAAGATGCAGCTGCATTTCTCGCGCTGCAAGCCGCCTAACACAGATTACTCTCTCCCCTCTTCCCGTATCACGACTGCCGTAAAGGCAGTCGTTTCTTTTTTCTGTTGCGGTGCAAATTGCGCGAGCAACATACCCATCATCATTAAGGCACAGCCAAATAGATCGCGCCCCAACAATAGTTCGGTGAGAAACAGATAGCCACCAATGACGGCAAAAACGGCTTCCAAACTGAGGATGATGGCGGCGGCAGCAGGATGGGCATCCCGCTGTGCGACCACTTGCAATGTGTATCCAACCCCTGTTGAGAGAAGTCCCGCATAGAGAATTGGCAACAATCCACCAGATAGATCGCTGATTGTGGTTGTTTCCATGGGGATCGCAACGATCAAACTAAGCAAACCACAGATATAGAATTGGAGGATAGAGACCTTGAGTGGATCGATGATGGCGGGAAATCGGCCGATCCACTGCACATGCCCCGCCCAGACAAATGCGCCGATCAACATCAATAAATCTCCTCGTCCGATTGTAAAGTCGTTTGTCACGCTGAGAAAATACATCCCAATTGCCGCTAAAATTGCCCCCATCCAGACAAGTCCATTGGTGCGCTGTCGCATGAAGATGCCCATGATTGGCACAATGACGACATACAGCCCCGTAATGAATCCCGCTTTGCCCGCCGTGGTGTATTGCAAGCCAACTTGCTGCAAGGTTGCCCCGCTAAACAGCAAAACGCCAGCAATGATGCCATTGCGCAACATCAGCGGATCAAAAAAACCTACCTTTGCAGGCTGTTTTGCCTGTCGATCAAAAAAGACGACAAGCGGCAGCAGGACCGTTGCACCGATGAAAAAGCGGGCGGCATTAAAGGTAAACGGGCCGACAAAATCCATGCCGATGCGTTGGGCGACAAAGGCAAAGCCCCAAATGGTGGCGGTTAAGAGGAGAAGAAGGTTGGCGCGTAGGTTCGCTGGCATAGCGGAATGGTAGCTTTATTCGGCCGCGTTTCAAAAGAAGCGGGCAAGCGACGGATGAACGTTTACTAATTGTTGGTATTGTTTTGTACAATCGGCCGAAACGATCAGTCCAATCTTTTGCTAACCTCTTCAGGAACATGATGAAAAAATTTCTGCTTTTAATACTGCTCCTCTTACTCACCGTGCCGCTTTCCGCCGCGCAAAACGATGTCCTCGCCACGCCGCGCGCCAAACAATTACAGGTGAAACCACTCGACAACATCACGCAAATTAGATCAACTTCACGCGAGAAAGGATATTCGCTAAACAGTCGTGGCAACGTGCGTGTCGTCGTGGAGCTAACGACCTTACCCGTCGTCCAACAGCCAAGTCGCAGCGCGTCGGCCGTGCGCGCTCAGATTGCGCGTGAACAAGCCGACCTATTGGATGTCGTGGGTGTTTCGGCCGATTTTGCCTACGACACGCTGATTAACGGGGTTGCGCTTGAAATTTCGGCCGATGCGCTCGACACCCTGCGCAACCACCCAGCAGTCAAGGCCGTTTACCCCGATTCAACCTATCATCTACAACTCGATGCCAGCTTGCGACAAATCAACACCAGCGACGCCTGGCTCGCCACAGGCGGTGCGGCCAATGCAGGGCGTGATATGAAAATCGCCATCATTGACAGCGGGATCGAACCGCTCAACCCCCTCTTCTCTGGCGACGCATTCACGATGCCAGCAGGGTATCCATTGGGCGATTGCGTCACTGACTATGCGAATTTTTGCAACGGAAAAATCATCGTCGCCCGTTGGTACGGCGAGAACGGCGGCGTGCCAGTTGGCGCAATTCCACAAGAGATTGCCAGCCCCCGTGATCGGCAAGGGCATGGTTCGCATGTCGCCGGCATTGCGGCGGGCAACTTTGGCAGCAGCGGCACAGTCGCCGACTCAGGTGACGGCGTGCTTGAGGTGATCAGCGGCGTTGCACCGGCCGCTCATCTCATGGTTTACAAGGCGTGCTGGAACGGTGCGGACTGTCTTGGGTCTGGCTTGTTGGCTGCGCTTGAGGATGCCGTCAACGATGGTGCAGACGTCATCAACAACTCGTGGGGCGGCGATCCCGGCGGTAATCCGCTCGACAATGCCTTTCGCACCGCCATTGCCAACGCCGTCACGGCAGGCGTTCCCGTCATATTCTCGGCCGGCAACGATGGCAACGACGCACAGACTGTTACCTGTCCCGCCTGCATCGCAGAAACGATTGCGGTCGCCAACGTCCACACCAATCGCATTCATGGTCATCATGTCCAGTTAATCGGCAACAACATTCCACCCCAATTCCAGAACTTTTCAGCCCTTCCCGCGGCCGAGTCACCCAACGCCTTTCCGTTCAGTAATGCGGAAATCCGCGTTGCCGAGACGGTCGGCAGTGCCAATGCGTGTGAGCCATTTAACGGAACCCCGTTCAATGGCGGGATTGCATTAGTGCAGCGCGGTGACTGCCCCTTTGCGACAAAGGTGGCCAATGTTCGTGCGGCTGGGGCAAACGTCCTGCTCATCACCAATGACGTGGGCGGGCCGCCGGTTCGCTTTAGCACAGGTGGTGCCAATCAAATCCCAACGCTGATGTTGAGTCAGGTCGATGGGCTGGCGTTGCGCGATTGGGTGCTGACGCATCCCGCCGATCTCGTCACCATTCACGGTCTGTCGCGCCGCACCAATCCGGGTTGGGACGATATTATGGCGACGACAAGCAGTCGCGGCCCCAATGGAGACGCGACCGTCTTGAAGCCAGATATCGCCGCACCCGGTGTCAACATTTTATCGGCTGGCAGCTATCTTTTCTCACCGACCGGTTTTAGATTTGACAGCGGCACAAGCATGGCCGCGCCGCATGTTTCTGGCGCGGCGGCACTGCTCTTGCAGTTGAACCCTGACTTTTCGGCCGAACAGGTCAAATCCGCGCTCATGACGACGGCAAATAATCGAGAGATATTGAAGGAAGGTGGCGTCAGCTTCGCCGATCCGTTTGACATGGGGGCAGGACGGGTCGATCTGGCGCGTGCAATCGACTCAGCGTTGACGTTTGCCGAACCGTCCTATGCAAATCCGCACTGTCTCGCACTTTGCGAATGGACAAATACGCTCAAAAATGTGTCGGGAGAAAGTTGGACGGGAACGGTGCAAGCGGACGGATTGGCGATTGCAGTCGATTCGCCAAGTTTGTCGCTTGCGGCTGGTCAGTCTGCGTCCATCGACATCACCATTGACACTCGTGGACTCACGCCCGAACAGTGGCATTTTGGCAGTCTTAACTTTGTCAGCAACGGCGAAATTACCGCCCATTTGCCGCTTGCTGTCTATGCCGTCGGCGGGGTAGAGCGTTTGGTGGTGCAAAAATCGGCCGAAACCCCCACTCCATTCTACGCGGGAACACCGTTCACCTATACGCTGCAACTCATCAACCCAACTGCGACCAATCAGACCTATATCATGAGCGACACGCTGCCCGCCAATGTCGAATACATCCCGAATTCGGCAACAAACGGGCTGGTCTATGACAACGTTGAGCGGCGACTATCGGTGATTCAAGAGTTAGAGCCAGCGTTACGGATCGTTTCGGCCGATCTCGGTGGCTATATCGATCTGCTCGGTCAAAATCCCAACCTGCCACCCGTCGAATGCATCGGCGTGTGTGATGACGACTTCTTTGCCATCGAGGATCAAGATTTTTACTACATGGGTGAACATTTCGACATCATCTACGTCAGCGTCAATGGCTTTGCCGCCTTCACGCCACCGCCCGTTGGCGCAGCCACCAATGAGCCGCAAGAGATGCCCAGCACCGATGCACCCAACCATCTCGTCGCGCCACTCTGGACAGATTTCGACTTAGAAGGAACGGCAGCAGATGACGCGGGCGGCGGAAAGCTATACGCGGCTGAAGTGACAGATGGTGTCACCGTTTGGAACGTCTTCGAGTGGCGCAATGTTGAGCATTGGGGCAATGATCAGCCGGGCAGCCCCTCCAACGTCGTCCACACCTTTCAATTGTGGATTCAACGCGGCACGAGCTTTATCTGGTTTACTTATGATCGACTCGATGAGTTTGGTCAATGGGGGTATCCCGTCGCCATCGGCACGGAAGATCGCTCGGGCTTGATCGGCGTGACCGCTTATTACAACGGCACAGGCGGTTTACCGAGTCCCAATATCGACACGCGCGTCATCAACAATGGTGGGCAAACATACACCTTCCGCGCCAAAGTCACGGCGGGTCTGTTCGCCGACAATAGTGCCGTTGCAACTGATGGACACGAGACATACATCGCACGTCATCGGTTGCGGGTTGGTGGTGACATCTTTTTGCCGTTGCTCAAACGGTAGTGATTACTGTTGTTGCTGTGTGGTTGTGATATGCAAGGTTGCGCTATGTTGGCAAACAGCGTAGTTAAAACTCTGTTTCGTGATGACAACAGTCCATTCACCATAGGGGTTTTCCCCGTTTAGCTGGCTTAGGGAATCGGCCGATTGATAGCGTCCTGACGCGATATGATTGAGCCGATTCCCGCCGTCCGCAAAACGCATTTTCGCCCGTGCGCCGCTCTGCATTCCGGATAAATCCCCCACGGCAAACAACTCAATCTTTGTGCCGCTGGGGCTAACCAGCGCATAGCCAAGCACGCCTTTGTCAACCGTTTGAGCCGTGACGGCACATGCGGAGGCAGAGTACGTAAAGTCGATTTCAACCTCAACCGAAGCGATCCGTCGACCATCTTGTGGCCCTTGCAAAAGAATGGGCGTTTGTTTTGTGCCACGCCCTTGATGAACGACCCATGCCGAGTTGGATTGGCTGGCGCCACTACCAACGGGTTGCGCCGTCTCCTCACCCCGGTCACCACCCGTTGCACAGGGTGGCCACGGGCCGCGCTCTGGAATCACGCATCCGCCGCTATTCGCACTGCCACCCCCACCCGTTGCACAGGGCGGCCATGGGCCACGCTCAGGGATCACACAATCACTATTTGAGTCTGCTGCATTGCCACCCGTTGCACAAGGCGGCCACGGGCCACTTTCAGGAATCACACAGCCTTCGGCCGCAATCACCGTCGGTGTGGCGAGGCCAAATAAGACAAAAAACATCAAGACACTGCCAAACAACAATGAGAGAGTTAATTTCATTTGGACACCTATAAATAGCAACCACAAGTGACCGGTTTTTGACCCGCAGAAACCATCACTTTTGCAACTGGTTGTATACGTTTGTTGCGATTACTGCGCTGCGACGTAAGCTCTGAGCATGACGGCGGGCTGATCGGCCGAAATCTCAAATGCGCCCATTCCCGCAGGTAATAGTGTAAATCGGATGCGTGGTAAATCAATGGTGATATCACCGCCCGTTAGCGTCGTCTCACCATCAATCGTCCCCCAAATTTCAAATGTGCTGCCGTCACAGTTGCCAGAAAATGTGCCACCCGCGTCGAAGGTGAAACGTTCGACGGTAAAATAGGTGTTGCTGACCAACTCAGTGCGTAGGAGATCATTTTCGGCCGAAATAACCACTTCTTCACCCGCCGTTGGTTCTACTTGCGCGAAGTTGATCACGTCCAACGCCTTCTCAACGTGCAGCGGTCGCGGTTGGCCATCGTTGCCAACACGATTCCAGTCGTAAACACGATAGGTCGTATTGGAATTTTGCTGAATTTCTGCGATCAGGATGCCGCCCAAAATCGCGTGGAGTGTTCCTGCGGGAACGTCGATAAAGTCCCCTGCGGTGACGGGGACATAGTGCAGATACTGCTCTAGATCACCCGCTGCAATCGCTTCTCGAAATGCCTCAGGCGTCGTTCCCTCTTTCACACCAAAGATAACGGCCGCATCTGGCTCTGCGTCCAAAATGACCCACATCTCTGTCTTTCCAAGCTCGTTGCCCTCATGCTCCAGCGCATACTCATCACGCGGATGCACCTGAACAGACAACGCGCGGTTTGCGTCGAGGAGTTTAATCAAGAGCGGGAATTTATCCCGCTCCTGCGCCCAACGGCTGCGCGACCCGATTAGATCAAGTCCTAACTTCTGATGCAATTCGGTCAGCGTCAATCCTGCGAAATCACCATTGGCGACAACAGATTGACCATCAGGATGGGCCGCGATTTCCCAACTTTCTGCAATGTTGGTGTCTTGGGGGAGCGATCGGCCGAAAACCGTCTCCAAATTGCGGCCGCCCCAAATATAATCTTTCAATACAGGTTCAAGGAGTAGCGGATATAATTTCATTTTCGTCTCTATACTATTTACGGTTTGCTTGAAGCTACTCACGCTCTACTTCCACTTTTAGGAAAATAGTCGCCAATGGTGGCAACGTCAATTGAATCGAATGGGGCTGCCCGCGCCACTGCCCTGCCTCGGACGACATGCGGAAATCGTTTGACACACCGCTGCCACCATACTCAGGGCTATCAGAATTGAGAACTTCTTGATAAACACCCGCAACTGGCACACCCAAGCGATATCCCTCACGCACCACAGGCGTAAAGTTACAGATGGCGATCACCAGCTCACCCGCGTTGCTGCTTCGCGCATAGGCCAATACGCTGTGTGCGCTATCATGAACTTCGAGCCACTCAAAACCATCCCACGACTCGTCATTTTCGTACAGCGGCGGATTAGCGCGGTAAAAGTGGTTTAGGTCGCGTACCCAGTTGCGAATTTCTAAATGGGGTGACCCCTCATAGATTAAGTGCCAGTCCAGACTATGATTTTCCGTCCACTCCCGTCCCTGTGCGAACTCTGCCCCCATAAACATCAGCTTTTTGCCCGGATGTGAGAACATATACCCATACAAAACACGCAGGTTGGCAAACTTCTGCCATGAATCGCCCGGCATCTTGTCGATCATGCTCTTTTTCAAATGCACGACTTCATCGTGTGAGAATGGCAACATGAAGCGTTCGCTGAAGGCGTAGAGCAGCGAAAAGGTCAATGTTCCATGATGATACATGCGATAGACCGGGTCGGTGGACATGTACTGCAATGTGTCATGCATCCAGCCCATATTCCACTTGATGTCGAAGCCTAAGCCGCCATCTTCTGGGCTCGCCGTCACACCGGCCCAATCGGTCGATTCCTCAGCAATCGTGACAACACCGGGATATGTGTCGTGCAGTTTGCTGTTGAACTCACGTAAGAAGTGCACCGCCCCAATATTTTCGCGTCCGCCGTAAATGTTGGGAATCCACTGCCCCGCATCGCGTGAAAAGTCGAGGTAGAGCATGGAGGCGACTGCATCAACGCGTAATCCGTCGATGTGGTATTTCTCAATCCAGAATAGTGCATTACTGATCAAGAATTGGCGTACTTCATTGCGGTCAAAGTTAAACACGTAGGTTCCCCAATCGGGATGTTCACCCTGTCGTGGGTCGGCATGTTCGTAGAGCGCGGTTCCGTCAAATCGGCCGATTGCGTGCAAATCCTTCGGGAAATGGGCGGGAACCCAATCCAAAATCACCCCAATGCCTGCCTGATGGCAGCGATCGACAAATTCCTGAAAATCATCTGGCGTGCCAAAACGACTGGTCGCTGCAAAATAACCAACCACCTGATAACCCCATGAACCATCAAACGGATGCTCTGCAACTGGCAATAGCTCCAAATGGGTATACCCCATTTCAGTCAGGTAGGGAATCAGCCGATCGGCCAGTTCAGAATAGGATAGCCACTCATCTTCAGCATTGCGTTGCCATGAGCCGAGATGACATTCATAGACGCTCATTGGAGCGGAAAAGCTGTTGCGCTCGGCACGTTTGGCAATCCATTCGTCATCCTGCCATTCGTGCTTGTTAATATCCCAGACAACAGAGGCATTATTCGGCCGAACTTCAGCATAAAACCCAACTGGGTCACTCTTCTTAACCGTCGCGCCAAACGCCGTTTTCACCTCATATTTGTAGATTTCCCCCTCACCCAAACCCGGAATGAAAATCTCCCATAGCCCCGCACCGGGATGGAAGCGCATTAAAGAGCGTCGTCCATCCCAATTATTGAAATTTCCGACCACGCTCACGCGCTGTGCGTTTGGTGCCCACACCACGAAGCGCGTACCCTGCACACCATCGACTTCCATGACATGTGCGCCCAGCTTATCATACGCCCGCATGTCTGTTCCTTCACCAAGCAGATAGCGTTGCATGTCGTCTAGCGTGCTGGGAAACGCATAGACATCACGCCGCCGAATCGTCACCTCATTGTCGTAGGTGATGCCCAGCTCATAGGGCAGATCTTCCGTTGTGATCTCCCCCTCAAAAAATCCTAGTTTATCGATGCGTTTGAGCGGCTTCTCTGTACCACTTTCCAGTCCAAAGACTACAACCGCCTCAGCCAGTGGCTCGAAGACTCGCACAACGATGTGTTCATCTACTTCATGGGGACCAAGTACGCTGAACGCATTGCGATGGTCGCCACGAATGATTGCATGTACTTTTGTCTGCGAAAGTGTTGGAAGTTCTAGCATTATTTATCCTTTGTTAGTTTATTGATCTTGCCTGATTTTACCATAGAGAGAACGAGTCAATGGTACAGGCAACATTCATTTTCATCCATCTATGCTATCATCTATACAGGGTTTTTCAGTAGTCAGGAAAAAGAGAAGAGCAGACGAGAAATATGAAAATCGAAATGACGACGAGCATGTGCAAGATTGGAAAAGCCCATTTTTTGAGATAGACCGATGACGAAATTGTTTAAGGTTGCCATAACAGTAGCCATGTTTTGATGAGAGATGCGAGTGGCATCCTCATGCAAGGTGACATCACGGCGATAATGGAGACCGTTCTCAATGCCCCAATAGTGGCGAGTGGCGGTCAATAATTGGCGTGCATCAGCAGAGTGAGGAGAACAAGAGGTAATGCCATAGACAATCTCGGTCGTGGCGCGTTTAGATTTAGTGTGAGTGATGTGACGCTCAAGCATAAAAAGTTGTTGGAGTGCAGGCCAGTTAAGAAAGTTGTCTTTATCGACCATCAAGGTGAGCCTGCGAAGCTCAATGCGACCGTGACCAGCGGTGGTTTCTTCAACAACGGTGCGCGGCAGGGGAGCAATATACCAACCCGCCGAGTGATGTGGTGGAGTGAAGAATTGCCTCACATCAGCATTGAGGGTCGGTTGGTTGTCTTTGACAAACCACAGGTAATCGCCACCTCGACTGACAATTTCAGCCGACAAGTCGCGTTGCGTTTGCATCGCATCGGCGCACACAATCCGTCCACGCAAATCAATCCCAGCCAACAGGCCAGCCGCCGCGCTAATTTCGTTCTCTGTGACCCCAACTTGTACCTGCTTAAGCACGACACCTTCTTCTGGCAAGTAGACTGCCAACAGATGCACACCGCGTTTCAGTCCTTTTGGAATCGTCCCACGCATCGTTTTCCCGTCGATTGTCACTAATCGACTGGTGAATCCACCATAAGTTTGGTGTAGATAGTCGCGCAACAC
The DNA here is from genome assembly GCA_030425205.1 of Anaerolineae bacterium. Lineage (GTDB taxonomy): Bacteria > Chloroflexota > Anaerolineae > Promineifilales > Promineifilaceae > CALECP01. Next base: position 182,875 of record JAUIAP010000006.1, read on the forward strand.
CTTCTCTAAATCATCTGGTTTCAAAACCTCACTCATAATTGTGCGAATTGTGTTCAGACATACCATCCGTTGCCTTGACCACCCAAATAACGCCCACAATTGCTCTTGGCGTTCTCTGATCCATGTGGTCATCCCTGATGGCTTATCTTCTCCCGCCAATTTTGCCAATATCAGCATCACCACCACCATCGACAGTGGGTAGATTTTTCCTCTCGCTGCCCGTGTATCCACCAATTTTTGACACTGTTTTTCTAGCTGCCCTATGTCAAATGCAATCGCCCCTTTCAGCCTCGATTCAAGTATAATTTGTCGCATTAGTTCCTCTTTTTGGTTATCGGTTTGTGATAATTACCACTTTACCAACCTGAGGAACTTTTTTCATTCTCTTCCACGACTACTGAAAAACCCTGATCATCTATACCGATGGATCTCGTCCTATCTCAACCTATCACTAAGAACGACATGTCTCTGATTGTACCAGACGATACACGACAGAGTTTGTTCTCAATTGTAAGCCCGTGATTCCAAGAGTAACACGCCCTTTTTATTCACAATCAGCTCGCACGGTCGCGCAAAGTCTGCTGGGCGCACGACTGGTCCACTGCGTGAATGATCAGCGCATTAGCGGCATCATTGTTGAGACAGAGGCTTACTGCGATGGGGAATCCCATGATCTAGCGTGTCACGGTTCGCGTAATGGTGGCAAACCCACCGCGCGGACAGCCGTGATGTTTGGCGAAGCAGGGCACATCTACATGTACCTCAACTATGGACTACACTGGCTGTTCAACATATCAACTGGCGAGACTGGCACACCCAACGCCGTCCTGATTCGCGCTATCGCCCCCGATGAAGGGGAGCCGTTCATGCGCGAACGGCGCGCCCCACAGTCGCGTTCTAACTGGACAAATGGTCCTGGTAAGTGGACAAAGGCATTTGCGCTTGATGGCACATATAATGGCGTAGACCTGTGCGCCGCGAACAGCGACGTTTGGATCGAGCCAACACAAAACGAACCGCACATCAGTTGCGGTCCGCGTGTTGGCTTAGGCAAAACGCCCGAACCATGGTATTCAATTGAGTGGCGTTATTGGGTGACGAATAATCCGTTTGTGTCGAAATATCGACCATAGCGACAAGTTTTTTGGAACTTGTATTATTGCATCCGCAATACAACCCGTGCATCTTGCCAAAGCTCTTCCAAGTCATAGTACTCCCGTTTTTCGGGATCAAAGATGTGAACGACGATTGCGCCAAAGTCGATAAGCATCCAGCCATCGTCTGCATCGCCTTCCACACTCAGCGCAATTTCACGCGCTTCCTGCTTGGCCTCTTCCAACATGCCGTTGACTAACGCCTTGATTTGGCGATTGCTTTGTCCGTTGCAAAGCAAAAAATAGTCGGCAAAAATAACTTGTTCTTGCATATCGAGCAACAATACATCGCCGCCCTTTTTGTCGAGAATGGTTTCAACCAATAAATTGGCGAATTCTAGTGTGTCCAGTTGTGTAACCTCCGCTGTCATTTGCATTAGTGCATTGTAGCATGGGAGGCGGTTGGTGAACAGTGGGCAGTGAACAGCGATTCGGGAGGCTGTCCACTGCATAGTGTCGGCGGCTTACATCCCATAGCGTTGCTCAAGCCGTGCATACTCAGGGTGGTCGCGGATAAAGTCGAGGTCAGAATCGGCCGAAATCACCCCCCAATTTGCCAAATTCATCTGTAATGCAAGCCGTAGTTGTGCCAGTGCCTCTTCCGCATTGCCACAAATCGACTCAAAACAGGCGAGATTGTAGGCCGTCTGATGCACACTCAGGCGACGCGCTCGTGCGATGTAGTCGGCAATGTCGTCCGTCTGGTTTAGTCGCCGCAACACGCCGATGAGCGACACGAGTGAGAAGTAGTCGTTGGGTGAGAAGTCGAGGGCTTGTCGGTAGACATCGGCCGCCTCTGCATTGCGTCCGAGCAGTTTGAGCGTATCCCCCAACCCAGCATAGGCGGGGGCGAGATAGGGATCACGTTCGACCGCACGCTGGAAGTTATTCACTGCGTCCTCATGTTCATTGAGCAGCAGCTGCGAATAGGCCATTCCAGCAAAGGCGGGGGCATAGTCGGGATTATGCCGCAAGGCACGCTCATAGTAGGCGATTGCCTCTGGCTGACGGGTCATGCGGCGTTCGAAGTCACCGAGTCCCGTATGCACTTCGGCCGATTCTGGCGCGATTCGCAAGGCGCGATCAAACTCGAATTTACCTTCAAAGAACCGTTCCAACTCTAAATAGACCTGACCCAAACCGATCCGCGCTGCTACAAGCTGATCGTCTCGTTCAATTGCAAGACGATAGCGGTCTTCTGCCTGTCGCCACTGTCCCAACAGGCGATAGGCATTACCCAGCAGCGTCAAAATGCCGGGATCTCGCGGTTGCAGGTAGTTGGCGAGCTGATACATTTCGAGCGCACGATTTCCATCACGGGTCGCCTCATACGCTTCGCCCAGCGCAACGACTAACTCGATGTCGTCTTGTTTGCGCTGCACGGCTGGTTCAAAATAGGTGATGGCATCCTCGACGGCGTTCAACATGAGGGCAGAAAATCCTGCTCCCTTCAATGCGCCATAGAGACGATCATCTTTTTCCAGCGCAGCTTGGTAATGTGGCAACGCCTCTTCTGGCAAGCCGTTTTTCAGATTAAGGTCCCCCATGCCACGCAGGGCGGGTGCAAAATCAGGATCGCGTTCTAATGCTTGTTGATAGTGGTTTTCGGCGACCTCTGACCCCTCAATCGCCAGTGCGACATCTCCTAACCCGCCGTGTGCCGTCACCATGTCGGGGGCCAATTCGAGCGCACGCTGGAATGCCGCCTGCGCCTCCGCGTATTGCTGCATGGCGAGCAAGGCGGTTCCATAGCCGCTGTGGGCATCGGCCGAATTTTCGTCGAGCGTCACCGCTTGCAAGTAGGCCGTTAACCCATTCTCCGCTTCCAAATTGGCGACATAGGCTGCACCCAAGGCGAGGTGAGCGGTCAAGTTATCGGGAGCCAACTCACAGGCGCGTGTCAAGACGCTAATCGCTTCGGTGTACTGCTGTTGCATCATGCGCGCATCGCCAAGACCCAGCAGTGATTCAAGATCGGCCGAATCATGCTGCGCCGCCATCCGATACGCCGTTTCTGAGCCTGTGAAGTCGCTGAGTGCCAAACGTGCCGCGCCCAGTCCGCGCCATGCTTCGACATTCTCGGCATCGAACGTCGTCACCGCTGCATACGCCATCTGTGCATCACCATAGCGTTGCTGAGCCATTAGCACATTGGCCTTGCCGAGATGGGCCGCGACAGAACGTGCATCACGCAAAATAGCACCATCGTAGGCGTCGAGCGCAGCATCGGCCGATCCCAACCGCGCAAAGACATCCCCACGTGTCACGAAAACATCAGGATTGTCCGGCTCTAATTCAGCTGCCTTGTCCAATCTTTCGCGCGCCTTATTAAGTTCCCCCCGTCGCGCCAGCAGTTTGGCAAGCGGCAAATGGGGTGTGGCCTGCCGCTCGTCAAGTCCAATTGCCCACTGGAACGCCGTCTCGGCCTGTTTATAATCACCGAGCGCAACATACGTTCGGCCGATTCCGATGTTCGCCTGAATATCGTGACTGTCCCGCTTGATAGCCGACGCATACTGTCGCTGAGCTTCATCTATTTTGCCCGTGTTGAACAGAGCATCACCGAGCTTGCGCGGATCGATCTCCGCGGCATCGTCGAGTCGTCGCGCCTCGTTGTACCAGTTCAACGCCGACTCATATCGTTGTTGGAAGTGCGCAATGTCGCCCAAGCCAGCCTTCGCCAGCGCAATCAATCGTGCATTGGTCGGTGGCAACGACAGCGCACGTTCAAATGCCAGCTTCGCCTTTGCGCGGTCATCTTGCACAAGATAGATGCGTCCCAAACTCACAGTCGTTGGCAGGTGGTTGGGATTTAGTTCGGCCGATTTTTCAAACGCCGTGCGCGCTGCATCCAGTTGGCCCTGTTTCCACAAACTTTGTGCCACGCCAAATTGCGCCCCTGCATGACGCTGTTCGAGCGTCAACGCCTGTTCGAACGCCTCCTGTGCCGCTGTCCACTTTTCTTGCGTGGCATACACTTGACCAATTTGATAGTGAACATGCGCATTGTTGGGGGCGAGATCGGCAGAATGTCGATAAGCATCGAGCGCAACGTCCATCTCGCTGAGCGCAAATGCTGCATCGCCAAGTCCCGTATACGCCTCCGGCGTGCGCTCTCCACGTGCAATTGCCAGCTCAAAGTTATTGCAAGCAGCGGTGAAGTTTTTCGCCTCCGCATCCAACTCTGCCAAACCGCAGTAAGCGGCTGCACAGGTTTCGTCCAGCCCGATGACCTGCATGAAGTAGTCACGCGCACTATCCTTCTGCCCTTGCGCCACCATCATCTGTGCCAAGCCCAACAGCGTGCGCGCCGACGGATCGTAGGTCATCACATGTTCGTAGATTTCGGTTGCTTCTGTATTGCGTCCCAACGCTTGATACGACTCGGCCAAAAGCAGATAGGGGAATGACGTTCCCTTATACTGCTTGCGTGCTGTATCGAGTGCCTCTAAGGCCTTCTGGGGCTCTCCCAGCATCAAATACGCTTGACCCAACCCGATCCACGCTTGCGTATCATCACCGTTTAACTGGAGCGCACGTTCATATGCTGTCACGGCATCAGTCCATTGCCCCGTGCTGCTCAACGTCTGTGCCCAGATTCGCCACAACTCATAGGAGTTTGGACGCTGTTCGCTGGCGATCCGCAAGGCGGCCTGCGCCTCTTCAATCCGTCCTGACTTGAGGTAGATTTCACCCAAGGCCTGTTGCGCTTCCGCATTGTTTGGCTCAAGCAAGACGACCTGCTCAAACGCACGCTGCGCCGCAGCATGTTGACCCTCGCCCCGCTGCACCTGCGCCAGCCCCATCCACGACTGCGTTAAAGTCGCATCAAGTGCCACCGAGCGTTCGTAACTCTCGATTGCGTCATCGACATCGTTGCGTGCGGCATAGACGTCTGCCAACTGCTGTCGGCTAATGGCGTCGCTGTCATCGTAGGCAATCGCCTCCTCATAGGCGACCAATGCGGCGTTTTTGCGACCCATTGCAAAATAGGCGCGTCCCTGCCCATGCAATGCTTCCGCATCCTGTTCATCTTGCCGCGCCGCCTGTTCAAACGCCTGCGCCGCCGCATCATACAATCCGGTCGCCAAATAGGCGCGACCCATGCGCGTGTAGGGGAATTGGTCAATCTCCCCAAGCGCAACTGCCTGCTCATACGCTGCTTGCGCCGACTCGGAATCACCTAACAAGGCGTGGCTGTCGGCGATGCCTAGCTGAATTTCGGCCGATTTCGCCACCTCAGGCGAATCACTTTCACGCATCGCGGCCGCCTGAAAAGCCGCCAGCCCTGCTGCTGCATCATTCAACGCCAAGCGCGAATGACCCAATCCAATATAGGGCGCGGCGGGCTGTGGATCGAGCTGAATGGCGGTCTCATAGGTCGCAATCGCCTGTTCATTCTCATCAAGCTCACGCCAAACATTGCCTAACTGCACCAGCGTGTCGGGTTGTAACGGGTCAAGCGCAAGGCTCTTTTCAAATGCGGGAACTGCCACCTCATAGTTTTCATCATTGACATGCAGTTCACCCAATCCCTTGTGTGCTTCAGCGAGCGTTGGATCGATTTCTAGGGCGAAGCAGTAGTTGCCAACGGCTGCATCTCGTTTACCCAACATCTGTTGGGCGAGTGCTAGACCGCTATACGTTTTGGCAAGGCAGGTATCGTTCTTAGCGGCATGTTTATTAAGGGTGCCGATCTTTTCTAGCACTTCGATTAGGGCATTTTCGGCCGATTCCCATTCGCCCTGCCCCAAATAGGCATGACCCAAACCCAACATTGCTGCCCAGTTCTCGCCGTCCAGTTCGACTGCACGCTGGTAGGCGTTGACCGCGTTCAGATAACCCTTTGTCTGCAAATGGGCATCGCCAACGGCCAAATAGGTCGCCGCCGCCTCAGCATCAGGTGGGGCCATCGGGCTGCGGTTGAACGTTTCAATTGCCTTCTGTGACTCGCCCAATCGCGCATACGCCTCAACGAGTCGATGATAGGGCAAGCTGCCATTCGCCCCATGCTCACGCGCCTGCAAATAGGCGTCACGCGCTGCCGCAAACTCCTGCTGGGCGTGATGCACGTCGGCCAAGCCGATAAAGCTCTGAATCACCGTCTGATCATGTGCGGCAATGCGCGTCGTAGTCAGGGCGCGTTGGAAGCTTTGTTTGGCCGTTTGTAAATCGCCTTGTGTCAATGCGACTTTGCCCAATCCAGAGTGAGCGGGCGCAAAGCGCGGCGCACAGCGTGTCGCCATCTCATAGCAGCCACGTGCCACGTCGAGATCGTCCGCCTCACGATGCAGCTCGGCCATCCCAAAGTGCGCCGCCGCACACTTTTCATCAAGTTGCAGTGCCTGTTGATATGCCTTGCGTGCATCACTGCGGATTGCGCTCAAACGATGCGCTTCCCCCAGCTCAGCCAGCAATGTCGGTCGGCGCGTATCGCTCGGAGCCATCGCGCTCAGGGCCGTCTCAAATTTATTGATCGCGGCAATGTGTCCACCGATACGCACCAATGCACGCCCTGCAACTTGCAATCCAGCCACATGACGCGGATTGCGCTGCAAGAACTTCTGCACCCGCCCCCATGCTCGATAGGGGTTATCCGATTCTAAATCGACTGTTGCTAACCCCAAGAGGGCTGCATCATCTTTGCGATTGCGTTTCAACGCACGGTAAAAGGCCTGTGTTGCCGCATCATGATCCCCAAGCTCACAGTAGACACTGCCCAATTCGGCGTGCGGAAAGTTCTCCTGTTCAAGCATGTACGCCTGTTCATAAAGCGCACGCGCCTCTTCAAAGTTACCGAGCTGTCGCTGTACTTGCGCCAACCCCAAATGGGGTGCGACGAGATCGGCGGCTGAATCTTCTCCTATCGCCAATGCCCGCTCAAAATGGTCAACTGCGGATGCGTAATCTCCTTGTGCCGCACATGTTGAGCCGAGCTGTGCTTCGATTTGGCAGCGTGTCGAGCCATCCTGCGTCATTGCGGCGGCATTGGAAAATGCCTCGCGTGCAGAGTCGAGCAAGCCGACCGATTGATAGAGTTCGCCTAAGCCAAGTTGTGGCTCAAGTGCAGCGGGCGCACAGCGAGCGGCGCGTTGATACGCTTCAATGGCGCGGGTCGGTTCGTCACATTGGCGGTGTAGTTTGCCCAGTCCCAAGTGCGCAGCGGCATGATAAGGCTGTTCTGCTAAAACGAGATCGTAGCTACTGAATGCGCTGTCAATATCCCCTTGCTCTGCATGTAATGCGGCAAGTCGTAGATTTGATTCGGCCGATCCAACGCCCTCATAGCTCGCCTGCGCGCCTGCCAGATCGTCTTGCAACTCATAGACACGTCCCATGCCAATCCGCGCCGCCTCATTTTTTGGCTCTTGTTCCAATATCAGTTGGAAGGCGGCTTGTGCGCCCGCGACATCGTCTATTGCCAGCAAACATTCACCAAGGCCGATCTGGGATTCGATGTGCAACGGGTTGCGCTGGGTTGCCGCACGAAACGCCTCAGCCGCAGCTGCAAAGTCGCCATCCTGTTGCCGTTGCATCCCTAGCTGATACCAGCCCAGATGACGTTCAGGCGTCAACTCCGACAATTGCGCCAACATCGTGTCCGTCTCGCTCGTAACCGTTGGTGCAGCCTGTTGATCTTCGATCATGGCGAGTGCCTCCACCTCATGCGCCAGCTCTTGGCGTAGAACTCGCCCTTCCTTGGGCAAGAGAGCTGTCACATCGGCTAGACGCACACGGGCTGACTCTAGTTCATTCATGGCGAGATGATATTGTCCCCAGCGCAGGTGCAAAATTGCCCGACGTTCGTCCTCTCCATCCCCCGCAAACCAGCCAAAGTTATCCATCTTGTCGAGAGCTTCGAGCAGTGGACGGATGGCGGTGGGATCGGCCGATGTAACAGCCGTCATGCGTTGCAAGAGCTGCTGTTCACCCACCTTCCAATAGTCGCGCCACTCAAGCCCAATTTGCAACAATCCCTCCAGCAGCACGTCGCTATACGCCCATGCCTCCAGATAGCGTGGCATCAACCACATCCAACCCTCGCGCCCACTCAGCCAAAAACGATGCGCCGTGATATCGAGAACGGTATTGACCCAGTCCGTATCGGCGCAACGCTCTTCAAGCGAAGCCATCTCTGTTTCCCACTGTCCAAGTCTCGCTTCCAACGCCTCAACCGCGCGGCGATTAAGCCGCTCTACCTCTGGTGCCGTTCGTCGCACCTCGCTCTTGAGATGGTCACGAATAAACCGCTCCGGTTCATCTTGCAAGCGCGCCTCATGCGCGTGTACGCTCTTATATTCGCGCTCCAAATTTCGCAGCAAATCATCGAGGTCAAATGCGGCATCGTCATCTCCCGACAACATTGCCCGCAACACAGCCACATCCCCCCGCGCCAGCGCCAGCGCATAGAGCAAATGGCGATCTTTGTCCGCGACGACGTGACGCAAATAGGTGTCGGTCATCCCCTGCACAATCTGGCTGGCTGAGGTCGCACCTGTCTTTTCACCGACAAGTGCCTCAAGGGATGTTCCATTGCGCCAAACATCGGCCGCCTCATGCACGGCGAGCGGAATGCCGCCGGTCGCGGTGAGTATGCGCTTGCGATCTGGCTTGGAAAGCGGGCGGTCTGGTGCGGCGTGGGCAAAGTAGGTGGCAATCTCTTCGGCCGATAATCGCGCCAACTCAAACCCATGTACCGACTGGGGAAAATCTTCCTCGTACCCTTTGAAATAGCTCTCCCCAAAACGGCGGCTGCGCAACAGGTCATGCCTTCCCGCCAAAACCCATATGATGTTGGGGCCGGCCGTGCGCATGATGTCGCGCACCCAAATATCGACGCGATCAACCGTTTCGTATGAATCCATGACGATGATCAACGGCTTTTTCGCCGCAACGCGCTCCAATCCACGCGCTATCGCCATCGCCTGTTGTTCATGGGGGTTGAGAAAGTGTTCGACGAGCGTCGGCTTGAGGCGAGCGCGAATGACGTTCTCGATCATGCCGCGCATCCGCTGACCCTGCTCGATCGTGATCTGAATTCCAGCATGGGCGAGGGCTTCGACAAGCTCCTGACTTTGACGTGGCAAGGGAACACGTGAGCGCACAACCCCCGCAATCACATCAGCCGTCGCCGCCTGCAAGAGACCAAATTCGCCCGTCGATTCGGCCGAACGCGCCATAATTGCCGACATCACCTGCCGATCTGCTTCCGCCTGATCTTTGACCGTCTTTTGATAGAGTTTGAACTGTTTGCCCCACTTGTTGCGGCTGGCAGCGGCACGTATCACCTGAAACATGCCAACGGGATCGACAGTTCGCCCACGCTTCAACGCAGGAAATTTGCGGTCGGCATCTTCCCAGTCAATCCAGAGGAGTTGAAATTTGTCTTTGAAGGGCTTTTCGGTCGTGGCAATTTCGACAAAGCGACGCGCGAGCGTGGTTTTACCCATACCACCATTGCCCTGCACCACAAAAATGTCAGGCTCAGTGCGCTGGCGAAGTTTGTTGCGAAGGGTAGCGCGAAATTGCTGCTGTTCGGCTGTTCGGCCGATAAATAGCGAGTCTTGCGTAGGCATAACTGATCCTGCTCTCTGCCTATGCGTGAGACACAATGCTCACAACACTATAAATTCTGATACTACGTTGCTAATTTTTCACAGTATATCACATTCAAATAGTTCCGAAAGCTAGGTTTTCTAGGACTTAGGTACTAATCATTCACGTGTTTTTTATTAGGGGGTTGACGATTAACTAACTTTCGATTAGTCTTAAGCATAGATAAAAGCAGTCCCAAAAGTAAATAGTTTTCGCAGTAGGTTTACGGTCACCATCATTTGCAGTCATACGGTATGAGAGGGTTGATGCTCATATACGTTAAAATGGTGTGACAAAGAGGATGAACGATGCAACGTTTTCCCACGTTCAACCGTCCAGCACGTATTTGCGTGGTGGGTGTAGGCGGTAGCGGCGGCAATGCCGTTAATCGCATGATTTTAGATGGTGTCCGCGGTGTTGATTACATTGTTGTGAACACCGACATGCTCGCACTCTTACAGTCCGAAGCTCCAAAGACAATCAAAATAGGTGAGACAGGTCAAGGCGCAGGCGGTGATATGCTTGTTGGCCGGCGCGCAGCCCAAACATCGCGCGCTGAACTGGTCCATGCGTTGGCAGATGCCGATTTGGTCTTTGTCACTGCTGGTATGGGGGGTGGCACTGGCACAGGCGCCGCACCCGTTATCGCAGAAATCGCCCGTCAAGCGGGCGCGCTGACCATCGGCGTCGTTACCCATCCATTCCAATTTGAAGGCGAAAAACGCATCCAAACCGCCCAGAAAGGGATCGAACGGTTGCGGAAAGAGGTCGATACGCTGATCGACATCCAGAATGACCGACTGCTGAAGGTTGCTGGACAAGATCGGCCGATTGAAAGCTGCTTCCGCATGGCCGACAACGTTCTCAAAGAGGCGATTCAGGGAATCTCTGAAATCGTTTCGCGGCATGGGGTTATCAATGTCGACCTTGCCGACTTGCGCACCGTTCTAAAAGTAGGTGGTGCGGCCATTATGGCTGTCGGTTCGGCAAAGGGTAAGGGGGCGGCTGTACAGGCAGCACGACAGGCGGTGCAATCGTCGTTGTTGGGATTTTCGGCCGATAATGCCAAAGGTGTCATCTTCAACGTCCACGCCAACGCCATCGGTATCGCCGAACTGGAACAGGCTGCCTACGTAATCCGCGAACGCTCACACCCCGACGTGAACTTTATTCAAGGGTATGTCGAAGACCCAACGTTGGGGGATGAAGTACGGATTACGGTTGTGGCGACAGGCGTGGATGGGATCGATTATGATCGCTATTCGGCCGAACTCGTCCAATCACTGCTCGACCAAGTCAGCCCCCCACAACCTGAAATCCCAACCCGCCGCGTCCACTTTGCTGGCAAAACGCGCAGCAAACCGCGTCCAACACTCGTCGCAACACGTCCCCGTTTCCGCTCGAAACAGTGGGGCATTCCCGCCTATTTGCGCGGCTAACCTCTTTTTTTCTCCTTTCCGATACTCCTTTTCTCCAGAGCGGTCGTGTCATCGACCGCTTTTTCCTCTTGATAGCGCGACCAATCTGATCGTGCACCACTTAGGCAGGAATGATTGCTGCACCACCCATGTAAGGGCGTAATACCTCTGGAATAACAACCGACCCATCAGCTTGCTGATTGTTTTCAAGGATGGCAATCATCACTCTTGGCAGCGCAAGTCCGCTAGCGTTAAGGGTGTGTGGATAACGTGGTTTGCCACCATCGGCTGGACGATATCGAATGTTCGCGCGTCGCGCCTGAAAATCCTCTGCGTTGCTAATCGAGCTAACTTCGAGCCATTCATGACAACCGGCCGCCCACACCTCGATGTCGTAAGTCTTTGCCATCCCAAACCCAATATCGCCCGTCGCCAGTTCCAATACACGATAGCGGAAACCAAGCGCATCACAGATATCTTTCGCGTCTTGCAGCAACGCTTCATGATAGTCATAGCTGTTTTCGGGTAGCACATAGCGATACATTTCGACTTTGTCAAACTGATGCCCACGCTTGATGCCACGCACATCTTTCCCTGCGCTCATCTTTTCGCGTCGGAAGCAGGGCGTATAGGCGACATATTTCAATGGCAAATCCTGCTCATCCAAAATCTCGTCCCGATGCACATTGGTGAGCGCAACTTCGGCCGTCGCCAGCAACATATAGTCCTCTTCCGCATCCCGATAGATGTTGTCAAAGAACTTTGGCAACTGTGCGGCCCCCTCAAAAATCTCCGAACGCACGATAAACGGCGGATAGATTTCGGTGTAACCGTGCTGTAGCGTGTGCGTATCGAGCATGAACTGGATCAATGCGCGTTGCAATCTTGCGCCCCACCCCTTTAATAGGTAGAAGCGGCTACCGCTTAACTTCACGCCGCGTTCAAAGTCGATAATGTCCAAGTCAACACCCAATTCCCAATGCGGCTTTGGCTCAAATTCAAAGGTTGGCGTGGGTTCGCCTTCAGGCTCGCGGATGACGTTATGTTCTTCATCAGGCCCAATCGGAGTCGTCTCATGTGGCATGTTTGGAACCCACATCTGCAAGTCGCGGAACTTTGCCTCAACCTCACGTAGCTCCTCATCCAGTTCGCTGATGCGCTCACCAATTTTGCGTGGGGCCGCTTTTGCATCTTCGGTCTGCTGTGTCAGCTCGGCGACAAGCTTGGCATCATCCGCCTTCTGCGCCTTTTTTAGCTGACCCATCACGCGCCCAATCGCCTTGCTGGCAACATTGCGCTCCTGTCGCAACGCTTCCACTTCCTGCAAAATCTCACGCCTACGTTGATCTGTCTGCAATATCTCATCAATCGGTGCGCTATCGTTGCGCTTTGCTACCTGCTCTTTTACCCATTCTGGGCGATTACGAATCAAATTTATGTCTAACATCGAAAACTCCTTTGGAAATAGCCACGAATTGCACGAATTACTCGAATTGAATAGCTATTTTCATCCTTTGTTGGCAAGCTGCTAAATTCATGGCAACGTCTGTGAAATCGCAAGTTGCCACTTTAGATCAAAAAAGCCCTTCCGTCTTACCAAGACGAAAGGGCTTCGTGGTGCCACTTGGTTTCGTTGCGGCCTTACGGCGACAACCTCATGCACGCATCTGCGTGCGCTTGCGCGATAGCGGGCGCACCCGTTTGCCTTGTGTAACGACATGCGTCACGTTCTCGGCAACTGCTCCAGAGGGCTTTTCACATCATTCTTGGTCTTGCTTTCACCAGCCGCAAGCTCTCTCTACCGTCAAATCATGTTACTCGTCTCTTTCAACGCATCATTTTTTCAAATATTGTGGATCATTATAACAAGCGTCATGTGTCTGTCAATCCTTATTTTGTGACCATCGCCACTACATAATCAGGCACGGGGATCCCATCAGGCAAGCGATCATCGGCGATTGGCTGGCCAAAATGGGTCGTCATTGGCACAACGCCCGCCCAATAGTCGAGCGCGTAATCTGCCTCATCATCCCCCACACCAGCTGCCCGAATTTTGGCACTGGCTGTCGTTATGTCGATGGCGATCACGGTAGTTGCCTTCATCTCGACTGGATTTGGTTGGCGCGTGTCTGCCCAGCGACCGGGAATTAGCTTATCTGTGAAAATGGCGAGGGCGCGCATCTTTTCAGCGGGGTCGGTGACGGCACGACCCGTGCCAAAGATAACGGCCGAACGATAGTTGACGGAATGATGAAAGGCTGAACGCGCCAGTACCAACCCATCGATGTGGGTGACGGTGATGCAGATTTGTTTACCAAGTTCGGCATGTTTCATCAAGCGACTCGTCGTTGCGCCGTGCAGCAAGAGCGTGTCACCATCACGAGCGACGAGCGTCGGAATCACAATCGGCTGATCGTCGTCGGCAATGCCAACGTGTCCAATTAGTGCGGCATCGAGAATCGGATAGATGGTCGCCTTGTCATAATGTCCGCGATTGGGTACACGGCGGACGCGGTTTAAGTTGGTCGGTGTAAATTGTTCTGTCATGTTTTCACTCGCAACCAATTTAGCAATGCGTGAACACCTGCCACAATTGGTTGTTGATTTTTACCCACAGCGTACAGTTCGATTGGTATGGAGACAAGAGCCAATTCGACACAATCTGTTGGGACCAATTTGATCGACTTAGGCATGATTTCGTTGACACGTGGCAGCGGTGTTTCGCTGCATCGTCAGCTTTTTGAAGGGTTGCGCGAGGCCATTTTGAATGGGCAACTCCCCGTTGGAGTGCGGCTGCCGCCGACGCGCACGTTGGCAAAACAGCTTGCCGTTTCACGTAATACGGTCGTCAATGCGTTTGAGCAGTTGATGGCGGAAGGGTATCTGGTGACGAGGATCGGCGCGGGCACATTTGTGAGTGAGGCGTTGCCAGAGCGATGGTTGAGCGTAGAGGTGCCAAGACAAACTGGGCAAGTTGCGGTGGGCAGTCATGCGAATCTATCCAAGCGTGGTCACAAAATAGCGGCGATTCCAATTGGATCGCGTGAAAATGTGCGCCCATTTCTGCCCGGAATGCCCGATGTGCGGCACTTTCCATTTAGCGTGTGGGAAAAGTTGTTGCGTCAGCAGCGGCACACAATGGCGGCACTTGGCTATAACGATCCGCAGGGGGCGAGCGCATTACGCGAGGCGTTGGCGACCCATTTACAGCTGGCGCGCGGGCTGCGCTGTTCGGCCGATCAGATCATCATCACCAGCGGAACTCAGCACAGCCTTGACGTGGCAACACGGCTCTTGAGCGATGCTGGGGACACAGTTTGGATGGAGAATCCCGGCTATTCACGCGCAGTTGCCGCATTCCAGTGCAACGAGCTTGAGATAATCCCTGTGCCAGTTACGTCTAACGGCTTTGACGTAGAGGCGGCACAGCGATCCAGCTCGATAGCGCGGCTTGCGTATGTCACGCCATCCCATCAATATCCGCTCGGCGTCACGATGAGCGCGGCGCGGCGGTTGGAACTGCTTGCATGGGCGGCGGAAAATGACGGTTGGATTTTGGAAGATGATTACGACAGCGAATTTCGGTTTGGCGGACATCCGCTGCCGTGCTTGCAGGGGATGGATGGTGCTGGGCGTGTGATTTACATTGGCACTTTCAGCAAGGTGTTGTTTCCTGCCTTGCGACTCGGCTATGTCGTTGTGCCACGGGGCTTGATTGTGGCATTTCGGTCGGCCATCGCGCACACGAGTCGCACGCCAAATTGGGTCACACAGTTGGCAATGGCCGACTTCTTGCGCGAGGGACACTATGCGCGACACGTGCGACGAATGCGGCTGCTATATGCGGAACGGCAGCGCGTATTGCTCGCTGAAATCGCTGATCAACAGTTGCCGCTTGCGATCGACGCAACGCCGGCGGGGCTACATGTTTTGGCGTGGTTGCCAGTTGACGTAGATGATGTGGCAATTTCGGCCGAACTCGCCGCACACAACATCGCCGCACCGCCCCTCTCTTACTACAGCCTCACACCGCTTCAACGGGGCGGACTGGTTTTAGGGTTTGGGGGCTTCGACGTTACAGAAATTCGCCACGCGATCACAAGAATGGGATCCTTATTGATAAACTCGAAGCTTCTTGAAATCTGACTGAATGAATCAGATTGCATGGGGCCAGTCATACCAATCGTGACGACAAGTGATGTAAATTATAAGTCCTGAAAAACCGAGTTTCTGGCAGAAACTCGGTTTTTGAAGGTGACACCTGTTCTCAGAATTGGCATTAGTTCTCGCTCTAACCGTGATTATGCCGCGACTTAATTATTCGCAAATCAACGCTGTGCTAAGGACATGAAAGTGCTGAAAAATGCGCATTGACGTTACAATTACAGGATGAAAGAACATTTCTTGCTCGACCCAAAAGTTACCTTCCTCAATCATGGCTCGTTTGGCGCAACGCCGCGCCCTGTTTTTGACGAGTATCAGCGTTGGCAACGCAAGTTAGAACAGCAACCCGTTCACTTCATGGAGTATGAGTTGGCAACGGGGTTAAAGAATGTACGCGAGCATCTGGGGGAATTTTTGGGTGTTTCGGCCGAAACCCTCCTACTCATTCCAAACGCCACCTACGGGGTCAACTTGTTCGCCCACTCCTGCCAATTAGCCGCTGGCGACGAGATTTTGACGACCAACCATGAGTATGGCGCGTGTGAGGGTGCGATGACGATTGCCGCACAACGGCAAGGCGCGCAGCTCGTCTATGCGGACATCACGCTGCCCACAACAACCGATGAGGCGATCGTCGAGCAGTTTTTTGCCAAAGTTTCCCCGCGCACAAAGGTCGTCTACCTCAGCCACATCTCCTCCTTTACTGCGCTCACCTTCCCTGTCAAACAGATTTGCGCCCGCGCCCGCGAGCTCGGACTGACAACCATTATCGACGGGGCGCATGCACCAAATCAATTGCCACTCAATCTCGCAGAGATCGGCGCAGATTTTTACACGGGCAACTTGCACAAGTGGGTTTGCGCTCCCAAAGGCTCAGCCTTCTTCTATGCGCGGGAAGCGCGACAGGCGCAAATCGAGCCGCTGATCGTCAGTTGGGATTGGACCGACAATCCACTATTGGACAGCGGCTCCGCCTATCTCAATCGCATCCAGTGGAGCGGCACCAATGATCCCGCCGCCTACTTTGCCGTCCCTGCTGCGCTCGACTTTCTCGCGCAGCATAATTGGCCGTCGGTGCGCGAGCGTTGCCATGAATTAGTGCGCGATTGGTTGGAATTTATGGCAGGGCTAACCGGATTGCCATCTGAATATGGGCAGGCGCAGCATTATCAGCAAATGGCGGTTGCGGCGTTGCCACGACAATCAGATTTGCGTGCCTTCAAAGACCGTTTAAACAGGGAATTTAAGATCGAGATTCCCTGTTTGGAGTGGAATGGGAGACAGTTTATTCGGTTGTCGGTGCAGGGGTATAACGATTCGGCCGATATCGACTGTCTAAAATCAGCACTCACTCAATTGCTACAATAAGTGGTAAGCACACAATTGCTACAGTGTAAAGTAAATTTTATAGCGTTGTCATTCTCGCGGAGGCGGGAATCCAGACTTAGAAAAGAATGGATACCTGCCTTCGCAGGTATGACAAGACTTACTTTACGATGCACTTACCACTTTTTTGAGCGCGGCTGCGTCACGATTATTGATAAATAATGACGGCTGGACGTGGGCTGAGTGACATCGTTTGCTCAGGCGTGAGCAGATAGTCATCATAGACAAAGAAATGCTTGATGCCACCATACTCAAACGCTGGCTCGGCCGCATATTGCCAGTAGTTTTTCATCTTTACATCTGTCCGAAACGTGCCGTCTGAGTCAATCACCAACTCGACATTGGGGTAGTTTTGGATATTCTGCTTGTCGGGTAGCATCGAATCCTTGAACTGGTGCAAGATCAACACCTTGTTTACGCCCGTCTCCATCGCAATTTTCTGCAACTCACCCTGCACCCAGTTAATATCGGCCGCGGGCGTCTGCCCGACGCTGATGCCTGGAATCTGTTCATCCGTCATATCAAATTCTGGATCAATCGCCAATTGCGTGTGCGGATGATAGAGGAAGTGCTTGATACGCTCGAACTCCTCTTGAATGGTCACGCGACCGGGCTGGATGTCCAAAATGTTGCCACATTCATAGATGTCAGATGATGCGATCCAGACTTCAATCGTTGGCAGATCAACGACATGTCGATATTCGGGTGGGTTCGCGTTGGCAACGGTTGTTACCATGTGGTAGGTACACATCGCGTGGCGACTATCAAGTGGTTGGTATTCAGCAATCAACCCATTGATATAGCTCGTCATCTGTTTACGCGGATAGTTGCCAAGAATGCCAAGCGCACGCCCCCATGGACTACCATAAAACGCAATCATTTGATAGCGCGAAAGGTAGGGCTGTGGATTGCCTGGTGAGGCATTGACGGGAGGCCGCGCCGCATTAGGGGGGCCGGGTGTCCATGTTGGTGCAATTGTCGGCGTGGGTGTGAAAATCGGTGTCGGCGTTTCCGTTGGGGTCGGCGTCGCCGTCGGTGTGTTCGTCGCTGGCAAAGGGGTGGAAGTCGGCACAGATGTCAGCGTTGGGGGTGCGGCGTTAATCGTCGGCGCAGCCAACTCCTCATCCACCACAATGACCTCTGTCGGTTCAACTGGCTCGGTTGCCGCAGGTTCGGCCGTATTGGTGACAACTTCCGCAAGCGATTGGGCAGTTGTTGCCTGTGGAATCTCACTCTGTTGTCCACATGACATGACCAGTGCAAGCATTATTCCAAGCAGAATTAATTGTAAAAATCGAATCATTGCTCCTCCGCAAGATAGGTCGTTGGGTTCTCACTTAATAGAACTGTCAACGGAACAAAGGTATAGCCGCGCTGCTGCATCGTGCCGATATAGCGGTCGATGACAGCAGGCATTTCAGGTCGCCCTGTGTGAGCGTAAAGAATACCGCCCGCATGGCTCGATTCAAGCAGCGTGCGGCACATCATATCTTCGTCAAATTCGGGTCGCCAATCTTCCGGGCTTCCCGACCAGATAACGGTCGTCCAACCGGCCTCATACGCTGCCGCAAGACTGACATCGGAGCGTGAGCCAAACGGCGGCCGTAGCCATGGCTTGGTCGTCTTGCCCGTCAACCGCTGCACAACCGCCTCCGTGCGATTGAGTTCATCCTGCACGGTGGCGGCGTCCATCTCTTTCATGTTGCCATGTGTGTAAGTGTGATTGGCAAGCTCGTGGCCGCGCTGCACAAACATATCGATCCATGAGGGATTGTTGTCTGCCCAGCTTCCAAGAATAAACATCGTCGTCTTGACATGATGCCTGTCCAACACGTCGAGAATTTCCGCGAGTGGTTCGGGACTGCCTTCAACATCAAACCCCAAATGGATTAAGTTATTTGCACCACGCCCTGAGAATACTTCATTTTGCCATGCGGGTGGACGCGGCCAATCTGCGCCGTCAACACGGAAGGGTGCTTGTGCGGCTATGACCGCAGCGCGTGGAAGACAATCATTTTCGCCTAATGTGACCGCCCCGACCGTTGGTTCAAGCGTTAGCGTTGGTATGTCCACCGTCGGTTCGGCGGTTGGCTCCATTGTCGCGGTGGGAGGAACTGCGGTCGGCGCGGGGGTAAACGTGACAGGCGGGGGCAGCGTCGGCACGGTGGTTGCAGTTGGCGTCACCGTTGGGGGGGTGGTTGCGGTCGGGGATGGGGATTGGGTAATTGTCGGCACAATCACCTCTGGTGACGCACACCCAATTAGTAGACACAGCAATACAATCGTCGCCGTCCAGCGACCCAATTTCCATTTCTCCATTTGCAACCTACGTGGCTTTTAGACCGCTACCTTTGAGTGAGGCGGCTTTGCACTCCCACTTACTAAATGCACAGTGGACGGGCAATTATGGCTTATTCCAATGCACAAGAAAAGCGAAATTCATGCAATATTGGCTGGCTACTCATGCAATTGACGCATTGAATACAAACTGTATTCAAAAGCAGGGTCAGGTGGGAGAGCGAGGGTTTTTCGGGCGATAATTTCACCCCAAAATGGTGCATGTCATTTTGTGAGAAAAATATGTGTGTCCGCTAACGTGATTCATCCCCGCGTTTGTTAAAATTTTCACAAACGAATTTGATCGTTGGGATTTTGGACATTGAGAAAATTTTGGCATAGAACGATAGATAATAGGCGACAGATGCCCATTGGCTCTCCAAGCTAAATTTTTTACTTACAATGTCCCAACAAGGAACAAACCATGAACCCCAAAGTGATTATCATTGGCGCGGGATTTGGCGGATTAGAAGCAGCGACAAAGCTGGCAAAAGAACCGGTTGATATACTGCTGATCGACAAGAATAATTTTCACACATTTACACCGCTGATCTATCAAGTGGCGACCTGTGCGCTTGATCCCAGCGAGGTCGCCTACCCCGTGCGCGGCATATTCAGACGCAATCGCAACGTTTCGTTTCTGCTCGGGACAGTCACGGCAATCGACACGGATAGCCAGACGATCACGGTCGAACATAGCGATGGGCAGCGCAGCGAGCATTACGATGCATTGATTGTTGCGGGCGGCAGCGTTTATAACTTCTTTGGCATGGAAGATGTGGCGCGGCACAGTTATGTCTTAGACGAGTTGAGCGATGCGGTGCGCTTGCGCAATCATATTTTGCGACTGTTTGAAAAGGCGGTTTGGGAAGAAGATTCGGCCGAAAGAGCCGCCTTGACCACAATGGTCGTTGTCGGGGGCGGCCCGACGGGGATCGAGACAGCGGGGGCAATCTATGAGCTATACAACCACGTGCTCAGCCATGAATTTTCACAACGCAAATTGCGGGCGCGGGTGGTGTTGGTTGAAATGCAGGATCATCTGCTCGCCCCCTACCCACACAGCTTGCAACACGCAGCATTGACGCAGTTGCGCTCTTTGGGCGTCGAGGTAATTTTAGGGAATGGGTTAGATGGCGTTTCGGCCGATTCTGTCACTCTCAGCGATGGCACAGAAATACCAACTCACACGCTGATCTGGTCGGCTGGCGTCAAAGCATCCCCACTCGCAGAGATGTTGGGTGTTGAGTTGGCAAGGGCGGGGCGTGTCCCAATCGATGCGCAAACGAAGGTGTTGGGTCTAGAAAATGTCTATGCCGTCGGCGACATGACCTATCTCGAAGATCCAGAAGGCAACCCATATCCTATGTTGATCCCCGTTGCGCAACAGCAGGCGGAAGTCGCCGCGCACAACATCATGGCCGCCATCAACGGCACTGCGACAAAACAGTTCCGCTATAAAGATCGCGGCATTATGGCCACAATTGGGCGCAAGCGGGCCGTTGCATGGCTCTATAATCGGGTCACGCTCAAGGGACGACTGGCGTGGCTCGCGTGGTTGGGTTTGCATTTGGTTACGCTGCTCGGTTTCCGCAATCGGCTCAACGTATTGGTCAACTGGACGTGGAACTATTTCACCTATGATCGGTCTGCCCGCTTATTACTCGAACAGCAGCAACGCATTGCGAAGCAGTAATTTTCAGGTACAACTATATTAAATGGCAAGATTTAGCACAGAACGCGAAGCGTCAGCAGGCGGCGTGGTCATCCGCGAGGGAACGGATGGCTATGAGGTTGCGCTGATCTCGGTCGAGCGATACGACGACACGCGCTGGCAGTTGCCAAAGGGACATGTTGAAGAGGGTGAAAATTTAGAGGAAGCCGCCCTGCGTGAAGTGCGTGAGGAAACGGGAATTTCGGCCGAAATTATCACCCCACTCACCACCATCGACTACTGGTTCTTCACCAAACGGGATTATAGACAAGTCCGCATTCATAAGTTTGTGCGTTTCTATCTGATGCGCTACCTGTCTGGCAGCACGGCCGATCATGATTGGGAGGTTGTCGAAGCACGCTGGTTTCCAATTCAAGAGGCTGTCGCTAATTTGGCGTTTGATGATGAGCGGGATCGTGTGCAAGAGTCGATTGCCTATCTAGTTAGTGAACGAGTTTAAGATGGATGCCTCAATCGGCTGGTTCTGGTTGGTCGATGATGATTTCGGCCGAATCTAGCTCCAACGTCACTTCATCACCATATCCAATCCCGTCAACAATTGGGACGAGAATTTCCAGTATCATTGGCGATTGAAAGTGCATCGGCTTTGTTTCAGGGTGTGGATAGTAGACAAGCCCGCTATAGCGACTATCCGCAAAGTGCAGTTCGCACGGCGAGAATGAAAAATCCTCTGGTGGAATCAACTCCGTCCAGCATACGTCACGAAATGTATAACGCGGTTTGACCATTGTAAAACTGTGGGGAGCAATCGACACATTCAGGGTCGCAGAATGATAGGGGGAGAGATCGAGACCGCGTGCCAAAAAGTGCGGTCTCTGCATCTCGATGGTTCCACTAGGATAAGGGGAACCCCCAAGCCCAGAAGCAACCTGATGGCCGCGCACCACGCGGCCATCGACAATCAATTTACTGTTCATAACAAACGATATGGGGCAGATTTTGCGCGGTGCTGATCCAGCGCGAGACACTCGTCGATGCAGGCATGCGACGCACTAAATGATAGGTCGAATTCGTTGCTGCAATTTGCTCCAGCAAACACTCAACGTCTTGTTCTGCGAGATCATGGGGGGTATAAACCTTCGAGCGAGTCAAAATGGTCACGTAGTCATCACCAATCCCATTGATGCGGGAAAGATCGGCCGAACGAACCCATCCCAATACCTTACGCCGTGTTACACCAATCTGGGCCGCCAACACTGCACGATTTTCAGCATTGTTCCCTGCACGCAGCAGATCCTTTGTTGTACGTATGCCAAGTTTTTGTAGTTTTACAACATTACGCGAACTGATCCAGCTCACCTTTAACAAATTCATTTTATTGGCTCCCTTATCTACCTTCACTGTGTCTACGCGATGATTACATCTGTCAAAACAGAAAATCATATTGTTAAACAGTATACAGCTATTACTGCGATGAAGATATAGACAGAGAGATGAACTTTGTCATCAAAATGATGATGTTAGCTGTCGATTGTCGTCAGATTATGACGAAGGGCGTATTTGACTAGGCCAGGTAGATGATGGATATCCAACTTTTGCATAATGCGCCGGCGGTAGGTGCGGATGGTCGATGCCTCGATATGCAACAATTCGCCTATTTCAGTGGCTGATAGACCGCGTGTAAGATGTTGTAATACTTGGATTTCTCGCGGTGAAAGGGGAATGTCTTCAACTGCTACCGACAGAGTGGAAGGCCGCAATGTGTTCAAGTAAGATTTCAATGGATTTAGGGCAACTTCTACTTCGATGGCAACCTTTCCAAGAGTTGGCCGCAAGCTCTCCAATAGTCCTTCAATATAGTTGACAAGTGGCGTCGCGAATGTGCGTGTGAAATCGGTGTTAACCGCCATGCGGGTTTCGAGCGACCAGCGCAGTATCTCCATTAACTGAACGCTCTGATGTTCAGCATAGGCCAATAAATAGGTGCGGTCTCTGTTTAGGTTTGCCAGTTGTAGTGAATGCGTCTCGACCTCTTGCCGCAAAATCGTTAGTTCTCGCTCCTGTGTTAACAACATGCCACCAACAATATTGAGAACTTGCATCGTCGTCAGATAGATTTGATGTACCCGTGGATCAAGTGCTTGTTGATCACGTAGCGCGCTTGTCATAAGATGCATCGCCTCTTGCAACAAACCCGCCTCAACCAGTTCGCCTACGTGAGTAAAGGCTGCTAAAAGCCTATCTACGTCATTGTGCCACTGTTCATCAATCGTCATGCATACTCCCCATCTGTCTTAATCGAGTGTTACAATACCATTATGCTGACCTATCGGCTAACGGGATTGTGAGCTGTAAAAATGTCGGAAATCCAGCATTCCTAGAGGTGGCGCAGTGTCGCAATAGCAATACAGCGACGCGCTGACGCCGTTTTGTCAAAACCGTTGCGTTCGTAACGCAAGATGCACCAAGAATTTACGCCAATAGGCACAAACCACTGGAAAATAAAAATAAACGCCTATCGGTTAGATTGAGTATAAAATGAACAAATCAGAGTACCAACGCACGATTGAAAAGACAGTTGAACGTTTCCCTGAACGTAAAAAACTTTTCGCTACACGTTCAGATATTACACTTGAACGCCTTTATACGCCAGATCAGATTGACGAAGACTATGCCAGCAAGCTTGGCTTCCCCGGTCACTACCCCTTCACTCGCGGTGTCCAGCCCACGATGTATCGCGGACGATTTTGGACGATGCGGCAATATGCAGGGTTTAGCACGGCCGAAGAGTCAAACAAACGATACCACTATTTGCTCGATCAAGGGCAAACAGGCCTTTCCGTCGCCTTCGATTTGCCCACACAAATTGGCTATGACCCTGATGACGAAATGGCGCTGGGGGAGGTTGGCAAAGTGGGCGTTAGCATTCCAACGCTGGACGAAATGGCGACTTTGCTTAACGGCATCCCACTCGACAAAGTCAGCATCAGCATGACAATCAACGCACCCGCCTCGATTTTGTTGGCGATGGTGATTGCGGTTGGAAAGCGGCAAGGGGTCGATCCAAAAAAGCTGCGCGGAACGATTCAAAACGATATTTTGAAGGAGTATATCGCACGCGGCACCTACATTTTCCCACCGAAACCGTCCATGCGTCTCATCACGGACGTGTTTGATTACTGCGCCCATGAAGTGCCGCGCTGGAACACAATCTCGATCAGCGGCTACCACATCCGTGAAGCAGGTAGCTCGGCTGTCCAAGAGGTTGCATTCACGTTGGCAAACGGGATCGCCTATGTGCAAGCCGCTATCGACGCAGGTTTAGACATCGATCAATTTGCCAATCAGCTATCGTTCTTTTTTAATGCACACAACAATTTTCTCGAAGAGATCGCCAAATTTCGCGCGGCGCGTCGCATGTGGGCAAAGATTATGCGGGAACGCTTTGGCGCAAAAAACCCGAAGAGCTGGCGGCTACGCTTCCATACGCAGACTGGCGGCAGCACATTGACGGCGCAGCAGCCCGAAAATAACGTCGTGCGCGTGGCGGTGCAGGCGATGGCAGCTGTGCTGGGGGGCACACAAAGTTTGCACACCAATGGACGCGATGAGGCATTGGCACTTCCAACAGAGGAGGCGGTTCGCATCGCCTTGCGGACACAACAGATTATCGCGTACGAGAGCGGTGTTGCCGACACAATCGATCCATTTGCTGGCTCATACGCCATTGAGAGTTTGACCGATGAGATCGAACGGCAAGCGTTTGACTACATCGAGCGCATTGATGCGTTTGGCGGGGCGATGAATGCGGTCGAAATCGGCTTTGTGCAGCAAGAGATTCAAGATTCCGCCTACCAATTCCAACAGGCGTTGGAGCGTGGCGAGGAGGTTGTTGTCGGGGTCAATAAGTTTGTCGATGAAGATGAACAGTTGGAGATCGACATGCTTAAACTTGATCCTGAGGTCGAAGCACGACAGGTTGACAAGGTTGCGGCTGTTCGTGCGCGACGGGATGATGAGCGCGTGGCAGCATTGCGCGGTCAGGTGGCAAATGCGGCTAGGGGCGACGAGAATTTACTACCGCTGTTTGTCGAGTGTGTTGAAAATGATGTGACATTGGGGGAAATTTGTAACACGCTGCGCGATGTTTGGGGAGAATATCGGCCGAATTACATCTAACGAACAAGCGTCGCGAGTGGTTCGTCATTTCCTGTCATAACGAACCACTCACCACTTTTCCCCAAAACTGTAATGCAGCCCGCGTTTCTGTATTACACCCATAGATGATAGACGAAAAGAGCTTGGTTGAACGGGCGAAGGCAGATTCGGCCGAATTTATCCCCCTCTATGACCGCTATGCAGAGCGCATCTATGCGTATCTGCGGCGCGAGACGGTGGATGCGCCGACCGCACAAGATTTGACGGCGGCGACGTTTGAAAAGGCATTGCGCCAGTTGCCCCGTTACGAATGGCGCGGCGTGCCATTTGGTGCGTGGCTCTACAAAATCGCCCGCAATGAGCTACGTCTACACTGGCGTAAGAGCAAGCATACGCTGCCACTGCTCGATCGCTTTGTCAGTCCGCTCAATGTTGAGCGTCTCGCGCAAGAGCGCGACCAGATGAGTCAAATTGAACGGGCTATGCTGACCCTGCGACCACGCGATCACGAGATATTGCGACTCCATTACTTTGAAGAGCTCTCACATGAAGAGTTGGCGGAAGTGCTGGACTGTTCGCGTAACAGCGTGCGTGTTCGTCTGCATCGCGCACTGGATCGCTTAAAGCGTGCCGTCTCCAGTGAACAGTTGGCAGTGAACAGTAAACTGTGACTTGCAAGGTGCAAATGCAACTTGCAACCCATCACCCATGAACGACATCGAACAAGAAATTCGCCGTGCAAAACCAGAATATGAACGGATGCCAAGCGCGTTTAAGGCGCGGTTGCGCAATCAACTACAGGCACAAGCGCGCCCATCGCGGTTGCGCCATATCGGGTGGATTGGATCGGTCGCGGGGGTGGCGGCTATATTCGTTGTTGGGGTCTTTGCGTGGTTGGTCTATGCGCGGCCGCTGGCGATAGTTGACGACGCAACGACGGACGCAGCAGAGGCAGATGCGCTGGTCGAGGCCGTTCACACCGATGAGATGATTGCTGTTTTTGGCGAGCAGATCGAGCTGCACGCGATTGAACTGCCAGCCAATGTCGATGACTCACAAGATCGCCTACCTGTTTTTTTGACGTGGCGACTGCATGAAGTGCCGAGCGATTTAGCCGTTCAAATTGAACTGTGGGGGATGGATACGTTTTTGCGAAACAGACTGTTGACCAGCAGCGAGAGCAATCTTGCAACTGGGTCTTCTAGCGAAGAGTTGGTTAAGTTGACCTATTGGCTTGATGTGGGAGAGGGGATATCGGCCGATAATCTCTATCTCATCATTCGTCTCAACGATTCAGCCTCAGGCGAACCTCTTGCTGTGCAGGGACGTTCGACGCAACAAATAGCGATCAATACAGTGGCGGACAGTGTCACGCTATGGGAAGTTCCGTTGGATCTTTCCGGCACCGTATCTGAGATACCAGATAGTCCAGCCGGCGCAAAAATCGTGCAAGACATTGCGCTGGAGTTTACAAGCAGCGAATTCAAGCCGGTCGCGGCTGGCACGCTGCGCGAATTATATGGCGTTTCAACCACCAAATTAACGTATGATGCTGTGATCGATTTGCTGGGGGCGACGGCGGTTAGCACGAATCATGGGTCAAACATCATTGATATTACACCCATCGAGCGGGCGGAAGAAGTTTGGTTTGTGCAGGTCGTTGGTATTTTTAGCGCGGAAGCGTTCAAGCTCCAGTATTACACCCTTGCCATCACAAAGAATAGCAAGATCGTGGCGGCGGGAAGTGCTGAAAAACCAATTATCGACGCTGTGCGCGATGTGCATGGGCAAACCTTTGCCAACGCAGAGATATTGGCATACCCATCGCGGACGTTATTGACGACCGCTAGCGAGCTTGGCTTTTTTAGCCTCGATGCAATCCCGGCAGGTCCCGTTGATATTCTGATCAACGATGCGATCGTTACAATTCCAGAAGGGGCAGGTACGCTTGATTTAGGCAAATTGATCTATCATCAAGATGCTACAGCAAATCAGTTGACGCTCATCAACAATATGCGGCGGGACGGCGTTTACTACTTCGAATCGGCCGATAATTGGTTTTCGAGCGATCAGAATAATTTCTATTTTTTCCCTGCCCAATCCCCAACTGATCCCAACTGCCGCATTCTTTGGGAAGCACCTCACTTTATCGACTCATGCAACCAGCATCGCTGGGACAGCACGGGCCAATCACTCGACAGTCCCTACCACCCAGACTTGCCCAGCTACTGGACACGGCAGCGTGAACGAATGCTCTGGATTGAAAAGGCGGACATTCTTTCAAACCAATCCACGCTGAGTTACGATGCGACCGTGCAGCATGGTATCACGCTGACCATCCGTGCGTTTACACAACGACCTGAGCCAATCGATTCAGTTGATGCGAGTGAAAGTACGATCCGCACCGGTGTCATCCTCGATCCTGTTTGGGGCGCGAACGCTCCCAATTTGACCGTTCAAGCAACAGAGCCGATGCTTTGGGACGAACGGGAAAGAGATATGACGCTAATCGACTTTGGCGATAAAAATGTTCGCTCCTATGAGAATGGTCAACAACTGCACGATCAACTATTCGTGCAGCGCGATGGAAGCGGGCAAGCGACAACGATGACGCTGCAACTCTCCCTCCAGCTTGAGCGCGTGCAACAGCAGTCACAAATTGCGCTAGATTTTGCTGGGCGACAAGCTGGCGATGTCTGGGAGACAGATATTGCGTTGCCACTCGGTCTTGCCAGCGTGCGCGTGAGCAAAGTGGAGTGGATGGACACAGCCAATGATGGCAGCAAACGAGTTCGCCTCTACTTGGACGATAATAGCCCGGCCGGGATTACGCTCGATTGTGCGGGGGTTGTCATTACAGAGCCGACTGAGGTGGCGTGCAAGCGATTGGGCGAGTGGACGTTGGCGCAGCGAGTGCAAGATGGACAACCGCTAGACATTACCATCCATGGAAATGTACGCTTTGACCGTCCCTGGCAGGTAACTTGGCAAGTGCCATGATCACCCTATTGCACTTGACTGCTTTTTTTCAGTATGAACTAATTACAGCGTAAGGTAAATTGTATGGCACTGTCATTCCCGCGCAGGCGGGAATCCAGTCCCAGAAAAAGAATGGATACCTGCCTTCGCAGGTATGACATGTCTTACTTTACGATGTGCTAATGGGATGCAACGACTAATTGGTTGCCAGCGATAATGTAAAGACGCATTGGGTTTGGCACAACGGCAAAGTCGGTGGCGTTGGTAAGATATTCGGCCGATCCGCACGGCGCGGCTTCACATCCATCCTCAACACTGACGCGCACCTCTTGTAGTGGCACGCCCGCAAAACTAAATTCGATTATGCGCTCGCTTGCTGGGTCTAAAACGAAGATGGAGGCGCGTACCCCAACCCCACCAATCTTGACGCTGTTAGGTGCAATCAATGGATTGACCAACCCTTGCTGAACCAATACCGTTTCATCCCAAAGCAGTCTGCCGTCGCGATAGCGATGTAGTCGCCCATTTTCATAGAGCAGCAACACACTCGAATCGTCGATGCTGATCGCTGCGTCAATGGCCGTTTCCATCTCAGGCAAAATCAGCGAACGTGAATCATCGTTGATGATAAAGTCGTTCCCTTTTGCATGGTAACGCCACATCTGCCCCTGCCCCAATTGCTTGCCCTGATCCAGCACGTAGAGTCGTCCCAGATAGGTGATCAGCGCGACAGGGTCGCCCCATTCGGCCGAAAGTGGCAGCGCGGAAGCTAACTTGTCTTGCAAGGTTGGATAAAATGAGATCGCGCTTCCCTTCGCATCGATCACGGTGATTGCATCTTCGGTGTTGTCGTTGGCATTCTTCCAGACGATGTCCAACATGGAGCCGACGATGTGCGTTCCGACACCTTCGCCGATTGTCAAGACGGCGCGCGGCGACTCTTCCGTCAGGTTGTACTCGGCATCGGTCAAATGTTGGTAGACAATATTGTTTGCACCGTCGAGCGTGTAGATGTAATGCTGATCGTTTTCGTCCACGCCAAGCGCAATCGCGGTCAACTCTGTGCCTTCGGGATAGGTGTAGAGAACTTCGCCGTCGAGCCGTGCCACCCCGTCCAGTTCATCGAGCGCATCACGCGCCGACGTGCGCTGATTGTTGACGACGGTGTCATTGGGAACCAACTGGTCTGCCTCCGCACTCAACGTCAACACCTCTCGATAGAGCCGCCTTGCTTCATCAGGATTAGTTAGTTCGGCCTCTTGTGCGGCCGAGAGTGCTGTATTGATCTCGCTTCGTATGACGGAAATGCGCGCCCGTTGATTGCCCTGCAACAGTCCCGAAATCAGAACCGCCGCCACAAGCACGGGAATAAAGATTGCAATCAACATCGCATAGAAGCGTTCACGCGGCGGCGCATCGAGTTTCTCTTGCTCTGGCACGCGCAGTGCATTCAACACAGTTGCCATGCCGCGTAAGCCGCTCGCCATGCCGCGTAAGCCAGTCGCGGCCGCCTTGCGGGTCTGTCGACGCGCACCACTGGTCAGCTTTTCCGCATCGACTAGCGGTTCCTGCTCCACATAATCTGAACGCGGCCGACTGACGGGATTGGCACGAATATTTGTCGTTGTCGAGATCGCCTCTGTTGCGACGACTGGATCGGCTGGACGCAATCGCGCCCGTCGCTGTCGTCTGATCTGCTCAGCCTCATCGACTTCTTCAAACGGTATCAGCTCTAGTTCGTCATCATTATCATCCGCCACGATTGGTTCAAGATCAACGATCTCGAGATCTTCATCCGCAGCCTCTCGCACGAAATCAGAAAATGGCTCTTCTGCAACAAGTGGCTCAAACTCAAGCGGGTCATCCTCGACTTCATCACTTGGCGGGACGATATGCGCTGTTTTGGCAAACGCCTCGTCGCTAAACTGCGCCTTGCCCTCGTGGAATGTTGCCAAAAGCAGACGCGCCGTGCTGCGCGACAACATTTCAGTCAAGCGGCTTTCTGCTTCCAAAAGCTCCGAATCGACAAGGGCAGTGACAAATCGCTCTTTCGGCCAATGCGCGACGCGCGGGTCTGCCATCAGGAGTAAATTGCCCTCTTGTAGCCAGTTGTGGAAAAAGCGGGGGTTGAGCGATGTTGAAAGTCCCAGAGGTGTAATCTGTTCGCTGGCCTCCATCGGGATCGGCTCTAGGCCGAAGTTATGCCCAAGATAGGCCTGTACCTCTCCAACCTGCACCATGAACAGTTCGTCGCCCCGTAGAACGGCGGCGGTCAACGCGCCTTGTCGTTTAACTTCGGCCGATTTGTTATACCGCCGCAACTCCCCATTTACCGTATCAACCGATTGACGTAGCGCAGCCGTCAAACTGCCCGATTGCTCAAAGTAACGCGACACAAACGCCTGCACCAACGTCTGCAACAGCTCTCCCGTTACGTCGAGCTGACCGCTGACACTGATGTGCAGAAATAGCGTCTCCTTTTCGCGGCTTCCCGCGGCCCCACTGGGCGCACGCTGCGCATAGACGCCGGGGGCTGGTTCCGTTTGTAGCACCCCTTCGAGCGTGAAAATTTGACTGGTTATCGGTTGTAGACTCATGTTTGCAGTAAACGGTGAACTGTTTGCAGTTACTTCTTGCCTGTTGACTGACTGACTGTTGACTGACTTATTGACCGACTGCCCAAATAGTGGCCTCGTGTCGATTGTGGAATAGTTGGCGCACGCCGCAGATATTGTAGCGGGTTTTGAGAATTTGTAACGTTTCGTTTAGACGGGGCAGCGGATAGTTTTGGGGCAGCTTGACCGTCATGATAATGGAACCATCAGGGGCGAGATGTGGAGCGTAGTTGGTGAGAATTTCGGCCGAATAGCGACCATCCAAACGCATATCATTCACAATCAGATCAAATTTCTGGTCGGCGGTCAGACTTTGTAAGTACCATTCGGCCGTCCCGCGCACGTGGTTGACACCCCAATCTCTCTGCAACGTCCCGTCGAGTTCACCAGGATCAACTGCGACAACGACTAGTGCATCATTTGCCTGACGCAAGACGCGCGTCCAGCCGCCCGGTGCTGCGCCTAAGTCGAGCGCAACACCCTTTTCGGGCAGTGACAAATCGAAATATTCAATCGCTTCGAGCAGCTTAAATTCAGCACGGCTAATTTGCCCCTTCTCACGCTTGAAGCGTCGCTCACCGCCCGCCCAATCGGACAAATTCTGCTCAACGGTAGACGCGCCAAGCATCCCAAAAAGCTGCTTATCAACCTGTGCAATCCCAACAGACAGCACCATCTTTGGCGCACGCACATCTAATGCAGCACCCGTCCCCTGCACAATCGTGCTGGACAAGGCGCGATTGACATCGAACGGTTTGTAGGCTGTTTTTTCAAATAGGCGGGTTTGAACGGAAAAGGGATCGCTCGTGGGAAAGTCATCGAGTAGCGCATCGCGCACGGTTCGTTTGAGTGTATCGAGGTCGGACTGATCCCCATCGAGGGGAACAACTTCCTGCACGGGTGCAATGTGGCGCAAAAAGATTGGATTTTGCGGTCGGGTTAATGCCCCCTTCAAACTCACCAACCAAACGCCGTCACTTAATTCTGCTCGTCTATGTGCGCTCTTGTTTAATGCCTTCAACTCCTGCCACGCAAGATCAATGTGGTGCTGATCGGCCGAAATAATCAAATCGGTCATATAGAAATGCTAAGTCGAAATATCCTTATCGCCACCAGCAAGTCGCTTCCTGCGGATCGGCGCTCGTTTAGGTGTCATTTTAGCATGTTTGGTCAGATTATTGCCGTTTGGCGAAAAAGTCGCGCCCGCGCTCAGCCATCATCACGCGATCAAAACCATCTTGTTCGAGATATTTTTGCTGAATCAACACATCGAGGTGGTGCATGAGCGATTTGCGCTTGATGCGTGACAATCGGCCGAAAAATCGCTCCCCCTGCATCCCCGCAATCCGTCCCGATTCCGAGCCAACCAACAACTTTGCAATCTCACTACGCTGGAGCTTACCATCAAAATTCTGGACGCAATCGAGAATCGTTTGTTGGACATAGGTCAGTTCTGGGACAGTTTGCATCGGTTGATTATCCTTTCTTTAAGTTGGGGTGCAAGCACATGCCTTAAGAAGCGGTCACCTCAAACACCATATCATTTTCGCGCAGTCGCTTGAGCAGGGCATCCCCCATGGCAGCGGCAGGGGTCAAAATACCATAACGTTCAGGTAGATCATCAAACGCGAGGGCAAAGGCAGATTCTGCTAACATCTTGCTCGTCTCATCATAGCCGGGATCGCCACCGCGCACTTCGCCACGAATGGGTCGATCACCGGCCGTTCCGATGAATGTCACGCGGAAACTTGACTTGGCGCGTTTTTCGGCCGATGGCCCCTCGCCACTCCCGCGCACCTTCTTGAGCAAATTGCGCGTTGGCTTAAACTGCGCGGCCGCTACAACACCCGACATCGCAACGCCACCGATTGCCAATGTGGACGCCTTGCCAATCCGCATAAAATGGCCATATTGAAAATCGTTGCCATACTCAGGCAGCAGTCGTGCCGAGCGCAGTATGATTTGTGGGTCGATTGTCGGCATCGGAACCGCCCAACCATTGATCGCAGATTCTTTATAGATACCTTGTTTGTCGCCGCGCACTTGGCGATTTTCACCGACCATCTGCTTGGCAACGGGCGACATACTGCCCATCTCGCCTAAATTTCCCATCGCCTCGATTGCCGACTGCCATGTTCCACCGCTGAACGTGCCACTCGCGGAGACAAAGCCGCGCAGGTGCAGGGGTTGATCTGCGGGAGCTGCCTGTGCCAGCATGTAGACGCCTAAATCGTGTGGAATGCTGTCGAAGCCACAGCAGTTGACGATCCGCACCTCAGCCTGTTGCGCCAATGTGTGATAGCTATCGAGCAGATCTGATACAAACTGGGGTTCGCCCGTGATGTCGCAGTAGTCTGTTTGGGTGCTGATACATGCTTGGACAAGCGGCTTGCCATATTTTGCATAGGGGCCGACCGTTGAGGCGACGACGTGCGCTTGTGCCGTCATCGCGTTGAGAGCGGCGGGATCGGCCGAATCAGCCACAATCACGCCAACTTCCTCCCCCAGCCCCAACGCTTGCTTAACGGCGTGCAGTTTACTCGCACTGCGTCCCGCAATCGCCCAGCGAAAATCCCCATTCTTCTTTGCTAAATAATCGGCGGTCAACTTGCCTGTAAAGCCTGTCGCGCCGAATAGTATGATGTCGTAAGCTCTGTTTGATTTCATGCTAGAACATTGCCAACTTTTGCAAAACGTGGCAACTTTACAGGTATGAATGAACAACCATTTCTCTATGATGTTAATGCTGGCGTGGCGCGGCTGGTTATAAATCGGCCGAAAAAACGCAATGCGCTCAGCGCAGAAACCATCCAGCTTTTCCTCGACGCGCTTGACCAAGCAGAAAATGATGACGCCGTGCGTGTCGTCTTCATCACTGGCACTGGTGAAAAAGCGTTCTGCTCCGGCGCAGATTTGAGCGGCAATCCCGGCGGTGCAGGCACGTCCCAATATGCCGATCTGATCACGCGCATCTATCGCTTTCCCAAGCCGACGGTTGCTGGCGTAAAAGGGTACTGTTTGGCGGGCGGCATGGGCGTCATGTTGGCGTGTGACATTGTCATCGCCCGTGATGACGCACAATTTGGCACGCCCGAAGTCAATGTTGGACTGTGGCCAATGATGATCGGTGCGTTGATCTATCGCAACATGCTCCCCAAACATGCAACCCCGATGATCATGCTCGGTGACCGCATCGGTGTGGAGGAGGCGTATCGCATGGGCTTTGTTTCAATGATCGCGCCTGCCGCAGACTATCTGACGACCGTGCAGGATGTGACTGAAAAGCTGAGCCAGAAGAGTCCAATTGGGATGCGTTTGGGCAAACAAGCGTTCGCCAACGTCTCTGAAATGCCATTTGAAGAAGCCGTTCAGTATCTCTCAACGCAACTAACCGCCGTTTCACAAACGGAAGATGCAAAAGAGGGGATCGCCGCCTTTTTAGAGCGACGTAATCCCGTTTTCACTGGCAAATGACCGCAATTATCATCGTCCGACATGGACAAACAGAATGGAATATGGCGGGGAAATGGCAGGGATCGGCCGATATTCCGCTCGATACACCTGGCCTTGAACAGGCAGAGGCAATCGCCGATCGCTTGGCAACATGGGAAATCGACGCGATCTACAGCAGCGACTTACAGCGTGCCGCACAAACGGCAAAGGCGATTGCCAAGCATCACGACCTGAACGTTATCATCGAACCGGCATGGCGCGAACGGCATGTGGGAGATTGTGAGGGAATGACCCGCGCCGAAATTCTTGAAACCTATCGTGAAATGTTTGAGGCGGGGACATTTCAGGCACCCAACGGCGAAAATGCCGAAACGTTGGCGGCGCGCGTGATCCCGGCATTTAAGCAGATTGAGCGCGATCATGAAGATGAGACGGTGCTGATCGTCAGTCATGGCGGCACAATTGCGTCGCTGATTACGCATATCTTGAACCTGCCTTTTGAAGATAGCTGGCGCTTTATGGCGGGCTACAACACAGGTTTGAGTCGAATCGAAAAAACAGAACGCGGCTGGCGCTTGACACGCCTAAACGACACATCACATCTGGAGTAATGTCGGATGAAAAAAGATTCAATCTACGCGCAGCCCAAGCAGTTGGTCGCCGACTTCACTTTTGATGAAAAAGTCGCGGCCGTCTTTCCCGACATGATCAAGCGATCTGTGCCTGCCTATCAGCAGATGGTGGCCTATACGGGATTGTGGGCAGAACGCTACGCACAGCCAAACACAAATTTGTACGACTTGGGCAGTTCGTTAGGGGCCACATCGTTTGCCTTGCGTGGGCGTGTGGCGGCCGCAGGTTGTCGAATTGTGGGGGTGGATAATTCGGCCGATATGCTTGCCCGCGCCCGTCAAATTCTGGCAATTGAGCCAGAGGGTATCCCCGTTGAATTTGTCGAAGCTGACATTCGGGCAATCCCCATCGAAAATGCCTCTGTCGTCGTGCTTAACTTCACGTTGCAATTTATCGAGCCCGCCGAACGCACTGCGCTCATTCAGAATATCTATGACGGCATTGTGCCGGGAGGAATTTTGATCCTCTCGGAAAAAGTCGTCTTTTCTGATGCAGCCGTGAACAGACGCATGATTGACGTTCACCATGATTTCAAACGCGCCAACGGTTATAGCGATCTTGAAATCGCCCAAAAGCGCACGGCCATCATGGATGTTCTCGTGCCAGAGACGTTGGAGGCACACAAACAGCGTTTGTTGGCATGTGGGTTTGAATCGGCCGAAACATGGTTCCAAGCGTTCAACTTTGCCTCAGTCGTCGCCATTAAATAGGTCGTCCGTTTTTATGTCTATACAGCCAATCGACTATTCGCAAATCTATGCTGCCTTGCGCCAGACACGCCTTGCGGATTGGGCAGATGAACTGCCAGTGCAGGTCGCTGCGGCATTTTCCGCACATGGCAAATTTCCCCAATGGTTAGATGCGCTGCAACATTTGCCTGATGTGGTGCCGTCGCTGGTGGAACTAGAGCAAGAGGTGAGTGTGGGTAGATCGGCCGATCTCTCCCCAGTCCAACAGACTCAACTTGAGCAGCATCTCCGCACACTCCATCCCTGGCGCAAGGGGCCATTCACGCTGTTTGACCTGCACATCGACACAGAGTGGCGTTCCGATTGGAAGTGGGAGCGCGTTGCCCCACACCTATCCCCGCTGACAGGTCGGCGCATTCTCGATGTCGGCTGCGGCAATGGGTATCATCTCTGGCGCATGTTGGCACAAGAACCGCGTCTCTTGCTGGGTCTGGACCCGTTTATCATTTATGTGATGCAATTTTGGGCGATCTATCAATTGGTCGTCAACAATCAATCTGTGCCTAATGCATTGCCGGCGACTCCTGCGATTGGCGTTCTGCCACTTGGCATTGAGGCATTATCGGCCGAATCACGCACGTTTGACACCGTGTTTTCAATGGGCGTTCTTTACCATCGCCGTTCCCCATTTGACCACCTTTTCGAGCTGCGCGATGCGTTGCGGCACGGTGGGGAGCTAGTGTTGGAGACATTGGTTGTCGATGGCAAGTTGGGGGAGGTACTTGTGCCACAGGGACGCTATGCTCAAATGCGCAACGTCTGGTTTTTGCCCTCCACGTTGACACTCGAAAGCTGGCTCAAAAAGGCAAAATTCCGTGATGTGCGTCTGGTTGACGTGACCACGACCACAACGGATGAGCAACGTACAACTGACTGGATGACGTTCAACTCGCTACCCGACTTTCTAAATCCTGCCGATCACACCCGCACTGTCGAAGGGCATCCCGCCCCAATACGAGCGACGTTTGTGGCAACCGCACCTTAATTTAAGGATGCGTTACAAATCAGTTGGTGCGTGTTTCAGGAGTTGGGAACCCCGATACGTCCAACTAGAAGAATGGATTCCTGGCTGCGCAGGAATGACAGTTTCCACTCATTTGAAATATAAAAAGGGTGTTTGCAGGTCGCTGAGCAACCCACAAACACCCATAAAATTGTTTTGAGGAAAAAGCCTAGGCGACCCAGCCACGTAGCTGCACCGCTTCTGCGACGCGCTGCACTGCGACCAAATAGGCCGCCACGCGCATGTCCACACCTTGCGCCTGTGACATCTTGTAGACCCCTGCAAATGCTTGGCTCATTTTGCGGTCAAGCTGACGGTTGACATCTTCTTCATCCCAGTAGAGTTGGTATGAGTTTTGCACCATCTCGAAGTATGAAACGATTACGCCACCCGCATTACAGAGGAAGTCTGGGATGATAAAGACACCGTTTGCGTTGAGAATATCATCTGCATCGGGCGTCGTCGGGCCGTTTGCCAGTTCCGCAACGATTTTTGCCTTGATGTCGGATGCATTGCGCCCTGTCAGCTGATTTTCAATCGCTGCGGGAATCAGCACATCCACTTCAAGCGTCAACAGATCGGCATTGGTGATGTTTTCTGTGCCATCCATGCCAGCAACCTGTCCGGCACGCCGCAGATGACGATTCAGATCATCATATTGCAACCCGTCTTTGCTGTAGGTCGCGCCAAACTCATCGCTGACGGCGACAACTTTCAGGCCGAGAACTTCGCTTGCCAATTTGACCGCATAGGAACCGACATTACCATAGCCCTGCACGGCACAGGTCGCGCCTTGCAAATCCATGCCCAACGTCTTGGCCGCTTCTCGAATGGCGATGATGCCGCCCATTGCCGTTGCTGCGGTGCGACCAGCCGAGCCACCAAGGGGCAGTGGCTTGCCAGTGATGACACCGGGTTCGTGCGTCCCCTTAATCGCTTCATATTCATCCAGCATCCACGCCATGATTTGTGGGTTGGTGTAGACGTCGGGGGCGGGAACATCGTGTGTGCCGCCAATGAAGCGGGCAATGCGGCGCATGTAGCCGCGCGCGAGACGCTCCAGCTCTGTCTGCGACAACTCGCGCGGGTTGCAAATGACACCACCCTTGCCACCACCGAGTGGAATGTCCGCAACGGCCGTTTTCCAAGTCATCCATGCGGCAAGCGCGCGCACGGTGTCAATTGTTTCATCGGGATGAAAACGAATGCCGCCCTTTGCAGGCCCGCGCGCGTCGTTATACTGGACGCGGAAGCCCTTAAAGATGCGTGTCGAACCATCGTCCATACGGACGGGGATTGAAAAGTGAAATTCGCGCATCGGGTCACGCAAGAAGGCGTGCATAGCGGGCGCAAGTTGGAGATGTTCAGCAGCTTCATCAAGCTGATGTTGGGCAATCTCGAATGGATTGAGATTTTCTTTCGTCATGTGACTGCTCTTAATTTTAAATGGGATATTTGCCTATTTTAACCAAGCGAGAGGAGCTTAGTTTGTATAATTTTACCATCTCCTACTATCTTGTCGTCCTATGCTGAGAGATACGATAGCATTTCGATGTATCTTCTATGATTACGCAACTCTTAATTGCAGGCGTCATTGCCACATTCACCACCTTGCTCGCTATTTGGCGCAAGTGGTTGACGATCTCTGGGGGGATTGCAGCCATCGTCGTTGGAACGATTATCTTGGGTCTGGGAGGGTGGTTATGGGGATTGTTATTGGGGGTGTTTTTTGTTAGTTCGAGTCTGTTGTCAAAATTTAAGGGGCAGGAGAAAGGGGCAATTTCGGCCGAAAAATTCCACAAATCGAACGAGCGTGATAGCGGCCAAGTTCTCGCCAATGGTGGTATCGCGGCATTGATTGCGCTGCTCAATGCCCTACTACCAAATCCTGCGTGGTTTCCACTCTATCTCGGCGTGATCGCCACCGTCAACGCCGATACGTGGGCGACCGAACTCGGTACATTGAGCCAGCATCCGCCACGACTAATCACAACGGGTCGGCGCGTTGAAGCGGGCACATCAGGCGGAATCTCCGTGGTTGGCACGATTGCAACAATCTGCGGTGGGCTCCTGATTGGGCTAATTGCAGCACTTTGGCTGCGTGATAATGCTTGGCAATTGCTGCTCACTGCGGCTATTGCAGGGTTAGCGGGGAGTCTCTTTGACAGCCTGCTCGGTGCAACGGTCCAGCAAATCTACTGGGATGAGGAAACAAAACGTGAAACGGAAAAGCCGATCAAAAACGGCCGCAAAATGCGACCGTTGCGAGGTTGGTGGTGGATGACAAACGATGCCGTTAATATGATCGCGTCTGTTGTCGGAGGCTGCGTCGCGTTGCTATTGAGCTAACGTGAGGTGGCTGTCACTTGGTTGTTCGTGAGTCATGAAGATATTGCGTGTTGCGTATTGCATAAAGTGGCAACGCTACAATCAAAACTAGCTGCAGATTGCGCGGATTGACGCAGATTTTTCTGCAATCAGTGAAAATCGGCGTAATCCGCGACAGATTCCATCTTTGCTCCACTTGTGGTGTAAACATATCACAGGACAGGACACACTCCAGATACGCACCACGCAATACGCAATACGTTTCGTCAACCCCTACAAAGACTCTTGCGACCTAGAGGCTCATTCTCCCAACTATCCGGGTTCCGCCTCAGAACGTGATTGATGACGCAGTAGCCCCTTGAATGCATCGATTGCGGTATTGTTTTCATGCACAACTTTGTACACTTCATGTGTAATTGGCATGGAAACGTCATACTTTTCGGCCAACTCCATCACGACCCCGACCGACTTTACGCCCTCCGCAACCATCGACATTTCAGCGATCACTTCGTCGAGCGAACGCCCCTGCCCGATTTGAAAGCCAACGGTGCGATTGCGGCTCAGCTTACTGGTGCATGTGGCGACTAAGTCACCCATTCCCGCTAATCCAGCGAATGTCGCGGGGCGACCGCCCATCGCTACTCCTAAGCGGGTCAGCTCCGCCAAACCGCGCGTGATGATAGCCGAGCGGGTGTTGTCCCCCGCGCCTGTCCCGTCGCCCATGCCAGCAGCAATGGCGATGACATTTTTCAATGCGCCCCCCAGTTCACATCCAACCACATCCTCATTGGTGTAGACACGGAACAGTCCCGTGCTAAAGACCTCCTGCAATGCGCGTGCAATTGTGTCATCGACCATCGCAATTACGCTGGCCGCGGCCTGTCCTGCCATGATCTCACGCGCCAAGTTTGGCCCCGTCAGGACGCCAGCGGGATGGCCGGGCATGATCTCTTCGATGATTTGCGTCATTCGCATCTGTGTACCGCGTTCCAACCCCTTGGCAAGACTGACAATCGGAACCCACGGGCGAATGGCAGGGCGTGCGTGTTCAAGAATGCCACGAAAGCTCTGCGCAGGAATGCCCATGACAATCACATCGGCATCGGAAACGGCATCCTCAATTGAATGGGTTGCAACGAGATTTTCGTGCAGCTTAGCATCGGGCAGATATTTCGAGTTGGTATGATGGGTGTTGATTTCGTCAACGGTTTCGGCGTTGCGCGCCCAAATTTTGGTCGGTGTGTTACGTGCTGTGAGGGAGGCGACCGTTGTTCCCCAAGAACCGCCGCCAAGAAGACCAATGCGTAATGTGTTCATTTTATTCTCCATATTGAATGTGTCGCATAGTATAACATCAGATGTCAGAAGATTAGTCTCATTTCACTTTCAGTATCCCATAGGACTATGTTCCTAATTTTTGCTGTAAATTCACGCATTCTGCCCTGTAGCAAGCGACATTAACTTACGATGCAACTTACAATAGGCGCAAAATATGTTATGATGAAAATGAGCGGTAGAAACAGTGGTTGATAGCTAATGTTAGGTTGGGTACTATCGGCCGAAAATGAGGTTCCATAGCCAGACGATGAAGACAGTTCAACAGTGGGTCGTAACGGTTGCTCTCGCAAGCATTGGTGTAATGGTGATGTTAATTATCTTGTCGGCACAATTATCATCGGCCGATTCTCCGTCCCTAACGCGATCCCCCAACCAATTCAATGATCAGCAACAGGTATTTGTGGAAACACCACTTGCAACGAGTGTGTCACAACCGACGCTCGCACCTGCCGCCACCAGCGTCCCCGCAGAACGGGAGCATGTTGTGGCTGCTGGTGATACCATGGGCAATATCGCCACACAGTATGGTTGCACGTTGGCCGATGTCGTCGCCTATAATCAGCTCGCTGACCCCAACGTTTTGGCGATTGGTCAAGTAATCAAGATTCCGACTTGTCAATAAAATAAGACTTTAACCAAGCATTGTTTCAGATGGCGGTTATTGCATCTATCAATCCGCGTTTCTGCTGGAAACGCGGATTTTGCGGATCGATTTGCCCCAATGGTTTGCGTGCTACATCTTGCGGTTCCGTTTTTAGCTATTATGTTCTATAATTGATAGAGGATGAGTGTCAATTTGCATTTGGGCATTTACATTCCAAACTTGCACAAGACGCTTGATGGTGAAGCGTCGATTTCGGCCGAATTGGTCGCGCACCAATCGCATTGGAAACTAGATCATGGATCAACAATCTCGATTTTTATTAGTGGCATTGGTTGGCGGTGTATTGCTATTTATGCTTGCGCTCTATGCATTAGGTAGCATGGGCGATGGCAACGACACGCCAAGCGAATTTAGTGACCTGCCCGGCTATGGAGAGGGCGATGGCGGTCAGCTACCCACCATCAACGGCAGCCCTACCCCAAACCCCACGGTGACGGGGGTCTTTGTCGGCGGTGGCACCACTGGCGGGACGACCTATGCAATTCAAAATGGCGATACGCTAGCGGGAATCGCGTTGCAGTTTGGCGTTTCGATGAGCGACCTGATCAATGCAAACGGCATCGCTGATCCAAACGTCGTCACGGTTGGCCAAACGTTGCAAATTCCGGGCAGCAGCGGATCAGGGACGACACTCTCTTCCAACGTGAAGCTGATTCCCGATGATGAACTGGTCTTTAGTCCAAATGCAAAGGGGTTCGACATCCACTCACCTGCAGTTGTCCCAGCCAACAGTTATTTGCGCAGCTACACCGATCAGGTGGAAGGGGTCACGCTGGATGGCATTTCGATTGTCGAGCTGGTTGCGGCACGCACGCGCGTCCATCCGCGTCTGCTGTTGGCGGCATTAGAACATCGCTCAGGGTGGGTGACACAAGCCGAGCCAATTATTCAGCAGTCGCCACTTGGGGCGGCAAGCGGGGGCGGCCTTTACCAACAGTTAGATTGGGCAGCAAACAAGTTCAACTTGGGGTTTTACGGACGTAGTGAAGGGGGGATGCAGGGGTTCACACTCACAGATGGAACGCCGGTAACATTTTCGGCCGAAATTAATCATGGAACGGCTGGCGTGCAACTCTGGCTCGGCAGTCACAGTAACGCATCGGCCGCAAGCTGGCGGGCTGAAACAGACGGCGGCGCATTTTTGGCGACCTATGAGAGCATGTTTGGTAGCCCGTTTGCCTATAGCAAGGGTGACGACATCGTTGCGGTTCCGACGGCGCAACCTGAGTTATCATTGCCGTGGCCAGCGGGAGAGACATGGTATTTGACGGGTGGTCCGCATGGAGGCTGGAATACCGGTTCTGCGTGGGCGGCGTTGGACTTCGTGCCGCCCGGCAACAATGTCGGCTGCTATGATTCAACCGCATGGCTTGTTGCAGTGGCGGACGGCGTCGTGACGCGCAGCAGTTTCGGCGCAGTCGTGTTGGATTTGGACGGGGACGGCTTTGCGGGAACAGGTTGGGCAGTTATCTACCAGCATGTCGCCACCAATGAGCGGGTCGCCGCAGGGACGCAGCTCAAGGCTGGCGATCCAATCGGCCATCCCTCATGCGAAGGCGGATACTCAACAGGAACGCATCTACACATTTCTCGCACGTTCAACGGGCGATGGGTTTCGGCCGATTCTGCCAGCATCCCCTTTTCAATGGATGGTTGGAACGCTGCGGGACTCGGCTCAGAATATGATGGCACGTTGAGTCGCAACGGCATCGTGCGTGAGGCAACAATCGGCCGATTGCCCGCCAATGGAATTTCGGCCGAACCATAAAAAAAGAGCAGCCAATTGGCTGCTCCCTTTTACTTTTCAAACAAACGGATTGTCTATTCTGGTGCTTTCTTTAACACTGGCAAACCGTTACGGCTTTCTGAGACGACGCGCCCTTCTGGGACTGCATCGAGTGCGCCTTCTTTAATTTCCTTCGCGAAGAAGTAGATTGTTTGTGTACGACCATTCTTGAGCGTGGTATCACGTCCATGTAGGTAATAAGTGCGACCTTTTGAATTTGTGTGACTAAATGCCATCTGACACCTTCCTTTCTTAAATTTACTCTGGTAAAAAACCTGAAAGTATCGTAGAACAGGCGAATTCAATGGTCAAGTTTATGCATGACTCTGGCAGATCAATAGGACTATTTGTTCGTTTCTACTCACAGTTACCTAATCTTACCAGTGGTCAGCTCACATAGCTCTAACCTCCCATTGTCGTAGCGTAGGTGAAACCGCTAAGATTTAATCAATGTAATGGAAGAATGCATGGTGAAGAATTGAATAACTTGAGTGCTCTCATCTCGGTCTTGAGCTTGCTAAATAGCAGCGAGACGGTCGATCAAATCTATCCAGAACTGCGCCAGATTCTTGAGCGCAATTTTGCCTGTGCAGAATTGATCTTTGCGCTGTCAGATTCGGCCGATGATGCCACCATTTACCTTTGGGACAACACCACTCAACAGCTCGACGCACAATTGACACTTCCGTGGGAGTCCTTCCATGCCGACTTTTCCGCACGGCAACCAACGTTTGTCGCCCAAGTCGACCCTGCGTCTACGTTCCTTATCGATAACTTGCTCCATGCAAGTCAACTTCAATCGTACGCTGCATTTCCGCTTTGCGATGGGGAACAATCTATCGGCATATTGACCATTGCATGGCGTGAGCCTAACGCCTATACCTCATTACAAGTTGACGAACTTACAGAGATTGCGCAGGCAATCACGCGCACGCTGCTGCGTTCACGTCGCGTCAATGATTTACAAAATACCCTGCGCAACACGCGGGCGCTCTATTCAGCCTCCAATGCGCTCATATCAACTGATTCACTGAAGACCATTCTAGAAAATGTCGTCAACTATTCAGCCGTTGCAATCGGCAGTTCATATTGCATACTATTTGTTTTTGCCAAGAATGAACCCAAGATAAAACACATCGCTGAATACCATAACCCCTCGTTAGCACCGTTGTATATCCCGTCTTACAATCAGCTAACACAGGGTTTGTCTGGATGGGTCATCGAAAATCGCAATCCAACGCGTCTGCAAAAACATCAACGGGATGAACTTGCGTCACCGATAATGCTCAAGATGCGTGCAAAATTTAACATTGGCGCCTTGATGGTGGCCCCCATCATCTATCGGGAGCAAGTTCTTGGGCTCTTGTTCGCACTAAACACAATCGAGCAACCTGACTTTAGTGAGGACGATTTAGCACTCTTGTCTTCGTTGGGAAATCAGGCGGCCGCAGCGATTGCAAAAGCCCGGCTCTATGGTTCTAGAAAGCGACAGGTAAAAATACTCGCTGCCGTCCGTGATTTTTCGCTCAAATTACAGTCCGTCCGCACCTTCGAAGCACTGCTCGCCGTTATTTCGCAAGAAATAGTTAAGTTGCTAAACCCAGCGTTTATCGCAATTAATCTGCTCGACGATGACGACGCGGTGGTCGTTTCTGCAACACCAGAAGGTATCTTTCCCATCGGCTATCGGCTGCCACTTCATCTAGGGATCACGGGGGCAGTTGCACGTAGTCGCAAGATAGAAATAATTCCCGATACACAAGCAGATGCACGCACATTCTTTCCAACAAACGCGCCATTGTACTTAAAATCATTAAAGACAACGGTCAGCTTACCCTTGCTTGACAGTAGTGTATTGATTGGCGTTATGAACATCTCGTTTCAAACCGTGCGGGACTTTGATAGTGCCGACCACACTTTGTTTCAAGCGATTACTTCTCTAATCGGTAGTTCATTGCAACACGTTTTGCTGCTCGACTCATTAGAAGAACGGGTTGATCAACGCAATCAACAGCTCGTTTTTGCCAACCAAGAGCTGCAAGATGCAAACAAACGACTGCAAGAGCTAGATGGATTAAAGAACAAATTCATCTCCGATGTCTCACATGAACTACGAACGCCGCTGACCTCGTTAAGTCTCTATCTTGACCTGCTCGAACGACGACCCGATCGACAAAAGCACTATCTCGATGTGGTGCGGGGTGAGGTAAGTCGCCTGCGGACGCTTGTCCTCGATGTGTTAAAAATCGCGCGGCTTGATTCACAGCAGATTGCGACCAACCTGAAACCGATTTGTATGACTGATATTGTCATGCACGAAGTGGCGATGCATCGTGAACGCGCCGAAGCGGTTGGGCTTGAGGTTGAAATACGGGTCGATCCTGACAGTCGGCCGATTCTAGGCGATGTCGCGCAACTGGCCGAGATGGTGACGGCCCTGCTCTACAATGCCATCAACTACTGTGAGCAGGGA
Organism: Anaerolineae bacterium; assembly: GCA_030425205.1. Taxonomy (GTDB): domain Bacteria; phylum Chloroflexota; class Anaerolineae; order Promineifilales; family Promineifilaceae; genus CALECP01. The sequence goes on from JAUIAP010000006.1 coordinate 227,783, forward strand.
AAAGTTGAAATTACGCTATCGTATATTCCGCTATCAAGTGCGATGGAGCTGTCAATTGCCGACCACGGGATTGGGATTCCTGCCGATGAGATCGATCATGTTTTCCAACGTTTTTATCGTGGGTCGAACGCCAGCTCCCGTGCAGGGAGTGGTTTGGGGCTCAATCTTGTGGAGGAGATCGTGCACCTCCACAACGGTTACATTAATCTGACAAGTGAATTGGGGAAGGGGACGACTGTTCGCGTCTTGTTGCCAGCGATTCAGAAAAGTGACGAGACAACAGACGCCAAACAAGCGGCAACGATGACGACAAGCAAATAGACGTTGCTGCTGATAAAAAATCGGCGCGCGTTGATCTTTGAGGGTTGTCGGATGAAGATGATATTACGTCGCACCATATCGATTGAAAATGGGACGACCAGCAACCAATAAACCCAGCCAAGTAGTGGTAAAACGCCAAGTAGCAGTGCGCTAATTGCGGTGGGCAGCGTATGTGCCATCACCCACCATGCTGCGTTGCGGTCGCTCATAATCGTCGGCAACATGGGAATCTTGGCATTCTTGTAGTCGTCTTTATAAAGAATTGCCAAGCTCCAAAAGTGCGCGGGCGTCCAGAGGAAGACGATCAATGCGAGCACAATGGCGGCGGGAGAACTCCAGTTGCCCGCCGCGGCAGCCCCACTCATAACGGCCGCACTACCAGCTGCACCCCCAATGACGATATTCAACAATGTGCGCGGTTTGAGCCAAACAGTGTAGATACCGACATAGATGACTGCGCCGAGCAGGAGAAAGAATGAGAGCATCGGCCGAAATGGAAACACCGCAATCGACGGCAGCACGATCATATTCGCGCCAATCATCGGAATCATCTCAGAGCTGAGTGTCTCTGTGGGCAGCGGACGTTTGCGCGTGCGTGACATCGTTTTATCGCGGTCGCGCTCGATGTATTGATTAAGTGCCGACGCCCCGCCTGCCGCCAATCCGCCCGTTATGAGCGTCAACAGCAGCGTCCCAATGCCCGGCCAGCCGCCAGCCGCCAAAAACGCGCCACCCACTGCGGCCATCAGCAGCAATGAGACGACACGTGCCTTGAACAGGACAACGCCGAGTTGCATCAATTCGCGCCAACTGTGGGTTGGTGACTGTGGGACTTGTGTGGTTTCCGAATAAGCCATTGTGTTTCCTATTTTGCAATGATTTGCAATCTTCTGGATTGTACTAAATTTCACAAGCACACACAATTTGCAAGATTGTTATGTGAGATGTTTCCGCATCTTTTCGAGACAACGAGCGCGGGTTGGGCCAATGCTACCAACTTTCATGCCAAGTTTATCGGCAACCTCACTATAGGCAGGCTCACGTTCATCAAAGTAGAGCGCTTCCAGTAGTTGACGACAGCGTTCACCGAGCTTTGCAAATCCTTGAGTCACCCATTCCAGTTGTTCCCATTTGGTAAATGGGTTGTGGGCCGCGCCAACCACCTCCATCTCTGACAGATCTGCCTCTTCTTGCGGCTGTTCGCGCTGCCGTTTTTTTGCATAGCGCCACGAATGACGTTTGGCAACGGTTCCCAGCCACCCCTTGAGATTGGTGTCCTCGCCAAAACGGTCGAGGCTTTGCATAAAGATGGTGAAGGTAATTTGGGTCACATCGGCCGCATCATCATTGTTGCAGCCATTGTTGAGAGCAATCGAGAAGATCAACCGCTCATATTGGGCGACGACGGTGTCCCATGCGCGACCATCTCCGCGCCGACAGCGAGCGATCAGTTGGTCATCAGTCAGCATCCCGCAAGTATAGCTGGTTGTCGTTTTCACGCATGTTTAGAATACAGTAGAACGCCCATGCGTTGGCGGTTCATACTCAGGATTTTAGGCGTCGCACAGATACATTTTCACCTGTGAGACGCCTATATACGACTCGTTATCGAGTCACAATAAATTGTGCGGAGGTTGTTTTGTTGGGTGACTGCAAGATAACGTAGAGCGGGTTGCTGATGTTGGGAACTCCCGCAATGAGCGTGACAGTGCCGTTTGGACCGGCGATGGCGGAACCCGATTGCATAAACGCATCATCGGGGGCAACGCCAAACAGCAAACGCACACGGTCTCCGGGTACAAAGCCACTACCGAAGGCGGTGACGAGACTGCCAATCTGACCGCTGTTGGGGATGAGGCTTATCTCTGCTCTTGGCGCTGGCAACGTCGGAACCACGGCGGCTTGAACATGGCCCGCAGGTATAAAGCGGATTGCGTCAAATGCCATCATCGCGATCACGTTTTCATAGGTCACATCGTCGAGATAGACCCCGTCCCGACTGGTATCTTCAAGATAGAACGTGCCAATTGGCACCCAGCGTCCGTTGTTTACGGATTGATTGATGACCCGCAGCGTGCGACGGCCTTGATGGAGGACGAAGTAACGCGCATTGGTGGTCGTTGCGAACCCCTCGGGGATATAGACCTCGATCTCATAGTTGCCACTGCCAGCAAGCGAAGGCAGCCAATAGACGGTATTAGGGTTTGGAACGGGGCCACGATTGGTATAAGTCCAGTCGGTCCGGTTACGATAACCAACCGGTTCACTGTGCCAATCAGCGACACCGTTCTTGACATAGCCGGGTGAATCGTTGTCGATCGTCGCTGTCTCAAAGATGGGCACGTTTTCGTCACGTGCGGCTGAAATCGGCCGAATCACAACAATCAACAATGCAAAAATGAAGGATAGAAATAACGTGTATCGCATGGTGACATTATGTTCTATCTTGCGATGGTAGGTGGTTACAAAAAGAGATACAAACGTTTCGTTTATATTCCTAGATCAGCGCAGCCAGCAAATCTTCAACGTCTGGCACTGCCTGTTTTAAACCGACTGAGGCCACCACCGCACAGATGGCATGGGTATCGTACTCGTTGCGCTTAACGCTGTGAATCGTGTACCCATTTTGACCATACAGGTGTGGATAGTTGTGCGAGAAGGTGTATTCTGTTCCGTAAAGGAGCGAGTCTGACGTGGTGTCGAGATCGTGTTGCAATCCAATTGGTTCGATACTGATCGAGATAGCAGGGCGTTTTTCGCTGGCAATTTTGGCAAACATTTCATTCAAGTCGGCTTGGGTAAAGTATTCGTACACACCACGATAGGAGAGATAGATGGTGTTTGCCCCACCAGTTTGTTCGACCCACGTTTTCCCATTTGCCACGACCCACTCCAAACGCGCATCATCAAACATACGCGCGTTTTCCGCGATAATTGCGGGCGAGAGATCGATACCAATAAAGCGTTCGATCTGTGGAAACTGCTGCGCCAATAGATTGAGCAGACTGCCACCGCCACAGCCGACTTCAACAAGCGTCGTAATTTCGGGATTGGCGATAAGTAACCCACCCAGAATCTCGCTGACGTAGCTAAAGTACTGTTGGTAACTTTCGGTGACATGGCGACGCGCATGGACATGGTATTCTGTGCCTTGATCGGTTGCCCAGAAGTGACGATGATTGGCGGAGAGTTCGTCGAGTTTATCACCGTCAACGAGCCGTTCGGCCAGCCCTGCCCGAATCAGTGAGTTGAGTGGATTGCGATGACCGACTGACATCGAAAATTCATTTTGGCGCACCAGTTCAGCGCGGCTTGGCATGAGCGTGACGAGAAGTTTTCCAAGTGTTCGTTTGATTTGTTGTTTCATAATATGAATGCTAGCTACTAATTCTGTTAGTATCTTTAGGCCTTCGCCAACCTAGTGCGTAGTACGTGGTGCGTGGATTGAATTCGTATCACGCACCACGCATCACGCACCACTTTTGCATTGAGACGAAAGCTCCGTAGCACTAACTAATTCCTAGAAGTTCGGCCGAATTTTCCCCCAATACACGCCGCAATTGCGCCGCGTCACAGACCTGTTCCAATATCTTGAGTGAGACATCCATCTGTCCCCACGGCCAATCGGAGCCAAACAAGACACGCTCTGTGCCAAAGGCTGCGAGCAGTTGGCGGACATTTTCGGCCGATTGGAACGACACATCGACATAGACATTCGGCAGATGGCTAAACAGGTCGATCACGGCGTGAAAACCGTCTAATCCGGCGTGGCCCACAATAAAGTTGACGTGTGGAAAGTTTTGGATGAGCGGAATAGCGTCTTCGATTGCGCCAAATTGCGGCGATGCAAACTGCTTTTCGGCGGGGTCTGGATAATATTCACAGACGCCTGCGTGAAACAAGACGGGTAGGCGATAGGGGGCAAACGCTTCAACAGCGGCAAACGTGCGCGGGTCGCAGAGGCGCACGTGTTGCAAGATGGGGTGCAGTTTGAGGCCGTACGCGTTGTTCGCGTGATCGGCCGAAAACTGCTCGTCCACACAATTTAGCCGTGTATAGTCAACGCCCGTAAACGGCAACATCGTCTGATCTTTTTGATGCGCCGCATGGAGATCTGCAAACGTCACCGCTGGCGGAACGGCCATCACCGCCGTGTAATCGACCCCATATTTATCCATCGCTGCCCGCATATTGGCGCGGGTCGCCGCACGACTGCGCGCCAGACCAGTGCGCATTGCCCATTTTTCGAGCAATCGCTGTCCGCGAATACCACGCCAGCCACGCTGCTCAAAAATTTTGAGCGGGTCAACCAACGGCATGGGTGTACGTCCGTTTTCGATAATGCTGCCCCCAGCGGGATAGAGCACATCGCCAAGATGCGTATGGATATCAATTATCATGACTGCTATTTACAAATGGGTGCGTTCAACCCTTTTGCCTCGCAAATAGCATACTTTCTCTAGCTTGGTTTTTGTCTTACAGGATTGTTTGGCTTAGGTTTCGGCCGATTCTGAATAGTCTGGCCAGAGCCATTTGGCGAAGAGGAGGAAGGCGACTGAGCCAGCCGTCGCGGTGAGGAGATAGAGCGGGCCAAGTTTCATTAGACTGACGCCCAACCCGCGACCGATGAAATGCCCAGCCAAAAAGCCGACATTGGCCATGATGATATAAAGGAGAATGCGTCCAGCAGGGCCGCCAACAAGCAGATGAAAGACACAGGCAAACGCCGTCGAGAGCAAAAAGCCTAGAATGAAACTGACGATCGTGCCACTCATATGCTTGCTGCTCCAACTCCCTGCGGCGTTGCAATTGTGCCCATTGCAATGATGTCTTCGGGCGCAATAGTCAGTGCATCCTCGCGCACGATAATGCCACCACCGAGTACGCGGTCTCCGTCGTAGAAGACGGCTCCCTGCCCCGACGCGATGCCGTTGACGGGATAATCGAACTTGATGCGCACGCGACTATCGGGTAATGACTCAACGGTGCAGGGATGGGATTGGGACTTGTAGCGAATCTTGGTTTCGGCCGAAATCGTTCCATGCGGCTCCCCATTGACCCAATTGACCCGCTCTGCAATCAACTCGCTCCGCCCCATTTCGTTTCGCGTTCCCACGATCAGCTGATTTTTTGCAATATCCTTGTTGACGACAAAGAGTGGTTCAGGCGCGGCAATACCGAGCCCCTTGCGCTGACCAATTGTGTAGAACGGCAGCCCGTTATGCTGACCGACTTCAACGCCGCTCGTCGTCACAATCGCTCCCGCTTGCCCAATCTCAGGCGCATTGCGATCGAGAAAATCCTTATAACTATCCTTGCCCAGAAAGCACAAATCCATACTGTCACTTTTCTTGGCGACAGGTAGCTCAAATTTCTCGGCCAGTGCGCGCACTTCGGGCTTGGTGTATTCCCCAATTGGGAACATGACCTGCGCCAGCTCTGCCTGACCCATCACGTGCAGTACATAACTTTGATCTTTGTTCGCGTCTAATCCTTTGTGCAGCGTATACCCCAGATCGTCACTATGCGAAATTCGTGCGTAGTGTCCTGTTGCCAAGTAGTCTGCGCCAATCGCACGCGCTTGATCGAGCAAGTACTCAAAACGAATATGGCGATTGCATTCGATACAGGGGTTTGGTGTGTGTCCCTCCGCATATTGATCGATAAAAAATTGCACAATCGTTTTGCGGAAATAGTCTTTAACGTCGATAGCGTAAAATGGAATACCGAGTTGATCGGCCATACGACGCGCATCGGCCATCTGATCGGGCGTACAGCAGCGATTAAACGCAGCCCGTCCCGGCTCACTCCACAGGCGCATCATCATGCCAACCACGTCATACCCCTGCTCCACTAGCAATGCCGCCGCGACTGAACTGTCCACGCCGCCGCTCATGGCGACGACAACTTTTTTCTTGCTCATAAGGTTATTCTACGCGATTTGGGAGAGGGATGGCAGAGGCTCTAACTATTTGTCATCCTTTCAGTGGGAACAAGAATTGCAAAATCTGCGGAAAGCGGTCTGCCCAACTACCTTCACTGTGAGTTGCTCCCTCATGTAGGAAGTAACCGAGATTGTCTCCCAGAATATAGCCGTTTTCCATCAGGGCATCGCGGGCGGCGAGCGTGTTGTAGCGGCCATCGTTGCCACGTGTCTGTGTGGAGCGTGTACCGCTATCGAGCCAAATGCGGATATCGGGAGGCGTTTCATGACGTAGCTTTTCAACGATTTTTAGGTCATCTATTTCACTGTCTAGATCCCCTGTAATCCAATAAGATGGGGACATCGCGGCGTGATGCTTGGCAAACTTGGGAAACTCCCATGCTAAATAAGTTGTGAAAAGCCCGCCCATTGACGATCCACAGGTCGCCGTATTGTCGCGGTCAGGCAACGTGCGGAATGAGTTGTTGACAAAGGGCGCAACGTCTAGCGAATAGTAGCGATAGGTGCGATTGGCGTGCCCCTTGATCGTTGACATCGGCATGCCATCCTCGCCACCGCTGGGCGGGGAAAAGGTGTACTCTGGCGGCAAATACTCTTCAATGCGACGGTCTTCTCCATTGCTGACCCCCACAATGATGCACTCACGTATCAGCCCTTTTGCAATCAAATCATCGGCCGCTAAATCTGCCCGCCATGAGCCAGAAAAGCTGTCGCCGACATAACTTTCAAATACATTCTGCCCGTCGTGCATATAGAGAACTGGATAGCGACGGTCGTGGTGCTGGTCATAGCCACGTGGTAGGTAGACATAGAGAGGGCGGCGGGGCAATCGGCCGAAAAATCGCCTGACCTTCACCACTTTTGAGTCCGTGATGTTGGCAGCGGGACGATAGCTAAAGAACTCCCCACCCTGAATCCAAACATCCGGAACGCATGAATGAAAATGTTCAAAGCTCCCCCGCCCATACGCCGCCGCATGAGTGCCATCCCCTAAGTTGATGCGAAATAACCATTCCCCTTCATCTGGAATCGCTGGCTTGGCGACCCAGCAATGCTCTCCCCGCACACGGGAGTCATCACTTTCGACAAATGGCAGGTGAGATACTTCATCGCCGATCTTCAATTCTAATTTCGGTTTGATGTGGGAGCGAGTGTAAAATGTAACAGTTCCTTCGCGCATAGACCGTGTATTCTACTCGTTGTTAAAATGTGCGACCATAGAGGTTTCGACAGAGTTGCAGCATTGCCCAAAACGATAATAATCCGCTTCTAACTTGACTTCACAGAATGAAACCAACTATAATGCCACTAAATTAGTTAGTGTCACAATTACACCAATGAGCCTACAGAAATCACTTCGCAGCACAACCTTTTTTGACGAGAACGATCTACTCGACATTATCAAACGCGCCTTTGCCGAAGATATTGGCAGCGGCGACGTAACGAGTGCGCTAATTCCAGCCGACCAAACGCTGGTCGCCCACTTTGTCGCCAAAGATGAGGGTGTCGTCGCGGGGCTTGCCGTCGCACGCGAGGTGTTTGGCGTGATGGATTACAACATTCGCTTTACGCCGCTCGTCGCAGATGGCGCACGGGTCAAGAATCGGGATCGCTTGGCGACAGTCACTGGCAATGCGCGGGCGATTTTGACGGCCGAACGCACTGCCCTCAACTTTATGCAGCGCATGAGTGGCATAGCCACTAAAACGCGCCGCTTCATGGACGAAGCCGCAGGCACAAAGGCGGTCATTCTCGACACCCGCAAGACTGTTCCCGGACTACGCATCATCGACAAGTGGGCCGTCCGTCTCGGTGGTGGCGCAAACCATCGCATGGGACTCTACGATATGGTGCTGATCAAAGACAATCATATCGCCGCTGCGGGCAGCCCCACCGCCGCTGTTGAACAGGCGCGGACATTCTTGGCAGGACGCGACATTCCAATTGAAGTTGAAGTGACAAATTTGGACGAACTGCGCGAAACATTACCGCTCAATGTAGACCGCATCATGCTCGACAACATGAGTTTGGACGCAATGCGCGAGGCGGTCAACATTACGGCTGGACGCACCCCGCTCGAAGCATCGGGCAACGTGCGGCTTGATACCGTCGCCGCCATCGCCGCAACTGGTGTGGATTTCATCAGTAGTGGGGCATTGACGCATTCTGTCATGGCGTTTGATATTAGTCTTGAAGCGGAGTAATCATCGTAAATACCTGTTGACACGGTATTCTTGCCATTAAGTCTTGCATATTTGACCTTGCATCGCGTGTCATAACCGATGCAAAATGAATTGAGAAAATTGAACGTGAGCAATCTCACGGAGGACATCATGAACCCAATCGCTGATTTACTTTCGGCCGATGCCATTTACGAATCCCTTAAAGCGGGGATGGGCGCGTATACGCCTGACTTTGAACTGCGCTACAAGGCGCAGCTGGCGGCGGAGATCAACAAGCTCAAAAAGGAGCGCAACGCCGTGATCTTAGGGCATAACTATATGGAACCCGCCCTCTTCCACACCGTTCCCGACTTTGTGGGCGATTCGCTCTATCTCAGTCGTGTGGCGGCCGAGACGGATGCGGACATTATCGTTTTCTGCGGCGTCGAATTTATGGCCGAGACGGCGAAAATTCTTAACCCAACCAAAACTGTGCTGATCCCGTCGCAAAAAGCGGGCTGTTCGCTGGCAGAGGGCATTACGGCCGCTGATGTGCGCAAGTTAAAGGCACAATTCCCCGGCGTTCCTGTTGTCACCTATGTCAACACCTATGCTGACGTGAAGGCAGAGACCGATATTTGCTGCACGTCTGGCAATGCGGTCGCCGTTGTCGAATCACTCGACAGCGACATGGTGATCTTCCTGCCCGATATGTACTTGGCACAAAACGTTGCCCGCGAGACCGGCAAGACGATTATCTTTCCTGAACAGGACGGGACGGTGAACGGGAAGGCAGATGTGATCGGCTGGAACGCACGCTGTATCGTGCATGACAAGTTCACCGTTGAGGACATCGAGGCGATTCGCGCCGACCATCCCGATGTGAAAATTTTGGCGCATCCAGAGTGTCGGCCAGAAGTTGTCGACGCATCCGACTTTAGCGGCAGCACGTCACAGATGATCCGCTTCGTGGAAGAGACGGATATGCCCGAATATCTGCTGCTGACCGAGTGCAGCATGGGCGACAACATCATGGCGGCTAATCCAGAGAAAAATATGCTGCGCCTCTGCTCTGTACGCTGCCCGCACATGAATCAAATCCAGCTCCAGGATACACTCGATGCGCTGCGCTACACACAATACGAAGTGACCGTCCCAGAAGAGATTCGCGTCAAGGCGGCGCGGTCGGTGCAACGGATGATTGAAATAGGATAGAGAAATTACGATTTTGGATTTACGATTTACGATTTACGAGGTATCTCTCGTCTCGTAAATCGTAAATCGTAAATGTTATGAGTGAACTGATCGAAACGGAAGTACTCGTCATCGGCACGGGGGTTGCGGGATGCACGGCGGCGATTGCGTTGGCGGAACGTGGTGTGCAGGTGACACTGGTGACGCGAGCAGAGGAACCAAGCGATACCAATACCGATTGGGCGCAGGGGGGGATCATTTACAAAGGTGAGGGAGATTCGGCCGAATCTCTGATCCGCGATCTCGATCATGCAGGCGCACACTTTACCAATCCCGTCGCCACCGAAATTTTGGCAGAAGATGGGCCACGTCTCGTTGAGAACTTTTTAATCGACAAGGTCGGTGTTAACTTTACGCGCACCACTGATGGTGACTTATCGATTGTGTTAGAAGGGGCGCATGAAATTCCACGCATCATCCATTCGGCCGATACGACAGGCCACGCCATCCAAATCGCCCTCCTCAACTATCTAAAAAATCTCGACAATATCAATCTGCTAACCGCCCACACTGCGATCGATCTGCTCACGCCCCAGCATCATTCTAAAGATCGGCTGTCCGTCTACAGCGAGCCACGCTGTGTTGGTGCCTATCTGTTTGACCGCAAGAATCGGGAGGTCAAGCGGTGCATGGCCAAGCAAACGGTGCTGGCGACTGGTGGATTGGGGCAAATTTTCGCCTTCACAAGCAATCCAAAAGGGTCACGTGGGGACGGCTTGGCAATGGCGTATCGCGCAGGTGCGCGCGTTATTAACAATGAGTTTGTGCAGTTTCACCCGACGACGTTTAGCAAACGTGGTGCGCCTAACTTCCTGATTTCAGAGGCGGTACGTGGCGAAGGGGGGCGGCTTGTGGGCGAAGATGGCACGCCGTTTATGCAGAACTATGATCCCGAATGGAAAGATTTGGCAGCGCGTGATGTCGTCTCGCGCTCGATTCGGGCAGAGATGTTAAAAGAAGATGTCGATCGGGTCTTTCTCGATTTGCGCTCATACATTCCAACGAATGAAATCAAGCATCACTTTCCCAACATCTACGAGACGTGCCTGAGTTATGGGGTGGATATCACGAAAGATTTGGTTCCTGTGACACCAGCCGCACACTACTTTTGTGGTGGGGTGTGGGTCGATGGTTTCGGCCGATCTTCCGTCGAAAATCTCTACGCCATCGGCGAAGTCTCTTGCACTGGTCTACATGGCGCGAATCGACTTGCGTCGTCGTCGCTGTTGGAAGGATTGGTGTGGGGACAGCGATCGGCCGAAGATATTGCTGGGAAGTTGGATGAGGGGGTGTATTCGGCCGATTGTATCCCCGAATGGCGCAATACAGGTATTTACGAACCTGACCCGCTGCTCATCCAGCAAGACATGACAACCATCAAGAATGTGATGTGGAATTATGTCGGTCTTGTGCGTGCCTCGTATCTGATGAATCGCGCCATGCGCGAACTCAATCATCTTGAGGCCGAAATTGAACGCTTCTACAAAGTCTCCAAATTAACGGATGACCTGATCGGTTTACGCAACGCGGTGATGGCGGGGAAAATCGTCACGCGCTCGGCGCAGGCAAACAATCGCAGCATGGGGGCGCATTTTCGTTCTGATTCTGTCTAAGCTTTGCGCCCGTTGGTGTAGTAACGTGTCACCAACATGCGATAGAAGAATAGCAGTTTCAAATTGAGGCGACCGAACATAACGCGCGTCAAGAGGCCTTTCCAGCCAGCCGGATGCGTGTACTCAATCGTGTCATACACGGTGGTCACACCTGCAGCATTCTCTGCAAAGCGATGGGTATGCGCCCACGTTTGGAGCGGCCCCTCTTGTTGAATATCGCTAAACCCACTTTGACTGACATCGACATGCTTGGCGATCCATCGAACGGGGATGGGGCCAAACCACATCGTAAATTTGGCGACCATCCCTTCGCTCATCTCCCCAAAATCATGAATCTGCACAAATAGCGGTGGCGGTGTGAGTTTTTTGAGAATGTCGGTGCGGCTATGAAAATCGGCAACCGCCGTGAGCGGTGCGTTGACGGTAAATTTGTTTGTGAAAGTAGGCATAATTTAATGGGTGATATCCAGTTTACCAGTGGTGCCTTGCTGATAGGCAGTTATGATGCGCTCTGCAACTTTGGCGGGATCAGCCGAATCTTTTGGTTTATTGAGCGACACTTTATTCCAAAATGCAGTATCAACTGCTCCGGGTCGTACAATCGTAAATTTGCGCTTGCGCTGCTCTTTGCTCATTGTCGTCACGAACGCCTCTAAGCCTGCCTTTGCCGCCACGTAGGCAGACAAACTGGGAAGTTGCAGCCGCTCGCTCACTGCACCCAAGAAAAAGAGATGTGCATCTGATTGTAACAATGGTTCACTCGCACTAGCGGCAAGATAGGCACCCGTCAAATTTGCATCGAGGATTCGCTGCCATGTCGCGGCCTTCATGTCACCCACTTTGGCTTGCGTGATGTCACCAATCGTATAGACCCACAAGTCGATTGCGCTCACTTCAAAATGTGCGGTGTAGATTACCTTGTCAATTTCGGCCGAATTTCCAACATTGCCAATCTCTATTGTTACACTGGCAATCTCCTCGACCTTCTCGGGATAGCGCGTAATAGCGACCACTTGCCAGCCTGAATCGACAAGTTGCTGAGTGAGCGATCGGCCGATGCCACCAGCTGCGCCCCAAATCATTGCTGTTTTCATACCTTAATACTCCTGTTCAACATTTGTACAATTATTGAACAGATTTTAGCGCATGTCAAAGGGTAGAAAGTTGTGCAATTGAAATACAAATAGGGCGATTATGCGCGAATTTTCACCTCATCAGCAATGCGAATATTGCCACCTTCCACGACACGGGCCGTAATTCCACCATGTCCGCGCATCGCGTTATATCCTCCTGCCCCCAACGCCTCCTCCATCCGCGAACACGGATGGCACAACCCTGTATATTCCAAAATCACGTCGCCAATTTGAAACTGCTTATCTTTCAGGGCAAGTAAATTGATGCCGCTCACAACGATATTGCGACGGGTCACGTTGGGATCGATTGCGTCGCGCCCCAACATAGACGCGACCGCTGTGAGATGTTCTTGCTGAATGAGCGTTACCTGACGCTTGCCCTGCTTGCGCGTATAGCGGTCGCCAACCAGCCCATTTTCCCGCGTCACCGCTACCTCAGAGACCGATTGCAGCGGCGCACGACGCTGTGGGCGCACGCCAATCCAGCGCACTGCCCCAACCTGTGGCAATGTTTCTAGCAATTTTTGGAGAATACCTTTTTCTTCGTACATAGTGAAAATGAGTAGATAGTGTATTTGTTACACTTAGTGTGCGATTGGCTCTTTTCCATGAGACAATAGCAGCATGATAAAAGCATGGCAACAAACTGACGAACGACAAATCGGCGACTTTCGTATTTTCACCCTCTCCCAAGTGACGCGCATCTCTCCGCGTACACAGAACGAGCATAACTTCTTTGTGCTAAACGCACCTGATTGGATCAACATCATTCCAATTACCGCAACGGGCAACGTGATCTTTATCAAACAATATCGGCACGGGACAGGCACAGTTTGTCTTGAGGTGCCCGGTGGGATGGTCGATCCGCATGAGGATGACCCGATGGTAACGGCGCGTCGTGAGATGTTGGAGGAGACGGGATTTTCGGCCGAAAAAATCATCCATCTCGGCACGGTTGAACCCAATCCCGCCTTTCTCACCAACCGTTGCCACACCTATCTCGCTCTCAACGCGACATACGTTCAACCACCTGAATTCGATGGTGCAGAAGACATCGAAATGATTGAGGTACCGCTCACTCAAGTCCTCGATCTAATCCTCGCTGGCAAAATTACCCACTCTCTGACAATCTGTGCATTCTTTTTCTTCAATCGCTGGCGTGAACGTAATCGCGACGCTATATCGGCCGCTTCCGACATGCCGTTACCGTTCCCGTCGCTCAATCTACCCTGAAATGCCCCCGATTTGTCTAGTACGCTGAATGCCTATTATGTTATTCTAATTCTACTTGTGTGCCATCCAAATGTTGTTCCACTGCTAGGTGGACAAAATCTCGTTTAACCACGATAACGATAATATTTGGAGGTAATACAATGTCCACAAAACAAGCTATATCGATCCCGTTCACCGTTAGCGCAGTCGCGCTTCTACTTTTCAGCTCTTTATTCATCGTTAAACGTATACAGGCCAATGGGCCCGGCGACACCATCATCCTTTTTGAGGACGATTTTGAAGACTCAAACAAGGAAGCATGGACAACCGAAGAAGGGGGCAACGGAACATGCCCAATCGGAGAATGGACAAACGAGGAAGATCTATTTGTCAGCAGCCCCACGCACGTTTGGAACATGAGTCCTTATAGCTCGGCTGCTCCCGGCGATGATTGCCATGACTACCTAATCATGCCCACTGTGACAGTACCGTTAACTGTGACAACCCCATTCACGCTAACATTCTTCCACACTTACTTCACAGAAGGGGGCTCTTTTTGTAATCCGCCTGAGGGCGATCCACCTTGCGACTATGGCGAAATCGAGATATCGGTCAACGATGGGCCATGGGTTGTCGCCGCTGGGCGTTTTGATGACTTGCGTGAGGATTTCCCAACACTAACCGTTGAGACTGTCGATCTTAGTTCGCGCATTTCCTCTGGAGATGAGGTTCGCATTCGCTGGCATTTCCGTTCCGACTTTGCGGGCGACCTCCCATTTCTTGGGTGGTGGGTAGATGATGTCACGTTAAGCGGCACAGAGGTTGCCGACACGCCTACGGCGGTTGCACTGAATAATCTCTCACAAACATCAACCACGCCCCTCGTTGGAATTTGCCTACTCCTGATTATCAGCACGGTGGCAATCTTTGCGCGAAGACGCTATCGCTAACGGCTCATCTCTCCACAGCATTGCTCTGCCATTTCTTTAAATTAGAAATGGCAGAGTCCAACTCCATCAACTCAAAATTGCAAATCCAAAATTAAGCGGGAACCTTTTCGCGCTGAGTTTCGTCTTGTCTTTAGAACGGCGGCAACATGTCGCACAGAATTCAAAAGGAGCAAGTAAGATGAACAGTCAATTTTGGAAATATTTGTGGATCGTAGTGTTGGTTTGGATGGTTGTGGGCTGTAGTGCGCCTGAAGCTGACGTTGTAACCCAAATTGTTGAAACAGTGAAAGAGGTCGAGGTTCCCGGTGAAGTGATCGTTGAAGAGGTGGTCGTGACATCGGTCGTTGCAGTAGAAAGCGAGCCGTTTTATTCAGGCGATGCTGTCGCGGTGAATGAAAGCGTAGGCAGTTCTGTGCTTCCCAATGTGGTTGCTCAACCAACGGCCGAGCCACGTTCCATCGTACCAGAGCGCGTTGAAGAACCAAACAACATGACATTTGATGGCACAGATGTCAATCCATTTGTCGATGCGCGCCAAGACAACCAATCGACATTTGCCATCGACGTGGACACGGGCAGCTATACCCTGATGCGCAACTATTTGAGTGATTATGGCCAGTTGCCGCCAGCCGATTCGGTGCGCGTTGAAGAGTACATCAATTTCTTCGACTACAACTACCCGCGCCCTAGCAAAGAAGAGGCATTTGCCATCCACATCGACGGCGCACGCACACCCTATGGCGAGGATGAAAATTATCATCTGGTCCGCGTTGGTCTTCAAGGCTATGAGGTTCCAGCAGACGAACGTCCCGATGCGCTGCTCATCTTTGTGATTGATGTGTCAGGTTCGATGGATCAAAGCAATCGTCTCGGTTTGGCAAAGCAGTCGCTGCGTTTATTGGTTGATGAACTACGTGACAGTGACCGTGTTGGGATTATCGTGTACGGCTCAAATGCGCGGGTTGTCCTCGACCCCACCTATGTCGAACGCCGCGATGATATCATCCGGGCGATTGATGGATTGCGTTCAGAAGGTTCAACCAACGCCGAAGAAGGGATTTTGGAAGGGTATCGCATGGCGGATCGCTATCTGCTTGACGGGCAGACGACACGTCTCATCGTTTTGAGCGATGGTGTCGCCAACGTCGGGAACACAACGGCCGAAAGTATCCTCAATCATGCGCGACGCGGTATCTCTCTCAGCACATATGGCTTTGGGATGGGCAACTACAACGACACATTGATGGAACAGCTCGCGGATCAAGGGGATGGGACTTATGCCTACGTCGATACGTTGCGCGAAGCCCAGCGCGTTTTTGTCACCGACTTAACTGGTACATTGGTGACGATTGCCAAAGATGCCAAAGTACAAGTTGAATTTAACCCAGAGGTCGTTTGGCACTATCGCCTGATCGGCTATGAAAATCGGGCAGTTGCCGATGAAGATTTCCGCAATGACACGATTGACGCGGGAGAGATTGGGTCGGGTCATAGCGTCACAGCATTGTACGAAATGCGTTTAGCAGACGAGGCAAATTTGTCGCAGTCGGCCATGACGGTGCGCGTTCGCTACCAAGATCCAGAGACAGGCGCGGTGCGAGAGTTAGAACAATCGGCCGATCCCACCACCTTCGCCACCTCACTCGCTGATGCAAACAATGGACTGCAACTTGCTGCCGTCGTGGCCGAATATGGCGAGCTTCTAAAACGCAGCTACTGGGCACGACACAACTCACTCGCTGCCGTGTGGGGTGATGTTGAGAACGTAACGTTGCGCTTTTCGAGCGACACCGAAGTGTTACAATTTGCCGATTTGGTCGAGTCGGCCGCCGCATATTCACGATGAATGATTTTCTCTCAATGATCGCAAAGATTTAACTTCGTTGGTTGGGGTGTTTGGCGCGGCCAAGCACCCCATTGCGCCGTTTACTGTGCAGTCGTACATCCTATATTTGTGGCACCACGTGCGAATTGATGAAATAGATCGCCAAACGGTCAACCGATTGTCGTAGGCACATTTTGATAGCAAGTGGCACATGGCTGTTTCTAGCCCTACTATTAACAAATGGACACCCAACGCTCTATAATTTTACCTATCACAATGCGCGAACAGTGCTATTTTAATAACTACCATGAAACGTATACTAATCGTCGATGACGAGCCAACGATAACGTTGGCACTGCGTCATCATCTTGAACGTAACGGATATAAAGTGTTGGTCGCACATTCAGGAGGCGACGCGCTCGACTTGTTGGCAGAACAGCCTGACATGCTGCTACTCGATTTGATGTTGCCCGATATAACTGGTTATGAGGTTTGTCGCAATGTACGCAAGCTCGAACGCTACACGCCTGTCCTAATGCTGACGGCAAAAGATACGCTGCAAGAAAAAGTGCAGGGCTTAAACGTGGGTGCAGATGCCTATTTGACAAAGCCCTACCACAATGAAGAGTTGTTGGCCCATGTCAAGGCGTTGTTGCGAATGGTTGATAGCCACCATAACACAACCATCGAGTGTGGTGATTTAGTGCTTTATCCTGATAGTAAAGAGGCAAAGCTAGCCGGCGAATTGCTCGACCTTTCAACAACGGAGTACGCGATGTTAGAGCTTTTCATGCGTAGTCCCAAACAGGTTTTCGGCCGAGAAACGCTGCTCCGCAATGTTTGGGGGTACAGCGATGTCAATGTTCGCTCGGTTGATACAGTCGTGTTACGCTTACGACAAAAGATTGAAAAAGACCCCAAGGAGCCGCTGATGATCTTAACGGTGCGCGGCTTTGGGTATCGGTTTATGTGCGATGACGATTGATGCCAAACTCTTCATGACCCTGCTGGTGCTATTGTTGGCAACAGTGGCCGCCTTGAGCTACCACTGGACCCGACGGCATTCGCAATCGCTGGCGGGGTTGGGTCTTGATCGTGTCGATTTAACCCAGTCATTGGCTGTGGCACCGTTTGGCGTGGTTGTCATCGATCGGGCGGGCGAGATTGTGTTGCAAAATCCAGCGGCTTCACGACTGTTGGCGCGTGAGGAGGTGCAAAAGGCATTTTTTGCCGATTTAGCTGCACACAGTGAGTTGGCCTATCGCGTGATGAATGTACCGTTGCAATCGGCCGATCCACTCCCCTCCCTGTCATGGTGGCGCACACGCAGCGATGTCGGACAACTGATCGTCGTGCAAGGCCGCGAGGCGCAGATCGAGCGCGAACGTGCCATGCAGGTCTATTGGGGTTCTATCTCCCATGAAATGCGCACACCGCTAACCTCCCTACTTTCTCATCTCGATGTGGCAAGATCGGCCGATACACCGTCCGATCTGCGCGAACGCTCGCTCACCATCAGCCAGCAGCAGGCGCGTCGCCTCAGCCAGCTGATCCAAGACGTTCTCGATTTGGGACGTTTGCAGTTCCGCACCCCTGTTGAACGACGTGCGCTCGACATCATTTTGGTTGCTGAAGAGGCTGTAGCCACGATGATCTTGCAGGCAGAAGAGGCCGGAATCGCCCTTTCATTGCAATATGACGGCGGGTTGCTGCCCGTTTTTGGGGATGAAGACCGGCTTAAGCAAGTGTTCGTCAATCTGATCGATAATGCCATCAACTATGCTCGGGCGGGTGATGAAGTGGCAGTGACGCTATTGGAGCATGAACAGGGGGTCTGCTGCACGGTGCGCGATACGGGCGTGGGCATTTCGGTCGAACATCTCCCCCGCATTACCGAACGTTTTTATCGCGCCAATCGAGACAAACGTGGCAGCGGTTTAGGTCTCGCCATCGTTTCTGAAATTTTACGTCAACATGATAGCAAGCTCGAAATTGAAAGCGCAACAGAAGGTGCCCTGCGCGGCACAAAGATGCGTTTCTTGCTACCAGTTATATCAACCTTATGAAGCCCTATCGCGCTATCCTAATCATTGCAATTGTTGCCATCGCTCTGATCTGGCTGCTGCCGTTTGATGGGGCAATCAATATCATTCCCGCTGGCACACAGAACAGCACGTGGCCGCGTGTCATGTTTGATGCGCGCACCATTGTGCCAAATGAACCATTTACCGTTATCGTCGAAGATGTAACTCCCTACGCGAATGTGCGCCTTGAAGCACCATTTGCAACGGTCGTGCAGCCAGAAGCCGCAATGCGATTGCCTTCGGCCGTTTATCAATGGGAGTTTGAAGTGACACCGAGTGCAGATACCGATCAATTGAAGTTTTATAACGATTGCGATGATGGGTGCCAACTCTGGACGGTCCAGCGACTACGTGAAGGATTGCCCAGCCCGACACCCAGGAAAAAACCAACCAAGCTTTGCGTTGTCTGGCCGAATCCTGAACGTGATTGGCACAATCGACAGGGCTGGGTCGTTGAATCAACCTATGTGCAACCCGATACACTGGGCTGGTGGGATATTGATGGATTGGTAAAGCGGGTTCAGGTGGCTAACGCGCAAGGTCTAAATGTTCTCGTGCGCGTTGACTTCACAGAATCGCTCTCTGTTCCAGAACCCAACGACTATCGTGGTCTCGATGCCTACTTGACCTATGTTCGTCGGCTCGCCCGTGATGAACGACTCAGCGACATCCACGCACTGATCATCGGAAGTAACATGAACACGCAATCGCCTAGCATCACCCCAGAATGGTATGCGCGAATGCTGATCGGCAGCGGGGCAGAAGTGTCCCGCAATGATAACGTTATCCAAGTGGTGCGCGCGGAGAATGCACAACTGCGCGTATTGGTGGGAACTCTGCTCAGTTGGACAGGCGACTCACCAGAAGATGCACCTTGGCTCAGCTACATGGATGAAATGGTTGCCGCCATCGACGCGGGCATCCAACTCAAGACCGCCGTTGGTGTCAGCAACGCTGCGCCAGATGGTTTCGCTATCCAAGCGGATGCATTTGTGGCATCGGCCGAACTTGCTGATGCGAGCTTAGAACCATTAACAGATCTAACACGTCCGCAACATCCAACTGCCCAAGCAGGTTTCCGCATCTACCAAGATTGGCTCGATGCGATCAACCGCTACCCAACCACGAACAACGCACCTGCCTACATCGTCGCCACGAACAGCTATGATCGACCACAAGGCATCGTACCGACCGATAACTATCCAGCAGGCTGGCTAACCAACGCGCTTGCTGAGATCAACAACCAGCCGCAGGTGCGCACACTCTGCTGGTTTATCGACTATTTTCCACATGATGAAAATTGGGTGTTTTTTAGCCTCACCGATCCGCGCGGTCAGTTGCAGTTGGCGGCTGAAGAGTTTGATCAACTATTGCGAGAATAGTAAATTGGGAGCTTAATTGGAGCGCAGACGCCTCGTCTGCGTTAGCCCTTCGCGCTCCTAGTAACCAGCCTCTTTGACAGCACGCTTCATTTGCATATCTGCGTCCCGTTTTGCAATATCTTTGCGCTTGTCATACGTCTTCTTACCACGCGCCACTGCAATTTCGACCTTTGCACGTCCGTTCTTCAAATACATCCGCACGGGAATACAGGTCACGCCATTGGTCGCCAACTGGTTCAAGATTTCGTCGATCTCTTTGCGGTGCAGGAGCAACTTGCGCCTGCGCGTTGGCTCGTGATTTTCACGGTTGCCATGCTTAAACTCAGCAATATCAACGCTTGTCAGATATAGCTCGCCATCATGCGGCTGCACATAGCCCTGCCGCAAACTGACCTGTCCCGCCAGACGGATCGACTTAATCTCTGTCCCAGTAAGGACGAGCCCTGCCTCATAAGTTTCCAAAAACTCGTAATCGAATCGCGCCTTGCGATTCTTCGCCACAAGTTTTGTTCCGTCTTTCGTTGCCATTTTTTCAGTGAGCTAGTGATCAGTCAGTCAGCGAACAGTAACCAATCACGAATACTCGTTTTTATGGTTACAATTCGCCGCTAACCGCCAACTGCCTTATTCTCCGTTCAGCAGGAAGTCAATCGCCCGCTGCACGGTTTCGTCATTATCATCGCCGATAATGTCAGGTGTAAAGTCGATAAAAATATCGGGTGCAACACCAACCTTGTTGATTGCAAGATCAGCGGGTGAGTAAAAGTTTGCGGTTGTCACACGGAATTCCGAATTGTCGTCGAGCGCATAGGGTGTTTGCACAGAGCCTTTGCCAAATGAGTTGGTTCCGATAATTGTCGCACGATCGCGGTCGCGGAAGGCCCCTGCGATGATCTCGGACGCACTTGCGCTATTCTCGTTGATGAGCAGCACTAAGGGAATCTGTTCACCGATCTGACCGTCGTTCGTGCCAAAGCTTTCAACATTTCCGTCGCTATCGCGAATAATCAGGAAGTCCCCTTCTGGCAAGAAGAGATCACCAACCGAAATCGCCTGTGTCAGCAAGCCACCACCGTTGTAGCGCAGGTCAAAGATGACGCTTTGCACGCCTGAATCGAGCAGCGATTGCATCCCTTCTGTTAACTGCTCCGTCGCCACCTGATTGAAGCTTTCAAGACGAATGTAGCCAACCTGTCCATCGGCAACCGTCTTATATTCGACCTGTGGAACGATGATACGGTCGCGGACAATTGTCACGTCGAATGGTTCCGCAGCCCCTTCACGAACGATGGTCAGGACAACGGGTTCGCCGACTGGCCCACGCACAATGGCAACAACTTCATCGGTCACTAGACCTTGAATCGATTCGCCATCTACCTTTGTCACAATGTCGTCGGGTTCCAGTCCTGCACGAAATGCGGGTGTGTCGGCAATCGGCCGAACTATATAAAAGAATCCATCCTCATTTGTATCGACATACGCGCCAATCCCCGTAAAGTCACCGCGGAAGCCATCGTTAATACGCTGCGCAACTTCTGGAGGGAAGTAGTTGGTGAACTGATCGCCCAACTGCTCGACCATCGCCGCAACCAACGCTTCCGTGATCACCTCGTCGGCGGGCAACTCACCGTAGTAGTTCTCTTCAATCAGTTGCCAGACATCAAACAGTTTGTCGAGATCTTCCTGATCAAATTCGCCCGGTTGTCCTGTTGGGAACGGTGTTGGCGTGAGTGTCGGGAGTGGGGTTGAGGTGGGCAGCGCAGAGATAGGTTGACCATCGGCCGAAACCTCGACAATTTTTGTCACCTCAATGATTTCCTCAGAAGGCACTTCAACGAGGCGCGTTACTTCGACTTCAACAGGAGATGTGACAATCACGGTTTCGACGACGCGCACCACATCGCCGTTGCCAGAATTATCGGATGCACACGCAACGACCAAAATCAACAGCGCGGTAAATAGTACAAAAAGAGTTTTAGAACGAATCATGGTGTTCCTACTGTGACAGATTAACTTCGTAGCATGTCAGTATAACGCATCGTTCCCCGTTCAGGGAAGCGTTATTCACCAGTTTGCAGGAATTTAACGGCACGCTCAAGCTGTTCATCCCGTCCATTGTCTAACCCTTCCTGCGTGGACGTTGCGCCGATGTCGGGAAAAAGGCCATTTTGGTCGATGGTGTTGCGATTAGGGGTCAACCAACGCGCCCAAGTGACATGCACGGAGGAGGTGTCGCTGAGGTCATAGACCAATTGGACAGAGCCTTTACCGTAGGTTTTTTCGCCGATCAGGGTCGCCCGTTCATGATCGCGCAGTGCGCCTGCAACAATTTCGGCCGAACTCGCCGTCCCCCCATTGATCAACAACACCAATGGGACATCTTCTGGTATGGCTAGGCGACCGTTCGTTTCGGCCGAACTTTCCCCTTCACCGCGCGTGACTTGGTGATAGACCACCTTGTTTGCCAAAAACGCATCACTCACGTCAACCGCTGCATTGAGCAGACCGCCGCCATTGTTGCGTAAATCCAACACAAATCGCTGCGCTCCCTGTTCAGCCAACGTTGTCACAGCATCGCTGATCTCACTGCCACTCTGCTCCGTAAAGCGAATCAACTGCACGTAGCCAATCGTCGCATCCTCTCGCAGTAGGCGCGCAATCACGGATGGGATCAAGATTTCAGCCCGTTCTATCTCGAAATCGCGCACCTCGCTGCCATCTACAGGCGCAATCGTCAACACCACGGTCGTGCCAACTTCCCCCTTGATAAGCTCTGCAATCGCATTGACAGGCATTTCTGGATCAAGCGTTTGCCCATCGATCGCAAGCAACACATCTCCCGCTTGAATACCAGCCGCTTCGGCAGGATTGCCCGGCGTTGTTTCCAACACGATTTCGCCTGTCTCAGTGCGCGTCAAACTTGCCCCGATGCCACCGAAATTGCCGCGCAAATTTTCGCGCTCCTCCTGCCGCACAACTGGCTCTAAGAACACCGTGTACGGGTCATTGAGCGTTTGCAACGAGCCCCGAATGGCAGCATAGGTGACTTTTCTTGCGTCGGGCAGCTCGCCAAGAAAGTTTTCCTCGATTCGATCCCACGCTTCCCAAAAAACAGTAAACTGCTCCTCTTCCAAGACGGTGCGGCGGGTGCGCTCTTCGACATAATCGTTGGCAAGATAGCCAGAGAAAAATGCAAACACAGCCATCAAAACGACGAGCACTGCGACTAGGATGTTGCGTAGTAGATCAGACATAAAGTAAGTAGTGGCACAACTGTAATATGGCTAGGCAGTGAGGCCGCAACAACAATGATTGCGCACCAATTATTGATTCCCAATCAGTAACTCC
Organism: Anaerolineae bacterium; assembly: GCA_030425205.1. Taxonomy (GTDB): domain Bacteria; phylum Chloroflexota; class Anaerolineae; order Promineifilales; family Promineifilaceae; genus CALECP01. The sequence continues at coordinate 251,011 of JAUIAP010000006.1, forward strand.
AACTGGTTCAAATCCTGCTCTAACCGATCTAACGCGGCACCGTAAGCTGCCCAATCACCTTCTCGTTGCGCCGTTTGTGCGGCTTCAAAGTTGGCGTTAGCCGAATCGATCACCGTTTGCAGATCATCGCTCACCTCGACCGTACCCCCATCATCATCGCCATCCTCTGGCAGCGGCACAATGTTGCCGAGATCGGCCGCACTTATATTCACCAACTGCGCCAACGCTTCAGCCAATGTGTCTTCCATCACGACATCGCCACCACTGGCCGCGATGATCCGCTTTAGTTCAGGGCGTGATCCACCACCAGATGAGCGCAGGTAGAGCGGCTCAACATAGAGAAAGCTGTTGTTGAGTGGGATGACAATCAGATTACCGCGAATGGCTTCCGAACTCCCCTCGTTCCAGAGTGATAGCTGTTGTGAAATTTCGGGGTCCTGTTCGATTTGAGCTTCAACCTGAATCGGCCCGTCGACAACCTGCTGCTTTGGCAGAACGTAGGCGACCAGCTCACCATAGTGTTCGCCATCATTGCGCGCCGCCATCCATGCAACCATGTTGCTTTTGTTTGATGGCGTATAGGGCTGAATCAACAGATATTCTGTCATCTCTTCGCCGGGCAGATTGAAAATTACATAATACGGTTCGAGTAGTTCTGTTGCACCCGCATCTTGGAACGTTTCAAGCGGAATTTCCCAGAGATCTTCCTGATTAAAGAAGACGTTCACATCGGTCATGTGATATTCAAGGTACATGTGTGCCTGAATGCGGAAGAGCGTTTCGGGGAAGCGGATGTGGGCGCGGGTCGCTTCTGGCATGTCGCTCATCGGCCGAAATAGATCAGGAAAAACCGCCGCATAACTTTGCACGAGCGGATCACTCTCATCCGCTAAATAGTAAGTGACCGTCCCATCATACGCATCAACCGTAATTTTTGCGGCGTTACGAATGTAGTTGATGCCTTGAAAGTTGCGGTCTTCTGGCTGGTTGGAGAAGAAGCGATCTGCATAGGGATAACGGGTATTGGTTGTGTAGGCATCGACCATCCAAAGGAGTCGCCCATCAGCCACAACGAGATAGGGATCAACGTCATACTCTAAGAATGGTGAGATGGTTTCGATGCGCTCCAAGATTTGACGATGGAACATCAGGCGCGTATCTGGCGTGATGTCATTGTTAAAAAGGGCGTTCCAATCACCAAAACGGATTACGAATGCCATCTTATTAAAGAAACCGCCTACAGGCACACCACCCGCCCCTTCATAAACGGTGCGAACGTTGGTTGCCCCTGAAGGGTAGCTAAATTCGCCACGCTCAGGGTTCCCGACATAAACGATGTCGTCCGACGCAATACGTTCTCCATAGTAAATTTCAGGGCGATCGATCGGAATGTCCACCGTTGTGACAGGCGGAATGTCGCTGATGAAAAATTCGGGTTGCCCATCGCGCGTAAAGCGATCGACTGGATTCATGACGATGCCGTAACCATGCGTGAACTCAAGTCGCAAGTTTTCCCAACTGTTATTGGGGAGTGCGCTCTTATCGAGTTCGCGGGCCGACAGCATCACCTGCCGCTGTTCCCCATCGATCATGTAGCGGTCGATGTCCACGTCGCCAAATTCGTAGTAGGTGCGTAGAGATTGCAGTTGTTCATAGTTTTGGGGCAGTAAGCGGTAATCCCACAGGCGCATGTTTTTGAGTGCGGCCTCATTTTGGGCGAGATCTTCGGCCGAAACCTGCGTTACCGTCCCAAACTCACGCTGTTCCACATCATCAATTCCATAGGCACGGCGCGTATAGTCGATGTTATGGGCGAGATAATCCCCTTCACGACTCAACTGATTCGGCTGTACAACATATTGCTCGACGATGGCGGGGATGATGCCATTGAGCACGATTACTGAGATCAGCCAGAGCGCAACGGTTGCAATCAGCGGACGCAAGTTAAAACGTGGGATGTTGAGCAGCAGTGCGACGGCGATCAATACCATCAGCGTTGCGCTCAAAAGATAGATGCGTGCTGAGATATTGACATCGGTGTAACCAGCACCCGCGACGAGATCGTTGCCACTGCTGTCGTAAACCAATCCAAAGCGCGTCAGATAATGACCAACCGCCATCAGCAGGGCGAATGCGGCCCCTAAAACGGCGATATGGCGACGCAGGGGGGCGATCATTTGTGGTCGCCAGATGCCACGCCGTAACGGTTCGACATTGTGAATCGCGTAAATTGCGACGACCGCCACTGCGCTAAAAAATGTCAACGGCAGCAGCCAGCCACGCAGGAAGTTATAGATCGGGAGTTCAAAGAAGTAGAATGAGAGGGATCGGCCGAAAATTGGATCGACCACTTCTGATGCTGTCCGATTAAAAAAGAGCAGCCAATCATCCCACGTCGTTGCCGCTGCGCTCGCCAATGTAAAGGCGAAAAAGCCAGCGACTAAGCGCAAGAACCAGCGGAAACCGCGAAATTGAGCTGGCAGAAAGGTCGATGCGCTTGACTGCTCCGCCCCACGCAACGCGACGCGCAAATTGAGAAGCAGGGTCGCCAACGCAAGCACAAAGAAGACGGCAAACGTGATCAATTGTGAGACAAGGCGCGTCATCCAAACTGAATCGTATCCGATCATTTGGAACCACCGCCAGTCGGTGTAAGTGGTGATGATGCGGTTGAAGCTGGTGAACAAAATTAGAAAAATAACCACCAGCCAAAAGCTGCGACTGCGTAGAAAGCCCGTCGGCAACTGCATGGGGGGTCGATCGCTCGGCGGTTCATCAGGCGAGTCGGGTCTTGGGGATGGGTTGCTTTGCTCAAATGCACGACGGAAAATTTCGCGGATATCGTCTTCGTTATTAGCCATGGTTGTGTTGCGCGGACTTGCATCCGTCGCCTCGTTAAAATAAACGGTCAAATAGCCGTTCTATATGTTGCGATTGTAGCAGAGCGTAAGACAGGATGTTATTGAAAATCAATTAGTTCGCCTAGCGAAACTCGATTGCATAATCGACAATTTCGCAGTCGGGACGCTGTTTTTCAATCCAAAGAACTGCCTTTTCCATGAGTCCATGCAGATAGCCTGCGTCGTTTCCGACGGCGACCATTCCAATAATGCTGCTGCGCCAAACGTTCTGATCGTCTACTTCGGCAATAGCGATATTGAATTGGCGGGGCAGTCGCTTGGTGATATAGCGCACTACGCTGCGTTTGTCTTTGAGCGAAAATGCGGCGTGGAGTTCGAGTTGAACCGTACAGGTAACAATGACCATGTGTATTTAGGGTTGAATATTTTGGATGACGGGTGCGATCCCTGATTCATAACTGCCTGTATTGTGCATATCGCGTGGGGTGATTGCAACTATTCGGCCGAAAATCGCGTATACTGGATTGAGAGAACCATCTATGAGTGAACAACCGTCTATCCCACAAAAATCAGGTCGTGGCTGTTTGCAAACAGCCCTCTTTGGCTTCGTGTTTGTCTTCTTCTTAGCGTTGGCTGGCGGTGTCGCCTTCTATTTTGCCAGCAGCTACATGATTGACCGCACGGTCGCACAACCTGCCCAGGCGCTTATCAAGCGAATCGGCATCAACGCGACCCCCGTCATTCGTCCCGATCCTGTCACCATCATGCGCGAGATCAACAATTTGGCGCGATTAGAGACGGCTGAGTATCTGCCAGAGAAGATATTATCGGCCGATACTGGCCCCACGTTTCTCGGTCTTTTTGACGACAATCTGCTCTTTGTCGCGCGCGGTCAGGTCATCGCAGGCGTAGACCTCGCCAACCTCACCCAAGCCGATATCCAAGCGGTCACCTTTCAAACAGTCACGATCCGCATGCCGGCGGCCGAAATTTTTGTTGCCACGCTCGACAACGAAAACTCTTATGTCGCCGATCGTGATATTGGGATCGGCCGACGCATCGGGGGAATCGATCCTGACCTTGAGACGCGCGTGCGCCGCGAAGCGGTTAGTGCCATCGAGGAAGCCGCACTTGAGGCGGGCATACTAGAACTCGCCGATGAAAATGCGCGTAACGTCATCGAAGGAATACTCAAGGCGGTTGGTTTTCAAGAGGTTGTATTTATTGAGGGGGATATGCCACCGCCCATTCAAATCGACCCAGAGCAGCCAAAAGGGTTTATCATCAACCCTTGACCCTGAAATGTTTCGATTTTTATCCTATGTTTTCCCTGCTTCTTGCCAATAGACGCGGAACAAGTGGTAATTATTCACATTTCTATGTTATCATTAGAATCGTAGTATCATAACGGCCGCTACGGTTATGTTTCATCGAACAGGGAGTCCACAGCCTGTCGTATCGCTTCACACTTTCTAAGTAGCGGGCTAACAGAAGTTAGCTGTATCAAACTTCCACGAAGTTCTAGCAGCATCTCATATAAATGTGTTTCGTACGGCGGACTGCCGCAGCTCATTGCTGTGCCAATTTGCGTTGCACTACATAGCAGTTCCACGAGTATAGGAGATTAACGGTGACCGACAGACTGATTACAATCCTTGTTCTTTTTGCCTTGCTATTGGTGGCATGTGACCAAACTGCCACTGGCGGGGATCGCATTATCACCCCCGCTGCTATTTCGCAGACAGAGGCAACCAATACGCCGCTGCCCAGCCCTATCCCAACCAATACCACTGAACCAACCATCACCGCGCTGCCACCGTCTGCCGTTGCAACGTCCACAGCCGAACCGACGGCAACTGCCACCGTGAAGGCGACTGCAACCAGCACAGGCGATCCCGAGCTGAGTGAAGATTCAACCGTTATTCGCATTACGGTCGCATCGGCCAATCTACGTGCAGGACCCGGCCTGACATTTGACACAGTAGGTGTTGTTCTCTTCAACGATGCGTTTATCGCGTTAGAGCAAGATGAAACTGGCTTATGGTTTCTCGTTCAGCTTAATGACGGAACAACCGGCTGGGTGACGGCGAGCGTCACAGAGGCGGTGAGTCCTGAGGTATTTGCTGCGCTGATTTCGACTCCAGATTCGGCCGAAAATGCCACGCCTGAGCCAACTGAACCCACTCCAACCCCAACCCCATTACTCGCTCGTGTTTCCTTCCCCTCCGTCAATCTGCGCAACGGGCCGGGCCTCGAATTTGCCGTGATCGGCTATGTCTTTCAGGGCGACATTTATGCCGTTGAAGAACAGAATGACGCTGCCAACTGGTTGCGTGTCACCCTAAATGACGGCACGACCGGCTGGATTGCCGCCAGCACAACCTCACTCGGCATTGACACCATCGTGACCAACGATGAAGATGGCGCAACGGGCGAGGTTGCGACAAGCAACACTGAGGGCAATCGTGGCTTTGGTACAACGACAGAACAATCGACTTCCGCAGGGTTTGCACCGGTGGCCGCAGCCGATCCAACTCTTGTCCCAGCGGGAAATACGGTCAACAGTGGCTCGCCCACCAATAATCCGACTACATCAAACAGTTCGACGACACGTGAAACTGGAAACAACAATCCATCGACAACAAGCAGTGCTTCAGCCCCCAGCAACGGATCAACGGCAAGCTTGCCCATTCCTGCGACAGACGGGGCAGTGGTCAGTGGTGTAACAGAGTTACCCGGCGTGAACCATGGCGGTATCGTGCCAAGTGGCTCACGAGTCCCTGTGACCAATGTGGGCGGTGCGGGTGATGATAATCCCAGAACGCCAATCTATCCGGGTAGCAATCTCTATTTTGATGAAAATAACAGTGGCTATGGGGCGGGTATCGCCATCGCCCCCAGCGGGCTAGACCCGAGAGTCTTGCAGAATAACCCGACGAAAACAGATGTGAGCGCAGGCTATCAACCATCAAAAGATTTCTTGCCCGGCAAACCGCGCATCATGCTGATCGGAGACGGAATCACCTCTGGCACACGAGTCATGTCGAACGGCTATCGACGCGCACTCTACAATATGATCAAGGGCGGTGGGCATTGGTTCGACTTTGTCGGCACAATGAACACCCACACCAACCCGCAGGACTTCGACTCCGACCATGAAGGGCATGTCAACTACCGCGCCGATCAGGTGTTGTCGGGTCTGTCGCGGTGGGCAGGGCATTATCCACCTGATGTTGTCGTGATCCATGTCGGGACGAATGACCTATTACAAGGGCAGAGTGTCGAAAGCACGATTCAGGATATACAGTTGATTGTCCAAACGTTGCGCTTCCATAATCCCAACGTCAAGATTATTTTGTCCCATCTCATTCCAACGACAGATTCATGGGTCAATGGCTTGATAAATAAGCTCAACGCCCAAATCAACGGCATCGCATGGTCGCAAAACACGGGCAACTCGCCGATCTATGTGGTCAGCCAGCACAAGAATTTCCGTGCTGAACTAGACACATACGATGGGATTCACCCCAACGCACAGGGAGCCGAGAAGATCGCACACAACATCTACCAGACGTTGAATAGGCTGTTTTTAGTCAGCAAGTAATCGTTGGCGGTCACCAACCATTACACAGAACGAGCGAAGTTAGGCAGTAACTTCGCTCGTTTTTGTTATTTTCCAAACGTGGGTGTTTCTTAGGAAGCGTGCTATGACCGCTGTTATACCCAACAGAACAAGCTACAATCTGGCGTTGGATTGTTGTAGAGAGGATGTTATCTGTGAAAATACGTCTGTTTTTGTTGGGATTTTTGTTTTTAGTTGGCTGTCAACCTGCGCTGATTTCGGCCGATATTGCCCCCCTACCCACTGCCACCATCACGCGGGCGCAAGCGTTGGTTGCCGCGATCACCATCCAGCCAACCATTACGCCGACACCATTTCCCGTCGTCATCGTTGATCTTAGTCCAACCGATCCGCCGCCTCCTGCAATCGTCTTGCCCGCTGTCAATGAGTTAGAAACGGCAACGCCCATTCCAACGCCAACACAAACATCTCTTCCAACTGAAACCCTCATCCCGACCGAAACCGCGACCCCAATCCCGACGTTTACCCCGCCCGCTCTGCCCGGCACATCCGCAAATGAACATTATTGGTTCCGTCGCCCCGTCCCAGAAGATGGCGTGGTTTGGACAAACAAAGTCTATCCCTATGCCAGCACGCGCGGCGGGACATTGCGCCCCCATCATGGGGTTGAATTTGACGTTCCAAATGGCTCGTTGGTCATCGCAGCGGGTGCGGGAACGGTCGTCGTTGCCGGCGATGACAGCGCGGCGATGTACGGGCCAGAGACGAATTTTTACGGCAACCTCGTCGTGATTGAACATCAGGCAAAACATAACGGCCAATCTGTCTACACGCTCTACGCCCATCTTTCACAAGTGGGCGTTGCCGTTGGGCAGCAGGTCGAGGCGTTGCAGCCGATTGGCTTGGTTGGCGCGTCAGGTGTGGCCGATGGCCCCCATCTTCATTTTGAAGTGCGGGTCGGCTGCAATCAATATGAGTGCACGCGCAATCCGGGTTTATGGCTCTATCCATTTCGAGATTATGGGACGATTGCGGGACGCATCATTCGACCGAATGGCACCCTGATCGAGGGCTTCCAGGTCACAGCCACGCGCATCGACGCAGCCTCGCGCTACAAAGGCACGACCACCTATACCGGCAACACCGTTAACCCCGACGCGGGTTGGAACGAAAATTTCGTCATCGACGACGTCAATGCAGGCTACTATCAAATTAACTTCAAAGTAGGCGATGTGCGTTACAAGGAAGAGTTTTGGGTCTACCCCTATCAAACGACATTTATTGAAATTGTCGTAGACGCACCGTAAACGTAAACAGCAGGCAGTAATTTCACTGTCAAACGCAATATGTTAGAAAACAAAGTTGCGCTTGTTACGGGCGCATCACGCGGAATAGGCCGCGCCATTGCCATCGACCTCGCCAAAAATGGGGCGCAGGTTGTCATCAACTATCGCACGGACGCAGCGGCGGCGGATGAAGTCGTTGCGGAGATTGCTGCGGCTGGTGGGACGGCCATTGCGATTCAGGCGGATGTGACTGACAATCCACAAGTACAAGGGTTGGTGGCTGCGACAGTGGGAAAATTCGGCCGAATTGATATTCTCGTCAACAATGCTGGCACAACCCGCGACGGACTGCTGCTGCGCATGAATGAAGACGACTGGGACACCTTGATGTCAACCAACGTCAAAAGTGTCTACAACTGTTGCAAGGTCGTGTTGCGCCCCATGCTCAAACAGCGCAGCGGGGGACGCATCATCAACATCACGTCCGTCGCTGGCTTGGCTGGCAATGCAGGGCAAACCAATTACGCCGCATCGAAAGCAGCTATCCATGGTTTTACGAAATCCCTCGCCAAAGAGGTCGGTTCACGTGGAATTACCGTAAATGCGGTTGCGCCCGGTCTTTTTAAGACAGATTTAACAGCCCATTTGCCCGAAAAGACGCTACAATCGGTTAGGGACACTGCGCCTCTTGGAAGGCTTGGTGAATTAGCGGAGGTTGCCTATCTGGTTTCCTTCCTTGCATCAGACAACGCAGCGTATATCACGGGTGAGATCATTCGTGTAGATGGTGGCTTAGGGATTGGCGGATGAGTAAATCAAAGGCGACAGATGACGAGAGCGATTTCGGCCGAATTCAGGTCGCCCCTGCAATCCTACTTGCCATCGCTGAACATAACACCTTTGCCGTTGAAGGGGTTTTAGAACATGCCGAACCACCCGCAGCCGACTTGCGGCTTCTTAATCGTCGCCTTCGCAACGGGGGCATTTTACTGACAATGGACGAAAATCGTGTAATCTTTGATATCTATGTTATCATGGATGCAAACGTCAACATCATGGAGACGAGTCGAAAGCTGCAATCTGCCGTTATCGAAAGCGTTGATCAGATGAGTGGCGTGAAAGTGAACGCGGTCAATATTCATATAGAAGACGTAGCCTATCCTGTGGCGTAAGCATTCAAACCCACAGGGAACGATGATTTAACATGAAACCGAGACGACGCGCCCGCAGCCTCATACTCGAAATTTTATACGAATACGATGTGGCGGATCATGAACCCATCCCATTGTTACAGCGTCGTCTCAACGAGGCGGATGACGAGTACATTGATGATGAGGCAGAGCCAAACGAAACGCTCAACAGTGCGACCATCGAATTTAGCCGCGATTTGCTCGTGGGCGTTCTGCACAGTCAGATGCAGATCGATCAGTTGATTCAACGTTATGCGCCTGAGTGGCCGCTCGACCAGATCGCCGTCATCGACCGCAACATCCTCCGCATCGCTATCTACGAAGTTCTGCTTGACGAGGCAACCCCCATCAAAGTCGCCATCAACGAAGCTGTCGAACTCGCCAAGGCGTATGGCTCCGATAGTTCTCCACGCTTTGTCAACGGCGTGCTTGGAACCCTCACCGAAAGTACCGACGAGTTACGCGCAGAATTAGTCCCCGCCTAGTTTGATTCCGATCTCCTCTTTATTTGCGCTACAATCTTACTCAGTATGCAGTAAACAGTGATCAGTGCTGTTTACTTACGTGTTTGCTGTTCACTGATAAGTTGTTTACCGACACTCTGAAACATGGACGGGTTTAATCTCTTCAACATTGGCTTTGGCGAATTGCTCTTTATCATGGTGCTGGCGGGTCTGGTGCTGGGGCCACAACGCATTCGCCAAATTGCTCGCTTGCTGGGGGAATGGACGGCAAAGCTTCAAAATATCTCGCGCCAATTTCGCAATCAGCTTAACTCAGAGTTAGATGCGGCCGACCGCGAAGACCTCAAAGGCGCAATGGATGACATCAAGGATTTGCGACGACAGGTGCAAGAGCTGCGGCGTGAATTAATTTCCAGCCCCAATTCGCTTTACAAAGAAGGGGAGCGGGCGTTTTATGGCAAAAGTGACGTTGGTGAGAACAGTATCGCTCCTGCCACCTTGCCAACGGTGCTTGATGTTGATGATGACCCTGAATGACTTTAGGGAGCTTACTGCCTTAAAGAAATCTCGTTCCTGAGAACATGACCCAAAACGCACAAGATCTTCCCCCTCAAGCAGAAAACCAGATGGGCATTCTCGACCACCTTAACGAACTGCGCATCTATGTGGTGCGGGCAGCGATTGGATTGTTTGTCGGCACTATCGTCGCATTTCTATTCACAAACTATATTTTTGAGTTTCTGCTCCAGTGTAACTATCCAGCCATTATTCTCGATGAGGCGGCAATTCAGGCTGCGTGTGGCAAGGTCATCACAACACGTCCAACTGAAAATATTGAGAATTTTCTGCGTGTTGCGTTTTTAGCAGGCGCAATGCTTTCGATGCCGTGGATCGTTTTTCAACTGTGGCGGTTTATTTCGCCGGGTCTGCATAAAAACGAACGTCGCTATGTCTACATCTTTGTACCTGCCATCACGCTGCTATTTGTTGGAGGCGTTGCGTTTGCGTGGGCGTTCTTAATGCCTCCCGCGCTCTTTTTCCTCAACACATTTCTGTCTGAAAATATCGAAATCAATTGGACAGTTGACAGTTATATCAGCTTTGTCACTGGTTTCTTGCTCTGGCTCGGTCTTGCCTTTGAGATGCCACTCGTCTTTTACTTCTTGGCTAGATTCGGCTTGGTTTCGGCCCAGATGTTGCGCGAGAATTGGCGGTTTGCGGTTGTTGGAATTGCCGTACTGGCCGCCATCATCACGCCATCAATCGATCCCGTGACGATGTTGCTGACGATGATCCCATTAACCGTCTTGTATTTAGCGAGTATCGGTCTTTCCGCATTAGGCTATCGTCAATTCTTGAAATAGTTGTCATCTCAATGGCAAATCTGACCATTTCCAAGCTCCGCTACTTTGCACAAGAAAACTTAGCCGATAGGCTGCGACGCGTCCATCGTGAGTATGGGGATGTCGTTTGGTTTCCACTACAGCGTTTTGTCTTGGTGAATGATGCCGAGATGATTGAGCGTGTGCTGGTGACCAATGCGCGCAACTATGGGAAGTCACAGGCGATGCGCGCGGCAAAAGTCTTGCTGGGCGATGGTCTACTGACGAATGAGGGGGATTTTTGGCGACAGCAGCGGCGAATGATGCAACCCGCATTTCATCGCCGGCAAATTGGCCAGTTGACAAGGACGATGACCGACTGTATCGAGGAGATGTTGGCGGGTTGGCAAAATGGCGCAGTGATCAATGTTTCGGCCGATCTTTCCACCCTCACGCTCACAATCGTTGCCAAAGCCCTCTTCGGTTCTGCCATCTCGACAGACGAGGCTCAAAAAGTCTCAACCGCCCTCGACTTTATGTTGAAGCTATTCCAGCAGCGGGCGATCCTGCCATTTGCATTCTTGAATCGACTGCCGTTACCGAGCAATCAATCGGCCGAAAACCACATTAACACGCTCAACCAAATCATCTATCGCATCATCGGAGAACGCCGACAATCGGGGGAGATGGGGGATGACTTGCTCGGGATGTTGATGGCGGCACAGGATGAGGAAAGCGGCATCGGCATGAGCGACAAACAGTTGCGCGATGAGGCGATGACGCTCTTTTTGGCAGGACACGAAACGACGGCAAGCCATCTAACATGGACGCTTTGGCTGCTTGACCAGCATCCCAACACGTTGGATCGGGCGTTGGCGGAAATCAGTGCCGTCGTGGGAACGCGCACGCCAACGCTGGCCGATGTTGGGCAGTTGACCTATTTGAGACAGGTGATCGACGAGTCGTTACGGATGTATCCACCGGGCTGGCTTTTCGGCCGAATTGCCCATGCGGACGATACACTCAACGGTGTGCAGATTCCCGCGGGAACCACTGTCCTGATCTCGGCATATCTGATGCATCACCATCCGCGCTATTGGGATCGGCCTGAGCAGTTTGATCCTGATCGCTGGAAAACCGCCCCCTCTGACCCCAATTCTCAAAGATTGGCAGAGGAGCGGGCGCGATTCGCCTACTTTCCATTTGGCGGTGGCGCGCGCCTTTGCATCGGGAATCAATTCGCGCTACTTGAAAGTACGTTGACACTGACAATGATCTTGCAGCAATTTCGGCTGCGGTTTTTGGATGATCGGGTGGAAAAGATGGCATCGTTAACAATTCGGCCGAAAAGCGACCTATGGGCGCGGCTGGAATAGGTGAATACCCTTTGGACTTACACATGTAAGAAATCTAGCCACGAATTACACGAATTTCACGAACAAAATTGCCCAATTCGTGTAATTTGTGTCAATTCGTGGCAACAAATCAACCGAGTGCTAAAGTCCTGAACCTGCTCACTGAGTCAGCCAAATTATTCACTGTCAACAAGCCATTTTTGCCCTATACTTCTGTCAACTGTGCTACAGTGTGCTGTATTGCCGTTGATAGCGTTTATGAAAAATTCACCTACAATGAGATTGTCCATGAACAAGATTGATTTTCGCTCCGACACAGTCACGTGGCCCACTGCAACAATGCGCGATGCGATGCGCCTCGCTGAAGTGGGCGATGACGTATATGGCGAAGACCCCACCGTAAACGAATTACAAGCGCTCGCGGCCAATACGCTTGGTAAAGAGGCTGGCCTGTTTGTTGCCAGTGGCTCACAAGGTAACTTGGTGAGTCTGTTAGCGGCCGCAGGGCGTGGTGATGAGGCCATTGTTGGGGAGGCAAATCACACCTATAACTGGGAAGCAGGCGGGATGGCTGTGTTGGGCGGCATTGTGCCACGAGTGCTGGCCGTTGATGAAATCGGTCGAATGTCCCTCGCCCAAATTCGCGCCGCAATCCGTCCTGATGATGCCCACCTGCCGACCAGCCGTCTTATCCTACTTGAAAACACGGCTGGCGGATGCTACGGTGCAGCCATTCCACTCGACTACTTCGCCGCTGTGCGCGAGATTGCCGACGAGCATGGTCTCCACGTGCATCTCGACGGCGCGCGCCTCTTTAATGCGGCAACCAAATTAGGCGTTCCCGCGCGTGACATTACCCAATACGTCGATTCGGTCACATTTTGTTTAAGCAAAGGGTTATGTGCGCCAGTGGGTTCTGTGGTTTGTGGATCGGCCGAATTTATCCATGCCGCCCATCGCGCACGCAAGCTCGTCGGTGGAGGAATGCGCCAAGCGGGAATTGTTGCCGCCGCTGGCATTGTCGCCCTTGAGGAGATGACGGAACGCCTGCACAAAGACCACGCCAATGCTGCCCGTCTTGCTGCCGGTCTCGCCCAAATCGACGGGATCAAAGTCGAACCAGTTCACACAAACATGGTTTTTTTCACCTTGCACGACGACGTAACGTTAAACGCAGACGCAATCGCCCAACAACTGCGTGAACAACACAATATCTGGATTGGCGCACGCTCTGCACGCGCATTCCGCGCTGTGACCCACTATTGGGTTGACGAGGAGGCGGTTGATCTGTTGTTGAAGGGTCTTGAACAAATTCTGAGTGAACCAGCTGCCGTCAATCATGAACAACAGGTGGGCTACTATGGTTGAAATTCGGCCGATTCATAAAGACGATTATGACCCACTCGTTGCGCTAACCTTATTAGCTTTTGAGCCAATTTTTGACTCCTTCGCCACAATCATGGAGCCACCAATTTTTGACGGCATCTATCCTGACTGGCGCAAAACACAACAAGGGGAGATCGATAACGCCTACAATAATCCAAAGGTTTCGTCATGGGTTGCCGTCTTGGATGGAACGGTTGTCGGTCTGATCATTTATGAGCTACACCATGATCATCAATGGGGTGAGATAAACTTTCTTGTTGTCCATCCCGACCATCAAAACGACGGGGTTGGCACAGCATTAAACAATTTTGCTCTCGAAAAGATGCGTGAGGCGGGCATGAAACGGGCCGAAGTCGGCACAGGTGCTGATCCAGCCCATGCTCCTGCGCGACATGCCTATGAGAAAGTTGGATTTAAGCCGTTTCCGCATGTGCATTACTACAAGGTGTTGGACAATTAAACTGACAACTGTTCGCTAACTTACTGAAACATGTCCGAATTTGACGCTGGCACAATCATCAGCCACTACCGCATTGAAAACCTGATCGGTTCAGGCGGGATGGGGACTGTCTACAAGGCTTTTGACTTAAACCTTGAAAGACACGTCGCCCTTAAGTTGATGCACCCACAAATCGCCAGCGTGCGCGAGTTCCGCGAACGGCTAAAAAATGAGGCGCGCGCGGCAGCCAATCTCGATCACCCCTCTATTGTCCAAATCTATAATTTTAACGAGACAGAAGATGGCAACCTGTTTGTGGCCATGGAGTATTTGCGCGACGGAAGCTTGCGTGAACATCTACAGCGCACGCGCGCACGCGGCGCCTTTCTCGATATTGCGCTGGCATTGCAAATCACGATAGAGATTGCCGAAGCACTCGACCATGCCCATCACGCACAGGGGCAACAGGTCATCCATCGTGATGTGAAGCCCGGCAACATTATTCTCAAGCGGCTGGAGCGATCTGAAAAGGCTGGATTTGCGCCATTTCGCGCAGTGCTGACCGATTTTGGACTAGTGCAAGTTATCAACTCGGCGCGTGTCACCAACATGGGCATCACAATGGGGACGCCGCTATACATGTCGCCTGAGCAGTGTGAAGGGCTTGACCTCGATGGCCGCAGCGATCTCTATTCGTTGGGAGTCGTCTTCTATGAGATGCTAGCGGGACGACCGCCCTTTAACTTTAGTTCCCTTTCGCAAGCGATTTCAGCCCATGTGCGTGAACGTTATCCCAATCCGATCCGCGATTATCGCCCCGATATGCCACCGCTGCTAGAAGCGTTGGTGGCGCAGGCGATGGAAAAAGATCCAAACAAACGTTTCCGCACGGGTAAGGCGATGGCGGATGCACTGCGGGCGGCATTTTTCTCGATTTCAGATACACCTACGCGCTTTTGGCACAGCAAGTCGTTGGAGGAAACGGGCACGCTCGCACTTTCCCCGCCCGATGAGCAGACCGAGCTAGTGATTCGCAGCCTAGACGCGGAAGGGCATGTGCATGTGGTCGATCGCTATCCGCTGAATGACGCGATTTATAAGATCGGCCGAAAAGACGACAACAGCATTGTGCTTGGCGATGACGCCGTTTCGCGCCATCATGCCCAGCTCGAACATACCCCCGCTGGCTGGATCATCCGTGCAAGGTCGAGCGTCAACGGCACGTTCTTAAATGGCCGACGCTTGCGCCCCGATGAGCCGATGATCCTCAAACCCGGCGAACCGATCCGCATGGGGCCCTATGAACTGTGGATCAATACACCGCAGACCCCGATTGCAGAGCCAGAACCCGGCGAAGCAGTTACGTTTAGCCCGGCCGAACCCTTCTTGACGCAAGAGCCGCTAACGGAGCCGCCACCGGTCACACGTGAGCGCGTGCGCCAGCCATTCGGACTATTTTTGGATCGGGATTCGGCCGAAGTTGATCCCGGTCAAACGATTGAGTTTGTCGCCGAAGTGGTTAATCGCACCGATGCATCAGATCGGGTTCGCCTCGACATACAGGGGATTTCCGCCAGTTGGGTCGAGTTACCTCGCTTTGCAACCGTTGAGGCAGGTGAACGGATCGAGCTACCATTTTCGATTCGTCCGCCAAGATCGGCCGATGTTGAACACGGCATCTACACCATTGATGTTGCGCTCATCTCACAGCACCATCCCGATGCCGATGTCGTCGTTGAGTCACGACTAACGGTGCGCCCCTTTGAATCATTTGAAACCTCGCTTGCACCTCGCACCTTTGACCTGCCAGAGACGATTGAAGTCAATATTCTCAACAAAGGCAATGCCAGCGCGACTTACAGCGTGACGGCACGCGAATCGGATGGACTGATTGCGTTCACAGGCGAAACGGGTCGTGTGCGCGTTGAGCCCAATCAAACGGTCACGGTACAGATGTTGGTTGAAGGGCAAAGTGGTGTGTTGGGTAGGGGCGCCAGTGAAATCCCATTTGAAATTGATGTGCGGGCTGAAAGTGGTGGCGTACAAACGCTCCATGGAACCGCCCAGCAGGGACGTGGGGTAATGGGCTATTTGCTCCCTGCCGTATTGACGGTTTTGGGTATCGCACTCTTGGCCGCCTGCTTGATGTTTAGTGGACGGATGTTGGAATCCATAAACGTGCGTGGCGCAACGCCGACACGCCGCAGCGCGTTTGCAGCGGCGGCAACCAACACGCCCGATTCTGGCGGTGTGCCGACAATTCTTGCAACCGCTCCATTGACTGGCACGCTCACCAGTGGCGATCCGAATGATCCCGATGGGGATGGCTTGAGCAATGAACAGGAGCGACTACTTGGCACAGACCCGAACAATCGTGATAGCGATGGGGATGGCCTGAGCGATGGCGAAGAGCTTGGGGTGACGGCAACCGATCCGAATAAAACGGATACAGACAATGATGGGCTGAGCGATTGGGCGGAAGTCAACACGACGCGCACCAATCCACGCAACTCTGACACAGACGGCGATGGCATCAGCGATGGAGTCGAGTTGACCAACGGGACAAACCCCCTTGTATCGAACAATACCGCTCCCACCAATACGCCGCTGGCTCCCCTGCCAACTAGCGTTTTGCCGACAAACACGGCCATCGTTGTCACACCGACACCGCTGCCCGTCACTAACACGCCTGTTATCATCGTTGCATCACCAACCAATACGCCAATTGTCGTCACACCAACGCCGCTGCCCGCTACCAACACGCCTGTTATCGTCACGCCAACCAATACACCGATCATTGTCGTGCCAACCGACACGCCCAATTCATATCCCGGCCCAACAAACACTCCCTTCCTCACCGTTGCGCCCCCCGCATCGGCCACGCCAACGACGCCCTTAGCGACAAAAACCCCGACTCCCGTCACACCGACGTCAACGACGGACGCAGTCACACCGACCAATGTGCCGATTCCCCCAACACAGACGTTGCCGACGCAATCGCTGATCTGTCAGCCACTTGCACCGGCGATTGATGGCGTGATCACAGGAGGAGAGTGGGACAATGCGAGCGTGGGTTCGATGTCTGTTGATGCGTTATCGGGAGCTGATCTGTTTGGGTTTACAGATGGGAACATGCTCTATTTTGCATTCGAAGTGGCAGACGACACCAATGAGGGAACTGACTCGGTGCGTCTCTACTTAGATTTAAATGCGAATGGAGGTGATCCTGATTCGGCCGATCGCCAACTGCTCGTCGGACGCGACGGGGTTCAGCAGTTTTCGCTTGGCAGTGGCACAAACAGCGATGGCAATACATGGACATTGGGTTCCGTTCCAGACGATTGGGAAATCTCGGCCGTTGCTGATGATGGAGTTATTTGGTCGGTTGAAATTGGTGTGCCAACGAGCGATACAAGCGCAGCGTTTGGCATGATGGGCGAAACACTTTTCACCAACACAGGATTAGCCGCCTACCCATCTGGCGCAGTTGGTAGTACGCTTTCAACGTGGCGTTTTTCACAGCCACAAGCTCCCTGTCCGTAAAAACTTTTGGTCTTGCTAGGTCTGCAATTACAACAATCAATACTTTATTCAAGGAGTAGACTATGTTTAGTTTTGATAACATGCAGATACCAGTCGCGCACCGTGAAGTCGAGGCAACACTCCGACCAAAATGGCAACAACTCTGCAAACAACTTGGCGTAGACGCCGCCCAGACAGCAACCATCTATCGCAATCTCATCGCGCAATACACAGGTGAAACGCGCCATTATCACGATTTACAACACATCGCCGACGTATTGGCGGTGGCAGAAGCGCTTTCGGACGAGATCGAAAATGCTGCGGCAGTGCAGCTGGCGATTTGGTTCCACGATGTTGTGTATGAGACGGATGGCAACCAAGACAATGAGCTGTTGAGTGCGGATTACGCTGTACGCGAGATGAGCCGCGTTGGTGTGTCAGATGATCTGCTTAATACCGTTCATGCCTTGATTCTCGACACCAAGCATCAGGCGCGACCAGAGACACAAGATGGGTGTGTGATTGTCGATGCCGACCTTTCAACATTTGCAGTCGATCGAGAGCAGTTTGATCGACATTCGGCCGATGTGCGGCGTGAATTTTGGCACGTCGATCCTGAGCTTTATTGCAATAGCCGCATTGCTCTACTCAAAAGCATGTTAAATCGCGATCCGCTCTACTACACACAAACTATGCACGAGCGTTACACCAGCATGGCTCACGCTAACTTGCAACATGCAATTGAACAGTTGGAGCGCGGAGACTTGAGTTTTACCTCTGGCTAGACAACCATACCCTACTGCCCCGCTGCGACAAACTCGCGCACCGTCGCCAGTGGGCTTTTGCTTTTGACAAGTGTTTCGCCGACGAGAATCGCGTTGACGCCAATAATTCGCATCGTGCGCACATCATCGGCCGATTGCAGACCGCTCTCCCCTACCGCCAATATCTCCTCAGGAATTAGCTCTCGCAAGCGGCGCGTATTCTCAAAATCGACCTCAAACGTCTGTAAATTGCGATTATTGACGCCAACGATACGTGGTTTAACTTCCAACGCACGCTCAAGCTCTGCTTGTGAATGGACTTCAACCAGCGCATTCATCCCCAAACTATGCGTAAGGTCGAGTAGCTCTTGCATCTGATTTGTGCTCAACACCGCGGCAATCAATAGGATCGCGTCTGCACCAGCCGCACGTGCTTCAAAGACGTGATAGGGATCGAAGGTGAAATCTTTGCGCAGGATAGGAATTCCCGCCTCGAAAGTCGCCTCACGCACGTCGCGCAAATCGGTCAAACTGCCTTGAAAATGTCGCGCATCGGTCAGTACAGAAATGGCAGCAGCACCACCACGCACATACCGCTTTGCCAACCGCACGGGATCATAATCACGCACGATCAACCCTTTGCTGGGGGAGGCTTTTTTACATTCTGCAATCAGTGACACCCCATCTTTAGCGAGGGCAGCATAAAAATCGAACGGAGGTGGCATGATCGTCGCAAATGCTTGCACATCGCGTATTGGCACTTCGCGCTTAATTTTCGGCAACTGCTCTCGATGGTAGCGCATGATTTCATCGAGTATTTTTCCGCGTGATTTTGCTATTTTTGGAACGCTCATGTTTAGGTATTAAAACATAATGGGGGTCGTGTGGTAAGTCACACAACCCCCATCGCATTTATAGGGCAGATTTCCAATCTATCTATTGTATCGCTACCATGCAACCAGTTGTTGCATAATGCTGTTGAGTTTTTCGGCCGATGGCACTAATTTATCGACCCCCTGCTTGACCAACGGCACATCCCCTAAGGACTCCGTATCGGCAAAGCGTGGACGTGTATTGTCGAAATAGATGAGACCCGTGATGAACTCTTGATTCTGTCGTGCAAACTCAAGGCGGTGCATGGCACCGAGTTTGTCGGTCGGATCATAATCTTCTTCCAACTTATGCAGGCGAATGAACGAGCCATCATGCAATGGCGCGTCGATCACTTCGCCGGGCGCGTGCTCATCAATAACAATCTCATCACGCACAGGAACCCACGAAATATCGTGCAGCGGTTCCTGATTTTTGAGGCCATAATCAAAACTCTTCGTCGATGATTCGTGGTTGTTGAACGCAACACAAGGGCTGATGATGTCAAGCATCGCCGTACCGTCAAAACTGAGAGCCGCCTTCAGCAGTTCACGCACCTGCTTTGCATCGCCGCTAAATGAACGCGCTACGAAACCACAGCCTGAAATGATCGCTTCCATGCACATGTCTTCGGCGGGGAACTCGTTTGTTCCGATCTTCTTAATGCTCTGACCCTGATCGGCCGTTGCGCTAAACTGCCCTTTCGTCAGTCCATACACGCCGTTGTTCTCGATGATGTAGGTCATCCGCACATTGCGGCGCATGATATGCTTGAACTGACCCATGCCGATGCTGGCACTGTCGCCATCCCCACTGACACCGATCGCCTTCATGTGGTGATTCATCATCATCGCGCCCGTGCCGACGCTCGGCATCCGTCCATGTAGCGCATTAAAGCCGTGTGATTGTCCCAAGAAGTAGGTCGGCGATTTTGATGAACAGCCGATCCCACTCATCTTCATAATTTCATGCGGCTTGATGTTCAATTCATAACAGACCGAAATGATCTGGCTGGAAATCGAATTGTGACCGCATCCTTTGCACAACGTTGTCGGTGCGCCTTTGTAATCCTCTTTTGCGAGGCCGATGTCGTTTACTCTTACTCTTGCCATTTTTAAGTGCTAAGTGGTGAGTGATGCGTGGTAGGTAAAAAGCTATATGCTTATCACTTATCACTTACTACTTACCACTCTCTCCTTCTAATACACGATTCTTCACAAACGGCCCCGTCAACGGACGACCGTCCAAATGAGCAATGGAGCGAATTCGCATGGTTAAGTCGGGCAGTTCGGTGCGCAGTAGCGTTTGCATCTGGGCGTCGCGGTTCATTTCGACCACGTAGACGTGATCATACCGTTCAATGAAGGCACGAACCTCTGCATTAAACGGCAGTGCACGGAGGCGCATCGTTGCCGTTTCAACGCCTGCCTCACGTAGCAGATCACGCCCTTCTTCGATTGCCGGCCAAGTACTACCGTAGTAGATGATACCGATATTGGCATTCTCATTGTCGAGAATTTCGGGCGCGGGAACCATGTTGCGAGCGGTGTCAAATTTGCGTCCCAAGCGGTCTGTGTTTTTCAGCCAATCGTCTGGGCGTTCGCTGTATTTGGCGTAGTCGTCATGGCCAGTGCCACGCGCAAAGTAGGCAGCCGCGGGATTTTCGTTGCCGGGCAGCGTGCGATAAGGGATACCATCGCCGTCTACATCTTTATAGCGACCCCATACCTCACCGTTAAATTTGGTTTTGAAGTTTGTGAGATCTTCGGCCGATAATACCTTCCCGCGACGAATCTCTTCCGTTGGCATCTCGAACGGCTTAGACATCCAGTAGTTCATACCAATGTCCAAATCGCTCAAAACGAGAACGAGCGTTTGCAGCTCTTCCGCGAGGTTAAAGGCGGTCGTTGCCATTGCAAAACATTCGGCAGGGTCTTTCGGTAGCAAGACGACGTTTTTTGTGTCGCCATGACCGAGATAGTAGGCAAAGGTAATGTCACCTTGACAACTGCGCGTGGGCAAGCCCGTGCTGGGGCCGACACGCTGGATGTCCCAGATAACGCTCGGGATTTCGGCAAAATAGGCAAGCCCTGCAAACTCCGCCATGAGCGAAACGCCGGGTCCCGATGTTGCAGTCATCGCCCGACCGCCAGCCCAACCTGCGCCAAGCACCATGCCAATTGCGGCCAGTTCATCTTCAGCTTGAATGACGGCAATCGAATCTGGATCGCGCAGCGAATTCTTATGGGCATTGATTGCATCGACCACGCTGGTGCTGGGCGTGATTGGATACCATGCGACTACCTGTGCGCCACCAAAGAGCGCGCCCATGCCGGCTGCCTCGTTGCCCGTAATGAGCATGAGACCTTCCGTTTCATTCATTGGTTCGACATAGTAGGGGTCTACTTTCTCGATATGCTCGGCCGCCCACGCAAACGCTGAATTGACCACTTCCATGTTTGAATCGACCAGTTTGCGACGATTATTGAAATGGTGCATCAAGGCGCGATCGATATATTCGAGCGGAATGCCGATCATATAGGACAGCACACCAACATAGGCCATATTGGAAAGATAATCTTTGAGTTTACCTTTCGCGGGATTGCCCTTCATGATTTGACGGACAGGGACTTGATAGAAAGTTACATCGTCGCGGTGCGGAACACCGCGCTGCATCTCTGGCACAAAGCAAACGCCACCACTGGGCAGTTCACTGATGTCATTGATCATCGTGGCTGGATTGAACGCGACCAAAATGGCATTGTCGTCAAGTCGCGAAACATACCCATCTTTGCTAACACGAATTTGGAACCATGTCGGCAAGCCTTGAATGTTGGATGGAAATAGGTTTTTTCCATTGACGGGGATGCCCATTTTGAACAAGGCCCGCAATAGGGTGAGATTTGAAGTCTGACTGCCGGTTCCATTGGGTGTGGCGACGTTGATCGAAAAATCATTGACGATGACGTTCTGCCCCGTTGGTGGACGAACCGGGTCTGGTGACGTAAGTACGGTCATAAATACTCCTTCAGGCGGATGTCAAATTAACGTTTGGAGATGTTAGCACCGCGTTAATAAAAAGTCGAGTGGAGGGGGTGGCGTTCACTTGGGATTTAGGCTCAGGCATTGTGTTAGTGTCACGAGGCTTTTGGCACAATGCAAAATGTGGTACGTGGTGCGTGGTGCGTGGTGCGTGTTCAGAGTTCGCACTACGCACTGAGATTGCGAAAGTTTAAAGACACTTGCGAGTTGCTAAACGCTTCAACCGATCAGAAATTGGAGCGGTTTGAGTTCATAGCCTGTGATTCCCGCAGCTTGAAATGCTTGCTGCAATTCGGCCGAAAAGTAGAAATTAGCATTGCGCGGCAGCTTAAAGACATCAGGGCGACCTTTTAGCTGAATAACGCGCGGAATCAACTGCCCGTCGGAACGACTTTGCACCAGTTCCCGCATTTTGGCATGAAACGCCTCTGTGTTGGGTAAAGTCAGTCGCTGTGGCTTATAACCTGTCAGCGCATGACCCGTGATTTCAAAGAGGCTCAATTCGTAGTCAATGAGGGCTGTTGGCGCAGTGTAGACGAAGAAGATCGGCTGTGGCTGCTTGTTGTGATAGGCAACCGCCTGATAAATCGTTGTCTCTGGCAGGTCGAAGTTTTGGAGAATATCAACGACTGACTGTCGCACGAAAAAACCATTTAGGGCGAGAAAATCGGCCGAGATAAAGTCCGTCTTCCTCGCAAACGGTCGCAACACGCCTGACAGATCAAGATCGTCTGGCAATCCAGCGGGGTGAATGCGCGCGTATGCTCGATCAAACGGCCGAATGCGATCAACCCACTCATAACGCAATTGTGGGTAAGTTTGCGCGGTATCCGTTTTTTCAATCTTGCATTTGAGAACTTTATAACGCTTGGCGGGGAGATACGGCGCACTCTGTTGATCTGCAAGCGGGAATATCCCTTCCAGCGTCAGGATAAAGCGCATCGGCTGTTTTTCACCAAACGCGATGACGATCAGATGGCCCTCACGAACCGTTTGATAGAGTTGAAGTCCATCGGCCGAATTAAATCCCTTAAACGAGTAGCCAATCGGCCGAATCTCATTCATCTGCACCAAACGCCGCAAGACATCCCCCGCGGTGTTTTCGCTCAGTAGCGGCTCAAAATCACGGGCGCGCAGATAATAGGTTGTCCCATTCACAGCGATTTCGAACGTCGTCGCAAATAGTGTTTCTTGGTCGCCGTCAAAAAGGGTTTCTTGATTCATTGGCATAGATTCAGGCGGTTTCTAGGTGGACTACGCTGAAACTGTTGCGTTCAAATATAACATCCATCTCCCATCAATCCAATACCGCATCTCCCGACAAATCAGAATAGGTCAAGCCCGAAAGTTCCAGTACAATCCCACCCATGAAAGTAACGATTTACAGCGACGGTGGTTCCGACCCCAATCCCGGCATCGGCGGTTGGGCGGCAATTCTCAAAGCTGGCAAACACGAAAAAGTCCTCACGGGCAACGATCCTGATACAACCAACAACCGCATGGAGCTAACTGCCGCAATCGAGGCACTCAAGGCGTTAAAACGCGATAGTGATGTCATTTTTCACGTCGATTCAGAGTATGTGCGGCGTGGCATCACGGAATGGATCGGCGGCTGGGCGGCACGCGGCTGGATGCGCAGCAACGGCACACCAGTCCCCAATGCCGATCTTTGGCAAGAGCTATGGCCGCTCTCAAAGCAGCACACGATTGAATGGAATTGGGTTAAAGGGCATTCAGGCGACCCAATGAATGAGCGCGTCGATCAACTTGCGCGGGAGGCGCGGCTTGCCATTACGCCAAAGCTGAAACTTGACGAGGACATGCTGAAAATCTACATGCGGGCATCATATCGCGGCAAGACAAACGCGGGTGGCTGGGGGTTGGTGCTGGAATTTGATGGTGAGACACGTCAATACAGCGGCAACGTCGCAGGGACAACAAACAATCGCATGGAGATTTTGGCGGCGATTGAGGCATTGTCCCTTGTGCCACCCAACACGTCGGTGCAGCTTTTTACCGTCTCCGACTATCTCTTTCAGGGGGCAACAAAGTGGATCATCGGCTGGAAGCGACGTGATTGGAAGAAGCGGGATGGCAACCCTGTTTCAAACGACGAAATGTGGCAAACGCTTGATAAGCTCGTCGCGGAACGGCGCGTGCGGTGGGTAAATGCGAAAAATTCGCAAATTGAAGAGATGGAGATTGCGGGGAAGTTGGCGAAAGAGGCATCGGCCGATTTGTGATGCCCCGTATAATGTGCCAAAGTTGGAAGCATCCATCTAATGGCATCGTGCGTTGGACGAGGAATTATTTCAGTTACGTGAGGGATGCCCCAAAAATCATGTCCATCTTCAGCGCGCGCACACGCCCATTTACGCGCAAAATCAGGTGTGGAACGCCCTTTTGCTCAGCCGCATACATCGCCTCTCCTACCACCATCTCTTGCCCATTCTCGACGTAGAGAATCTCGACCTCTTGCTGGTTGGCAACCGCCGTGCATAGCGGTTCGGGGAGCACAAAGCGGGGAGGCGGCGGCGCATAGATTTCGCCACCCTGCGCATGCAGCAAATCGCCAACGCTGCGAATTTGGCGACGCTCCAGCTCGCGGGTCAGGCGTTTGAGAACGGCGGCCGTGACATACACATCGTTGAGGGCGCGATGAGATCGGCCGATTCTGATGTTCAACTTGCGCGCGATATTGACCAAGGAATTCTTACCAAAATAGAAGTGATGTTTTGCCAGCAGATAGGTATCGAGCCACACGTTGGGCAGTGCGGGCATATTTGGCGTCGGGTCATGCTTGCCGGCCAACCACAACTCCATCCCCACAAAGCGTGAATCGAACGGCGCATTGTGCGCAACCATCAGCGCACCATCGACAAATGCCAGCAGATCATCCGCAATATCGGCAAACAGCGGCTTGTCTTGCAAATCGGCATCGCTCAATCCGACAACCTTCTCTGCCCCCTCCGAAATGCGCCGCTGTGGATTGACCAACTGGCTAAACGTTCCCACAGGCTGCCAATTCTCATAGCGCACCGCCCCAACCTCAATGACGCGATCTCCTAGCCCAAAGTAAAAGCCCGTCGTTTCGGTGTCCAGCACCACAACGGGGATTTCATTCAGCCGCTTGTTTGCAAAATGCTCGGGTAAACTCACTACTTTTTCCATCCGCCCCAATCGTCATCACTGCCAAAGGAAAGATCCTCTGGCTGCTTTTCGCGCTGGCTCCAACCAGCATCCCCAAATGAGAGCTGATCCCGATTTTCGCCCTTCCACGACCATCCGACTGAATCGGCAATCATGTCGAACAAAGACTTGGCCTCGCCAATTGCGCGCTCCATCTGCTCGACCTTGACGCGCTCATTTTGTCGCCAGATCAGCAAGCGATTTCCATACCCTTCAACAACCATTTGATGACTCTGCCGCAACATCGCATGGCGCACATCGGCCGTGATCAATGCGCGAATTGCCTCTTCGTTGGCTTCCCCATTTTCACGCGGGTAGACGTTGAAGCGTTTGTTAAACGTCTCATCGTGCATCTCGATTGACTTCTTGCCAAAACGTTCAGCGAGGCCATCAAAAAATTGATTCGGCCGAATTGTAAACCCCACCAAATCCAAGTTAGGTGTCTCAAACTCAAATACCGTCTGATTGAGCTTCTTGCTGCTTTTGCCACTGCCAACCGTAAAGCGGTAGTCGAACAGTGTCAGCGCCACGCCGTCTACCTGACCCTGCATTTGATTACGGATGGTGTGCCGTCTTCCACGCGATTGCAGATAGAAATCTTGCAGCCGACCCGTTTGTGTCGTCTTTTCTGTAAAGGTAAACATGCGATCGCGTGCCACCTTTTCCATCGCTTCACGCCGATCGTTGTCCTTGCGCCATTGAATGTAATAGACCAACAACCACACACCCAATATGACGATTGTAGAAAGTAGAATCAATGAAAACTCGTTCATCGTATTATTCCCACGGCCGATCTGCAAAATACGTGATCAGCGGTCGTAAATCTTCAAGAAACGGCACAATTTTGGTTGGTGCAAGCTGGTTGCCTAGACGATAGACTAACAGCCGATTGCCGCTACCTTCAATGTGCAGGTGCGGTCGTTCGATTAAGAAGTCAATCAGGGGTGGGGTTAAAATCGGCCGAATTGCCGCACGATCTTCCCCGTGTACCGTTCGACTTTCCGCTAGCTCGGGCAAATCTGCAAACGCATAGCTATCAGGCGCGAGCATATCATTCACGATTTGCAACGGAAACTTTGTAAAAATGGCGAACGCGGGCAACTCACCAAAGCGATCCGATTCAAAAAGGGCGACGGTTGGACTGCCACTATTCTCCACTCCCCCAAAGCGGATTGGAAAGTCACACAGGATCATATCGACCCCTTCAAATTGACCGCGCAAAACGTTTTTCGACTGGGCTGCAAAAAACCGATCTGCCATCCAAAACCGATCGAGCTTCTCCTCAACCGCTGCGCCTCCTGTCGGCTCATATGCGAGTTGAAGCTGTTGCGCCAACTGTTGCATCCGCGTGCGTCGATTATTGCGCCACCAATAGATTGAGAACGCGACCGCCGCCCCAATCAGCAGGACGAACAAAATCGTCGTTCCTCCACACACTAAATTGAAAATATCCATACAGACATTAGTGTAACCACTTTCTCCCCTCTCTCCAACCCCACAAATCCTGATAGTGCAAAGCAAAACGGCTAGATTTTTCATCTAGCCGTTCTCCTCATTTAGCCATTTAGCTCGACGATAAACGTCGTAACTATTTCATAGAACGTCGCCGCCGCGTGATTTCCGCCGTTGCACCGATCAGCATGATGCTGGCAATGCTTAATACCACAAGGCTCGACTGCTGCGCGGTTGTGCCTTGCAACGTCACGGCCGTTGGGATGTCTGGCGTCATCTCCAAATCGAGGTCGGTGACTTCTGGAGGTACGCCGACAACTGGGCTGACGATGGAGGTATAGCCATCGGCCGAAACCGTCACATACCAACATCCAACCGCCACATCCCAGCCATACCATCCCGTCTCATCGGTCGGCTGCTGGTTGATCGCTGGACTCATCCGTCCAAGCGATGTGTCGAGCTGCACACCCAAGCTGGTTGGTGCTGGCTGGCTCCATGGGTCGCCGCTCGACTTAGACAGATTCGATTCACACACATCTGCGCCCACATCGCCCGGCCCAGAAGAGGGACGCCAGCCGGGAACGTAGAAGAGTGAAACGGTCGCGCCCACGATTGGGTCGCCTGTCAGAGCGTCGGTGATGTAACCGCTTGGATCATGCAGTTCGATACCGCCAACTGGCAAGTCATGGCTCGAACCATCGTCGCAGTCCCATGTCACAGAGATTGCGCCGCTGCCCGACAACAGATCGGCCGCTGGAATCGTCGCCACAAAGTTACCGCCGCCAGCATCCGTCATAGGATAACTGTTGCCGTTATAGTGCAGCATCACATTTGTCGGCGTGCTGCCGTCTGGACATTCGATGCGAACACAGAGCGTTAGGTCTGTGATCGTTTGACGATTGATGATGATCGTCGTCTGTCCTGTCGCTGGGTCGGTGACAACTTGTGCGTTGCCGTCCAACACTTTGATAGGATCATCATCCTGTGGAACTGGTTTGAGTCGTCCGTCAACACCGTCTATCGTCTCGCATGGGTGAACTGTGACATCCGCTGCATCGTTGACATCAGTTGATCCACCGTGCCAGATAGACTGATAGTTGTTGGCTGGGTCTGTGAAGTGGACGCGATACGTTCCGCCCGGCACATTGACGCTATAGTTACCGCTGGCATCCGTCGTCGCCGTGGCGATTGGGTTCCAGTTTGTGCCATCAAATTCATAGACAACGACCTGAATGTTGGGCAATGGATTGCCGTTGCCATCATACGCCGTGCCAAAGATGGTGCCCGGCTCATCACATGGTTGCTGTTCACGCAAAACCAAGTAATCTTCCGTCTCACCGAAGCGATAGCCGGTCGCCAAGCCGCGTCCGTCACCCGCCGCAGGGGCTGGTGCCTCGCTCAGCGTCACGCGCATCCACTGGTCCGTGTTGACCGTGCTCATCGCCGCGAAACTTGGCGTTGTCAGCGTGTTCAGCCCCGCTGCGACGCTGATAACTTGATTGGGGACTGCCCACTCACGGACTGTCTGGCCGACACCTGCCGCATCGACACATTGCAGCGTATCTTCCCAGTCGCCGTCACGGTTGAAGTCAAACCAGACATTGAGATAGAGGTCAGCGATGGTACCAACGCGATAGACGTCATAATCAAATTTCGTCAGTCCGCAGTCTGGCAAATTAACTGTGTCGAGATGGACACCGTCATCGGCCACGTCGCGGTCGGCCGCATTTGCCGTTGGGACGATGTTGGTTCCCCCGTCTTCATCAGGTAGCAAGTCCGCGTCATTTTCACTGGTCACACGACGACCTAACCATGATTCAGTCGTGCTTTCAAAATGCTTTGGCCCCGGAATCGGTGCGTCATAGACGGTTGGGAAGTTGGCAACCGTGCCGCCATACGTCGTCATCGTCGTGGAGCCATCATGGTTTGATGATGCGGGTGCATCGCCCAAATCTGACTTTTCACAGCAGTAGTTAACCGTCAGCATGACATAATCAACCGCCGTGTCGTCTTGTGACATCACATCGACAAACCCAAACGCATTCAACATTGGCAGCAAATTGGTTGGAGGCCCACTCACATTTGGCAATGCTGAAAGGTCGAGCATAAATGTTTGGTCAGGTTGTCCCGTTGTCCATGGCGAACCGCCTGTCAAGCCCGTTGCGCCACCGAGATAACGGCCCCAGCCGCTTGTCAAGCCGCTGCCGTCCACAAAGTGCAGTGCCAGCGTGTCGTTCCAGTGGCTTGGACGCATCCGAATTTCCAACCACGCACCGCAAATCTGACGATGTCCGTTGTTTGGCGAAATCAATCCGCTGAATGTCGTCCCGAAGTAGCGATTCCATGTCGTTTCATCAAAATCGCGGGTTCCGCTTGGGTAGTTCGTCGTCATCCAGTTTTGCAAATCGGTGCTTGGCAGGGTCGATTCCGTGCCGTCGCTCATGTCAAAGTTGTCCATGCGTCCTTGCAAAATGGTCGTTGAGCTATCGCAGCAGCAGTAGTTGACGCGCAGTGAAAGGTAGTCAACCGCTGTGTCATCCTGCACGATGAAGTCGAAGAATCCGTAGAGATTCAACTCGTCCAGCAGGCTGATCGGACCGCTGTTGGTTGGCAAATTGGCGAGATCAACCGTGATCACTTGTGGGTATGTTTGCGACGCGTCGCCCCAAACGAAGGGCAGCAATCCAGTCACAGCACCGCTGGTGCCGATCCGCCGTCCCCATCCTGACGTGATTTGTGATCCGTCGGGTGCGGTAAAGCGGATGCCCACCGTATCGTTAAAATCGAGGCTAGAGCTATTTGGCTGCACGGAGAAGGTTAAGCGTGCGCCACAAATGTCGTAGCCATCTTGTTGCAGGTTGGTAAATGTATGTGCAAACCAGCGATTGACCGTACTGTTATCAAAACCCACTGGTGGGAATGGATAGACGGCATTGATCGACGTGACAAGGCCTGTGCTTGGTGCGGCTGCTGGGTTGTCTGGCACAGTCGAATCGAAGTTGTCGTTTGTGCCCACAGTAACCACATCGGTGAATGGATGGCAAACCTCGACCTCATCACAATGCGTGTCGTTGGAACTGTTGTTGTCGCCATGCGTTTGGACACGAGCACAATTTGTGATGGTCGCTGGAGCATTGACACCGACGCTGACGAGCAGTGTAATCATCGCTGAGTCGCCGGGATTTAGTGGCCCGGGATGCGTGCATGTCACGTTTGCGCCAACTGCGCCACACGTCCAACCGCCGCCACCACCAGCAACGTAGGACAATCCCGCTGGCAACGTATCAGTTACAGAGATTAATCCTGTCGTCGGTGCGGTCCCGACGTTGGTCACGTTGATGTGATAGGTTCCTGTTTGTCCAATCGTGAACTTTTCGCCGACATGCGTCTTTTCAATCGTCAGATCAGGCTGATCTTGTGGATCATCAACAGGCTTGAAAAGATAATCTTCTGTCTCACCATATTCATAACCACTGTTGGGGCCGCTTCCGTCACGTGCAGTGGCCGTCGCGGGTTTATCGCTGAGCATAATGCGGAGCCACATTTCAGGTGCAAGATTAGGGGATTGATGGCCCGCTGGTAAAAATGCGGGGGTCGTGAAGGTGTGAATACCCGGTGTTAGGCCAGTCAACAGCTGGTTTTGAACGGCCCATTCGTCACCCATGCTTCCTGTAGGGCAATCGAATGTCTCGCCCCACTGTCCATTGCGATCCCAGTCGGCCCAAACGTTGACATACGCATCTGTCGCCAGTAATGCGGCCGAAACGCGCACTTGATAGGTCAGTTTGGTTGGCACGCAATGTTCAAAAAGATTGGGCAGTTTAAGGCCGTCATCATAACGATCTAAGTCTGGAATGTCATCTGGTGCGGGCTTGATATTGTTGACGCCATCGCTGTCAAAACCGATATCGGCTTCTTTTTCAAAGCTAATGCTGTTACCAAGCACGTAGGCGATCTTTTGATTGTGGTGCAGTGGGCCGGAAGGGACACCCGTTCCTACGTTCCATACGGTTGGATAATTAGCAGGAACAAAAGCAGGAACAGAGTAAGCCGTCATACCGCCGCCAGCAACATGGTTGGTGCTGTCTGGGGCATCACCAAGATCACGACCACGATGTGGTTTTGGTTTGATGTCTGTGAAGGTGATGGTGTCCAGATTGACACCTGTGACAGTAAGGGAATGCTGTAAATTTTGTGTGGATTGGGGGAGCTCTTGGAGGTGTGTGCGAATCATCAATGTGTCAACTGCATAATCATTGCCGTTGACATTGACAGCGGCGTTGTCTGAGCGGCTGGTGCTGTCCGTGCCGGCGACGAAAAGACACCACTCTTCATAATAGTAGGTTACATCCCCTTGCTGCACGATCACGATCAAATGGTAGGCACCAACAATCCGCGCACGCAGCTGAATGTCGCTGCCGTCGTGGTCATTGATAACGGTCGGTTCACCTGTGCGGAGATCGTCTTCAATGAAAATATCAAAGAAACTATCGGCTCCGCCCGAGCTTTGGTGTGCGGCCGTGATGTCCCACACAGCATCATCAACGCCGTCCAACGTCAATCGCCCATGTGCGCTAAGTGTTGGTAGCTGGCTGCTAAATGAGAGGCCGTTGTCTGGTGAGGGGGCAATCTCATGAAATGTGGATGCCCAATTTTCATCGAGCGAGACGGCAATGCCGTCCTTGCCGCTGTGACCGATATTGTCAACGGTCATCGATTTGCCGTCGGTCGAAATTTCGGCCGATCCCAGCGGACAATATTCTAGTCCTGTATAGGTGATACAGCCTTGCTGTGCATAGGTTGTGCTGACCACAAACAACAATGCAATTAAAAGGGAAAAAGGTACAAGTCGTTTTACGTTCATTTTGACTCCTTCAAGTAGTATTAACGCAGCGATACGTCGTCATTTTCGCGCCTCTGCTAAGTGAACGATGCCGGTTTCGCTTTTTCCGTTATTGATTTTCTAAGAAAGGGGAGATTGGGGACAAAAAAACCGCATTCGGCCGAATGCGGTTCTCGATATCTAATTTATCAGGTCGTTAGCGACTTCAACTAAAACGGGCAGATTACGGCAAATCAGTCTCGCCCATCAACCACGCATCCACCTCACGCGCCGCGCTGCGTCCTTCGTTGATCGCCCACACGACCAAGCTTTGTCCCCGTCGTGCATCACCAGCGGCAAAAACGCCTTCGACGCTCGTATGATGGTCGCTGCGAACGCCTTTGATGTTTGTCCGTCCGTCACGTTCGAGCGCAAACTGTTCGATGATATGTTCAGATGGGCCAAGAAACCCCATGGCAAGGATGACGAGATCGGCCGAAATTTCCCGCGTTGTGCCTGCTATTTTTTGCAGCGTTGGTCGGCCGCCGCCATTTTCGGCCGAAACCCACTCAACATCAACGACGCGCAGCCCCGTCACATTCCCATCCGCATCTCCCAAAAATTGCTCCGTCATCGTCGCATACGCACGTGGGTCAGCCCCAAATTTCACCTTCGCCTCTTTCTGTCCATAGTCCAAAAAGTAGACGCGTGGATATTGCGGCCACGGATTTGTCGGCGCACGATTGAGCGGTGGTTTGTCTAGTATTTCGAGCTGCGTGATCGACGCACAACCGTGCCGCATCGACGTACCAACACAATCGGTTCCTGTATCTCCGCCGCCGATGACGATCACGTTTTTGTCAGCCGCGCTGATATAGTTGCCATCCGCAAGCTCGGAGTCGAGTAGCGACTTTGTGTTGGCGTGCAAAAAGTCCATTGCAAAATGAATGCCGTTCAATTCACGTCCGTCAATCGGCAGATCACGCGGACGCTGTGCACCAATCGCCAGCACAACCGCGTCAAATTGATCGCGCAACTGCGTGGCACTTATATCGACCCCAACTTCACAATCTGTCACAAAACGAATACCCGCCTGTCGCAGCATGTCTACGCGCCGCTCAACAAATCGCTTATCCATCTTCATGTTGGGAATGCCATACATCATCAGTCCGCCGATGCGGTCACTCTTTTCATACACAGTCACATGATGACCCACCTTGTTTAACTGGTCAGCACACGCCAATCCCGCTGGCCCCGAACCAATCACGGCAACCTGTTTACCCGTGCGTTTTTCGGGCGTATTAGGCTTAACCCAGCCATTTTCAAAGGCGCGATCAATGATCGCATTCTCGATGCTCTTAATCGTCACCGCAGGGCTATTGATGCCTAAGACACACGCCCCTTCGCACGGTGCGGGGCAAGTGCGCCCGGTAAATTCGGGGAAGTTATTGGTCTTGTCTAGCCGCTCATATGCCTCTTGCCAAAGACCGCGATACACCAAATCATTCCACTCAGGGATCAAGTTGTTGATTGGGCAACCACTCGTTCCGCCATTCATCACCTGACCTGTGTGACAAAATGGCACACCACAATCCATACAGCGTGCGCCCTGTTCTTTCAGCATTGCGTCAGGCTGATGAACATACAGTTCGATCCAGTCGTTGACGCGCTCTTGCGGGTCGCGCTCCAAGGGCGCGTGTCGTTGATATTCTAGAAATCCAGTCGGTTTAGCCATGTTTAATTCCCCGCCACTCTCGCCTTATCAGACTTATTCGCCTCAAATGCAGCCATCGCCGCCGCTTCATCACTCATTCCTGCCGCCTTCGCATCCTCAATCGATTCGAGCACCCTGCGATAATCACGTGGGATGACGCGCACGAATTTGGGCAAACAAGCATCCCACTCGTTTAAAATACGCTCCCCTAACTCGCTATCCGTATAGGCGACGTGCCCTTGAATCATCTTGCGAACAATTGCAATCTCTTTTTCGTTTGTCAACGGTTCAACATCCACCATCTCGGTATTGACCAATTCACGGAAACGCCCGTTTGCATCGTAGACATAGGCAATGCCACCGCTCATGCCAGCCGCGAAGTTGCGACCAGTGCGTCCTAGAACGACGACGCGCCCGCCCGTCATATACTCACAGCCGTGATCGCCGACCCCTTCGACGACGGCCGTTGCCCCCGAGTTGCGCACGGCAAAGCGTTCCCCCACCATGCCGCGAATATACGCCTCACCGCTCGTCGCGCCGTAGAGTGCGACGTTCCCCGCGATGATATTTTGCTCTGCAATGAATGTACTTTCTCTTGGCGGATAGAGTGCTAGTTTGCCTCCGCTGAGACCTTTGCCGAAATAGTCGTTCGTATCGCCTTCGAGCGCGAACGTCATGCCACGTGGAATAAACGCGCCAAAGCTGTTGCCGCCCGACCCAATAAACTTGAGATTGATTGTATCTTCGGGTAAGCCAGCATTGCCGTATTTCTTTGTGACTTTGCTGCCCAACATTGTGCCGACGGTACGATAGATGTTGCGCGTTGGCAATGTCGCGCTGACGACTTCACCGTGCTCAAGCGCAGGCTGACACAAACCGATCAGCTCGCGCGCATCGAGCGTCGCATCGAGACCGTGATCTTGCGGCAAAGTTTGGCGTCGCTCTGATTCTTCAGCCACTTCCGTATGATAGAGAATGTTGGAGAGATCGATGCCTTCTGATTTCCAGTGGGTAATTGCATCGGCCGATTCCAGTAAATCTGTTCGTCCAACCACCTCATCCAACGTCCGCGCACCAAGCTCTGCCAAAATCTCGCGCACCTCTTGTGCCACAAACGTCAGGAAGTTGACGACGTGCTCAGGCTTGCCACTGAACATTTGGCGCAGCGTCGGATTTTGTGTCGCTACACCGACAGGACAGGTGTTCAGATGACAGACGCGCATCATGATGCAGCCCATCGCCACCAGCGGCGCAGTCGAGAAACCAAACTCCTCCGCGCCGAGCAGTGCGCCGATAATGACATCGCGCCCTGTTTTAAGCTGCCCGTCCGTCTCCAAGCGCACGCGACTTCGCAGACCATTCAACACCAATGTTTGATGCGCCTCCGCCAGCCCAAGCTCCCATGGGAGTCCCGCGTGCTTGATACTCGTTTGTGCCGCCGCTCCCGTGCCGCCACCATAACCGCTGATCAAAATCACGTCTGCGTGACCCTTTGCCACACCCGCCGCAATTGTGCCTACCCCAACCTCGCTGACGAGCTTGACGTTGATCCGCGCGTCTGGATTGGCGTTTTTCAGGTCGAAAATTAGTTGTGCCAAATCTTCAATCGAATAGATGTCATGGTGCGGCGGAGGCGAAATGAGACCCACGCCCGGTGTGCTGAGTCGCACTTTTGCGATCCATGGGTAGACTTTGGGGCCGGGAAGCTGACCGCCCTCACCCGGTTTTGCACCCTGCGCCATCTTGATTTGGATTTCGTCTGCGCTCACCAAGTAGTCGCTTGTCACACCAAAGCGACCAGAGGCGACCTGCTTGATGCGGCTGGCGGCCGTGTCCCCGTTTTCGATTAGCTCGATAATAAAATCATCTTGCAAATCATCTTTTGCATCGGCACGCACACGCTCGTCATAACGCCAACGGGCTTCCCCACCTTCACCTGTGTTGCTCTTACCGCCGAGACGGTTCATCGCAATCGCCAACGTCGCGTGGGCTTCCATACTAATTGAGCCGTAAGACATCGCACCCGACTTAAAGCGGGACGTGATCGATTCAACCGATTCAACCTCTTCCAAAGGGATTGGCTGGCTGGCTTTTTTCAAGCGCAATAGACCGCGCAAGGTGTTTGTGCGCTTCTCTTTTGCGTTGATGCCGTCGGAATAGGTTTTGAAGGCGGCGTAATCATTTGTGCGGACGGCCGTTTGTAGCGCATGAACCGTTTGCGGATTGTAGGCATGAGATTCGCCGTCGCTGCGGACTTGGTATTTGCCGCCTGCGGGAAGCGCGTGTCCATTAGAGGGGCGCGGGGGGAATGCACGGGCGTGACGTTCGGCCGATTCACGCGCCACAATGCCAATGCCACTCCCTTCAATCCGCGTCGGCGTGTGGGTAAAGTATTCGTTGACAAAGTCGCTGTTTAATCCCAACGCCTCAAAAATCTGTGCGCCGCCATAGCTTTGGATGGTCGAAATACCCATCTTCGAGCAGACTTTGACGATTCCCTTGACAATCGCCTTGATATATTTTTCGACGGCGTGTTCGTAGTCGATACCCTTAACCAGATCTTTGTTCAAGATGTCGCCGATGGTGGCAAAGGCGAGATAGGGATTGATCGCTTCTGCGCCATAGCCGAGTAGACAGGCAAAGTGATGGACTTCGCGCGGTTCGGCCGATTCCAGCACCAAACTCACCTTTGTCCGATCACCCTGTCGAATCAAATGATGGTGCAACGCTGACACCGCCAGCAGCGCAGGAATCCCCGCGCTCTTGCGATCCACCCCGCGATCAGACAAGATCAAAAGGTTTGCACCCGCTTCAACAGCCCGATCGGCCACATCACACAGATAGGCGAGCGACCGTCGCAGTCCGTCTCCACCCTGCGTGGGGTTGTAGAGAATCGGCAATGTTGCACTCTTAAACCCATCCAAATTGATGTGCCGCAGCTTGCTCAAATCTTCATCCCTTAAAATAGGATGATCGAGCTTGATCCGCTTTGCGTTGAGCGGATCGGGTTGCAACATATTGCCATCCGTCCCCAAATAAGTTTCTGTCGCCGTGACAAGCGACTCGCGAATTGCGTCAATTGGCGGATTTGTGACTTGCGCAAATAGCTGCTTGAAGTAGTCGTACAAGAGCCGTGATTGGCTAGAAAGAATCGCCAGCGGCGTGTCATCCCCCATCGAGCCAATTGCCTCAACCCCTTTTTCCGCCATTGGCGCCATCACAATGCGCAAATCTTCAAACGTATAGCCAAACGCCAACTGCATTTGCGTCACGCTTTGGCGCACACGGGTTGACCAAGCCGACTGATTGCGTGGAACGAGATCAAACGGGGATGGCTCAATTTGGTCAAGCGTCAACAGATGTTTGTCAAGCCATTTTTGATAGGGATGGGCGTTTGCAAGCCCCATTTTGACTTCTTCATCATCGAGGATACGCCCCTCCTTCACATCGACAACCAGCATACGACCCGGTTCCAACCGCCCTTTTTCGACAATTTTCTCGGGTGCGATGTCTAAGACGCCAACCTCCGACGCCAAAATTACGCGATCGTCATCGGTGATGTAGTAGCGCGATGGGCGCAAGCCGTTGCGGTCCAGGGTGGCAACCACCTGTCGGCCGTCTGTCACGGCCAGCGCAGCCGGACCATCCCATGGCTCCATCAAACAGGCATGGTATTCATAAAAGGCACGTTTGGCAGGTGACATCGTTTCGTGCTTTTGCCATGGTTCGGGAACCATCATCATCATCACGTGCGTCAGCGGCAACCCATTTAGACGCAAAAATTCCAGCACATTGTCAAACTGTGCCGTGTCGCTGCCATTTTCATTGACAACTGGATAGAGTGCATCGAGATTGCTGAAATAGTCAGACTGAATTTGTGCCTGTCGCGCACGCATCCAGTTCACATTTCCGCGCAACGTGTTGATCTCACCATTGTGCATCATGTAACGATAGGGATGAGCACGCGGCCAATTGGGGAATGTGTTGGTTGAAAAGCGCGAGTGGACGAGTGCAATCGCGCTCTGCATGCGCGGGTCTTGCAGGTCGGGGTAAAAATCGCCCACCTGCTGTGGGGTCAGCATCCCTTTATAGATCAAGGTGCGGCTGCTCAAACTGACAATGTAGAACTCTTCCGCGAGCAATCGGGTCACGCTGCGAACCGCCTTCGTGACACGTCGCCGAATCAGGTACAACTTCCGCTCAAACTGAATCCGTGAGAGCATCGCATTGCGCTTGATAAAAACCATCTCCACTTTCGGCTGACTTGCCTTTGCCATCCACCCTAGCGTTTCGTCATTAGTCGGGACTTCACGCCAGCCGATTACCTTTTGCCCTTCTTCGGCCGAAATCTCCGTAACAAACTGCCGAATCTGCTCGCGCATCTCCGCATCTTGGGGCATGAAGAACATGCCAACCCCATATTTCTTGAACTTTGGCAACACGAGTTCTTGCTCTTCAAGGCAGATGGAGCGCAGGAACTTGTCAGGCAGTTGCAGCAAAATACCTGCCCCATCACCCGTGTCGGGATCGCTGCCTTTTGCGCCGCGATGATCAAGATTAACAAGAATTTTTAGGGCGTCTTGCACGATTGTATGAGACCGTTCTCCTTTCACATGGGCAATCAGGCCAAGACCACACGCATCTTTCTCGTAGCGTGGGTCATACATTCCTTGTGCGGGTGGTGTCTTTAACATAGCTCGTCCTTCGGTATGATAGCTTCGGTTTATATACGGTTTTGCTGTGCGCGTGGGTGGGGTGGCTACAAGCCGCGTAACTTGTGCGAATTTTATACATTGTAGCCAATCTTGCATCTCCACAGTGTATAAACTACACTTTCCCGTCTGTTTAGTGTAGCAGTCTTATAGATTTATACATCTGTTCACTTTGCACTAAAATCCCCCGATAGATTTAACAAGCATATATGAAGGAGGCTACGTTTTTGTAGTATTTACTAAATAATGAGACTGTGTAGTAAATAATGAGACTGGCGACCACTGGGGGACGTTTCATGCCTTAATTTCTATGTACGAAATAATGAGACTCCCCTACCCCCGTGTAAGAAATAA
>JAUIAP010000107.1 GCA_030425205.1 Anaerolineae bacterium
GATATGGGCTGTCCCGCAATGTCACCTTGAATTGGAAAATCTCGTCTGTCTGCGGCTTGTCTGTCACAGACGCTGCATCCTGCAACGGTCTCCCACACCATGGACAGTACGCGAACGGGTCTCCTGTGTAGCCCGAGCCGTGTCGGTTCCAGTTAAGGATCACGAGTTGCTCTAACTTTGGCAAATTCGCTTGCCATGCGCGACAGTGACAGGTAGGGGCATTCGTAGCGGGTAACATGCCAGAAGTATACGTAATATGGCCAGCTTTGC
Organism: Anaerolineae bacterium; assembly: GCA_030425205.1. GTDB lineage: Bacteria > Chloroflexota > Anaerolineae > Promineifilales > Promineifilaceae > CALECP01. The sequence continues at coordinate 271 of JAUIAP010000107.1, forward strand.
AGCCAATGCGCTGATTCGAGAATCAGTTGGCAGCTATCGAATTCTCACACTCAGATCACTCATTTAGCAGCCAATCCCATTTATTGCGCGGCACGGTTCGCATCATGCGCCAGCCGCGCCTCACACATCCCTTGAAGGATCTGCGCAGCCTCCTGAATCACCTCATCTAAATCATCACCACGTGCTCTGTAGACTCATCCGCCACACTTTATATCCGTCAGATTATTTTTTACTCAATTTTTTCTATGCATTTCGTCCGATTTTTCCTGCCTGAGTAGTAACCATAGGACAATGACCTAATGTGCGACTTTCTCTTTGCCCATATGTGGTCAAAATCACTGATTTCGGTCACATTCGCCTATATTTAGGCAATCGGGTCAAATCAATAGTCTTGCAAATGTCTCGTTTGGCAATTTATTGTGCGATACGCCAATTCTTGTCAAAAGTGATTTGACCCATATATGACAATTTTGACAAGAATCATTCGAAATTGTCCGTATATGGCGGTATTGAAAAGTCGCACATTAGGTGACAATGATATTGTGCTGATGATATGAATGGTGACCATCATTAAACCACTATTAGACAAAATGTCCACTGACGACGCAACATAGCCAGTTCGATGGGGCAACGCAGCAGTGTAAATGTCGCGCCTGTGCTGATCTACACCTAACCATACCGATATTTTGTGCCACCATCCCCCACGTCACGCCGCTGTGCCGCATGTAGAAATCGGTTTGCAGCGTCGGATTGTTGCTCAATCCGTTCTTTTACCCACCGTCTGATCGAGTGGTCGATCCCATTTCTTGCCTCGGCAATCGCCGTTGCCTCTGTCAAGTTCCCTTCGCCGATTGTGCCAGCGGGTAAGCGTTGTCGGTTCTTCAACCCAGCTGCTGTGCAGTCTGGGCAATCAACCAATCGATCGGCGCGGCAGGGAAGCGGCTGCGCCAGAAGGGGAGCTCGTTGTGGAAGGCCAATAGATCCATCCGTTCGGCAAACGTCAATGCTTCTGCAAATTGGATGTGTGCATCTTCATCCTCGCCCGCGACAGCGAGCAATAGCGCAACTTTGAGGACGATGTGGGCGGGCGTAATCTGTTGACAGGCGGCACTATAGTAATCGATCGCCTGTTCAAACTCCGCCGCCACCAGTGCGAGATCACCCAGACACTCGGCTGTTAAGAAGTCGTCAGGCAGTCGGGCTAGTGCGCGTTGAGCATCGGCCGCTCCCTTTTCCAAATTAAGGAAAACAGTTGAAAATGATGTTAAGTAATTATTCAAAAGGTTTTCAAAGAAAGTGCAATTCAGATTCGTCCAAGCCGATCAGGCGACAAAATGAACTGAAGGGCAGTTGAGATAACCAGTTAACAACAGCTTCGGCTTCGGCCGAAA
>JAUIAP010000087.1 GCA_030425205.1 Anaerolineae bacterium
CCGCTATGACGATGATATCGATTAACTTGTGTTCAACTAAATGCTCTAGTCGCGGGTCTGTTACTTCGGAAAAATGGGCTGCTAGCGTCATTCTTACACCTTTTTCTGCTAGCTTACCCTCTTTATATCATTTTCGCCTTTATAACCGTTTTAGTATGCAATCGCCCTAGAGCAGTAGAAGGTAAACTGCCGATCTTTTGATTTGACGTGTTATGATCGGGGATGATGCAACGTGCATGGTCATGGTTTCGTAACCCGTCATTTTTGGTCGTTCTGCTCTCGTTTGGAGCAATTCGGCCGATTCTCACGCCATCCCAAACCCCACTCGCGGACGACTTTGCCTATCATTTACACCGCTTAATTGCGCTCCGCCATCTCGTTTCTGAAGGGATCATCTTTACGCGCTGGTTTCCCGATTTGGCATTGGGCTATGGCTACCCGCTGTTTAACTTTGCCGCGCCACTGCCCTACTACGTGGCGTTGCCATTTAGTTGGTTATTTTCGGCCGAAACCGCCGTCCAACTCACGCTTGCCCTCGCCATGATGTGCACAGGTTGGGGTATGTTGCAACTGCAACGTTGTTTTGTGCCACCAACCGCCGCCCTGATCGGTGCAACGGCATGGCTCTACGCCCCCTATCTACTTTACGATCTGCACTTCCGCGCCAATCTCGGCGAGGTTTTCGCCATCGCTTGTCTCCCCTTTACCCTCTGGGGCATGACGAAATTAGTCCGCACAAACCGCCCACGCTGGCTGTTGCTAACCGCCTGCGCCATCGCCGCCACCCTGCTCTCACACAACATCATCGGCCTACTGCTTATACCGATTGCATTCTGTGTTGCCGTCGCACTGATCGCAACACAGGAGGAACAGCCAGCGACCACTGCTTCACTGACTATCCCACGTGCACCGTTCGCAGCACTCCTGCTCGGATTGTCGCTCGCAACCTTCTTCTGGTTGCCGGCGTTTGTTGAAAAAGGGACAGCCGCCTTCCCGCGCCTGATGAGCAATCCGGCCTATAGCGTCTTCAACAACTTCCTCAGCTTGCGCGAACTGTTGGCCTTGCCACCGCTGATCTATGCCAACCAAATTAACCCATCACCGCCGATTACACTGGGCCTCATTCCACTGCTTTTGGCACTTTTGGGCTGGGTCGGCTGGTCTAAGATGACGCGGCAAAAGCGCGTTTTGTATGCGCTATTGACGATCGCAACGGGCTTAATTGCCTTTATGGTGACTGGCTATGCGGCTTGGATTTGGCAACAGATCGCATTGCTACAATTTTTTCAGTTCCCATGGCGCTTACTTGCGTTTGGCGCGTTGTTTGTGTCGATTATGATTGGATTTTCGGCCGAAAATCTCCCCAAGCCTCTGCAAATCATCGTTCCCATCGTGTTGATTCTTCATGCGCAAAGCTGGACCCTGCCCGCCTATGCACCCAAAGGTGAGGCGACCCTAACGGACGTGATCGCCTATGAACAGGCGGTTGGCACGCTTGGAACAACGGTCGCGGGCGAATATTTGCCCAACACGGTGGACGTGATCCCCGCTGCGCCTGCTAGTAGATTATTTGTAGGCGAGGGGATTGTTGAGGAAATGCAGGAGGGTGGATTTCGGCCGAATTTCACGACAACCCTCACCCATTCCGCGCCGCAAACGCTGCTGTTCAATCAATTCGCCTTCGCGGGCTGGCACGCCACCGTTAACGGGGAAGTGGTTCCCATCACGCCGAGCGAGCCAAATGGATTAATCTCAATCCCTGTTCCCGCTGGCACAAACACAGTTAACGTTCAGTTCAGCACAACCCCACTTCGTTTTGTTGCATCATTCTTGTCCTTCGCCTCATGCGCATTGCTGATCAGCTTTGCGCGTCGCTTAGATTCAACAAGCAGGCGGCAACATGACAAAAGCACGCTTACCCCTCTGTCTAGAAACGAGGAATTGGACGAGTCAAACCCAACACAAGTTGCTGCGATTTGGCTTGCACCGCTGGCTCTGCTCGCGCTGCTTGTCCCGCTGCTGCGACCGACACAATCGGCCGAAAATAGTCTCGCTGGTTATGGGGATGTGCGGCTGGTTTCGGCCGAATTTCCACAAAGCTGCCGGCAAAATTGTCTCGACAGTGGGCAACTTGCCATCCCTGTCGAGCTAACCTTTGCAACAGATGCAGCACCGACGCAAATTCTGCAATCGAAACTCACACTACACGACAAAAATGGCGTGCTCTACAGCTTGCCCGACAGCCGCGTTCAACCACGCTTCCGCAGTGCGATTCCATCGAACGCATGGCCGCCCAATCATATTGCCACCGACGCGCAATTGATCGAGCTGGTGACTGGCATCCCTAATGGTGATTACACCATTGAGTTAACCGTTTTTGATCGCCAAACGCTCCAACCATTACGTGTTGAGGCAACCAACCGCACGAGCTTTTCAGTTGGCACGATCACCATCGACGCTGACCGTCCGCCTATTTCGCTCGCGCCACCCATCCGCATCGACTCAAATTTAGGTCAGCCCAAGCTGCTGGGCTATGCAATTGACCGCACAGAGGCGCATCCCGGAGATCCTATTTTGCTATCTCTATTCTGGAATGCCGAAAGTGAACTGACCTTCTCGCCTGATATCTATATTAACGAATTGCCGGCTGTGCGTGCGCCACAGATTATGTACTCAATTTCGGCCGATCAGTCGATTCAAACGCGCCACCTACTGCACGTCCCAGCCGAAATAACACAATCCAACAGCGAAATTTTCGTTCACATAAGCGAAGGGAATGCTGTCCAAATCCCCATTCAGATTGCTGTGCCAGAACGCACCTTTACGCCACCCGGCGTTGCAAAACTCGTGCAAGAATCGCTTGGTGATGTGGCGGTTTTGTATGGGCTGACGGTGATAGAGGATGCGGGGGAGATTTCGGCCGAAATCGTCTGGCAAGCCCGCCAGCAAACCGATACCCACTATCGCGTTTTTGTTCATCTCATTGACGCAAACGACAATATTCTCGCCCAATCAGACGCAGACCCTGCCAACTGGACCCTCCCTACGACAGGCTGGCTGCCCGGCGAATACATCCGCGACGTCCACACGCTCCCTGCACCCGACCAACCCTACCGCCTCCGCATCGGCCTCTACGATCCTATGACGCTGACTCGCCCTGCCGATCCAATTGTGCTTGCCTTGACAGACTAAATTCTCGTATCTCTTTGAACTTCTCGGCAAATGCGTAGGTGAAATCAGCCGGGATTTGCAAAAACAGCCCTTCCCCATCCACCAATAGCGTGCCGTCAGCCGCACAAATTTTGCAATAGACGAACACTTTGCGTCCCTGCACCTTTGACACTTTGGCTTGCACCGTGATGGGCATATTGAGTGGAATCGGCCGACGATAGTTGACACTCATCTTTGCCGTCATCACCTGATGCCCCGCATACCACGCCGCTGATCCCATCGCATCATCGATCAGCGCGGCCGATGCGCCTCCATGAACGTGTCCCGGTGGCCCTTCATAGCGTTCTGTTAAACTGATCGTCCCATAAACGCCACGCTTATCCGCCGCGCCATACCAGTCAATCCCCATTCCATAGGCCGTGTCCCCATCACAGACAAAGCAGTTCAAATGTTTTGGCAATCGTTGATCTTGTTGCATGGCGCGGATTGTACGTCGAACCCACGCGAGGTTCCGCTGAGGATTCAACTTCCTAACACAATTTGTTCACAACCCCCGACTCCAATACAATCCCACCCCATGACAGAACTTATTCCATCACAAAAAATTGACGGACTCATCATCGCTAAATTGCGTGTCTTTGGTGATCCGCGTGGCTCCTTCCGCGAGACATTTCGTAAAGAGTGGTTTCCGCAACGCTCGTGGGAGATCGTCCAAACGAACTGCTCACACTCAGCAAAAGGCGTATTGCGTGGCTTGCACTATCACTTCAAACAGGTCGATTATTGGTATTGTCCAAGAGGCAAAATTAGGGCAGCGCTGTTCGATATGCGCCCCAACTCACCGACGTACATGGCGACTGAAACGATCGAAATGGGGGAAGAAAACGATATTGGCCTGTTTATTCCGATTGGGGTTGCACATGGGTTCGCAACGTTAGAAGATGCGACGCTGATGTATGTGGTGGACAACTATCACGATGGCGCGGATGAGCTGGGCGTGATGTGGAGTGACCCGCAGCTAGGGATCGTTTGGGGTTTGGAAAACCCAGTCGTTTCAGGGCGTGACAACGGCAATCCGCTCTATCAAGACGTCCCACCCGAAAAACATCCGCTGTAGGATTTGAGCGGGTTGGTGAGGCGTGTTGCGTATTGCGTATTGCGTATTGCGTGGTTGTCCCGTCCTGTTGAGTGATTAGTCATCCTCAAATGCGGGTAAATCGGGCAATTGTTCGAGGGAATCGAGTCCAAAATGCTGCAAAAATTCTGGGGTTGTGCCATAGAGAATCGGCCGACCGACCGCATCGGAGCGACCCAACTCCTCAATCAGGCCAAACGTCAATAGCTTGCGTAGCGAACCATCTGAATTAACGCCCCGAATTCGATCGACGTGGGGGCGTGTCGTTGGCTGCATATAGGCGACGATGGCGAGCACTTCAACAGCGGCCGGGCTGAGCTTGGTGTTCGTTTCGAGACCGAGAAATGTTTCGACCGTTTCGGCCGATTCTGGCGCACTCGTCAACTGCACACCCTCATCCGTCCACTGCAAGTTGAGGCCACGATTAACATACTCTTCTTGTAACTGATCGAGCAGTTTTTGGACGGCGTTTGTCGTTTCATCGAGCGCACGCGCCAGCCGCGAAACGGGTGTCGCACCGCTTGCGACAAATAATAGACTTTCTAATTGGGCAAGTTTTTGATCTGACATTGAACATATTATCTAATACCCACGCCAAGTTGCCAACTGTTGCACGTGGGTATTGGCAACTCTCAAAGGGTTAACAGATTGGGTTACATCATATAGTTCGTTATAATCACTTTTTCAGCTTGTCTGTGCGCCCATCCAATGCGTTTAGCAATGATGCTACACCACAATTGAGCCGAGAGCGCAACAAGCACACAACACGACTAAATGGAGTATGGAATGTTCAAAGTATTAGCAGATGTCGGCACCGATGCCGCCATTGAATATGCACGTAAACACCCCAGCGATTTCTTGGCACAACTGCGCGAGTTTTTGCGCATCCCCAGCATCAGCACACGCAAAGAACATGATGGCGATGTGCGCCGTGCGGCGGAATGGCTGGCGCAAAATATGCGTGAGGCAGGGCTAGAAAATGTAAAACTCTTCCCCACAATGGGACATCCCATCGTGTATGGTGATTGGTTGCACGCGGCGGACGCGCCAACGGTGCTATTTTACGGACATTACGACGTACAGCCTGCCGACGATCTCGACCTCTGGAAAACCCCGCCATTCGAACCAGATATTCGCAAAGAAAGCATCTATGCACGTGGCTGTAGTGATGACAAAGGGCAGGTGCTGCTGCTCGTCAAAGCGGTTGAGTCGTTTCTACAAGGGGCTGGCTCGTTGCCCGTCAATGTCAAGTTCATGATTGAAGGGGAAGAGGAAACGGGTGGCGAGAATATCGCCAAATTCATTCCTGAAAAGTTAGAGTTACTTTCGGCCGATGTTGCCTACGTGGCCGACACAGCCTTTGCCGATTACAACCGCCCCGCCATCGTCTATGGACTGCGCGGGATGGCTGCCATCAACATTGACATCGAAGGCCCCCGTCTCGACCTCCATTCAGGCAGCTATGGCGGCGCAATTAACAATCCCATCAATGCGCTGACCCACATCATCGCCAAGTTAAAAGATGAAGATGGGCGTGTTTTGATTCCCGGCTTTTACGACAATGTAGAGCCGCTTTCAGAACGCGAACGCACGCTGCTCAACGAAAATGAGATCGACATCGATAACTGGCGCGCGTGGACGGGTGCACCCGAATTATGGGGCGAGCCTGACTTCTCGCTGCAAGAGCGTCTCGGCGCGCGCCCAACGCTCGATGTCAACGGCATCATCGGTGGTTACACTGGCGAAGGCAGCAAAACGATCATCCCCAGCAAGGCCCACGCCAAAATCACGATGCGCCTTGTCCCACAGCAAGACCCCCAACAGGTCATGCAAAACCTTATCGACTATGTGACAGAGCTTGCGCCGGCAAGCGTGACGCTCAAATTCGAGCCCAGCCATACCGCACCAGCCAGCATCAACGATCTCGACCATCCTGCAATGAAGGCAGCAGCGGCGGCGTGCAAAGAGATTTTCGGCCGATCGCCCCTCTACAAACGTGAAGGGGGTTCGATTCCAATCGTGGGGCAAATGCAGCGCGATCTCGGTGTCGAAACGATTTTGCTCGGCTTCGGCCTCCCGCACGACCGCATCCACGCACCCAACGAACGCTTCCACTTGCCGAACTTCTACAACGGTATTGAAACGGTCGTCCATTTCTTGGCGAACTACGCCGAGCTGGGCTAGTACACTGTGCAACAACAAAATCGACTCTCCAACTTCATTGTCGCCGCTGGCGTAATTCTCGCCGTCAGCTATCCGATTCTGGCTATCTCGACCGGTTTTCGCGCCGTCTTTCAGGTGTTTGAGGGCGATCCAACCAACTCGCCCTGGCTGACGGTCATCGCGGCGTTGTGCTACACGGTGGCGACCGTTGGCTTTGCGAAACAGCCCCGTTTGGGGAGCGCAGTCAAGGAACGCACCAGTGCCATTGGCACATGGTGGCAATCAATCTCGCCTCAGTCCGCGTGGCGCATCTCCCTGTATGTCTTGATCTTTGAAACGGCGATGACGCTGATCGTCGGGACATTGAGCATCGTGACGCCTGAGTTAATCGGCCGAAATGTGTGGCAATTTTTCGGCCGAGATTACGGCTATTTCCCCCTTATCCAGCCAATTCTAGGCATTCTCTGGCTCTTTAATCCAATCACACGACAAAATTACGCGCTTGACTAACCAGATAGGAAAATAGACCCATTTCGGTTCATCAAGCAAAATTTCCGACTATGATCAGGTGCATGAAGTACCTGATCGTTTTTATATTTCTACTTTTTATCACCTCTTCACTATTCGCCACCAATACGCCGCCCCCACATCTCGGATACGGGTTCAACGTCGCTGCGCCCGAAGCGAACGATCTGGTTGGCATGGGCTTTGATTGGATGAAGTTGTTTGGCCCCACGACAACGCGCTATCCCGTAAACGTCTTGCTGCGTATCGATGCGCGCGCCGATAAGCTGGGGAATCTTGCCCAGTTTGAGGCGGAGATGGCGCAGCTTTCGGCCGAATTTGGCGACAATATCGAAGCATACGAAATTGGTAATGAACCAAATCTGGACGCGAGCTATGGCTGGGCAGCACCACCTGTGGCGGCCGACTATGTCGCCGTTTTGTGCGCGGCCTATCGCGGGATCAAGGTGGGGGATGCCGATAGCGTCGTCGTTTCGGCGGGATTGGCTCCGACAGGTCGCGTGCAGGGGGATTGGCAAGGTCATTTGGGACACAACGGTCTCTATCAAGACGAACGCGAATTTTTTAAGGAATTTCTTGACGCAGGCGGCGCAACGTGTAGCGATGCAATTGGTTACCATCCGTATGGCTATCGCGCCGATTTTGACGCCGAACCAGACATCACGACGGGAGAACCCGACACCAACTGCACGAACGGATTCTGTTTTCGTGGTGTCGAAAAGATCTATGCCATCATGCAAGATTATGGGGTTGGCGATTTGCAAGTTTGGGGGACAGAATGGGGCTGGATTATCGAACCACCGGCGGATTGTCTGAATGATCCGCGCTGGCAAGGGCGGCAGTGGCAGATAATTTCGGCCGAAAAACAGGCGACAAATCTCGCGGGTGCCTTCCAATATGCCGATGCACACTGGCCGTGGATGGGGCCGCTGTTCGTCTTTAACTACAACTTTAATCGCGCCGGTCACTATGACGAATGCGAGCAGATGCGCTACTACGGCGTGGCGGGTCGGCCGGCCGAAGATGCGCTACGCGAGATGCCGAAGCGGTATCTGGGCGATGTCGTCACCCTCTCTGCCGCGCCAGACCAGATCATTTGGCTGACAACCAACGCAACCGATCATGTGACCGCAACATTGCAACTGACCAACGATTCAGCCCTCTCCACAACGTTCGACATCGCACATGGCGATCTCATCACGGTTTTTCCAACGAGTGGGGAAATAGAATCGGCCGAAACGATCCCCATCACGGTCACAACCACATTTGATGCGCGGCCAGCTGGCGTATACACCGACAGCGTCAGCATCACGACACCGGACAACGACGCCGCAACGCTAACTGTCCCCGTCACCCTCGTCATCACCGACCAAATTCATCAGGTCTATCTGCCATTCCTCAAAAAATGAGGGCTGCCATTTTCCATTGCATGAACAGAAAATATATTCTCTATTCCCTCTTGCTGTGCGCGTTGCTATTTTCACACCGCAGCGCGGCCGCCGATGAAATGGACAACCGACTTATCGTGACCGCCGCCCCAGAGGCGATGCAGCGGACACTAATAATCGTTTCGTCGGTTAGCATTGCGCCAAGCGATCCCGCGACAGGGGAGATGGTTTCGGCCGAATTTACGCTGCAAAATATCGGTGATGAGCCTGTGACATTTTTACGGTTGCTGGCAGGGGGGCGAGGCCCCGATTGTGCCGACTTCACCTGTTCTGACTTTGCCGACTATCCAGCGGTTGAAAATCTGACGCTTGCACCCAATCAAAGCTATAGCTATCAAAAAACCCGCACATTTTGGGCGACGGGCAACTATTTTGCCCAAGTCGTCTACCAATCGACGACGGGGAGCTACCACTTTATTGGGGAGCGCATCGACTATACAGTTGAAGAAGGGTTAGAACTATTGGAGCCATTGACGCTGACGGCGACCAGCGGCCGCGCGAACGATCTGTTTTACGCACGCTTCAGGGTACGCAATGGGGCAGATCGGCTGATAACCATGCCACTGATCGGCGCATTTGCCAGAGGGCCAGAATGCCAAGCGATCAGCTTCAACTGCCCTGCCGTCGCCGATTTTGAGTATGCGCCAAACATCACGCTTGCCCCCAACGAGCAATTTTCTTATGAAAAATGGCAGCAGCTAACTGAGGCGGGCGACTATGCAGCGCAAATTGCCGTGCGTGACGAGACGGGGTTTTGGCATTTCTTGTTTGCCCCATCCACATTTGTCGTATTGCCAGCTGACACAACACCGCGCACAGATGCGTGGTCTTTTGGCGCGCACTTTCACCCAGTTTTTAATGAAAGCGACCAACAAAGGCTCACGCGGGCAAAGCTCGTTGGGGTTGAGGTCGTGCGCGTGGCGGTTAATTGGCGCGTGATGGAGCCGAATGGGCCGGGTCTGTATGATGAGAATTTCTATATGCCGCGCTTGGCCGCATTGTTTGACTATGCGAATGAACTAGATATTGGGATTTACGTGATGCTATCGGGTGCGCCGTGTTGGGCATCGGCCGATCCCAACAAAAATTGCGCCGCCCAGCAGTATGATTACGCCTATCCTCCCGCCAACCCCGCCCATTACGCTAACACAATGCGCGAACTCATGCGCCGACACGGCAGCGACATTCTCGCCTACGAAGTATGGAATGAGCCAAACATCGAGCGATTCTGGCGCAATCCCGATCCTGCCGACTATGTTGACCTGCTTCAAACAACCTATTCAACGCTCAAGAACCAAGATGCCAGTGCGATCGTTTTAGGTGGTTCACTCGCCGCGACAGATGTGCGCTTTTTGGAAGCGATGTACGCAGAAGGAGCGCGTGGCTATTTTGACGCGCTCGCGCTCCATCCGTATGCCGCTGGCGCACCCGATGACTGCAGCATCTACCTATTCTCGTTTTTGTGTGGCGTGGAGGCGATCCGCTCGCTCATGCTGCACAATCAAGATGACAAGCCGATTTGGTTTACGGAGTTCGGCTGGAGTAGCTACGACGGCGTAGGTGGTTTTGGAGAAGCAACGCAGTTAGCCTATCTACAACAGGCGTTGGCACTGATCGAACGCTGGGATTTTGTGCCTGTGGCGACTTGGTACAACTTGATCGACACCGATTACGATCAGAGTGCGCCACGCTTTGAACACTTTTTTGGGCTGTTTGACGAGAATTTTCGGCCGAAACCTGTTGCACAGTGGTTGCAGGATCAATCATTGCCCCATCGGGTCGTCTTGCCGCTCCTCTTTCGTTAATCCTTAAGTGACGCCAATTGTCACCCACTAGCTGACTCACAAGGCTCACTTTAGTGGTTCGTTTCCTAAGTTCGCAAGTTATCAAAGGCGGGCTAAAGCCCTCAAAATCCTGTTCGTGGGTGTGGGTCGGCGTGCCGACCCATACCCACAGCGATTGATATGTTTGACATCTAACAATCTCATCTCTACAATCGTGAACGTTCCCAGTTCACAACGGAGAAGATGATGAAACGAGTCACTATTATTGACGTTGCCAAAGCCGCTGGCGTTTCGCGCCAGACTGTATCACGCGCTATAAACGATCAGGGGGAAATCTCACCCGCGACAAAAAAGCGCGTCATGACCGCTGTGCGCGAACTCGGCTATCAGCCCAATCGTGTCGCACAAAGCATGGTCACACGCCGCACA
>JAUIAP010000030.1 GCA_030425205.1 Anaerolineae bacterium
ACCGCTCTCATGTTCCGTTTTTCGACACCCGTTTCATTCCACGTTCCGTTTTTCGACACCTGTGTTACACTCAATGGAACCTTTATTCCGTTTCGCGGAATACGTAAAATCCCGTGTCGAACCCTATATTTGACGGCACAGACACGAATGACGGACGCTATCTATTCCTGTTCTAGTTTCAATCTTGCTCGATTAAAGAAACCAATTTCTGGTGATGGGTCAGATTCTTAATGAAGGGGAGAACAATGGTGAAGGTGCTGCCGACGTTTTCCTGACTCGTGACGGAGATGGTGCCTCCGTGAGCCTCGATTATCGCTTTGGTGATCGCCAACCCCAAACCAGTGCCTGCTGCTTTCTGTTGGTGCTTGTCGACGCGATGATAGCGATTGAAGATCTTGGGCAAATCGCTTTCTGGAATGCCAAAGCCCGTATCAAACACCTCAATTGTGGCGTGAGTCGCATCGGCCGATAGACTCAACTTGACACAACTATTCTCGTCTGAGTATTTGATCGCATTCGACAACAGATTGAGGACGGCACGCTGAATCTGTGTGTGATCGATCGACATCTTGAGGAAGGGAATGTCTGTCTCCATTTCGACGTTCATCCCCTTGCGCTCCCCCTGCACGCGCACCATTTCAACCGTCGAATTAAGCAACGCGACAACGTCGATTGGTGAACACATCAGCGCAAGCGAACCAGCTTGATCGAGCTTTTCGAGATCAACGATATTTTCGACGATGTTGCTCAACACCTCTTGGCTATCCAAGATAACGCTTGCCATCTCTGGTTTTTTTACTAACCGGTCGGGAAAGCGCACGAGCAACTCACCATAGAGACGAATTGATGTGAGCGGTGACTTCATATCGTGAGCCAAAACAGCAAGGAACGCGTTCTTTTCGATCTCGCGCTGGCGTAGTGACTCATTGGCGGCAGATAGATCACTCGTGCGTTCGGCAACGTTCTCTTCAAGTTGTGCCATATACTCTTGTATTTGTGAGGCGTATGACCTGAATGCGAAGGCAGACAGTAAGACGGGCAGGAAGAAGACGAGAATACCAGACCAGCCAAATTCAAATCCCGCGTAGGCTAAGACGCCGCCACCAATTGCGAGGATAGCGTTATTGAGCACAGATGCCCACCAATGCTCGCGCCACAGTTTACCAACATCCACGGCTGGATTTTGCAGCTTGATGATGCCTATCACGATCCATAAATTGAGCTGGTCAAACACCATGGCTGCGAGAATCCACGCCGCCCCACGCACGAGTAGCGACTCGTTGCCAAACTGTTGTGAAAGTGTCCAAAAGACAATCCCCGCCGCGACGATGACAAGGCTGCCCATGCCCGCGTTGAATGCAAGCTGTTCGAGCGACTTGCGCCAGCGGTTTTGGTCACGTGACTTGATCAGCCACATTGCGATCATCGACACGTTTTCGACAATGGCGGCCATCCAAATGCCGTTGAGAAACATTACCGCCATACTGACAGCGGGCGCAACAGTGTAGTTGATATTGCTGTTCGGCATTTTGATGCGCACGGTTCCAATGTGGGCGATGATAGAGAGCATTAGAAAGAGCAGGAAGGAAATGCTCCGTTCACTCTCACGCAGATCTTGGACTCCCCACGCAGCTAATGACCAGCCTATGACGGCGATAAGAACTAGGTAGCGAAAATAAGATTGTCGCCACTTCGGGATTGATTCTTGTGGAGCGTGTTGTGCGTGCGCCATGGGTACTGCTTAGTAGCCCTTATGCAGTTAATCGCCCTCACTGCGCTGCTATGCAGTGAACGGTAGAGCTGCATAAGGGACACCTATTATTTGGGTCGATTAATCTGGATATCGTCGTGATTGTCTGCGTCGATCAACATCCAGTGTGTGAGTAATAGCGTCTCCAGTTTAACTCGATTGTTATCTTCGGGAACGAGTGCGGTGACTGTGCATTTGCCATCGGCCGAAGTTGTGCAGCTTACGTCGCCAGAAATTCCCCTGACCCATTCGCTATCAACCGAAACCTCTGCAACGGGCTGCCCCGCCTCATCGCTGACCATAATCGTAACGGTCACCTGCCACCAATCGTCGTCGATCCACACGCTGTCGCCAGTGAGCTGGTTAACAGCCATGCTTGGTCGATAGTCGGGCGATTCCACCGTAACTTGTTCGCCATTGCTGTCGTTGTCAGGATCGTCGTTCTGATCTTCGTCGTAGTAGAGCATCTCGTGGGCGATGTTCATGACGGTCAGTCTGATTCTGTCGCTGTCCTCATGCAGTGCTGATATGGTCACCACGCATTGACCGTTCGCATCTGTCGTGCAGTTGATAGAGCCGCTCAAATCTTCTGACCATTCGGCCGAAATTAGCGCATTCTCCACCGACTCACCGAGATCACTCGCGACCGTCAACGTGATGACGCTCGTCCAGTGCGTGCTGCTAATCCATTGACTGCTCGCGTCGATGTCTGCAATAAACAGTGAAGGGCGATCATCGGGTGGCGAGACGTTGATTTTGGAGGCGTTGACATCGTCGTTGTCTTCGTAGTAGTTGAGTTCATGGTCGATTTGGTTGACGGTCAGTCGTATCTGATCTTCTGTATCGCTGATTGCCGTTGCCGCGACCGTGCATTGACCACTGGCGTCGGTGGTACAGCTTACGTCACCGCTGAATCCATTGGACCAACTTGCGTGGACGGTTGCGTTTGCCAATGGTATATCGTTGTGGTCTGCAACGGTGATCTGCACCGCAGCCGTCCATTGGCTGCTGTTGCTCCATTGACTGCTGGCATCAAACGCACCGACGTGCAGCGATGGGCGTGCGATGGGACGCTGCCCCGCAATCTCATTGCCGTCGCTATCATTTTCATAGTCAATATTGTCAAGCGGCGTATACACTCTCGTTGGGTGGCTCATGGACACCAGCTCAAACGTCGTGCTGCTCACACTTTCATTGATGCTCACACTCATTTCACACTGGCCGTTGCTAGCTGTTATGCACTCCGAAGTCGTACCATCCGACCATGTGCCGCTGACCAGTACATCGGCCGTTAGCGTGTTATGTTCATCGCGCACGGAGACGTGGGTCGTTGCTTCCCATGTCTGTTGGGAGACCCATTTGGTGTAGATGTCAAGATCGGCCGAATGCACCGTAAACCCTTCCGGAACCGGATCGCCGATCCACTTGTTAGATGAGATAGAGGTGTCCGACGCGCGCATGCCATCCGACCAGCCCCTTGTGCCAGACCAGACGTAGCTTGCACCACCCCAAACGTAGCTCGCACCGCCCCAGACATAGCTTGCACCACCCCAGACATAGCTCGCGCCAGACCAGACGTAGCTTGCACCGCTCCAGACGTAGCTCGCACCACTCCAAACATAGCTTGCGCCAGACCAAACATAGCTCGCGCCAGACCAGACGTAGCTTGCACCGCTCCAAACATAGCTCGCGCCAGACCAGACATAGCTTGCGCCGCCCCAGACGTAGCTCTCGCTGCCGTGTGAGATTGCGCCGTCATAAAACGTCGGATCTTCAGCAATAAACTTTGCACTATTGCGCCATGCCATGCTGTCCGACTCGGCCGCGCCCAATCCGACGATCATGTCGTCTGCTGGGTTGACCATGTAGTACAGGATCGTTTCACCGTCGTCGCTGGTCACTTTTTGAACGGGGCCCTCGTAGTGATGTTGTAAATCTGGATTGATGGCTGGATCGGTACTGTCACCGGTCGTCCATGGATGTGCCAAATCGTTTGCCAAATCAAGCCCTTGATTGGCGATGCCGGCCGGCAGATTGTCCGCTAATACTGCGGCAGGAGCCCAGACGCGCCCCGCCCCTTGTCGTAATGGGCTGTAGGCCAACTCCATTCCGTTCTCATCGCCGACGAGTGCCGGGGCGGCCGTTTGCATCATCCGATACTTGACCTCGTCGGGTGTCAAATCGGGATTAGCTTGCAACATCAGCGCGACGACACCAGAGGTGACCCCCGTCGCCATGCTTGTCCCGTTCATACGGAAGAGACTCATTGTTTCTGAATAGTCGGGATGATCGACCAGCAGTTGCGCTATCTCACCTTCCTCGTTGTGCATAAACGACACGATGTGTGAACCGGGGGCCAGCACGTCGGGCTTGATAAAGCCGTCGCGCGTTGGACCACTGCTCGACCAATCTGGAATCACGTCATCTGCCCAATAGCCGGGTGTGCGCTGGTTGTTGATCGCGCCAACGGTGATGATGTAGGGGTCGTTGCCCGGAACGGTCACCGTCTCTGCCCCGTCGCCCTCGTTGCCGGCCGCCGCCAAAACGACGATGCCCGCTGCCCACGCTTCTTCGACGGCGCGATTAAGCGGATCGACAAAGTAGGGAGCCTGCTGATGTGCGCTTAAGCTGAGATTGAGGATGCGGATTGGATGCTCAAATGGGGTGCCTTCTTCGTCGACACCGGCGACCGCAAATTGAATGCCCTCGATGACATCCTCATACGTACCATTGCCATAGGCATCGAGAACGCGAATGCTGATCACTTCTGCGCCGGGCGCAATTCCCATACTGACACCGCTCGAATAATCTTTGATCTGGCTCCAAATGATGCCTGCGACGTGCGAACCGTGACCGTAATCGTCGTGGCTCTTATCCCATTCGTAGTAGCAGTAGCCCAAGAGCGCGTTGTAATCTGAATTCTTACAGCGATTGTCATACCCATCGCCGACAAAATCATATTGACCGACAAATTGCTTCTTGATGTCAGTGCTAAACTCGTCACTGCTGAGCAAGTTTTTCACCTTGTCATCGACATAAACGCCGCTGTCTAGAACGGCAATTGTAACGCCTGCACCGGTGAGTGGGGTTGGCTCTAACTCACCGTCATCGTTGGGCAAAAGCCGCTCCGTTTCATGCACGACATCTGCGCCAATGTCAATCGCGATTGGATTCGACAGCTCCCATTCATCGTCCAGCTCTGTTGGCTGTGCGTCTGGGATCGCCTCATCATATGATTCGGGCATCAGGGCGACCGAGACGAGCTTCTTTTCGTCCGCGATCATCAATATCGGCTCGCCATCTTCTCCCGTTAAGACAAGATGTTCGACCGCGATACGTGACGTAACCTGCCCAGTCGGTCGTGCAATGATTAACGCCTCATCACTAAAGGCAACGACATTACCATTTTCATCAATGTATGGTCGATGTGTGACGTCGCCTTCAAGCGGGACAGACCACAGTTCATCGCCCGTCAGCGCATCCACTGTGTAGAGTCGCTCTTTGTTTTGGGCGAAGAGCAGATTCTGATCGGCCGAGAGTGCAACCAGCTTAAATGATTTATCTTCGACGACAAAATCAAAGCGCAACGAGCCGTCCGCTCCAATGCTGTATACGTGTTTGTCTGCGGGATAGTAGAGCGTGCCATCGCTGGCGGCGACGAGATCGCCTTTTACCTCTTTGGGCAAATCGATCACCCATTGCTGCACGCCAGTGGCAGCGTCGAGCTTAAATAGCTTGTTGGATGACTTTGTCGCCAAATAGAGCGCCCCATTGTTGAGAAGCGGCTGATATTTGGCTTCCATCAAATCGTTGCCGTCTTCCGCAATAAAACGCCATAGGTAAGTATCCTTTCCATCTAAAAGGGTGGCTGGATCAAATGCGTGAAGATTGGCGCGGCGGTCTTCTCTATCTGGCTCTTTTCCGCTTGACAACAAATAGACGGTTCCATCAGGCGCGACGAATGGCGGCAATTTATAGAGACCCGGCTTCTCATCGTGCGGCTGGACTTTGTCGATAAAATCACCCGACGCTGCCTCAAAGACGTATAGTTTCGGCCGATTCTCGTTCCCAGACAAGTAAATATACTGCCCATCGGCACTGAGTACGACCTGTGTGTTGACTTTGTCTCGCCGCTCAATATAGCGAACCGTGCCGTCCGGATTGATGGCAAAGAGATTGATTTTGGTCGAATCACCCTGCTCTTCAGCAGCAAAGTAGACGCTGCCATCTGCACCGACCACAGGTTGGGAATCCATCTTCTCAAAATCGAGATCGTCTATCAGCGTCTCAATCGTGCCGTCTTGGGTGAGAAACGCAACGTATGTTTCTTCAGCGACCGCGACAAAACGTCCATCGGGCAGCGTTGAAAAGCGCGTTTTCATCTTGATATCGACAGGTAGTTCGCTGATAAGACGTCTCTCGCGTCTATCGGTGATCCAACCCGGCCGCTGCGAACACGCACCTCCTGCACAGGCGGGTGCGTCGGCGGCCGAAACCGCCTGATTGCTGACAATCGAGTCGATGCCTGGCTGCGCTGCAAGCTGATCAAGCTGGCTAGCCGGCACAGTCGCCCCGACCGCGTCGATCAGCCAAAGGTCACTCGTCACTGTGCCGCCGATCTCTTCGACAGCCGCCTGCGCGTTCTGGCCGCTAACGATGACTGAGATATGTGATTGCGTGGATTCAAAGAGTGTGTGGTCGATATATGCGGGGTGGGAGTGTTGCAGGTTTAACCAATGGAATGCAAAAACAACAAAAAGTGTCATTCCTACATAACGGAGCAACCGATACGATACGTCCATGCCTACCTTCCTTATGATACGAGTTCCAATACCTTCACAGCAGAACTGACGATCAGGCTGTCAGTCCATCGCGCTAGCCGAATAGAGGGCATTTCATTTCAAACGCCGCTGCAAACGAAGCATCAACAGACCTAACTATTACAATACGTGGTCAAACTTTCGTTTAGCATTATGCTAGTCGTTGTCCAACCTAAAGAGAAGTTAGGCACTCTCCTCTAATCATCTCTAGCTCATCTCTGTGTGAAGACCGTGAATTTTCCCAAAAATCGCGACTGTCTGAACCGAAGAATCAATTAAGAGTTGCTGATCACTTAAATTCAAGAGTGGATACCTGCCTTCGCAGGTATAACAGAGCATATTTTATGGGTAGTAAGCTATCGATTTATTGTGAAAGCAGGTGGTGACGTCATGTACTTTCGGCCGATCTCTTTTAGCCCGGCGTGAACTTTCCGTAAATAGTTAGATTGGTCATCGCAATCATGGAACTCGCTGTCTATGGCATTCGTTTAATCAACACATCGCACTTGCCACTATTAAAGGCGGTGCGGTGAAAAGTTGTTCGATGTCATTACAGGAGTAACCCATGAAACCCATTCTCAAACTTCCATTGCTCGTCTTGATCGCGCTGTTCTTGCTCTTTCCCGCGGTCGCAAATGCTGCCCAAATCCACACAGTGAGTGCTGGTGAGACACTGACCCGAATCTCATATTGGTATCAAGTCCCACTTGAACGGATTGCGCAGGCAAACAATATCACCAATCCAGACCGCATCTATGTCGGTCAAACGTTGGTCATTCCCAATGTCGCAGAGATGCTCTACACCGTGCAGCGTGGCGACACACTGTGGAGCATTGCCAGCCACTATGGCACTACGGTTGAGAAAATTGCGGTTGCCAACGGCATCAATCCGGGCAGCACCATCTATGTCGGTCAAACGTTGGTGATCCCGCAGGCTGGCAACGTCAGCGAGCAGATCAACTTTCCAAACAACCACACGGCGACCCGCTTCCAGGTGTCGATTCCGGCCAATAGTCACAAGACCTATACGCTCTATGCTCAAGCGGGACAACGGATGGAGGTGCGCGTACAATCGGCCGATCCCGGCATCGTGGTCAGAAATATGGCGACTGCCCAGCCGTTCGGTCGTGCAGGGATTGACCACACAGAACTCGTCTGGCGTGAATATCTGCCCCAAAATGGTAGCTATCAAGTCGTCATTTACAACAATAGCAACAGCCCGCAACAAACCAGCGTCACTATTTCTATCCCGCAACGCATTCAGTTTGCGCCCGGCGCGACGTTGTACAACCTAACCGCGCCATTTACCCAACCCTATCAAGCCTATATCTTCCACGCGGAAGCGGGGCAAACGATCACGGCAAACCTCTACGCCGTGCGTGGTGGACTCTACTTTCATGCGGCCGATGGAACCCTCATCCCCAATTCAGGCCCTAACCAAATTGTCGCACCACACACTGGTGACTACATTTTGCAGGTCATTACCGCCTCTGGCGTTGAGCTGCCCGAGTTCACGTTGACGCTCTATATTCGCGATTAGGCGACCAAGTCATAGTGAAGCGTGGTGCGTAAGAATTCGGTTACGCACCACGCACCACCCCCAGCCACCATTCCCCTCCCTGCCTCTCCTAGAAAGATTTGACATTCTATGCGATACTGTCAACTCAACGTAACACGCTGTGAATGACAGGTTTTGATGAACGCGCTACATCTAACGCTTTTTGGTGGATTTTCTGCACAAATAAACGAACAATCTATCGGTGGGCGTGCCACATTTAATTCTGACAAAATCCGCGCCCTGCTGACCTATTTGGCGGTGGAGCAAGACCGTCCCCATCGGCGCGAAACATTGGCGACGCTGCTCTGGTCGGAGATGAGCGACAGCATTGCCAAGCGCAATCTGCGCCAATCACTCTATCGTCTCAAGCAGACGGTCGCAAAATATGATTTGACAGATGAATGGTTAGAGATGACGCGCCAAACGGTGTTGGTGCGGACAGGCGTGATTGAAACAGACATCGGCCGATTTCAGCAGCATCTCAAATCCTGCCACTCCCTTTCCCCACAACAACTTGCCAATGATGAAACAGCCCTCACGCAGCTACAAACGGCTGTCGATCTCTATCGCGGCGAGTTTTTGGCCGGCCTGCACGTGGATGATGCGCTGCTGTTTAGCGAATGGCAGACGGTGCAACGTGAGTTGCTGCATCAACAGGCGTTGGGCGCACTCTATCTGTTGACCGCTGCACGACTCCAGCGCGGCGAGTATGAGTTGGCGCATCGTTCCGCCATGCGTCAGTTGACGTTGGAGCCGTGGCGCGAGGTGGCACATCGACAGGCGATCCAAGCCTTAGCGATGCAGGGGGAGCGCACAGCGGCGTTGGCGCAGTTTGAGCGTTGCCAGACGTTATTGTGGGAAGAGCTAGGGGTGGATGTTTCGGCCGAAACCCAACAGCTCTACGACGACATTCTCGCCAATCAGTTTGAGGCGTTCGCAGAAACCGAACTGACGCGCATGTACAACTTTCCCGTTCAGTTGACGCCATTTATCGGCCGAAAAAACGACATCACCACGCTGACCGAACAGCTCGCAGATCCCGACACGCGCTTGCTAACGATTGTCGGCGTGGGCGGTATGGGCAAGACACGTTTGAGTGTGAAAACGGCTGAAACGTTGGCCGAGCAGTCGGGGCTGTTTAAAGACGGTCTCTATTTTGTGCCGCTGGCGCCCTTGACCAACCCTGATCTGCTGCCGACGACGATTGCGACTGCGCTTGGCCTCAAATTCTCGGCGACGGCCGCGCCTGAAACGCAGTTGTTGGCACATCTCAAGGATCGGGCGTGTTTGCTGGTGCTTGACAATTTTGAACATCTCACTGCCGCAACCGACTTGGTCAGCGCGATTTTGGACGCAAGTTTGGCGTTGAAGGTGTTGGTCACATCGCGCCAGACGCTCAATTTGCCCAGCGAACGACGATTGCCCTTACTGGGGTTGCAGGAGGCTGAAGGCATGGCATTGTTTGCGCAAACGGCGCGGCGCATACAGCCGCGCTTCGCAATTTCGGCCGAAAATATCGCCGCCGTTCAAGCTATCCACACGCTCACGGATGGCCTGCCGCTCGCACTTGAAATGGCGGCATCATGGACGCGCATGCTCTCTTGCCAGCAGATAGCTGATCAAATCGCCGTCAACAGCGCGACCTTCTTGGAACAGCGCGTCGATCTGCCCGATCGGCATCGCAGTATGCGGGCGGTTTTTGAACATTCGTGGGCGTTGTTGAATTCGGCCGAACGCAACACACTTGCCCAAATCGCCGTCTTTCACGGTAACGCCTCGCTCGATGCGATTCTCACGATCACCGACGCAAACAAAGCCGCCATCGCCACACTGCTCGATAAATCCTTGCTGCAACGCGCTGCCAATCGTCGTTTTGCGCTGCACGAACTGCTGCGACAATATGCGGTGGAAAAGCTGGCGATGCAGCCGACCGCTGCCGCGACCATCTACACGCGCCACAGTCGCTACTACCTTGAGGCGATCCGCGCCTTTCAAAATGGCAGAACGGAGCTGCTGCCCGCGCTACAGGCCAATCTCGACAACATCCGTGCGGCATGGCGTTATGCTTGCGCAAACGGCGACAATGCGCTGCTCAAATTGGGGCTAGATGGGCTGGTTGCGTTTTACGACCACTGTGATCTACTGCATGAGGCGCTTGAAATGCTGCAACTGGTCACGTCGCAAGATGATTGGCTGTCCAGCATTGTAAAGACCCATTCGGCCGATTTTCACGTCAAACTTAGCCAATACGATCAGGCGCAGCGGCTGACTGAACAGGTAATTGCAACGAGCCAATCGGCCGATTGTGTCAATGCCGCCCGTCTCGTATTGTGTCGCACCTTTGAACTAACTAGCCAGCACGCCGCCGCCATGACCCAACAAGAGCTCGTTTTGGCGCACTATCAGGCGCAGGGCGATGTCGCCAATATCGGCCGAGCGACGGCAGCACGCGCCAACATCCATTGGCGCACGGGCAACTATGATGACGCGATTCACGGTTTTGAAACCGCACTCGCCATCGCCCGTCGCCTCGATGATCAGGGTGCCATCGAGACAAATCTTGGCAATCTGAGCATCGTCTATCGTGAAGTGTCCAGATATGACGAGGCGATTGCCTGTATCAAACAGGCGTTGGCCATCGTCGAGGCGTTAGGCTTACAAGAGGGGATTGCGCGTCACAACAACAATCTAGGCTTGGTCTATTGGCAGTTGGAGCGACGAGAAGAGGCGTTGGCATGTTATCAAAAGGCGGCACAAATCGCCGAGTCGCTCGATATTCAACGCGGGGTTGCCATCTGTGTCAGCAACATGGGCGTGATCTACCACGAGTTGGGCCGCTGGCAAGAATCGGCCGAATGTTATCAACGCGCCATCAAAATCAGTCGCCGCCTTGGTGTACAGCAAGTGGTCGTCAATGGGTTAGGCAATCTCGGCAACGTCTATATCGACAGCGGACAGTTCGCCGAAGCCCATCGCTACATTAAGGAGGCGTTGCACATTGCCGACGAGCATGGGATGCGCGAGGCGCAGGCACGGCTGACCAGTGCGCTCGGTCAGCTATTGGTTGCCGAAGAAGACTATCATGCCGCTGGCGCAGTGTTGCCGTCAGCCATTGCCAAGATGCGCGAGCTCAAAACGCGCTACCTCTTGTCGCAGACGTTGGCTCACTGGGGACGCTGTTTGATCGCGTTTGGGCGTATCAATGAGGCGGTGCGGGCGAATGATGAAGCGGCTGAATTAGCGCAAACGATTGGCCGCAGCAACATCATCCACCTCACCAACTGCTACAAAATTCGCCTCCTGCATCTGCAAGGTCAAACCGACGACGCGCTTGAGCTTGCGGCATTGTGCTTGCAAGAAACGCCTGATGCGGTGGAGCAGGCCGATTATTATTATGAACGCTGGTTGATAGGCGGGAAATCGGCCGATAAAAACGCCGCACACACACGCTATGCGAGCGCATATGAACGGCAACCTTACTTCACATATAAACACCGACTCAGAATGCTAGGGGTCGTTGACGTGTCAAAACAGACGTAGGGGATGGGCGTTGACACGAAGATACAACTCCAGTCCCTACAGGAGGGTATAGTAAGATACATTTCGGGGGATTTTCACTTCTCTAATCCGATTTTGCCTTGTCGTAAAGTAGACACCCTATATAATGCTCGGCAGGTTTAGTGAGTGACAGAGGAACCCTCCCCGACAAGCACGAACAGTGCAACTGGAACAACATGAGCTAAACTGAGGTGCGTATCTCCCTCTCCTCGACTATAGGTACAAACCGTTAGGTTACCAGAATGTGTTTCCCTCCTGACACAGGTAACCGAACGAAAGCGACCCTAATTTGGGTCGTTTTTGTTTGCCAACAGCGGGGGCTATTTTCAATGCCGATTGAGGGGGCATTTAACTAAACTGAGCGCAGCGGCGACGATAAGGACCAATATTGGACAGACTGCGGCACGCTAATTAACGACCGAGACGTTGTTTTAGCTCTTCTAAGGCTTCTTGAAAAATGATGTTGCCGAGTGCGTTCAACTTGGCC
This sequence comes from Anaerolineae bacterium, assembly GCA_030425205.1. Taxonomy (GTDB): domain Bacteria; phylum Chloroflexota; class Anaerolineae; order Promineifilales; family Promineifilaceae; genus CALECP01. Next base: position 12,174 of record JAUIAP010000030.1, read on the forward strand.
ACCTGCACGATTTGTCGCCGACTTTTCTGCTCAACACGCGATCTTAACTGCCCGAGCGCACGCCGCATCTCATCAAGTGCGACGAGACCGTCTGCTTCCAATTCGTCAAAAAACGACTTTTGACTCATCATTCACTCCACTGAACGCGCCCTAATCATCACAAACGACGTTGATCACTTCTGTTTCGACGCGCCATTTGGGGAATGTGTCGAAGAAGTCACGCGGTCGGTTGATAAATGCGATGGGAACGGGGCGATCATTTTCGGCCGAATGGACACCATCCCCAATCCCAAACGACTGAACATATTGAAAGAGCGAGAGCGCGGGACGGTCGGCCGCAAAGGCGCGATTAAACGTTTCATAATGCGGAAAACGGTCTTCTGGCTCCCAAATTTGCCGCGCACTTTCGAGTGCTTCACTAGCTACACGATTGTTCCAACCGCCAAAATTCTGCCCGTTGAAGATCGCCTCTTGGCTCCAAAAATCATAGAGATCGGGATCATTGAGCGGATCGACGATGACAAGCGCGATGTCAAAGTCGCCCTCTTGCAGCGCGGCGTAGTAGCTGGCTGGCTCATGCGCGATTAGGGAGCCAGCGATGCCAACTTCGGCCCACTGTGCGAGCAGCGTTTCGGCGATGCGGCGATTTTCGGCCGATTCAATCAGTAACAGTCGCACCGATAACGTTTCTACCGTCTCCTCATCAACGTTGCGCTCCCGCACGCTGGCCTCTTCCGTTTGCAGCAGCCAGCCCGCTTCCTCAAGCTGCGCGATCGCCGCCGCCTGATCAAAGCGGTCGGCAGGCGTTGACCCCGCCGCCCAGCTATCAGGCGTAAATGCACCGCTGAACGGCAACCCCTGTCCATTCAAGGCGAGCTGTATAACGGCCGATTTGTCCGTCGCTAACGCCAGCGACGTGCGTACCGACTTGTTTTGGGTGATTGCGCCGTCCATGTTGAACAGCAATTGTGCATAACGTGTTTGTGGCGAGGTGAAAAGCCGCATCCCATCGAGCGCAAGCACCAGTGGAACCGTTTCCCGCGCCACACCGATCACGCTGTCGATCTCGCCAGCCGCGTATGCTTCGGCGCGTGCCGCATCGCTGGCAAAAAAGCGAAAGTCAACGGCATCGATTCCGATGTTCGCCCACGCAGCGGGGACGGGCAACAGACGCACATAGCCATCTTGCAGCCAATCGTTGCCGGCCAGAAAAACGCCCGTACCGAGCGGCTGATTGTTAAAGATGTTGTTGCGCAGATCGTTGAGCGTCAAAGACTCCGCGAAAACATGGCTGGGCAAAATGCCGCGACTGACCGCTTGCAGAATGGGTGAGTAGGGTTGTGGGAGCGTGATGGCAACCGTTTTATCGTCAATGGGGTTGATTTCGGCCGATTGCCACAATGCGCTATCAGAATGCGTCCCATCCGCCGCCAACAGCCCATAGGTAAATGCGACGTCGCGCGTTGTCACAGGCTGCCCGTCATGCCAACGTGCGCCCGCCCGCAACACAAACGTCACCGTCAACCCATCTTCGCTGACGCTCCACGTTTCCGCCAGCGCAGGTTGCGCCAGCCCGTGCCGATCAAAGCGCACCAATCCGTCAAATAGCAGATCGACCAGTACCCGATCAACTGGGTTGTCATCTGCCAGCAACGGATTGGGATATAGCGGCGCGCCGACCATCCCGACGATCAACGATCCACCGGCGGCGGGTACGATCGCTTCACATATTGGTTGGCCTGCTGGAATCGGGGTAAAGGTCGCTGTTGGTGCGACGGTAGGGGTGCTGGATGCTGCTGCGATTGGCTCTGGTTGTGGAATAGATAAAATACTCCACAACAGAAATACTACCGCTCCGACCAGTAGCAGCAACCAGACAAGGTTGGTTCTGCTCATAAATGTTGAATGGGCATTCGCCCGTTCGTAACAAGCGGACTAATGTCCGCCCAACACTATGCGCCCCAAACGAAAAACGAAATCAAAACGATAACAAAAAATACGACGGCCAAGCCAATCGTAAACCGGTGCATGGCTGCATCAACGCCGCGCCGCGTGCGCTGTACGCCGTCGCCACCGCCACCACCGAGAAAACCGCCTAAGTCTGCGCCTTTGCTCTGAACCAGAACGAGCGCGATCATTGCGATTGAGATAATGATAATAATCACTGCCAAAGCTTCTTTCATGTCTGTGCCTTTTGAACTTAAAACTCTTTTAACGCTGATTGGAGGCGATCGCCTACCCAAAAGCAGTTTGGCATTATAGCGTTCTGTCCAACGGTTAGCGATGAGATGCTTTCGGCACTTATCAAACGCAAAACAGTTAGGGGTCTAAGGTACGGACAGTTGCGAGGATGTGTTCGGGATTTCGGCCGATTTCCAAATGAAACGCCCGCACTTTATCGATCAACGGTGCAACGGTCGCAAGATTTTTCAGCCACATCGCCTCGCTGTCATAAAAAACGCTGTTTTCCATCAAGGTTGTCCAGACAGCATCCTGCGTTGCGGAACGAATGCGGCTCTCTTGGCCAGCGCGACGGGTCAACAGACAAAGATCGACCCCTGCAACGGGCATGGCGCGTGTTTCGGCGAGGCTGGCATCAAAGTCGCGCAGATCAAAAACAAACTTTGTTTCGTCGCGCACCTGTTCAGGTTTTAGGAGATCGTGCAGTTGGGGAAAGGCGGGAACCATGTCACGGCGCAACTTGGCTCGGCCGACGGGATACCCCATCACCATCAGCGGCTCGTGATCGGGCGAAACGTAAATCTGGCTATCCGACAGGAGCTGATAGCCACCCAACACAAGGCGCAATGCCGTTGTCGATTTGCCCGTATTATGTGGTGCCATCAGCAGCAACACGCGCCCGTTGCGCAGCAGCCCCGTGCAGTGCAGCATCGTATAGCCGACGCTCGTCAATAAGTTGTTTAGAACGGTGTTGACGATGCCACGCGCCACAATGTCGGATTCGCGCGCCAGTTCAGGCGTGAGCAAAATCTTCGCCTCTCCCTTACACAGATCGACATGTGCGCTGCCCCACTCCCCCATTTGAATCATCAACCAGTCGTCTTCCCCTGCAAAAAGATTGCGTGGGTAGAGGTCTTGCGGCGGTGAACCAACCTCCCATTCTGCCTCGCGCACAATAAATTGTAGACGAAAGGGTGGCTTTTCCAGCGGCGGCGCAGTGGAATACCATTGCAGCGAATGGTCAAGTGCGCGGAGGGCGACGGGGTCGTTGCTGGTTGTGATGAGCGGCCGACCAAAAATATGATCGTGGCGCACATGTTGTTGATACCCGTCGCGCCGCCCCCAGAAATCCTCTAGGGTTGGCGCGTGTGTTTGGTAGAGATCGTGGAAATGTTGCATGGAGGAGGTTCGCTTCGAGTGACTGTTGCGTTACGAACCCATGCCGTAGTCGTCGTGATAGCCGAGCAGCGTTAGTTCTTTGTCCGTCAGGGTTTGGACGGTTTCGGCCGATAAATGTTGCCGCCGATCACCGCGCTCTGGAATATGGTCTTTGCGCATGTAATGCACCAAGAGCGCGCGCCGCGAAGCATCACTCTCGTTGGCTCCGCCCGCGTGCCAAACGTGTCCGTTAAAGATAAACAGATCGCCCGCCCGACCTGTAGCGCGTATCTCATCGGGGTGCGCCGCATAGCGATCCTCCATCACTTGTTTTGGCACTTTGCCCGTCAAATGGGTTTTGGGGACAAGATAGGTCGCGCCGTTTGCCTCTGTAAAGTCGTCGATCATCCAAATCGCGGTACAGGCATAGTAGTCGCCGTTTTCGGGGGTGCCGCTGTCGTCGGTGTCGCAGTGCCAAAGCTGGCGTGCACCCGTATTGGGCAGTGCGTCGCGGGCGTTCAACATGCTGACTCGCACATCGTCTCCCATCACCAGCTTGCACGCTTCGAGAGCGTAGGGGTGGGCGTAGATCGGCCGAAAAATATCTCCCTTATCCGCCAAATTTGCCAACCGGCGCGTGTTCGCTTCCATATAGTTTTCACTGCCCGCGTTCTCACCCTCTTTCTCCCACAGATATTCCAAATGATCACGCAGCCGCTCCAACTGCTCGCCATCCAACGTCTGCGGCAAATGAATAAAGCCAATTTCGGCTAACTGTTCTCGTTGTTCTGCTGATAAGTTCATTGCGTCCTTTTCTCCAGTCGATCGTCGATCGAATCTCATTGGGATTTCAATTTGGCATCGCCAGCTTGCGTCATTACCTATGGATACGCGATCTAGGGCATAATCAATTTCATAAAATATAACATTTTTATGGATCAAAATCCTTACGGTCGCGGCACTTAATTCAAAACTCGTTCCTGAATCTCACGACGCAGCCAAAACGCATAGAGCAACCCACCGCCGACAGCCGACCCCCAGCCACCAGCAGCGAAAATTTGCGCCACCTGTTTTAATGTCGTTGGGGCGATCAGCGCAAGCAGCAGGTACTGCCCGACAGCCAGCACAACGAGACATGCGACAAATCCCCACGGGCGCGTTGCCAAAAAGAGATTGAGCCAGACGGTTGCCACGCCGAAACCGATCATGGCGATGCCGAGCCAGCCGAGCAAGGGGGCTGCCTTGGCGTAGCTTGCGCCGAAGAGCAGGGTGATGATCCATTCGCCGCCGACCAAGAAAACGGCGGTCGCGGCGACAGTGGGCAGAATGATGAGGGCAGCCGCTTGGACAAGGAGCTTATCGGGCAGATTGCCCGCGTTGACGCGCTGGACAATGCGCGGATAGAGGATGACCGTCACGGCTCCGGGCAGAACGGCTAAGACACGCCGCAGGACGACTGCGCTGGCATAGTTGCCGGCTTGTTCGGCCGAAAATACGCGATTGACCCAAATCAAATCAAAGTTTTGCAACCCCATGTAGGCGGCATATGCGATAAAGGCGGCGACCGATAGCTGATACCCTTGTCGCATCGTCTCATTGGGAACGGCCGTGCCCGATTGCCAAACGCCACGCCCCAAAAACCATGCCGCCACCCCGATCGAGATGAGCCCGCCCAGTGGATAGGCGGCGATGGCGACGGTGGCACGACTGCCGATCAGGGTGATGAAAAGGATGGCGAGCAAAAATCGGCCGAATGCAAATCCTGTTCGCGTCAGCCCAAATCCTAAAAACTTCGCCTGCCCTTGCAACATGCCTGCCAAAACTGGCCTTACAAACGCGACGATCACCATGCCGCCCAAGAACGTCACCGCCAAGACGGGGATATTGAGCCATTGCGCCACTGGACGTTGCACAATGACCAATCCAATCGCCGCCAATAGCCCAAGCCAAACGCTCTGACGCAAAAATCGCTGCAAGATTCCGCGCGCGCCCGCAGCATCCCGTTCCGCCACAAAGCGTGCCACCGTTGGTTGCAACACGGAACAGGTCGTCACAATAATCAACACCAGCGCATTGACCGTCTGCACAATGGCAAACTCACCCACCGCCAGCGCACGCCCAAGATAGACGTGAAAGCCGTAGTCGGTCACGTTGGTCAACATGTCGATGATGAATAACAGGGCGGTTTGTTGCAGGGCAGGGGAAAAGCGCGCCTTCAGATTGTCGAATTTTGACTTTGGTTTCAGCGCGAACAAGCGATCCTCAGCATAGCATCGCAAACATCAGGGCAACGCCCGACGCGACATGATCGTTCTATCTGATTCGACGCTAGGGGCATTCCAAACATTTTGAGCCTTCTGGCAGTTCGACATCTGGCGCAAGCGATTTTCGTTTCACCTGTTGACTAAAATAGACTGTCTCAAAGGCGAGACGAAGATATTCAACGATAGCGCGTGTGGAGTGGAACAGACGGGTCGGCAAGCTGCTGCGTTTGTAGCGGCGTTGTAGATACTCGTCTGGGGGAGCGAGATAAGAGAAATAATCGAGGAGACGTATCGGCCGAAAAACAAATTTCCAGTTCGGCTCAACCAAGAACTTCCACAACTTGCCACTCTCTTCAGGCGCAACCAAATTGTTTGCCATCTCCACATACAGTCGTTTGGTTAGATTGCTAATTTCGGGCAGCGGCAACGCTTCCAACACCCCTTCTGGCACAGGTGCGTCGAGCCAATCTTTACAAACGCGCAACACCGACCCCATGATCGCCTGCGCACCCGCCTCTTTGGTCAACCGCACCAGTGAAAACCAGTCGATGTCGTCCCCAAATTGCTTGATCGCCTCCGCGATATCCATGCAGTGCATCAGTCGTCCGTCGGCAAGCAAAATGCGCGGCAAATCAGGCCGGTCAAGCACAGCGGGCAAAAAGACAGCGTGCTTAACGAGATGGATCGAAAGCGAGAGTAGCACGTCCGCCCATGCGGGCTCCCAAATTTGTGTGCCAAGCAGATCGGCGCGGGTGGCACGCTCAAAAATTGCGTCGTAGTCAATCGTCAAGAGCGTGCGCGGGTGGTCAAATGCCCAATGGACTTCTACCCATGTCCAGCAGTCAGGCAGGCTTAATTCGAGATGTAGATGATGACGTTGGTAATATTTGTCGGGGAGCAAGCCGGGCCAATAGCGGTCAAATGCGAGACTCTCACACAGCTTGACACATTTCTGAATCTGGGACCGACGCACCAAAATATCGAGATCGTGACCGGGACGCATCGCCGCATCTCCATAAATGCGCTCTGATACCCACAAGCCTTTGAGCGGTATGGTTGGCACATTTGCCCTGTCCGCAAGCTGCATGTAATCGTCCAACACGGCCGCCAGCGATTCTGCCTTCTCCCGATAGATCGCCTCACCCGTCTCCAACTGCTCGCGGGCAGATGGGGTGAGTCGTTCCCAAAAGCCATGTCGGCGTAGATAGGTCGCCAGCAAGACGGGCATCTTGTTGTCGATGGCGATGCGGACAACCTCCTGCCAGTCGATATTGGCAGGGGGCGCGTCGACATCCTCATCACGCCATGTGCATGCCAAATTCCATAGAAAGCCTTGTTCGTCTGTTAGGAGTTGCGCTCTTACCACGTTGTACCTTACTGCGTTGATATTTGATGTATTTTCCGCCAGTGGTGGATTCTGTCAACTGATTGGGAGAGAATTGAAAGATTAAACGTTTAAAAGGATGCATGTTGCATGTTGGCGCGTAGCAGAGTTGATTCTTGTGGTGCGTGGTGCGTGGTGCGTGGTGCGTGTCCAGAGTACGCACCACGACTTTCCAAGTGGCGAAAGCTTCGTGGCATGAACGAGTACATAAACATTGCAGTCAATGCCTTCGCCCACAGCAATTTGAATTGACAATTGATCAACCGTTGCGTAAGCTAAACGTGCTCAAGCGTATGGTCTTGACTAGCGAGGAGTTCGTAGCATAAATTCATGAAATTGTTGCGTCATATTCCGTTCACGTTGACCACCGTCGTACTATTGATCGTCGCGGCGGTCGCCACCAATAGCACAATCGGCCGATTAACTCAGCCCCTGCTGCAACGCTTCGGCTTCGCGCCACGCGACCTCTGGGGTTGGCGTTGGGAGCGCATCTTCACGTCCGCCTTGATAACACACGGTCGCTGGACATTTTGGGGTGCGGTGGCGGCGATTATTGGGATAGTCGGATCGGCCGAACTGCGCACCTCTCCCCAGCGCACCGCCCTCACCTTTTGGGGCGTACATCTCACAACGTTGCTCGCGCTGGCGTTGCCCATTTTCGCCAAACCGATGGCGCGGGACGTCGGCCCTTCCGCTGGCTACTACGGTTGTCTCGGCCTGCTCGTCGCCACGCTGCCGCGCCGTTGGCAACTGCCGCTCTTTGTTCTAATCAGCGCATGGTTAATCAGCGCACTCTTTCTACCGTCCACACAGGATCTTTCTGCGGCCGTTAAATTTTCGGCCGATGCTGTGCACTTAATGGCCTTTCCACTAGGCTTTATCATCACACATTTGACAACCCGTTCATAATGACCCGAAAACACCAACACGCCACCATGTTCCCCATCGTCTTTCCCGAACAGCATCTCGCCGCTGATATCATCAAACGGTATGGCAATTCGAGCAACGACTACTTTAAGCTGTGGCCCGACAAAGATTATCTCTTTTCAGACAGCGGCAATGGTGTTGTGGCATATGGGGTAAGTCACAAGATCGGTTTCGCGCATGGCGATCCGGCTGCACCTGCGGGGGAAATCGGCCGAATCATCGATCAATACGTCGCGCACTGTCGCAGCCATAAATGGACACCCGTTTTCTATCAAACCACGCCTGACTATCTCGACATATACCGCGAAAAAGGGTTCCGCACCTTTCGCGGTAGCGATGATGCGATTGTCGATCTCGACACCTTCTCTCTGGCGGGACGTGCCAATAAACATCATCGCGTCGTCCTCAATCGCTTCGAGCGTGAGGGGACGACGGCACAGCTATTCACCCCACCAGTCCCAGACGAGCGCATCGCGCAGGCGCAAGCCGTCTCCTATAGCTGGTTGAGCAATGGGCGACGCGAGCGCAAGTTCAGCGTGGGCCGTTTCGATCCTGAATATGTGCGCCAAACACCGATGTTAGCCGCCATCGAAGCGGACGGGTCGATGCTTGGATTTGTCAACATTATCCCTTCCTACGCCCCCAACATGGCAACCATCGACATGATGCGCCATCGCTCAGACACCCCCAATGGCGTGATGGATTTTCTTTTCCTCAAGCTGTTTGAATACAATAAAACGCAGGGGTTTCGCTATTTTAGCTTGGGCTCCGCGCCGATTGTTGAAGTGCCAGAGGGAGTGAAATTATCGGCCGAAGAGAAGTTCTACTATCGCGTCGCGTCGATGCTCGATGGCTACTTTAGCATGAGCGGTTTGCGTCAGTACAAGGCCAAATTTGCCACCATCTGGGAGCCGCAATACATCATCTATCCCAAGCGTATCGCATTGCCACGCATCTTGCAGGCGATGACCGCCTTAACCGAGCTGCCCGAAAATCGTAAGCCAATTCTCGGCAAAGAGCGGCGCAAGCAGGTCAGGGCAGTTTCACAAGAGTTGATCCAAGAGATTCGCAAGGCACGCGCGGCGAAGCGTTCCATTCCTTCACAAGAGAATAAGGTTGAGTCGTAACTACTTAGGCTGGTCAGCAATATCCCATGAGCCATCCCGATTTTGTCCCCACTGTACGCGCATTCCAAACAGGCGACTACGCGGCCGCCGCGCAACACGCCGCTGCCATTGCGGCCGACAATCCCGCCGACCGTTTCTTCCAGCACGCCAGCCGCTATCTCGAACAGGTCGCCGCGCAGGGTACGCACGATATGTATGCGTCACCAGCTGGATTTAGCGCATTTGTGCGCGGTGGCGGCAACGTGCCGCTCTATCAGCGGTTGAGCGATCAGTTACGCGCCATCTATGCGCAATATAGCGATCTTTCGCTGCTGGAGATTGGAGTGGGTGATGGGCTTGCGCTGTTGCCCGCGCTGACGGAGGGGATCGGGCATGTCGATCTGGTCGAGCCTTCTGAGGCGATGTTGGCAACGACGACGGCGGCCCTGCGCGATCGCAACATCCCGCATCGCAGCTTCAACCAGTCGGTTGAGACATTTATCACAACGCACGATCGCTCTTACGACATCGCACAGGCTACATTTGCGCTGCACAATCTCGCGCCAGAGGTGCGGGCGACGCTCTTCTCATGGTTACGCGATCATGCAAGAATGGTGTTGATCGCTGAGTTTGATGTGCAGATGGCGTTTGTGCCAAATTCGGCCGAACATATCGCCTTTCTCGTCAACCGCTATCGTGATGGTCTCGCCGAGTACACGGAGAATCAGTCGGTCGTCGCGCAGGGTTTTCTCATGCCCATTCTGTTTCGGAACTTTGAAACGGCTGGGGAGCCAACGCTGCATGAACAGTCACTCGACACATGGAAAACAGAGCTGCATGCGGCAGGATTGACACAGGTTGAAGCGACGCTGATCCATCCCTATTGGTGGTCAGATGCCTATTTGATTCGCGCGTCGGCTCCTTAGGAAAGTAACTTGAATAGCTGTCCGAAGTAGAAGAATGGATTCCTGCCTTCGCAGGAATGACGGATGCGACAGTAATATGAGTCTCGATCCTTGGCTGGATGGCCCTATTACCCCAAAACTTAACCATGATTCAAAAAATTGTCAGCACAGGTTGAACTTGGGTTGAACACACTCAAATTTTAGGTTTAACCTGCCCCGTGTTTTTTTCGGCCGCTCTCCCCCATACTTGCAAACATGAAAATGAAATTCCTCCTCCTACTCTTGTTACTCCTGCAAATCGCCTGCGCTGGTGGCGATAATGCAGAACAAAAACAATCGGCACTCGAAACGTATGCCGATATCGCCCATGCGACCTATGAAGACAGCTATGACACCGCCGTGACATTGCAAGCGGCGATTGACACGTTTGTGGCAAATCCAAGCGATGCGACGCTGGCCGATGCAAAAGCAGCGTGGTTGGCAGCGCGTGAGCCATATGGTCAAACGGAGGCATTCCGATTTGCGGGTGGCCCGATTGATGATGCGGATGGCCCCGAAGGGCTGCTCAATGCATGGCCGCTCGATGAGGCATATATCGACTATGTTGAGGGTGCGGCCGAAAGCGGTATTATCAACAATGCTGTGGATTATCCGACGATTGACCGCGATCTGTTGCTCAGCCTCAACGAGAACGGCGCGGAAACGAATATCAGCGTCGGCTATCATGCGATTGAGTTTCTGCTCTGGGGGCAGGATTTATCGGCCGATTCCGCCGGCAATCGACCCGTTAGTGACTACACCACTGCCCCCAACGCTGACCGTCGCGCCGCCTATTTGCAGATGGTTGCCGCCCAACTGATCGAAAATTTGGACGAGATGGTACGCGAATGGAGCCCTGACGTGAGCGATAACTTCCGCGCTGAATGGTTGGCAATGGATGCGGATGAAGCATTGCGCAACGCCTTTACGGGCATCGGCGTGCTGAGCAAGAGCGAACTCGGTGGGGAACGTATCTTTGTCGCCTACGACAATCAAGATCAGGAGGATGAACATTCCTGCTTCAGCGACAACACCCACCGCGACATCGTGACCAACGCGCAGGGCATCCACAACATCTATACGGGAACCTACACGCGCACCGATGGCACGATCATCTCTGGCGTTGGGCTAGGGGATGTGGTCGAATCGGCCGATTCTGATCTAAACGCAGAAATCATGGGTCTGCTCGACACAACGATGAGCAGCGTCAACTCAATTCCAGCACCATTCGATCAGGCGATTGTGCAACCCGCCACACGCCCCGACGTGTTGGCAGCTGTCAACGCGCTGCAAGATCAGGGCGATAAATTTGCAGAAGCGGCCGCCGCCGTTGGTCTGACAATTGACACGGGATTGCCCGAATAGTATTTTCTAGAGCTAACATGGAAAGGCGGCGAAGCCGCTAGTGGTGAGTGGTGAGAAGATGTGGGCTCTTTCGGATTTCGTGGGGCTGCGTGATATTGCGTATTGCGTGTTGCGTATCCAGAGTTCAATACGCAATACGCAATACGTTTCGTCAAGCCCGTGTAATCCCAAAGACCCAAAATGTGTTGCCGCATTTTCTTCACTAGCAACTAGCAACTATTTCCGCTTACGGCACACATTTTGATGCGGTACGCTGTAAAACGTGGCGAGGGATCGTCACGTTTTACGCTCTACGCATTTTGCGATCAATCTATGAAACGACTCTTGCTAATCTGGTGCACGCTGACACTCGGCGTAATTTTGGTAACCGCCTGTCGTGCAAACCGCTATGTTGCGGGCATGGAGCGACTCGGCGGTAGCAGCACCATATTCGACACTTCCTTCAACGCATTTGAACACCCAATGGCGGGCTTGCCGCGTGAGAAGGAGTTGCTATTTCACGTCGGCAACTCCTTTTTTGAACAAAATTGGGTCACCGCTCCCGCATCGACGACGGCGCGTGATGGCGTGGGGCCACTGCTCAATAGTCGCTCGTGCGCGGGTTGCCATTTGAAGGATGGGCGCGGCCGACCTCCGCAGGCGGGTGAAACGGGAACAGGCTTGCTGCTCCGCTTGAGCATTCCGGGTGAGACGGTCACGGGTGCGCCGCTACCAGAGCCGACCTATGGCGGACAGCTGCAAGATGGCGCGATTGAGGGGGTTGAGGTTGAAGGACAGTTTGTCATCGACTATGTTGAACGACCCGGCACATTTGCCGACGGCACACCCTATTCACTGCGCGAACCGACCTATCGATTGACCGATTTGGCCTATGGCGAGCTGCACCCAGACGTGATGGTGTCGCCACGTGTTGCCAATCAGGTGATCGGATTGGGGCTGCTGGCGGCGATTCCAGAGGCTACGCTGCTGGCGTTGGCGGATGAGCATGATGCAGATGGGGACGGCATTTCGGGTCGGCCGAATATGGTCTACAATCGCGTCACGGGGGAAAACGAAATCGGCCGATTTGGTTGGAAAGCCAATCAGCCGACGTTGCTACAACAATCGGCCGATGCGTTTCTCGGCGATATGGGCATCACCACCGACCTGCTGCTGGCACAAGATTGCACCGCTGTTCAACACAACTGCATCGCCGCACCGACGGGCGGCGACCCTGAAATCGAACGCGATGACTTGGAAAAGGTCGCTCTTTATATTGAAACATTGGCCGTTCCCGCCCAGCGCATGCCACAAGATAAAACGGTCTTGCGCGGGATGGGTGAATTTCTGGCGGCGGGCTGTGGCAGTTGTCATACGCCCGAGTTGACCACAGGCGACCATACACTCGCACCACTCGCCAACCAGACGATTCGCCCCTTCACCGATCTATTGCTACACGATATGGGGGCAGGATTGGCAGATGGCCGTCCCGACTTTTTGGCGACAGGCTCTGAGTGGCGCACGCCGCCGCTGTGGGGCATTGGCCTCTTCGAGACGGTCAACGGTCACACCTTCTATCTGCACGACGGACGCGCGCGCAATTTGACGGAAGCGATTCTATGGCATGGGGGCGAGGCGACGGCGGCGCGGGATGCATTTTTGAACCTGCCGCAAGCGGCACGGGACGCGCTGATCGCCTTCTTGGAGAGTTTGTAGATGAGACAAATCAGACAGAAGTCCATAGCGACTCGACACGCACCACGCACCACGCACCACGCCCACTGGCTACTTTTACTCTGTATCAGCCTGCTCCTCGCTGGCTGTGGAGAGCGCGGCTTTAACCGCAAAGCGATGCTGCAAGGGATTGTCGATGAGATCATTTTGCCAAATCACGCGCTGTTTGTGGCAAGATCTGCCGAATTAGAGACAGCTGTGCGTGCCCTCCACGCCGATCCAACCGACGCCAATCTTGCCAACGCGCAAGCGGCATGGAAAACCACGGTCGATGCGTGGTCGGGGGTTCAGTTGTTTGATATGGGACAGATCAACCGCGACTTTATGCATCCGGCAATCGACCGCATCCCACCTAACATCGACGGCATCGAGCAATCAATCAACGACGGACAATCCCTTTCGATGGAGCGAGTCAACAGCTTTGGCTCCAACAAGAAGGGGTTGCCCACACTGGAATATCTGTTGTTTCTGCCTGATTTGACCGATCAGCGGCGTCTCGAATATACGCTGGCGACAGCAGAAGTGTTGGCACAAAATGCCGCAGATTTGGAAACGGCGTGGCGCGACTATGCAGATGATTTTGTTTCGGCCGAATTGGACAATCAGAACACCAACAGCTCCATCAGTATGTTGGTCAACGAGATAGTGCGCCGCCTCGAAATTATCATGGGGTTGGGGTTGGGGCAGCCGCTTGGATTAAACATTCAGACCGATGGGGAAGCCCATCCCGAGACGCTTTTTTCGCCATACGCGGGCTATACAGAGGAGCGATTGCTCCACCAGCTCATCAGCGTGCAGACCGTTCTCGACGGCGGCATTGACGACTATCTCGACTATTTGAATCTGACCCCCGTAGAGGAGCAACCGCTCTCTGAACGACTCGACAACGCGATTGCGGAGGCGATTGTATTGACGGGGCAGCTTGACGATTTAGAGCGGCGAGTCGTGGAGGATCGAGAATCGGCCGAAGCCGCCTACGCCGCCATTCGTGAAGTTGCCATTCTCACCCGCGTCGATCTAACCAGCCAACTCGGGGTACTCCTGACCTTCAGCGATGCAGACGGGGATTAAGACGATTGGCACGCTTAATTGGCGCGCTGAACAGTATGCTGTTTACCGTTCTCTGTTCCCTGATCCCCTAACGGTTCTGCACAGAGCGTTCGGCTTGGTGCTGCTGATCGGCACGCTGCGCTTTATGGCACGCGGTTGGATTGAGACGTTCTATCTGATCCCGCAATTTCACTTCTCGTTTGTGTCATGGGCAAGGCCGTTGCCAGCGGTGGGCATGTGGGCTGTTTTTGTCGGGATGGCGATTGCAGCCATGTGTATCATGGTCGGCTGGCGCACAAAATGGGCGTTGGCGACCTTCTTTTTGCTGTTCACCTATGTTGAGCTACTCGACAAAACCTACTATCTCAACCACTACTATCTCGTCTCCTGCCTCTGCTTTTTACTCTTTTGGTTGCCAAATAACCCGCACGCAATTCTGCTGACGCGCTGCTATCTTGTTCTCGTCTACTTTTTTGCAGGGATCGCCAAACTCAACGCCGACTGGTTGCTACATGCCCAACCGCTGCGGATCTGGCTCCCCGCCAACGCGCATCTGCCAATCATCGGCTGGCTGCTCGATTACACGTGGGTCGCCTATCTCTTTAGCTGGGGCGGCGCACTCTTCGATCTAACGATAGGCTTCTTCCTCTGCAACAAACGCACGCGTCCCTATGCGTTTGCCGCACTCGTCATATTTCATCTGCTCACAGGCTGGCTCTTCCAAATTGGTATGTTTCCGTTCATTATGATCGCCTGTGCGCTTGTTTTCTTTGACTGGAATATGCTGGCTTCTGAATCTGTTTTAAGTAAGCGTCTAAAATCAACTTGGATGTTTCGGGAAATCCAATTCCCGAAACACGCACCGACAAAGTGCGAGTTAATAAGTAGTCGGTTACTAAGTTTGTTGGGAAACGTGGTGCGTGGTGCGTATTCGCAGATGAGCACATACCGCGTAAACTCCATCGTCCCAAGTCAACACATCGCTACAATCGTCATCTCGCTCTTCTTCATCGCGCAAATCGTCGTGCCGCTGCGCCACATTGCTTATGCGGGCGATGTCAACTGGACGGGCGCGGGTGAGCGATTTGCATGGCGTGTGATGGTGGTTGACAAGGCGGGCATGGCATTTTTTGAGCTGACAGAGCGTGAGACGGGGCGGCAATTTTCGGCCGATCCTCATGCCTACCTCACCCCCCAGCAGGTCATGCAAATGTCATTCCAACCCGATATGCTCGTGCAGTTTGCCCACTTTTTAGGCGAAAAGTACAACGCAGAGGTGCGCGTTGAGGCGTATGTTTCCATCAATGGTCGGTCGAGTCGCCTGCTGCTCGACCCAACCGTTGACTTGACGCAAGAGTAATGGGAAACCAACCACAAAATGCATGACTACGGTGTGCGACACGCAGATCACAACTGCTTGAATTGTCCATCCATTTCCTCTATAGTCACTTTCCAAACCTATAAAAGAGAATCACAAATGAGTCAACAAGTTATCTTCTCCATGTACCGCGTGAGTCGGCGTTACCCACCGGGCAAAGAAGTCATTAAAGATATTTCCCTTTCCTTTTTCTATGGTGCAAAGATCGGCGTGATCGGCCCCAATGGGGCGGGTAAATCCACCGTTCTCAAAATCATTGCGGGGCTCGACACCGATTATCAAGGCGAACTCTCTCGCTCACCCGGCTATACGGTCGGCTATCTGGCGCAAGAGCCAGAGCCAGACGACAGCAAAACAGTGCGTCAGGTCGTCGAAGAAGCCGTCCAACCAATCATCGACGCGCTGGCTGAGTTTGACCAGATCAACGAGGCACTCGGTACGGTCAGCGACATGGATGAGATGGAAAAGCTGCTCGAACGACAGGGCAAAGTACAAGATCAACTTGACGCAAGCAATGCGTGGGACATCGACAGCCGCTTGGATTTGGCAATGGATGCGTTGCGCTGCCCGCCAGCCGATACGCCCGTCAGCGTTATCTCTGGTGGTGAGCGGCGTCGCGTCGCCTTGACCCGCCTACTGCTCATGCAACCCGACATCCTGCTGCTCGATGAGCCAACCAACCACCTCGACGCCGAATCGGTCGCATGGCTCGAAAAACATCTCCAAGAATATCAGGGAACCGTGATCGCCGTTACGCATGATCGCTACTTCCTCGACAACGTGGCGGGCTGGATCTTAGAGCTTGATCGTGGGCGTGGTATTCCATGGAAGGGCAACTACTCCTCATGGCTTGAACAGCGACAGGCTCGACTGGCACAAGAGGAAAAGAGCGAATCATTACGCCAAAAAACGTTGCAAAAAGAGTTGGAGTGGATTCGCCTCACCCCGAAAGGACAACAGGCGAAAAGCAAGGCACGTATCGCCGCCTATTCACAATTGGTCAGCGAAGGGGGCAGCGGTCGTCAGCGCGATCTTGAAATTTATATCCCTGCGGGGCCACGCTTGGGCAATCTCGTCATTGAGGCCAAAGATGTTGCGAAGGCTTACGATGATCGTCTGCTCTATGAGGGGCTAACATTTGATGTGCCGGCGGGAGCGATTGTCGGCGTTATCGGGCCAAATGGGGCGGGTAAGACAACACTCTTCCGCATGATCGTCGGACAGGAGGAGCCAGACGCAGGGACATTGCAAGTGGGTCAATCGGTGCAGTTGGCCTATGTCGACCAGAGTCGCGATACGCTGGAATCAGACGCTACCGTTTGGGAAGAGATCTCCGCAGGTGAAGAACAGTTGCAACTGGGCGACCGCAGCGTCAACTCACGCGCCTACGTCTCGCGCTTCAACTTTAGCGGAGGCGACCAGCAAAAGAAGGTCGGTGCGCTCTCGGGCGGTGAACGCAACCGTGTGCATCTGGCAAAAATGCTTAAATCGGGTGCCAACGTCCTGCTGCTCGATGAGCCGACCAACGATCTCGATGTCGATACACTGCGTGCGCTTGAAGAAGGGTTACTCAACTTTGGCGGATCGGCCGTTATCATTTCGCATGATCGCTGGTTCCTCGACCGAGTGGCGACGCACATCTTGGCGTTTGAAGGGGAAAGCAGCGTGATGTGGTATCCGGGTAACTACAGCGACTATGAAGAAGATCGCCAGCAACGACTTGGTGCAGACGCGGATCGGCCGCATCGCATCACCTATCGCAAGCTGCGGCGAGATTAGAGACGATTAGGGTGTTTCGGGAAGCTGTTCGTGTCTTTAGGTTTTCGCTACGATGAAAACGTGGTGCGTGATGCGTGGTGCATGAGCTGAATACGTATCACGCACCACGCACCACGCACTACGCAGGCGAATCCTTCGTGACACGAACTGAAATTCATTTCCCGAAACACACAACCATTCATCTGGGTCGTTATTTGTACCCGCCCACACCAATGCCTGACGGTATGTCTCATGTGAAGCGTGTATAATCTCGCCAACAACGATAAAGGACACCTTATGCAAATCACCTTTCATGGAGCCGCACGCACAGTTACCGGATCGCAACACCTCGTCGAAGTCAATGGCATAAAAATTCTCCTCGATTGTGGGCTGTTTCAGGGCAGCCGCAATGAGACATTTACGCGCAATAAAGAGTTGCCGTTTGATGCGAGCGAGATCGACGTGATGGTGCTTTCCCACGCCCACATCGACCACTGCGGGAATATACCGAACCTCGTCAAGAGCGGTTTTCGCGGCGACATCGTCTGCACCTATGCAACCCGAGATTTATGCGCGATTATGTTGCGAGACAGCGCAAAAATTCAGGAATATGATGTCGAATATCTGAACAGAAAGCGACGCAAGCGCGGCGAAGAGATGCTTGAGCCGATCTACTCGCAGGAAGATGCGCTGGAATCGATGAAGTATTTCTTGGGGATTGCGTATGAGAGAGAGCGCAAAATTGCGCCGGGTGTCTGGCTGACGTTTTACGATGCGGGGCATATTTTGGGTTCGGCGATTGTCGTGCTGGATATTGAGGATGAGAGCGGCAAGAAAGCCAAGCGGCTCGTCTTTTCGGGGGATGTGGGCAGACCAAATCGGCCGATTTTGCGCGACCCAACCATCATCGATAACACCGATATTCTGATCATCGAAAGCACCTATGGCAACCGCGACCACAAACACGACGCCATCAGTGACGCCGAACTGCGCGACGCGATCAACTCGACCGCATCACGCAACGGGAAACTGATTGTGCCTGCGTTTGCCGTCGGCCGAACGCAAGAGCTGGTCTATCGCATCCACCGCTTAATCGAAGCACAAGAGATCCCCAATCACATCCCAATCTACGTCGATAGCCCCCTTGCCATCAATGCAACCGATGTCTATCGTCTCCATCCCGAAGGGTATGACGAGGAGCTATTCCAGTTCATGCTCAACGTGCGCGGCAACGATCCGTTCGGTTTTGACCGCATGACGTACACGCGCTCGGTTGAACAATCAAAGTCGCTCAACTTTATCGACGGTTCGGCCGTCATCATCAGCGCAAGCGGCATGGCGGAAAGTGGGCGCATTTTGCATCATCTCAAGAACAACATTGAAGATCCGCGCAACACCATCTTGATCGTCGGCTGGACGGCGTATCATACGCTCGGCCGACGCATTGCCGACCGTCATCCAGAGGTCAAAATCTTTGGAGAACCGTACAAATTACGCGCTCAAGTCAAGACAATCAACGGCTTTTCTGCCCATGCCGACCGCAGTGAACTGCTCGACTGGATTAGCGGCTTTAACAAACCGCCACAGCAGACCTATATCGTGCATGGGGATGAAGAGGTGTCGCTTGACTTCGCCGAGACGTTGCGCAAGCGCAATTTGCCTGACGTGCATGTGCCACATTTGCATCAATCGTTTAAGGCTTAGCAGGACGTTTCCAGATGACCCAACTTGAACATTTTCGCCAACAGATCGATCAATATTTTGCCACCAGTGGCGATTCACCACTTGAACCAGCACAACAGCGCGACTTTGCGGGATTAAACTACTACCCTGAGTCGAGCGATTTTGTTTTCGAGGTTGAATTGGAGCCGCCGACAGATACGACCCCGTATATCGCGCCAACTTCGACAGGGGATGAGGTGCGCTTCGAGCGGATTGGGCGTTTCTCGTTTGAAGTTGGCGGGGAAATCGTCACGCTGGTTGTGCTGGGGTCGGGCGCAGGGGATATGTTTATTCCGTTTCGTGATGCAACCAGCGGCAAGACGACTTATGGGGCGGGACGCTATTTGGACGACCATCGCTATGGGGTGACGCACTTGGGGGATAAACGTTATCGACTCGATTTCAATTTTGCCTACAACCCGACGTGTGCCTATTCGCCGTACTACAGTTGCCCGTTGCCGCCACGTGAGAATTGGTTGTCGGTTGCGCTTGAGGCGGGTGAGATGGCCTATCCATAGCGCAATTTTAGCTTTGGGGCTGCTTTTGTGAAACAACCCATTATCGCATTCACACAAGATTTGGAAGGTGTTTGGCAGGCGCAGTTAGCGTGCCGTCATGTCCAGCACGTGCGTCATAATCCACCGCTGACCAATCGGCCGTGGGTGTTGACAGAAAAGGGAAGAGAATCGTTTGTTGGGTTTGAGTTGGATTGTAAAAAATGTGATGAGGGAAGTTCGGCCGATTTTTAACCCGTCCACCAGCCAATTGCATACCCCTGATCTACCGCTACAATCCCCACCGTGATACAAATTGCAGGATTGACGAAACGATATGGCCTCAATATGGTGCTGCGCGGCGTGGATTTACACGTCAGGCAGGGCGAATTTGTCACGCTGGTTGGGGCAAATGGGGCGGGAAAATCGACCCTGCTGCGGATCGTGGCGACGCTGGCACAACCGACAGATGGCGTGGTCAAGGTGGGGGGGTGGCCGTTGCCCGCACGGGCGGAGATGGTGCGGCCACACATTGGCTTGGTGTCGCATCAGTCGCTGGTGTATGGGGATTTATCGGCCGAAAATAACCTCACCTTTTTCGCCAAACTATATGACCTAGACGATATTCCCAAGCGTGTCACCGCAGCCCTCGACCGTGTCGGCCTCAAACTGCGCCGCCGTGACCCCGTGCGCACCTTCTCACGCGGGATGCTGCAACGCCTCACCATCGCCCGCGCCACCCTGCACCAACCCGACATTCTGCTGCTCGATGAGCCATACACAGGTCTCGATCAAGATGCCAGCGCATTGCTCGACGAACTTCTCCAACGCGAACACGACGACGGGCGCACCATCTTCATGATCACGCACGATCTTTTGCGCGGATATCGGCTTTGTGATCGCGCCTTGATCTTGGTCAAAGGCAAAATCAGCCGCGTTGTCGAACGAAACGAACTCGATGGGTCGGGATTCTTGGCGTTGTATCAGGATTCTTTGCGGGGGGGATAACCATGAACTTCAAACAGATCCAAGCCATCATCTGGAAAGATTGGCTACTTGAGCGCACGACCAAACAGTCGATCAGTTCGATGCTGATTTTCGGCCTGATTGTCATCGTAACCTTTAGCTTTGCGCAAGACCCGTTTTCCAACAAGGCGAACGAAGTGTCGATGGGATTGATGTGGACGACGGTCTGGCTGATGGGGACATTGGGGGTCAATCGCACATTTTCGGCCGAAATTGAATCCCGCGCCCTCGATGCCATCCTGATCTCGCCCATCTCCCGCCCTGCCCTCTATTTTGGCAAGCTGATTAGCCTCTTCCTCACCCTCGCCGCCACTGAATTGCTGCTGCTGCCGCTCTTTACGATCTTCTTTAATCGTCCCTTTCTGCGTCCCGCTGTCATCGGCATTTTGCTGCTCGGCACGCTCGGCTATGTCTCGGCGGGGGTCTTTGTCGGCTCGATGGCGGTCCAAACCCGTGCCAGCTATCTGTTGATTCCCATTTTGATGTTGCCGTTGACCCTACCAATTGTGTTGGCGGCGGCGGTCGCATCGGCCGAAATTATCCAGCCCGTTCCCAATTGGGAAGCCGCCGCGCCCCGTCTGCTCTACGTCCTCATCTACGATCTACTCATGTTTATCATTGGCTACTTGTTCTATAATTATGTCGTTGAAGAATGAGTTCAGTAGAGATTGCAGTAAACAGTTGGCAGTGATGAATTCTGTTGATTGTGTACTGTTCACTCATAACAGATGTCAAAACTAAACCGCCGCATAAAAATCTTAAACTATCTCTCCCTCGCAATGCTCACCGTGCTGCTTTATATGATCTTCTTCTATGCACCACCTGAACGCACGATGGGCAACATGTATCGCTTTCTCTACTTCCACGTCGGTTCCGCATGGCCGGCGGCCGTCAGCTTTTTTGTCGCATTGCTCGCGGGACTTGCCTATCTCAAAACACGCAAAAACAAGTGGGACATCATCAGTATGGCATCTGTCGAGATCGGCCTTGTCCTATTCACAATGACAATCGTATCTGGTTCGATATGGGGTCGCCCGGCATGGAATACGTGGTGGGAATGGACACCCCGCCTGATTGGGGTCACGATTGTTTGGCTCGCCTATGTGGGCTATTTTGTCCTGCGCGGCGCGATTGATGAACCAGAAAAACGCGCACGTTTTGCCGCCATTTATGTGATTGCCGCATTTCCAACCGTGATCGTGACCTTTTTGAGCATTCGTTTTTTCCGCGATTTACATCCCGTGCTCGTCGGTGGGGCAACAGAAGCGGTCACATCGGCCGGTGCAGCGCAAGGGGAGTCTGACTTCGGTGGAGGTATCAACTCCGCCAAAATGGGCATTACGCTCACCTACTCCTTTTTTGTCTTTACCGTCATCTATGTGACATGGCTTGCCAACCGCTACCGTCTCGAACTGCTGCGTCAGCGCGTCGATGGGATGAAGGCGCGCATGTTAGCGCGGCTCTAAACTCAAATGTTATTTTCATTACTGCTGCAAACTGACCCTGATCAATTTAACGATTTTTTGCTGCTCGGCTATGTCGTTCTCGGCATCATTGCGGTTAGCTATATCGCCTATCTCTACAATCAACAGCGTAACATCCAAAAGGATTTGGAGTTGATGGAACAGTTGCTCGAAGACGAGGAACAGTAGATAGCTACTCCACCAAAAGCTCAAACGTCAGCATATCAAACATCTGCCCATTGATCTGCAATGTGATGGTGTGCGTTCCCGCATAGAGGCGGCGCGTCGTCATCAGGCGCATCGGGTGTTTCTTGCGGATCTTCACCGTCTCCCCCGCGCCAACCGCCACCTGCTTAAGCTTAAACACTTTACGCCCACCCTCTGCAAAATCCATCAGATAATCGACCATCAAGCTCTGATCGCTATGCGAAATAACATCCAGCGAGAATTGGAATGCCTCACCGATGCGGACGTCAGGCGTTGACGTGTTGAAGTTTGCAATCGTGATGTCTGGCACTGCCCCATAGCCAAGTAGCGCAAGTGCCGCATTGTCCCCTTTTTTGACCAAGGTGCGCAATGAATGGCGCGTGATGAAAGCCATTTCGCTGGCGGATTGCTGTTCGCTTGCCTGCCAGCGCGCCAGCGTTTCAACCACTAAATCGGGCGCAATTTTGCTGATGTCGTTGAGATGATTGGCGACAGAGCGCGTCACATAGCGCGTCTTGTCGCAAAATAATTTGTCGAGAATCGGCAGCGGCTCACGATAATCAATCCCGATCTTTTGCGCCCATGGCAGTTTGAAGCGCGTTCCCTCGCTGGCTAAGCGGCGGACGTGATAGTTGTCAGAATCGGCGCAGTCGTTTAGAAAGGCCATTGTCTCGACGGGAAAGGCGTTGATAAAGTAGCGGATGGGGTTTTCGGCCGAAAATCGCATCGTCATCTCACGCAACCCCGCCAACGAAGCTGCCAAATACCGCGCCTCACACCCATACAACGCGACAAAGTGACCGAGTGGCGCAAAGATAAAGTCGCCGAAGTCATCATCCGTTTTGGTCGGATCAAGTCTTTCTGGCAGCGCACGCAGCAAGATCGCCAGCGCACTCAAATAGTCGGCGGGCAGATGGGCGTGCAGTCGCGCGGCAATGTGTGCGATGCGCTCTTTCAATTCAAGCTGCGGAAAAGCATCGACGACCTCCTGTTGAAACTGCGCAGCGGGAAAATCTGGGGCGGCCGCAACGAGTAGCTCGGCAAGGTAGGCAACCTTCGCGGCGTTAAACAACTGGTCTTTGAGCGAGAACGTGGATTTAGCTTTCATGTTCGCAATTATAACGACTTTGATCTTAACATTTGCGGACAGTTGTAAGGGTTCTTACGCAGTTTCGGCCGAAATCATCCATAATCCAATGTAAGAACGATGCCCCCACGACGCATCAGAATTGAAACAATTGACTTGGAGATTAGACGATGCAAGAACAACTCAAACAGAACGAACTTAAAATCGCCAACCGCACCTTTTCACAAGGTCAGCTCCTGCTTGGCGGCATGTTCGTGCTACTCGTTTTGTTTGTCATCTATGGCATGTTCAATCAGCCAGCCACCGATAACATCTACAACGCGCCTAGCTCGTTTCTCGTGCTCGTCTTTGTCGCGTTTGCGGGCGGTGTTCTGAGCTTTCTCTCCCCCTGCACGCTGCCGATTCTGCCCGCCTACTTTGCCTTTGCCTTTAACAGCGACAAGAAAACGATTGCCGCGAATACGCTCGCCTTTATGCTTGGCTTGGCGACGATGTTTAGCCTGCTCGGCGCGGGCGCATCCTCGCTTGGCTCGCTGCTCTACCAGCGGATCAACCTGCTGCTCTTGCTTGGTGGCGGCTTGGTGATCATTTTTGGCCTCATGTCCTTGCTCGGCAAAGGGTTTTCAGGCGCATCGGCCGCCCAGCAGACCAATCGCAGCACCACACCCGGCGGATCATTTGTGTTCGGATTGACCTTTGCAGTCGGCTGGTCAAGCTGTGTTGGGCCAATTCTTGGCATTATGCTCACGCTAGCTGCGGCGACCGCCAACGTTGTGTCGGGCATGATTCTGCTCTTTATCTATGCCATCGGATTAGGATTGCCTTTGCTGATCGTTTCGGCATTTTTCGGCCGAGCGTCGCGGGACAGCTTCATCTGGCGCGTGATGCGCGGGCGCGGAACAGAGCGCACCGTTGCCACCCGCTGGATCGCGGTTGCATGGGGCGTTGCCCTTTGGCTGATCGCACAATCCTTGCTGCGCGAATTTACCAGCATCAATCTCGAACTATGGCCGATCTTTGACTTCTCACTGTTCCATATTGTGCAATTCAACGTGACGGGGATGCGCATTTTGCTCCTATTGCTCTTTGTCGCCGGCGCAGTCATTGTGGACATCGTGCGGACGGGCGGCAATGGCAAAGAGGCATTGCATCTACATTCAACCTCGCTCATTTCAGGTATACTATTTTTGCTGATGGGAACATTGCTGATCAGTGGCCAGCTTGGTGTGATTAGCGAGTTTTTACAAACAAACGATCTCGCATTCGCCTTGCTCGACCTAGAAGATAAATTCTTAACTTGGATAAACCGTTAGTCGCAAGTTGCTGAACGCTATGTCCTGCAACTTGAAAATGCACCTATGACCACCCAAAACAAATCCGTACTCGTGGGCGCAATCCTCGTCTTCGTTGTGGCGTTGGCGTTGATTGTGGTCGCCATTATCAACAGTCAACCCAGCTCTGTGATCGAATCGCAGTCGTTTAACCCAGAGCAAATCAACACCGAAGTCGCCAAAATTCCCGACGGGCTCGGGGGTCTCGAAACAGGAGATACGCCCAAAGATTTCACGCTGCTCGCGCTCGATGGCTCCGAAGTGTCGCTGAGTGACTTTGCAGGACGGCCTATTTTGATTAACTTTTGGGCGACATGGTGTGCGCCTTGTCAATTTGAAATGCCCGAGCTGCAAGCCGCCTACGAAGAATATCAGGATGACGGACTCGTCATTTTGGCATTGGCACAATCAGAAGAAGCTGAGACTGTACAGGCATTTTTTGATGAGCGTGCGCTCACCTTTACGGCGTTGCTCGATACACGGACGGTCGTTTCGGCCGATTTTGGCGCATACGGCGTGCTACCCTCAACCTATTTTGTTGCCCCCGATGGCACGATCAGCGGCATCTGGCGTGGCCCGCTAAATGCCGAACTGCTTGACGAATTTATTCAAGAAATTCTCCCTAAAAACGTTGCAAACTGATGAATCGCACAGAACTCACCACCTATTTGGACAACTATCTCCGCATTGCGGAAATCAAGGATTATGGCCCGCAAGGGCTGCAACTCGAAGCTGACAACACAGAGATCAAACGCATTGCGCTGGCTGTTGACGTTGCGCCACCGATCATTGCGGAAGCGGCCAAATGGAACGCCGATATGCTGCTTGTCCATCATGGCATCCTCTGGCGCGATGTCGAGCGCATTGCGGGCGGTTTGGGCGCACGAGTCCGCCAACTGTTGTCAAGCGGTATCAATCTCTATGCCGCGCATCTCCCGCTCGATGCACACCCTCAGGTTGGAAACAACGCCATTCTCGGGCAAATGTTTGGATTGACTGAAATCGAATGGTGGGGATCGGCTTATGGCACGCCGCTGGGCGTTGTCGGTGAACTGGCCGCACCCATCCCGCTGGCTCAATTTACCAAACAGGTCGATAGCGCACTCGACACCCACACGCGCACCCTCAAAGGGGGGGCAAACACCGTGCGGAAATTGGCAATTTTGTCAGGCTTTGGCGCAGATCGCGTCGCAGAAGTTGCGGAACTGGGGGCGGACACCTACTTGACCGGTGAAACCTCTCATCAAAATTTCTACGCCGCCTATGATCACGGTCTCAACGTCGTTTTCGCTGGTCACTACGCGACTGAAACAGTCGGCGTGCAGGCACTTGGCACCCATCTCAGCGAAAAGTTTGGTTTGGAAACGCAATTCTTCGACTTCCCAACCCGTATGTAAGTTAGCCTGCCGTGTATTTGCTCAGCAATCTTCATTCGATTGATAACTACTGGAGCAAAAGTTTGTGGGCAACCTGTTGAATAGGTATCGAGAAATCCAATTCCCGATACACAAGTGCAAGCATGTTTCGGGAAATGGATATCCCGAAACGATTACCTGAACACATTTGGACAGGCACTTAGCTAGTCTGGTCTTCAGACTGCATTTTGCAACTGGCAATCACACCAAATAGCTATTGCCAGCCAAGCGCGCACCTGAGAAACTAACTCCCAGATGACCTGTGTCATTACAATAACAAAATGAGAATAGAAGCAGACATAAAACTCGGATTCAAGGATGTCATGATTCGGCCGAAACGGTCAACCCTCAGCTCCCGCAAGCAGGTCTCGCTGGCGCGCAAGTTTATCTTTCGTCACAGCGAGAGCGAATGGGAAGGGGTGCCGATCATTGCCGCCAACATGGACACCGTCGGCACGTTTGAGATGGCCCGCGCCCTGAACGCACACCAGATGATGACCGCGATCCACAAACATTATTCACGTGCTGAGTGGGCAGAATTTATGCGCGACGCATCGGCCGATCTTGTCAAAAACATCGCCGTCAGCACGGGGACAGGACGCGCTGATGCGGACAAACTCGATCACCTCTTGCGTGAATATCCGCAGCTTGAATTTGTCTGCATCGACGTTGCCAACGGCTATTCAGAGCACTTCGTCAACTTTGTCAAACGCACGCGCGACAAACATCCCAGCAAGACGATCATCGCCGGCAATGTCGTCACAGGTGAAATGGTTGAGGAACTGCTGCTCGGTGGTGCGGACATCATCAAGGTTGGCATCGGTCCCGGCTCCGTCTGCACCACGCGCATCAAGACGGGGGTCGGCTATCCGCAGCTTTCGGCCGTCATCGAATGCGCCGACGCGGCGCACGGATTGAGCGGACAGATCATCTCCGACGGCGGCTGCAAAGTTCCCGGCGATATCGCCAAAGCGTTTGGCGGTGGGGCAGATTTTGTCATGTTAGGCGGCATGTTGGCTGGACATGATGAGAGCGGCGGCGAGCTGGTCGAAATCGACGGCAAACCATACAAACAATTTTATGGCATGAGTTCAAAAACGGCGATGGAAAAACATGCGGGCGGCGTGGCAGAATATCGCGCATCTGAGGGCAAATCGGTCAACATCGACTATCGCGGCAGCGTCGATGCGACGGTTCATGATATGCTCGGCGGCATTCGTTCAACCTGCACCTATGTTGGCGCGAGTCGCCTCAAAGAGCTGACCAAACGCACAACGTTCATTCGCGTGCAAGAGCAGCATAACGAGGTGTTTTCATAAATTGGGACAGTGAGGCAACTGCAAACCACATTTATGTTTGGAGCCTATCAGGAAATAATTGGGCGTTCAGCAACATTAAAAAGAAAAAAAGCGCAACACGGCAACTGCTTGCATCGATTACTTGAAAACAGGCCATACTAGCTTTATGAGAGATTGCGGCGCGACTGGGAGCGGATGTTTGTTACCGCATTGCGCTTTTCAGGAGCAGAGTATAACAGGTTATTTGTGCCGATATGTGCCACCTTGTGGCTCTGTGTGCAACTTTCGGCAACCTTGTGATATGTTGTGCTAGTATAATAATTATTCGGAAAACGGACTGTAGATCATATTTTATATTACCGTAAGTTTTCTAGAGGGTGTGGTGCATGACTGGAGACAAAATTTTTCCAATCAAAACGTTTGCGCCTGAAGAGTTGCATGACAGAGTTCACGCGGCATTGCGGGCATGGGAAAAAGTTCATACTGATTTTGGCGACTTGTTAGATGATCTATTGCTTTTTCGTGAGGCATATGCGGTCAATTCGGCCGATATGGAGGCCCTCCCGCGCGTCACCACCAATCAACTGCTGCGTGATGCGATTGATCGTCTCGCAGAACAGAGCGAGGGCCACGCCGAAGTATTGCGCCACCGCTTTGTTGAAGGGCATAAGTTGCGTCGCACAGCCGCAATCATGAATTGGACCATCGATCAAGTGCGTAAGCGGCAGCGCGACGCGATTGAGCAGTTGGCAACCATTCTTGCCTACGACGAATCATACCTGCGCCACTTGCGTGTGCACGAAGTTGAAAGCACGCTTCCCCCATCCACTTACACCGATCTATTTGGCTTTGATGAGGCACTCGGTGTCTTGCTTGAGGAGTTGCTGCTGCAAGATGCCTCATGGGTGATCGCCATTATGGGAATCGGGGGCATCGGCAAAACGGCATTGGCCGACGCACTGATGCGGCGGACAATCCGCCATTTTCGCTTTGATGAATATGTTTGGTTGCGCGTTGACCCCAATGATTTTGATCAGGAACGCGTCGATTTTGAGAGCGCAATTGATCTGTTGGCACATCGGTTAGCGGAACAAATTGCGCCAGAAGTGGCGGGCAACGTGTCGATGAATGAGCGGTTGGCGCGTGTGCGGCAGGTGTTGAAAGAGACACCACACCTGATCGTGATCGACAATTTGGAGACGCGCTCCAGCACCGCCTATCTGATGCGGCAGTTGCAAGATTGGGCGAATCCGAGCAAATTCTTGGTGACGACACGAATTCGGCCGATTGGCGAAGCGTCAATCTTTGGCTACACACTCGATGAGCTGGATGCACGCGATACGGCCGAGCTGATCCGCCACCATGCGCTTTCAATTGGTCAAAAGGATTTGGCTCAGGCGACGGATGATCAGGCAATGCGTATCTATGACGCGGTTGGAGGCAATCCGCTCGCGTTAAAAATGGTCATTAGCCTCGCGGCGACGATGCCGATTTCGCTCATTCTAAACGATCTGCAACTGGTGCATACGCCAGAGGTCGAGGCACTCTACAACCGTATCTATCAACGCGCATGGATGGCAATCACGCCAACCCAGCGCTTGCTCCTCCAGTCGATGCCGCTGATCGCTGAAACAGGCGGCACATTGACCCAGCTCAAGGCGATCAGCGGATTGGCCGACCACGAACTGTGGCCTGCAATCAATGAGTTGGTCAACCGTTCTCTAATCGAATTACGCGGCACAACATGGAACCAGAGCTATGGTATCCATCGCTTAACGGGCTCTTTCTTGCAAACAAACATCAATCGTTGGGAGGATGACGATGATGAGGATGAGGATTTGCTAGTATGAGCGTCAATGCGACGTTCACGGGAATGGTTGAGCGGAATTTGGTCTTTTTCTCAGACATGACCCAGACGCTGGATGAGAAAGGATACGATACGCTCGATCCATTCCGCGACAATCTATATCGTGCGATCAATTTTGGAGGGCAAACGCCGGCTCACAACTTGACGGCTGCCTTGCTTGTCTTACGTTGCACACAATATATCGAACAACGGTGTAACTATCGTCACTGGGCGAAATTGCTGACCCGTGTTGCCAATCGCTACGACGCAGATGATGCTGTGACATTTGCGCGGCTCTTGAGCATGACTGGCTATTTTCGTTTTCAGGCAGGACAGTTAGATCGGGCGGAGCGTGCCTATCGCAGTGCAGAGCGGATCGCGCTGCGCTCAGAAGATAGCTTGGCCGTTGTCACAGCATGGTACTATCTCGGCATCATGTACTATCAGCGGGATGAAATTGGATTGGCGAAGCCGCTGGTTGAACGGGCATTGGGTGCGTTAAAAGAGGTTCCGCACAGTGAGAAGTCGGTTGAACTATTGGGCTATCTACTTAACTTGTCGGCACTCATTCAGATGGGGTTTGGTGACTACGAGGCGGCCGAACGCGACCTACTCTACGCATCAAAGACACTTTCCAATAGCAGAAGTAAGTATTACTATCACTTGATTCACTATAATCTCGCAAAGTTGCGCATCCATCAAAATCGTTTTGCCGATGCCGAAACACTCTTGCTGCAAGAAATTGCCTATTGTCAGCAGCATGATTTGCACACGTCACATGCGCGGACGATAACACGCCTGACCTATCTTTACATCAAGCAGGAAAACTGGTCGAAGGCGTTGGAAACCTGTATGCAGGTCAATATCGTTGACCTGCAAAAGCGCGGCAATCTGGGTGAGATTGCAATGGCAAAGAACAATTTGGGCTTTATTCATTTGCATTTGAACCATTTAGAAAAAGCCGAAACGTATTTAGCGGAGTCGATTCATGCGTGGAAGCTGCTGCAACGTGATTTAGAAATTGCCAACAGCCTGGCATCGTTGGCGGCCGTGCAGTATGCACAACGCGCATACGCAGCGTGTCGCACCAGTTGTGCGCAGGCACGACAATACCTCGGCCAGCTATCTCAGGAAAGCGTGAGAGCGGCCGAGGTAGAGAAAGAAATTGCAGATTTATTATTGTTGCTTGACGAGAGGTCGGACACCACTTAGATACCTACACCACCGCCACCATCACCACCGCCCATCAGTCCGACGACCGTGCTAACGGCGCCCATCAAAAAGACCGACATAGAAACGTACAAATTAAATAGCTTATTGCGAGACATTGTTACTCTCCGAATATATGAACGACACAGATTGTTTTGCTGTGAGTTCTTGTTTTTGTATTTCGTTACTAGCAGGATAAATGAAATGGCTCGTCGTAGCCTGACCGCATTCTGAAAAATTTCTGAACGAAATAAAAACGCTAAATTTAGGAGAGCAACAATGTTAAGTAACAACAATCAAGGCATGACGATGGCATCGTTTCGGCCGAAAGCGGCCCAACAGCTCGCAGCATGGATCGATAGTGCAACCTGTGGGTTGTTAATTGGGTTGCCCAGCACGGGCAAAACACGGCTGTTGAACAGCTTGAGTCAGGACCCAACGGCATTGCGGGCCTATTTTTCTGAGACCCGCTGCGTTGTGCCGCTGCCAATCGACTTGTTATCTGTGGGGAGTGCCGACGACTTTTGGCGCGTTTTACTGCGCAAATTGAACGAAAGTCGTGACTATATTTGCCCCGAACTGCGCCCGGTCATTCAGTCGACGTTCGAGGCGCAAATTTACAATGATTTCAGTTTCGGCTTGCAAACGGCGGCGCGTGAGCTAATCGAGCGGCTCTGTCAACCCGGTGTGCGGCTCGTCATCATTGGGGATCGTTTCGGCCGATTTTGTCGTCATGGGCAAGATGCCGTCGCCGATGCGCTCTATGACCTCTACACTTCCTTCCCGCGCAACGTCGCGCTGATTGCTGGCGTGCAACGCGAAATCGCCTATCCGCCGGGAAAAATGCGTCTGGGCTCGCTGTTTAATGGTCAGCAATTCTGGCTGGGCGGGATTGGCGGCAAGGGTGCGGTTACCTGCCTGCTGCAAGATCAACTGACTCACCTCGATCCAAATCCCAAATTACTCAACGAACTCGTTCAACTATCAGGCGGATTCCCCGTTTTGCTGAACGCAATCGCCGACTGGCGACGCAGCGTCCAGTGGGCATGGGTGGCCGACAATTGGCTAGAGAGTCTTTATCATTACCAGCCAGTGCAAAACGAGTTACAGCGCTTGTGGGAAGCACTGACACAAACGGAGCGTTCGATTCTGTCCGACTTAGAGTTGGTCAAGTCAAGCCAATATGCAAAGTTTGAACGACTGTATGGATGGTATTTGTGCGAATTCGGCCGAAAAGGGGTCTGCACCTACAGCAATGGACGGTGGCACATTTTCAGCGATCTATTTGCCCATTTTATCCGCGACTCACGCCACACCGTGCGCGGCAACATTTGGTTCAACGAAAACGACGACACCTACTATCAAGGCAACCAACCGCTCGATGATCTCTCCCCACGCGCCGAAGCCGCCCTCGCCTACTTTTTGGCACACCCCTACAAAAAGTGTGAGAAGGATCAGCTGATCGAACATATTTGGGAGACACCACATGTCACCGACGACAGCATCTATCAAGTGATCCGTGAATTGCGCCGCACGCTTGAACCCGATGCGCGCAACCCATGTTACATCTTCAACCATCGCAGCTTGCGCGGTGGGCGGTATCAATTTTTCCCAGAGGGTCGGCCGAATGATCGTCTATTGCAATAGTTTATCATTTGGTTAATAAGTCCAAAGAGAGCGGGAAGGATGTCCTTTTTATGGGTTTTCCCTATCAATGCTCGACAATTTTCACAATTGTTGGGAACATAAACAAAAATCTGGGCAGACGTGCGTGGTTTGAAGGCAACGTCTGCTCATTCAATCGAACAGTTTGGACGCTGTTCCACATAGGAGAAATCCAATGACTGGTAATGTAATTGTATTAGGTGGAGATGGATTCTGCGGGTGGCCGACCGCCCTGCATCTCTCACAACTCGGTTATGACGTAACCATTGTCGATAACCTTTCACGGCGTAAGATTGATATTGAGCTAGGTTGTAAATCACTCACGCCGATTGCGACGGTCGAACAGCGGTTGAATGCATGGAAAGAGGTGACGGGCAAGCAGATCGACTTCGTCAATCTCAACATCGCGGAAGATTACCATCAGTTACGCGATCTGATTATTGATGTGGAGCCACAAACGATTGTTCACTTCGCCGAACAGCGGGCGGCCCCCTACTCGATGAAATCGCCTACCCATAAGCGGTACACGGTCGATAACAACATCAATGGAACCCACAATGTCTTGTGCGCCATCGTTGAGTCGGGTGTTGATGTCCATCTCGTCCATCTCGGCACAATGGGCGTCTATGGCTATGGAACGGCTGGCATGGCTGTGCCAGAAGGGTATCTGCACATCTTTGTGGACGTTGAAGGCACGACAAAAGAGGTCGATATTCCCTATCCGTCCAATCCCGGCAGTATCTACCACATGACAAAGACGCTCGACGCGCTGTTGTTCTACTACTACAACAAAAATGACGAGCTGCGTGTGACAGACCTGCATCAAGGCATCGTTTGGGGAACGAACACCGACGAGACGTTGCTGCATCCACACTTGGTCAATCGCTTTGATTATGAAGGAGATTATGGCACTGTCTTGAATCGCTTCTTGGTGCAGGCGGCGGTCGGACATCCACTAACCGTCTACGGCACGGGTGGACAAACCCGCGCATTTATCAATATCCGCGACACCGTGCGTTGCATTGCGCTGGCCGTGACCAATCCACCTAAGAAAGGGGAGCGCGTCAAAATTTTCAACCAAACGACAGAGACGCATCGCGTGCGCGACTTGGCCGAACTGGTCTCTTCATTGACGGGGGCAGATGTGCGCTACTACGTCAACCCGCGTAAAGAGGATTTAGAGAACGAACTCGTTGTGAAGAACGATGGGTTCTTAGAGCTGGGATTGCAGCCCATTACGCTCAGTGAGGGGCTACTGGAAGAGGTGGTCGATGTCGCAACGAAGTATCGTGACCGTTGTGATGCGAGCAAAATCTTGACCGATTCACGTTGGCGCGAGGATATTCCGCTCGATCATATCGGGTCTGAGATTCCTGCAATGCTGGAAGAGGATTTTATCGCGGCCGATTAAGCTTAATCACGCCGACATCAAAAAAGCCCACTCGCATGTGCAAGTGGGCTTTTTTTTGACTAATTTTGGCTCTGGGGGTTGTCTCGCTACTCGTTTAGCTTGTTGAGGAAGTTGTTGAGCCGCTCGGCCGCCCGCTCGCGGGACTCGCCATAACGCTCTTGAATTCGGCCGATTAGTTGTTCGCTATTGCCCTTGGCTTGTTCTACATCGTCATCCGTCAACTCGCCAAACGCCTCGCGCAAACTACCTTTTATCTGTTTCCAGTTGCCTTTTAAGATATCGTCATTCATGGGATTTCTCCATATGCAGCGACGACCGTGCGTCCACTGCAACTATTTTCGACTTTGTGTGATTCAAAACCTTATTCAGCCGCTGCAATCTCCAGCATCTCTTGCGTGACTGGGTCGTTGCCCGGCCGTTCCCAACTCTTCTGCAATTTGTCGCGCTGGGCGCGGATCTGCCGCACAACGCCGGCAAGTGCCTCACTCATTGCAACTTGGGGACTCTCAGCTTTCGCCGATGCGGCCACATTGGCGGGACGCACATAGGCCACCACTGTCGCCTCAAATAGAATTGTGCCATCCGTTCCCTTTGCCTGTTCGCGCAACGTTGCGGCCGCACCAGTCAAATCTCGATGACCCTCCGCAAGTCGCCGCAACTCTGCGTCAACGAGCGTAAACAAGCCATCTTCAACCACATTGCCGACCCCTTCGGCATTCATTTCAAGTGTGAAATCTAATTCCTTCATCTGTTATCCTGTCAGGGCATCTGAGGTGTAGCGCAGAATCGCCCCGAATCTTGGCATATCATCGCCACCCAAATGCACCTTTCCACCATTTTCGAGTGTCTTTACAGCAGCTGCGTCAAAAAGGTCGATGCTGCTATCCTCTCGCAATGAGTGGACTTCTATTTCGCCCGTCTGCTTGTCGAAAACGCCCCAAAGCGATTCGTCAACAGGGATAAAGAGCGTGTCGATTGCGCCAAAGTAGGCGGCTTGCACAACCTTTAAGCGATCGGTTGTTACCTGATCGGTCTTAGAGAGATTGTTGTACCTTTTGACAGCGGTTTGTTGTTCGGCCGAAAATAGCGGCTCCACAATCTCCCATGCCTTCTTATGCAGCTCTTTACCGTCTAGGTGATCGACGTTTCCCGTTATGCTTGTGTCGGTAAAGTTAAAATCGGCCGATTCTCGCAAATAAGACACCGTATCTGGCGTACCAGCCAGCACAATCGGTGCGTCTTCATCTGTCAAGTTGTCGCCCAGACCGTTCCGCACCTGCCACGCAAACCGCTTGAGATCACTCATGTGCTCATCTTGCGGATCATGGCCGTGATAAACGACGTCCGTGTTGTCGCCGCGACCTTGTCGTGCGGCAGCGGTATGACCTTGCTGCTCTTTTTCAGGATCATCATACGCTAACGCTTCTTGCAAGCTGGTTGGGACGTTTTCCAATTCAACTTTTTCTGCCCCATAGCGGTTGCCTGAAAAGAGACGCACGCAATTTTGACTCATCGCCAAGATGTAGAAGGGCTGACAGTTCTCAAAATATGACAACAGCGGTTTGATGAAAAAGCGCGATGAGACAAAGACCATCGGCTCAAATTCAATCGGCAGCCGATAGGTTTGCACCATGCCATCTACCAAAAACGCCGCAAGCCCATGACTTTGATTGCTCCAGAAAACATCGTCCGTCAATAAGCGGCTTAACGGTTTGAGGTAATTATCAACCGCCTCATCTGTCATGCCTTCCAAGCGTGAGCGCACCTCTGCCAACCCATTCTTAAAATAGATCCGATTCTGATCGTAGTTTTGCGGATCATCCATAACCATGGGCGCATAGAGCGTGACGCAATCTGCTTGGCGTGTCTCCATCAACTGTTGTAGATCTGCTTGTGTCAGCTTATCCATAAATCTCCTTCAAATCGCCGTAGATGCGATCTGCTTATCGTTTAAAACTTCTAATCTGCATGAATGCAATGTGTGGAGCGTAGCATCCTGATTTTTCGGGTTGGCTCACTACACAATTCAACGATAGAACATTTCGGCCGATTTCACATGTGCCGATCACGGCATGATGGATAGACTTTGCGATATAGAATTCGCATTTTTAGAAATCCAAACCATAGTTAATCATCAGCCACTTCCCATTGACGTTCCGCTTTTTGCAAAATAGTGTAATATCTTTTCTTCATCCCAATGGCACGCGCTCGCTCATTGTCGTTCAATCGGCCCGAGCTAAATTTTTGTGCGGCCTTTATCCCCTGCCACCAATATGCTCGAACGACTCGAAGCTCCTCCCATCGATCCACTTGCCAAACAAGAACGGTATCGCGGTCTCATTGGATTCACGCGCTACCTGACGCGCCGCTTCTTAACGGTCGCCTTTATGGTGATTTGCGCCGTCTATATTACGATTATCGTCGCCAATTTAGGCGGTTATGTCGATGTCATCGTGCGCGGGCGCATCCAGATGTCGGCTGGCTTTATGGCGATGGGCGGCGCATTTGAAGACCTTCCGATTGAGGAGCGTGAGCGTGCATTTGACGAGCTCGTGGCGAGCATGGAGAAACAGGCGGGTTTAGACATCCCGTTTCCGATCCGTACGTTACGCTGGGTCGTCGATGGCTTGACGTTCAACTGGGGCAGTCCGGCCAATCGGCAGTTGGGGCGCGTGCGCGGTGAGCCTGTGACGGTGCGTGAACTGATCGCGCAGAATTTGAGCCGCTCGCTGCTCATCTTTGGCACAGCCAATCTCTTGTTGTTTGTGACCAGTATCGCAGTGGGCCTATTGCTCATTCGCGTGCGCAACCGCTGGATCGATAAGCTACTCGTGCTACTCTCGTCGCTTTCATCCGCACCTGCGTGGGTCTATGGCGTTTTGCTGACCGTCTTTCTCTTGCGCGTCTTTGGTTTTTCGGCTGGCGGCACGCTCAGACAACTGCCCGATGAGTTGAGTTGGGCGGCGATTCGCTCACTCTTGCGCGTGTTGCTCCTACCTCTGCTGGCGATTTTGTTGAGCGGGTTGTTTCAGGGCATCTATACGTGGCGTTCCTTTTTTCTGGCCTTTTCAGATGAGGAGTACGTCACGATGGGGCGCGCAAAGGGGTTATCCGAAGCCGCGCTTGAACGCAACTACATCATACGACCTGCGCTGCCCGCGCTGCTGACCAGTGTTGCGCTGCTGATGATGACCATTTGGCAGGAGATTATCGCGCTAGAATGGTTTTTCAACGTGGAGGGAATCGGCCGATTACTCGTTACGGCCGTCAACCAATTTGACACTCCCATTATCGTTGGCTTGGTCGTGCTGTTTGCCTATCTCTTGGGGATCACCGTCTTCATGCTCGATATCGCCTATGCGTTGGTCGATCCGCGCATTCGGGTCGCCGGGAACGGAAGCGTTCGCAGCAAGGCGCGTGTACAGCGACGACTGCGCTTACGGCTACCGCGTTTGCAACAGGTGGGACAGAGTTGGCGCGAGACGGTGCGAGAGTTAGGGGGTGGTTTCGGCCGATTGTGGTCTGAGTTAAAACGCTACCCGTCTGCCTTGTTTGGCATCGCATTTATCACGCTCCTCATCATCATCTCAATCGTCACCGTCATCAAAATCCCCTATAGCGTCGCTACCGAGCAGTGGTTGATCCAAGATGATCGCTACATACGCAATCCACGTGCCGCCTTGCCAGCGTGGACAAATCTGTTCCGCAAAGATGACCTATTCCCCTCCCTGACGCTCCACAGCAGCGATGCAAACGTACAGCGACAGCGCCAATCGCTTAGCGCGACCAGCGAAGAGCTGACGCTCACGTATCCGATCAGCTTTCTATACAGCACCTTTCCGCAAGAGTTGATCATCGACTTCGAGCCGACCTATCAAGAGAAACCGCCATTTGCAGAGCTCGCCCTCATTACGCCCGATAACCGCACAATTGACCTCACAACTCTGACCATTAACGGCGACAACCTCGCCTACTATCTCGGTCGTGACGACAATCTGAAACGGCGCATCGACAGCGAATTGCCCCAGCAAACGCTCTTTGCCGTGCCTGATGCAGCGGGAGAACCGACCGTCCTACCCGGCGATTATGCCTTGCAGATGACGTTTGTCTTTTTTGAGCCAGATAATGACGTTGACGCGACCGTCTCACTTGTCGGTCAGGTGCATGGGATTGCTGGCACAGATGTGGCGGGGCGTGACATGTCGATTGCGCTGCTGTGGGGAACGCCCGTCGCGCTAGCGTTTGGGCTGTGTGCGGCGCTGATCACGACGCTGTTTGCGATGATAGCGGCCGCGTTAAGCGCATGGTATGGCGGCTGGATTGACGGCGTGATTCAATTTTTCACCGAAGTGAATCTAATCTTGCCGTTCTATCCAATGGCGTTGCTCATCTTTATTCTCTATTCAAAATCAATTTTGGCGATTTTGGCGGTGACGGTCGCGCTCAATCTATTTAACGATTCGATCAAGGTCTATCGTGCGGCCTTTCTACAGCTAAAAGAGTCGCCATTTGTCGAGGCAGCGCAGGCTTATGGCGCATCTGGCTGGCGCATCGCAATCCACTACATGACCCCGCGCATCGTCGGCTTGATCCTGCCGCGCTTGGTCATCATCGTGCCAACCTATGTCTTTTTAGAGGCGACCCTCGCCTTTCTCGGCGTAAGTGATCCGCGTCTGCCAACGTGGGGCAAGCTCATTGTGGCCGCCATGTCTGGCGGAATCTATAACAAATCGGCACATCTCGTTTTGGTGCCGCTCGGCATCGTTTTCTTGACCAGTTTGGCATTCGGGCTGGTGGCCCATGCGTTGGAAGACATCTATCGACCCGACTAAATACACCGTAAAGTACGTCCCGTCATACCTGCGAAGGTAGGTAGCCATTCTTTTCTAAGACTGGATTCCCACCTTCATGGGAATGATCACGCCATAAAATTTACTTTACACTGTAATAAATATGACGAAGGACTGTTAGCCTCCATCGCTCGACTTGTAAACTATTCGCTTAAACAAGGGCAATACCACTCGTCTGCTGCGCGATCATTTTCTGAATGAGTGCGACCGCTTGCTGCACGGCGGTGTGTGGTGGCAGACCATTTTGATAGATGTTGCTGATGACGTTGCGGTCGGCGTCGGTTGTGTCGGATTTCGGCCGATAACCCATGTACATGCTGATGCTCTCCGCTCGCGCCAAACCGGGACGCTCCCCAATTAGCAGCACGCAAACCTGTGCATCGACCAGCCCATTAACGGCATTGAGCAAGCCAACCCGCGCGTTGTGGACAAAGAATGGGATGCCGACAGATAGTCCTGCCTCAGCGAGTGCCAGCGTCAGTGAGGGGAGCAAAATGGGTAAATTGTGTTCGACCGCTGCCGCGCTCAAGCCATCCCCCACGAAAATCTGAACGTCTGGTTGCAAGGTCAAGTGGTCGCGCAATGTTGCAATGGCGGCATCATCAAGCATCCGTCCCAAATCGGGGCGACGCAGATATTGTTGGCGGGTTGTGGCGCGGCTATTGACTTGGAGCAACTGCATTTCAAGGAGCAGATCGGGATCAACAGGGCGCATGATCGCGTCTTGGGTGACGGCGTGATCGGCCGAAAAGAGCAGCCCATCGCGCGTATGGGGACGACCCCCCACATGCCCCACCGCAATGCGGGCGGACGTCGCTTCACGCAGTTGACGTGTTTGATGCAGCTTATCACGGGCGCGTTCGGCCGATTCTGTGGGGTCAGGTAGATCAATTTGCAGTTCTTTCTTTTTACTCATCGTTCAAACCATGCGGGAGAACCCGCCTTTGCCGTCAGTTGACCGTCCCGCCACAACCCCATTTGCTCCAACCACTGCTCAAATTCGGGCAGTGGACGCAGTCCCAATAGCTGTCGCAACGTCGCGCCATCGTGGAAACTGGTCGTCTGATAGGCGAGCATGACGTCATCCCCCATCGGCACACCCATAAAGAAGTTGCAGCCCGCTGTCGCAAGCAGCACGGCCAAATTTTCCAAGTCATTTTGTCCCGCACGGGCATGATTTGTGTAACAAACATCGACCCCCATCGGTAGACCAGTCAGTTTGCCCATGAAGTGATCTTCGAGACCCGCGCGCGTGATTTGGGTGGCGTCATAGAGGTATTCAGGCCCGATAAAGCCAACAACTGAGTTCACCTGAAAGGGCCGGTAGCGTTTTGCCAATCCGTAGGCACGCGCTTCCAGCGTCAGTTGATCCCAATTGTGGTGCGCATCGGCCGAAAGTGCCGAACCTTGCCCTGTCTCAAAATAGAGCAAATTTTCGCCCACTGCCCAGCCCTCTTTCTGCATCATTGCAGACGCCTCATCGAGCAGCCCAACCGAGATGCCAAAACTCGCATTGGCACGTTCCGTTCCCGCGATGCTCTGAAACAGTAAACCGACGGGCGCGCCCATTTTTAGGGCAGCTAGCTGCGTCGTCACGTGCGCCAAGACACAATTTTGCGTCGGGATTTGCCAGCGGTCGATAATGCCTTTGGTCATCTCCAGCAGTCGCGCCGTGCTGTCTAGCGAGTCGTCCACGGGATTGATTCCAATGACGCTATCCCCTGCCCCATAGCTCAACCCCTCGTAAATGCTGGCGCGAATGCCCGCCACGTCGTCTGTCGGATGGTTAGGCTGAAGGCGAATCGCCAGCCGCCCATGCTCGCCCATCGTGTTGACACAGCGACTGACGACGCGCATTTTTGCCGCTCCGGCAATGAGATCAAGATTCGACATCAATTTCGTCACGGCCGCAATCATTTCGGGGGTTAAGCCATCGCGCAACTGGGCAATTTCTGCACTCGTCGCGGACAATACCCACTCTCGCAACTCCCCCACCGTCCAATCTTTCACGCGATCATAGGCGACTTGATCGACTCCCGCCTCAATTGCGCGCGTCACTTCGTCCAGCACAACGGGCTGTTCGCGCAATGCCCACAGCGGCACGTGCGCCAAGACGTGGCGCGCGGCGACTCGCTCAACCGCACTCTCCGCCGCCACACCCGCCAGTTCATCCCCGACTTAGGCTCGTTGGCCTTCCCCATCAACTCGCGCAAATCGCGGAAGTCATACTGCTTGCCGAATAGTTTTGTGCGTAGAATCATGACATTCCTTGTGTTGCGTGGTGTGTATTGCGTATTGCGTATTGCGTGGTCACTACGCAATACGTGTTGCCAATTGTACTACGCAAGTCCCATATTCTTTTGTAATACCTCATGATGGTTGTGTCGCTATGAAGAACCGACCAACTCGTTAAACGCCGCAATCTGTTCGACACTGCCCATGACGGCGACCATATCGCCAACGGTAAAGCGATAAATGCGCTCGGGGTTTGTGATCAGCTTCCCATCGGTCAGCAGAATGGCAACAATTGATGCACCCGTTTTGGCGCGAATTTCGGCCGATTCAATCGTCTGTCCAATGAGCGGACTATCGGCCGAAAGTGCCATCCAATTGACGGGCAGCAAACGCGCCGCATGTTGCAACTGCGCGACCGCCTGATAGCTGCCATGTTTATCGTAAAGCGGCGCGTACAGCAGTTGTCGAATCGAATCGGCAAACTGTTGAATCTCCGTGGCTGGCATATCAAAATGCAACAATGCTTGGCGCGTCATTTCTAAACTCGCCTCGAACTCAGGCTGCACCGTCTCGTAGATGTCGTGCGTCGCCAATGCCCGGATCTCTTCGACGCTATTGGCGCGCGCCACGATGTGAACGTCCGAATTCAGACCGCGTACCTGCGTCGCAATCGTCCGCGTCACTTGAGTCGTCGGCGTTGTCACCAAAACCAGACGGGCATCTTGCACCTGTGCCGCCTCCAACACCACCGCTTGAGTAGGGTCGCCGTAGATCACGGGCAGTCCCGCCTCTTTCGCTGCCTCAACTCGTCGATAATCCAACTCGATTAGCACAAACTCAAAATTTAACCGCTTCAAAAGGCGCGCCACGTATTGTCCAACTTGGTCGCCGCCCGCAATCACGATATGCCCTTGCAAGCCAGATTCAGGCAGATTGATCGTCTGCACAGGCTCACGCTTGCGACGACGTTGCTGGATGGCGTACAGGCGGGGCGACAGGCCAGAGATAAACGGGGTGATCAACATCGTCATCACCGCCACCGTCAAGCCATACGCATACAAAGTGTCGTCAATCGAATTGGTGGCGACGCCCACTCGCGCCAGCACAAATGAGAACTCGCTCGCCTGAAACAGCGTTAATGCGGCTGCCAGCGGCACGATGTTGCGATAGCCGAACGCATACGTGATCGCGCCAAAGATTAGCCCCTTGCCCAAGCTGACCAGCACCACCAGCAAGAGCAGCGTCGGCCAATTTTGAAAGATAAAATTAGGGTCGATCAACATGCCGACCGAGAC
The DNA here is from genome assembly GCA_030425205.1 of Anaerolineae bacterium. Taxonomy (GTDB): domain Bacteria; phylum Chloroflexota; class Anaerolineae; order Promineifilales; family Promineifilaceae; genus CALECP01. Next base: position 53,956 of record JAUIAP010000030.1, read on the forward strand.
AAAAAATAGTAGTCCGAAAATGTCGCGCAGGGGGATGACATCGCTCAACGCCTGATAGCCGTAGTCTGATTCGCTCAGCACGATGCCAGCGATAAATGCGCCAAAGGCAAACGAGAGACCAAACAGGTAGGTGACGTAGCCGACACCCAACCCAATTGCCGTGATCGCCACTAAGAACAGTTCGCGCGAGTTCCACTTGGCGATCATGGCGAGTAGCTGCGGCAATAGGCGCGTTCCCAATCCCACCATCAAGACGAGAAAAATCGCCGCCTTGACCGCCGCTACGCCCAAGACAGACAGTCCTGCGCCCGGTTTGTTTAACTCTGGCAAAATGATCATCAGCGGCACGACGGCGAGATCCTGCATAATGGTCATGCCGATAATCACGCGGCTGGAGAGCGTTCCCATACGCCCCTGACTCATCAGCGTTTTGACAATCACCATCGAGCTGGATACGACGATCATGCCGCCAAACCAGATAGAAGCGAACCAATCCCAGCCGACTAATCGGCCGATTCCATACCCCAGCCCCAACGTCAATACGACCTGCAACGGCGCACCGATCAGGGCCACATGGCGCACAGGTTGTAACTCTTTGAATGAAAATTCTAGCCCAATCGCAAACAGCAGCAGCGCAACCCCAATTTCAGCCAGTAGTTCGATGTCCCGCACGCCCGAAACGGTCGGCCCAAGCGTGAAGGGACCAACCATAATGCCAGCTAAAATGTAGCCGAGCAAAAGCGGCTGTTTTAATCGTTGGGCAATCAGCCCTCCGACCAACCCAGCGACAACAATAATGGCGATATCTGCGGCTATACCCATAGAGTTTGGAGGGGAAGTTTGTTACTAAATCGTTCGTGTCTTTAAGTTGTTGTCGCCTTATACCAATCGTGCCCTGAAAAACCAAGTTTCTGGCAGAAACCCGGCTCTTGGGGCTCGAATATCTGTCACTTGTTCTCAGAATTGATAATGGTGCATGGTGCGTATCCAGTCCAGGCACCACGTATTACGCACCACTCTTACATTGTAGCGAAAACTTCGTGACACCAACCTAAATCTATTCTTTGAGGTTGACTCAAAAAATGCCAAAATCGGCAACCCAGCGCACCAAATTGACGGCGATGAGGAGGCCACCTTCGAGCCGCGAGAGCCGCCAGCCTGTGCGCATCATCAACACGACCGCCATCACCAATGCGGAAAGCAGCAAGAGGCTGCCAAATGCGGCTGATTCAACGGCGAGTGGGGAGATCATGGCCGCCAATCCTAAAACGCCGAGCAGGTTGAACAGGTCGGAGCCGATTAGATTACCGATAGAGATACCATGTTTGCCACGCAATACGCCCATCAGAGAGGTTGCGAGTTCGGGGGCGGATGTGCCAGCCGCAACGATGGTTACGCCGATCACCCATTCACTCAATCCAAAATGGCGGGCGATGGTTGAGGCAGACTCAACGAGAAAGTGACCGCTGGTGACGATCAGAACAATGCCGCCTATGATCATGGGGATGTCGAGCCAGCGGAAGTCACCATCGGGCAACTCTTCGGCCGAATCGCCCCCATCTCGACGAATAATCAGGTAACCAACATAGCCAATCAACACACTAAAGAGCAGCATGCCCTCTAATGCGGTAAGCCGCAAATCACGCAGCAGGAAGAGCAGGAGCAACGTCGTAGCAATGAGCATTCCGCCGTCGCGTTGCACGAGTTTACGTGAGGTGGGAATGCCTGCGATGAGCGCGACACCGCCAAGAATAAAGCCTAAGTTGAAGATATTTGAGCCGACCACGTTACCGACGGAAATATCGGCCGATCCCGCCAACGCCGCCGCAACTGTAACCGCGAACTCAGGCGCAGACGTGCCGATGGCGACAATCGTCAGCCCAATCACCAGCTCAGACATACCAACTTTCCGCGCAATGCGCGCGGCCGAATCGACGATCCAAGAGCCACCGACCCATAGACCGACGATACAAACAATGACAATAATTGTGTCAATCCACATCATTCATCTAAATCCTTAACTATTCACAACAGAAGGATCGGCCGATTTGCTGCCAATGGGTTGGAGAATCGGCCGATCAAACTCAACCGCCTCGCGATATTCACCCATGCGTTCGGCCGCTTCCACAACGTGCGATAGCATCAGCGCCACCGCAAACCACAAACCAAATGCCCACCAATCAATTGCCATTGCCAACACCGACGCAACCGCAAATATACTCAGTGCCAGCGAATTGAGGCTGTTCATTACGTGCTGCGTCTTCTTCGCGGGCATAAAGCGACTAAGAATCGCATGCAACAGGTTATCGTGCTGAGGCGACACGCGCAACAGCAGCGTATAGAGTGCGAGACCCGCATTGTACAGCGCGACAATTTCCATTTCGATCCCGAGCGCACCCATCGGTAAATGAGACCACAACCAGCCAAAAATTACCGTCAGCACAATATAGACACTTAATTCGGCCGATGCAATCGTAGCCTGCTGGCGCAACGTACTAAGCTGTTCTCGTCGGGTAACCGCACCAACTGGAAACAGTAACACTGCGCTCCACTCTACGCCAACCCGTCGTGCTGTATAGAGACGTACCAGCGTCCCCAGCAAGATCGAGCCAAACACAAGCAGGGCAGCAACGATCGCCTCAACGAATGGTTCGATCTCTAATAGTACGAGCGTGCCGACTGCCAGCGCACTCAACCATAACCAACTGTGGTGAAGAAAAATTTTTGTCTGAAATGCGGTTCCGATTTTCATGGGATTCTCCTGTCTAAAAACCTAGCTTCATAGTAGCATCACTCAGGCTTGGCTCGCGCCCGACCAGCGTGACTTCATCACCCTGTTCAAGGCGTGTATAGCCGTTAGGCAATATGACGGTGCCATTGCGCGTTACGTCGAGAAAGAGGACATCACTGGGCAATCGCAGATCGCGCAGCAGTTGCCCCGCAATATCGGGATTGCTGACCGAGACCTGTACAAGTTCACGTCCCGAATCCTGATGCAACAGTATGGCGGCCGATTGCGGCGCACGCACCGTCTGTTCGAGCAAATTAACCATCGCAGAGGTCGGATCAATGACAAGTGCGCCAAACTCGCCCATCTCCTTTTGGCGGCTGAGGTCATTCGGCCGAACCACCAGCCGACCCACGCCCATCCGGTAGGCCAAGATGAGTGCAGCCTGATTCGCATCGTCATCCTCCAGCAGCGTCACGAGCGCATCGGTGCTGTTCGTCAGCAATCCAGACAGCGCGCTTTCACTCACGGCAGCGATGTGGTGGACGGCAAAATCACTCTCTTGGAAACGCGCGACATGATCGCGGTCTGTATCCGCCAGCATGACCTGCCAGCCTGTGCGTTGCAGCGACCGCGCCAACTCAAGCGATTGTGCTTCTACGCCGAGAATGAGCACGTCGCGCGTTCGGTCGGTCGCACGTTTTGTTGGCAAATTCGCCTCACCAACGCGCACCAATGCCTCCTTCAAGAACAATGGCCCGAAAATTTCATTCAACACGACAACGGAGATCACCATCGTCGCAAATGCATCACCTAATGCGGGAAACTCTACGGCAACCTCACGCGCCAAACCGAGCGCGATGCCCGCTTGCGTGATCAGTGCCAGCCCTGCATAACGAGTAAAGCGCGTTGGCTCCCCCGCCATGCGACTGCCCAAAAATGCGCCCACATTGATGCCGAAAAAGCGAATGGCGAAAAGTGCAAGCGCAACAGGTAAGGTTGCCGTCAAGATGTCGAGCTTTAAGCCTACACCCGTCAAGGTGAAAAAGGCGACGTAGATAGGGGGCGCGACATCGTGTAACAGTTCTTCAAATAGATTACGCTGATCGGTGAAATTTGTGATGTAAAAACCCGCGATCAGCGCGACGAGCAGCGGCTCGGCATGCAGTTCGAAAAGTGCGCCTGTTGTAAGTTTTGTCAGATAGTGTGACCCTGCAAAAATGGTATAGCCCAGCACAAGTACGCCAGCGATTTTGACCAACCTGTGATATGGGGCGGCCAGCAGCGCGTGCAAAATGTAGCCAGATGCAATCCCCGCCGCGACCGCCAATCCGAGATCGGCGATTAGGAGAAAGGCAAACGTCAAGTTGAAGCCGATCCCAGTCAGCAGTGCCGACGCAATCGCCACGGCAACGGCAAACAAAATCACGATCAGCACATCCATCGAGACGGTGACACCGAGCAACGTGCGGGTGAAATCTCCCTTCGCCTTAACTTCTTTAATAACGGCAATTGTCGAGGGAGGTGAGAGTGCAAGCAAGATCGTGCCGCCCAACAGGGCAACCGCGACGCGCTCCATCGTTGACATGCCGGCCGCAAACGAGATGTAATTTGTCAGAAGGAACAGCGCGACCGCTCCCAATGGGAGGGCGACCAAAATCACAAGACCGACGATCCAGCTAATGCTGCGTACACGGGGGCGAATCTCCTTCAAATAGAGTTCGCTGCCCGCGACGAGCGCAATCACGCTGAGCGATATTTCGTCGATAAAGCGCAAATCAGTCGCCGCAGATTTGGGCAACAGGTCGAGCACAAATGGCCCCGCGACGACACCGGCAAGCAGATAGCCCGTGATGTATGGCAATCCAACGGCCGAAAACCACTGCCCAATCTTTTTGGCGGCAATGGCAACGAGGAAAAAGCTGAGAGTCAGGAATAAGAGGTTTTGCATAGGTGGTAATGATAGTCAATGGGCGCGGCCAACACGCAGGGCCAACGCGCTAAAGTTGACATGGTATGTTGCGCGTTGTGAATAGGCCATCTGGCTTATTGCGCATAAGCCATCGACTCATCGACAGCAATGCAGAAGTTAGCTATCTTTGGGGTATGAGTGAAACAATAACTGTTGTATTAGTGGATGATCATGATTTGGTGCGGACGGGCACGCGCCAATATCTCGAACGAGCGCAGCGCATCACGGTCGTGGGTGAGGCGAATGATGGACTGGTGGCGCAAGGGGTGATTCGTGATTTACAGCCACAGGTCGTTTTGGTGGACATCAAAATGCCCAATCAAGGGGGCATCGAGTTGACGCGCTGGGTGCGTGCCAATGCGCCAGAGACAAAGGTGATCGTGCTATCGGCGTATGATGACGACCCGTATATCATGGCGGCATTGGAGGCGGGGGCGAATGGGTATGTCTTAAAGAATACGTCGCCGCTCAAGTTGATTGGCGCGGTGGAGACGGTGGCGGCGGGTGGCTCTGCGCTTGATCCTGCGATTACGACGAAGGTGATGGGATTGCTGACGGGCAATCGGGGACCGGTTTCGGCCGAACTTTCCGACCGTGAAATCGAAGTGCTGGAACTCACTGCCAGAGGGTTGACCAATAAGGCGATTGGCCAAGAGCTCCACATCAGCAACCGCACCGTGCAGGGGCATCTGCGCAAAATTTTTAGCAAACTCGATGTCAACAGCCGCACAGAGGCAGTCACAAAAGCGATTGCATTGGGGTTGATGCAGCCATGACAAACAACAAGGCACGGCTCGAACTGTTTTTCATCTTTGTGGTTGCGCTCGTCTTTGCCATCTTAGAGCTGTACATCGATTCGTTTGAGCGATTTGTGCGTTGGGCGGCGAATAATGAGTCACTGCTGGTCACAGAGGTCCTGACGCTGGCGGTTGTGCTTTCGATTGGGTTGTCGGTCTATGCGTGGCGCAGATGGCGCGAGGTGATTCGCCTAGAGGCGGACAAACGTTCGTTGCAACGCTCTGTCTCGCTTGAACAGGACGCGACGCAGCTGATGCGCTCTTATGCGGATGCGGTCACTCGTGGGCAAGAGACGGAGCGGCGACGGCTGGCACTAGAGCTACATGATGACACCATTCAGCGGCTGATTGTGTTGAATCAGCGGGTTGAGCTGGCGGCGTTTGATCATGCAGATTCAGCCGCAGCGGATGATCTACTGCAAATGCAAACGCTGATCGTGGAGATGATCGCCCATCTGCGCGACTTTGTACAGGCGTTGCGGCCGACCTATCTCGATGAATTAGGGCTATCGGCCGCACTGCGCACGCTGATCAAAAAGACCCGCGAGCGGAGTGACATTCTGCTCGAATTTGAGCAGTTGGGGGATGAAAAGCAACTTGATGAAACAGTGAAGCTGACGCTCTATCGGATCGTGCAATCGGGAGTCAACAACATCATCCAACATGCAGCGGCGAGTGGCGGTCGGGTGGTGGTTGATTTTCGGCCGAAAAATACCCTCCTCCTAACGATTGAAGACGATGGCTGTGGCTTCTTCGCACTTGACGAACAGCAGTTGGTCAAAGAAGGCCATTTTGGTCTGATTGGTATGCGCGAACGCGCCGAGCTGATCGACGCGACCTACCATTTACACGCCATCCCTGACCAAGGGGTTCGCATTACGGTAAGCGTGCCGCTGTGACAACTGGATTGTAAATGGATGTAATGGCACCTGTAAGCAATTTGTGGTTTGATCGCCCCATATGATGATGCAGTATGACATCTGGGGTCACACCGATCGCGGGCGACGACGACGTGAAAATCAAGACGCGATTCTATTCTCGACGCTGGGTGAGGGGGAGCTGCCGAAAGTTGGCATTTCGGCCGAAAAACTGCACACGCACGGACATCTGCTGGCCGTCGCGGATGGGGTTGGCGGCGTGCGTGGTGGTCGGGAGGCGAGTGAACTGCTGATCAATGCATTGGCACAAACTTACTATCGCGTAGCGGGCAGTTCCGCCGCCGATCGTCTCGAAGCGGCCATCATTCAGGCCAACGCCATTGCTGTCGAGCAAAACCGCCACGAAAATGCGTCATCGACGCTCGTTGCGGCGGCCGTACATGGCGGCAGGCTCTACATCGCACACGTGGGCGACAGCCGTGCCTATCTCATCCGACATGGACAGGTGCAACAGTTGACAGAAGACCATGCGCTTGGCAATCGGCTGACACGTTATCTCGTTTCGACCAATGACTTTCCCCCCACGATGCACCCCGCTATCAAGCTAGAGGCTGGCGATCGCATTTTATTGTGTTCTGATGGGCTTTTTCGGCCGATTAAAGACCAGTCCGACTTCCTCGACATTTTGCAAACCTATCGTGCCGAAGAAGCGACCTATCGCCTGATCGGTCTTGCCAATGCGGGGGGTGGCCATGATAACATTTCTGTTGTGCTTGCCTATGTCGATGCGTCTTTGGGCAAACGACGACGAGGCAAATGGGAAAGTCTCTAGGGTTTATTCGCTCCTATCGCTAGCAATCTCCCCCCTTCTGACAAATGTACCCCGCTAAATAAAGCGTTAACAAGATCAAGCGTAAGTTTTTTATGGTTAAATGGAAAATGATTGTATCCATGCAATCATCATTGTGATACGCACAAATCGTAATCAAAATATGGTTCTTTGAGATTAGAAGTGGCAGGTCGTAATTTGGGTATATGCTAAACATATTACGCTGCGGCAATCACTCAAACGACCAAAGATCAATTAGATCATTCGTTATGGGACGACATTATTATGGGCGGGTTTGAAATAGAGGTCTGGGGCGCGACCGACGTCGGCAAAAGCCGCCATGAGAACCAAGATAGCATTTTTGTGGCCAGCCCCGCATTGGCAGACATTGGGGCGACCCAACTGCGCTGCAATGGGGTCTTGCTGGCGGTTGCAGACGGCGTTGGCGGGCAAATTGGTGGGCGCGAGGCCAGCCAATTTGTCGTCGAAAGCCTCGCTGATGGTTTTTATGGCATTCTCGCTCACGATGTTGAATCCCATCTGTTGCAGGCAATTTGGCGCGCCAACGAACAAGCACAACAGCAGGTTTCCTCGAAACACTCTGCCAGCACGCTCGTTGCCGCCGTCATTCAAGATGATTGTTTGCAGATCGCCAATGTCGGTGATAGTCGCGCCTACTTTGTGCGCGAAGGCTCGATCCAACAGTTAACGCAAGACCATGCAATCGATGGCCGTCTGATGCGTTACATGGTCGCAAATCAAGCAGCCGACCCCGAACTCTCTCCTAAAATCCCGCTTGAGGTGGGTGACAAAGTTTTGCTCTGCTCAGATGGATTGTATAAGGCGGTTGAGGATGTGCGCGAAATCGGCCGAATTGTCACCGAACGTTCGCCGCAAGCTGCCACTGAAATTTTGATCGATCTCGCCAACCAAAATGGTGGCCCCGATAACATCTCTGTTGTCATCGCAGAGGTGCGTCCCCAATCCCCAGCCTTTCGATTTAGCAGATTAAATAGCTGGATGAGCAATTTGCTTTCGCTTTGAAAAATCTGTGGTTGAAACCACAGTCTGTTATGCGAAACGCGCTTTAGCGCGTTATTGTCTTCAACGTGTTTTAACACGTTTTGGCGTATCAGCCTTCGGTTTTAACCGTAGGATTCTAACCCATCTAACTCTCTGGATGATGCGGATCAATCCAAACAACCTCTTCCGGTTCCTCCACCGATGGAATATCTAAATTGACCACGATTGGCTCTTGGTCGTTGCGCACGAGAACGCAGTGCAGCGGCTCATCGGCACTGCCGTTCATCTCCTGATGCGGCACGAATGGTGGGACAAAGATAAAGTCGCCGGCTTCTGCATACGCCACATACTCCAACTGCTCCCCCCAGCGCATCTTCGCCTTTCCGCTGACAACATAGATGATCGACTCTAGCTCGCCGTGATGGTGTGCGCCCGTCTTGGCATCTGGGTGGATGGTGACGGTTCCCGCCCAAATTTTCTTGGCATTGGCCGACTGCGCGGTAATCGCCGCCATGCGATCCATACCCGGCGTTTGCGCCGTATTGCCATCCAACTGCCCCGCCTTGACGACGCGGATTCCGTTCTGTTTCCAATTTTCGTTTGTCATGCGATTAGTTTACCAATTGTCGTCGGAACGGGCGATGCTAGCGATTTTTGATGTTGCAGGCATGCGCCACCATTTTTATGACGGCCTACGTGTGGGTATAGATTGAGTAATGGTCTGATGAGTTTGCAAACACATTCGGCCGAAAATCGCGTATACCAGTATGACAACCTTTTTATTGGAGCATCCCCATGAATGTCAAACGCTGGCCAATTTTTTGCACGCTTTTCCTTTCTATCTTCGCGCTTGTCTCGTTGACAAACGCACAAAGCCCATCGCTTTATGATGTCGCGCAGACTCGCGGTGAGCTAGCAATCTTTGTGCGCGCCGTTGATGCGCAGGGTTTGGCTGCATTGCTGAAGAACAATGGCCCTTTTACCGTGCTGGCTCCCAACGATAGTGCACTGGCAAGTCGCGCCGTCTTGACGCGGCAGGACGTTTTGTATCATGTCATTCCCGGCGGGATGACGGTCGAGCAGATGGTGGCACAGAGCAGCGTTCCGACGGCGTTGGGGAAAAATATTACGGTTCGTCGTGATGCGAACGGGATTCTGTTGAATGGCGTCGGGCGGATCGTTTCGGCCGAAATTCCCGCCAGCAACGGTCGCCTCTACATCATTGACACCGCACTCACCTCGACAACCGCGCCGGCACCCAGTCCACAACCGAACCAGCCTGTAACGCCACCAGCGGCCGACGGTGCCATCACTGTCAACATCACCAACGCTATCGTCCAGCCCAACATCAAGCGACTTGGCATCAACTTGGGGCAGTTCCACACGGAAGCGGCAGGGTTTATGAATAAAAATATCATGCCAAATCCGGGCTTTGAATCGGCCGAATATGGCATGACGTTTGAGACGGCTGGTGGCTCGGCTACGCGCATCCAAGCAATCCCACAGTTCTGGCTGCCCAGCTACAACAATGAGTTCTTCGACATCGGACAGCCTGTCGATTTTTGGAATGGCGCACGCTTTGAAGTGCTATCTGGCACGGCGGCGGGGCGACAGGGAACGATCAGCGACTTCACCCACGAAGGCAATCGCTATACCTTCTATCTGAATGGCGGCGGCGCAACGATTCCCGCAGGCAGCGTGATCTCCGTCTTTAAGGAAATTCCCGGTTTTCAATCGAATCGCAACCCCAATGCTACCGGCAATCCCAACGACAAACGCCCCAACTCACCCGGCCAACAATCCTTGCTGCTCTCACCTGCTCCAGATGGCGCATCGTTCACCAAGCAACTCGACACGCAAGCCCAAAATACGGGTGATCCCGCCGTTGGGAAGCTGCTGCAAATTGATGGCGCGTGGACATTCTCTATTTATGGCAAAGCGTTAACGCCCAACGCCAAACTGCGCGTGCGTTTTACCCGTGTCGGCGGCAACGTCTTTATGGATCAGACATTTGGCCTTTCGCAAGGATGGCAACAGTTTCAACGCAACTTTACTGCCAACGATCCCCAAATCACGGGTGTGCCAGGCAATGTGAGCGTGCAGTTTTTTGCAGTAGGTGGAGATGTTTTGATCGACGATGTTCGTCTCCAGCGCAGCAGCTACACCAACCCAACCGAGTTCAGCGACCGTGTCGTTGAGGCAATGCGCGACCTCCATCCCGGCGTGGTGCGCTTCTGGGCGTCACAGTTAAACAGCTCGCTCGACAACATGATCGCCTCTGAGTTTGCCAAACAGCCAACAGGATTTAGCCCCAAATTCCGCCACGGGCTTTACTTCACCTACTCACTACACGAAATGCTTGAGCTGTGCGATATGCTCAACGCAGAGCCATGGATCGTCATTCCCCCCACCTTTTCACAGGCGGAGGTGCAGAACCTGATCGCCTATCTCGCCGCGCCAGCGAGCCATCCATACGGGCAAAAACGGGCGGCATTGGGACAATCGGCCGAATGGACAACGCGCTTCCCCACAATCCACATCGAATATGGCAATGAGGTCTGGGGATCGGGACATATCGGCAATGACCCATTTGCGGGGGCGACGCTCGGCAATAGCGCGGCGCAAATTCTCGATGCGCGCTATGAATTGATGCGGCGCAGCCCCTACTTTAACGCCAACAAATTTGACCTTGTGATGGGCGGTCAGTCACGTTTCTTGGGTCGTCAGCAGGAGTTTGAACGGATTAGCGACGCACACGACAGCATCGCGCTGGCTCCCTACTATGGCGTGCTGGAACGCTTTGAAAATGATGCTGTCCGTTACAATCCGCTCTACGCCCATGCCGTCGAAGCGGGGCAGCGCGGCGCAATCTTTGACAATGTGCAGCTCGTCAATCGCACGGGCAATGGCACGAATATCGCTATCTATGAGATCAATCTGCACGCGATTGAGCATCAGGTGCCGCTCAGCATTCGCAACGACTTCTTGACCAGTCAGGGGGCAGCGATCAGCCTGCCGTTGACGATGTTGCACTATATGCGCGAGTTGGGCGTGCGCGATCAGGCGGTTTGGGAGCTGGCGGAATTCTCGACGGCACAGGGGATCGGCAACGGCGCGCGCTTGTTTGGCGTGTTACGGGATGTGGAGGCGACGTTTCATAAGCGGCCGACCTATCTCGCGCTACAAGCGACCAACAAGGTGATGTTTGGGGATATGTTGCAGGTCAACACGAACAGCCCCTCGTTTGTGCAACAGCCGATCAATCGCGTTTTGCAACCGACCGACGTGCCATACGTGCAGGCATTTGCCTTTCGCGACGGCAATCGTTATGGGGTCGCGCTGTTCAATGTCGATCTCGCCAACGCACGTGACATAACGCTCAACGTGCCAATGGGCGGAAGCAGCGGAACGCTCTATCAGCTCGCGGGTGATCTGCACGCCGACAACGAGGAAACGGTTCAGGTGCGTCTGCAACAGCGCGGGATGGCGGTTGCGAGCTCTAACGCGCTCACCCTGCCGCCGCACTCGTTGACGACGATTGTGTGGTCGCCGTAGTGCCATGCGTGGCTCAGTTTGCATGCGCGACGCTATTTAATTCTGCATTTGCGTGGCGGTTAAGATTCGGAATAGAAATCGTTCAAAATCAACTCGGGAAACTCGCCCTGTCGTGACAAGCGGCGCACGGCTGTTTTGAACTGACGAATAATGTCATCGTGGGTGGAACGATAGTAGAGCGGTTCCCCAATAAACACATCACAGACAAATGGCACAATGACGCCTGTGCCACGTGGCCAAGCCTTGCCCAGTCCGTTGAGAAAAACGGGGGTGAGCGACGTGTCGGGCTTGTGTGCCATCAGTTTGGCAAGCCCATATTTGACCTTGCCCATTTTCTCTGGTGTGCCGCGTGAGCCTTCGGGAAAGTAGATCAAAATTTCGCCGCGTTCGAGGGCTGCATAGCAATGTTCGAGCGGATCACTTTGTACATTCTTGGCCTCCCGATAGACTGGCACAATACCGATGATGGTGTCTGCGAACCATGTGATCCAGCGATTGGCGTGCCAATAGTCAGCGGCGGCAGCGGGGCGAACTTTGGGGAGCAATTTGAGGGGCATGAGCGCCATCAGCACAATCGTGTCGAGATGGCTATTGTGATTAGAGGCGATGATGGCTGGGCCATCTTTGGGAAGATTCGGCCGATTTCGCACGCGCATACCCAGCACAAGCCAGCAAAATGGGCGCACGATAAGGATAAAAAACGCGAAGCGCAGAATTTTACCGATCATACCAGATGGCCGCGCTAACGTAGCGGAACACGAGCGCATAGGTAAACATGAGCAATCCAGCCGTCACGGGCGGAATGGCTGACGGCAACGCCATCGTCATCGTTAAAAAGCCGATGAGAGCAATACTGCCCGCCGTCGCCCACACCAACTTAGCAGCACTTTCAAACCACCCTGCACCACGCGCTGTTAGCGCCATGTGCGCCAGCGGAATAAAAAGGGAGAGATAGAACACAACCAGCGGCAATTCTGCCCACAGCCAAAATATCTGTATGGGGACGAGTGAAAACGCGATTAGGAGTGAAATACGGTCTACGATTCGCACGCTGACCATTGAGAAAAAACCTTTCAACAGATGGTAAACGACGAAACTGAGTATAACGACGGAGAAACCGTTGTTGAGCATAATCGCCAACGCATAGAGTCCTGCTAGCATCGACCATGACTGGAGGCGAAAGCGCCATTGATGCCAGTCAAGATAGGGCAAATAACGCGACAACCCGCTTGGAACATCTGATGTGACCGCCGCCTGTAATGCAACAACCCCGCCAAAAAATAGAACCGTTTCCATAACTCTTCCCTTTTTTCTAACCGACAGGAGAGTAGACCCTGCACATCCATGCAATATGAAGGATAATGGTCTCACGTCCCGCTCGGTTCAGTTGTGAATTTGTGCTTTTACGCCGATAACACGCTGCGTCATGATCGGTTACGGAATTGATCTGGAAAATGAGAGCGGGATTTTAGAAATTTGGAAATTGGTTTGTTTTGCGATTGCGGGCAAATCAGAATAAGGATTATTTGTGATGAAACGTTTTTGCATTGTGCTTCTATTGTTACTCTTGATTGGGTGCGGCGAACAAAATGAAGGGGCAGATTCATATCCCCATGATGCTGCGGCCGCAAAAGAGTTAATTGGTTCAACGTATGAAGGGTCGTCAGAGACCGCGTCTGGTGAAGGTCGCGCCTTCGCACTGATCTTAAATCAAGGTTCACAGCAGGGCTTTGCCTACACGCTGGCAGTGACCTACGTCGGCCGATCTGAGCGCCCCACCCTGCGCACGGGCAGTTGGTATAGCGACGGGGAGACGTTAACGCTCGTCATTGAGGAACAAGATGGCGAACCGACTGAGCAACCGCCGCTTGTATTTGACATCGGCAGCGATGGCTCATTGACCGCCGAAAAGTATGATATGGCGCGTTTCGACTTCACGACGTTTGTCATGCACCCCGCACAGCTTGATTGATGTTTGAATTGCTGCCGTTTGCGCTGGCATGGTGGCTTGGGTTCTATCTGCTGCGCCGTGAGACGGAGCTGCCCACCCTGCGTTGGATTGGCGTGGGGCTGCTCGTTTATGCGCTGGTCATCGCCAGTCATGCGGCGGGGATCGCGGCGCTCCCCCTTCTGCTAATCCCGCTGTTTTGCTGGGTCATTGCATTATGGCAGTTGCGCGACCGTCTGCGTGCGCAGGCATCCCCGCGCCCTGCCGTCGGTCTTATCCTCTTTGCAACGGTCGCATTTACGCTTGGATTGGGATTGCTGTTGCTGCCGCTGGCATGGTTGCCACGCAGTTGGCTGCTCGCCGCCATCGGTGTCGATCTGTTGGTCATGGGGTATGCCGTCGGCGTGCTCGATGCGTTTGAACAAGGAGAGCGGCTGCTGCCAGATTTTATCCGCTCGTTTGTCGAAGCGGTGGCTATCAGCACACTCTTTGCATTGCCTACACGACTGTTGGGAACACCGATGTTGACGCTCATCGTGACGGGGCTGGCGATTTGCGTGACGCTCTTTTGGGAGCAGGGACAGCAGGTGTTAGACGGGGTGATTTTCGGCCGATTTTCCCCCCTCCAACAACAGCGCAGTGAGTTGCGCAACACGGCCGCTGTCCTCCCGCGCACCCAACCACTGCCCACATGGACGGACGACCAGTTTGACAAACTGACCCGTCGCGCGCTCAGCCAAATGGGGAATCTGCCTAAGCTGGCCGCCAATCCGTTGACGCAGTTGCCGCTCATTGAAGAACGCTTGCTGCAAAAGGGGATTGATGGGAACACGTTGGCAAAATCGGCCGAACTGCGTACCCTGCTGACCGAATGTATTTGCAAACTCAAGCCAAGCGATGCCGCTTTCAATACAACCGATGCGTGGCGACATTTTAACGCGCTCTACTTCCCCTATGTGCGCGGCTTGCGCCCCTTTAGCCGACGTGGCAGCGATGAGAAACTCGATCCCATCGACGCGCAAGCCCTGACATGGTTTCAGGCAGAAGTTGCGCCGCGCACACTTTATAATTGGCAAACGGCGGCGGCGAGGGTCATTTCGGCCGATTTGCGTGACCAACTTACTTAAATTTCTTGGCACCCTCGCTATACTCCCCTCATGAGCTATTTTGGTGTTCTTCTCCGCTTTGTTGTAACCGCAATCATCTTGTTTTTTGTACTATTGAAAACGTGGCGCACAAAACAACCGACCCGCTTTAACGCCATCAACCCGTTTGTCATGATTGGCGTTTTGATCATCGTTGCCGTGGTTTATACAACTCCATGGGATAACTATCTCGTGGCAACCCGCGTCTGGTGGTACGACCCTGAACTGGTGACGGGGATCACGTTTGGCTATGTGCCGCTAGAGGAGTACACATTTTTTGTGCTACAAACAGCGATGACGGGATTGCTGACAGTCCTGTTAATGCGCCTCGATTTAGGCAATATGCGTCCATTTGAGGACCGTCCAAGTGAACGCAGGAATGGGCTAATTGTCGTGGGCATCATTTGGGCGATCTCGTCAATCTTGTTATTTAGTGGTGCTGAACGTCTCAACTATCTGACGCTTGAACTGTCGTGGGCGTTGATTCCCGTTATGTTGCAAGTCGGTTACGGTGCGGACATTTTGTGGCATCATCGGCGGCTCGTTTTCACCGCAATCGCCATTCCAACCCTCTACCTCTCATTTGTCGATTTTCTGGCAATTGGGTCAGGAACATGGACGATCAGCCCGACGCAATCGCTTGAATGGCTCTTCTTGGGTGTGCTGCCAATCGAAGAGATCATCTTCTTTTTACTGACCAATATCCTCGTCGTCTTTGGCCTGACGCTTGCGCTCGCGCAGGAAAGTCGAGCGCGAATTGAGGGGATTTTGCAGAGACGCGGAAAGGCATAGGCGGACCCGCTTTTTATTAGCCAATCGCCAGCGACAATTCAATATAAGGGGTTTTTTCGGCCGATTATCCGCGCATGGTGCTAATAATTAGAACGTTCGTGTCGTAATTTGCGGTATAATTCAACCTATGGAAAGCAACAAACTTGTTCTCATTGACGGACATGCGCTGGCGTATCGCATGTTTTTTGCACTGCCGATCAACGCCTTCACGACAAAAGCTGGGGAGCCAACCAACGCAACATTTGGCTTCATCCGCACAATTCTCGACATCATGTTTGACTTCCCGCCACCAAAATATCTGGCGGTCTGTTTTGATGTGGGGAGGACGTTTCGAGATGATATGTTCGAGGATTACAAGGGAACGCGCGAGAAGATGCCCGATGATCTGGCGTTGCAGATCGAGCGCATTCAAGAAGTCCTACAAGCCCTCAACATTCCGACCCTCTCACTCGACGGGTATGAAGCCGACGACGTGATCGGCACGCTGGCGGCGCAGGCGAAGGGCAAGGTTCCTGTCAGCATCGTGACGGGCGACCGCGACCTCTTGCAACTGGTGGACGACAACACGCTGGTCGATCTGCCGCTTAATCGAAACTCGAAACGCCCTGTCACGTACAACGCCAAAGTTGTTTTTGACGAATATGAGATGCGCCCCGATCAAATTATTGATTGGAAAGCATTAGAGGGAGATTCGAGCGACAACATTCCCGGTGTGCGCGGCGTCGGCCGAAAAACGGCGGTCAAGTTGCTTTCCCAATATGACACGCTCGATAATATTTACGCCCATCTGGAAGAGATTCCTGCCCGTTTCCGCAACAAGCTAGAGGCAGGCAAGGAGATGGCCTATCTCAGCAAAAAGCTGGCAACGATTGTGACAGATGTGCCGATTGAACTCGATTTAGATGCGTGTGTGACGCAAGATTTTGATCTCAACACCGTTTTGGACATCTTCCGCGAATTAGAGTTCCGCTCGTTAACCAATCAGCTGTTGGAACATGCAGAGATTGAAGAGGATGAGAGCGTTGAAGAGCTAGTCGAGGTCAGCACGACCCAGCCCATTATCGTCCAGACAAAACAGCAGCTTGACGACTTGGTGAAGAAGCTGAATGCGGCGGAGTTGATTGCGTTTGATGTCGAGACGTCGAGTTTGGACAAATTATCGGCCGAACTTGTCGGTATCTCGCTTGCCATCAAACCGCCTGTCGGTTATTACATCCCTGTTGGACACATCTCCAACGAGGCACAGAAATCACGCGGCCAGCTTAAACTGTTCGCTGGGGAACCCGAATTAGCCGCAGGACAGTTGCCGCTGAAAACCGTGATCGACGCGCTGCGTGCGCCAATGACGAACGGCAAGATTGCCAAAGTCGCCCACAATGCGAAATTTGACTGGATGATTTTGCATCGGCACGGGTTGGATGTCGAACCGATTCGCTTTGACACGATGATCGCCGAATGGCTCACCGACCCATCGAGCAAACATCTCGGTCTTAAAGATTTGTCGCGCCATCGGCTCGGCATCGAAATGCAGGAGATTACCGAACTGATTGGCAAAGGCAAGAATCAGCGCACGTTTGCAGAGGTGGGAATTGAAGCGGCCGCTCCCTATGCGGCAGCCGATGCAGATGTGACACTACGGCTTGTTGCACCACTTAAAGTGGAATTAAAAGAGAAAGGTCTGCTCGACTTAATGGACATGGAAACGCGCCTCATCTGCGTCTTGGCAGAAATGGAGTTCGCGGGGATTAAGATCGACACCGATTTCTTTGCATCTTTTGGCAAAGAGCTAGAGGATCGCGTCAACGAGCTGGAAAAAGAGATCTACGAAATTGCGGGAGAACCGTTCAACATCAATTCGACGCAACAGTTGAGCGTGATTTTGTTTGAGCGCATGGGATTACCGACGGATGGCGTGAAAAAGAATAAGTCGGGCAGCTATTCGACGGCCGTGGGCGTGTTAGAGAAGTTGAAGGTTATGGATGAAGACGGCATTATTGATCGGATTCTTGAACACCGTGAAATTTCAAAGCTTAAGGGAACCTATGTCGATGCGTTCCCACTACTCGTCGCTGATGACGGGCGCATCCACACTAGCTTCCGGCAAACGGGTGCGGTAACGGGTCGCCTGAGCAGCAACTCCCCTAACCTACAAAACATCCCGATTCGTAGCGCATTGACGCGGCGTGTGCGCAAAGGCTTTGTTGCACAAGAGGGCTGGCACTTTTTAGCGGCCGACTACTCGCAAGTGGAGCTGCGCATCCTCGCCCATGTCAGCGATGACAAGACGCTGCTCGACGCATTCCACCAAAATCTCGATGTCCACACCGCCACCGCCGCCAGCGTGTTTGGCGTCGATTTAGACGCCGTGACGTTTGAACAACGCCTCTTCGCCAAGCGTGTCAACTTTGGCCTGATGTACGGCATGGGCGCATTTCGTCTTGCCCGCGAGACAGACTTAACGTTGGCAGAAGCAGAAAACTATATCAAGGCGTATTTTGAGCAATTCCCCGGCGTGCGCGATTATCTTGACGGCAGTAAACAATTGGCACGGCGACAGGGCTATGTTGAAACACTGCTCGGCCGTCGTCGTTACTTCCCGATTTTCATGCGCGAAGGGCGTTCCAATCGGCAATATGAGGCGAGCGCAGAACGTGAGGCGATCAACCATCCGATTCAGGGGACGGCGGCCGACATCATCAAGCTGGCGATGCTCAACTTGGACGATGCGTTAGAAAAAGGCGGCTATCGCGCGCGTCTGCTATTGCAGGTGCATGATGAGTTGATGCTTGAAGTGCCGGATGATGAATTAGACAGTGTCACCGAGTTGGTCAAGACGACAATGCGCAATGCGTTTAAGCTGAAGGTTCCGTTGAAGGTTGAGGCAGAGGTTGGGAAGAATTGGCTGGAGATCAAAGGATAATTCAGTGAACCAGCAGCTAGATGAGGCACGGCGGTATTGGGATGGGGTGGCAGCGGCGTTTGATCAGGAATTGGGACGGTAGCCGATTGATGCTATAGAGGAAGCCAATGAATTTACTTCAAGTGTTAAATGAGGTCGATCGGTTAATGGAGGAAGTTCGTGAATTAAGGCCAATAAACCCTGACCAAGAACGCCGCATCATGCAAAAATTTCGCCTTGATTGGACCTACCATTCGAATGCGATTGAAGGCAATTCGCTGACGTTTGGGGAGACTCGGGCCTTTTTGCTGCACGGCATTACAGCACAGGGGAAACCGTTCCGCGACTATCTTGAAATTCGGGGACATCATGCTGCGATTGACTTTGTTCTCGACCTTGTAAGACAAAAAAGACCCTTGACAGAAGCAGCAATACGGGAATTGCATGAAACAATTATGGTTGAGCCACGTTATGTCGATGCCCAAACACCTGACGGCAGACCGACACGTCGCCTGATTGGAATTGGTGAATACAAAACCGCGCCCAATCACGTTCGAACTAGCACAGGTGAAATTCATTACTATGCTTCACCAGAGGAAACGCCTGCCAGAATGGGGGACTTGATGCAATGGTATCAGGCGCAAAACGACCTACATCCGCTAATTCTTGCAGCAACGTTTCACTACCAGTTTGTTTCGATTCATCCATTTGACGACGGCAATGGACGCATGGCGCGGCTATTGATGAATTTGATTCTGATGCAGCATGAGTTTGTACCTGTGGTGGTGTCGTTAGAGTCAAAGGAAGACTATTTGCTTGCGCTAGAAGTTGGCGACGCAGGCGATCTTGAACCATTCAATGTATTTATTGGGGAACAGTTAATCCATTCTTTAAAACTATTTTTACGTGGCGCACGCGGTGAGTCGATTGAAGAGTTAGACGATCTTGATAAGAAGATCTTTCTGCTTGAAAAACGTCTCTCAAATGAGGCAAAGCAAACAGCTAAGGTCGCATTTTCTGAACACGTTAGAACGCAATTGGAGACTGATTTCTTCAAACCATTGTTCCCTTTGTTGAAAACAATGGGAAAGAGCTTTGAAACATTATTTAAAGACGTTTCAATGACAATAATCTCACCAAAGATTATTGATCTTTTGGAACTAGAACAAATTCCCGAGGGATTTATGCAAACAATGGGGGAACGTTTGCAAATACATTTTAACTTTTTTGCGTTCAAACATAATAACCAAGACATGGGATATCATTTGGATTTTGATTTCCAAAAATATCGTTTCAAACTAGCGTTTATCACGAGGCAGGGAAATTCGGGAAGTCATGAGATTTTTGATCTCGGTTATGATCAAATTTATACTCAAGAGTTGGTCGAACAAATCATCAATACCATAGGAAACATAATCTATGGTAATTTAGAAGAGATGGTTAATATAAATACAGGTTAGTCTATGCAAGATTGGCTAAGTACGCAACCGCCAACGCATGATTGGCACACGCTCAGTGATAATCCGTTGCTGATTTTGGTCGGGCTGACGGGCGTGGGGAAGACGACAACGGTAAACGCCATGCGTGATATTGGGGTTCGATTTCGGCTGTTGCCCAATCGTCGAGCGTTGACGGATGCGTTGATGATCGCGGAAATGCAACGACGGGATGGTGATCCCGTCGTTCCAGTGCATGATCGGGGGATGCGCTTCGCGTACACGCGCCGCTATCGGGAGCAACATGCAGGTGGAATGGCGCACGTGATGGCGCAGTTATGGACAAACCTGGACGAGCCATTGTTGTTTGACGGTCTGCGTGGGGTCAATGAGATTCAGGCAGCGATTGAGCTCTTTCCAAATGCGCGGTTCTTGGTGTTGACTGCACCGAATGGGGAACGTGTGTTGCGCTTGATCGAGCGGAGGGATGTGTTTGATCAAGCACCGGCAGCGTCCAGCCTCCAGACGCTAGAAGAAACTTCCGATTCGATCGCTTCTGAAATAAGAGATGAGATGTCTGGTGTGATAGAGGAAGCGTTTGTGACGGAGATTTTGGGGTTGGTTGAGGCGGGAGCGATCGACGTGGGGGAGTTACGGGGGAAATTGAAGATTGTTTCGGCCGAATCGCAAAACTACGATCCTGTCGGTACGCTAAACACATTATTGGCTCTTGCACCTGAGCGAACGCTCGTGGGGGATACGGTGGCATTTTCGGCCGAAAAGATCGCCCAAATAGTAAAGACTTCTTGGGGTTGATGGGGAATGACTAAACTACCTACATAAGCCATTTTTGCCACGAATTACGCGAATTGCACGAATTCAACCATCTTATTCGTGCAATTCGTGCAATTCGTGGCGACCATCTTACCAACCTCGTAACCCCTAAAATATACCGAAAAGTAGGTAGGTTCCTCTATTACTTGCTAATAGCGTGTCGTTAAGATGGACACATATGGCAAAAAACGAGTATGATTTAATCGTGATTGGTGGCGGCGCGGCGGGGAATGGGGCGGCGTTTAACGCCAAAAAGCTGCGCAAACGGGTTGCATTGGTCGAGCGTGATCTAGTTGGGGGAACCTGCACCAACTACGGCTGTGATCCATCAAAGGCACTCCTGCACACGGCAAAACTCCTGCATGAATCAAAACAGTTTGAAAAATATGGACTGGAAGCACACGGCGTCAAGCTAAATTGGTCGCTGGCACAAGCGCAACTCAAGGCGTTGATTCAGGAGATGCGCGGCGGCAGCGAAGAAGAAATCAACCAGACGTATGAAGAAGCGGGGATCGATTTAATTCGCGAGCATGGCGAATTTGTCGATGCGCATCGAGTACGGGTCGGGGAACGGATCATTTCGGCCGAAAAAATTATCATCACAACCGGCTCCAAACCGCTGATACCCAAAATTGAAGGCTTAGAATCGGCCGATTATCTAACCAATCGCGATGCGTTCTACCTTGAAACGTTGCCCAAGAGCATGATTATTTTGGGCAGTGGCCCCGTTGGAACAGAATTCGCCCAGATGTTTAGTCGTTTTGGGGTCGCTGTGACGCTAGTTGAAGCGACCGACAGGATTTTGCCCAATGACGAGCGTGATCTCGTGGAGGGGTTGGCGTCGATTCTCACAGATGAAGGGATCAAGATTCGCTTAAATGCAAAGGCGGTCGCTGTCAAACAGGCGAATGGGACCACAGTGATATTGGAAGGTGGGGAGGAAATTTCGGCCGAAAAGCTGCTCGTCGCCGTTGGACGTGCGCCCGCAACAGATGGCTTAAATTTGGCGGCAGCGGGCATTGAGACCGATGCAGATGGCTGGATTCGCACGGACGCGACGCTAAGAACGAGTCAATCGCACATCTTTGCCGCTGGTGATGTGTCGGGAGGCTACCAATTTACACACGTCGCTAATCAACAGGGGGATTGCCTCGCCCACAACGCTTTTTCCGACTCATTGCAAACATTTAACCGCGATCCAATCCCATGGGTGACATACTGCTCACCACAACTTGCGCATGTCGGTCAAACCTCAGCACAACTGGAAGAGGCGGACATTGAATTTGCGACGGTGATGTTACCAATTGGGGATATTGCACGGGCACAACTGCTCAAAAAGGAAGATGGCTGCATCAAATTGTTGAGCGATCCGGATGGCAAGATTTTAGGCGGTCATATTTTGGCAGAAAATGCCGGAGAGCTAATTGGAACGCTCGTATTGGCAATGCGATTCAATGCGACGCTGGAAGATTTAGCGACACTCACCCTGCCCTACCCCTCATGGGTTGAGGGGATTAAGTGGGCAGCAGATAAAGGTTATAAAGCATAAGGAGCAAACATAATGTCAGAAAACACAGCAACTATTTTAGACGCATTGGTAACAGACGTGACGCCAAACATGAGCAGCAATATGGTAGACGAAGGATTGATCGACGCACGCCATCGCTTGAAAACTGCAATTCAGACCAAGATGGCGGATAATCCCGATGCATGGGCGATGATTCAACGCTACTCAGAAGACCCTGCCAACTGGTATGGTGTGGCGCGTGATGCGTTAAACCAAGCAGAGGCGGCCGATGATCCCGAAGTGCTCGCTGCGGCCCGCGACGTGCTGGCGCTTGCAGAACCGCTGCAACCAGAAGGCGACCCTCAAGATCAGCTCAGTGAACGCGAAATTTCCGATATGGCGATGGGACAAGCGCCTCATTTTGAGGAATATCTTGATAAACCTGAGGCATAAAGACGGGTTGCAAGGCGGGGCGAGGGTAGAAATTAGGACGATTTATTTCCAACTCATATAACATTCCTGCGGGGTTTAGCGGTATACTCATTCGTAATTAGTGAGGTATCGTATTTTGTCTGTGCTTAATAAGACGCAGGGGCAACTATGACTGTGCAAACAAGGAAACTGCGGCATGTATCGGCCGAAACTGTCGCCAAACTCATCTCAACCGTTGGCAGTCCGCCTATCGTGGGCATGATTGCAATTTCGATTGCGGCGGCCGCTATACCATCACCCGAAGCCTCAATCTGGGCGGTGATTTACTCCTTCTCAACGATCCTGATCCCGTCATTTTACGTGCTGCTTTTAATTAGACAGGGCAAGGCGCGGGATTTCCATCTGACCCATCACGATGAACGGATTCGGCCGACATTGTTCACGATGGGATGCAACCTCGTGACGTTGCTGCTGCTCTATCTGTTTGATGCGCCGATCATGGTGAAGGTAATCGGCACAATTCTCGCGATTCAGACGGTTCTTTTCAGCCTCATCACGTTGCGCTGGAAGATCAGCGCACACAGCGCGACCTCGACAGGAACGGCGTTGCTCGCATGGTGGTTGCTGGGTGATGCCTATTTGGTGACGTTGATCGCGCCACCATTTGTGATTTGGTCGCGCCTCTATTTGCGTCGCCACACGCAGGCGCAAGTTATTGTCGGCGCACTGCTCGGTGCGCTCATCATTTGGGTGCTGTGGCTATTAGGCTACTAATTTTCCGTGTCCAATCTCGTTTTTAAACCTGCCAAAAACGCCACTGATTGTGAGCGCATGGCTGGTCTCATCTATGCCGTCTGGGAGGAGCAGATCCATCCCGCATTTCTGCTGGCAATCGTCAAGAATGGTGGCGTTGGGCTGCTCGCATGGGATGGTGATCGGCCTGTCGGCTTCTGTCTCAGCTTTGCGGGTATAGAAACGTTGAACGGCGTGCGCCATCTCAAGCAACATTCTCACATGGCGGCGATGCTTCCCCCCTACCGTGATGCGGGCAGCGGGGCGCGGCTCAAATGGGCGCAACGCGATGCGACCTTGGCGCAAAATGTCGCGCTGATGACATGGACATTTGACCCGCTTGAAACACGCAATGCGCGGATGAATTTGCATAAGCTGGGGGCCGTCTGCAATACCTTTTTGCCCAATGTCTACGGCACACGGGATGATCCATTTAGCGCAGGCTTACCGACCGATCGCTTTCACGTGCACTGGTGGTTGTCGTCAGCGCGTGTCAAACAGCACGCAACGGGGGACGTTGAACGGGACTATGCGCAAGCAATGTTTCTGACGGCCAACGATACAACGATGGATTGGATCGAGCCAGCCAAGATCGATGGCTCATTGCTCGGTGCGCCATTGCTCACATTGGCCGTTCCGAAAGATTTTCAGGCATTGAAACGGCAGGATATGGGCTTGGCGCGAACATGGCGGGCATTTTCGGCCGAAACCTTCACCACGCTCTTCGCCGCCCACTATTCGGCTATCGATCTACTGATTTACGACAACTACTGTTCCTACGTGTTTGCCCGATCAAATTAGACTCTCCGCCAGCGCAATCTCATTCTGCTCTTCTCGCTTACGGCGAGGAGTGTCAGCGTCGTGAGTAGAAAACCGCTTGTGAGAATAAGAAAGGTTGACTGAGCTGTTGTTTGGGCTTGGCGCAGCGTTACGTTTGTTGGGACCGTCAACGGAAACGGATCGCTAAATCGCTCATCCGTCACAAATGATTGATCGGTCAACGTGTTTAGGAATGCGACAAGTGCGGCGCGCTCTTGCGGATTAAAATTCGGCCGAATCGGTCTCCCAGCATTGTCCTGCAAAATTGGATCAAGCCCAGGATTGGCTTGAATGCCATTGCTGTAATGATCGACCACCTGTTCAAGGGTCGCGAATCGACCGTCGTGCATGTAGGGGGAGGACAAGGCAACATTGCGCAAGGACGCCACCTTGAACCGTCCATTTCCAGCACCCAAATCCACGTTAATGTTGCGGTCGAGACCGATATTGCGCGCCTGATCAGCGATAAAGGCCGTCGTCTCATGACATTGGCTACAACGGGCGCGGTTGCTATTAAACAGCTGTTGCCCCGCACGTTCCTGCTGGGTGAAATTGCTGAAAGGTGGATTTGCCACCAACCCAGCATCAAATTTTGAGTTGAACGAGATCATCGAGCGGACGAACTGTGCCAGTGCGTGCGAGATACGTTCACTTGTAACCTCTTCTGAACCAAATGCCTCGTCAAATAATGCAGGATAGTAGCTTGTGGCCGCTAGCTTTATTTCTAGTTCATCCAGCGTCATCCCCATCTCCACGCTATCCTGAATCGGCATGAGCACTTGATCTTCGAGCGTCGCGGCGCGTTCGTCCCAAAAGAAGCGTCCATTTGCATAAAAACGCGCGTTGGAGAGGGCCGGGGAATGTCGGGCTGTCAGTCCATCGTTAAACCCTGTGCTGAGTTCGGCCGAATCGCCAAATCCGTTGGCCTGCTGGTGGCACGATGCACAAGAGGTCGTGTCGTTTGCGGAGAGCATCACATCATAGAACAGTACGCGTCCCAGCGTCGCACCCGCATCGGTAATCGGATTGTCGGCAGGCGTGTTATCTGTGTTGCTCACCGCAGGATTGGCGTATTGAGGTGGCAAGGGGATGGACTCATAGTTGAGCGTGTTGCTTGGCAAAACTGGGCTGGAACTGCGCGTAGCCTCTTGAGCAGACGCACGTTTGATGAACAGGCTCATGGCGACCACAAGCGTCGCGCTGAGCGTCAATAATGATAGGTGTTTTCGGAACCGCAAAATGACCTCTCGTTGAATTTACGCACCCAATGTGCAACTAAAAAGGGGTTGAACCATTGGAGCAACTCGTTGAAAATGACGTTAAACCAAAACACATTACAACGAGGACTCCAATGGAACGGGATGATTTTATCATTTATGTTTTCTGTGTCGCCAGTGACTTCTACA
>JAUIAP010000088.1 GCA_030425205.1 Anaerolineae bacterium
CTCGGTCGCGATGAAACGCCACGTCTCAGCATCATTTCTTCATGGAACACGCTGTTTGCCCCGTCCGACATCAGCCTTGAGGCAGTCAATGCGGCCTATCAAGATGTCGTCACGCTTTCCCGCGTTGGCGCAGAGATCAAGGTGGAAGCGGCGAATTACAGCGACACTGACAATCCATCCCCTGAGCAGACCGAATTTGCCAACTATGCGGCTGGCGAAATTGGCAAAATCACGCAGCTTGCCCAGCGCATGCACCTGCTCGAATTTGCCGCCTCCTCCGATGCAGCGCACGATTACATCGCAGACGCAACCTATATCAAGGCGTATCCCGCCCAACCGCGCGTCTTCACCGTCGGCTGGGAACGCAATCCACAGACCGACGCGGACACCATCGACTTCGACATGCAGCGCAATCAGGTGCTATCCGTCCCCTATCCGGGACAAACCGACACGGGACACGATGCGTTCCGCTTTACTTACCCGCTGCTCGACATGGCTTTGGAATCACAGGTGCTTGAAAAAGTGACTGAGGCTCCGATTGTCAGCGTCTCCAACATCATCGAAACGGCGATGGACAATGGTGTTGAAATTGTGCGGATTACATTGGGAAATTTGGAGGAGCTGGATGGATTGGCGATTTCGGCCGAATCTAAAGCCCGCATCGTTGCTAGCCTGCAAGCCCAACCCGATAGCTTCATCTTTGTTCCGGCTGAAATGATTTTGCTCCCCGGCGCGACGGAGCCAACCGTCGGCTGGCTGCAAGTGGACAACGAAACGCTCGCCGTCACCGACATGCTCGAAGACGGTACGCATGGCGCAGTTGGGTATGCCGTACTCGCCAAATTCTCGAAGAAGGTCGGCAGCTTGATCGGCGGTTTCTCTGGCGGATTCTTTGCCACGACCATCGGTTTCTGGGCAGGTTTCTTTGAGCAATCGCCCATCACCGATGTCAGCGCGGCAATTGCGGCGGGCAAGGCGAAGGCGAAAGAGCTTGGCGAAAACGCGAAGAAGGCGTGTAAGCGCATTGGGGATAAGAAGTGGTGCAAGGCGGGTGCGACGGCTGGTATTGCGGCGGGTGAGGCGGCCATCAGCAAGGCAGATCCGCCCGTCACCCCGCAGCTTTATGCGTCCCCGTTTGATCTGCCAGAGACAGAAAATGTGGCGGAAGCGGTGGTTGTGCATTCGGCCGATCTTCCCCCAGTCACCATCTCAGCCAATCTGACCACCGACCTCCTCGTTTCCAACAGCGATGAAACGTGGACAACCAGTGGCGCAAACAACTTCACATTCGACTTTTTACAATTCACCGCCAGCGACGTGATGCAAAACGGTGCATCTATCGGCAGTGGCGCGATCAGCGGCACAATCGGCACGTTGAACACCGACGGCGCAGCATTAACCGTTGCACTGACGGGCGATGGTTCAACCACCCTGACAAACGACCTCTTTGCAGGCAGCCAGCGCGACGACTATGCTGCCACATTGACACCAGCCGCAGCGGTTGACGTGTTGCTGCAAGATGCGACGATTTCACTTGCTGGCACGACCTACAGCGGCGACTTTGTCGTGACGACGAGTGACCCGATCAGCTTGAGCGGCAACGGCGCGACGGCGGCGGCAAACTTCACCAGCGGGTTGACGTTATCGGGTAGCGACTATGATCTAATGGTTGGCGATGCAACAGGCACGTTGACCGTCGGCGGGTCGCCCGTCGATCCCGCCAACGGGTTTGCACTTGCCAATTTGAGCAGCGCGGCGACCGTTAGCGGTGGGGTCGATCTCAGCTTGAACGATAGCGCGAACTTCTTTGCGCTTGCGCTGACCAACCCAACCAGTACAATCCCCGCCGACACCGCCACAACGTTTACGGCGAACCTGTCCGCCAACTTTAGCGACAGCTTCACGATGACCGTTTTTGCACCGTCTGGCTGGGATGTGACGGTTGATGCATCGGGGAACGTCACGGCGTTGCCCGCATTGGGGACAGGTGCAGGGGATTATGAGGTGGTTGTGACGGCACAATCGGCCGATTATCCCAACCTGTTCGTTTCGGCCGAACACACCGTCAGCGTCACCGCCGTCAACGCTGTTGAACTCGATGTGGCACTCAACCCGCAGTTCACAATGCCGTTTGGCGATGATTATGAAACGACCAACCTCGACATCAACGGACAGTTCCAACTGCCCGACGCGGCGTTTACCGTCGCCATCACCAACACTTCGAGCGTCGCACGCACCTATGACGTGAGCGTGAGCGGTGCATTGCCGACCGCATGGACAATTTTTGGCGCACAAGCTGGCAACACAACCAACAGTGTTTATCTGGAAGCGGGAGAGCGCGTTGATCTCAGCCTGTACGCATTGCCGACCGTCAGCGATTTGCTGCCCATCGTTGGCAACAGCTACGCCTTTGACGTGACCGCCGTTGCCCAAGACAACGCCAGCATCACCGCCAGCGATAGCGACACCTTCACCGTCGCCGCTACGCCATACCCCGCCATCGCCGTCGAGCCAGATGAGATGTTCGTCCTGCCCAACAGCACCAACGAGTTTACGGCGACGTTGACCAACATCGGCACAGCCAGCGGGACGTTCGATTGGCAAACGATTGTGCCAAAAGCGAACTGGTCGGCAACGACTCCCGCGCCTGTGACGCTTGCGCCGGGAGCCTCATCAGTCGCCATCATCAGCTATGACGTGACCACAGGCACGGCGGGGATCGACCATCCGATTTCGGTCGCCATTCCCGCGCCGACGCTCCCCTACACGCCCACCAACGCGATTGACGTTTACATCGCCAGCGTGGGAGCCGCGCCAATTGTGGGCGCGACGACAACGATTGAAAGCTGTTCGGCCGATGCCACCCTCGCAGCTTACTTCTTCACCATCGCCACCTCGATTTCAACGCTAGAATCGGCGTGCAACAGCGGCAACTGCAACTCACAACAGCGCGATCACGTCGTCAGCAGCGTCAACGCACTCGTCAACTATCTCAACAGCGACTTCCCCAGCGTGGACACCAGCGCGGCAACGGCGGCGGCAAACGCGCTCGCGCCAGCCGACACGGTGCAAGAAAATCTCGACGCAATCCCCGCGATTGCCAGCAGCGTGAGCGATTTGGCTGCGCCCGTCTGTGCAATCGCGGAGCGCATCCCTGCGCTTTCGTGGTCGCCCGGCTATGACGCGGCACTCGTTGGCGAAGTCGTCACCTACACATTGACCGTTGAGAATCGCGGCACGCTCGACGCGACGTATGATTTGACGGTCACGCTGCCATCTGGCGCACAAATCAACAGCCCAACCGTCCCAGCAGGAGACAGCACAACATTTGAGTACACCGTTTCCAGCGCATCAACAGGGCAATTCACGCTGGACGCAGACATAACGGCGCAAGGCGCACCCGACGTCAGCGATAATGTGGCGGCGACCTTCCGCGTCGTTGATCAGTTCTATCTCATCACGGCAGTTACACCTGATCCTGCGTTTGTTGAGACAGGGGTGAGTTCGGCCGATATTTCGATTGATGTTACCAACTTTGCGTTTGTGCCGGGTGCGGGATCGGCCGATGTCGAAATCATCGCCCCCAGTGGCGCAATCAGCCACACCCAGAGCGTCCCGATCTCACTCAGCGCAAACGATCAAACGACCTACGACCTCTTCACGCTCGACAGCAGCGGCTACGCGACGGGCGTCTACACCGTTTCGGTCGAACTGCGCGATTTGCAGGGCGATCTGTTGAGCGATGGCTATGGCTTGCTGGCGGTCGGCGTGGGCATCAACGCCTTTGCGACAACCAGCCCCGCCATCGTCGCACCCAGCACAGTCACCGTCACGACAGCGATCACCACCGCCGTCACTTCACAACCGTTTGGCGGTGTCGGCAGTCGCAGCGCAGAGCCAATCGCATGGCAACCGACCCAACTGCAAGAGCTGCCAGCGGGTTTCCGTGAGGAGCTTGTGGCAGATGACGGAACGGTGTTTGTGCGAGAATCAGTGAACAGTGAACAGGCCGACGATGTGTCAGTTGCAGTGAACAGTGAACAGTCTGATCCCATCGACATCCTGCCAACCGAAAATGAAGATGTGTTGGCAGTAGAAGAATCGTCAATCGTAAATGTTGTTGAACAACCGCTTCGCGAACGTCAATCGTCAATCGCCACTGCTGCTTCCGCCATCACGCGCACCGAAAACACCGATCCCGCTATCGTCTACAGCGGCACATGGTCGCAAGTGAGCGATTCTGCCTCCAGCGGGGGCAACTATCATCGTGGTACAGATGGTAATGTGAGCTTTACATTTAATGGAGACTGGATCGGGGTTGGGTTTTCAGTCGGCACTCGCTCTGGCATTGCGGACATCTTTATTGATGGGTCGCTGGTTGAGACGGTTGATCTGTATCGGCATGATGTGGAGAATATCGGCCGATATTACACCCTCCCCATTAGCGCATCACATACCATCTCTGTCAGCGTCACGGGCAACAGCCATCCCAACGCCAGCAGCGGCGCACGGGTCAACCTCGATTTCTTCGACACATGGGACGGCACAGTGATGCCCGACGAGAAGTTCGAGCAAGACAGCGCGCGCGTCTGGTTGAGCAGCAGCGGCTGGACAAATAGCAACACGGCAGCCGTCAGCGGCGGTTCCTATCTGCGCGGCGCAGGCAATGCATGGATTCCGTTCACGGGTGACAGCATCACCTTCCAAGCTGTCAACTACACGAGCGGCGGCAAGGCTCGCCTCAACGTCGATGGTCAGTATGTGACAACGCTCGACCTGTACGATTACAGCACCGTCACCGAAACCATCTCGCTTGACGGCTTCGGCGCGGGCGCACACATTCTGCATATCGACAGCTATCAGGGCAACGGCACGCTCGACGCATTTGCCCAGCCGGGCACGGCTCCCTTCTACAGCGCACCCGTCGAGAGCGGCATCACGCGCTACGAAGAGGATCACCCCGCCATCCGCTACAACGGCGAACCGTTCACGCAAACGACCAGCACATGGTCAGCCATTAACTATGGCAGTGCAAGCAAAAACTACTATGTACGCACCGAAACGGCCAATGACACGATGAGCTTCACCTTTGAGGGTGCGTGGGCTGGCATCGGCTTTGTCGCGGGAATCAACTCTGGTGAGGCGGAGATATTTGTTGATGGTGTATCGCAAGGCGTGATCGACCTCTATCGCTGGGAAGAGGATGCGGTCAGCCGCTACTTCGATCTCGGCAGCACAGGCACACACACGCTCACCGTTGTTGCATTGGACAGCAAAAATGATTTCTCTGGTCGAACGCGTGTCAACATCGACTTTATCGACGTGTGGGATGGTGTGAATGCTGAAAATGCAAACGGCACATTTGAAGCGGAGAGCGATTTGTTGGTGGTGGAAGGGTATACCCAAATCACACATGCCACCGCCTCTGATGGCTCCTATCTGCGCGGTAGCGCGACCAACACATGGTTCCCATTCACGGGAGATTCTATCTCCATTAATGCCATCGCCTACACAGGCGGCGGCGAAATGAAGGTGTTTATCGACGGGGAATTTATGCGCGAGATCGATCTGTATGCACCAGAGGTCGAAGCTCGCACCTATTCCTTCAACAATCTCGGCGCGGGCGCACACGTCGTCTATCTCTCTAGCTACCGCGAAAACGCCACGATAGACACCTTTACGACACCGGGAGTCGCCCCATTCTACACGCCACCAGTTGTATCTGGTCTGATCCATCGTGAGGAAGATCACCCCGACATTCGCTACAACGGCGCACCGTACACAGCGACGGCGGCAAGCTGGATTCAGAGCAACTGGACAGAGGCAAGCGATACCTACACGTTGCGCTCCGAGACGTTGAGCGACACCATTTCGCTCGACTTTTACGGCTCGTGGCTGGCGGTCGGCATGATGTCGTGGAGTGGTGGCGGACTGGCGGAAATTTACATCGACGGCGTGTCGCAGGGCGTTGTCGATGGTTACAGCGCAGCTAATGACACCATCGATCTGATCTACGACTTGCCGCTCGGCGATCACACGCTCGAAATCGTCGTTTTGGCGCAACAAAACCCATCATCGAGCAACGACCGCATCTATCTCGACTACATCGACACATGGGACGGCACAGACGAGCCAGATGGCTGGTACGAGCTAGATCGCGGTGTCAAGAGCGACCGCGTGACCTCTTCCGCCGATTGGACGTTGGACACATCCAGTTCTCTGGCACGAGAAGGAGAATTTTGGCGCGATGGGTCGAACATTTGGTTCCGTTTCACAGGCGAGGCGTTCACGCTGCGGGCGATGAGTGATACGCACGTCGATGCGGCATTTGAACTGTTTATCGATGGCGTTTCTGAAGGCGATTTCTCAACGTACTATAACCGCACACGCTCACCGCTGCCTTTCCACTTTGACGGCTTGAGCGATGGCGCACACATCGTGCGTGTTGAGGGACGGATACGCACCGATATTGACGCATTTGAAGCCGACCCGACGGTACTTGACCCCGGTGTGCCGATGGTTGAATGGGAAGAGATCGACGTAACGGGGGCGATTCTCAATACGGTGATGGCGGCCGATATTGACGAAGACGGTATCGTTGAGCTTGTCGCTACGTCAAACAATGGTGAGTTATTCGTCTATCGCGGCGACGGCGCGGAGGCGACAGGCGCACAGGCGGTTGCCGGCACACCAATTGAGTTTATGGTCGATCTCGGCGGTGAGCCAGATAGCGTTGCGCTGGCCGATTTGGATGGCGTGGCTGGCTCCGAAATCGCGGTCGGCTTCCCACAAGGGTTCGCCGTCTACACGTTGGACAGCGGCAATTGGGTCGAGCAATGGTTTACCGACACGGTGCGAAGCGAATGGCGTGGGCCAGCGATTGGCAATGTGGACGGTGATCCAGAGCCAGAGATTGTCACAACAGGTAGTACGGGCATCTACATTTTGGAAGGGGACGGCAGCGGCTTGACCGAGCTAACCCGCGCCAACTATCCGACGCTCCCCTCCAACCTCTCCGACCCGTTACCGCCTAACTTGGCGGACTTGACGGGCGACGGGCGACTAGACGTGCTAAGCGGGGACGGTGACTTCCTCTTCGTATTCGACATGGCGACCAGTCCGCCGACGCTGGCATGGACGGCGAGCTACACCGATGATCTCGGCGCAGCACGCGGCACACCCGCCATCGGCGATATGGATCTGGACGGCACGCCCGAAATCGCCTTTGTGACGCAGGAAAATATCATCCTCGTCAATGGAGAGGATGGCAGCATCATTTGGCAATATCCAACAGGCGGCGGTGCGCCCGGTGGTGTCTCGATTGCTGACATGACGGGGGACGGTATCCCCGAAATCGTCGCCAGCGCACAGGTCAACGGTGGACAGATTTACGCACTCGATGCAGATGGCAACTTGATTTGGTTGCAGCCAGCCTTAGATCACACATCGGCCAACGCCGTTTCGCTGCTCGATTTGGACGGCAACGGCATTTGGGATGTCGTCTGGAATGGCGCGGGAACGGGTCTGACCGTTTGGCGCGGCAACGACGGCGCGGTTCTCTACAATGAGCCGACAATTAACTCGACGACGCGCATGGATTTCCCGACGATTGTGGATGTGGATGGGGACGGATCGGCCGAAATTATCACCAACGACGACGAAGGCATCTTTGTCGTCGGCTACGATACGGTCTGGGCAAATTCGCGCACCATCTGGAACGAGTACAACTACCACATCACCAACATTCAGGACAACTTGAGCGTCCCGATCAGCGAACTCGATAGCTGGGCGACCCACAACACCTATCGCACCCAAACCCCATTGGGCGACGTGCTGCCGATCTACGATGTCATCGTCACGCACACCGTTCCTGCTGTCGGCGTGCAGGTTCTTACCAACACGGCAACAATTCCGTTCGAGGTAGATGGCAATCCGTTCGGGTGGAGCTATGAACAGCCGTACTATGAGCAGATCAAAGTGAATCGTTTTGATGTGGTGCTGGCTGACATGCAGGTAGGCGAAGTGCGACAGGTTAGTACGGAAACGGTCATCGAATATACGCTGCCGAGCGGCTCCAATCGCGTGACGTTGCCACCGATGTATGTGCAAGCGGCGCATCTCATTGCGCTCACGCCATCGAGCCAGACGGTCGGTGCAGGTGCGACGGCAGTCTATACCGTCACTTTGACTAACCCAACGGTTAGCGCGGCGACTTACCAGCTAGACTTGTTAAATCTCCAAGATCTGACAACTCTGGTTGGCAGCGTGGTAGTCCCGGCAAACAGCAGTGTGGACGTGCCGTTATTGATTGCGACGACGCAGGAGATGGACGGCGTGTTCGACTTTGTTGTGACGGTTGATGGCGGCGTAGATAGCGCAGTTGGGCAGTTGACCGTCGTGGATGCGTTTGATCTGAGCCTTGCACCTGCACTGCAATCGGTCAGCGCGGGAGAAGTGGCGACGTATACGTTAACTATCACAAACGAGTTGGCGACAGTTCAATCGATTGATCTCTCAGCGGATGGTTTGCCGAGCGTTAACGTTCCAGCCAGCGTGGTCTTGCCAGCAAGCGGCAGCGTGACGGTCGACGTGACGGCGCAAGGGTTTGCGTCGGGTCGCTTGCCATTCAGCGTGGTTGGCACAAACGGCGATGGCGCGACTGACAGCGCGGATGCACTACTCGAAGTAGCGGGGCAAGACGTGATTCTTGAGCTGAACCCAGATCCAGCACAGGCTAACATCGGCGCACCGACGGTCATCGACGTGACGGTGACGAACATCGGCACGACGGAGACGACTTTTGATCTGACGGTTGATGTGCCAGCGGGCTGGTCGGCCGAACTTGCCGAAACGACGGTCACGCTACCCCCATCCATCTTCAATAGTCGCACTGTGCAGCTACTGGTCACGCCGCCCGTCGGCACAACGCCCGACGATTACGACTACAGCGTGACGGCGACGGCGCAACAAGCAACCCGTGCCTTTGACACGCCAGCAGTCGCCGCCGTGCAGGGCGTGATTCAGGTCAGCAATCGAGGTGTGCAGGTCAGCATTGATCCTGCCAGCCGCGTCGCGCTGACGACCGACATGCCGACATGGAACGTCACAATTACCAACACGGGCAATATCGCGGAAACGTTTGTGTTGACGAGTACGGGGATTGTGGCACTGTCGGCGCAATGGTCGCAGACGAGCGTCGATCTCAACGCGGGAGCCAGCACAACCGTGCAGCTAACCGCCACCGATTTGACGTTTGCCTTGCCGCAGACTTACACGTTCGCCGTCGCCGCGATTGCGGACGATGACGCGACCGTTCTCAACGATGCACGGGCGACGATTACGTTCCCGAATCAGGAGGATGTCAGCGTTGATTGGTTCCCCGATACACTGACGATGAGTGAGTCGGAGACAGGATTGTACGTGTTGACGATCTCGAATACGGGTAATGTTCTGATACCGTTTGATTTGACGTTTAGCGGTGATAGCGGCGTGACGCTGCGTGCCAACGTTGATCGCATTGACATTCCAGCGCACTCGTCGGTGCAGGTGGTGGTGCGGGCAACGGCGGATATTGGCATGTACACGATTGTGGGATCGGCCGAATCCACCTCTGCCCAAGATGATGACCAAGCACAGCTTATCGTCCAAACGCCCTTGTCGGTGTCGCTAAGCGAGACCGCCGCGCAGGTGATGTGGTGGCAACCGGGATTGATTTTGCTCGGGCTACTCTGGTCGTTGATCTGGTGGCGACGACGCACTCGCTAGAAGCGTAAGGTAAATTGTATGGCACTGTCATTCTCGCCCAGGCGGGAATCCAGTCCCAGAAAAAGAATGGATACCTGCCTTCGCAGGTATGACGGAACTTACTTTACGGTGTACTAAATAACCCGTGGGCATTTTGTTGTGGTGACATCTATTCACAACCGCAAAATGCCCACGCTTTTTGTTTAGCCCCTTAAGCGTCAACCTGAGAACTAAACGCTCCTGACCATCAAATCATTCGTAACGGAAACGCCATGTCCCGATTGCAAAAAAGACGACGGCAAAGAGCAGCAGGACGCTAACTTCTGGCAAAATGTCGGCGACCGCTTGCCCGCGAATGGCGAGGTCGGTCATGCCGACCATCGCCCAGCGGGTGGGGAACAGCATGGCGAACGTGCGTGCGGCGGGTGGAAAAAGCTCGATCGGGAACCAACAGCCACCTAACAGAGCCATCACCATCCCAAACATGATGCTGAGATTGTTGGCTTGGCTGTCCGTTTTGACGAGCGTGCCGAGCGTTGTGCCGAGTGCCGTGGCGGCGAGGGCGAATGCGATCAGCAACAATGCCAATCCCAAGGGATCGCGGCCATAGCTGATGCCGAGCGCAAATCGGCCGAAAAGTACCAAAATCGTCATTTGCACCACACCAAGCGCAAACGAGCCAAAAATCGTGCCAAACAGGTAGGTCGATTTGCGGACGGGCATCGTCAGCAGACGGCGCAACGTGCCGCTGGTGCGTTCGGCCGAAAATAAAACGGATGTCCCCAACAGTGGAATAAAGACCCACGTCAGGAGTTGCCCAATGGCCTGAT
>JAUIAP010000108.1 GCA_030425205.1 Anaerolineae bacterium
GTGGCAGGCTTCACAGCAGGGGAGGCGGAGCTGATGCGCCGCGCACTGGGCAAGAAGAATGCCTATGCCGCAATTGAGGCATTGCGCGCAACCTTTGTCAGCGGCGCAGTTCGCAACGCTGTCCCAGAGCCAACCGCCAATGAAATCTTCGATCTGCTGACGGCGTTTGGCGGTTACAGCTTCGCCAAATCCCACGCGGCCGCCTTCGCCGTGTTGGTCTACCAATCTGCATGGCTGCGCAAACACCACAAGGCGGCGTTTATCTGTGCCATTCTCAACCACCAGCCGATGGGCTTTTGGTCGCCCGCCGTGCTGACGGGGGATGCCCGACGGCACGGCATTGATGTGCGGCCCGTCCATCTGGCGCGCAGCCAAGCCGCTTGTATCGTCGAGGAAGGCCATATCCGTTTGGGCTTGAACTACGTCAAAGGGTTTGGCGAGGAAGCGATTTCCCGATTGCTGACCGCTCGCGCCAGACAACCATTCACCAACATCCACGCACTCTGTAAGCAAACGCGACTGTCCAAGCGACTGCTGGAACGACTCATCACGGCGGGGGCGTGCGACCATTGGGGCATCCCGCGCCGCAAGTTGATCTGGCAACTTAAGCAGGTTGAATACGATGAAGGCAAGCTCCCATTTCAGTTGCCCGACGACGGAGTGACGCTGACCGCATTGACGGAAGCGCAGAAAGGCGTGCTCGAAGCGCAAGCGGTCGGGCTTTCGACAGGGCGACACGTGATGGCGCAGCTCCGACCACAATTGTCGCCGACTATCCTCAGCAGCAGTGACTTAGAGCGGCAGCCCAGCGGCAAAAAAGTCACAGTCGCAGGACTGCTTGTCATTCGCCAACAGCCTTACACCGCAAAAGGATTTGTCTTTCTCACTCTCGAAGACGAGTTTGGATTACTCAATATCGTCTTGGGGCCGAAGGTGGCGCATAACTATCGCCGTTTTCTAAAGTCCTCGCGGTTGATTCTGGTGGCGGGGATTGTTGAACGCGAGGCGGTGGTGAATATCATCGGCATACGACTTGCATTTTTGCCGGTGTTTCGAGATGCGTATTAGCAAGTCAACCAAACTACCCTTGTTTATTACTTATGATAATCACCGTTATCACAAAGGATATTGTTATTGCAGAACATGACGCTTGTCAATTTCAGAAATAAATGTTAGCGGTTTCAGAAATAAGTGTGAGGGGTTTCAGGAATAAATGTGAGAACGTTTCAGAAGTCGTTGTTAGGAAAAAAGTTTCCAGTGCGAAAAGCCATCATGTGTTAGATATACCAAACGTTGTTTTATGTACCGACTTTCCGCACCCAAATAAACATCTGTGAGTGATTTTGCAACCGTATCAGAAAATGGTGCGAAATACGACCGTTTTTCGCACCTAATCATCAGCAAGCCTCTATCACTTATTGCCAAAAAGCTCTTTTCATTATCCCTGAAATCGCTTTGTAAAAGGCGAGTTCAGAGGTAACTGTTAGAAAAAAGAGAGAGGCAATTACACTGTGAGAAATCTAACTCACGGAGGTAATGAAATGTCTCAAGAGAAGACAGACAAACGCTATTTAGCAGAACTGAATGCAGGTGAAAGAGCAGACGCATTGGCAAGGTACGA